>NZ_CP014228.1:0-1200000 GCF_001553565.1 Actinomyces radicidentis | reverse complement strand
CGGGGTCGCCGAGGAGCCCGTCGCCGGTGTGGGTGCGGCCGATGAAGTAGTCGGGGACGTAGAGCCAGGTGAGGACCTGTGGAGGCGCGGCAGGGCGAGGTAGGCGAGGACCGCCCAGAAGAGGAGGAGGCGGAGGCCGGTGCCCCAGTCGCGGTGGAGGCCGCCGGCGACGAGCAGGACGGCGAACCAGCAGGTCGCCGCGGCGGCGACGGCGAAGAAGAGGGCGTCGAGGACGTCGTCGAGGTCCCAGGCGCGAGCGCCGGGGGCGACCATCTTGGTGGTCGGGTCGCGGTACTCCAGGCGGGCGTCGGGACGCGGGCGGGTGCGCTGGTCGGGGACGTCGAGGGCGGAGTCGGCGGCGGTGCCGGCGGGTCGCGGGTCGGGGAGCTCCGGGGCGAGCGGCGCGACGGCGTCCACGACGGAGTCGACCTCCGCGACGGCGTCCGCCGTTCGACGCGCCTCCTGGGCTCCCACGTGCTCTCCTACCTCGTCGCGCATCTCGTCGGTGCGGGCCGACCGGCGCCCCGCACCATGCCCGCTCCATCCTTGGCCGGTAGCGCGGGATGTGGGACGATGAGGGGGAGTCGAGCGGCGGCTACCGCCCAACTCCCCGGACTTCCGGGTGTTGATCAGTGTCCGACGAGGACGTTGAGCAGAGCAGCAAGGGCCCAGATCGTCGGCGGAACGCATTGCAAGGCAGTCCGCCAGATCTGGGCCTTCTGCTTACCCATCATCTCCTTCGCACGCGGCGCGTCACGCCGTCCGCTCGTTGATGACATACCCAGAGCCACCCCCTTTCGGTGCGCTCCCCGGCAGAGCTGACTGTTGAGCGGGGGTTGCGCCGTGGAGGCAAGTCCATCGTCACATGAGGCGCTGACGCCATCCGTACCGGACGGCGCGTCAGCGCCTCATCTGTGGACAGGCGAGCTGTCCAACAAGCTGATCAGAAGTCCCAGTCCTCGTCCTCGGTGGCCTCGGCCGTGCCCATGACGTAGGACGAGCCGGAGCCGGAGAAGAAGTCGTGGTTCTCGTCCGCGTTCGGGGAGAGCGAGGCGAGGATGGCCGGGTTGACGTCGACGGCGTCGGCCGGGAAGAGCGCCTCGTAGCCCAGGTTCATGAGGGCCTTGTTGGCGTTGTAGCGCAGGAACTTCTTGACGTCCTCGGTCAGGCCGAGCTCGTCGTAGAGGTCCTCGGTGTACTGCTCCTCGTTGTCGTAGAGCTCCATGAGGAGGTCGAAGGTGTAGTCCTTGAGCTCCTGCTGGCGCTTCTCGGAGGACTCGCGCACGGCCAGCTGGTACTTGTAGCCGATGTAGTAGCCGTGGACGGCCTCGTCGCGGATGATGAGGCGGATGAGGTCCGCGGTGTTGGTCAGCTTGGCGTGGCTCGACCAGTACATCGGGGCGTAGAAGCCGGAGTAGAAGAGGAAGGACTCCAGCATCGTCGAGGCGACCTTGCGCTTTTCCGGGTCGTCGCCGCGGTAGTAGTCCAGGACGATCTGGGCCTTCTTCTGGAGGTTCTGGTTCTCCTCGGACCAGCGGAAGGCCTCGTCGATCTCCGCCGTCGAGATGAGCGTGGAGAAGATCGAGGAGTAGGAGCGGGCGTGCACCGACTCCATGAAGGCGATGTTGGTGTACACGGCCTCCTCGTGAGGGGTGCGGGCGTCCGGGATGAGGCTGACGGCGCCGACGGTGCCCTGGATGGTGTCGAGGAGGGTGAGGCCCGTGAAGACGCGGGTCGTCATGGTCTTCTCGGCCTCGTTGAGGGTGGCCCAGGACTGGACGTCGTTGGACAGCGGCACCTTCTCGGGGAGCCAGAAGTTACCGGTGAGACGGTCCCAGACCTCGAGGTCCTTGTCGTCGACGAGACGGTTCCAGTTGATCGCCTGGACGCGGTCGATGAGCTTGAGCGGCTCGGGCATGCGGTTCCCTCCTGGGGGTCTGGCTTCGGTGCCTCCATGGTACCGACGGGCTCCGACGGCGTCGGCGCGGCGCTCGGACCAGGACGGGAGGCGGGCACCACGACCTACTATCGCGAACCGTTCTCAGATACGGTGTCGCCATGAGCGTCGACGAGGTCTGGTCCGCGAGCCCCTACGCCCCGACGGCACGGCGCCTGCGCCCCGCCTCGGGCCTCACCGCCCGACGGGTCCTGGACGCCGTCGGCCCCGGGGCGCGCGTCGTCGAGATCGGGGCCGGGCACGGCGACACCACCCGCGCGCTCCTCGCAGCCGGCCTCGAGGTGACCGCCGTCGAGCCCGCGCGGCGGATGCGCGAGACCGGCGCCGCCCTCGTGCACGGCGCCACCTGGCTCGCAGCGACCGGCGAGGCCACCGGTCTGCCGGACGGGAGCGCCGACGCCGTCGCCAGCTCCTCCGGCTCCATGTTCTGCGACCCGTCCCACGATCCGGCCGAGTGGGCGAGGATCCTGCGCCCCGGCGGGCTCCTCGTCATGACCGCCTGGTCCGAGGACGGGTTCCTTGCGGAGATGACGGCGCGGATGACGGCGGTCCTGGCGCCCGGCGAGGACTCGGCACCGCCGCACATGACCTGGTGCCGCCCCGGGGTGGCCGCCGGGCGGCTGGGAGCCGGCCTCGAGGACGTGCGGGTCAAGCACCACCAGCTCGAGTGGCGCTTCGCGACCGTCGAGGAGGGCATGGAGTACTACCGCAGCGGCAGCCCGACGCACGCCTGGACCCTCGCCCACGCGGGCGAGCGCCGCCCCGCCCTGCTTGACGCCCTGCGCGGTCACCTCGAGGAGCGCGCCGGGGCCGACGGGACGATCCGGGAGAGCACCGGCTACGGGCTCATCACCGCGAGGCGGGCACCGGCGCCGGAGTGAGGGGGCGGCCGCGCCGGGAATGGCGCCCTGAGCGGGTCAGAGCCTTCTCGGAGACCCGCCGCCCGCAGGATTCCGCGGCTCCTGATCGCGCCTCGTGCCTCTGATCCGCTGAGAGCGCCATCTCGCGGTCACGGGGTCGCGATACTGGCGCCATGACCGCCTTCGACAACGCCTGCACCGACCTCGTCGACCGCCTCGAGGCCCGGCTCGCCGCGCCGGACGCGCCGGCGCGCCTCGTCGTCGGGATCACGGGCGCACCCGGCTCCGGGAAGTCGACGCTCGCCGAGGGCCTGACGGAGGCGCTGCGCGAGAAGGGCCTGCTCGCCGGGACCGTCCCCATGGACGGCTTCCACATGTCCAACGCGGTGCTGGACGAGCTCGGCAGGCACGGCCGCAAGGGCGCCCCGGACACCTTCGACGTCGCCGGCTACCTCGCCGTCCTCGACCGCGTCCGCGCCACGGGCCCTGACGGCGAGCCCGCCGAGGTCCTCGCGCCCGTCTACCGGCGCGACCTGCACGAGCCGGTGGCCGCGGGGGCGCGCGTGACGGGCCGCGGCGTCGTCGTCACCGAGGGCAACTACCTCGCGCTGGAGACGCACGGCTGGGAGGGGGCGCGCGAGAGGATCGACCTGCTCGTCATGCTCGACGTCCCCGAGGAGGTCCTCATCCGCCGACTCATCGCGCGGCACAAGGACTTCGGCAGGTCCCCCGCGGACGCCGCGCACTGGGTGCGCAGCGTGGACGTCCCGAACGCGCGACTGGTCGCGGCGACCGCCGAGCGCTGCGACGAGGTGTGGGAGCTGGACGGCGAGGAACCCGCGCCGCACGAGCGGTGAGCACATGGATTGAGATAACTGCTGCACCTGATGACATAACGGCGTCCGCCCCGACCCGCCCGTCGTCACCCCGCGGGACGGCGTCGACGCCGGCCGCGAGCGCTCCTAGCCTGGGAGCCATGAGCGCCTCAGCCGCCGTCACCCGCCACGAGATCTTCCAGACGAGCCTCATCACCGCCCTCGCGCAGGGCGTCTACGAGGACGAGATGACCCTCGCCGAGCTCCTCGGCCACGGCTCCTTCGGGATCGGCACCTTCAACGAGCTCGACGGCGAGATGGTCATCCTCGGCGGGACCTGCTACCGGCTGCGCTCGGACGGGTCGGTGAGCGTCCCCGACCTGAGCGAGCGCACGCCCTACGCCGTCGTCACGAACTTCGTGCCGACGATCAGCCGCCCGGTGGCGGGTCCCGTGACGCGCCAGGAGTTCTCCGCCTTCGTCGACGGCCTCGTGCCGAGCTCGAACTACATGTACGCGCTGCGGGTGACGGGACGCTTCGCGTGGGCGAGCGCCCGCACGGTGGAGCGGCAGGAGCGGCCCTACAAGCCGATGGTCGAGGCCACCGACGGCGAGGCGGTCGTCCGCCGCGAGGACTTCACCGGGACGATCGCCGGCTTCCGCACGCCGCTGTACGAGTCGGGGATCTCGGTGGCGGGCTGCCACGCGCACGTCATCGACGACGAGCGCGGCTGGGGCGGGCACCTCGTCGACTTCGTCCTCGAGGAGGGGACGGTCGAGCTGTGCCTGGGGACGGACTTCCGACTGCGGCTGCCCCTCACCGAGGCCTTCGGGGCGGCGGACCTCAGCGAGGACATGTCCGAGGAGATCAAGCAGGTCGAGCACCACTGAGGCCGCCGACCGCTCGGACCGGCCGGGGCCCGGCCAACGACGACGCTGTGCCCACGGGTCGTCTCAGCGCAGCCAGACGGGATGGAAGGTGCCGCGGGCGATCGCCATGGGCTGGGCGTCGCCGAGGTCCCCGGCGAGGAGCGCGTCGACGTCGGTGCCGCCCGGCCAGAGCTCGGCCTCGGCGACGCCGACCTTTCGACCGGCGCGGATGACGCGCCCCAGGACGAGGTGATCCCCCTCGGGCACGGGCGCGAGGTAGTTGAGGGTGAGGGAGACGGTGGGCCACGTGGCGCCGGAGCGGCCGGCGAAGGCGTAGCAGCAGCCGGCGTCGAGGGCCGTGGCGATGGCGCCGCCGTGCCCGGTGCCGTGCGTGTTCATCCAGTCCTCGCCGAGGGTGACGGAGAGGAGGATGCCGTCGTAGTCCACCCGCAGGGCGCGCAGCCCGATCCGCCGGTGGACCGGGGAGGTGTCGGTGTAGGCGGTGACGGACTCCGGCGTCGGATCCATGGGAACGGTCTGGTCCATGGCTCCGATCCTCGCAGACGGGTGGTTGTGGAGGCTCAGCGCGGGCGAATCGCCTCGGGTTCGCTCCAGTCGACAGGCGTCCTCGTGCCGTTCTCCCAGTCGGCGCGGAGTATGGCGTACCCGATGGCGTCGTGCCCGGGTTCTCAACCCTCACGGAAGCAGGCCTCCTTGACCCATCCGGCGCGGTTGAAGGTGGCGCGCATCGCGAGGTTGTCATCGCGGGTCTGGCCCTCGATGCGACGCGTCTCGGAGCGGGCCGAGAAGACCTGGTCAGCCGCCGCGCGCAAGGAAAGGGTGCCGAACCCACGTCCCCGGTACACCTCGGCCAAGCGCAGGTCCAGCATCACGGTCGGATCGTCCAGGTCCTCGAGCGTGACGGTCCCAATCCGTACTCCATCGGCCTCCACCCAGTAGGTCTCGGTCCCCAGTGAGGCCCACCGACCCGAGACCACGGACGCACGGGCCTCGTCGGACGTGAACGCCCGACCGAGGTGGAAGGGGAACTCATTGCCGGTGAGGAAGGCGGCAAGCGCCTCGGCGTCGGTGCCGTTCTCTCGCAGGTCCAGCTCGACCAGTGTGAGGGTCGGTACTGTCATGCCCGGACTCTCTCAGACAATGCACCCGTACGACCAGGCGGCAGAGACGGTTCCGAGGTGGCACCGGCACGGGTTGACACGGGATCTCACCTGTAGCCGGAAGGGGCAGCAGCCCTGCGAAGTGGACCCGGCAGCCTTCCGGACGGTGGGCGGGCCGGGTTTCGCGTCGTCAGCCCTGCGGATGTCCGTCGTGGACAGCCCTTGAGACCGAGTGCGAAGCAGAGGCATACTGGTGCCGCCGCCGCGATACGTTGCGGAGTGGAAGTTAGCGCCGGGTACCCGTGTTGTCATGTGGGCCCGGCGCTCGCGCTATCTACGAGGATCCACGTAGAGGATCTCGACCACCGAGGCGAGATCTGCCCAACCAGTGCTCCACCCGATGATGTGGTCGCCACAGGCTCCCACGATCTGGTCTGGAATCCACAGCCGCTCCTCACTCGCCCCGAACTCATGGCGAATGGTGAAGTCCTCGGGCAGCACGCCTGATCGCCGGGCGAGATCGATCGTTCGCACATCATTGGCGTCCTGCGTCCGCTCACGTCTCTCCAGCACGAGCTCGCGAACGCCGTGGCCCTCTTCAAGGGCGAGCGCGAGTGTCACGAGTGCCTGCTGCCGCGCACGCTCCTCACCCCCGCGCGACGGTAACGGCGTGGCGGCGACGATCAGCCCCGCCCCGGCATGCCGACTGATCTCAGAACACACCTGCCGTTTGACGACGTCGACGTGGTCCTTCCAGTGAAGCTTGCCCTGAAACCGGGCGAATCGACCAAGCGCCTCAATGAGACCGGCGTCCTCGTCCCCGAGGACGTACGCACCGAGCAGGTACACACCCTCCCGGAGCCCGGTCCGGCGGACGCTCTCGTCGCCGTACGCGATGACGGACATGCTCACCGCCCCCACACGACGAACACCCGGTACGGGCGCGTGGTGTCCCACGTCTCCGTATCGGGTGTCCTCGTCATCGGGGTCTCGCCCTGCGCCGTCGTCGGCTGTCAGCTCGCAGCAGGCCGACTCAGAGCATGCAGGACACGCAGCCCTGGACCTCCGTGCCCTCCAGCGCCGCCTGGCGGAGCCGGATGTAGTACAGCGTCTTGATGCCCTTGCGCCACGCGTAGATCTGCGCGCGGTTGACGTCGCGGGTGGTCGCGGTGTCCGGGAAGAACAGCGTCAGGGACAGGCCCTGGTCCACGTGCTGCGTGGCCACCGCGTAGGTGTCGATGATCTTCTCGGGGCCGATCTCGTAGGCGTCCTCGTAGTACTCGAGGTTGTCGTTCGTCATGTAGGGCGCCGGGTAGTAGACGCGCCCGATCTTGCCCTCCTTGCGGATCTCCACCTTGGCGACGATCGGGTGGATCGAGGACGTCGAGTTGTTGATGTAGGAGATCGAGCCGGTCGGCGGCACCGCCTGGAGGTTGCGGTTGTAGATGCCGTCCTTCTTGATCTTCTCGGCGAGCTCGGCCCAGTCCTGGCGGGTGGGGACGTGGACGGAGGACTTCTCGAAGAGCTCGGCGACGCGCGGCGTCGTCGGGACGAAGTCCTGGGTCGTGTACTTCTCGAAGAACTCTCCGGTCGCGTACTTGGAGTCCTCGAAGCCGACGAACTTCTCGCCGCGCTCCACCGCGATGTCGTGCGAGGCGGACAGGGCCGCGAAGAGCACGGAGGCGAAGTAGACGTTGGTGAAGTCCAGGCCCTCCTCGGACCCGTAGTGGATCCGCTCGCGGGCGAGGAAGCCGTGGAGGTTCATCTGCCCCAGACCGATGGCGTGCGACTCGTGGTTGCCGCGGTCGATGGAGGGCACCGAGGGGAGGATCGTCTGGTCCGAGACGGCGGTGAGGCCGTGCACGGCGGTGGCGATCGTCCTCGCGAAGTCCGGGGAGTCCATCGTCTTGGCGATGTTGAGGGATCCCAGGTTGCAGGAGATGTCCTTGCCGACGTGCTCGAAGGTGAGGTCCTCGTTGAGGACGCTGGGCTCGGAGACCTGGAGGATCTCGGAGCACAGGTTCGACATGATGACCTTGCCCTTGATCGGGTTGGCCTTGTTGACCGTGTCCTCGAACATGACGTACGGGTACCCGGACTCGAACTGGATCTCGGCGAGGGTCTGGAAGAACTGGCGGGCGTCGATCCGCGTCTTGTGGATGCGAGGGTCGTCGACCATCTCGCGGTACTTCTCAGTGACGTTGATGTCGGAGAAGGGGACCCCGTAGACGCGCTCCACGTCGTAGGGGCTGAAGAGGTACATCGGCTCCTTGTTGCGGGCGAGCTCGAAGGTGATGTCCGGGATGACGACGCCGAGCGAGAGCGTCTTGATGCGGATCTTCTCGTCCGCGTTCTCTCGCTTGGTGTCGAGGAACCGCATGATGTCCGGGTGGTGCGCGTGGAGGTACACGGCGCCGGCGCCCTGGCGCGCACCGAGCTGGTTCGCGTAGGAGAAGGAGTCCTCGAGCAGCTTCATGACGGGGATGACGCCGCTGGACTGGTTCTCGATGCGCTTGATGGGGGCGCCCATCTCACGCAGGTTGGTGAGCAGGAGGGCGACGCCGCCACCGCGCTTGGACAGCTGGAGGGCGGAGTTGATGCCGCGGGCGATCGACTCCATGTTGTCCTCGATGCGCACGAGGAAGCAGGAGACGGGCTCGCCGCGCTGGGCCTTGCCCTCGTTGAGGAAGGTCGGGGTGGCCGGCTGGAAGCGGCCGGACATCATCTCGTCGACGAGGTTGAGGGCGAGCTGCTCGTCGCCGTCCGCGAGCGCGAGGGCGACCATCGTGACGCGGTCCTCGAAGCGCTCCAGGTAGCGCTTCCCGTCGAAGGTCTTGAGCGTGTACGACGTGTAGTACTTGAAGGCGCCCAGGAAGGTCTGGAAGCGGAACTTGTGGGCGTAGGCGGCCTTGAAGGCCGACTTCACGAACTCCGGGGAGTACTTGTCCAGGACCGACTTCTCGTAGTAGCCCTCCTCGACGAGGTACTCGAGCTTCTCCTCGATGTCGTGGAAGAAGACGGTGTTCTGGTTGACGTGCTGGAGGAAGTACTGGCGCGCGGCCTCGTGGTCCGCGTCGAACTGGATCTTCCCGTTCGCGTCGTACAGGTTCAGCTTGGCGTTGAGGGCGTGGTAGTCGAGGGCCGGGGCGAAGGACTCCGAGCCGGTGTCCGTCAGCGTGTCTGCCAAAACGTGTCCAATCCTTCTTTGACGCGTGCGACGTCGGTGGGGGTGCCGAGGAGCTCGTAGCGGTACAGGAAGGGCACCTTGAGCTTGGCGGCGATGATGTCACCGGCGACGCAGTAGGCCTCGCCGAAGTTGGTGTTGCCCGACGCGATGACGCCGCGGCACAGCGACCGGTTGTGGGGGTCGTTGAGGAACTTGATGACCTGCTTGGGGACGGCGCCCTTGAGGTTGCCGCCGCCGTAGGTAGGGACGAGGAGGACGTACTCCCGGTCCACGGTGAGGGGCTCGTCCTTGGGGCGCAGCGGGATGCGCGCCGTAGGGTAGCCGAGCCTGGTCGCGAAGCGGTGCGTGTTCTCCGAGGTGGAGGAGAAGTAGACAAGCAGGGGCTCGTCCTTCCCCTCCGCCCCGGCGGACGGCGCAGGGGTCGTCCCAGGGAGCGCTGTCTGGGTCACGTGAGCCGACGGCCCCTCAGATGGCGACGGCCTCGACGGCGGCCTGGAGGGCCTTGATCTTGTCCGGGCGGAAGCCGGACCAGTGGTCCTCGCCGGCGACGACGACGGGCGCCTGGGCGTAGCCGAGCGACTTGACCTGGGCGAGCGCCTCGGCGTCCGCGGTGACGTCCACCGTCGCGTAGGACACGCCGGCCTTGTCCAGGGCGCGGTAGGTCGCGTTGCACTGGACGCAGTTGGGCTTGGAGTAGACGGTGATCGCCATATCAGTCACTTCCTGGCAGTCGTGATCGGGGTCGTGGGGCGGGTCCGGGAGCCGCGCCCGCTCATCGACCTCCGGGGAGGCTGACGACGGTGCAACTACACGGTTGTCGTTCGCGGGAGGGCAGGTGTCCCTCGCGGAGCAAGACACTACCCCTAGGGGTCCGGGGCTGTGACCACCCCTAGATGGTGTGGTGGACGTGGTGCTGTGCATAGTGGGCCTCCTTCCTGTGGAGAGCGCCCGCGGGTTTGTGGACGCCGGGTGGAGAGCCGCCTTGCAGAGCCCCTGCGGGACCCGCGGGGGACCGCTCTCCATCGGCGGAACCATCGTGCTCCGGGGGTACGACACGAATCCGGGGCCCTCACCCACAGGGGCTCCCGACGGTCCGGACCGCAAGGCTCCCCACCCTGGGGACAGAGACCCAAAACTCACCCGCCCGGTGCGCGGGCACGGGCGTGTCGCACGCGCCGGCCCGACCTCGTCGGCCCCGGCCGAGCCGACGGCGCCCGGTCCGACGCCCCCCTCCGCCCGCGGCGGGCCCGCCGCCCCCGGCCACTCGCCGCCGACGCCCCGGCCACCCCGCACCCGCGCCGTCGTGCTACGTTCGCGAGGACGGCGGACGCCGTCGGGACCAGACCGGGGAGGGCCGATGAACGCCGCAGCGCGCCGCGAGGAGATCCTCGCCCAGCTCGAGCACGCCGACGCCCCCGTGCCCGCCGCGGCGCTCGGCGAGCGCCTCGGCGTCTCGCGCCAGATCATCGTCGGCGACGTCGCGCTCCTGCGGGCCTCGGGGCACGGCGTCCACGCCACCAACAGGGGCTACGTGCTGGCCCGGTCGGCCGAGCGGCCGCGCCGCGCGGTCCATGTCCGTCACGGCCGCGACGACATGCGCGCCGAGCTCACCGCCATCCTCGACGCCGGGGGCTCCATCCTCGACACCTCCGTCGAGCACCGCCTCTACGGGCAGCTCACCGTCGACCTCCTCATCCACGACCGGGCCGACCTCGAGCTCTTCCTCGAGCGCGCCGAGGACTCCACGGCCCTCGCCGAGCTCACCAACGGCTGGCACACCCACACCATCGAGGCGGACAGCGAGGAGGCGCTCGACGAGGTCGAGCGGGCGCTCGACGCGCTCGGGTTCCTCCAGCACGGGGAGTGAGTCCGGGACGCCCGTCCCGACGGTCCCGCGCGACCGGAGCCGCCCGCCCCGCGATCCCGGCCCCCTCGGCACGACACCGTGCGCGGAGCACTCTCCGACACAGCGCGCCGCAGCGACGTGGCCCGGGCCCACCACCTCCAGGTGTCATGACACTCACAGGTCGCAACCCCCTACCCTGCGGGTGTCAAGACACCCGTGGTGCGGAATCCAACTTAAGTTGTCCAAAATCCAGATTCGTCCATGTGATGTCTCGGCGCGTCGGGTGTGTCCCTTAGCGTGGTGGCAATTCCCGCGGGGGCCGCTGGTCGAGGTGGCTGGGGGTCATCGCGGGTGTGATTCCGCCAAGAACCATCTGAAGGGACCCGCGATGACCCACCATCAGTCTGCCTTGTCCGCCTTGATCGGGGAACTCCTGGCCGACCCTGAGGCCTCACGCGACGAGATGTTCCGCCGTCTGCTGGCCGCCGGACTGCAGGACCTCATCGACGCCGAAGCCGAAGCGGTGATCGGCGCCTCCCGCTACGAGCGCACCCCGGATCGCATCACGCGCCGCAATGGGACGCGCTCCAAGACGGTGGCGACCACTGCCGGGGAGGTCGACCTGGCCATCCCCAAGCTGCGCCGGGGTTCCTTCTTCCCGTCCCTGCTGTCCCCGCGCAGGAGGGTCGACAAGGCCCTGTACGCGGTGATCGCCACCGCCTGGGTCGAGGGGGTCTCCACCCGCAAGGTCGATGACCTGGTCAAGGCCCTGGGCTGCGAGTCCGGCATCTCCAAGTCCCAGATCTCACGGATCTGCGCCGACATCGACCAGACGGTCGGTGCCTTCCTGAACCGGCCTCTGGACCACACCTGGTTCCCCTACCTCTACCTGGACGCCACCTACCTCGACGTGCGCGTCGGACACCGCGTCGTCTCCCAGGCCACCGTCGTCGCGGTAGGGGTCTCCGCCGCCGGGCGCCGCGAGATCCTGGGCATGGCCGTGGGCGACAGCGAGTCCACCGACTTCTGGACCAGCTTCCTGCGCTCCCTGCGCGAGCGGGGCCTGGCCGTGTGCGGGCCCTCCCGGCCCGAGGGTGTCGCCTTGGTCGTGTCCGACTCCCACGCCGGCCTGAAGGCCGCCGTCAAGGCGATCCTGCCCGGCGCGGCCTGGCAGCGCTGCCGCGTGCACTTCGCCCGCAACATCACCTCCCGCCTGGGATCAGCACGCTCCAAGCCCGTCAACGCCCTCATCTCCACGGTGTTCGCCCAGACCAGCCCCCAGGCCGTGCGCGCCACCTACCACCAGGTCACCGACTCCCTGAGAGGCACCTTCCCGGACATCGCCGACATGCTCGAGGCCGCCGAGGCTGACCTGACCGCGTTCGCCGCCTTCCCCACCGAGCACTGGAAGAAGATCTGGTCCAACAACCCCATCGAACGCGTCAACGCCGAGATCAAGCGCCGCGCCGACGTCGTCCAGGTCTTCCCCAACCCAGACTCCGTGACCCGCCTCATCGGCGCCGTCCTGCTCGAGCAGCACGAGCAGTGGCAGTACGGCGAACGCCGCTACCTGTCCCAGACCTCCATGCAACGACTCACCCACACCCTCACCAACGACACCCAACCCCTGCCCCTGACCGCCTGAAAGAACACCACAACAAGGGACTTGACCGGCGCGTCGCTGGGTGTTCAAAAACGGTCGGTATCGGACGCTCACACCAGCTAGTGAGAATCCTCGAAAGCCATGCGGCGACTCCGCCGCACACGACCAGATCCCCGTACTCCATCCGCATGTGCCACACACGACCCGAGCCGGCCAGCTGCCCTTGTCACGATTGACGAACGTCCCCGACCAGTACAGGTGTACTGGTCGGGGACGTTGGGCGCAGACGGAAAGGCGTCATCGGGCCCACCTTGCTGCCCGATACCGCGTCCCGTAGACGGCCGTCACCGGGAAACGCATGTTGTTGACTCATGGCAATAGCGCTGGCGTCTGCTGTCGAGGATCGTGCGGTGGGTGCTCAACTTGCTGCGACTCGTGGTCGCATCCCTCCTGGTGCGCCGTCCACTCTGCTCGCTCCTCGTTGCCGCAAGCCTCGTTGTGATGCCCGGCGCGTCTCTCGAGTGCCCGATGAGTCATTGGACGGAGTCCGCGAGTCACTGGGTGCGCGCGGATGAAGCGGGGCAGGAGGTTGATGGCGCCGACGGCGCGTGTCGCTGGTTCCCGTCTCTGCCGCAGTGCCGAACTGTTTGAATGTGCGGGTGCGACGAAACGGGCAGGCCTCCCTCGGTCTGAGCGTGCGCAGTCTCGGCTACCTCCTAGCCGCGACCGTCTGCTGCGCCCTCGATGTCGGATACTGGCTGACGACCAAGTCTGATCCTCAGCCCTGGAAGATGGTCATGGCGCTCGGCGTGGTGGCCGCAGTCCCCCTTGTGCATCGCTTTCCCCGAGCCGCCGGCGCGGCCTCGCTGGCCTTCGTGCTGTGGGGTTCCTTGGCCGCCAACGCGAGCGCGTCAGCTACCTTCCTGGTGGTGATTCCGCTCGCGGAGTGGATCTCACGCGACTGGTGGAAGGGAGCAGCAGGCGGGTTCATCGCCTACTGGATCACCAACCTGATCGGGACGTCGCGACCAGATCTCGAGCCCGCGGCACTGACGCTGATCTCCCTGCTCGCGATCTCGCTGGGTCTGGCGATGCGGGGCGGCGTCCGTGCGCAGGAGGAGGCCCGCTTGAGGGTCGAGGCCGCGCAGGCTGAGGGGCGAGCACAGGCTGCTGAGGTTCGCGCAGAGATCGCCCTCATGCTCCACGACTCGGTCGCCACGGACCTGACCCGTGTCCTGACCCTCGCCCGCGTCCTGCGCCCCCAGCTGCACGAGAGTGCGCAGGTCGCGTTGGCCCAGGGGATCGAGGAGTCCGCGACCGATTCGATGAACAGTCTCCGCGCTCTCGTCGGCAGCCTGCGTCAGACGCCGAGCTCCTCGAGCGACGCCACGTCGGCCGGCGCCGCGGACCTGGTCCCTCCGACGGAGCGGTGGGTCCGGGTGCTGGCGACCCGTGGGATCGGCCTGTCGACGCGCGGTATCACCTGGCAGGAGGCTCGTCTCGCCGTCGGCGACAGCGAGTGGGAGCTCGCGGCTATCGCGGTCCAGGAGTCCCTCGTGAACATCGTGAAGTACGCGAAGGCCGGGTCCGAGGCTTCGCTCGAGCTCAGTCTTGATCAGGACTCTCTCGTCGTCGAGCTCGTGTCGCGGACGGCCGACGAGCAACCTGACCAAGGGGGCGCACTGAGTGGCGGCCAGGGCCTGAATGGCCTGGCCACGCGAGCCTCGGCTCTGGGCGGGGAGCTCGTCGCCGGCGACCTCAACGGGCGATGGCTCGTCGCGCTCACCGTGCCCAGGCGCACTGATTCGCACGGGAGCACGACATGATGGAAGGACCCGTTCGTCTCCTGCTCGTCGACGACGACGAGGTCATCCTGCGGTCCTACGTGACGCTCCTCGACACCCGGACCGAGATCGAGGTCGTAGCCGCCGTGGGCTCGGCCGGCGCCGCGCTCAAGATCCTGTCGACGAGGTTCGTGGACGTCGCGCTGGTGGATGTCGAGATGCCAGGAACCGACGGCATCCGACTGGCCCACGAGATCATCAAGAGTTCACCGAATACCCGCGTGGTCATGATGACCGCGTTCGAGTCGCCCAGACGGATCGGCCAGGCACTCGACGAGGGAGTCCAGGGCTATCTGACCAAGGACATGGACTTCGACCAGATCGTCATGGGCGTCCAACAGGCGGCAGCGGGCGCGGTCGTGCTCGGGCCTAGGCCAGCTGCACGCGTCATCGCGCAGCGGCACGCCAGGCGAGGCGGCGACCATGAGACCCACGAACTCACCCGCACGCTTGCGTCGTTGCCGGACCGGTACCAGAGGCTCCTGCCCCTCATTGCTGAGGGCAAGTCGAATCGGGAGATCGCGGCCGCTCTGAGCTACACGGAAGGTTCCGTGCGCACGTACATGAGCGAGATCCTGCGCACGACTGGATGCCGATCACGCACCGAACTCGCTCTCAAGCTGGCCATGCGGACAGATGATTCATGGCCGGTTTCGTGAACAGATCCTGCGGCATCTGAGCTTGAGCACAGCGTTGGTGTAGGCGTTAACAATCCTCGATTCCACCCAGGAACGCAACGAGCGATCGTATGAGCACCCGCAATGAAGTGGGTTCCCATCCCTAGAGGAGGAGTGCAATGAAACCTTCACTCAAGCTTGCCTCGGGTCTGCTGGCGCTGATGCTTCTCCCCAGCGTCGCGAGCGTCGGTGCCGCGGCGCCGGCTGAGGCAGCGACCATCCCACGATGCGCAGCAACGACCCCGCGCACCATCACCACCGGCTCAACAGCGTGGGTGCCGGCAGCGACAACCCGAGGGTCGTGGCGCTGCTACCTCCAGCTAGACACGTCGGGCTACAACCCCGCCACCTACCGGCTGCAGGAGTCTCTGCGCGCCGCCGAGGGGCAGAACATCGGCGTCGACGGCTACTACGGCGCTGGAACGAAGCAAGCCGTTCTCAACGTCCAGTCACGTTATGGCCTGACTCGTGACGGCGAGTACGGCCCCAACACCGGCCAGGCCATGCGCTGGCGCGGTGCCAACGGAACCACCGGCAAGTGGCGCTGAGCCGCTGAGCATCGTTCGACATGGGGATTGCGATGCGGAGCATGACGTGTCCCCGAGCCGAACAGCACAGTTGGGTGAGGGGCGCGGCGGCAGCACTTGCGGCCGCCGTGGCCCTCACCCTGGGTGCGTGCTCGGGCTCGGGCTCCGATGATGGCGGCGCTGCTGCGGCGACAGATGGTTCTGCTGGTGGCGGGGTGGCTGTGCAGGTGACGAAGGACGAGGCGCGGTGGACCTTGCCGACGGACCCGTACATGAGCTCCTCGGCGACGGTTGATCAGGCGTGGAGTCAGGTGCAGGCCAGTTGCATGCACGAGCGGGGGCACTCCTCTTTCAAGGTGCGTTTCGATGCGTCGGCGCCGGCCCCGCAGACCCTGGCCGCGGATGGCTTCTCGCAGGTGTTCAACGAGCAGGTGGCCGCGAAGTACGGCTACCGGCAGGCACCCGACGCCCGTGACCTGCTGGCTGACGAGGTCGCGGCCAGTGGCGGGAGCCTGTACGCCAACGAGTCCGCGGACTTCCAGTCGGACCTGGGTGAGTGCGCGACGGAGGCGGATACGGAGCTCAACGGCGGGGTCGAGCCGACGTACTCGGCGGCGGACGCCGCCTCGGGGAGCATCACGGACCAGCTCAACCAGCTGCACGTGGACACCGCATCCAGCGAGCTGTCCTCGGCGGCGAAGGCGTGGCGTACGTGCATGGCTCCTCTGGGGATCTCGGACCTGCCGCAGACGCCATGGGACCCCAACGGGCGTCCGCCGGACTCCCTGGTGGATGAGTGGGGGTGGCAGTCCACGGGGCAGGCGAGCGCGGACGAGATCCGGGTCGCGACCGCGGACGCTGCCTGCCGGCGCTCCTCGGGGTGGTTCGACCGGTACTACGACGCCGGGTGGTCCCAGCGGGAGGCCTTCGTGTCCCAGCACCTGGGTGACTTGGAGCCGATCCGGCTGGACATGGAGGCCAAGCGGGCTCGCGCTGAGAAGATCCTGGCGAAGGGCGACTCGTGAGGCGCCGTGCGGGGCTCGTTGCCCTGGCGGTCGTCCTCGCGGTCGCTCTGGTGGCGGGGACCTGGGTGCTGGCGAGCCACTTCCAGTCCCCGGCGCAGCGTGAGGCCTCCGCGCAGGCGCCAACGGCTCGTCCGGTTCTGGTTGCCGTCGCACGCGGTGACCTGACTGAGCGCACCACCTTGAACGCGACGGCGGCGGCCGCGCAGACCCAGAAGATCGCCCTGCCCCTTCCCGAGGGGCGGGCGGTCCTCACCCGAGCCGGTGTGGAGACCGGTTCCTCCCTGGACAGTGGCCAGGTGGCGGCGTGGGTCAACGACCGCCCCGTCATCACGCTTCGGGGCTCCTTCCCCTTGTACCGGGATCTGGGTCCGGGCGACAGTGGCAGTGACGTCACCTTGGTGCAGCAGGCGCTGGCGGACCTGGGATACCGCATCACCCCCGACGGCACGTTCGGCCCTACCACGGCGCGGTGCCTGACGGCCCTGTACAAGGCTGTCGGCGCCAGCGCCCCCACACGCGCCGTCCAGGACCCGAGTGCAGACACCGTGGCCCTGGCGCAGCCCACCGACGCCGCCTCCACCGTAGCGACAGCGGCCGCCGCGACCCCGGCTGCCCCGAGCAGCGAGGTCTACCTGCCGCTCAGCGAGGTCCTGGTGCTGTTCTCCACCCCGGTGACCGTCACCGGCGTGCCCGGAGTGGGAACCGTCCTGAGCGCGGACAACGCGAGCCTGACGACCTCCCAGGGCGGCGTGAGCCTGAAGGCCTCCGTCACGGGCCCCGTGGCACTTCGCGTCAAGAACGGCATGACCGGCACCGCCCAGGTCGGTTCCACCTCCCTGGACGTCACGGTCACCGACGTCGCCCAGGCTGCGCAGGCCGACGCGGCAGCCCATGCCACCACCTCCACCGACGGCACGGACACCGCGGCGGACAGCGCCGGCTCGGGTGTGAACGTGACGCTGGCCCCCAGCAGCGGGGACGTGCCGGCCGACTGGGCGGGGCGCAGCGACGTCCTGGTCACCCTGGACCTGACCGACCCGCTCACGGACGTCCTGACCGTCCCCCAACGAGCGATCGCCACCGCAGCGGACGGAAGCTCCTCCGTGCTCGCCATCGACGCCGACGGCACCACCCACCAGGTCAAGGTCACCCAGCTCGCCTGCGTGTCGGGGACCTGCGCGATCGCCGACCCGAAGGCCGACACGGGCGTCGCCGAGGGGACCCAGGTGCGGGTGGACCGCTGATGACGACCCTCTGTCTCGACGACGTCGGACGCACCTACCCCGGAGAGGTGCCCGTTCTGGCACTGGCCGGCGTGAGCCTGCACGTCACCCAGGGCGAGTACCTGGCCATCGAGGGCCCCTCCGGGTCGGGCAAGTCCACCCTGCTCAACCAGATCGGCCTCCTGGACACCCCCACCACCGGCCAGTACACGATCGACGGGCAAGACACCACCGACCTGTCGGACGCGGCGCGGGCCCGACTGCGCTCACAGACGATCGCCTTCATCTTCCAGTCCTTCCACCTGCTCGACTCCCGCACCGTCCTCGACAACGTCGCCCTGGGGACCCTCTACCGGGGCCTGCCTCAGCGACGGCGCCGCGAGCTCGCCCACGAGGCCCTCGAGTTCGTCGGGCTGGCCCACAAGGAGTGGCAGCGCGCCTCACGCCTGTCCGGAGGTGAGCGCCAACGCATCGCCATCGCCCGCGCCATCGCCTCGGGCGCCCCCGTCGTCCTCGCCGACGAGCCCACCGGCAACCTCGACCGCGCCACCGGCACCCAGGTCATGGACACCCTCGAGCGCCTCAACAAACGCGGCACCACCCTCATCGTCGTCACCCACGACCCCGACGTCGCCACCCGCGCCCACCGCCGCCTCCACGTCCTGGACGGACACGTCACCGAGACCACCCAGCCCACCAGCCCCACCCCGAGCGCCGACACCGCGGTCCTGGCCACCGAGCCGCCCGCACCCGAGGGGCGCCCCTCGCGCCTACGCCCGCCTGACGGGCTCATCGACGCATGGCGGGGCCTGTGGTCCAAACGATCCCGGGCCGCAGCCCTCATCGCCTCGGTCACGCTGGGCGTGGGCCTGGCCCTGACCACCGCCGGCCTGTCCACGACAGCCCAGGCGCAGGTCTCCGGGCTCTTCGACGCACAACGCAACCAACGCGTCGCCCTGACCAGCCCCGCCCTGACCGAGGACGCCAACAACGTCGCAGTCACCCAGGCCGTCTCCGAGGACTCCCTGACCAGGCTCGACGACATCGCAGGTGTCCAAGGAGCCCTCGTCGCCGCCAACCACGGACAGGTCGTCGCCTCCACCACCCCCACCTCCCTCGAGCTCGCCCGCTCCCAGGGAGCCACACCCCACGACCTGCTCGGTCTGGTCGCCGGCCGCGTCCCAGCCGGCCTGCTCACCGTCGACACCCAAGGAGCCTCACTGACCGCCCTGGGCGACCGTGACGTCCTCGTCGGCTCCCAGACCGCCGCCGACCTCAACCTCGGCCCTCTCCAGGCCGAGCCGGTCATCTGGATCGACGGCGAGCCCCACCGGGTCGTCGGGATCATCACCGAGGCCGGCCTGCAGGTCGGGCTCCTCAGCTCCCTGGTCGTCTCCGAGAAGGACGCCGCCGCCCTGGCACCCATCCAGTGGGCCACCGCCGACCTGCGCGTCCAGCCCGGTGCCGCCGCCCAGGTCGCCGGCCAGGCACCCGTCGCATGGATCCCCTCCCAACCCGGCCAGGTCGCCGTCGACGCACCACCGGACCCCCGCGGACTGCGCGACACCATCGAGACCAACGTCGCCACCATGCTCATGACCCTGACCGGCGTCACCCTGCTCGCGGCTGTCCTGTCCCTGACCAACGCCATGACGACCGCCGTGTACGAGCGCGCCGGAGAGTTCGGCCTGCGCCGCGCGATCGGAGGTCGCCGCGTGCACGTCACGGCCCTTGTCCTGGTCGAGAGCCTCATCGTCGGACTCGTCGGCGGAATCCTCGGCGCCTACACCTCCGTCCTCGCCATCCTTGCCGTCACCCTCGCACGCGGCTGGCAACCAGTCCTCGACCCCAGACTCCTACCCCTAGGCCTAGCCGGAGGCATCCTCGTCGGGATGCTCGGCGGAGCCCTGGCCACCTGGCGAGCCTCCCGCATCGAGCCCTCAGACGCGCTGCGTGCATGAGAGCGCCGCCAGGCGAATCGTTCTACTGCCGGTCAAGTCCCTTGTTGTGGTGTTCTTTCAGGCGGTCAGGGGCAGGGGTTGGGTGTCGTTGGTGAGGGTGTGGGTGAGTCGTTGCATGGAGGTCTGGGACAGGTAGCGGCGTTCGCCGTACTGCCACTGCTCGTGCTGCTCGAGCAGGACGGCGCCGATGAGGCGGGTCACGGAGTCTGGGTTGGGGAAGACCTGGACGACGTCGGCGCGGCGCTTGATCTCGGCGTTGACGCGTTCGATGGGGTTGTTGGACCAGATCTTCTTCCAGTGCTCGGTGGGGAAGGCGGCGAACGCGGTCAGGTCAGCCTCGGCGGCCTCGAGCATGTCGGCGATGTCCGGGAAGGTGCCTCTCAGGGAGTCGGTGACCTGGTGGTAGGTGGCGCGCACGGCCTGGGGGCTGGTCTGGGCGAACACCGTGGAGATGAGGGCGTTGACGGGCTTGGAGCGTGCTGATCCCAGGCGGGAGGTGATGTTGCGGGCGAAGTGCACGCGGCAGCGCTGCCAGGCCGCGCCGGGCAGGATCGCCTTGACGGCGGCCTTCAGGCCGGCGTGGGAGTCGGACACGACCAAGGCGACACCCTCGGGCCGGGAGGGCCCGCACACGGCCAGGCCCCGCTCGCGCAGGGAGCGCAGGAAGCTGGTCCAGAAGTCGGTGGACTCGCTGTCGCCCACGGCCATGCCCAGGATCTCGCGGCGCCCGGCGGCGGAGACCCCTACCGCGACGACGGTGGCCTGGGAGACGACGCGGTGTCCGACGCGCACGTCGAGGTAGGTGGCGTCCAGGTAGAGGTAGGGGAACCAGGTGTGGTCCAGAGGCCGGTTCAGGAAGGCACCGACCGTCTGGTCGATGTCGGCGCAGATCCGTGAGACCTGGGACTTGGAGATGCCGGACTCGCAGCCCAGGGCCTTGACCAGGTCATCGACCTTGCGGGTGGAGACCCCCTCGACCCAGGCGGTGGCGATCACCGCGTACAGGGCCTTGTCGACCCTCCTGCGCGGGGACAGCAGGGACGGGAAGAAGGAACCCCGGCGCAGCTTGGGGATGGCCAGGTCGACCTCCCCGGCAGTGGTCGCCACCGTCTTGGAGCGCGTCCCATTGCGGCGCGTGATGCGATCCGGGGTGCGCTCGTAGCGGGAGGCGCCGATCACCGCTTCGGCTTCGGCGTCGATGAGGTCCTGCAGTCCGGCGGCCAGCAGACGGCGGAACATCTCGTCGCGTGAGGCCTCAGGGTCGGCCAGGAGTTCCCCGATCAAGGCGGACAAGGCAGACTGATGGTGGGTCATCGCGGGTCCCTTCAGATGGTTCTTGGCGGAATCACACCCGCGATGACCCCCAGCCACCTCGACCAGCGGCCCCCGCGGGAATTGCCACCACGCTAAGGGACACACCCCTACTGCCAATCCGCCTCTGCTCAATCCAATCCAGCCGGTCCCGTGTATCCCCGCAGCGGTTCTGGGCCCACAGCTGTCTACGTGAGCCCAGCCAGTGCCCTGCGCCGGAAAGGGGATCGTTGACTGCAACCCGTTCAGGCGGTGTCATGGTTCCGCTGTACCCAAGGGAAGGCACCAGCGGGAACCGTCGACACACGCCGTGCACACAAACTGCGAACTTTGTGCCAAGTTGAGCGAGAAGCAGGTCGTCGACGGGTGGGAGAACATGCAGGTCACAGCCTTGAACGTGTGACACATGTCGCGAGAACCTACACATGGGCCGCCCGCTCGACCCCGAGGAGAAACCCGCGCCCTCCCCCGCTCCCCCGACCACCCGTTCCCAACCCCGCGCCCGCGCCTGCGCCCACCGCGTCCTCATCGAGGGGCTCACCGGCATGGCGCACGGCCTGTTCGCCACCCTCATCATCGGCACGATCCTCACCCAGGTCGGCGCCTTCCTCCCCGGCGCCCCCGGCCACGTCGCCCTCATCCTGGGCAAGGTCGCCTCCGCCGTCACGGGCGCCGGCATCGGCCTGGGCACCGCTCACCGTCTCCGCGCCGACACCTTCGTCCTCATCTCGGCCGCCGTCGCCGGCCAGGTCGGTGCGCTCGCCTCCGGCCTCCTGTCCGGCACCGTGCTCGTGACCGCCGACGGCGTCACCGCCCTCCACCTCACCGGCCCCGGCGAGCCGCTCGGCGCCTTCATCGCCGCCTACGCCGCGATCGAGGTCGGCCGCCTCGTCTCCGGACGCACGCCCGTCGACATCCTCCTCACCCCGCTCGCCACCATCGGCGTGGGCGGCGCGGTCGGGCTCCTCGTCGGCCCACCGATCTCCCGGGCCATGACCGCCCTGGGCGAGGTGGTCAACTGGGGCACCGAGCGACAGCCGCTCCTCATGGGGATCGTCGTCGCCGTCGTCATGGGCGTCGTCCTCACCCTGCCGATCTCGTCCGCCGCCCTCGGGGTCATCCTCGGGCTGTCCGGGATCGCGGCCGGGGCCGCCACCATCGGCTGCACCACCCAGATGGTCGGCTTCGCCGTCGCCTCCTTCCGGGAGAACCGCTGGGCCGGGCTGCTCGCGCAGGGACTCGGCACCTCCATGCTCCAGGTCCCCAACATCGTGCGCCACCCGCTCATCTGGGTCCCGCCCACCCTCGCCTCCGCGATCCTCGGCCCCGTCGCCACCCTCGTGCTCCACATGGAGTCCAACGCGGTGGGGTCGGGGATGGGCTCGGCCGGACTCGTCGGCCAGATCATGACCTGGCAGGTCATGAGCGGAACCGTCCCGGCCGGACGCCTCCTGGCCACCATCGTCCTGTTCCACGTGGTCGCCCCCGCCGCGCTCACCCTCGCGATCAGTGAGCTCATGCGCGCACGCGGCTGGATCCGCCCCGGGGACATGGCCCTGGCGCGAGCCTGAGCGCAGCCCCCTCCACCCGCGCCCCGCGTGCGACGACCGCCCGCGTGCGACGGCCGTGCCGACGCGCGGGGCGCACCCCTTCACGAGGTGAACGGGAGGTGACGACATCCCGCAGCCCAACCCCGCTCACAGGCTGCTCATGGACTCGCCCCCTTGACTCGGTGTCACCGGGTCGACGACCGCGCCCAGCGCCGTCGGACCGGCCCTGACGCCGACCTAAGGACTCCACATGACGCTCACCGCCCTCGCCCACGTCGGGCTCGACCTGGTCGCCCTCGCCATCCTCATCGGCGCCCTCTACGTGCCGCGGCACTCGCGTCGCGACCTCATGGCGGCCTACATCGGCGTCAACGTCGGCGTCCTCGCCGTCACCCTCCTCCTCGCCACCGCCTCCGTGGGCGCGGGACTGGGCCTCGGCCTCTTCGGCGTCCTGTCGATCATCCGCCTGCGCTCCACCGAGCTGGCCCAGCACGAGGTCGCCTACTTCTTCGCCGCCCTCGCCCTCGGGCTCCTCGGGGGCCTCGAGGCCGGAACCGCCCCGACCGCCGTCCTCATGGGCCTGCTCCTTGTGGCCCTCTGGATCGGCGACCACCCGCGCATCCTGCGCCTCAACCGCCACCAGGTCATCATGCTCGACCGCGCCATCGCCGACGAGGCCGCCCTCACCGCCCACCTCGAGACCCTCCTCGGCGCCCGCGTCCAGTCCCTCGAGGTCCAGCGGCTCGACCTCGTCAACGACACCACCCTCGTCGACGTCCGCTACCAGCTCCACGCCCTGCCCGGTCAGGCCCCCGCCGACGACGCCCGCGAGGCCCGCCCCGGCGCCGCACCCGTCGCGCTCCCGGCCCAGTCGCCTCGGCTCCACCCCGTCTCGCCCGCCGAGGCGTGGTCGGCGCCCCAGGACGCCCGCGCCGCCGACCGCGACGCCGTCCTCGCCGGGCACTGAGGAGCCGGCATGCACCGCCACGCAGCACCCGCCCGCCCCGCCACCGCCCCGGCAGCATCCGGCGCCGTGCCCGCCCCGGCAGCATCCGGCGCCGCGCCCGCCCCGGCAGCATCCGGCTCCGTGCCCGCCCCGGCCCTGACCACCGACGGCGTCGGGCCCACGAGCCTCGACGAGCTCAACGCCGCCGCCGGCCTCCTCACCCGCGTCGACCGCAAGTACCTCGTCCCCCTGGACGACACGCAGCGGGTCGTCGACGCCGTCGCGGACCGCTCCCGCGTCCTCGAGATCGACGGCCGCCGCGGCTTCCCCTACTCCTCCACCTACTTCGACACGCCCGCGCTCGACTCCTACCTCCTGTCCGCGCGCAAGCGCCGTCGTCGCTTCAAGGTCCGCACCCGCTCCTACCTCGACTCCGGGCTCACCTTCCTCGAGGTCAAGACCCGCGGGCCGCGCGGCGCCACCGTCAAGAAGCGCGTCCCCTACTCCCCCGACGACGCCGACCGCCTCACCCCGACCGGCCGCGACTTCGTCACCGCCTGCCTCATTGAGTCCGGCACCGCCACCGGCGACGCCGCCCGGCGCCTCGCGGACGCCCTCGTCCCCGTCATGGGCACCACCTACGAGCGCACCACCCTCCACCTGCCCGACGACGAGGCCCGCGCCACCATCGACACCGACCTCGTCTGGACTCCCCTGGACACGGAGGGCCGTCGCTGCGGCGGGTCCCGGCGGGCCGGCGCGCTCGCCGTCGTCGAGACGAAGAACCCGGCGACCCCCTCCCCCACGGACAGGCTCCTGTGGTCGGTCGGGCACCGCCCCGCGCGTGTGTCCAAGTACGCCACCGGCATGGCGCTCCTCCACCCCGAGCTGCCCGCCAACAAGTGGCACCGGGTCATGAGCCACGATCTCGCGGCCTGACCGCCGCCCGCCGTCGTCGCGCCGGCCCCGGCAGCCACCGCTCCGGCTGCCGCGACGCGCCCGCCCCACCGTCCGGGAACCCGAAGCCCGCTCACTCGCGCCTCACAGGAACGTCACAAGGCGCCTCGGAAGCATGAGCACCGTACGAAGCGATCAGCCGATCCCCCGCCGGGCCACCCGGCGCCACCAGGAGACCCAGATGAAGAACCCCCTCAAGCACCTCAGCCGCTCCGGGCGCACCGCACCGGGTACCCGCAAGCGCGCCGGCGGCGCCGTCGCGACCCTCGCCGCCATCGCCCTGGTCGCCGGCTGCGGCACCGCGTCGGCCTCCGGCTCCGCCAGCAGCGCCTCCTCGAGCGCCACGTCCTCCAGCTCCTCGGACGCCTGGACGACCATCACGAGCGAGGTCGCCTCGGCCTCCACCGGCGCCACGGTCTCAGACATCACCTCCGCCAACGCGGACACCTCCGACGCCACCGGCGCCTCCACCGACGAGGAGAACTCCGGCTCCTGGGACACCTCGAGCGCTACGACGATCACGCTCGACGGGGACTCCGTCGAGGTCTCCGGCTCCGACGCGGACTCCGTGACCGTGGACGGCACGACCGTCACCATCACCGGCGGCGGCACCTTCGTCGTCTCCGGCACCCTCGACGACGGCGAGCTCGTCGTCAACGCCTCCGACGCCGACGTCCACGTCGTCCTCAACGGCGCCTCCATCACCAACGCCGACGGCGCCTCCATCACCAACGCCGACGGCGCCGCGATCGACGTCCAGGACGCCGGCACCGCCGTCGTCGTCCTCGCGGACGGCACCGAGAACACCCTCGCCGACGGGGAGACCTACTCCGACGCCTCCGACGACGCCCCGACCGCCGCCCTCTCCTCCTCCGACGACCTCACCATCACGGGGACGGGCGAGCTCACCGTGACCGGCAGCTCCAACGACGGCATCTCCTCGAAGAACGGCCTCGTCATCCAGGGCGACACCACGATCACCGTGACCGCGGCGGACGACGGCATCGTCGGCAAGGACTACCTCCTCGTCTCCGGCGGCACCATCACCGCGGACGCGCAGGGCGACGGCCTCAAGTCCTCCGAGGACGACGACGAGACCAAGGGCTTCGTCCAGCTCGGCGAGGCCACCATCACCATCACCGCCGGCGACGACGGCGTCCAGGCCACCACCGACGTCACCGTCGACGGCACCACCCTCGACGTCACCGCCGGCGGCGGTCAGGAGAACGCCTCGACCACCGAGCAGGGCCCCGGCGGCATGGGAGGCGGCCAGAACGACTCGTCGTCGAGCAGCACCGACTCCTCGAGCAGCGACGACACCTCCAAGCCCAAGGGCATCGACGCAGGCGTCTCCTACACGCAGGACTCCGGCACCGTCACCCTCGACGCCGCCGACGAGGGCATCCAGTCCGCCTTCATCAACGTGGGTGGCGGCACGCTCGACATCGCCTCCGGCGACGACGGCATCAACGCCACCAACTCCGACTACACGATCGAGGGCTACGACAACGCCGGCTCCGAGGACGACGACGGCGCCTACGTCACCATCACGGGCGGCGAGGTCCAGATCGACAACGCCTCCTCCGACGGCATCGACTCCAACGGCTCGGCGAAGATCTCCGGCGGCGAGATCGCGATCATCGGCACCTACGGCTCGCCCGACGGCTCCGTCGACGTCAACGGCGACCTGTCCGCCGCGGGCACCAACATCACCGGCACCGTGGCCGAGGGCGACACCATCTCGGTGTCGAGCTCCGACGGCAGCTCCTGGGACCTGACCTCGGCGATCTCGGGCAGCTCCTTCACGATCCTGGGCCTGACCAGCGACACCACCTACACGGTGAGCACGACGTCGGGCGGCTCGACCTCGGTGACCGCCGCGGAGGTCACGGTGAGCGGCGGCGGCATGGGAGGCGGCCAGGGAGGCCCGGGCCAGCAGTACCAGTCCGGCCAGTCCGGCACCGACGGCGCCGACTCGTCCAGCAGCTCGTCGACCTCCGACACCAACAGCTGACCTCCCGTCCCGCGAGATCGGGACATATGAACCGCGAGATCGGGCCGGTATCCCCATGCTGGGGATACCGGCCCGATCTCGATGTCGGGATGTCCCGATCTCAGGGTCAGGATGTCCCGATCTCGGCGGGGCAGCGGGGGCTCAGCGGGCGGGGCGGAGCCAGGCGGTCGCGTCGGCGGGAAGGACGCTCACGGCGGTGCCGTCGTCGGCCTCGATCGCGCCGACCGGGGCGCTGGAGAGCAGCACCTCACCGGCGGGCAGCTCGACGTCGGCACCGAAGGCGGTCCAGCACTGGAGGCCGCCGCGCTCGAAGGCGAGGACCTGCTCGTCGCGCTGCAGCCAGGTGAGCTCACCTCGGTTCGAGGCTCCCCACAGCTCGCGGCGCAGGCGCAGGCCCTCCCTGTAGAGCGAGAGGGTCGACTCCGGGTCGGCGGCCTCGACGTCGACGGCGTGCGATCCCCAGCCGGCAGGCTGGGGCAGGTGGGGCTCGGCGCCGCCGTCGGGCCCGAAGCCGTGGCTGGAGCCGGACTCGGTCCAGGGAAGCGGGACGCGGCAGCCGTCGCGGCCCTTCTCGACGGCGCGGTTACGGAAGGCGATGGGGTCCTGGAGCCGGTCCTCGGGGGTGTCGGGCACCTCCGGCAGACCGAGCTCGTCGCCCTGGAAGACGTACATGGCGCCCGGCAGGGCCATGATGACGAGCGCCCCCGCACGGGCGCGGCGCTCGCCGGCGACCGGGTCGGGCGTCGGCTCGGCTCCGTCGGCCAGCACCCAGCGGCGGGTGGTGAGGAGCTGGTGGCCGGCGGGGTAGGCGTCGTCCTCGGCGACGGCGTCGTGCGCCTGGTCGAGCTCCTCGCCGCCGTCACGGGCGCGGCGCTCGCGCTCGTGCTCGGCGGCGGCCTCGGCGAGGGCCGTGTCCATGTCGAAGGCGTAGCGGGAGGCGACGCGGAAGACGTCGTGGCAGCCCAGGACCCAGGTGGTCGAGCCGGACGCAGCCTCGTCGGCGAGCCCGGCGTCGATCGCCCAGGCGAAGGAGGCGGCGGTGAAGTCGGCGTCCTGCATCTGGAAGTTGAAGGCCTGGCCGGCGCTGGCCGCGTAGAGGGGGCGGCGGGCGGCGGGGACCCCGGCCTCGGCGACGGCGAAGCGGGGCGGGTCGTAGGAGTCGAGGACCTCGCGCCACTCGCGGTAGATGTCGTGGACCTCGTTGCGGTCGAACATGGGGTGGGAGCCGTCCTCGGGCAGCGGCCACCACGGGATCTCGGACCAGGGGCGGTCGAGGTCGGAGATGTCCTTGGCCATGCCGGGGGCGACGTCGACGCGGAAGCCGTCCACGCCACGGTCGCACCAGAAGCGCAGTGTCTCCTTGAAGTCCTCGCGCACCGCCGGGTTGTCCCAGTTCAGGTCCGGCTGCTCGGGGGCGAAGACGTGGAGGTACCACTGGTAGGGACGGCCGGTGCCGGGGCCCGTGAGGGGGCGGCCGGCGTCGTCGACGTCGTCGATGCGCTCCCAGATGGAGCCGCCGAACATGGAGCGCCAGTCGCTGGGCGGCTCCTCGCCGTGCTCGCCGCGGCCCTCGCGCACGTGGTAGAGCGCGCGCTCGGGGGCGTCGGGGCCGCCGGCCATGGCGGCGCGGAACCAGCGGTGGCGGTTGGAGGAGTGGTTGGGGACGAGGTCCACCATGAGGCGGATACCGGCGTCGTGGAGGGCGGCGGACATCTTGTCGAAGTCCTCGAGGGTGCCGATCTCGGGGGCGACGTCGCGGTAGTCATCGACGTCGTAGCCGCCGTCCGCGAGCGCGGAGGGGTAGAAGGGCGAGAGCCAGACGGCGTCGACGCCGAGGGCCTTGAGGTAGGGGACGCGGGAGGTGACGCCCTTGAGGTCGCCGACGCCGTTGCCGTCGGAGTCCGCGAAGGAGCGCGGGTAGACCTGGTAGACGACGGCGTCCTTCCACCACGCGCGCTCGTCGCGGGCGGCGGCGGGGGCCTGCTCGGGTGTCTGCTGGGGATCGGCTTCGGGGTGGGCCGTCTCGAGGCGGGTCTGCTCAGTCACGGGGCGGATCCTCCCACGCGGTCGGTTCCGAGCGCGAGCCGCTCGGCCCGTCGCGCAAGGACTGTTTCACGTGGAACCGGGGCCTGCTCACGTGACACCTGTACAGTATCCTGTCCTTACCAAGTCCTATCGTCCTGGAGAGGGGTCCGCATGAAGACGATGACCTACACCGAGTCACGCGCCCGCTACGCCGAGGTGCTCGACTCCGTCGTCGACGACCGCGAGGAAGTCGTCATCACCCGCGCCGGCCACGAGCCCGCCGTCATCGTCTCCCTCGCCGAGTACCAGTCCCTCAAGGAGACGGACTACCTCCTGCGCAGCCCCGCCAACGCGCGGCGCCTCCTCGACGCCATGGAGCGCCTCGAGAACGGCCGCGGCACCGTCCACGAGCTCGACGACGCCGACTGAGATGTCGCTCGTCTGGGACGACGACGCCTGGGAGGACTACCTGTGGTGGCAGTCCTCGGACCGCAGCGTCGTCAAGCGGATCAACCGCCTCCTGCGCGACGTCCAGCGCGGCGGCCACGAGGGTATCGGCACGCCCGAGCCGCTGCGCTTCCAGCTCTCCGGGTACTGGTCACGGCGCATCACCGACGAGCACCGCCTCGTCTACCGCATCGCTGACAACGGCGACGTCCTCATTGCCTCGTGCCGGTACCACTACGAGTGACGCTCTGCAGCGGCGGACGGGCACCACGACGAAGGCGGCGCCCCAGCGCTGGGCCGACGACGACGGGCGGCGCGGCCCCTCCGACCGCACCGCCGGTGACGACGCCAGTCGCACCGAGCGACGAGGAGCGGCACCGCATCGAGTGCCACTGCGGCGCACTCGTCGAGAGCCGTGCCGTGAGCACACAGACTCCTCACGCCCGTCGCCATGCAAGCAGACTGGCAGCCCAGGAGACTTTGATCGGAGGAGCTCCGAGCGCTGGAGGCGGTGGAATTGTGGCACCTGGCGACCAGCTGCGTCGAGAAGGTCCTACTCCACCTGCACGCTCATGGCGCTGCCGCGCACGCCTCCCCAGCCCCATGAGCCGCCACCGGCGACCAGGGCGTCACCGTCACACATGATGGCCGGAGAGCAGGTGGGTAGGGAACCAATCATGACCTCGACGCACGGGTGGTCTAGGGACTGTGCTCGCCTCGACTGCCGACGGCGGCGAGATGGGCGCCCTCCAGTTCAGAGAACGAATACACCCGGTGCACACCCCGGCGATCCGGAGCAAGTTGACGGCCACCTCGAAAGGCGACCGAATGCAGTGGATCACCTCCAGCCAACCATCGGGCCGCCCCCCTCTGCCGACGCCATAGGCTTGGAGTCATGAGCGGCATTCCCTGGCCCATCGTCGCACTTCTCGTAATCTTGATGATCAGTATGTCGCAAGGCAACTGGCTGTACGTCCAGTACCGAGAACTACGCGACCGCTGGGATCGAAGAAGCTACCACATCCAGAGATCATTGACCTCATACCCAACGTTCCTAGTACTCGCCATCACGGCATGCCTCACCGCGGTCCCCATGAGCAGAGATCAACTCTGGCCGTGGTCGATAGTGACTAGCGGCAATGCGCTCGCGAACCCCCCAGTCAGCATGATGCTCAAGGGCGCGGTCGGCCTAGTCACCCTCCTCACGTTCTCGGCGACCGCAATGTCCGCCATCGCTCGCGACCAGCATTCGGGTCCCATTTACATGGGGAAGAACATCCACACCGCCTCGTATTCCTGGACGATGGCAGCGGCAATTCTGTCCACATGGATCTTCCAACTCGCCGTTGCATGGGTCGTCGTCGCACCCTTTGCCAGCCAATACATGTCGCACCGAGAGGTCAACAAGTTTGCCGTAAGACTCATCGTCGCCAGATGGTCGGCCTCCTTTGCCGTAGTCGCCGCCACCCTCACCCTCAATGTCCTCACCATCCTTTATCTATCCGCCAGACGAGTGCGTTCGAGCAGTTATCCGAGAGCAGACATCGCTTGGGATAGGCAAAGATCCTATCGGGCCGGGCATGCGGAGCTCCTGCGGCGCAGAAACCATCACGACGCTTCTGAAGCGTCCGGCCACCAAACCGTCCAGATCGTTGAACTGATTAGGCGAGCAGAAGACCAGGACGAGCAACGCAAGCTCCTCGCGATCACCATCAATTCACAATTCCGGTGGTTGGACTTTCATGATGCGTGTGACCGAGTTGTCAAGACCTCCCGGCACCCCCGGAGTCGGTTCATCCGCTCCCTTCGGCTACCCAGCCCCGCTGTACTGAACGGCATTCTTGACGGTCGACGCGACACGCTGATCCGCGCAGCAACCGACGCCGATCTGCCCGGACCAACAAGGTCCTCCCTTCTCCACCGGGTCCTTCAAGACGTCCAGGACGCCGACGCCCTCATACGAGACCTGCTCGAGGCGGACGCCGCACTCACTGAACCGATGATGGGACGGACCACCACGTCCGACAAGGCTCCACGTGTCCGCGCGGATGAATTCTCAGGCCTTCTCACCCTGAAGGACGACGACCCGTGGTCTTCATCCCGCAGCCTCACACGTCGAGCGGAGGCGGACGAGAGCAGGTATCTCGAACGCGTTCCCCTCGCCGCATACCGCGAGCTCGCCAAGCAGATCACCGGACACCCGTGCCGCCTCACTTCGGCCCAGGTCAAGGCGATTCTCAATTCTCGCTTCATCAGTGAGACATTCCCTCACGGCGACTCTCCCTGGGGCATGCTGCACGACCGCACCGCTGCGACCGCTCGCTCGATCATCATCGAAGCCCTGTTGAGCGCGACCATCACCAACCGCGCCGGGGATGAGACCCTGCCGCTCAGCACGGTGCGCGATCTTATGGGTTGGGAGAGGGGCGTCGACCATGATCTCCTCGACGAAGCGGAGCAGCAGGACACGCCCTCCCTGAGGGCCGAGGTGCGCATGCGTGCCCAGCACAGGCTGCAACTGACCCCGATCCTGACCCCAGCCGAGCATGCCGAGCTGCTTGGCTACTCCTCATCTGCCACAGTGAGCCTCACGGCGCTTCTGCACATGCTCCTGTACTACGGACGGAGCGGGCGGGCCGTGCGGGGAGAAGATCTCGCTCCCTTCTACAAGCAGATCCATCGTGAGCTCCGATTTCGTGACTCTTTCCCCGCTGACGCGGTCGAGCACACATCGGACGTTCTCCGGGTCTCCCACGTGAGCCACATCGTGGCCCCTGACGACGTCGCCTGGCTCTACGACGTGGTCAAGGAGCCCCTCACCTGCAACACGTTCACCGAGCTTGACCATCACCGGGCGGCCGGCCTCGACCTCTCGGTGACGAACCTGTGCCTGTGGTGGGCGATCGTCAATCCTGGAGAGCGCGCCCGACGGATCGGCCTCGCCATGCCTGACACTCTCGACTCGCGGGGGCAGCGGAGGCTCATCGACGCTGTGGGTCGAGCCGTCCAGATCCTAGATGAGACGCACATCGACAACCTGATGGGCATTGCATCGTGGCTCCGGGACGAGCTCCCCGAGCCGTACGATGAGGACGACACTGGAAGGTGATCACCGCACGTCGGCGCGCCTCGACGACTCAGGAGCGCCGCGCCAGGCACAGCGAGGTTGCCTCCAGATGCTCATCAATCCATGCGCGGACCGGAGCGGGGGCAAGATCGCCGACAGCACCCTCAGCCCACGCCTCGCGGAATCGCTCCACGGTCTCGTCGACGACGTCGAGGACCTCCGCCTCACCCACGTGGAGGAGCCCCGCGAGCCTCGCGAAGGACTCACGTGTGACGTCGGCGAGGCGCGTCGCTCCCCCGAAGGGCAGAGCGAGCTCCACGTGCCCCTCGTACGCCCCGGTGCACACGAGGTCATAGGCGGGTGAGAGCCTCGCTCGACGCCCGTCGTCGTAGATGAGCGACCAGTTCTTGAGGTGCGCGTCCCCGTTGCCCACGAGCAGGTTGAAGACGCTCCGGCGCACCATCTCCCGCAGTGAGTCACTGTCCTGGCCGCGGTAGGCGATACCTGCGACCGTCTCCACCGTGGAGCGGTACTTCGCATCGCCCGTGCCCGACGTCCCCCGGACCTGAGCGAAGTCCTCGATGTGGATCCTGCCTGCCGGGGACCGGTCGAAGCGACGGATCGCGTAGGCCGTCGTCTCCGCCGAGCGCCACGCACCGTCCCCGAGGTCGTCAATGCTGTCCCGCTCCCACAGGACGGTCTCCGGCACCTCGATACCGACCCACCTCGCGAGGCTCATGACGGTGTACTCGTTCTCGGGGAGCGCCGGGAAGGTGGGGTCCGGCGTCTTGAGGATCCAGTCGCCGTCCTCGTCATGCGCCGGGGCCGCCATGCGTCCACCGCGCATACTCATGGAGTACTTCATCACCATGCCGGCCAGCGAGGCGCGGTGCAGCAGGGGGGCCGGGAGGGGCCGCCGACCCCGGCGCTCCTCGCGCACCCGCGTGAAGTCGGCGTCGATGCCGGCCTCAGGATCGGGCACCACGGTGACGGCGCCCGGCAGGTCCGCGCCGATCCGGGCCAGGAGCTCCATCTCCCGATAGGTGCTCACCCCCTGCTCACGGGCGATCAGCTCACGGAGGGGGCCCTCAGGGAGCAAGCCCGAGAACCAGGCGGGTACAGCGTTCGTGGCCTTCGGGCGCTCCCGGGGGTGGTCCTCGAACCAGAGCCCCAGGACGCACCGGTCCGGACGCTCCCAGTAGTCGGGGTCGAAAGCGAAGACGGTGAAGCGGTCCCGCTGCTGGATGGCGCCGACGTGCTCGCCGTGGAGACGCACCGCGTAGACAGCCTCGGTCACAGCGCCACCTGCCCGTCCTCCTCGTCATCGTCGTCGAAGACGAGGTCAGCCAGCGGGGGCGTGTCATCCTGCGCCCAGGCGGTCCGTGCATCGAGGAAGTCCGTGAGGTAGACCGTGAGCGCTTTCGCCCTCCGCGCGAGGAAGCCCGACACGTCGCGAGCCCTCAGGCGCTCCACCATGACCTCATCGAGGAGCAGGGAAGCTAGATCAGTGCCCTCGTCGATTGCGTCGAGGAGATCGCGCCCCTCGCGGATCGAGATCATCTTGGCCGCCGCGATCGGGGCGTCGTCCGGCAGGCCACCCGCAGGGACGAGATCGGCGACGACCGGCGCCGGGGTCGACGCCCCGGTCAGAGCCTCCGCGAGCACCTCCCGGCTGATCGGCTCGCTGGTGACGGCATCGACGGGCGCCCGGTTCCACAGGGCGGCGAGGATCATCTTGGAGTCGGAACGCGTCGCCCGGAAGACGCGGAGATCCGGGACGTCCGGCCCGTCGTCGAGCGCAGCGTCCCGGACGAGCCGCTGGACGGAACCGGACTCGTCGTCCGGGACGACGTAGCCGGCCAGTCGACGCAGGTCCGTCTGCGACCCAGCGAGGCCCAGCCGCCCAGCCCCGGCGCTAGTGCGCCACACCCACCGACTGAGCAGCTCGACGTTGCGGTCGTGCGGAGCCGGGAAGAAGGCGAAGACGCGGACGAGCACGAGGAGCTGGAAGCGGAAGGGCACGAGGGTCATGTGCGGGATCCCGCAGACGTCCTGGAGGAAGCGCACCGCCGCGACGAGGGCCCGTTCCGTGGCGTCGAAGGCCTCCGCCTCCGTCTCCTCGGGGAAGTCGCTCGCACGCCGTCGGCTCTCACTGAACTCGCCGTGGACGTCCCGGGAGATGTCGGTGTGGCGACGCACCAGGAGCGCCTGCACGACGGTCTTGGCCTCGACGTGACCGAAGAGGGTCTGCGCCTGCACCCGCTCGGCGATCCCGTCCACCGTCGTGCCCGCTCCGGGACCGCCGTGGATGGCGTCGAAGATCTCCGCCTCCGTGAGGCGCCGGCCGCGAGAGTTGATGCGGTCGAAGACCTCACGGAGCGTGCCCTCGTCGGCGTTCTTCATCACCGTGGCCGGGACCGTGATCCTGTTGAGGCGGCCGGCAAGCTCCTGCACCTGTGCAGCTCTGTCCGCTGCCTCGGGGTTCTCACTGAGCCAGGCCAACGCCCGGGAGAAGTCGTAGAGGTCCGGCAGCGGGATGGCGAGGGGGTCGTTGAGGGCCGATCCGCGCACGATCTCGTCGTGCCGCAGGGAGTAGCCCAAGGCGAAGCGCGGGTCCCGGGCCCCGACCGGATCGACGGCGTTGACGAGGCTGGTCACGCGCTGCTGGCCGTCGACCACCCACAGGGCGTCATGGCGCTGCGGCGCCGGGATCCGCAGCGCGCCGACCGTGATCTGATCCTCCGGCGCCTCCCGCTGCCACAGGAGGAGGCTGCCGAAGGGGTATCCCTTGACGATGGAGTCGAAAAGGCTGCTCACGTCCTTGGCGTCCCAGCGGAAGGAGCGCTGGAACTGGGGGACGCGCAGCCCTCCGCTCGACACCAGTTCACGCAATTGCGTGATGGTGTACGCGGTGCTCGTCGACTCGGCCTGGGACTCTGCCATGTCCCGATGATGCCACGTGCCTCCGACACCAATCCGACCTCCGTTCGGAGACCGAAGCGTCGTCGGTCCAACGCCGGTGATGACATCTGCGACGGCGTCACACCACCCCTGCCGGCTCAGCCGACCTCCGTCAGCACTCCACGACGTTGACGGCGAGCCCGCCCGTCGAGGTCTCCTTGTACTTGGAGAGCATGTCCTCGCCGGTCTGGCGCATCGTCTCGATGACGGTGTCGAGGCTGACCTCGTGGCGGCCCTCGCCCCACATCGCCATGCGCGCGGCGTTGATCGCCTTGACCGCGGCGACGGCGTTGCGCTCGATGCAGGGGATCTGGACGAGCCCGCCCACAGGGTCGCAGGTGAGGCCGAGGTTGTGCTCCATGGCGATCTCCGCGGCGTTCTCCACCTGCGCGGGGGTCGCGCCGAGTGCCTCGGCGAGCCCGGCGGCCGCCATCGACGACGCCGAGCCGACCTCGCCCTGGCAGCCGACCTCGGCGCCCGCGATCGAGGCGTTCGTCTTGATGAGGCTTCCCACGGCCGTGGCGGCCAGCAGGTAGCGGCGCACTCCTGCGGCGTCGGCGCCCGGGATGAAGTCCTCGTAGTAGCGCATGACGGCCGGGACGATGCCGGCGGCGCCGTTCGTCGGGGCGGTGACGACGCGCCGCCCGGCCGCGTTCTCCTCGTTGACCGCGAGCGCGTACAGGTCCACCCAGTCCATGCCGCGCATAGGGTCGGCCATGGTGAAGCTGCGGGCGGGGCCGGTGCGCTGGGCGAGGAGGTGCTCGTGGAGGGCCTTGGCGCGGCGGCGCACGTTCAGCCCGCCGGGAAGGGTCCCCTCGGCGTCCATGCCGGCGTCGACGCACGCGGTCATCGTGTCGTGCAGCTCGGTGAGGTAGGCCTCGACCTCGTCCTCGTCGCGCGCGGAGACCTCGTTGGCCATGACGACCTCGGAGACGCTCAGTCCCTCGCGCTCGCAGATCTCGAGGAGCTCGGCCGAGGAGGAGAAGGGGTAGGGCGCGGGGGTGGCGTGGGCCGCGGCCGCCGTCGCCGTCGCGAGCGCCTGGATGGAGGGGGCGCCGGGGGTGCCGACGTCCTCCATGACGAAGCCGCCGCCCACCGAGTAGTAGGTGCGGCGCAGGACCTCGCCGCCGGCCGCGCAGTACGCGGTGATGGTGAGGCCGTTGACGTGGTACGGGAGGATCCGGCCGGGCAGGAAGTGGATGTCCTGGCTCGGGGTGAAGGGGATGGCGCCGACGCCGGGGACGGCGACCTCATGGGCCTCCTCCACCTCCTCCATGAGGTGCTCGCACACGGCCGAGGGCACGGACTGCGGCTCGTAGCCGGCCAGGCCCATGACGACGGCGCGGTCGGTGGCGTGTCCCCGGCCGGTGGCGCCGAGGGACCCGTAGAGCTCGACGGTGACGCGGGTGATCGGCTCAGTGGTGCGGGCGGCGGAGCGCAGCGGAGCCGACGCGGCCGGATCAGCAGCACGTGGCCCGTCGGGGCCTCCGACGCCGGTGGCCCCGTCGAGGCTGACGCGGGCGGCGTCGTCCGCGGCGACGACGTCGGCCAGGGCGAGGGCGAAGGCGCGACCGGCGCGCATGGGGCCGACGGTGTGGGACGAGGACGGGCCGATGCCGATGCGCAGGAGGTCGAAGACGGACAGGGGCCGGGTGGCCTCCTCCGCGGTGATCTCCCCGGCCATGAGGGCGGCGGGCGTCGAGGTGGACAGGGCGTGGGCGGTCAGTCCGTCGGCGGTCGTGGTGGCGGCGTCGGCGGTGGCGTCGACGCTGACGGCGCTGTGGGAGGCGGCGAGGTCGCTTGTGGCGTCCTGGGGCCGGGCTCCCGCGAGGTCACGGGTGGTCATGGGCCCATCATGCATGGTGGGCCCGCCCCTCCGGGAGGGTGGGCGCGCGCGTTCCACCCGGCGTTCCACCCGGGTGGGCCGACGGGCGCTCGCTCCCGCCCGCGCTCCACGCAGAGGCAGACATCCTCGGCAAACCGTGGCGCCGACGGCGTCGCAGTCTGCCGAGGATGTCTGCCTCTGCGGCTGTGGTGGGTGGGTGGGGGCTCCGCGCCCGGTCCTCAGCTCAGTCGGTCGGGCGGACGAGCCACCAGGCGGCGTAGGGCGGCACGGGGACCATGCCGTCGCCGGCGCCCTCGAGCGTCGTCGAGCCGGAGGGCACCGTGCCGGTGAGCGCGTCCTCGGCGCCCAGCACGCCGTACTCGGCGAGGCGCCACGCGGGCACGTGCCGCCAGTCGGGGGTCACGTTGTAGACGCCCACGAAGGAGCCGCGCGGGTGGTCGCGGAAGGTGACGAGGACGCCCTCGTCGTCGACCGGGGCGACCTGCGTGCGCACGTCGGCGCTCAGCTGCGGCAGGCTCGCGCGGACCTCGCCGAGGTGCGCGAGGTCGGAGAAGACACGGCCCTCGATGGTGGAGCGGTCGTGGCGGTTCGCGACGCGCGACTCGTCCAGGCGCGGGCGGCCGGCCCAGCGGGAGTCGGCCTCGTGACCCTCCTCGGTGTCCCAGTTGGGGTCGTTGAGCTGGGCGAGCTCGTCACCGGACCAGATGACGGGGATGCCGCCCCAGCCGTAGATGATGGCGTTGGCCATGCGCAGGGCGTTGAGCCGCTCCTCGAGCCAGGTGCGGGTCTCCTCCTCCTTCCAGGCGGGCGTGTCGTCGTCGACGCCCTCGACAGCCTCGGCGGCGGCCTCGATCCCGATGAGGGAGGCGGCGGTGCCGGAGATGCGGCGGTCGTTGGTGACCGGGTTGTACTGGAAGACGAGGCCGCGGGCGTCGGAGCCCGGGTAGAGGCCCGCGTACCAGTCGGAGAGGAAGACACGGTGCCAGTAACCCTCCAGGCCGACGGCGGCGGCGTCGTCGTCGGAGATCGCCCAGCCGATGTCGTCGTGGCAGCGGATGTAGGTGATCCACGTGGCCGTGGAGGGCTCGACCGGCAGGGAGCGCAGGGCGTGGGCGCCGAGGGTGACGTTGCGGGCGGCGAGCATGGACCAGACCTGGACCATGAGGGAGTTGTGGTAGGCGAGGTCGGAGACCTTGCCCGTGTACTTGCCCTGACCGAGGTACTGGAGGAGCTCGGAGGGCGCGACGATGGCCTCGGCCTTGAGGTCGATGGCGGGGCACGCGATGCGGGTGATCGCGCGCAGCACCTCGGTGATGGCGTGGACCTCGGGCTGCCCCTGGCAGTCGGTGCCCTTGCGCTTGATGGTGAAGGCGATGGCGTCGAGGCGCAGGACCTCCACGCCGCGGTTGGCGAGCCCCAGGATGATGTCGACGAACTCGCTCATGACGGCGGGGTTGCGCCAGTTGAGGTCCCACTGGAAGGAGTTGAAGGTGGTCCACACCCAGCCGCCGGCGGCGTCGTCCCAGGTGAAGTTGCCGGGGGCGAAGTCGGGGAAGATCTCGGGCAGGGTCTTCTCGTACTCGTCGGGCTCGGTGCGGTCGGGGTAGATGAAGAAGTAGTCGCGGTACCTCTGCTCGCCCTTGCGGGCGCGCTGGGCCCACTCGTGCTCCTTGGCGACGTGGTTGAGGACGAGGTCGACGACGAGGCTCATGCCCTCCTTGCGGAGCTCGCCCGTGAGGTGCTCGAGGTCGTCCATGGAGCCGAGGTCTGGGCGGACCTGGCGGTAGTCGGCGACGGCGTAGCCGCCGTCGGAGTCCCCGGGGCGCGGGGTGAGCAGCGGCATGAGGTGGAGGTAGGAGACGCCGAGCTCGCGCAGGTAGGGGATGCGCTTCTCGACGCCGCGCAGGTCCCCGGCGAAGCGCTCGGTGTAGCCGGCGTACCCGATGCGGCTGGGGTCCTGGGCCCAGGTGGGGTTGAGGGTGCGGGCCAGGTCGAGGCGCCGCAGGGCGGCGGAGCGTTCGGTGTAGGCCCTGGCGGCGGCGGAGAGGAGGGCGACGGCGGAGTCCGTGGCGGCGGGCTCCCCGTAGAGGGTGGCGAGGCCGTCGGCGACGTCGGGGTACCACTGCTCGATGCGGGTGGTGAGGATGGCGCGGTCCGAGCCCGCGGTGCCGGCGGCGTCGAGGACGGCGTCGACGGCGTCGCGCACGGCGGCGGGGACGTGCGAGCCGGCGGCGAAGGCCTCGGTGGAGGCCTGGAGTGACGAGGGGACGGAGGCCGGGGAGGGTGCGGGCTGCTTCTTCGCGCTCATGGCCCCATCGTCCACGATTCGTGGCGCTTCGGGGAGCGCTTGCCCGACCTGCGACCGCCCGGCCGTCCCGCGCGGGGCGCTACGGGCCTCGGCGCGCCGTCGTTCACCGGCGGCGCACCGGGGGTGCGGGGGCGACGTGCCGCGGGTAGCGTCCCCGGTGACGAAGTTGCGTCTTCAACGGCGCACCCGACCGGGCCGACGACGGCGCCACCGGCGCCGCCCCCTGACCCGTCCCCTCGAAGGAGAAGCCCATGAACATCGCCGTCATCGGAGGCACCGGCCGCACCGGCAAGGCCGTCATCGCCGAGGCCAAGCGCCGCGACCACACCGTCACCAACGCGACCCGCTCCGGCAGCGAGCACGAGGCCGCCGACAAGAACGTCGAGCTCGACGTCGCCAAGACCTCCGACCTCGTCGACCTCATCAACGGCAACGACGTCACGATCCTCGCCATCGGCGGCCTCGCGGAGAAGGCCCCGGAGATCTACCGCAACCTCATCGCCGCCTCCCCCAAGGGCCGCTTCATCGTCGTCGGCGGCGCCGGCTCGCTGCTCGACGCCGAGGGCAAGCGCCTCGTCGACGGGGACTTCCCGGAGGACTGGAAGCCCGAGGCCCTCGCCTACGCCGAGGTCCTCGAGGACCTGCGCGCCGCCGGCACGGCCGTTCGCTGGAGCTTCGTCTCCCCCGCCCCGCTGTACCCGGAGGGCCGCGCCTCCGGCGCCTACGTCGTCGGCAAGGACTCCCCCGCCGGTGAGCGCCTCGCCGCCGAGGACATGGCCCTCGCCCTCGTCGACGAGGCCGAGAACGACGACCACCGCACCGAGCGCTTCACGGTCGCCAGCGCCTGACGGGCGGCGCACCGCCGACGGCGGGGCCGGGCTCCCGCTCACGAGCGGGTCCCGGCCCCGCCGTCGTTCTCCCTGACGGGTCCGTGGAAGACCGCGGAACGGAACCGTTCGCGGTCTTCAGCCAAGACGCGCCGCCGCGGGCTTGTCCCCGGGCGCGAGCGGGGGCACGCTTCCCCCATGAGCGACCCTGTCAAGACCACCCCGCCCATCGCACTGGCCATCGCGGGATCGGAGGCCTCCGGCGGCGCCGGGGCCCAGACCGACCTCAAGACCTTCCAGCAGCTGGGCGTCTACGGCTGCGTGGCGCTGACCTGCATCGTGTCCATGGACCCGAAGAAGGACTTCGACCACCGCGTCGTCGGCATCGAGCCTCAGGTCATCCTCGACCAGATCGAGGCCTGCGTCGGCGTCAACCCGCGCATCGACGCCGTCAAGATCGGCATGCTCGGCTCGGCCCCCACGATCGACGCCGTCGACGAGGCCCTCACGACCTACTCCTTCAAGAACATCGTCCTCGACCCGGTCCTCATCTGCAAGGGCCAGGAGTTCGCCGAGGCCAAGGCGGTCGACGACGCCCTGCGCGCCAAGATCCTGCCCCGCGCCACGATGACGACCCCGAACCTCTTCGAGTCCGCGACCCTCGCCGGCATGGACGAGATCACGACCGTCGAGCAGCTCAAGGACGCCGCCAAGCGCATCCACGACCAGGGCGTCCCGAACGTGCTCGCCAAGGCCGGTCCGACGCTCGGCACCGGCACCGCGCTCGACGTCTTCTACGACGGCACGACGCTCGAGGTCCTCGAGACCGAGACCGTCGGCGACGTGCGCGTTCACGGCGCCGGCTGCACCCTGGCCGCGGCGGTCACCGCCGAGCTCGCCAAGGGCGCCACCCCGCTCGAGGCGGCCGTCACGGCGAAGAACGTCGTCAACGCCTCCATCGGCATGCGCGGGAACATCCCCTTCACCTACGTCTGGCAGGGCTGGTACGAGGGCTGAGGCCCCGGCTCCCCCGCCGACGACGGGCGGCCCGCACCGGTGGATCCGGTGCGGGCCGCCCGTGCGTCCTCCGGTCTCGGCTCAGCGGCACCATCGGCCGACGCCCACCGCCGAACTCGTACCTTGCGTCCCGAGACCACCAGCAGGGGCGTGGGTCTGAGCGCGAAAGGTACGAGGTCGGCGTCGACGACGGAGCGCGCCCTCCTCCGCGAGGCTCAGCCGACCACGTTCACTCGTAGTCGGGCTCGGGGGTGACGTCGCGCGCCATGTTGGCGAAGCGCGACAGGTGCCCCTGGAAGGCGACGGGGATGGTGCGCGTCTGGCCGTTGCGGTGCTTCGCGACGATGATGTCGGCCTCGCCGGGGCGCTCCTCCTCCTGGTAGTACTCCGGGCGGTGCAGCAGCATGATGATGTCGGCGTCCTGCTCCAGCGAGCCGGACTCGCGCAGGTCGGACATCTGAGGCTTGTTGCCGGTGCGCTGCTCGGGGCCTCGGTTCAGCTGGGCCACGGCGATGACGGGGATCTCGAGCTCCTTGGCCAGCAGCTTGAGGGACCGGGAGAACTCCGAGACCTCCTGCTGACGCGACTCGACGCGCTTGCCCGAGCTCATGAGCTGCAGGTAGTCGATGACCATGAGGCCCAGGTTGTTCTGCTGCTTGAGGCGCAGCGCCTTCGAGCGGATCTCGGGCATCGTGAGGTTCGGGGAGTCGTCGATGTAGAGGGGCGCCTCGCTCACGGGGTTGTAGGCGCGGGCCACGTCCTCCCAGTCGCGCTCGTCCATGGGCGAGCCGCCGCGCAGCTTGTTCATGGAGACGCCGGACTCCGCGGCGAGGATGCGCATCATGAGCTCCATGCGCCCCATCTCCAGGGAGAAGTAGCACGAGGGGATGAGGTCGCCGTTCTCGTCGCGCGAGTGGATGGACGCGGAGCGGCAGAAGTCCACGGCGAGCGTCGACTTTCCCATGGCGGGGCGGGCCGCGACGATGATCATCTGACCCGGGTGCAGACCGCCGGTCAGCTCGTCGAGCTCGACGAAGCCCGTGGGCACGCCCGTCATGGCGCCGTTCTCGCGGGACTGGCCGGCCTCGATCTCGAGGTTCGCCTCGTTGAGCAGCTCCCCGACGGCGATGTAGTCCTCCTTCTCGCCCTCGGTGTGGGCGACGGAGTAGACCTCCGCCTCGGCGAGGGTGACGAGCTCGGCGATGTCGCCGGCGTCGGTGGAGTAGCCGAGCTGGGTGATGCGCGTACCTGCCTGGACGAGGCCGCGCATGAGGGCCTTCTCGCGGACGATGCGCGCGTAGTAGGCGGCGTTGGCGGCGGTGGGGACGGCGGCCATGAGGCTGGCGAGGTAGGGGGCGCCGCCGACGCGCTCGAGCTGGCCGCGCTTGGCTAGCTCGTCGCCGACGATGAGGGCGTCGGCGGGCTCGGAGCGGTTGTAGACCTCGACGATGGCGTCGAAGATCTCCTCGTGCGCGGGCTTGTAGAACTCGGGGCCGCGCAGCACCTCGATGACGTCGGTGACGGCCTCCTTGCTCAGCAGCATGCCGCCGAGGGTGGCCATCTCGGCGTCGAGGTCCTGGGGCGGGACGCGGTCGAAGACGCCGTCGAAGCGGGCGCCGCCGGACTCGGCGGGGCCGCCGTCGTTCGCGCCGCGGCGGGGCTCGAAGCGGGGTCCGCTCGCCTGACCGATGTCCGTCATGCCTGCCTCCTCAGCGCGGCTCCCGGGCGGTCCGCGCGCGTGACCCTAACGCCGCGGCAGGGGCCTGACAAACGGTGCCGACGGCACCGCTGTGGACAAGTGGGTGTCAGGCGTGGATTACGGGGTCGATCCTGGGGGCGACGCGCCGTCTCCGGTGTGGAGCGGGGTGTGCAGGGCCGTCCGCCGCACGCGGAACCGGTTCCTCGATCCTCGTCATCCCGCCAGTTTCGTGGACCACCCCGACCCACAGCCCCGCAACCCCGAGATTCGTGGCGAATCTGTGGATAAGTGGGATTCTCTGTGGATGACGCTCGTGTGACTCAGCGCTTGCGGTCGTGGCTGCGGGGGCTCGCGGTGCTCGTGGGGCGAGTTATCCCCAGGCGCGCGTGAGACACTGCAGGCCCCCGATCCCATGAGGAAGACGTGCCCGAGACCTCACCCCGACGCCACCCGCGGCGACGCCCCGCCCGCCCCCGACCCTCCGCACCCCGGTGCCCCGGAGCACCCGCGGACCTCGACCGGCGCATCCTCTCCCTCGCGCTGCCGGCCCTCGGAGCGCTCGTCGCCGAGCCGCTCTTCGTCCTCATCGACTCCGCCATGGTCGGGCACCTCGGCGCGGTCAGCCTCGCCGGCCTGTCCCTGGCCTCGACCGTGCTCACCACCGCCGTCGGCCTCTTCGTCTTCCTGGCCTACGCGACGACGGCGAGCACCGCCCGGCTCTTCGGCGCCGGGGACCGCCGTGGGGGCCTGAGGGCCGGCGTCGACGGCGCCTGGCTCGCCGCGCTCATCGGCCTCGTCGCCGGGTGCCTCCTCCTCGTCCTGGCGCCCTGGCTCGTCCACGTCCTCGGCGCGCGCGGCGACGTCGCCTCCGCGTCCGTCGCCTACCTGCGGGCCTCCGCGCCGGGACTGCCGGGGATGCTCATCGTCTACGCGACCACCGGGACGCTGCGGGGGCTGCTCGACACCCGCACGCCCTTCGTCGTCGCGACGGGCGGCGCGCTCCTCAACGTCGTCGTCAACGCGGTCCTGCTCTACGGCGTCGGGATGGGGGTCGCCGGGTCCGGCCTGGGCACGGCGATCACCCAGACCGCCATGGCGGTGGCCCTCACGGCGCCCGTGGTCCGCGCGGCCCGCGCCGAGGGCGTCGGCCTCGCGCCGCACCGCGACGGGCTGTCAGCCTCGCTGGGGGCGGGCACCCCGTTACTGGTCCGTACGCTCTCGCTGCGCGTCGCGATCCTCACGACCGTGTGGGCGGCGACGGCGCTCGGCGCGGTGCCGCTCGCCGCGCACCAGGTGGTCAACTCCCTGTGGAGCTTCGCGGCCTTCGCGCTGGACGCCCTGGCGATCGCGGCGCAGGCGCTCATCGGGACGGCGCTCGGTCAGGCCGACGCCGCCCACGCGGCCGACAACGCTCACGCCGCCGACGACGCCGCGGGGCCAGGCGCGGTCGCGCGGTCCGGTGGCGAGGGCACCGGGGCCACCGGGGCCACTGCGACCACCGTCGGGACGACCGACGTCCCCCGCGCTCCGACGACACCCGGCTCCGTCGAGGCGCCCCTGCCCATCGACGTCGTCCTGCGCCGCTGCCTCACCTGGGGCGTCGGCACCGGGGCGGCGATCGGGGTCCTCCTCGCCGTCCTCAGCCCGTGGCTGCCGCGGGTCTTCTCCTCCGACCCGGCGGTGACCTCGCTCGCGACGCCGGCCCTCGTCGTCGTGGCCACGGCCATGCCGCTGGCGGGCGCGGTCTACCTCTTCGACGGCGTGCTCATGGGGGCGGGCGACGGCCGCTACCTCGCCTGGGCCGGTCTGGCGAACCTCGTGCCCTACGTGCCGCTCGCGGTGGCCGTCGGGCACGGCTGGCCGGTCGACGGGCCGCACGGGCTGCTGTGGCTGTGGGGCGCCTTCGCGTGGGTGTTCATGGGGGCGCGCTGCCTCACGACCGGCCTGCGCGCCCGCAGCGACGCCTGGCGCCACTGAGCCGGCACCCCGGCCGCGGCGGTCGGACCAGTCACCGCCCAGGCGCCAGGGACCCCGGCCCCGTCGAGCTCGTACCTTGCGCTCCGAGACCACCAGCAAGGGTGTTGGTCTCGGAGCGCAAGGTACGAGCTCGGCGCAGCGGCCGAGCACGCGCAACCGAGGGTCCGGCCCGGGACAGCGCTCCCGCGCGGGCACGCCGGAGCCCCGGCCCCCATGACGGGGACCGGGGCTCCGGCGTCAGCTGACGCCCGAAGGCGTCAGACGCTGAGCTCGTCAGCGAGCGGCGACGACGTTGACCTCGAGGGGCGCGACGACGTCCTCGTGCAGACGCACGGAGGCGCTGTGGCGGCCGGTCGACTTGATCGGGGGGACGACCTCGATCTTGCGGCGGTCGATAGCGGGGCCGCCGGCGGCCTTGACGGCCTCGGCGAGGTCCGCGGTGGTGACGGCGCCGAAGAGCCGGCCGTTGGCGCCGGCGGTCGCGGTGACCGTGACGACGTTCTCCTGCAGCCAGGCGCGACCCGTCTGGGCCTGCTCGAGGGAGGCGATGGAGCGCTTGCGACGAGCCTCGGCCATCTGGTCGATCTGCTTCTGGGCGCCCTTGGTCCACGGGGTGGCCAGGCCGCGGGGCACGAGGTAGTTACGGGCATAGCCGTCCTTGACCTCGATGACCTCGCCGGTGGTGCCGAGGTTGGAGACGTCGTGCGTGAGGATGAGCTTGGTGGTCATGTCTCGGGCCTCCGATCAGCGAGCAGAGCTCGAGTAGGGCAGCAGAGCCATCTCGCGGGCGTTCTTCACGGCCTTGGCGATCTTGCGCTGCTCCTGGACGGAGACGCCGGTGACGCGGCGGGCGCGGATCTTGCCGCGGTCGGAGATGAACTTCCGCAGCGTGGCGGTGTCCTTGTAGTCGATGGTGCCGACCTTGATGGCCTTGACCGGGCCGACCTTCTTCTTCGGCTTACGAAGCTGAGGCTTCGCCATGGTGGTACTCCTTGCTTCGAGCGCCCCGGACGCTCATACGAGATTGGTGGGGGTGCGCCGCGCACCGGCTCGCGCCGGGTGCTGCGCTGTGGGAACGGGTCCTGCCGTGGGTGTGCCGGCCGACGACGTCGGACCGGAGGATCAGAACGGGGGCTCGTCGCCGAAGGACGTCGAGCCGCCAGTGGCCCACGGGTCGTCAGCAGCGCCGCCCTGCGGGGCGTTGTAGCTGCCCTGCTGGCCTCCGCCGTTGTTACCGGGGTAACCGCCTCCGTTGCCGCCGTTGTAGCCGCCTCCGTTGCCGGAGAAGCCACCGCCGTTGCCGCCGCCGAAGCCGCCCTGGCCGCCACCCGAGGTGCGGGTGACCTGCGCCTTGGCGCGGCGGAGGGACGGGCCGATCTCGTCGACCTGCATCTCGACGACCGTGCGGTTCTCGCCCTCGCGGGTCTGGTAGGACCGCTGCTGGAGACGACCCTGCGCGATGACGCGCATGCCCTTCGTGAGGGACTCGGCCACGTTCTCCGCCGCGTCGCGCCAGATCGAGCAGCGCATGAACAGCGTCTCCGCGTCCTGCCACTCGTTGGTCTGGCGGTTGAACGTGCGGGGGGTCGAGGCGATCGTGAAGGAGGCGACGGCCGCACCGGAGGGCGTGAAGCGCATCTCCGGGTCAGCGGTGAGGTTCCCGATGATCGTGATGACGGTGTCTCCGGCCATGCTTCTCTCCGTTCCCTGGTGAGTGAGGCTCAGGCCTCGGGGCGCAGCAGCTTGGTGCGCAGGACGGTCTCGTTGAGGCCGAGCTGGCGGTCGAGCTCCTGGGCGATCTCAGGCGTGGTGGTCATGTCGACGACGATGTAGAAGCCCTCGGGCTTCTTCTTGATGTCGTACGCAAGACGGCGCTTGCCCCAGACGTCGACCTTGTCGACGGTGCCCCCGTTGCTGGGGACGACCTGCAGCAGCTTCTCGAGGGACGCAGCGACGGTGCGCTCGTCGGTCTCGGGCTCGAGGATGATCATGATCTCGTAGTGACGCATGCTTGGTACCCACCTCCTCTGGACTATGGCGGTCACGGTCTCTCCGTGACAGGAGGGTGATGCGTTCGGCGCGTCGGCGCGGGCGGGTGCCCGACGGCGCAGCCAGGTCACGACCCTACCGGAGAGCGGCGGGCCCCCGGAAGGCCGGGGCCTCCGGCACCGCGTGCGGTGCGACACGTGCCCGCTCCCGCGGTGCCCGGTCCGCTGGTCCGCACGTGCTCAGGACTCGGTGCGCCTCCCGTCGACGACGACGGGCGGGCCCGGGGCCTCCTGGTCCCGGGCCCGCCCGTGGGCGCAACGGCGGCGAGCCGTGGTGGCGCCGTCGATCAGCCTCCGGCGCCCCTCGTCGTCGGCGCGGCGGGTTGCATGCCCGTACCCGCCGTCGCCTGCCCGGAGTTCGGGTTGTCGATGGAGCCGCCGTCGCCGGCGGTGGCCCGCGGGTCGGCGGCGTCCTGAGTCGCCTGCTCCTCCTGCGTGGGCTCCTGGGTCGGCTCCTCGGTGGGCTCGGTCGTGGCCTCCGGGGTCTCGACGGCGTCCTGCGTCGGCAGGGTCGTCTCCTCCTCGACGGCCTGGGTCTTGCCGTAGAGGCCGCCGGGCGTCCAGGAGCCGTCCGTGCGCTCCGGGAAGTACTCGACGGGCAGGTCGGCCAGCGCCGTCTGCATGTACTCCGTGAAGATCTCGGCGGGGTACGTCGAGCCGGTGATCTCGCTGTAGTAGCCCCACGGGGTGATCGACTCCTCGGAGCCGTCCGCGCCGGTCTGGAACAGGGAGACCGCCGTGGCGATCTGCGGCGTGTAGCCGGCGAACTGCGCCGACTTGTTGTCAGAGGACGACCCGGTCTTCGCGGCGACCGGGCGCCCCAGGGCGAGCGCCTTGGTGCCGGAGCCCGAGTTGACGACCTGCTGCATGGCGTAGGTGGCGTCCGCCATGACGCCGTCGTCGAAGACCTTGTCGCCGGAGGTGTCGCCCGTGTAGGCGACGGCGCCGTCGGCGGTCGTCACCTGGGAGACGATGTGGAGGGTGCGGCGCGTGCCCTGGCCGGCGAAGGTCGTGTAGGCCGTGGCGATGTCGATGGTGTGCGGCGAGGCCGAGCCGAGGACGTTCTGCGTGTACTCGTCGAGGCCCGCGGTGCCCTCCGGGTACCCGGCGCGCACGGCCACCTCGTTGGTCACCTTCGGGCCGAGGTCCTTGTTGAGCTGCAGGTAGACCGTGTTGATCGAGTAGGTGGTCGCCTTGATGAGGTTGCACCAGCCGTAGGAGACGTTCTCGTAGTTGTGGAAGGACGTGCCCTCGATCGTCATCGGGGAGGTCCCGTAGTAGCCGTTGGCGAGGGTGTCGCCGTTCTCGAGAGCGGCCACGAGCGCGAAGGGCTTGAAGGTCGAGCCGGCCTGCGCGACCGCGTCGGTGGCGGTGTTGACCTGGTTCTTGAGGTAGTCCTCGCCGCCGTAGAGGGCGAGGATCCCGCCGGTGGAGACGTCGACGGAGACGAGGGACTTCCGCAGGCTCGAGGAGGCCCCCTCGGGGAGGTCGTTGACCGCGGCGACGGCCGCGTCCTGGTCGGTCTTGTTGATCGTCGTGGTGATCTTGTAGCCGCCCGTGTCGACCTTCTCGTTGGAGATGCCGGCGGACTTGAGCTCGTCGCGGACCATCTGCAGGAGGTAGCCGTTGGTGCCGGCGTAGGTCTCCTGCTGGGCCTCGGTGGTGGTCTCGGGGAAGGCGGCCTGGTCGTACTCGTCCTGGGTGATGTACCCGTCCTCGAGCTCGTACGTCATGACGCGCTCCCAGCGCTGCTTGGCGGCGGTGGCGTCGATGGCGGGGTCCCAGGCGCTCGGGGCGGGCAGGATGCCGGCCAGGAGCGCGGACTCGGAGACGGTGAGGTCGGTGGCGTCCTTGTTGAAGAAGGCCTTGGACGCGGCCTGGATGCCGTAGGCGCCGCGACCGAAGTAGACCGTGTTGAGGTAGGAGTCGAGGATCTCCTCCTTGCTCATCTCGCGGTCGATCTTGATGGCCATGATGGCCTGCTTGAACTTGCCGGAGTACGAGGAGGTCGTGTCGACGTAGTAGTTCTTGATGTACTGCTGCGTCAGCGTCGAGGCGCCCTGGGTGGCGCCGCCGCGCATGTTGTTGACGAAGGCGCGGATGATGCCCTTGGGGTCGACGCCGTTGTTCGAGTAGAAGGTGCGGTCCTCGGAGGCGACGACGGCGTTGCCGACGTAGTCGGGGAGCTTCGAGGTGTCGATGATGGTGCGGTCGACCTCGGCGAAGGTGCCCATCTCCGTCTTGCCGTCGGCGTAGTAGACGGTGGTGGTCTGCGCCTGGGCGAACTGGCTGGGCTGGGGGACCTTGATGACGGCGTAGGCGACGGCGAAGCCGAGGACCATGAGCGCGATGAGGCCGAGGAAGCAGCCGAGCACGAAGCGCCACGACGGCACCCAGCGGTGGATGGGGCCCTTGCCGCGGCGCGGGTAGTTGAGGTGACGGCGCCAGCCCGTGGGCTTGGCGGCGACGGCGGTGCCCGCGGCGGCGGCCTTGGCGCCGCCCTTGGAGGACTTGCCCTTCGACGCCGACTTCGCGGCCGCCTTGGAGGCGCCCTTCCCGGACGAGGACGCCCCTGAGCCCTTCGCGCCCGCGGGCGGGATCGAGGCCGGGAGGTCCTCGGAGGCGCCGGAGCCGGCGCCCCGCCTGGGGTGCGACGACGAGCGTCCGGCCTTGGCGGCGTCGGAGAGCTTCCTGCCCTTGCGGGGGCCGCCCTGGTTCGCGGAGTCTGCCACGCGATCCTCGATTCTCCTCAGTGGGCCTGGGTCGGCCACGGGGCGGATGGTCGCACCATCCATGACTGCGGCCAAGTATGGCGGGCGAGACCCGGCCCCACCACTAGGAGGCGCACCGTGGCGCGGAACTGAGGGCATGGTCTCCCCCAACGGGTGCGTTCCGGGTGGGTGCGGCGCGAGGCTCACGACCGGGATCCGCGAGCCCCCGGGGAGGGTGCTCGGAGGCGTCGGGAGGAGGACCGGACGTCGTCTGTGAGGGCGAGGAGCCGTCGGGCTCGTGATCGGCGCCGTGCGCAGCCCCGTCGGCGACGCCGTCGGCGGGCCCGAGCGCGGCGGGCGAGCGGTGCAGCTCGAGGGCCTCCGGTGTGACCCGCGACGTAGGACGAACCGGTCGGTTGCGCGTCACACGCGACCGCTACGCTCGTGCCATGGACTCAACTGACGTTGCTGCTACGACCCCCGAGACCGACGCGCTCAACTCCGCGATCGCCCTCCGTCTCCAGCTCCTCGGCGTGGACGCGCCCGCGGACGCGGGCGACCCCGTCACCGAGAAGCTCGTCTCCCCCATCATCGCCCGCCAGCGCGAGATGGGCCGCCGCCTGGCGAACCGCCCCTGCGCGGCCGACCGCCGCATCCAGGCCTTCCTCGACTCCTACCTCGCCGAGGAGGAGGTCCACCCCCGCCTGCCCGGCGAGACCTTCGTGCTCGACCAGCCCGGTCTGTCCCGCGCGCTGTCCATCCCGATGGACGCCACCAGCTTCAAGTCCCCCTACGTGGAGAGCTACAAGATCGCCCAGGGCGTCCTCCACAACCCGCGCAACGACCGCCGCACCACCGCCGGCGTCTTCCACGTCGCCGAGGGCGGCCTGCCCATCCCGGACGACAAGAAGGCCGTCCCGCGCTCCGTCTTCGCCAAGCTCCTCGACCTCGCCTTCCAGGCCCCCGACGACCTCATGACCCTCCCCTGGTCCGCGAACCAGGAGGAGCCGGCCCGCTGCTTCGTCTCCCTGCAGCTGCGCCCGATCGTCGTCCCCGCGGTCCCCGGCTACACGCCGGAGCGCCGCATGGAGCTACGCTTCATCACCCCCGGCGGCCTCGTCTCCAACCTGGACTTCGTCGAGGGCATCTTCGGCAACGGCGGGGACCCGTACCTGCCCGAGAACGACGCCTCCCTCAACCCGGAGACCTGGACCGGCACCACGGGCTGCGTCGTCCTCGCCCCGCACCTCGACCACGTCACCAAGGCCTCCCTCGGCCTGCCCCGCTGGGAGGACGCCACCGAGCGCCAGCGCCGCGACGGCATGTGCTGGAAGGACGAGTCCGAGCTCTACAACGAGGGCAAGGCCTTCAAGCTCGTCGCCCGCGACGAGCGCGGCGTCATCGTCACGATCATCGCGGACAACTACTTCGGCTACGGCAAGAAGGAGGTCAAGACCCAGATCGGGTACTCGGCCAACCTCTTCGGCTGCGTCGAGGAGGAGCACGCCGGCGGCGCGCTCGCCTACCCGCGCTACAACCTCGGCCAGGAGTACACCGACGGGCGCACCCCCGAGGGCCTCACCATCGAGCACGTCCTGCGGCGCAACCCCGGCGTCTTCGAGCTCCAGGCCGACGGCTCCGCGCTCAAGCTCGACGATCCCTCGATCGTCCTCGTCCCGGGCGGCGCCCGCTTCTCCATGCGCACCCAGACCGTGACCTGGGCCCGCACGGACGGCACCGCCGAGTCGAGCGTCCCGCTCCTGTCGGACAAGATCTACGTCCTGCCCAACGGCTACCGCGTCCACGCCAAGCACCGCGAGGAGGACGGCAGTCAGTGGCACCTCGTGGGCACCGCCCCGTGGGCCACGCAGGCGCACAAGCCCGCCACCGTCTCCGGCGGCGGCAAGTCCGAGATCTCGAAGTCGCTCCTCGACGCCTTCGTCTACGGCGAGGCCTACGTGGGCGACGTCGACGCCGACCTCGACGCCGTTGAGGCCCTCCTGGGGCGCGACTACTCCGACCGCTACAAGGACCCGGCCCGCAACGGCAAGGACCACCGCGGGATCCTCGCGGCGGACCGCTCGCTCGGCTCCGTCATCAAGCTCTTCACCCGCTCCGAGAAGTTCAACGACGAGCACAACGCGCTCATCGAGTCGATCCCGGCGCACGTCAAGGAGCTCCTCTACACGGTCAAGCGCTACTCCGAGCCCTCGTGGGGCGAGGACTGGCGCAGCCACTTCTCGGTCGCCGGCATCAACGGCCGCCAGGGCAACTCGCTGCGCCTGGACGGGGAGATCGTCAAGGTCAACATGCTCCGCGTGGGCTTCGAGGACGACGGCGCCTGGCGCCTGCTGTCGCTGCGCCCCGACTTCTCCCCGGCCGCGAAGGTCCAGACCGAGGACGACATCTCGGCCTCGATCGTCGTCCCGGCCGGCTTCCAGTCGACGAAGGGCTCGAGCGTCTCCCGCAAGTTCGTGTCCAACTGCGAGTCGCTGCTCTTCCAGCGCCCCGACGACGCGATCGTGCGCGGCTACGACAAGCAGACCGAGAAGGACATGTCCGGCACCGGCCTGTTCATCTCGAACTTCCAGCCGCTCACCCCGGCCGACGCCCGCGCCATGGTCGCCGACGCCCGCGGCCTGTCGCGCTTCACCGCCCCCATGCAGGAGGCCGTGCGCCGCGCCGCCGCCGTCGAGGACGCCGAGGACCCGTCGCAGGAGTACTACTGGGTCTCCACCGCGAACCCGCGCCTCGTGAACGGCGTCCCGACGAAGAACCCGCGCTACCTCCAGCTGCGCCCGGACATCGCCGACAAGCGCCCCTCGGCCCTGGCGGACCTGTCGAGCCACCTCTTCCGCGACGTGCCGCTCACCGAGCCGGTCCGCCACAGCGTCGACGTCGTCGCCGCCGGCCGTCGCAACAACCCGCCGGAGCCGGGCGTGCCGGCCCTGTGCGCCTACAACCCGCTGCACTACATGGAGCTCCCGGAGCTCTTCATGGAGTTCATCTCCTCGATGACCGGCAAGTCCCCGTCGACGACGGGCGCCGGCAGCGAGGGCGCGCTCACGAAGTCGCCCTTCAACGCGCTGCCCCCGGTCTACGACCTCAACGCCTCGCTGCTCTCCTACGCGCTGGGCGGTTACGACGGCTGGCTGTCCTCGGCCGGCTACATCGGCCCGAAGGTCAAGGTCGCGCACGACATCTCCCTGCTCATCCCGGAGATCTTCTCCCGCATGAGCGAGGAGGAGCGCGACGCGCACAACCTCATCGAGGGCCGCTACCTCGAGAAGATCGAGGACTTCGAGTACGAGGGCCGCACGGTCGAGGCCTCGCGCCTGGGCTACCGCATGAACGGAGCCTTCGCGAACGCGTTCTTCGGGCGGATCTTCCTGCACCCGGACGTCGTCTTCACCGAGGAGATGCTCAAGCCGGAGCTCCAGGACCCGGCGATCTTCGCCGACTCCGTCGACGTCATCGTCAAGACCCACCAGGTCGTCGCCAAGCACTACGTCGACGACGGCTCCATCGAGTGGGCGGTCCCGCCGATCAAGGCGCTCCTGGAGATCATGTACTCCGGTGCGTCGGCCGAGGGCTGGACCCTCTCCAGCCCGGAGTTCCGCGCCCTGTTCGAGCGCGAGAACATCCTCGCCTCCGACTGGTACGCCGCCCGTGTCGACGCCAAGGTCGAGCACGACCGCAAGCTTGCCGAGGCCTCCATCAGGGCCCTCACCCGCTTCATCGAGACCGAGGGCAACGACCGGGTCGCCGCCCGCCTCGACATCGAGGGCCGTCTCGAGGCGGCTCGCGCCCGCCTCGAGGAGGTCACGACGCCGGCCTTCCGCGACAAGCTCGTCGGCACGCTCGGCCTCCAGCCGGTGCTCGCCGAGGGCGACCCGGTGGACGGCAAGTGAGCCGACGGGTCGGCTGAGACCGGCTCACCGGGCCCGCACGACGACGGAGCCCGTCGCCTCCCAGCGGAGGCGACGGGCTCCGTCGTGCTGCCGGACCACCGGGTGCGGCTCCGGCGTCAGCGCGGCCCCGGGCCGGGCGCGGGCACGCGGGCCGCGCGCCCGTGCCTGCTGGACGCGCGACCCGGTTCCCGGCGCGCCGTCACTCCCAATCTGCGGTGGCGTGGTCGACGCCGTGCGCGGAGGCGTTGGCGTCGATGACCTCCTTGAGCCAGGCGGCCAGGCCCGGCTCGAGGGCGTCGTAGTGGGCGGTCCAGCGGGGGTCGGCGACGTAGCCGCGAGCGATGAGGACGTGCTTGGAGACGGTCACCTCGAACCAGCGGGACAGGTCAGCCCGGTGCGCCTCGGCGAGCTCGTTCGCCCGCTCGGAGCCCGGCTCGACGCCCTCGCGCCTGGCTGCGGCGAGGCGGGCCTCGAGGGCGGCCGTCTCCTCGCGAGCGCGCGCGAAGTCCTCCTCGGTCATGGCGCTCTTCCGGCGCTCGGACTCGGCCCACTCGTCGGTGCCGCCCCAGCGCTGCTCGGCCTCCTCCTGGTACTCGGCGTTCCAGCCGGTGCCCCAGACCTTGGCCTGCTCGGCGGGGGTGAGGTTCTTCCTGTTCATCGTGCTCTCCATCATGGTGTCGACCGCGCGGACCATCCGCTGCAGGTGAGCGATGCGCTCCTGGAGGAGCTCGCGCTGACGCGCCAGGTGCTCGGCGGCGCCGGCACCGGGCTCGTCGATGACGCGGGCGACCTGCGCCAGCGGCATCCCGGTCTCCCGGTACACGAGGACGCGGTGGATCCGGGCGACGTCGTCGGCGTCGTAGAGCCGGTAGCCGGCCCACGAGCGCGCCGACGGGGTGACGAGCCCGATCTCGTCCCAGTGGTGGAGCGTGCGCACGGAGACGCCGACGAGCCGTGCGGTCGCTCCGACCGTCAGCTCGCCGTCCTCCGGTGTCGTCGTCGCCACTCCGGGTCTCATGGGCTCAGCATCCCCCTCGTGGGCTCCCCTGGCATCTCTCACGCCCTCGAGGCTGGTGCCTCACGCCGCGTGAGGGTCAAGCGCTGCTCCGCTACGGTCCGCTCGTGACGATCTGGACCGAGAAGCCCACCCTGTACGGCGAGCTGGTGACCCTGCGCCCCATCACAGCCGCGGACGCCGGGGTCGTCGACGCGTGGCTGCGCGAGGAGCCCGAGATCGCGCTCCTCATGGGCTCGGTCCACTCGCCGGAGGAGCCGAGCCAGGACGTCCCGATCGAGCGGATGCGGGAGGTCTACGGCCAGTGGGCGGTGAGCGAGGAGCGGCTCGTCCTGGGGATCGTGGACCGTGCGAGCGGAGCCCTGGTCGGCGAGGCCGTCCTCAACGACTGGGACGAGGGCAACCGGTCCTGCAACTTCCGGATCCTCATGTGCCGGGCGGGGCGCGGTCGCGGGCTGGGCACGGAGGCGACCCGGCTCATCACGGACTACGGCCTGTCCGTGGGGCTGCACCGCATCTCGCTCGAGGTCTACGCCTTCAACCCGGCGGCGCGGCGGGCCTACGAGAAGGCCGGCTTCGTCGCCGAGGGGCGGCTGCGGGACGCGCTGCTCTACGACGGCGAGTGGGTCGACGCCGAGGTCATGGCGAGGGTCGCGGAGGGCTGAGGCGCTCGGCGCCCACGCCGTTCGTCACGACAGGATGTCATCTTCCTCGGCGCGCAAGGCTCAAGCCCCCGATGCGGCGGCCTCAGGGGGCGGTCGTCCCGCCGCCGGGCACGGCCTCGACCTCCCGGGGTCGGTCGCCGAGGCGACGCACCCCGGTCGCGTACCACCCGGCCACGCACCAGACGAAGAGGACGAGGCAGGCCTGGACGGGCCGCGACCACCCGACGTCGGGCAGGACCAGGACCGCCACGCCGGCGGCCACGCACTCGGCCGTGTTGAACAGGACGTCGTAGATGGAGAAGGCGCGACCCCGGTAGGCGTCGGCGGTGTCCGACTGGACGATCGTGTCGACGGCGATCTTCGCCCCCTGCACCCCGATGCCGAAGACGAGGAAGCCGGCCGTCATCGCCGCCTGGGCGTGCGTGGCCACGACGACGAGCTGCCCGAGGGTTCCGCCGAGCAGGCACATGACGACCCAGGTCGAGGGCGCGACCCGCTCGTGGGCCAAGGGGGTGAGGACGACGGCGACGCCGTGGCCCACGACCATGGCGCCCATGAGGCTGCCGAAGATCGCCAGCCCCGTCGTCGCGTTCTCCGGGGAGGTAAGGAGGTTCCTCGCGGTGAGGATCATGGTGATGAGCTCCATGCCGTACACGAAGCGGTGCAGCGCCATGGTCGACAGAGCGAGCCCCGGGGTGCCGCGGCGGCGCAGGTAGCGGACGGCGTCGATCAGGTCCCCGGCGGTGCGAGCGAGTGCGGCGCCGAGGCCGGTGGAGAGGTCGGGGTGCTCGGGGCCGAGCTCGTCCGGGCGCAGGCGCGTGACGACGAGGGCCGCGAGCGCGTAGAGGACGGCGGCCGCGAGGAGGCTCGCGACGTCCTGGGCGTGACCGGCGGGGAGGACGAGCCGCAGGACGAAGCCGATGACCGCGCCCACCGCCGTCGCCGCCCCGCCGAGGGTGGGGACGATGGAGTTGGCGACGAGGAGGCGCTCGTGGTCGATGACCTGCGGGAGCCCGGCGGAGAGGACCGACAGGAGGAAGCGGTTGACGCCGAGCGCGACCAGGACGAGGACGTAGACCGGCAGCCCGATGCCCGCGACGGAGAGGACGAGCGCGGTGAGCGCGATGAGCCCGGCGCGCAGGAGGTTGCCCCACCACAGGGTCTGGCGCCGTCGCCACCGGTCGATGAAGGGCCCGGTGAAGGGGCCGACGACGCTGAAGGGCAGGAGCATGACGACGAGGGCGGCGGCGACGCCGGAGGCGCTCGTCATGTTCTGCGGCTGGAAGAAGAAGAGGGTGGCGAGGCCGGCCTGGACCATGCCGTCGCCGGTCTGGGAGACGAGCCGGACGCCGAGGAGGGTGCGGAAGGCCCGCACGGTCGCGAGGTCGCGGAGGTCGTCGGTCAGGCGCATGCCCTCATCGTGCCCTCCCGCCGATGGTGAGCGGATGAGTCCGGGACGCCGGTCGGCGAGGTGTCCCCCACCCGCCGGGGGGCCGTCCGGCCTCGGACCCGCAGGACGACGTCGGCCCCGGTCCGTGCGGGACCGGGGCCGACGTCATCGGGTGCTGCGCGTCAGAGGATGATGCGGGCGGACAGGACGCCGTCGATCGCGCGCAGGCGGGCGACGCCGGCCTCATCGACATCGCCCTCGACGTCGACCAGGGTGACCGCGAGGCCGCCGCGCGAGCGGTTGAGCAGGTTCGCGATGTTCCGGCCCGTCTCGGCGACGATCGTCGAGACCTGGCCGACCATGGTGGGGACGTTGCGGTTGACGATGACGAGGCGGTGCGTGCCCTCCTCGCGCGGCATGACGGCCTCGGGGAAGTTGACCGAGTTGTGGACCTGGCCCTCCTCGAGGAAGGCGCGGAGCTCGTCGACCGCCATGATGGCGCAGTTGCGCTCGGCCTCGGTGGTCGAGGCGCCCAGGTGCGGCAGCGAGATGCACTTGGAGTGCTTGTGCACCGCGGCGCTCGGGAAGTCGCAGACGTAGCCGCGCAGGCGGTCCTCGTCGAGGGCCTGGACGACGGCGGCCTCGTCGACGATCTCGGCGCGGGCGAAGTTGAGCAGGACGGCGCTCGGCTTCATGAGCGAGAGTTTCTGCATGGAGACCATGCCGTGGGTCGCGTCGATGAGCGGCACGTGGACGGTGAGGATGTCGGCCTTCTTGAAGACCTCGTCCATGTTGGCGGCGCGCTCGACGTCGGCGGACAGCTGCCAGGCGTTCTCGACCGTCATGGCCGGGTCGAAGCCGATGACGTCGAGGCCGAGGCCGAGGGCCGCGTTGGCGACCTTGACGCCGATGGCGCCCAGGCCGATGACGCCGAGGGTGCGGCCGGGCAGCTCGAAGCCCTTGAACTGCTTCTTGCCGGCCTCGACGGCCTTGGCCATGGCGTCGGCGTCGGAGTCGTCGAGCTCGTGGGCGTAGCGGGCCGCGGGGATGAGGTTGCGGGAGGCGATGAAGACGCCCGCGAGGACGAGCTCCTTGACAGCGTTCGCGTTGGCGCCGGGCGTGTTGAAGACCGGGATGCCGAGCTCGGTCATCCTGGCGACCGGGATGTTGTTCGTGCCGGCGCCGGCGCGGCCGATCGCGAGCAGGGAGGAGGGAACCTCCATGTCGTGCAGCTTGGCGGAGCGGACGAGGAGGGCGGAGGGCTCCTGGACGCCGGAGCCGACCTCGTAGAGGGCGTCGGGGAAGCGGGACAGGCCCGCGCCGTCGATCGCGTTAAGGGTCTGGACCTTGAAGGTCTTGTCAGTCATCGGGTGTCTCCTGGTGCAGAGGGCTTCGCGCGGCGGGTCAGGCGCGGGTGCGCTCGAACTCGGCCATGTACTCGATGAGGGCGGTGATGCCATCGTCGGTCATGGCGTTGTAGATCGAGGCGCGCATGCCGCCCACAGAGCGGTGGCCCTTGAGGTTCTTGAGTCCCGCGGCCTCGGCGCCGGCGAGGAAGTCCTTGTCCAGCTCGGGGTCCGCGAGGGTGAAGGGGACGTTCATCGCGGAGCGCGAGCGCTTCTCGACGGGGTTGGTGTAGAAGCTCGAGGCGTCGACGGCGTCGTAGAGGCGCGCGGCCTTGGCGTCGTTGCGCCTCCCCATGGCCTCGAGGCCGCCCTGGTCCTCGATCCAATGGAGGATGAGGCCGAAGAGGTAGATCGAGAAGGTCGGCGGGGTGTTGAGCATCGAGTCCTTGTCCGCCATGACCTTCCAGTCCCAGATGGACGGGGTGTCGGGGCGGGCGGAGCCGAGGAGGTCCTCGCGGACGATGGTGACGTCGAGGCCGGCGGGGCCGAGGTTCTTCTGGGCGCCGCCGTAGACGACGCCGAACTTCTCGACGTCGATCGGGCGGGACAGGTACATGGAGGAGACGTCCGCGACGATCGGGACGTCGCCGGCCTCGGCGGTGGGCACGAAGGGCATCGCGACGCCGCCGATGGTCTCGTTGGCGCAGTAGTAGAGGTACTTCGCGTCGGCCGGGACCTCGAAGGAGCCCTCGGCGGGGGTGGTGGCGTAGCCCGACTCGGCCTGGTCCGACACGATCGTGCCGGTGACGCCCTGGCGCTCGGACTCCTTGACGGCCTTCTTGGACCACTGGCCGGTGAGGATGGCGGCGAAGGAGTCGCCGCGCTGCGTGAGGTTCTGGGGGATGGCGGCGAACTGGCCCGTCGCACCGCCCTGGAGGAAGAGGACCTTGTAGGAGTCCGGGACGCCGGCGAGGCGGCGGAGGGTGGCCTCGGCGTCCGCGGCGCACTCGACGAAGTCCTTCCCGCGGTGGGAGACCTCGAGCACGCTCATGCCGGAGGATCGCCAGTCAGTGAACTCGGACGCGGCCTGCTCGAGGACGGGCAGGGGAAGCTGGGCGGGACCGGCTGAGAAGTTATGCACGCGCATGCCTCATGGTCCCGTGGACCTCGTCTGGCAGGCAATGGCGTCTTACCTATTGAGGTGATGGGCACCTCACAGGGTATTCGGGGCGGGAGCCGCGCGTTCTCCCCGCGAACTGTGCGTCGGGCTGGGCGCGCTGACGGCGCCGTCCACCCCACGCCCGCACAGCGGCAGACATCCTCGGCAAAGTGCGACGCCGTCGGCGTCGGCCTGTGCCGAGGATGTCTGCCTGTACGTGCTGCAGCTGCGGCTCAGGCCGTGCGGCGGCCACGACGGCGGACTGCGGTACCGGCGAGGAGCAGACCGACGAGGGCCGGCGACGGCGACGTCTGCGAGTAGGGGCGCCCACCGCCCTCCTCGGCCCGTGAGAACGACCGGCGCGATTCTCACTCCCCGCGCGCGGCCCACCAGGCGTGCAGGGCCTCGCGGGCGAGCTCCTCACCGATCGGGCCCTTCTCCATGCGCAGGTTCATGAGGAAGCGGTACGCCTCCCCCACGACGGGTCCCGGCTCGATCCCCAGCTCGGCCATGATCTGCTGGCCGTCGAGGTCAGGGCGGATCGCGGCGAGCTCCTCCTGCTCGGCGAGCTCGGCGATCCGCGCCTCGAGGTCGTCGTAGGCGGCGTCGAGCATCCGCGCCTTGCGCCTGTTCCGCGTCGTGACGTCGGCGCGCGTGAGCCGGTGGAGGCGCTCGAGCAGCGGCCCGGCGTCGGTGACGTAGCGGCGAACCGCGGAGTCGGACCAGCCGGCGTCGGCGTAGCCGTGGAAGCGCAGGTGCAGCTCCACGAGGCGCGAGACGTCCTTGATGGTCTGCTTGTCGAACTTGAGGGCCGTGAGCCGCTTCTTCGTCATGCGGGCGCCGACGTGGTCGTGCCCGTGGAAGGTGACGGTGCCGTCGGGCAGGAAGCGGCGCGTGGCCGGCTTGCCGACGTCGTGCATGATCGCGGCGAGCCGCAGCTCGAGGTCGGGGGCGGGGACGGGGCCGTCAGGGCCGGTCTCGAGCGCCATCGCCTGGTCGAGGACGGTGAGGGTGTGCTGGTAGACGTCCTTGTGGCGCTTGTGCTCGTCGACCGTCTCCACGAGGGCGGAGAGCTCGGGCAGGACGACGTCGGCGACGCCGGTGTGCACCATGAGCTCGAGCCCCCGGCGCGGCCAGCGGCTGATGAGGAGTCGCTCGAGCTCGGCGCGGACGCGCTCGGCGGAGACGATCCCGAGGCGCGGGGCCACCTCCTCCATGGCGGCCATGACGTCGGGCTCGACGTCGAAGCCGAGCTGGGCGGCGAAGCGCGCGGCGCGCATGATGCGCAGCGGGTCGTCGTCGAAGGACTGGACGGCGCTCACGGGGGTGCGGAGCACCCCGGCGCACAGGTCCTCGAAGCCGCCGCAGGGGTCGACGAGCTGGAGGTCAGGCAGCCGCAGCGCCATGGCGTTGACGGTGAAGTCTCGCCGGGTGAGGTCGCCGGTGAGGCTGTCCCCGTAGGCGACGTGCGGCTTGCGGGAGCCGATCTCGTACTCCTCGGTGCGGTAGGTCGTCACCTCGACGACGGCGTCGCCCTTGCGCGCCCCGACGGTGCCGAACTCCTTGCCGACGTCCCAGCAGGCGTCTCCCCAGGCGGTGAGGATCCGCTCGGTCTCCTCCGGCCGGGCGGAGGTCGTGCAGTCCAGGTCGTGCGGGGTGACGCCGAGGAAGGCGTCGCGGACCGGCCCGCCGACGAGGGAGAGCTCGTGGCCGGCGCGCGCGAAGAGGTGCCCGAGGGCCGCGAGCGAGGGGGGCAGCACCTCGAGGGCGCGCCGAGCGGTCGCGGTGAGGCCGGAGTCGTCGACGGGCTCGTCCGCGAGCGCGGCGAGGTCCGGGGCCGGGGTCGCGGCGCCGGCGGGATCCGCGGGGCTCGTGGCGGCCTGCTCTCCGACGGCGTCGGCGGTTTTCTCGGTGGGCGTGGGGGCGTTCGTCATCGCGGCCAAGCCTGCCACGAAGCGGAGCGGAGTCCCGCCCGCGAGCGCCCCGGTCCGACCGCCGTCGACGCCACCCTCAGGGGCACGCGCCACCTCCCGGTGGGCACGGGCTCCCCGTGGAACCGCCTACAGTGTCCCCATGCCCACCCACCGCACTCGACGACCCCGCACCGGCTCGCAGCCGCGTCGGACGAGTGCGCGCTCCCTGCCCGTCGTGGACGAGACGAGCGCCGGCGGCCTCGTCGTCGACGTCCAGCACGGCCAGGCGTACACGGCCGTCATCGCGCGCCGGAACCGGGGCGGGCGCCTCGAGTGGTGCCTGCCGAAGGGCCACCTCGAGGGCGAGGAGACGGCCGAGCAGGCCGCCGTCCGCGAGATCGCGGAGGAGACCGGCATCAACGGCCGCGTCCTGCGACACCTCGCCACCATCGACTACTGGTTCGCCGGGGACGACCACCGCGTCCACAAGGTGGTCCACCACTTCCTCCTCGAGGCCCTCGGCGGGGACCTCACCACCGAGAACGACCCGGACCACGAGGCCGAGGACGTCGAGTGGGTCGCCCTCGACGACGTCGCCCGACGCCTCGCCTACCCCAACGAGCGGCGCATCGTCGCCGCCGCCCGCGAGATCCTCGTGGGGGACGGTTGAGGTCGACCGGTCAGCACCCTGCCGGCCGCGCCACCGCGCCCGCAGGCCCCCGGCCCGCCCCGGCCCGCCGGTCCGAGCAGCCGCTCCGGGGCCGTCTCGCGTCGGCCCTGACCGTCCTGGGCACGGCCCTGTCCGCCCTCGTCCTCGTCCTCGGCGCCTCCCCCACGGCCCCGGCGAGCGCCGCCTCGACCTCCTCGATGACGACGACGTCGGCCACCGCTGCGATCGGCGCCGTCACCCCTGCGGTCTCACGGGCGGCCGACAAGGTCGTCGACGGCAAGGTCACCGTCACCATCGACGCCCTCGACCACGAGGTCCTCAGGGGCGACGAGGACCTCACCGTCACCGGCACCATCGCCAACGGCACCGACGCCGCCGTCTCCTCCCTCTCGCTGCGGGTGGACGTCCAGAACCGCACCGCGCTGAGCAGCGCCGAGCTCGCCGCATGGCTCGACGAGGACCAGACGGGCGGCCTCACCACCGTCCTCACCCAGGACCTCGACGAGGCGGTCGAGGCCGGGGCGTCCCGCGCCTTCAGTCTCAAGGTCCCGCACGACAGCCTGCCCCTGTTCTCCTCCGACCAGTGGGGTCCGCGCGGCGTGCAGGTGACGGCCCTGGCCTCGGGCACGGAGCTCGCCGGCGACCGCACGATCGTCGTCTGGGACGACGACGTCGCCGTCTCCCCGACCCGCGTCACCACCGTCGTCCCCGTCACGGCCTCACCCGCGGAGCTCGCCCTCCTCACCTCCCCCGGCGGCGAGGCGGCCGTGGCCGCCTCGGTGAGCGCGAGCGCCGAGCCCACCGAGGAGGCGACCGCCTCCGCGACGCAGGCCGGCACGGCGGAGGAGGACTCGACGGCCGAGCAGGTCGCGGCGGTCCGCGAGCGCGTCCTCGGCCTGCTGTCCCTGGCCGGCGACGGCGTCGTCCTCGCCGTCGACCCCGCCCTCATGGAGGCCCTCGGGGTCCCCTCCGACGCCGCGGCCTCGGCGGGTGCCACCGCCTCCCCCACGGCCTCCTCCACCGCGTCGGCGCAGGCGACCGGCAGCGCCTCCGCGACACCGACCGCGAGCGCCGCGCCCACCGCGACCGCGAGCGAGCAGGCCTCCACCGAGCCCACCGTCGCCCCCACCGAGCCCACCGGCGCCGCCGCCGACTCGAGCACGGAGGCGAGCGCCACGACGGACACCGAGCTCGTCGACGCCCTCAAGGGGGCCGCCGCCGAGGGCGACGTCGTCGCCCTGCCCTGGTCGGACGCCGACGTCGCCGCCCTCGCCCACCTCGGCCGCGGCGACCTCATCACCTCCGCGACCTCGCGCTCCGCCGTATCGGGAACCGTCGAGGACGGCGCCTCCACGGGCGTCGCCTGGGTCGCCGACACCCTCGACACGAGCACCCTGAGCGCGCTGGGCGGCACGACGACCACCGTCATCGCCTCGCCCGGGGACCTCCCCGTCGCCGAGGACCTCACCTACACGCCCTCCGGCACGACCGTCGTCGACGGGCGCACCGTCCTCGTGCCCGACACCGACCTGTCCTCGGCGCTCGGGGGCCGCCTCACCACGGACGCCGGGGAGACCAACCTGTCGGACCTCGACGCCCGCCAGGTCCTGCGCGCCGACGCCGCGATCCTCACCCGCCAGGCGCCCTCCGTCTCCCGCGACGTCGTCGTCACGCTCTCGCGAACCCAGGCCGCCCGCACCGACCCCGAGGTCCTGCGCACGAGGATCGCCGCCCTCTCCGACTCCGGGTGGACGGGCGCCCAGGGCCTCGACGACCTGCTTGCCGACGCCGACCAGTCCTCCCGGGAGGGCCGCGACGCCGCCCGGCAGGACCTCCCCTCGGAGCAGCGGGCCGCCAGCGAGGTCTCCGCCGCGGACCTCACGCGCGCCACCCAGGCGGCCTCCTACCTCAGCTCGGTCGCGAGCGTCCTCGAGGACCCCTCCGCGGTGCTCGGCCGGCAGGGCGACGTCGTCGCCACGACCGCCTCGGCCTCGTGGCGCACGGACACCGCCGGCCGCGACTCGAACATCGCGGCCGCGCGCGAGGCGGGCGACGCCGTCGCCGCCGGGCTCACGGCCGTGCCCTCCTCGACGATCAACCTCATCAGCTCCAACGCCGACCTGCCGGTGCGGATCACCTCCTCACTCGACCAGGACGTCACCGTCCGCGTCCACCTCGTCCCGAGCACCCAGCGGCTCCAGGCCGACGCCGACACCACCGTGACGGTCCCCGCCCGGGGCGAGGTCACCTCGAAGGTGCCCGTGACCGCCGTGGGCTCCGGCGACGTCGAGCTCACCATCGAGGTGCTCGCCGCCGACGGCACGAGAGTCGGGACGCCCACCACCGTCCACATGCGCGTGCGCGCCGACTGGGAGAACCTCGGCACACGCGTCATCGGGGTCGGCCTCGTCATCATGCTCGCGGCCGGCATCACGCGTACCGTGCGCCGAGGCCGACGCACCGTCACACCCCAGGAGAAGGCATGAGCACGTCCCCCGCGGGATCCAGCGCGAGCAAGGCCGCCGAGGGCGGCGGCTCGGTCGCGCGCTCGAGCGCCATCATGGCGGCGGGCACGCTCGCCTCGCGACTGCTCGGCTTCGTCCGCAACGCCCTCCTCGTCGCCGCCCTCGGCGCCACGGGCTCCGGCGCCGCGGACGCCTTCAACATCTCCAACTCGCTGTCGACGCAGCTCTACAACCTGCTCATCGGCGGCATCCTCAACGCGATCCTCGTCCCGCAGATCGTCCGGGCGCTGCGCAAGCCCAACGGCGACGAGCTCGTGAACCGGCTCCTCACGGCCGCCTCCATGCTGCTGCTCGTCGTGGCCGGGATCCTCACGGCGGCCTCCCCGCTGGTCATCATGATCTACGCCTCCGGCCTGGGGCGCTGGCAGCCGCTGGCCTTCGCCTTCGCCTTCTGGTGCATGCCGCAGGTGTTCTTCTACGGCCTCTACGCCCTGTGGGGGCAGGTCCTCAACGCGCGGTCGAGCTTCGGGCCCTACATGTGGTCCCCGGTTCTCAACAACCTCATCTCGATCGCCTCGCTCGTCGCCTACCTCAAGATCTACGGCGGGTACGCCGGCGGTCAGGACCCCTCGATCTGGACCTTCGACCGCATCGCCCTCATCGGTGCGACGACGACGCTCGGCATCGTGCTGCAGGCGGTCGTCCTCTACGTCCCGCTGCGGAGGATCGGCTTCAAGCCGCGGTTCATCTGGGGCGTGCGGGGCATGGGCCTGGGCGAGACGTCGAAGGTCGCGCTGTGGGCCCTCCTCGGCGTGCTCCTGGCGAGCGTCGGCGACTGGGCGACGACGAACCTGTCCTCCCGCGCCCTCACGGCCGGCGAGTCGGCCGCCTACGCGCACGTCGTCGTCCCGTCGACGACCCTCTACGCCAACACGCAGCTCATCTTCATGCTGCCGCAGTCGCTCATCACCACCTCGATCATCACGGCGCTGTTCACGCGCATGAGCGAGAAGGCGGCGGCCGGGGACTCCGACGGCGTCCGCGACGACTTCTCCCTCGGCCTGCGCAGCGTCGGTGTCTTCACGGTCCTGTGCGGCTTCGGCATCTCGGTCTTGGGCGAGCCCGCGCTCCAGGCCTTCGTCCCCTCCCTGTCGCTGGACGCCGCACAGGCCGCCGCGCCGATGATGACGATCCTCGGCATCGGGGTCATCACCCAGGGCCTGTGGTTCACCGTCCAGCGCGTCATGCTCGCCTACGCGGACACCAAGCGCCTCCTGCGCGCCGACGCCGCCGTCGGCCTCACCATGGTCGTCTTCTGCCTCGGCGCGTACCTGCTCGCCCCCGCGACCCAGTGGATGGCGTGGGCCTGCGCGGGCATCGTCGCCGGTCACACGATCGGCACCGCGATCACCATCCCGCTCCTGCGGCGCCACGTGCCCCACCTCGACGGCCGCCGCATCATGACGACCTACGCGCGCCTCGTGGTCGCGGTCCTGCCGGCCGCCGCCGTCGGCTACGCCCTTCGCCGGGTCCTCGGCCCGGCCGACGGCACGATGACGGGCACGCGCGCGACGGACGCCGTCGTCATCGTCGTCCTCGGCGCCCTCGTCATGACGCTCGTCTACCTCGTCGTGGCGCGTCTCCTGCGGATCTCCGAGCTCTCCATCCTCTTCTCCCGCCTGTCGCGCGTCGTCGCGAGGATCGGGCGGATCCTGCCCGGCGGAGCCGGTCGCGCGACGGGCCGCCTGGCCGAGCGCCTGGCGCCGGCCCCGGTCGCCGTGACCGCGCGCGCCGGGGAGTCCGAGGCGATCCCCGCCGTCGACGGCGCCGCGGCGCCCACCGAGCAGGCCGTGGCCGCCCTGGCCGAGGAGCACCCCGGCACCGGGTCCGACGACGAGCCCGACGACGACGCGGGCTCCGCCGACGACCTGCCCGGCGGTCCCGACGGCGGTCCCTCCTCGGGTCCGTCCCGCGGCCCCTCCGGCCCCGGGACCTCATCCGACGCAGCAGCCGCACCCGCCCCAGGGGCCCCGTACCACTGGCCGGGAGCGCGCCCGGGCGGCGCGCTGGAGCGGTCCGAGGGCGGCGCGAACCGTACACTCGGCACGCACCCGAAGCCCCAGACGTCCCGAGGAGGAGCGAGAACGATGAGCGAGAGCACGCCCATCGGCACCGGCCGCTACGAGCTGGTCTCCACCCTCCCGACCACCCTCCCCCGCGTGGTGCGGCACCTGGGCCGGGACACGATCCTCGACCGCGAGGTCACCGTCCTCACCCTGGGCAACGCGACCGAGCACCGCGAGGACGTCCTGCGGGCCGCCTCGCGCGCCGTCCTCATCGAGGACCCCCGCGTCCAGCGCGTCTACGACGTCGAGCAGGGCGACGGCTCCTTCATCGTCATGGAGCCGGCGGCCTCCCGCACCCTCACCTCCCTCGTCGAGGAGGGGCTGAGCCCCGAGCAGGTGCGCGCCGTCGTCGGCGAGACCGCCCAGGCGCTCGACATCGCCTCGCGCCGCGGTCTCAACCACCTCCATCTCTCCCCGGACTCGGTGCGCCTGCGCCCGGACGGCTCCGTCCAGGTGACCGGCATCGGCATCGAGGCCGCCGTCCTCGGTCTGGACGTCGAGGACGAGGACGACCCCCTCGCCTTCGACCGGACCGACGCCCGCTCCCTCGTCGAGCTCCTCTACTACGGCCTCACCCGCCGCTGGCCGGGCAAGCGCTCCGGCATCCCCTCGGCCCCCTTCCACGGCGACGCCCCCGCGGCGCCCTCGACCCTCCTGCCCGAGGGCTCGGCGGTGCCCGACATCGACCGCGTCGACGCCCTCGTGGAGCGCACCTGGGGCGGCCGCCCGCCGATCTCCGCGGCCGAGGTGGCCCGGACCCTGTCCCCCTGGGACGCCTCGGTGCTGCCCGCCACCGAGGAGTCGGGCGAGGCCGCCGCGGCCCGCTCGGCCGGCATCGCCTCCGGCCCGCTGGGCGTCCTCGGACGCCTGCGCGGCCGCTCCTCCGCCCACGCCGCCCCGCGCGGCTCCCGCTCCCAGACCGCCGACGTCGCCGCCGAGGGCCAGGACGCCACGGCCGCTGAGGAGCGCCCCGCCTTCGTCGTCGTCCCGCCCGAGGAGGCGCAGGCCGCCCCGGCACCCGCCCCGCAGGCCCCGGCCCCGGTGCCGTCCTCGGTGAGCGCCGACGACGCCACCCTCATCGAGGACGACGAGGACGAACCGGACGAGGAGGAGGACGAGGTCTCGCGCTCGGTGAGCCGGACGACCTTCGTCGTCCTCGTCGCGATGCTCCTGGCCGTCCTCATCGGCGTGTTCTTCGCCGTGTCGAACCTCCTCCAGCTCTTCGGCGTCCGCGTCACCGACGACGAGGTCCCCGCCGCCAAGACGGTCCCGACCGTCACCTCCCAGGCTGCGGACGCGGGCGACGGCACCGCCGCGGCGACGCCGTCGGCCTCCGCGTCGCCGACCCAGGCCGCGCCGATCGCGCTCGCGAGCGCCGAGTCCCTCGACCCCTACGGCGACGACTCCGAGCACCCCGAGCTCGCCGCGACCCTCATCGACGGCAGCACCGACGGCGGCTGGTACTCGCGCTACTACGCCTCGCCGTCGCTGGCCTTCAAGCAGGGCATCGGCGTGGCCGTGACCCTCCAGCAGGCGGCTGAGGTCTCCTCCATCGAGATGCAGGGCACCGGCACGGGAGGCAACGTCCAGATCCGCGCCACGAGCGCCGACGACCCCCAGGGAGGAACCCTCCTCGCCGAGGGCGCCTTCACGGACGGCACCACCACCTTCAGCTTCCCGGCGACCAACGCGACGACCATCGTCGTGTGGATCACCGACCTGCCGACCTCCTCGGACGGGCTCAACAAGGCGACTATCTCGGAGATCACTCTTCGATAGGACCCTCCTGGGGGAAGAAAGCACTCCCATCAGCGGTTCCATGGGGCGATACTGCTTCCAGCAGACCCGCGCGCGCCGGCTCGCGGGGACCCGATGAACCAGGAGAGTCATGATCCACGACGTCGTCATCGTCGGCTCCGGCCCCGCCGGATACACCGCCGCGACCTACGCCGCCCGCGCGCAGCTCAAGCCCGTCGTACTCGCCGGCTCCGTCACCGCCGGCGGCGCCCTCATGAACACCACCGAGGTCGAGAACTACCCCGGCTTCGTCGAGGGCATCATGGGCCCCGAGCTCATGACCCAGATGCAGGAGCAGGCGGAGCGCTTCGGCGCCGACGTCCGCTTCGAGGACGTCACCGAGCTCGAGCTCGAGGGCGACGTCAAGCGCATCACCACCGACGACGAGGTCTACGAGGCCCGCACCGTCATCATCTCGACGGGCTCCGAGTACCGCCACCTCGGCCTCGACGGCGAGGACCGCCTCTCCGGCCACGGCGTCTCCTACTGCGCCACCTGCGACGGCTTCTTCTTCAAGGACCAGCCGATCGTCGTCGTCGGCGGCGGCGACTCCGCCATGGAGGAGGCCACCTTCCTCTCCCGCTTCGGCTCCTCCGTGACGATCGTGCACCGTCGCGACGAGCTGCGCGCCAGCGCCGTCATGGCCAAGCGCGCCCAGGACGACCCGAAGATCGACTTCGCGTGGAACTCGAAGGTCGTCGCCATCAACGGGGCCGACGCCGTCGAGTCGGTCACCCTCGAGGACACGGTCACGGGCGAGCGCCGCGACCTGCCCGCCTCGGGCCTCTTCGTCGCCATCGGCCAGGTGCCGCGCTCCGAGCTCGTCAAGGACGTCCTCGAGCTCGACGGCAAGGGCTACATCAAGGTCGAGGCCCCCAGCCAGCGCACCCGGATCCCCGGCGTCTTCGCCTGCGGCGACGTCGCCGACCCCGAGTACCAGCAGGCCATCACCGCCGCCGGCTCCGGCTGCCGCGCGGCCCTCGACGCCGAGCACTACCTCGCCGCCCTGGACGCCTGACCGGCGCCCCTCCGCAACACCCCCAACGAAGGAGAACCCCATGTCCAACGCCAAGGCCGTCACCGACGCCACCTTCGAGTCCGAGGTCCTCAAGTCCGACACGCCCGTCGTCGTCGACTTCTGGGCCGAGTGGTGCGGCCCGTGCCGCCAGATGGCCCCGGTGGTCGACGAGGTCGCCTCCGAGCTCGGGGACCGCGTCAAGTTCGTGAAGGTCGACGTCGACGCCAACCCGGCCACCGCCCGCTCCTACGGCATCCGCTCCATCCCGACCTTCGCCGTCATCCGCGACGGCGAGGTCTTCCACCAGTTCGCCGGCTCCCGCCCGAAGGCCTCCTTCAAGTCCGAGGTCGAGAAGGTCCTCAGCTGACGCCCCTCCCCACCGCACCCCGCGAGATCGGGACGTCCTGACCTCGAGATCGGGACATCCCCGCTCGCGCTGCGAGGGGAGGAGACCGAAGGGCGGCACCCACCCGGGTGTCGCCCTTCGTCGTGCCCGCGGGGCCCGAACCGGGTCGGACGAGTCATCATGACAGCGTGTCATTTACATGGCGATCCCCGCCGTTCCGCGGAGAAGTCGCCCCTCACTCGGGCTCGGAGACGTCCTCCTCATCATCCAGCTCGCGCAGGACCCGCGCCGGCACGCCGCCGACGACGACGTCGTCGGGAACGTCCTTGGAGACGACGGCACCCGCCGCCACGACGACGTGGGAGCCGATCGTGACCCCCGGGAGGATGGTGACGTTGCCGCCGATCCAGACGTCGTCGCCGATGGTGACGGGCTTCGCGAAGGCGCCCCACTCGCGCCGACCGCGGCGGGACAGCGGGTGCCCCACCGTGGAGATGAGGGTGTTCGGCCCGATCATCACGTGCTCGCCGATGCGCACCGGCGCGATGTCGAGGATGGTGACGTCGTCGTTGGTGAGGAAGCCGTCGCCGACGTGGATGTTGGGGCCGCAGTCGCAGTGGAAGGGCTGCTGCACCGAGATGAAGTCGCCCGTCGATCCGAGCAACTCCCGAATGATCCGGTCCTGGGCGGCGTGGTCGGTGGGGTCGGCGTCGTTGAAGGCGCGCGTGAGGACGACGGCGCCCTCCTTGCGGGCGGCGACCTCCTCGTCGAGCAACATGGACGGCTCCCCCGCCTCGAGCTTCTCCAGCTCGCTGCGCTCCCGCTCGCTCGTGCGTCCTCCTCGTCGTCGACGGGGCCCGGCGGTCGCCGGCCCCTCCCATCGTCGCGCACGCGCGGGCCGGGCGCAGCCCGCCGGAGGGCCCGAGCGCCGCTCCCGGACGTCGGCGCGCGCCTGGCCCGCCCCTTCCGCCCTCCGGGCCACCCGGCCGCGCCTCCGGCGCCCCGCATAGGATGGCGGCGATCGGATCCGGGTGCTCCCCGGCCACGAGGGAAGGCAGCGCATGCAGTTCATCTCCACCCGCGGCGGCATGACCCCGGCGGGCTTCACCGAGGTCCTCCTGTCCGGACTGGCCCCCGACGGCGGCCTCACGGTCCCCGACGCCCTGCCCTCCCTCACCCGGGAGACCCTCGAGTCCTGGCGCCGCCTGGGCTACGCAGAGCTCGCCACGGAGGTCATCGGCCTGTTCGCCACGGACGTCCCCCGCGAGGACCTGGCCCGCCTCACCGCGGCCGCCTACTCCCCCGACCGCTTCCCGGCCCCTATCGTCCCACTGAGGCCGCTCACCCGGGTGGCGGATGGCCTCGAGCTCGTCGGGCTCTCCGAGGGGCCCACGATGGCCTTCAAGGACCTGGCGATGCAGTTCCTCGGCCAGGCGATCCCCTACGTCCTCGCCAAGGAGGGCCGCGTCCTCAACATCCTCGGCGCCACGAGCGGCGACACCGGCTCCGCTGCCGAGCACGCCTTCCGCGGGAAGGACAACGTCTCCGTCGTCATGCTGTCCCCGCACGGACGCATGAGCGACGTCCAGCGCGCGCAGATGTACTCCCTGGACGACCCCAACATCGTCAACGTCGCCGTCCACGGCGTCTTCGACGACTGCCAGAACCTCGTCAAGGCCGTCAACGCGGACCCGGAGTTCAAGGCCCGCAACTCCGTCGGCGCCGTCAACTCGATCAACGTCGGCCGCATCGCCGCCCAGTGCGTCTACTACGTGTGGGCGTGGCTGCGTGCCACGGACGAGCTGGACGACGCCGAGCGCTCGGGCGCGCAGGTCGACGTCGCCGTCCCCTCGGGCAACTTCGGCAATATCTACGCCGGCCACCTGGCCCGGGAGATGGGCGTGCCGATCCGGCGCCTCATCCTGGCGACCAACGAGAACAACGTGCTCGACGAGTTCTTCCGCACCGGCGTCTACACCCCGCGCTCGCGCGAGGACACCCTGGCCACCTCGAGCCCCTCCATGGACATCTCTAAGGCCTCGAACCTCGAGCGCTTCGTCTTCGAGCTGCTCGGCGCCAAGGAGTTCTCGCGCCGCTGGCCCGAGCTGGAGGCCAGGGGCAGCCTCGACCTGTCCGACCAGCAGGCCCGATTCGAGTCCGAGTTCGGCTTCGTCTCGGCCTCCTCCACCCACGAGGAGCGCCTCACCGCGATCCGCCTCGTCCACACGCTCACCGGCCGGCTCATCGACCCGCACACCGCCGACGGCGTCACCGTGGCCCTCGCGCTCATGGAGCCCGGCTTCCCCACCCTCGTCCTCGAGACCGCCAAGGCCGCCAAGTTCGGCGCGACGGTCGCCGAGGCCCTCGGGGGCGAGCAGGCCGTCGACGAGGCCGTCCAGGCCCTCCTGGACGCCCCACAGCACGTGACGGAGCTGGACAACGACCTGGACGCCCTGCGCTCCCTCATCGAGGAGCACGCCCTGCGGGCCTGAGCCCCGATCCGCGCGCGGCCGCCCCCGGCGTCCGCGCGCCGAGGCTCCTCTTCCGGCACCGCCCGACCCATCCCTCGGGCACGGCCCCCGGGGGGCGGGTGTCGTCCGTGGCACACTGTGGGCACGCGGTGGGACCGACCACCCGGAAAGGACCGTGCAGTGAGCGACGAGAACCAGGTGAAGGGGAACCGACTCGACCCGTGGCTGGACAGCTACGCCGCACGAGCTCACGGCCTGCGGGCCTCGGAGACCCGTTCCCTGTTCGCCGTCGCCTCGCGCCCCGAGGTCGTCTCCCTGGCCGGCGGCATGCCGAACCTCAAGGACCTCCCCCTCGATCAGCTGGCCGACGCCACCGCCCAGATGATCCGCAAGGACGGCGGCACGGCGCTCCAGTACGGCAACGGCCAGGGCCTGCCCCGCCTGCGCGAGCAGATCCCCGAGATCATGGCCCTCGAGGGCATCCCCGCGGACCCGGAGGACGTCATCGTGACGACGGGCTCCCAGCAAGCCGTCGACATCATCACCGAGCTCTTCATCGACCCGGGTGACGTCATCCTCGCCGAGGCCCCCACCTACGTGGGCTCGCTGTCGATCTTCGCGACGTACCAGGCGGACGTTCAGCAGGTCGAGATCGACGCCGACGGCGTCGTCCCCGAGGCGCTCGAGGTGACGATCCAGCGCCTCGAGCGCGAGGGACGCACCATCAAGTTCTTCTACTGCCTGCCGAACTTCCACAACCCGGCGGGCGTCACCCTCTCCGAGGAGCGCCGCCCCCGGATCATCGAGATCTGCCGGCGCCACCACGTCCTCATCGTCGAGGACAACCCCTACGGCCTCCTCGGCTTCGAGGGGCAGACCTACACGGCGCTCAAGACACTCGCCCCCAACGACGTCGTCTACCTGGGCTCCTTCTCCAAGATCTTCGCGCCCGGCTACCGGGTCGGCTGGGCGGTCGCTCCCCCGGCCATCCGCGAGAAGATGAAGCTCGCCTCCGAGGCGGCCATCCTGTGCCCGTCCTCGGTGGGCCAGTTCTCGATCTCGATGTACCTCGACAACTTCGACTGGAAGCGTCAGATCGAGGAGTTCCGGGGGATGTACAAGGGCCGCCGGGACGCCATGGTGGCCGCTCTCGACGAGTTCATGCCCATGTGCACGTGGAACGTCCCCGACGGCGGCTTCTACGTCTGGGTGGGCCTTCCGGAGGGCCTCGACGCCAAGGACATGCTGCCCCGCGCCGTGACCAACCTCGTCGCCTACGTGTCCGGGACGGCCTTCTTCGCCGGCGGGCGCGCGGGACGGGACCACATGCGCCTGTCCTTCTGCTATCCCGAGCCGGTCGAGATCCGTGAGGGCGTCCGCCGCCTGTCCGAGGTGGTCAACCGGGACCTCGAGCTGCACGAGATCTTCGGGCCGACCACCACCCGCTCCCCCGAGGGCGTCTCCGCTCCCGCACCCGACCAGATCTGAGGGGTCACCATGACGGAATCCACCGATCAGTCAATTTCTGAGGACGAGCTCCGCATCGCGATCATCGCCGGCGGCCTCAGCCATGAGCGCGACGTCTCCATCCGCTCTGGGAACCGGGTCGCCTCGGCCCTGCGGCACTCCGGGCACACCGTCATCGTCCTCGACGTCGACGCCACCCTCGTCGCCAAGCTACGGGCCTTCGGGCCCGACGTCGTGTGGCCCCTCGTCCATGGCGGTGCCGGCGAGGACGGAGGACTCCAGAACATCCTCATCGCCCTGGGCCTCCCCTACGTGGGCACCCACTCGGACGGCTGCCAGCGCGCATCCTTCAAGCCTACGGCCAAGGGCACCGTGCGCACCGGCGGAGTTCTCACGCCCGACTCCGTGACCCTGCCGAAGGCCTACTTCTCGCAGCTCGGCGCCCAGGAGGTGCTCGGACTGGTCGCAGACCACCTGGGCTACCCCGTCGTCGTGAAGCCCAACCAGGGCGGTTCCGGTCTGGGCGTCTCCTACGCCGACTCGGCAGACTCCCTGCGGAACGCCATGGTGGCCTGCTTCGCCTACGACGACCGGGCCCTCATCGAGCGCTACGTCGCGGGAACAGAGCTCGCCATCTCCGTGGTGGACACGGGTGACGGACCACGCGCTCTCCCCCCGGTCGAGATCGTCACCGACGGCGAGTACGACTTCGACGCCCGCTACAACCCGGGGCGTTCCGAGTACTTCATCCCCGCACGACTCGACGAGGCGCAGACCGCCGCTGTCACCGAGGTCGCGCTCACGGTGCACCGGACCCTCGGACTGGGCAACATCTCCCGTACCGACCTCATCCTCGACGGGCACGGCACCCCCTGGTTCATCGACGTCAACGTCGTCCCGGGGATGACCTCCACCTCACTGCTGCCGCTCGCTGCCGAGGCGGACGGCTCGGTGGAAGCCCTATACGAAGCCCTCGTGAGGAACCCCGCCGTCCGACCCTGATCCGCACAGCTGCACGTTCGGGATGTGCCCGTCGCCCCTCGTAGGCGGCGGGCACATCGCGTGTTTCACGTGAAACAACACGACTGATGCTGATCGCGGATGAGACCTTGCAGATCCGAACCGCACCGAGACACCCATGGATCGCCCGCCTCGGGCACTTCCGTGCTTCAGCGCGATTGGCTCGGGAAAGCCAAGGCGGGATGCTCCGCCAGCCGCGGGTGGGCTGCAAGAACGAAGCTATCGAGGTGTCCAGGCCAGGTGTTTCACGTGAAACGCAACCGCCGAGCACCGCGACCGTCGAGCCGGCGCCACCAGGAGGGGCGATGTCGGAATCCGTCCTCCGCGCGTGCCTTCAAGGCCTGAGGAGCTTCCGTGCCTCCGCAGCAACCCGACGCCACCACCGAGTCTGATCGTGCCGCGATACTTCGATGGCGGTGCAACCTTCGTGTCCGTCTCAGGTCAGTGTCAGTGCCGGCGCGGTTCCGACGAGCGGTGGACGCGGATCGCCGAACCTAATACCGGACGCAGCATGACGATCCACTCGCTGCGCGGTTTCACGTGAAACATTGAGGCTGCATCGTCTTTGCGGAGCCCACACCGGAACGTCTACGGTCACCGTGACCGCCAGGGGCGGCACGCGGAGAAGCTCGGTGACAACGGCACGAAGCCATCGCGGCTGCCGGTGTCCTTGGGCTCCGGGGCCCCAGAGAGAACCCCCTCGATGCCGGCAGACGCTCCAGAGGTTCCGGGGGCTCCAGCTCCAACCGTTTCACGTGAAACTACGGGGACATGAGACAACGGCCGCACACCGTGTGGTGTGCGGCCGCGTCTGAATGTCGAGGTGTTCAGTCCTCGGCGAGTGACGTTCCTGGCGCCAGTGCCTGGACGATGCGAGCCAGATCCTCGTCACCGGCGAACTCGATGGTGATCCGACCCTTCTTGGCGCCCCTCGTCACCTTCACCCGGGTATCAAAGGCGTCCGAGAGCCGGGTCGACAGCGCAGGAAGCGGAACGCTGCGGGGTCGCAGCACCTTGGAGGCTCGCGACTCCGTCGGCTCGTCGTGGAGCGCCACGATCTCCTCAGTCGCGCGCACGGACAGCCCCTCGGCGACGATCCGCTGCGCAAGCCGCTCCATGGCGGCAGCGTCGGGCAGCCCCAGCAGAGCACGTGCGTGCCCGGCAGACAGGACGCCGGCCGCGAGCCGACGCTGAACGAGCGGAGGGAGCTTCATGAGCCGGAGCGTGTTGGAGATCTGGGAGCGCGACCGCGCGATCCGCTTCGAGAGCTCCTGGTGGGTGCAGTTGAAGTCATCAAGGAGCTGCTGGTACGCGGCTGCCTCCTCGAGCGGATTCAGCTGGACCCGGTGCAGGTTCTCCAGAAGAGCATCACGCAGGAGGTCCTGATCCTCGGTGTACCGGACGACGGCAGGGATCGTCTCCAGATCGGCCTCGCGAGACGCGCGCAGGCGGCGCTCGCCCATGATGAGCTCGTACGTCGCTTCACCGGTCTCGGGATCATCGACACGCCGGACGACGATGGGCTGGAGCAGCCCCACTTCTTTGATGGAGGCCGCGAGCTCCGTGATGTCCTCCTCGTCGAAGACCTGACGAGGCTGACGGGGATTCGCGTGGATGATGGCGGTGGGGAGCTCTGCGAAGGTCGCTCCAGGCACTGGAACGAGACCCTCGTCCTCTCCCACTGTTTCACGTGAAACAGGCTCAACGGCCTCCGTCGACGCGGCATCGGCAGCGCCGACGGGGGCCGTGCTCGACGCGAGCGTCGTGGCGGCAGCGGAGACGGCCTCGGTATCGGAGGAGGACGGAGACTCCGGCCCCGCGCTGGTATCACGTGAAACGTGGCGAGCAGCGCCGGACGTTCGCTTGGCCGGTGCCTGAGACTCGTCCTTGGGCGCCGGGGCCTGTCCGTGCCCGGGGGAGTCCTTGACCCCAGTCGCCTCGCTCACCGAGGTCACGGCCTCGGCCGGCTCCTGCTCCTTGCCGGCCGCTACAGCCGGCTCATCCTTCACGACGGGCTTCTTCTTGCCCCGCTTGGCGCGCTTCGAGGGAGCCAGTAGGGTCGCAGCGATGTCCGTGGCCGAGCGCTCACCCTCCCGGCGCACCGGGGCCGCCTCGGTAGCCGGCCCGTCCTCGTCGGCGCCCGCGGAGTTGTCGGCGAAGAAGACGTCCGTCGGCCGGTGGGCCGGCGTCTCCTTCTGCCCCTCCGGGATGAGTGCCTGAAGGCCCCGTCCGAGACCGCGCTTCTTATGAGCCATCGTCACGCCTCCTGCGCGTCGTCGGGGGAGGGGATCGCGCGCTGCGCGATCTCCTGTGCAAGCTGCTTGTAAGCGACCGATCCGGTCGATCGCGGGTCCCAGAACACGACCGGCGCTCCGAAGGAAGGAGCCTCGGCGATACGCACCGAGCGCGGGATCCTGGTCCCGAGCGTCGCCTGCGGGAAGTAGGTGCGGACCTCCTCGTCCACATCCCGAGCCAAAGTCGTCCGCTTATCGAACATGGTGAGGGCGATCATCGAGACGTGCAGCTCGGGGTTGTGCGCCTCGGCGATCCGCTCCACCGAACGGGTCAGGAGCGCGAGGCCCTCGAGCGCGTAGTACTCGGCCTGCATGGGGATGAGCACCTCACGAGCGGCCACGAAGGCGTTGATCGTCATGATGCCGAGCGAGGGCGGGCAGTCGATGAGGACGTAGTCCAGCCGGGGGAGGCCCGCGGCCCCGCGGTCGGCCACATACTGCTCCAGCGCCTCGCGCAGGCGCAGCTCGCGGCGCTCCTCACTGATGAGGTCGATCTCGACCGCGGCGAGGTTGACCGTGGCGGGCACGCACCACAGGGAGGGCGCGAAGGCCGTCTGGACGGTCACCTCGGCCATGGGACGGCCCTCGACGATCACCTCGTAGACGGAGTCGTCGTCCTCCCCGTGCGGGGCTCCGAGCGCCGTCGAGGCGTTGCCCTGCGAGTCGGCGTCGATGACCAGGACGTTGAGCCCCGCCTCGGCGAGGGCCGCGGCCACGTTGACGGTCGTCGAGGTCTTCCCGACACCGCCCTTCTGGTTGGCGACGGCGATGACGCGGGTGCGCTCGGGGACGGGGAAGCCGCCGGCGGCGACCTTATGGAGGGCGGACTGGTCGGCCCGGAGCTGATCGAAGATGGACGATCCTGACAACCTGTTCTCCTCCGACGACGACCCGCGGCTCGCACCCGCGGGCGCCTCAGTCTACGTGAGGTCCCGGACGCGTCACGCGCCCGCTCCAGCGGGGGAGCGGGCGCGTGACGGAGTCGACGACCGGGTGCCGTGTGCCCGGGGGCGGGCCTCCGCCTCGGCCGGGAGGGGCTCAGCGGGCCGCGCGTCGGCGCACCTCGACGACGCGGGTGACCTCCTCGCCGGGGGTCACCACCTCGTGCACAGTGGCCGGCAGCAGCTTGGCCTTCTTGATGACGTACTTGGCGTCCTCGACCTCCGCCTCGGCCTTGGCTCCCTTGAGCGCCAGGAGCGCGCCTCCCTGGCGCAGCAGGGGAGCGGTGAGCCGCACGAGCTTGGAGAGGTTCGCGACGGCGCGCGCGGTGACGGCGTCGTAGCGGTCCTTGACCTCCTCGGCCCGGGCGCGGCGGATGGTGACGTTGTCGAGGTCGAGCTCGGTGACGACGTCGTCGAGCCACTCGACGCGCCGCTCCATGGTCTCGATGAGGGTGACCTCGAGGTCGGGCCGCAGGAGGGCGACGACGATCCCCGGGAAGCCCGCCCCCGAACCGATGTCGGCCACGGTGCCGCGCGACGGGAGGAAGGGGACGACGGCCGCGGAGTTGACGAGGTGCCGGCTCCACAGGCGGGGCAGCTCGCGCGGACCGACGAGGCCTCGCAGCTCCCCCTCCTCGACGAGCATGTCGGCGAAGTGCTCCGCCGCGGAGAAGGCCACGCCGAAGAGCTCGCGGACCTCCTCGCCGGGCTCCTCGACGACGACCTCGCCGTCGACCGTGCCCTCGCCGGGCGCCTCGCTCACGGCCTCAGTCCTGCTCGTCGGAGTCGGCGCCGGCGTCCTCGGCGTCGTCGACCTCGTCCTCGGCGGGGAGGACGACGACGTGGCGGTGCGGCTCGGCGCCCTCGGACTCGGAGACGAGTCCGGCGGCGGCGACGACGTCGTGGCAGACCTTGCGCTCGAAGGGGTTCATCGGCTCCAGGGCGACGGTCTCGCCGCCCTCCTGGACGCGCCTGACGGCCTCCTCGGCGACCTTGGTGAGCTCGGCGCGGCGGGCGGCGCGGTAGCCGTTGATGTCGAGCATGAGGCGCGAGCGGTTGCCGGTCTTGGCCTGGACGGCCAGACGGGTCAGCTCCTGGACGGCCTCGAGGACCTCGCCGTCGCGGCCGACGAGGTCGGCGAGCTCGCGCTCGTCTCCCTCCTCGGAGGCGACGACGGCGATCGAGGCGCGGCCGTGGTCGACGTCGATGTCGATGTCGCCACCGAGGTCGGCGATGTCGAGGAGCTCCTCGAGGTAGTCGGCGCCGACCTCGCCCTCCTCCTCGAGGCGCTTGACGGTGCTGGACGGGGCGGTGTTCTCACTCATGGTGGATCCGTTCTCTGTGCTGGTCGGCGGCCCGTTGCGCAGGACGCCGGGGAAGTGTTCGGTCAGCGCGGCTTGCGCTTCTTGCCGCCGTTTTTGCGCTGGGCGCGCTGGCGGGCCCGCTTCTCGTAGCGGCGGCGGGCGATCTCCTCGGGGGTGAGGCCGGCGGTCGTCTCGATCTCCTCGACCGCCTTCTCCTCCTCGGACCGCTCCTCGGCGTACTGCTCCTCGACGGTGGCGGGCAGGCCGGTGCGCTGCTTCTTCTGGCGGTCCTTGCGGACTGGCTGGACGCGCTGGCCGCCCGTCTTGCCGGCGGCCTCGAGCTCGGCCTGGCGCTGCGCGGCCTCCTCCTCCTCGAGGGAGGGCTTGCCCTGGCGGGCACGCTTGGCGTTGACGCGGGCGCGGTACTTCGTCTCCGCCTCGGAGCCGGGAGCGGGCATGTTGCGGATGGTGAAGAACTGCTGGCCCATGGTCCACAGGTTGGTGGTCACCCAGTAGACGAGGACGCCGATCTGGAACTGCACACCGGTGAAGGCGAAGAAGATCGGCATGACCGTCATCATCATCTTCTGCGAGCGCATCATGGGGTTGTCGGAGTTCTTCGTGGACTCCGGCATGTTCTTCATGCTCAGCTGCGCCATCGTGTACCACTGCGTCACCGACATGACGACGATGAGGACGACGGTGACGACCTTGGTCGTGACGTCCGAGCTGTTCATGAAGGACGAGGACAGCGGGGCCCCGAAGACCGTCGAGGCCTGGACCTGCTCAGCGAGGTGCGCGGTGAGCGGGCCGATGGAGGAGTGTCCCGAGTAGGTGCCGCTGGCGACGTTCTGCAGCGAGGCGAGCACGCGGAAGAGCGCGAGGAAGATCGGCATCTGGATGAGGATCGGCAGGCACGAGGACATGGGGTTCGTCCCGTGCTTGCGGTAGAGCGCCATCATCTCCTCCTGCTGACGGCGCTGCGACTCCGGGTCCTTCTTGCCCTTGTACTTGGCCTGGAGGGCCTGGAGCTCGGGCTGCATGAGCTGCATGCCGCGGCTCGCCCGGATCTGCTTGACGAAGAGCGGCATGATGAGCAGCCGCACGACGATCGTCAGTCCGACGATCGAGAGCACCCACGCCACGCCGGATCCGTCGGGCATGCCGATGAGGACCAGGAACTTGTGGATGTAGACCATCACCCAGGCGACGGCGACCTTGAGGGGCCAGAGGATCGTGTCCATTGCACTCCTTGCTGTGGGGTGGGGCGGGGCCGTTGCGGCGGTTGCCCCGAGCCGGTGCCTCCGGCCAGGGCCCCGTCAGTCGGTCTGGCGGGCCGGCGAGCCGACCGCGTCCTCGACCTCGAAACGGGGGACGTCGTGGGGGTGGTGGTAGCGCCACTGGCCGGGCTCGGGGACGTGGTCCACGCCCCCGGGGGTGAGCGGGTTGCAGCGCAGGAGGCGCCAGGCGGCGAGGAGGATCCCCTTGCCGGCGCCGTGGCCCCGGACCGCCTCGACCGCGTAGGCCGAGCAGGTGGGGTAGTAGCGGCAGCTCCGCGGCAGCGCGGGGGAGACCCACCGCTGGTAGAGGCGCACCGGGGCGAGGACGAGCCGCTCGAGCGGTCCGTCGCGCAGGGCGCCCCGGTCGTCGCTCACCGCCGTCGTCCCTCCGAGAGCAGGCGGCGGTCCCGGGCCAGGAGGCGGTCGACGTCGGCGGCGAGCTCCTCGCTCGTCGCCCCATCCGCCCCGGCCAGGCCGCGCACGACGACGCGGGCGCCCGGCTCGAGTCCGGTGACGCGCTCACTCATGAGGGCGCGCACCCGGCGCTTGATCCGGTTGCGGTGCGTGGCTCGTGCAACCTGCTTCTTGGGCACGACGACGCCGACGAGCGCCGGGGAGGAGTCCCCGGTCTCGCCGGCGCGGTAGTGGATGACCAGCCTGCGGCTACCGCTGCGCGCACCGGTTCTCAGCGCCTCCGAGAAGTCCTCGGAGCGCCGCATCCGGTGCGCCGCAGGAAGCACCTCAGGCGGCGAGACGCGCGCGGCCCTTGCGGCGGCGCGAGGCGAGGACGGCGCGGCCGGCGCGGCTGCTCATGCGCTTGCGGAAGCCGTGCACCTTGGCGCGACGGCGGTTGTTCGGCTGAAAGGTCCGCTTGCTCACGGGTGTACTCCTGCTCGGACGATCGGAACAGTGCGTCGCGGGGATCGCGGCACTGTCGCTCGCGCTGGTTGCCCCATGGTCCGGGGCGTGAGTCCACGCGAACGTCCGCACCACAATACGGTTCCGGTTTCAGGGGGGTCAAACCTCCCGGGGCCCAGGACGGTGAGAGTCCGAACACGTCCCCGGAGCCGCCGGACGGCGGCTCGGAGGCCGGCGGCCGAGCCGGATGAGGCTGCCCGAGGAGCGGCGCCGGGGCGGCCGGCGCAACGCCGTCGGGAATGTCACCGATGTTATTCACAGGTCGACCGGTCCTGCTTGTGGGAATGTGCACGACCGGCGTCCACCCCCTGTGGGTCCACGAGCCGCGCGATCCCGGGAAACCACAGGTTTTCCCTCACTCTGGGGGTGTCCGGGACCGGCCGGGACCTCAGTCCCCACGTGTGGACAACTCTGTGGACACCGCTCCATGATGGGTCCCCTCGCGGGCCTCCCGCCCGCGGGGCGCCGGCCCTGACCGGCCCCGCCCCGACGACCCTCAGCCAGGAGACAGCGTGCCCGACGAAGCGACCACGAGGTGGCACCAGACCCTCGAGCTCCTCTCCTCCTCCGGCGAGCTCGGGCAGGGCAAGGTCACCATGCTGCGGATGACCCGGGTCATCGACGTCGACGGCACCCTCGTCCTCGTCGTCGGCTCCGGCTTCGTCAAGGACGTCGTCGAGCGCTCCCGCGGGCCGATCAGCCGCGCCCTCACGCAGGTCTGGAGCCGCGAGGTCCCCTTCGAGGTCACCATGGACACCTCGGTGGACGCCTCGGCCGGCTCCTTCGGCCAGCCGACCGGCGCCGCACCGGCAGGCGAGTACGCCACCGAGTACCCGGGGGAGCGCAGCGGCGACGGACGCCCGGGCCCCCGCGCCGTCGAGCAGCCGGCACGCCCCTCCTACGAGGCCCCCGCCCCGCAGGAGTCCGGCCACGAGCCCGCGCCCGAGCGCTACGAGGAGCGCCGCCCCTACGACCAGCGCGTCGCCGAGACCCCGTCCTTCCCGCGCGGGGCCGAGGCCGCCCGAGGTCAGGACGGGTACGAGTCCGGCTACGAGCAGGGCTACGACACCGCCTACGCGACCCCGCGCTACTCCGAGGAGCCGGCGCGCACCGAGAACCGCGCCCAGTACGTGACGAGCCCGCACCCCGCCCAGGCCCCCGGCCCCCGCGAGGGCGCCGGCGCCCCGCGCCCCACCGACGGCTCCGTCCTCAACCCGCGCTACACCTTCGACACCTACGTCACCGGCTCCTCGAACCGCTTCGCGCACGCGACCGCCATCGCCGTCGCCGAGGCGCCGGCCCGCGCCTACAACCCGCTGTTCATCTACGGCGGCTCAGGGCTGGGCAAGACCCACCTCCTGCACGCCATCGGCCACTACGCGCGCACCCTCAACCCCTCCACGCGCGTCAAGTACGTCAACTCCGAGGAGTTCACGGCCGAGTTCATCGCCTGCCTGCGCGACGGCGCCCGCGACGACGGCCGCCTCGAGGCCTTCAAGCGCCGCTACCGCGAGGTCGACATCCTCCTCGTCGACGACATCCAGTTCCTCTCCGGCAAGGAGTCGACGCTCGAGGAGTTCTTCCACACCTTCAACTCGCTGCACTCCTCGGGCAAGCAGGTCGTCATCACCTCCGACCAGCCGCCCAAGGCCCTCAACGGCCTCGACGAGCGCCTCCGCTCCCGCTTCGAGTGGGGCCTGCTCGCCGACGTCCAGCCGCCGGACCTCGAGACCCGCATCGCGATCCTGTCCCGCAAGGCCCGCGCCGACGGCCTCGACCTGCCCATGGACGTGCTCGAGTACATCGCCAGCCGTGTGACGACCAACATCCGCGAGCTCGAGGGCGCCCTCATCCGCGTCACGGCCTTCGCCTCGCTCAACAAGCAGCCGATCGACCAGACCCTGGCCGAGATGGTCCTCAAGGACATCATCTCCGACCCCGCCGGCGAGGAGGTCACGACCTCCCTCATCATGGGGCAGACGGCCGACTACTTCGGGATCACCATCGACGACCTGTGCAGCGCGAACCGCTCCCGCACCATCGTCAACGCCCGGCACATCGCCATGTACCTGTGCCGCGAGCTCACCGACCTGTCCCTGCCCAAGATCGGGCGCGAGTTCGGCGGCCGCGACCACACCACCGTCATGAGCGCGGACAAGAAGATCCGTACCCAGATGGCGGAGCGCCGCTCCACCTTCAACCAGGTCACCGAGCTGACGAGCCGCATCAAGCAGGCGGCGCAGTCGCCCCAGTCCTGAGCGCCGTCGCCCCTGAGCGCCGTCGGCCCTGTGGGCCGTCCGGAGGAGAGCACGTGGAGAAGGCGTCACTCCCCTGTGCACCGAGGAGCCCCTCCTGGGGACTGGGCCCGGGACGCGCTGCGCGTCTCCACCGATCGTGTCATTCGCGCACCGAATCACTCATCTGTGCTTCCACAGCCGTCGTCGGCCCGGCGACGCCGCCGAACCCGGTTATCCCCAGTTCCCACACCACCTACTACATCTACTAACTACAAACTCATCCGGGATCCCACGAACCTGCCACCGAGGGCGGGATCGGCCCAGGCCCGACCCGCGAGCGACTCAGCGCGACGAGGGCCGGCCGGGTCCCCGGACTCCGGTCGCCCGCAGCGGCACTCAGCGCGTGGATGAGCGTCCTGCCTTGCGTCTAGACTCCACGTGGATCGTCCTGACCCGTCGCACCTCGTCGTGAGGGCGGCGCGCAGGACCGCAGACAAGCCAGTCGCCGCGCACGCGCGCGCCGCCCGCCGACACAGGAGGCACCCCACCGTGAAGCTCAGGGTTGATCGAGACGTCCTCGCCGAGGCCGTCACCTGGACCGCCCGCTCGGTGCCGGCCCGTCCGCCGGTGCCCGTCCTCGCCGGCGTGCGCCTCGAGGCCAAGGACGCCTCCCTCGTCCTGTCCTCCTTCGACTACGAGGTCTCCGCCCACTGCGAGGTCCCCGCGGACGTCGAGGAGGACGGCGTCGTCCTCGTCTCCGGACGCCTCCTCGCCGACATCGCCAAGGCCCTGCCCTCCAAGCCCGTCGAGCTCGAGGTCGAGGGCACGAAGGTCACCGTCTCCTGCGGCTCCTCGCGCTTCTCCCTGGCCGCCATGGCCGCCGACGACTACCCGGCGCTGCCCGTCATGCCCGGTGTCGCCGGCACCATCGACGCCCACGACCTCGCCCAGGCCGTCAGCCAGGTCTCCATCGCCGCCTCCCGCGACGAGACCCTCCCGCTGCTGACCAGCGTCCAGATGGAGGTCGAGGGCGACTCCCTCACCCTCATGGCCACGGACCGCTACCGCCTCGCCGTGCGCGAGATGACCTGGGCCCCGCAGGACTCGGGCCTGTCGACCCACGCGCTGCTCAAGGCGCGCACCCTCTCCGACGTCGCCAAGTCCCTCACGAGCTCCGGCGACGTCACGGTCGCCCTCACCGAGGCCGGCTCGGCCACCTCCGGCCTCATCGGCTTCGAGGCCGGAGGCCGCCGCACCACCAGCCTCCTCACCGACGGCGACTACCCGCCGGTCCTGCGCCTCTTCCCCGAGCAGACGACGATCCACGCGACCGTCGGCCGCGAGGAGCTCATCGCCGCCGTCCGCCGCGTCTCCCTCGTCGCGGACCGCTCCACCCCGATCCACATGTCCTTCACCGAGGGCAACCTCGCGCTCGACGCCGGCCAGTCCTCCGACGACGCCCAGGCCTCCGAGCAGCTCGTCGCCCACCTCGACGGCGAGGACATCCAGACGGCCTTCAACCCGGGCTACCTCGTCGACGGCCTGGGCGCCCTCAACCAGCCCTACGTGCGCCTCGACTTCACGCACCCCTCGAAGCCCGCCGTCCTCACCGGCATGGACTCGATCGGCGGCGAGGAGGACCCGTCCTTCCGCTACCTCATCATGCCGATCCGCTTCGGGGCCTGAGCACCGGCCCCGTCCTCCCGACCGCCCGGCCCTGAGCCGGAGCGGCCGGGCGCGAGCAGCGCATGTACGTCTCGGACCTCTCGCTCAACGACTTCCGCTCCTACCACGAGCTCGTCCTGGCCCTCGAGCCCGGGCCGACGGCCCTCGTCGGCTCCAACGGTCAGGGCAAGACGAACCTCGTCGAGGCCATCGGCTACCTCTCGACCCTCTCGAGCCACCGCGTCGGGGCGGACACCACCCTCGTGCGCCGGGCGGAGCCGGGGGAGGAGCAGCCGGCCGGCGCCGTCGTGCGCGCCAAGGTCGTCCACGGCGAGCGCCCCAGCGTCCTCGAGATCGAGATCATCGCCGGCAGGGCCAACCGCGCCCGCCTCAACCGCGGGCAGGCCCGCCCCCGCGACCTCCTCGGGGTGCTGCGCACCGTCGTCTTCGCCCCGGAGGACCTCGCCCTCGTCCGCGAGGAGCCGGGGGTGCGCCGTCGCTTCCTCGATGAGCTCGCGGTGACGCTCCGCCCGAGCCTGGCGGGCGTGCGCGCCGAGCACGACAAGATCCTCGCCCAGCGCGCGAGCCTCCTGAAGTCCGCCCGCGCCCACCACTCCTCGACCTCCTCGATGCTCTCCACCCTCGAGGTCTGGGACGCCCAGCTCGCCGCGGCCGCCGCGCGCCTCATCGCCGCGCGGGTCGACGTCGTCTCCCGCCTGCGGCCCTGGATCGAGTCCTCCTACGCGGCCGTCTCCGAGGGGCAGTCCGACGCCGCCCTCGCCTACCGCTCCAGCCTCCTGTCCCACGAGGGCGCGCCCGACCCGGACCCGCGCGACGCCGGGGCCTGGGCCGCCCAGGCGGAGAGGGAGGCCGAGCTCGTCGACACGGCCGCCACCGCCTCCCGCCTCGAGGCCGCGATGGCGGACCTCCACGCCAAGGAGATCGACCGCGGCGCCAACCTCGTCGGCGCCCACCGCGACGACCTCTTGCTCTTCCTCGGCGGGCTGCCCGCCAAGGGCTTCGCCTCCCACGGCGAGCAGTGGTCCCTCGCCCTGGCGCTGCGACTGGCCTCCTACGAGATGCTCCGGCACGACGTCGACGCCTACGGGGGCGACGGCGAGCCCGTCCTCATCCTCGACGACGTCTTCGCCTCCCTCGACTCCAAGCGCCGCAACGCCCTGGCGCGCGTCGTCGCCGACGCCCAGCAGGTGCTGCTCACGGCCGCCGTCGACGAGGACGTCCCCGCGGCCCTCGACGGCGCCCGCTTCCACGTCGCGAGCTCGGTGGTCACCCGTGGCTGAGCGCCCCGGCGACGACCTCTCGGCCGCGTCCTCCGACGTCCTGGCCTCCCGGGCTCTCGCGCGCGAGCGGGGCCACGCCTGGGACGCCGGCAAGACGATGAGCGCCCTGCGCCGCGCCGCCGCGGGGGAGGACGGCGTGGCCGCCTGGGACGCGAAGCGCCGGCGCCGCACCGAGCACGAGCTGCTCAGCGAGGGCGAGGAGCGCGGCCCGGGGCTCCCGCCGGGACGCGGCCGCCCCGGCCCGAGCCCCTTCGACCCGCGTCCGGGCGGGAAGGACCTGCGCCGCTACGCCGACGAGCACGGCTGGGCCGGCAAGCTCGCGATCGCCTCCGTCTCCGTGCGGTGGAGCGAGATCGTCGGCCCGCAGATCGCCGAGCACGCCGTCATCGAGTCCTTCGAGGTGGGGCGCCTGACGATCCGCGCCTCGTCCTCCTCCTGGGCCCAGCAGCTGCGCCTCCTCATGCCGACCATCGAGCGCTCGGTGACGGAGGAGCTGGGCGGCTCCGCCGTCGAGATCCGCGTCCTCGGGCCCGCGGGGCCGACGTGGCGGCACGGCCGCTTCGGCGCCGCGCGGGGAGGGCGCGGTCCGCGCGACACCTACGGCTGAGCGCCGGCTCCCGGCCACCGGGGCGCCCGGGAACGCACCGCCTCTCCGTCGCTCGTACGCGGCCCGGACTGCCCTCAGACGGTGACGTCCGACACTCGCCACGGCGTGGGCCGAAGGTCCGTTGAGGAGGTCAGACACGATAGAATGCCGTGAAACCGCCCATGGTGCGCCTCGGGCCTTTCGCAGGTACCCACCTACCGCCGCGCTGGTCCCGCCCCGGAGCAGCCGTCATGGGCCCGCGATCGCTCGTGACCGGATGACGCGGTGCAGGAGACGCACCCGACGCCGTCCGCCAGGGACCCCAGCCCCCCGGCGCGCACACAACGAGGAGCAGCTGACACGTGTCTGACCAGGACGCCACGGTGAACGACGACTCGACCACCACGGCCCCCGCCCCCACCCAGACCCCGGAGACGGCGGCGCCCGAGCAGCCCGCGAGCGAGTCGCACGTCGGCCAGGGCTCCAGCGACTACGGCGCCAGCGACATCACCGTCCTCGAGGGCCTCGAGGCCGTCCGCAAGCGCCCCGGCATGTACATCGGCTCCACGGGCGAGCGCGGCCTGCACCACCTCGTCTACGAGGTCGTCGACAACGCCGTGGACGAGTCCCTCGCCGGCTTCTGCGACCACATCGAGGTCACCATCCAGGCCGACGGGGGCATCAGGGTCGTCGACAACGGCCGCGGCATCCCCGTCGACGAGCACCCCACCGAGCACAAGCCCACCGTCGAGGTCGTCATGACGATCCTCCACGCGGGAGGCAAGTTCGGCGGCGGCGGCTACGCCGTCTCGGGAGGCCTGCACGGCGTCGGCATCTCCGTCGTCAACGCCCTGTCGACCCGAGTCGACACCGAGATCCGGCGCCAGGGCCACGTGTGGCGCATGAGCTTCGGCGACGGCGGCCACCCCAAGACGCCCCTCGTCATGGGAGAGGAGACGGACGCGACCGGCACCACCCAGACCTTCTACCCGGACCCGGCGATCTTCGAGACCGTCGTCTTCGACTACGAGACCCTGCGCCGCCGCTTCCAGCAGATGGCCTTCCTCAACAAGGGCCTGCGCATCACGCTCACCGACGAGCGCGAGGGCCACGCAGAGGAGGGCGACGAGATCACCGGGACCGACGCCGCCGAGGCAGCGGGCACCCAGGAGGGCGTCCCGGCCCACCGCACCGTCACCTACTGCTACGAGCACGGCCTGCGCGACTACGTCGAGTTCCTCAACAAGTCCAAGAAGGTCGACCTCATCCACCCCGAGATCATCGACTTCGAGGCCGAGCGCATGCTCGACGAGACCCGCGGCATCAGCCTCGAGATCGCCATGCAGTGGACGAGCGCCTACTCCGAGTCGGTGCACACCTACGCCAACACGATCAACACGACCGAGGGCGGCACCCACGAGGAGGGCTTCCGCACGGCCCTGACGACCCTCATCAACAAGTACGGCCGCGAGAAGGGCCTCATCAAGGACAAGGACGACAACCTCACGGGCGACGACATCCGCGAGGGCCTCACCGCCGTCATCTCCGTCAAGCTCTCCGAGCCGCAGTTCGAGGGCCAGACCAAGACCAAGCTCGGCAACACCGAGGCGCGCACCTTCGTCCAGCAGGTCGTCTACGAGCGCCTGGGTGACTGGCTCGACTCCCACCCGGCCGACGCCAAGTCGATCATCCAGAAGGCCGGCCAGGCCGCCGCGGCCCGCATGGCCGCGCGCAAGGCCCGTGAGGCCACGCGGCGCAAGGGCGTCCTCGAGTCCGCCTCGATGCCCGGCAAGCTCCGCGACTGCTCGAGCCGCAACGCCGAGGTCTGCGAGATCTTCATCGTCGAGGGCGACTCCGCGGGCGGCTCGGCCGTCGGCGGCCGCGACCCGGAGCACCAGGCGATCATGCCGATCCGAGGCAAGATCCTCAACGTCGAGAAGGCGCGCCTGGACCGGGCCCTGTCCTCGGACACGATCCGCTCCCTCATCACCGCCTTCGGCACGGGCATCGGCGAGGACTTCGACATCGCCAAGCTGCGCTACGGCAAGATCGTCATCATGGCGGACGCCGACGTCGACGGCCAGCACATCGCGACGCTCCTGCTCACGCTGCTGTTCCGCTACATGCGCCCCCTCATCGAGCAGGGCCACACCTACATCGCGATGCCGCCGCTGTACCGCCTCAAGTGGTCCAACTCCGATCACCAGTTCGCCTACTCCGACGCCGAGCGCGACCAGTTCCTGGCCGCCGGCCGCGAGGCCGGGCACCGGCTCCCCAAGGAGGGCGGCATCCAGCGCTACAAGGGCCTCGGCGAGATGAACGACCACGAGCTGTGGGAGACGACCATGGACCCCTCGGCCCGTATCCTCAAGAAGGTGACCCTCGACGAGGCGGCCGACGCCGACGAGACCTTCGCGATCCTCATGGGGGACGACGTCGAGCAGCGTCGTTCCTTCATCCAGCGCAACGCCGCGGACGTGCGCTTCCTCGACATCTGACGCGGGAAGGGCGGGCCGCCGCATCTAGATGACAACGTGTCATCTACTTGCCGGCGCACCCGCCGATCCTGCCTCCCTCCCCCGGACACGTAAAGGACACCCGTGAGCGACGACCTCACCACGACCCCCACCGAGGAGCCCCAGCACGACCGCGTCCAGCCGGTCGACCTCCAGATGGAGATGCAGCGCTCCTACCTCGACTACGCGATGAGCGTCATCGTCGGACGAGCCCTGCCGGACGTGCGCGACGGCCTCAAGCCCGTCCACCGCCGCGTCCTCTACGCCATGTACGACGGCGGCTACCGCCCCAACGCCTCCTTCTCCAAGTCCTCCCGCGTCGTCGGCGAGGTCATGGGCAACTACCACCCGCACGGCGACTCGGCGATCTACGACGCCCTCGCCCGCCTCGTGCAGTGGTGGTCCCTGCGCTACCCGCTCGTCGCCGGCCAGGGCAACTTCGGCACCCCCGGAAACCTCGGCCCCGCCGCACCCCGGTACACGGAGTGCAAGATGGCCCCGCTGGCCATGGAGATGGTCCGGGACATCGATGAGGAGAGCGTCGACTTCCAGGACAACTACGACGGGAAGAACCAGGAGCCGGTCATCCTGCCGGCCCGCTTCCCGAACCTCCTCGTCAACGGCTCCGAGGGCATCGCCGTCGGCATGGCCACGCGCATCCCCCCGCACAACCTGCGCGAGGTCGCGAACGGCGTCCAGTGGTTCCTCGAGCATCCCGAGGCCAGCCGCGAGGAGCTCCTCGAGGCCCTCATCGAGCGCATCCCCGGACCCGACTTCCCCACCGGCGCCACGATCCTCGGCCGCCGCGGCATCGAGGACGCCTACCGCACCGGCCGCGGCTCCATCACGCAGCGCGCCGTCGTCAACGTCGAGGAGATCCAGGGCCGCCAGTGCCTCGTGGTCACCGAGCTGCCCTACCAGGTCAACCCGGACAACCTCGCCGACAAGATCGCCCAGCTCGTCCGCGACGGGCAGGTCGGCGGCATCGCCGACATCCGCGACGAGACCTCCGGCCGCACCGGTCAGCGACTCGTCATCGTCCTCAAGCGCGACGCCGTCGCCAAGGTCGTCCTCAACAACCTGTACAAGCGCACCCAGCTGCAGGACAACTTCCCGGCCAACATGCTGGCCCTCGTCGACGGCGTCCCGCGCACCCTCAGCCTCGACGGCTTCGTGCGCCACTGGGTCAACCACCAGATCGACGTCATCATCCGCCGCTCGCAGTACCGCCTGCGCAAGGCCGAGGAGCGCCTCCACATCCTCGAGGGCCTCCTCAAGGCCATCGACGCGCTCGACGCCGTCATCGCCCTCATCCGCCGCTCGCCCACCACGGACGAGGCCCGCACGGGCCTCATGGGTCTGCTCGGCGTCGACGAGGCCCAGGCCGAGGCGATCCTGTCCCTCCAGCTGCGCCGCCTGGCCGCCCTCGAGCGGCTCAAGATCCAGCAGGAGGCCGACGAGCTGCACGCCCGCGTCGTCGACCTCAAGGACATCATCGCCAGCCCGGAGCGGCAGCGCGGCATCGTCTCCGAGGAGCTCGGTGAGATCGTCGACAAGTACGGCGACGACCGCCGCACCCGCATCGTGCCCTTCGACGGGGAGATGAGCATGGAGGACCTCATCCCCGAGGAGGAGGTCGCCGTCACCATCACGCACTCCGGCTACGCCAAGCGCACCCGCACGGACCAGTACCGCTCGCAGCACCGCGGCGGCAAGGGCGTGCGCGGGGCGGCGCTGCGCGAGGACGACGTCGTCGACCACTTCTTCGTCACGACGACGCACCACTGGCTGCTGTTCTTCACGAACCTCGGCCGCGTCTACCGCGCCAAGGCCTACGAGCTGCCCGAGGGCGGGCGCGACGCCAAGGGCCAGCACGTCGCCAACCTCCTCGCCTTCCAGCCGGGCGAGGAGATCGCCCAGATCATGGAGCTCAAGGACTATGAGCAGGCCGACTACCTCGTCCTGGCGACCCGCCGCGGCCTGGTGAAGAAGACCCGTCTGTCCGAGTACGACTCCAACCGCTCCGGCGGCGTCATCGCCATCAACCTGCGCGAGGACGAGGACGGCGTGCCCGACGAGCTCGTCTCCGCCCGCCTCCTGTCCGAGGGCCAGGACCTCCTCCTCGTCTCCCGCGGCGGCCAGTCGGTCCGCTTCCGCGCCTCCGACGAGGTGCTGCGACCCACCGGTCGCACCACGAGCGGCGTCACCGGCATGCGCTTCCGCGGCGACGACTCCCTCCTCGCGATGGACGTCGTCGACCCGGCCTGGGAGGACGCGGACCTCTTCGTCGTCACCGAGGGCGGCTACGCCAAGCGCACCAACGTCCAGGACTACCCGGTCAAGGGACGCGGCGGCCTCGGCGTCAAGGTCGCCAACCTCGTCGAGGCGCGCGGCGACCTGGTCGGCGCGCTCGTGACCGAGCCCGGCGACGAGGTCATGTGCATCATGGCCTCCGGCAAGGTGGTCCGTTCCGCGGTGGACGAGGTCTCCCGCACCGGCCGCACCACCCAGGGCGTCACCTTCGCCAAGCCGGACAAGGGCGACCGCATCATCGCCGTCGCCCGCAACGCCGAGCGGGAGCTCGACGGCGACGAGGCTCCCGCCGTGGACGAGGCCGACGGCGAGGCCGGCGCGGCGCCGGTCGCCCCCGCCTTCCCCGAGGCCGAGGGCGAGGTGCCCACGGGCTCCGGCGCGTCGGGTGACACCGCGGTCCCTTCCGCGGATGAGGCCGCCGACGCGGTAGCGTTGAGCGACGACGACGAGAGTGAGGCACAGGCATGAGCCAGCCGGCATCCTTCCCGCCCGAGGGCGCCACGAGCCCCGACGCGAGCGCTGCGTCCGCGGACGCCAGCGCCACGGGCTCGACCGAGGTCGCTTCCGCCGCCGGCGGCAAGCAGGCCGCGAAGAAGCCCGCCAAGAAGAAGACGGTCTCCGGTCCTCGCCGCGTCCGCCTCGCCCTGACCCGGGTCAACCCCTTCTCCGTCATGAAGGTGGCCTTCCTGCTGTCCGTGGCGATGGGCATCATGGTCGTCGTGGCGGCTGCCTTCGTGTGGTTCATGCTCGACGCCATGCACGTGTTCTCCACGATCGAGGACCTCGTCAGCACGGTCATGGACACGGAGTCCAACGCCTTCACGGCGCTGCTGGAGTACATGAAGTTCTCCCGCGCCATCTCGATGGCGACGATCATCGCGGTCGTCAACATCATCCTCACGACCGCCCTCGCGACGATCGGGGCGTTCCTGTACAACATCACCGCGCGCCTGGTCGGCGGGATCCATCTCACACTGGCGGACGAGTGATCTGATTTTGTCCACCACGACGCGGTGGGTTAGTCTCTTCCGCGTCGCACGGGCCTATAGCTCAGTTGGTTAGAGCGCATCCCTGATAAGGATGAGGTCGCTGGTTCGAGTCCAGCTAGGCCCACCACCATCCCGCGGTTGCCACGAGGAGGTTTCGGATGAGGAACCGTCCCGTCGTCGCAGCCGCGGTTTTCTCGTTCCTGGGGGCCATCGGCTACACCGTCTGGCTCAGGCTCGAGGCGACCCGCGTGGAGCGGGCCGGATGGTCCGAGGTCAGCGACCCGGTCGACTGATCCCCTACCGCCGCCGAGGCGGTCATCCGGGGCCATGGCGCAATTGGTAGCGCACCTGCTTTGCAAGCAGGGGGTTACGGGTTCGAGTCCCGTTGGCTCCACCAGCTCCCGAAGGGGCCCGGCACGCACGTGCCGGGCTCCTTCCGCGTGCTCGGGGCGGGGAGCGCATCGACCGCGACGGGCGCCGGTCACGGTCGACGGCGGAACGCGGCACGACGTCCCCGGCCGCTGTTCTAACAGCCTTGTCATTCGACGCCCTCGACGACGGCGTCGAGGGCCCTGGAACCACAAGAAGCACAACCGCGGGCGCACAACGGTGGACGGCCTCGCTCCCCAGCGGGTGGTTTCGGGCTGGGGAGTCGACCGGGCTCGGTACCAGCGCCTATCCCCATCTGTGGGCACAGCTGTGGAGAGTGACAGCGGTGTTGTTCCACATCTGTGTGCACAGGTGTGGAGCAATGACACGGGTGTTCTTCCCCAGTCTCCACATGGTGGCGTAACCCTGTGGATAACCGTTCGGCCGGGGTGGGTGACCGAGCGTCGGCGGCCCGTCGGCGGTACGACGACGCCCCCGCACCCTGGTGGGTGCGGGGGCGTGGACGGCAGTGGGTGCCGGTGCCCCGGTCGGGTCGACGGCCTCAGGCGATGGCGACCCGGAGGACGCACAGGGCGACGAGCAGGACCCCGATCGCCACGGAGCCCCACACCCCGTACCCGGTCCGGCGCTGCCGCGGCGCCCAGGCGTACAGCGCCGCGACGACGGCGCCCGTGACGAGGCCGCCCAGGTGCCCCTGCCAGGAGATCCCCGAACCCAGGAAGGAGATGACGAGGTTGACGGCCAGGAGGCCCAGGATCGCCGAGCTGTCCCGGCCGAAGCGGTGCTGGATGACGAACATCGCCGCGAAGAGGCCGAAGACCGCCCCGGAGGCGCCCACCGTCGCCGTCCACCACGAGTCGGCGCCGGGGTGCGCCAGCCACAGCACCGCCGTCGAGCCGCCCAGGGCGGAGAGCAGGTACAGCGCGCAGTAGCGCCAGCGGCCCAGCACGGGCTCCAGGACGGTGCCGCACACCCACAGGGCCCACATGTTGAAGGCCAGGTGCATGAAGGAGCCGTGGAGGAAGGCCGTGGTCAGGACGCGCCAGGGCTGGGAGCCGGTCAGCGCCGGCACCATCGCCAGGTTCCAGGTCAGCGAGGGCACGAGCCTCTGGGCGAGGTAGACGACGACGCAGGCGACGATGAGCGCCTGCGTCACCGTCGCCTCGGCCACCGCCGTCCCGCCCAGGAGCGTGCGCGCCCCGCGTCGCCGGCCCGCCGACTCGCGCGCGCAGTCGACGCAGTGCACCCCGACCGAGCTCGGCACCTGGCACTCCGGGCACACCGGCCGGTCGCAGCGCTGGCAGCGGACGTAGGAGACGCGGTCGGGGTGGCGCGGGCAGGCCGGGGGCTGCTCGGTGCCGTCGGCGACCTGCGGGGACTGGCTCATCGTGGCTCCTCGTGCGGGTACGGAAGACGCCGCCGGACCGGGTTCGGTCCGACGGCGTCGTCAGCGCTGGTGCCGGTGCGGCCGCGGGCCCGGGCCCGCGGCCGCACCGACGGCGGTGGGTCACTCGGCGACGTCGACCGAGGTGATGACGACGTCCTGGAGCGGACGGTCGCGCGGGTCGGTGGCGACGGCTGAGATCGCGTCGACGACCTTGCGGGACTCGTCGTCGGCGACGGCGCCGAAGATGGTGTGCTTGCCCTGCAGCCACTCGGTGGGGGCGGTGGTGATGAAGAACTGCGATCCGTTCGTGCCCTTGCCCAGGCGGCGGCCGGCGTTCGCCATGGCGAGCACGTAGGGGGCCGTGAAGGTGAGGGAGGAGTCGATCTCGTCGTCGAAGACGTAGCCCGGGCCGCCGGTGCCGGTGCCGAGCGGGTCGCCGCCCTGGATCATGAAGCCGGGGATGACGCGGTGGAAGATGACGTTGTCGTAGAGTGGCTCGTTGTTCTGCTCGCCGGTGCGGGGGTCGGTCCAGGTCTTCTCGCCCTTGGCCAGGCCCACGAAGTTGGAGACGGTCTCGGGAGCCTGCTCGGGGTAGAGCTCGAGGCGGATGTCGCCGAGGTTGGTGTGCAGTGTCGCTTCCATGGGCGTCATCGTCGCACGGCGGGGCTCTGAGCAGCAGGGACGCTCGTGCGTGGGGCCCAGTGTTCACCCCAGGCAAAACGACCATGCCATCATTGGGCGTCGCCTGGGCAACAGTGCGACCATGATCCCAGCACGCAGTTGAAGACGTCCACGTCCTGACCAGGGAGATGACCGTATGAGCCTCTTCAAGACCATCGACAAGAAGATCGACACCGACCAGATCCGCGAGGAGGGCGCCTCCCTCGTCGAGACCGTCGCCGAGCAGGCTGGCCGCGCCGCCGAGTGGCTCTCGCCCCGCGTGGACCGCGCCCGTGACGAGGCCGCCCGATACGCCAAGGACGCCCAGGCCCGCCTCGAGCCCGCCTACGAGGAGTACCGCGCCCGTGTCACGGAGGACTACTACCCCCGCGCCCAGCGCGCCGCCGTCGCCGCCCAGTCCGCCGCGAAGACCCCCGGCACCGTGACCGAGCGCGCCCAGCGCGCCGCCGTCGCCGCCAAGAAGGCCGCCGTGGACCTGCCCTCGCCGCGCAAGCAGCACCGCTTCCTCAAGTGCCTCGGCTGGCTCACCGTCGCCGGTGCCGCCGCCGGCGGCGCCTACGTCCTGTGGCGCCGCAGCCAGCCCGTCGAGGACCCGTGGGCCGAGGAGTACTGGGCGGACTCCACCGCCGACGCCTCCTCCACCCCCTCCGCGGTGGACAACCTCAAGGCCAAGGCCGCCGACGCCGCCGAGCTCGCCCAGGTCAAGGCCTCCGAGGTCAAGGACAAGGCCGCTGAGGTCGCCGGCCAGGCCAAGGACAAGGCCGCTGAGGTCACGGACCAGGCCAAGGCCAAGGTCGCCGAGAAGAAGGACGGCGAGGAGGCCCCCTTCCCCGCCGAGCCGGAGATCTGATCAGCCCCACGCGCTGACCGGGCCCCCGCACCGTGAGGTGCGGGGGCCCCGTCGCGTCGGGGGACGGCCCGGCGACGGGCCCGGTTCGCCCCGGTTCCTGCATCGCCCTCGCACGGCGGGCGCCGCCGATAGCCTGGGCGCATGAGCACCGCGATCGACAGCCCCCTCATCACCCTCGAGCACGGCACCGGCCGGGGCGCCGACGGTGCGACGATCCCCCAGCTGGGTCTGGGCACCTACAAGGTCGACCCCGCTGAGGCCCGCCGCGTCGTCGTCGAGGGGCTCGACGTCGGCTACCGGCACGTCGACACCGCCCAGATGTACGGCAACGAGCACGGCGTCGGTGCCGCGCTCGCCGAGTCCGGCGTCGAGCGCGCCGACCTGTGGGTCACCTCCAAGCTCAACAACCCCAACCACCGCCGCGATGACGCCCTCGCCAGCTTCGAGCGCACCATGGACGACCTGCGTCTCGACGTCCTCGACCTCTTCCTCGTCCACTGGCCGCTCGCCGAGTCCGAGGGCATCGACCTCGTCGACACGTGGCGCACCATGATCGAGATCCTCGGAACCGGGCGCGTGCGCGCCATCGGCGTCTCCAACTTCCAGGCCGGGCACCTGCGGCGGATCATCGACGCGACCGGCGTCGTGCCCGCCGTCAACCAGGTCGAACTCCACCCCTACCTCCAGCAGCGCGAGCTGCGCGCCGCGCACGACGAGCTCGGCATCGTCACCGAGTCCTGGTCCCCGCTCGGCCGCGGTCACCTCCTCACCGACCCCGTGCTCGGCGAGGTCGCCGCCGAGGCGGGAGCGACCCCGGCGCAGGTGGTCATCGCCTGGCACCTGGCCCACGGGCTCGTCGTCATCCCCAAGTCCACGCACCGCGACCGCCTCGCCGAGAACGCCGAGGCCCTGTCCGTCCGCCTCACCGAGGAGCAGCTCACCCGGCTCGACGGCCTCGAGCGCGGTCGGCGCTTCGGCTCCCACCCCGACCGCGTCCAGCTCTGAGCCGCACCCCGGGAGGCCCGGACGACGGCGGCGCCCGCCCCCGGACGGGGACGGGCGCCGTGACGCGTCGTCGGAGGCCCGCTCACCGCGGGCCTCGGCTCACTTCCAGCGCAGCAGGCCCAGGAAGCCGAGCATCATGATGACGAAGCCGATGTAGAGGTTGCCGTTGACCAGCAGGTCCGAGGCGTGGTGCTGCACGAAGTAGGGGATCGGGTACTCGCCCTTGAAGAGGTAGGTGACGACGACCCACAGCAGGCCGATGACCATGAGCGTCACCATGCTCGGCGCGTACCAGCGGGGGCTGCCGGTCTCCTTGACCTTCTGAGGGGTGCGCGAGACGCGGTTCGCCTGGGCGCGCGACTCCTCGAGCCTCTCTCGCTCCGCGGCAGCGGCCTTCGCCGGGTTGCCTGAGCGGGAGGCCTTCTTGCCGGAGGCGGAGTCGTCCTTGGACGAGCGGCGGAGGGAGATGGCCACACGTGCTCCTCATGGACGGGCGAGCGACGGCTCGCGGGACTGATCTGCCGCCTAGCCTAGGGCATGAGCGGAGACGGATCCGTGACCCGGGATGTGCTCCCCGCCCTGGGAAGCCGCCGGAGCGCCGCCTACACTGACCGGCGGCGCGCCCGACCCCGGACCCTAGGAGAACTCATGGCGTCACGACGCAGCGCGAGCACGGGCTCGCGACGCAGACGGCCGCTCGACGTCGCCCTGTCGGGCCTGGGCGAGCTGCTCATCACCACGGGCCTCGTCGTCGCCCTCTTCCTCGTGTGGCAGCTGTGGTGGACGGGCATCGCCGCCGGATCCAAGGCCGAGGCCGCCACGACGAGCTTCGAGCAGACCCAGACGGAGTCGCCGGAGAAGGTCGGCACCAAGCACACCGACGCCCCGCCGGAGGTCGCCAAGGTCGGCCACGGCCAGACCATCGGGATGCTCATCGTCCCCACGTGGTACGGCAAGACGAACAACAACATGCCGATCCTCGAGGGCACGAGCTCCGACGTCCTCGACCAGGCAGCCGCCGGCCACTACGAGGACACCCAGCAGGTCGGCGAGATCGGCAACTTCGCCCTCGCGGGCCACCGCCGCACCAACGGCAACTCCTTCCGCCGCATCGACCTGCTCGAGGAGGGCGACGAGATCATCGTCGCCACCAAGGACACCTGGTACGTCTACACCGTCACCGGCCACGACATCGTCGAGCCGACGGACGTCGACGTCATCGACCCGGTCCCCAACGAGCCCGGCAAGACGCCCACGGAGCGCTACCTCACGCTGACCACCTGCCACTCCCTCACCACCGGCGAGTGGGGCAACGACCACCGCTGGATCACCTGGGCGAAGTTCTCCTACTGGATGCCCCGCTCCGAGGGGCGCCCGGAGTCCGTCCTGGGCGACCCGGGGGTGAACTGACGTGTACGGATGGATCTGGCGCCACCTGCCCGGCCCCACCTGGTTCAAGGTGATCGAGGCCCTCGTGCTCACCGCGGCCGTCGTCCTGCTGCTCTTCCAGGTGGTCTTCCCCTGGGCCAACGAGACCTTCAACCTCTCCGGCGAGGCCACGGTCTGACGGACCCCTCCCGCAAGGGCCCGGCGCCGCCCCGCCCGTGCCCGGCACCTGCCCGGCCGCTCAGGACGCTGCACGGAGAACGGCTCCGACCCCTCGCGGGGCCGGAGCCGTTCTCGGCTGCGGGCGGGGCGGGCGGGCTCAGCCGTTGCCGCCGTTGCCCTGGCCGTTCCCGTTGGCGGTGGCGGCCGTCGTCGCCGCCGAGGTCGGGGCGGTCGTGGCGGTGTAGCTGCCGATCGTGATGGTGATCGTCTTCGAGGTCGAGGTGGAGGACCCGACCGACGGGGACGTCGAGACCACGACGCCGTTCTGCGACTCGCTCGAGACCGAGGTCGTCTTGACCTCCACGTTCGTGTAGCCGGAGCTCGACAGCGTCTGCTTCGCGTCCGACTCCGTCATCCCGGTGACGTCCGGGACAGAGGGGCCGTTCGACAGGACGATGGAGACCTCCGTGTCGAGGTCGACCTTCGTGCCCGAGGCCGGGTCGGTCGAGGCGACCGTGTCCTTGTCCTCGGTCGAGTCGCCGTAGGTGACGTTGCCGACCGACAGCCCGGCGTCCTCGAGGGCCTTGCGGGCGTCCGCCTGGGACTTACCGGTGACGTCGGGAACAGTGGTCTGGCCGGTCGAGAGGACGAGGGAGACGGTCGTCCCCCGGGACACCGAGGTGCCGGAGGCCGGGTCGGTGGAGATGACCTTGTCCTTGGCGACCGTCGTCGAGTCCTGCGTGGTCGCGTTGCCGACCGTGAGGCCGGCGTCCTCGAGGGCCTTCTTCGCGTCGTCCTGGGACCTCCCGGAGACGTCGGGGACGGTCACGGTCGAGGAGCCCGCGGAGAAGTGGACGGTGACCTCCGTGCCGAGGAGGGCGGCGGTGCCGGAGCCGGGCTCGGAGGAGACGGCCTTGCCCTCGGCGACGGTGTCGGACTCGACGTCGTCGCCGCGCACGTACGTCAGGCCGACGCCCTCGATGGCGGAGCGCGCCTCGGACTCGCTCATGCCCGCGACGTCGGGGACCGAGACGGCGGTCGCGCTCGGCGAGGCGCTGGCCCCGCCGGAGCCGCCGATCCTCCCGGAGGCGGCCAGGCCGATGCCCGTGCCGACGGCGATGAGCAGCAGGAGGATGAGGAGCCACAGCCACCAGCGGCGCTTGCGCTCCGGCTCCTCCTCCGTCTCCGTGCCCGCCCCGGAGGCCGCGGACGGCGGCGCGGGGGCGGGGGAGGTGCTCCCCGGGACGGCCGCGGCCGTCGCCATGACGGTGGTCGGCTGGTTCCACGTGTCCGTCGCGGGGGCGCCGACGGCGGCGCCGCGTCCCGCGGCCAGGAGCTCGGCGCGCATGTGCGCCGCGTCCTGGTAGCGGTCCTCGCGGCGCTTGGCGAGCGACTTCAGCGTGACGCGGTCGAGGGGCTCGGGAACGTCCGGGGCGAGCGCCGACGGCGGTCGCGGGATCTCGCGGACGTGCTGGTAGGCGATGGAGACCGCCGAGTCCCCGGTGAAGGGCGGCTGACCGGTGAGCAGCTCGTAGAGGAGGCACCCGGTGGAGTACAGGTCGGAGCGGGCGTCGACGACCTCGCCGCGGGCCTGCTCGGGGGAGAGGTACTGGGCGGTGCCGACGACGGCCTGGGTCTGGGTGACCGTGGCCGAGGAGTCCTCGATGGCGCGCGCGATGCCGAAGTCCATGACCTTCACGGCGCCCGTCGAGGTGAGCATGATGTTGCCCGGCTTGATGTCGCGGTGGACGATGCCGGCGCGGTGGGAGTACTCCAGGGCGTCGAGAACGCCGGTGGTGATCTCGATGGCCTCGGTGATCGGGACGGCCTCGCCCTCGCCGAGCAGCTCGCGGACCGTGTGGCCCTCGACGTACTCCATGACGATGTACGGGACGGTCTTCGTCGAGCCGTCCGGCTGGACCATCTCCTCCTCGCCGGAGTCGTAGACGGCGACGATGGCGGGGTGGTTGAGGGCGGCGGCGCTCTGGGCCTCGCGGCGGAAGCGGGCCTGGAAGGTCGGGTCGTCCGCGATGTCGGAGCGCAGGAGCTTGATGGCGATGGTGCGGCCCAGGCGGGTGTCCTTGCCGAGGTGCACCTCAGCCATGCCGCCGCGTCCGATGGTCTCGCGGATCTCGTAACGACCTGCGAGGACCTGGGGGTGTGCGGTCACAGTGCCTCCTCGGAACGGATGACGGACGGGGCGGCAGCGGCGTCGCTGCTCGCCGGGTGCGCTGACGCAAGGGTACCCACCACGGCGACGAGGACGAGGAGCAGGACGACCGCGAGGACGATGAGCAGGTTCCTGCGGCGGCGCGCGGCCGCCTGCTGCGGCGCGTCGACGGCGCGCGAGCCGGGGCGGCTCGAGGCCGCCCGGGACACGGGGACGGGCTGCGCCGGTGCTGCGCCGGCGCTCGCGGTGCTGCGCCGGGCCGGCGTCGGTGAGGACGCCGTGGGCGGGGCGGACGACGTCGGACGGGCGCCGGGGCGCGACGGCGTCGACGGGGCGCCCGCGGAGCGCGGGGACGCGTCGGCCTGCGGACGGGCGGGGAAGGAGCGCGCCGGGGTCGTCCCGACGGTCCCGGCCGAGCCGGTGCGGCGGGCGCCGTCGGCGGTGCGGCCGACCGGGCGCGCCGCGCGTCCCGCCCGCGCGGGACGGTGGACCGTGCGTCGGGCTCGGGCGCCCGGGGTCCCTGCACCGGTCCCCGGGGACGACTGCGACGGGGCGCCCGGCGCCGCCGCCGAGGAGGCGGGGGAGCCGCTTCCGTCGTCGGCGCCGGCAGCGGCCCTCGTGCGGCCCGTGGACGACCAGCTCCGGGGGCTGCGCGGGTCCCAGGAGTCCTGCTCGAGGTGGACGAGGATCCGGTCGATCCGCCGGGCGACCTCGCGGGCGGAGGAGGGACGGTCCACGGCCTTCTTGGCGAGGAGGTCCATGACGACGCGGCGGACCTCCGGCGGCACGGAGTCCGGCAGCTCGGGGACCGGGTCGTTGACGTGCGCGAAGGCGATGTCGACCTGCGTCGCGCCCGTGAAGGGGCGGTGGCCGACGAGCGCCTCGTAGGCGATGACCCCGAGGGCGTACAGGTCCCCGGAGGGCGTGGCCATGTTCCCCATCGCCTGCTCCGGCGCGAGGTACTGGGCCGTGCCCATGACCATGCCGGTGGCCGTCATGGGCCGCTGGTTCGCGCCCGTGGAGATCCCGAAGTCGGTCAGCTTGGCGACGCCGTCGGCGGTGATGAGGATGTTGGAGGGCTTGACGTCCCTGTGGACGACGCCGGCCGTGTGCACCACCTGGAGGGCGCGGGCCACCTGCGCGACGATCGGCAGGATCTCCGCGGGCGGCAGGGTGCCGCGCTCGGCGAGGAGGTCGGACAGGGCCCGGCCCACGACGAGCTCCATGATGATCCAGCCGGAGCCCTCCGCCTCCCCGGAGTCCAGGACGACGGCGAGGTTCGGGTGGCGCAGGCCGCGGGAGTTCGCCGCCTCCGCCCGCAGGCGGGACAGGAAGATCTCGTCCCCGTTGAGCTCCGGGCGCAGGATCTTCGCCGCCACGTCCTTGCCGGAGCGGAGGTCCCGGGCCCGCCAGACCTCGCCCATGCCGCCCAGGGCGATGCGCTCGTCGAGGCGGTAGCGGCCCGCGAGCTCGAGGCCCTCCTCGGGGGTCACTGGTCCACCGCCGCGTCGATGACGGAGGCCGCGATCGGGCCGGCCTCGGAGCCGCCCGTGCCCGTCGAGGCGGTCTGGTCGCCGCCGTCGAGGACGACGGCGAGGGCGATCGAGGGCTTTGAGATGTCCGTGCCGGCGAAGCCGACGAACCACGTCACCGGGCCGCCCGTGTCGGAGCCGGTCTCCGCGGTGCCCGTCTTGCCGGCCACCTGGACGCCGGCGACCTTGGCGGTCGTGCCGGTGCCGTTGCTGACGACGTCCTGCATGAGGCTGGAGAGCTCGGAGGCGACGTCGGAGGAGATCGGGGTGCGCGCGACCGTCGGCGTCGTCGTCGAGACGACGGACAGGTCGTGGTCGAGGACCTTGTCGATGAGGTACGGCTGCATCTGCGTGCCGCCGTTGGCGACCGTCTCCGCGACCATCGCCATCTGCATCGGGGTCACGCGCACGGAGGCCTGGCCGATGCCGGCCATCGCCGTCTGCGCCTGGGAGTCGTTGGCCGGGAAGATCGACGGCGTCACCGTCAGCGGGATCGACAGGTCGGCGCCGAAGCCCCAGGCGGAGGCCTCCTGCTCGAGCTGGTCCTCGCCGACGTCCATCGCGAGCTGGGCGAAGGGCGTGTTGCAGGACTCCTCGAAGGCCTGGCGCAGGGTGACGGTGCCGTTGCCGCAGGACTCGCCCGCGTAGTTCGACAGGGCATGGGTCGTGCCCGGCAGCGTGAGGGTGTCCGGGGCGGAGACCTGCGTGTCCGACGTCGCCGTGCCGGTGCGGATCGCGGCCGCCATCGTGAGGATCTTGAAGGTGGAGCCCGGCGGGTAGAGGTCGCCGGCGATGGCCCGGTTGACGAGCGGCTTGGCCGAGTCCTGGGTCAGCGCGTCCCAGGCGGCCTGCGCGGTCGCGGCGTCGTGGGAGGCGATCTCGTTGGGGTCGTAGGACGGCGAGGTCACCAGGGCCAGGATCTTGCCGGTGGCCGGGTCCAGGGCGACGACGGCCCCCTTGCGGTCGCCGAGCGCCGAGTAGGCGGCCTGCTGGACGTCCGGGTCGAGGGTGAGCTGGAGGCCTCCGCCCTCCTGGCTCGAGCCCGTGACGAGGGCCTGCAGGCGCGAGGAGAACAGGGAGGGGTCCTGGCCGTTGAGGACTGAGTTGGAGGCCCGCTCCAGTCCGGTCATCGAGGCGAAGACCGTGGAGAAGTAGCCGGTGACCGGTGCGTACAGCGGGCCGTTGGAGTAGGTCCGCAGGTAGGTGTAGGCGTCGTTCGACTTCTCGGAGTCCGCGATCGCCGTCGAGCCGACGAGGATCGGGCCGCGGTCCGTGCCGAACTCGGCGTAGACCGTGCGGGCGTTGCGCGAGTCCGTCACGAGAGTGCCCTGCGAGGAGGAGGACTCCCACAGGGCCGGTCGGGCCAGGCCCTGGACGCTCGTGAGGGAGGCGGCCAGCGCGAGGAACATGACGACGACGAGGACGGTCACCTGGTGGATCTGCCGGTTCACGAGCGGCTCCCCTCGTCGTCGGCGGCTGCGGGTGACGCGGCCGAGCCGGCCCCGGCCGGTGATCCCGCCGAGCGGGCGGATCGACCCCGGCGGGCGCCGGCCGCCTCGTCGGGCGTGGAGGCGTTGAGGACCTGCCTGCGGATCGAGGTGGGCAGCTCGGCGGTGTCGATGATCCGCGGTGCCGCCGACGCGGGGCGCCGGGCGGCGTCGGACAGGCGCACCAGCAGCGCCAGGATGATCCAGTTCGCCACGAGGGAGGAGCCGCCGTAGGCGAGGAAGGGCGCCGTCAGGCCCGTGAGCGGGATGAGGCGCGAGACGCCGCCGACGACCACGAAGACCTGCAGGGCGATGGTGAAGGACAGGCCCGTGGCGAGCAGCTTGCCGAAGCCGTCGCGCAGCGCCATCGCCGTGCGCAGGCCCCGCTGGACGAGGACCAGGTACAGCATGAGGATCGCGATCGTGCCGGTCAGTCCCAGCTCCTCGCCCACCGAGGCGACGATGAAGTCGGAGTTCGCGAAGGTGACGAGGCTCGGGTAGCCCTTGCCCCAGCCGCTTCCGAAGAGCCCTCCGGAGGCCATGCCGAACAGGCCCGTGACGAGCTGCCAGGAGCCGCCCGGGGCGTTGTAGACGTCCGGGCTCATGGCGTCGCGCCACGCGGTGATGCGCTGGGCGACGTGGTGGAGGTGGGTCGCGGCGAACCAGGCGGCGGGCAGGAACATGGCGGCGCCGATGAGGAGCCAGCTCGGACGGTCCGTCGCCACGTAGAGGGTGACGACGAACAGGCCGAAGAGCAGCACTGAGGTGCCCAGGTCCTTCTGCGCGACGAGCACGAGGATGGACACGCCCCACACGATGAGCAGCGGGACGAGGTGGCGGGCGCGTGGCAGGTTCATGCCGAGGACCCGGCGGCCGGCGAGCGCCAGGTTGTCGCGGTTGGCCACGAGGTAGGAGGCGAAGAAGACCGCGAGGAGCACCTTCGTCATCTCGGCCGGCTGGAAGGACATCGGCCCGAGCCGGATCCAGATGCGGGCGCCGTTGATGTTGCGGCCCAGGCCCGGCACGAAGGGCAGGACGAGGAAGGCCAGGCCGCCCCACATCGCCCAGCGGTCCCAGCGCCGCAGGAGCCGGTAGTCGCGCAGCACGAGGACCGCGCAGAACAGGACGACGCCGATCCCCGTCCAGATGGCCTGCTTGGCGCCGACGACGTACTGGGTCTGCCCGTTGGCCTTGTAGGCCAGGTCGAGGCGCTGGATCATCGCCAGGCCGATGCCGTTGAGGGCGACGGCCACCGGCAGGAGCACGGGGTCCGCCCAGGGCGCGGTGCGGCGCACCCACAGGTGCACGACGATCGCGACGACGACGAGGGAGCCGCCGAGCTGGAGGATCTGCGCGGGCGAGGAGCCGGTGCGGTCCAGGGCGGTGAGGACGAAGCCGGACAGCCCGATGAGGATGCCGACGACGAGGAGGACCGCCTCGGCCCAGCGGCCGGTGCGGCGCGAGGAGGGCCGGTAGGAGGCGGCCCGCTCGGGCGTTCCTGCGGAGGGGACGGCGCTCACGGCGCTCACCTCCCCCGGGTCGGGGTGGGGGACGCGCTCGCGGACGCGGTGGCGGTGGCGGTGGCGCGGGCGGTCGCCGTGGCGCTGGCCGACGGCGAGGGGCTGGGCGAGGCGCTCGGCGTGGCGACGTGGCCGGTGACCGTCACCTCGACGTACTCGCGGGCCGCCGCCAACGACGGCTGGGAGACGGTCTCGGCCAGGCGCTCGCGCATGCGGGAGTCGAGGTCCGAGACCAGCGGCGTCGTGACGGTCTCAACCTTGTGGCTGAGCGCGAGGGGCCCGACCTCCTGGGGGATGCCCCTGTAGATGACGACGTGGTCGGACTCGCTCGTCACGTAGTACTGGGTCTGCGTCCAGCGGTAGCCGAGGAAGCAGGCGCCGATGAGGGCGAGCGCCAGGACGAGGGTGCCGAGGGCGGCGCGGCGGCGCTGCCGCCGGCGGGTCGCCCGCGCGGCCTCCGCCTGCTCGCTCACGGCGTCGTCCTCGTCCTCCTCGTCGGTCTGCGTGCCGTCGAGGCCGGCGACGAGGGCCGCGGCCCGGGAGGCGGGGGTGGAGCCGGGGGCCGGCTCGGCGGGGGAGCCGACGGAGGCTGCCGTGCGGCGGCGCTGGCGGCGGCCGGCCGCGGAGCCGACCACCTGCGGGTCCGTCTGGGGCTGGGGGTCGTCGTCCACGACGTCGACGACGACGGCGGTGACGTTGTCGGGTCCGCCGGCGCGCAGCGCGAGGTCGATGAGCTGGTCGGCGGCCTCACCCGGGTCCTCGACGGTGGCGAGGACCTCGCCGATCGTCTCGGCGGAGACCGGGCCGCACAGGCCGTCGGAGCACAGGAGCCAGCGGTCCCCGGGGACGGCCTCGCGGATGGACTCGTCGAGCTGGACGTCGCCCTCGGCGTCGCCGAGGACGCGCAGGAGGACGGAGCGCTGCGGGTGGCGGCGGGCCTGCTCGCGGGTGAGGCGGCCCGTCTCGACGAGGTACTCGACGAAGGTGTGGTCGGTGGTGACCTGGGTGAGCTCGCCGTCGCGCAGGAGGTAGGCGCGGGAGTCGCCGACGTGGACCATGGCGAGCTTGTTCCCGCTGCGCATGATCGCGATGCACGTGGTGCCCAGGCCCGCGAGGTCCGGGTCCTCGGAGGAGCGGGAGATGAGCTCGGCGTGCGCGTCCTGGACGGCGTCGCGCAGGAGGCCGAGGAGCTCGCCGGCCTGGTGGGAGTCGGCGTCCAGCGGCATGAGGTGCTCGACGGCGACGGCGGAGGCGATGTCGCCGCCGGCGGGGCCGCCCATGCCGTCGCACAGGACGACGAGGTGCGGGCCGGCGTAGGCGGAGTCCTGGTTGGAGGCGCGGACCATGCCGACGTCGGAGCGGGCGGCGTAGCGCAGCGAGACGGTCACGGGCGCAGCTCCAGGGTGGTCTGGCCGATGCGCACCGGGGCGCCGACGGGCAGCTCGACGGCGCCGTTGACGGGCCGGCCGGACAGCGTCGTGCCGTTGGTGGAGCCGAGGTCCTCGAGCCACCAGGCGCCGTCCTTGGGGAAGACGCGGGCGTGGCGGGAGGAGGCGTAGGAGTCGTCGAGGACGAGCGTGCAGGCCGGGGAGCGGCCGATGACGATGCTCGTGGGGGACAGGGGGACCGTGGAGCCGGCGAGGGGGCCCTCGGTGATGACGAGGCGGGAGGCGCCCTTGCGGCGGCCCTTCGCGGGGGCCTCGGAGGCGGCCGCCTGGGCGGAGCGGCGCCGGGGGGCCGTGGGCGCGGACGAGCCGGCGTCGACGGCGTCGCGGCGCAGGGCGCGCACGACGAGGGCGACGAACACCCACAGCAGGACGAGGAAGCCCAGCCGCGCGAGCGTGAAGGCGAGCTCGCTCACCCGTTCGCCCCGGCTGCCTGGCTGCCGTCCCAGAACATGATCCGGGTGCGGCCGATCGTGAGCGTGTTGCCGTCCAGGAGGGTGGCGGCGTCGACGCGGTGACCCTCGACGAAGGTGCCGTTCGTGGAGCCCAGGTCCGTCGCGATGGCGTGGCCCTGGGTGAGGCGGATCTCGAGGTGGCGGCGCGAGACGCCGGAGTCGTCGACGATGATGTCCGCCTCCGAGCCGCGGCCGATGACCGTGACGGGGCCGGTGAGGAGGTAGCGCTGGCCGTCGATGTCGAGGATCGGGTGCGTCGGCGAGGCGGTCGCGGCGGCGGCCGGGGCGGCGGCCCCGCGGCGGGTGGAGGACTCGATCTCGATGGCGGGGGCCGTGAGGGCGTCGTCCTCGACGAAGGAGACCTCGACCGGGCCGACGAAGGAGTAGCCCTGCTCGCCGGCGTGGGTGGTGGCGACGTCCTCCATCTGGGTCACCATCTCCTCCTCGCCCCAGGAGCGCAGGCGCTCGACGTCGCTGGGGGCGAGGTGGATGCGGAAGACGTTCGGGACGACGGAGCGGTCGCGGGCGAAGGACGCGGCGCGCTTGTCCATGGTCTCGCGGAGCTTCGAGGCGATCTCGATGGGCTCGACGTCGTCGGAGAAGCGCGACATGGCGCGGTTGGCGACGCTCTCGACGCCCTTCTCGAACTTGTCCAGGAATCCCAATGGACCCTCCTCCAGGTGGTGACGGCTGCATCGCGGAGCGCGGTGGCCGTGGGGGTCCCCGCGGTGACGCGACCTGCGACAGTCGGTGACATGGTAGCGGCTGCGCCCGCCCGGGCGGGCAGGCCCCGTGGCGTGGGGACGGCCGGTCCTCGTGAGCGGTCTCACGGAGTCGCCTTCGCGGCAGGATTGGACGGGGCGGGCCCGGTGCCGCTATCGTCGTCCTCGCTTCGCGCGAGTGGCGGAATTGGTAGACGCGCACGGTTCAGGTCCGTGTGAACTTACGTTCATGGGGGTTCGAGTCCCCCCCCGCGCACGAACGAGCCGAGGGCCCGGTGCTGAGAGATCAGCCCGGGCCCTCTGCCGTGCCCGCTGGACTCAGGCCCGATCTCGGAGGGCCCAGCGCACGGCGAGCTCGGCGACGACGGCCCCCGCCCACGCACCCGCCCCGTTCTCCAGGACGTTCCACCACGAGGCGCGGCGGCCCAGGGCGGGGAGCAGGTGCTGCGTGAGCTCGGCGCCGCAGCCGAGGCCGCAGCCCATGAGCGCCCAGGCCCACCACGGCACGCGCGGCCAGCCCAGCGTCGCGAGCAGGGTGAGCGGCGCGACCATGACGAGGTTGAGGGTGACGTCCTTCTGCTCGGGCGTGAGGAACCAGAGCCCGAGGAGGGACTTCGCGCCGGCGACGTCGGACCCCGAGGGCCAGGTGACGGCCACGAGCACGACGGCGAGGTAGGCCCCGGCGATGAGGCGGGCGCGGTGGCGCCCCTTCTCACCCAGGTGCGGACGACGGCGGGTGCGGGCGCCGGTCCCGGCGGTCGCCGTCGAGGCGGCGGTCGGGAGAGCGGGGGAGACGGCGTCGGAGGTCTGCGGCACGGGCCGAGGCTAGGCGGGGCGCCTGGACGGCACCTGGTACGGCGGGGCGCCGTGGACGTGAGGCTCGTCGCGCCGTCGGGCGCCGTCGGGCATCGCCCGACGTCGGCCGCGCGGAGGTCCTCGGTATTGTCCCGGCGTCATCCGTAGTATCGGTGCGTGACCCAGGCACCTCCCACGACCGCACACGACGTCAGCAAGCAGCCCCGCCCCGGCGGCAGTGCCGGCTCGAGGACTGGCGGCAAGCCCGTGCGCACGCAGCGCCACGACCCCGCCATGCGCCCCATGCTCGTCACCTGGGAGGCCACCCGCGCCTGCGCCCTCGCCTGCCGCCACTGCCGCGCCGAGGCCGTCCCCTTCCGCGACCCGAACGAGCTCACCCTCGACGAGGCCAAGGCCCTCATGGACGAGGCCGCCTCCTTCGGCCAGCCCGCCGTCATCTTCATCATCACCGGCGGCGACTGCTTCGAGCGCCCCGACCTCGCCGAGCTCGCCGCCTACGGCACCGAGATCGGCCTCCACGTCGCCCTGTCCCCCTCGGGCACCGACAAGCTCACCAAGGAGCACCTCGCCGAGCTGCAGGACGTCGGCGTCAACGTCATCTCCCTGTCCCTCGACGGCGCCACCGCCGCCACCCACGACGCCTTCCGCGGCCTGGAGAAGACCTTCGACCGCACCATCGCCGGCTGGGAGGCCGCCCGCGAGCTCGGCATGCGCGTCCAGATCAACTCCGTCGTCGCCCGCCACAACGTCCTCGAGCTGCCCGACATCGCCGCCCTCGTCCGCGAGCACGGCGCCATGACCTGGTCCGGCTTCCTCCTGGTCCCCACCGGCCGCGGCGTCGACCTCGGCGCCCTGGACGCCAACGAGGTCGAGGACGTGCTCAACGCCTTCTACGACATGGGCGAGGTGGTGCCCGTGCGCACCACGGAGGGGCACCACTTCCGCCGCGTCTCCCTGCAGCGCCACGTCCTCGCCCAGCGCGGGATCGAGGGCGAGGAGATGATCGAGGCGATGCACCTCGGGCCGCTCTACCGCCGACTCCACGAGAAGATCGTGGCGCTCGGGCTGGACCACGGGGAGCGCCGTCGTCGCCCGCCGATCACCGTGTCCTCCGGCAACGGCTTCATGTTCGTCTCCCACGTCGGCGACGTGACCCCGTCCGGCTTCCTCGAGAAGAGCGCCGGCAACGTCCGCGAGTCGTCGCTGACCGAGATCTACCGGTCCAGCGAGGTCTTCACCGGCGTGCGCAACCCCGACCTCCTCGAGGGCAAGTGCGGCGCCTGCGAGTACAAGCGGGTCTGCGGCGGCTCGCGCGCCCGCGCCTACAACATGACGGGGAACCTGCACGCCACCGACGAGTCCTGCTCGTACCAGCCGGGCACCTTCCCCTACGCGGAGGACGTCACTGAGCTCCTCAGGACGCCGGTGCGCCCCGGCCCGCCCGCCGGCGTCATCCCCGGCCGCGGCTGAGAGCCCGCTTGGCCCGGACGACTGAGCGCCCGGTGCCCTTCGGGGCGCCGGGCGCTCGTACTGTCCAGAACTCGTCACTTCAGCGTCCCGCCGGGATCCGGCAGCACGGCGGTCGGTGGAATCTCCTAGTTCTTGGACGGCGGCGGCTGCTTCTGACCCTGAAAGTGACGAGTTCTGGACAGTGTCGGTGTCGTTCGTGGTCGGTTCTCGCACCTTCCGGCCATCCGGCCGGCGCTGAGAGCGGGTGCGCCCGCGTCATCGCGCCGATCTGCGGGATCCGGCACTCACCGGCGGTTCAGAAAGCGCGAAAACCGACCACGAGTCACGCACGACGACGCCCGCCGTTCCCTCGGGGGAACGGCGGGCGTCGTGGCGGGTGCGGCGCTCAGCAGCAGCGGGCCTGGACGTTGGACTCGTCGTAGTCGGCCTTCGCCCGCCACCACTCGCGCTCGCTCATGGGCGGGTGGTCCGGATGCTCGCGGCGGTGCCGCTCCACGTAGCGGTCGTAGGCCGACTCACCCGTGAAGTCCCGCCACAGCCCACGGGCCTGCGCGAGGCGCGAGCGGACACGGGAGCCGGCCGACGGCGTCGCCGCCGTCGTCCCCCGCGTCCCGCCCGCGGTGCCGCTGGGCGCCATCGCTCAGGCCTCCGCCTTCGCGTGACCGCTCCCCGGGATGAGGGCCGGATCGCCGACGACCTCGTACTCGGTGACGAGCTTCTTCTCCAGCTTCGAGGCGAAGAGGTGCTCGGGCGCGTAGAAGTTCGACTCCTGGTACGGGTCCTCCGAGGTCTTCGTGTCACCCGCGCGCACGGAGCGGATCATCGTGATGCAGGCGCACACCATGACGAAGGCGACCATGACGAGGAAGACGATCGACAGCGTCCCCTGGATCATCGTGTTGCGGATGACCGCCTGGGTGTCGGAGACGGCCTGCGCGTCGGTGAGCGTCGGCAGGAGGGCCTTCGCGTCGCGCCACTGCTGGAAGTAGCCCACGCGTGGGTCGGTCGAGAAGATCTTCTGCCACGACGCCGTGAAGGTGACGACCGTGTCGAACACGAGCGGCAGCGCCGGGATCCAGGCGTGCTTGAGGTAGCCCTTGCGCACGGTCATGACGAGGCACAGGAGCAGCGCGACCGCCGCGATGAGCTGGTTGGCGATGCCGAACAGCGGGTAGAGCGTCTGGATGCCGCCGCGCGGGTCGGTCACGCCCATGAGGAGCAGGGAGCCCCAGGCGGCGACGACGACGGCGGTGGTGGCCCAGGCGCCGACGTGCCAGGACGGGTCCTTGAACCTCGGCCAGACGTTGCCCAGGGCGTCGCCCAGCTGGAAGCGGGCCACGCGGGTGACGGCGTCGACGGCGGAGAGGATGAACAGCGCCTCGAACATGATGGCGAAGTGGTACCAGAAGCCCATCATGGTCCGGCCTCCGCCGATCTGGTGGAGGATGTGCGCCATGCCCACGGAGAGCGTGGGGGCGCCGCCGGTGCGGGAGATGACGCTCGGCTCGCCGACGTCGGAGGCGACCTGCTTGAGGGCGTCCGCGCCGGTGTAGGTCGCCGGGGTGCCGTTCTCGTCCCAGGACTCCCACACGGGCATGAGGGAGTCGCCGTGGGCGTCGGTGACGCCCATGTTGGCGACGGCGGCGGCCGCGACGTCCTCGCGGGACTGGGCGGTGGCGACGACGTCGTCCCCGGCGAGCTTGTCCATGGTCGCCTCGGAGGTGTTCATGGAGAAGTAGATGCCGGGGGAGAGGGACACGGCGGCGGCGAGCGCCATGATCGCGACGAAGGACTCCATGAGCATGCCGGCGTAGCCGATCATGCGGACCTGGGACTCCTTCTGGATCATCTTGGGGCTCGTGCCCGAGGAGACCGTGGCGTGCATGCCGGACAGGGCGCCGCAGGCGATCGTGATGAAGAGGAAGGGGAAGAGCTTGCCGGCGAAGACGGGGCCGGCGGTGTTGGTGGCGAACTCGGTGACGGCGGCCATCTGCACGACGGGTCGCACGATGAGGATGCCGGCGGCGAGGACGACGATCGTGCCGACCTTCATGAAGGTGGACAGGTAGTCGCGCGGGGTGAGCAGGACCCACACGGGCAGGACCGCGGCGAGGAAGCCGTAGACGATCATGGCCCACACGAGGGTCGTGGGGGACAGGTGGAGGTACTGGCCGAAGGAGGACTCGGCGACCCAGCGCCCGCCGATGATGACGCCGATGAGGATGGCGAAGCCGACGAGCGAGACCTGGGTGATCTTGCCGGGCTGGACGAAGCGCAGCCACAGGCCCATGCAGATGGCGATCGGGATGGTCATGCCGACGCTGAAGACGCCCCAGGGGGACTCGGCCAGCGCGTTGACGCAGACCATGGCGAGGACCGCGAGGACGATCATGAGCATGACGAGGACGACGACGGTGGCGACGACGCCGCCGATCCGGCCGATCTCGTCGGTGGCCATCTGGCCGAGCGAGCGGCCGCCGCGGCGCATCGAGAAGAACAGGACGAGCATGTCCTGGACGGCGCCGGCGAGGACGACGCCGAGGATGATCCACAGCGTCCCGGGCAGGTAGCCCATCTGGGAGGCGAGGACGGGGCCGACGAGCGGGCCGGCGCCGGCGATGGCGGCGAAGTGGTGGCCGTAGAGGACGACGCGGTGCGTGGGGTCGAAGTCGCGGCCGTTGTTGATGCGCTCGGCCGGGGTGGCGTTGGAGTCGTCGGGCCGCATGATGGTGCGCTGGATGTAGAGCGCGTAGAAGCGGTAGCCGATCGCGTAGGTGCACACGGCCGTGACGACGAACCACACGGTGTTGACGTTCTCGCCGCGCACGACGGCGAGCATCCACCAGCCCAGCACGCCGAGCGCGGTGATGACCACCCACGTGGCGATCGACCGCGGGGTCCACGTGTGGTGGGGGCGGACGCCGACGGGGACGCCTGCCTTGTTCCTGATGACGTAGCGCTCTTCCTCCGCGGTGTACGCGGGCAGCGCCTGCTGTTCCTGGGTATCCATGGTGCTTCCGCCTTTGGGAGCTCGGGATTGCGCGTGGGGCCGCGCGGACAGGGAGAAGTCTAGGGGACGCGCAGGAGGATGTCTGACATTCGGGCGGTTGAGGGCCGCTCCGTGTCGGCCGGACGGGTGGGACGACGACGGCGCCCGCCGCCCCGCGAAGGGGGCGGCGGGCGCCGTGAGCCTGGTGGAGCGCCGCGTCAGTCCTGGGCGCGGGCGTCGGCCTGGTCGGCCGCCTCCTGGTCCGCCTCGGCGGCAGCCGTCCCGGCCTGCGCCGCGACGGAGGCGGGCGTGATGACCGGCAGCACCGACCAGGGGAAGTTGATCCACTTGTCGGTCTCGCGCCAGCAGTAGTCGGGCTCGAAGACGCTGCGGGGCTTCCTGTAGATGACGGCCGAGCGGGCGTCGACCGGCACGGACTCGCCGCCCAGGTCGAGGCCCTGGTGCCGGAGGAGCTCCATGACCATCTTGAGCGTCTTGCCGGAGTCGGCGACGTCGTCGACGACGAGGACCTTCTTGCCGGGCAGCTCGGAGGCGTCCATGAGCGGGGGCAGGATGACGGGCTCCTCGAGGGTCTGGCCGATGCCCGTGTAGAACTCCACGTTCATCGCGCCCATGGCCTTGATGCCGATCGCGTAGCCGATGGCGCCGGCGGGGATGAGGCCGCCGCGGGCGATGGCGATGATGAGGTCCGGGATCCACCCGGAGGCGACGATCTGCGCGGAGAGCTCGCGCTCCGCCTGGCCGAAGAGCTCCCAGGTGAGCTCCTCGCGGTCGGGGGCGGCGTCGGAGGTGGCGCCGTCGTCGAAGGGCTTGCGGGTGGTCGTGCTCTGCTCGTCGCTCACCCTCCCGATCGTAGCGGCCCCGCCGGTGGGACCGCGACGCCCGGGCCCGCCGCACGCCCGGGCCCGCCGCACGCCCGGGCCCCGGGAGGCCCGGGCCCCGGGAGGCCCACCCCGACGCATCTCACGCAGCCGCGTCTTCCGCCCGGCGCCCGGCGCCCCCTACGCTCGCGGGGCCGCGGCACCGACCCGGGTGCCGCACCCCCGTGCCCTACGCAGGAAGATGAGGTCGTGTCGGTGATCGTGGTGGGAGGCGCCATCGGCGCCGGCAAGACGACGACGGCCCGTCTCCTGGGCGAGCACCTCGGCTCCGAGGTCTTCTACGAGGACGTCACCTCCTCCAAGATCCTGCCGCTGTTCTACACGGCCCCGCCTGAGGAGCAGGAGGCCCGCCGCTACCCCTTCATGCTGCAGCTGGAGTTCCTCTCCTCCCGCTTCCGCTCCATCAAGCGCGCCATGGTCCACGACGACAACGTCCTGGACCGCTCCATCTACGAGGACTGGTACTTCGCGAAGGTCAACACCGACCTCGGCCGCATCAGCCCCGACGAGTTCGCCCTCTACGAGAACCTCCTCGACAACATGATCGAGGAGATCGACGAGCTCCCCAAGAAGTCCCCCGACCTCTTCGTCTACCTGCGCGCCCCCTTCGACGTCCTCATGGGCCGCATCGCCGCCCGCGGCCGCGACTTCGAGCAGGACGACTCCCTCGTCGAGTACTACCGGCGCCTGTGGTCCGGCTACGACGACTGGGTCTACAACTCCTACTCCGCCTCCCAGGTCCTCACCGTCGACACCGAGCGCCTCGACCTCGCCTCGAACGACGCCGACATCGCCACCCTGCACGCCATGGTCGACGCCGCGCTCGCGGACGTGCGCGCGGGGCGCGCCGTCGGGACGACGACGCCCGACGCCTGAGCGCGTCTGTCGGGCCCCGGCGCCGCCTGAGCCGGCGCCGCCGGCGGTCACGGTCGGTGCTCGCAGGAGGCGGCCCGCAGGCGGCGGCCCGTAGGCTGAGCCCGTGCACGACCTCCTCTCCCCAGTGGTCGACCTCCTCGTCTCGGCGCCCCTGCTCACCGTCTTCCTCGTCATCGGCCTGGGCACCGCCGTCGGGCAGATCCCACTCGGCCCCATCCGCTTCGGCGCCGCCGGCGCGCTCTTCGTCGGCCTCGCCGTCGGCGCCCTCGACCCGCGCCTCGGCGCGAACCTCGAGCTCCTGCGCGCGCTCGGCCTCGGCCTGTTCTGCTACACGGTCGGCATCGGGGCCGGTGGCACCTTCTTCCGCGACCTCAAGCGGCAGCTGCCCCTCATGAGCCTGTGCGTCGCCGCGCTCGTCGTCGCCGGCGGGGCCGGGGCCCTCTACTCCCACCTCACCGGGGTCAGCGCCGCCATGGACTCCGGCGCCTACGCCGGGGCGCTCACCTCCCCGGTGCTCGACGCCGCCATCGAGGCCGCCGGCAACCAGGAGCCGAGCGTCGGCTACGCCCTCGCCTACCCGGTGGGCGTCGCCGTCGCCATCATCATCGTCTCCGTCGTCATCAACCGCCCCTGGCCCGCCCGCCGCGATCCGCGCCCCGCCTCCGCCGACGGCATCACCGCCACGAGCGTCTACCTCCTCCAGAAGGTGCGGCTGACCGAGATGCGCGCCTTCAAGGAGAACCGCATCCGCATCTCCTACCTCGAGCGCGACGGCGTCACCCGCGTCGTCCACCCCGGCGAGGAGCTCCTGCCCGGGGACAAGGTCGTCATCGTCGGGGCGCCCGGCGCCATCGAGGAGGCCGTGCACGACCTCGGCACCGGCTTCAACCGCTGCCTCGCCAAGGACCGCACCGTCGTCGACTACCGCCGCCTCACCGTCTCCTCCACCCGCGTCGCCGGCATGACGATCGGCGAGCTCGACATGCACGACCGCTTCCAGGGCACCGTCACCCGCGTCAAGCGCGGCGACCTCGACCTCCTCGCCCGCGACGACCTCGTCCTCGAGTTCGGGGACCGCGTCCTCGCCGTCGTCCCCTCCGGCCGCCTCGAGGACGCCGCCGACTTCTTCGGCGACTCCGAGAAGTCCATCTCCCAGATCGACGCCTTCTCCGTGGGGCTCGGCATGGCGCTCGGCGTCCTCGTCGGGCTCGTCCCCGTCCCGCTGCCCGGCGGCATCACTCTCAAGCTCGGCGTGGCCGCGGGGCCGCTCGTCGTCGGCATGGTGCTCGGATGGGTGGAGCGCACCGGCCCCTTCGTCTGGGTCCTCCCGCACGCCGCCAACGCGACCATCCGCCAGCTCGGGCTCCTCTTCTTCCTCGCGGCCATCGGGCTCGCCTCCGGGCAGGCCTTCGCGGCGAGCGCCTTCTCCCTGACGGGGCTGGCTGTCGGCGGGCTGTCCGCGCTCATCGTCGTCGTCAACGCCGTCGTCCTGCTCGCGGGCGCCAAGTGGGCCGGCGTGAGCGCGCCGCGGGCCGCCGGGGGCCTGGCCGGGCTCGTCGGGCAGCCGGCGATCCTCGCCTTCGCCCTGTCCAAGCGCGACGACGAGCGGGTCGAGGCCGGCTACGCGACCCTCTTCGCCCTGGCGATCGTCGTCAAGATCGTCATGGTCCAGGTGCTCGTCGCGCTGTGAGGGGGCACCATGGGGGCATGCTCCTCGCCTTCTCCGTGTCCCCCACCACCACCGACGACCCCGACGGCTCCGTCTCCGCGGCCGTCGCCCGCGCCATCAAGGTGGTGCGCGACTCCGGCCTGCCCAACGAGACCACCTCGATGTTCACGACCCTCGAGGGGGAGTGGGACGAGGTCATGGCCGTCGTCAAGGAGGCGACGATGGCGGTGGCCGAGGTCAGCCCCCGCGTCGCGCTCGTCATGAAGGCGGACATCCGCCCCGGCTGGGACGGTCAGCTCACCGCCAAGGTCGACCGCGTCAACGCCATCCTCGATGCCGAGGGCTGAGGGAGGACGGGGCGGGGAGGTCCGCCTCGGCTACCATCCGCGGTCCTCGTTCCTCGGGCCGCTCCCGCCAAGCCCGTCCACGCCTTCGGCGGGCCTCCCCGCCCCGCCCTGGGCCCCGCCTCAGCGCAGCAGAGCGAGGACGACGGCGGCCGAGCGCGCCGCCGCCTCGTCGGCGCCGATGTGGAAGTCCTGACCGGCCTCCGGGCCGCACAGGTCGGAGACCCCGCGCACCGAGGCGAAGGGGACGCCGGCCGTCGTCGCCACCTGGGCGAGCGCCGTCGACTCCATGTCCGTGCTCACCGCGCCGGGGAAGAGCTCGCGCGTGTCCGCGACGTTCGCCGCCGTGACGAAGGAGCCGCCCGCGAGCATCTGCCCGGTGTGCACGTGGGCGCCGCCCGAGGTCGGGGTCGCGGCGCGCAGTGCCCCCTCGGCGCGCTCCTGGACGAGCGCGAGGAGGCCCTCGTCGCCGAGGAAGACGGCCGGCTGGCCCGGGGTCTGGCCGAGGTCGTAGCCGAAGGCGGTGGCGTCGACGTCGTTGTAGGCGAGGGTCGTCGAGGCGCAGACGTCCCCGACCTCGACGGCGCGGCCGAGCCCGCCGGTGGTGCCCGCGGAGACGACGACCTCGGGGCGCACCTGGAGGAGCGCGGCGGCCAGCGCGCTCGCGGCCGCGACGAGCCCGATGCCGGTGCGCACGAGGAGGACCTCGCGGCCGTCGAGGTCGAGGCCCACGGCCTGCGCGGCGTCGCCGAGGAGCTCGACGGCGGGCGCGTCCTCGAGCCGGGGCAGGGCGTCGAGGAAGGGCTGCGCCTCCTCGGGCATGGCGGCGAGGACGACGGCGGCGACGGGGCGGGGCTCGGTGGCGGTCATGCCCCGACCCTACTGACCCGCGCTGCCGCTGAGCTCGGTCAGGTGTCCACGGCTGGGGCGGTCCGTTGGAGCCGGGACGATCGCGAGGTCACGATGTCCCGATCTCGGGGTCACGATGTCCCGATCTCGGTGGGTGCAGCGTCAGGTGCGGGGGCAGTCCTCGGAGGAGGCGGCCGCGGCGAGGCGGGTGAGGATCGCCGGGTCCATGCTGGCCAGGTCGGCCGCCGGCTCGGCGTCGTCGTCGACGGGCACGGACAGGCCGAGGATGATCGCGTTGATGACGAAGCGCAGGGCGTCGTCGGGCCGCATCCCCAGGCTGGAGGCGCTCGGCGTCGAGGCCGCCTCCTGGGAGATGGAGTCGAGGAAGAAGAGGACGACGACGTCGGCGACGGCGGAGGCCGGCACGAGCGGGCGGCGCCCCATGCGGGCCAGGAGGTCCTCGACGATCCCGGACAGCGTCGCCGTGAACTCCTCGCGGGTGGCTACGGGGATCTCGGGAGTCTCGGGGTGGCGCATCCGGCGCAGCGTGTACTCGGTGGTGATGAGGTACATGGTGCGGGCGTCGGGGCGGATGGAGTCGAGCAGGCCCATGAGGACGTCGACGGTGACGTCCCCCTCGAGCCCGGCGACGACCTCCTCGACCCGGGCGATGAGCGCCTGGGAGCGCCCGATGATCGCCTCGGAGAGGACCTCGTCGAGGGAGGAGTAGTTGGAGTAGAAGGCGCCGCGCGTGAAGCCGGCGGCCTTGACGACGTCGTCGATGCGGGCGCCCTCGAGGCCCTTGGCGGCGACGACGTCGGCGGCGGCGCGCACGAGGGCCGCGCGGGTGTTCTCCCGCTTGCGGAGTCGTTTCTCGTCGCGTGACTGGCGCACGTCGCTGCGTGCTTCCTTGAGCACCTCGGCGTTGAGGAGCTTGGGGCGAGGGGGCATGTCTTCTCCAGGAGCGGGTGGGGTGACCAGGGTAGGCCCTGTCGGCGGCCTCACACGGCCACCTGATTTCCGTACACGAGTATATCGAGTACATTTCGTATACGGAAAGAGCCCCTGCTCACCCTCCCGGTGGGCTTCCCGAAAGGATCGTGCGTTGTCCGCACTCCTGTACCGCCTCGGACGCTGGTGCGCGTCCCACGCGAAGCGCGTCGTCGCCGCGTGGCTCGCGATCATCGCGCTGTTCGCGGCCGTCGTCGTCCTCCACGGCTTCGACATGAACGGCCCCTACACGCTGTCCGGCACCGAGTCCATGGAGGGCCTCACCGTCCTCCAGAACCGCCTCCCGCAGATCGCCGGCACCTCCGACGAGGTGCTCTTCACCTCCGAGGACGGGGACATCGAGTCCCACAAGGCCGAGATCGAGGACTTCGTCGACGAGGTCAAGGAGATCGACGGCGTCGCCTCCGTCTCCGCCCCCTTCGGCGCGAAGCAGGACCAGGCGACCAGCACCCCCGCCCAGGAGTCCACCGTCTCGAAGGACGGCAGGTCCGTCATCGTCCAGGTCATCGCCGACGCCGACTACGGCAGCGTCAACACCGGCCAGACCGACAAGGCGAAGGACCTCGCCAAGGAGCTCAGCACCCTCGTCTCCTCCACCGAGAAGTCGACCGGCCTCACCATCCACCAGTCCGAGGCGATCGGCAAGGAGGTGCAGATGGGCGCCAGCGCCGCCGAGGTCATCGGCGTCGTCGTCGCCGGCATCGTCCTGCTCATCACCTTCGGCTCCTTCCTCGCCGCGGGCGCCCCCCTGGTCTCCTCCCTCATCGGCGTCGCCTCCGGCATGCTCGGCGTCCTCGCCGTGTCCAAGTGGAGCCCCGTCGTCCCGCTCGCCCCGACGCTCGCCATGATGCTCGGCCTCGCCGTCGGCATCGACTACGCGCTCTTCATCATCTCCCGCGCCCGCGAGTACCTGACGGAGGACCCCGCCCACCCCGACCGCGAGCTCGCCACCCCGGCCGAGGCCGCCGGCCGCGCCGTCGCCACCGCGGGGTCCGCCGTCGTCTTCGCCGGGACCACCGTCGTCGTCGCCCTCCTCGGGCTCGCCGTCTGCGGCATCCCCTTCCTCACCCTCATGGGCGTCGCCGCGGCCTTCGTCGTCGCCATGGCCGTCCTCGTCGCCCTCACCTTCACCCCGGCCCTCATCGGGATGATCGGCGTGCGCATGCGCCCCAACCCGCTGCGCGCCCGCCGCGAGGCCGCCAAGGCCGCCGCCGGCACGAAGTCCTTCCCGCAGCGCTGGGTCGCCTTCGTCACCGCCAAGCCCTGGATCACGGTCGTCGCCGTCATCGCGATCCTCGGCACCCTCACGCTCCCCGCCAAGGCCCTCCACCTCGCCCTCACCGACGACGGCTACGAGGCGAAGGACACCGTCGCCCGCCAGACCTACGACGCCATCTCCGACGCGTACGGCCCCGGCTACAACTCGCCGATCATCGTCATCGCCGACATCACCAACACCAGGACCCCGATCGACACCGTCAACGACCTCGCCGACGAGATCGGCAAGATCCCCGGCGTCGACGACGTCGCCATGGCCACCCCGAACTCCGACGGCACCCTCGGCGTCATCGAGATCCGCCCGGCATACGGCCAGGCCGACACCCGCACCGAGGACGTCGTCAAGACCATCCGCAACAACGCCTCCCACTACAAGTCCGAGTACGGCATCACGGACGTCATGGTCACCGGCCAGACCGCCGTCGCCATCGACATCGGCCAGTCGCTCTCCGACGCCATGCTCCCCTTCGGCATCGTCGTCGTCGGCCTGTCCCTCGTCCTCCTGCTCATCGTGTTCCGCTCCGTCGCGGTCCCGGTGACGGCGACCCTCGGCTACATCCTGTCGCTGGGCGCCGGCATGGGCGTCACCGGCGCCATCTTCGGATGGGGCTGGTTGGCCGACTTCTTCGACGTCCCCAAGGTCGGCGCGGTCATCTGCTTCCTGCCCGTCATCACCATGGGCATCCTCTTCGGCCTGGCCATGGACTACGAGGTCTTCCTCGTCTCCCGCATGCGCGAGGAGTGGACGCACCACCACGACGCCCGCCAGGCCGTCCTGTCCGGGTACACCGGCTCCGCCCGCGTCGTCTCCGCCGCCGCCGTCATCATGACCGCCGTCTTCGCCGGATTCATCCCGGCCGAGCTCGTCATCATCAAGCCCATCGCGGTCTCGCTGGCCTTCGGCATCTTCTTCGACGCCTTCCTGGTCCGCCAGACCTTCATCCCGGCGATCATGATGGCGCTCGGCGAGAAGGCCTGGTGGATGCCGGCCTGGCTCGACCGCAACCTGCCGATCATCGACGTCGAGGGCGAGGGCCTCCAGCGGACCCTCGAGCACAACGACTGGACCGCCGAGCACGGCGAGGTCGCGGTGCGAGCGGACGACGTCCGCGTCTCCGACGCCGACGGCGCCGCCCTGGCCCACCTCGACCTCACGGTCGCCGCCGGCGAGGTCGCCCTCGTCCGCACCGCCGAGCCGATCGCCCGACGCGCCCTCCAGGCGCTCATCGGCGGCCGCCTCCAGCCCACCAGCGGCATCCTCGTCATCGGCGGGCACGTCCTGCCCGACGGCACCGCCGCCATCCAGGCCATGACCACCGCGGTCCACGCCTACGACGACGAGATCGACGAGCGCGTCCGCGTCGTCGTCGTCGACGACCCCGGCGAGCGACGCTGGAGGCGCGCCGCCGAGCTCGCCCGGCAGGGCGTCGCCGTCATCGTCACCACCGACGCCGAGAAGCCCTCCATGGCCCCGCCGAGCGCCGACGTCGCGATCACAACCCTCATCGACGTCGCCGCCGACGGCACCGCCCACGTCCGCCGCGCCCCCGAGCGCCGCGCCGCCGCCCCCGAGCGGGACGACGCCGGCACCCCGGACGCCGGCTCCCCGGACGCCGCGCCGGGCCGCCCCGGGCGCCACTCGATCCTCCACGCCACCCCCACCTCCGGAACCGAGGCACACGCATGAACCGCCGCAGCTGGATCCTCGCGATCCTCGTCATCCTCGTGCCCGCGCTCGCGGGCGTCATGGTCGTCACCGCGGCGACCTCCGGCACCGCCCAGGCCGCCAGCGTGCCCGCGGCCGTCGTCAACCTCGACGGCACCGGCGCCACCACCTCCGACGGCACCGCCCTGCCCGCCGGCCGCCTCCTCGTGGGCCGCCTCACCAACCCGGACGAGGCCCTCACCGAGAAGTCCTCCACCGGCGCCACCACCTCCACCCTCGACTACTCCGTCGTGGACGAGGACGCCGCGAAGAAGGGGCTCGAGGACGGCACCTACGACGTCGTCGTCACCATCCCGAAGGGCTTCTCCGAGGCCATCGTCAAGACCCTCGACGGCACGCCGACGCAGGCGAGCGTCCAGGTTCAGACGAACGACGCCGGCTCCTCCTCGATCGGCTCGGTCAGCTCCGACATCGTCTCCGCCGCCGCCGACTCCCTCGGCACGACGGTCTCCGTGGCCTACCTCAACGGCTCGCTCACCGCGATGACGACCCTCCACGACAAGCTCGGCGAGGCCTCCGACGGCGCGACCGCCCTCGCCTCCGGCGCCGCCGCGCTCGACGACGGCATCGACTCGGCCGACGACGGCGCGCAGCAGCTCTCGACCGGCGCCGACAGCCTCGCCGACGGCCTCGCCCAGCTCGAGTCCGGCGCCGCGACGCTGAGCTCCGGCACCTCCACCGCCGACTCCGGCGCCAACACGCTGGCCACCGGCGCGAGCACCCTCGCCTCCGGCGCCCAGACCGCCGCCTCGGGCGTGAGCAGGCTGGACTCCGGCGCCGCCCAGCTCGACTCCGGTGCCAGCGCCCTCGCCACCGGCGCCAGCACCCTGTCCGACGGCGTGAGCTCCTACGCCGGCGGCGTCGCCCAGGCCCGCGACGGACTCACCACCGTGCAGCCCGGCCAGACGCAGTCGCTCGACGACGGCGCCGCCGCTCTCGCCCAGGGCGTCTCCCAGTACACGGGCGGCGTCCAGACGGTCTACGACGGCATGACGCAGCCTCAGACGAAGGACGGCACGTCCCTCGTCGACGGTGCCGATGCCGTCGCCGACGGCCTCGAGCAGCTCGACGCCGCGACCAGCACCGTCGACACCACCAAGCTGGCGAAGGCTGCGACCGCGGCCTCCGACCTCTCCGCCTTCCTCGGCGACGCCCAGCAGGTCCAGCAGGCCGCGAGCGCGCTGTGCCAGGACGCCGCGAACGACGCGAACCTCGCCGCCGCCTGCAAGGCCCTCGACGACGCCCTCGCCGGCAGCGACGTCCAGAACCAGGTGAAGACCGCCTCGACGGACCTCAGCACCGCGGCGACCCAGATGCAGGCCCTCACCGAGCTGCTCCAGAAGAACCCGACCACCGGCACGAGCACGATGAACGACCTCGCCACTGGCGCCCGCAGCGTCTCGAACGGCGTCAACCAGGTCTCCTCCGGCATCAAGACCAACCTCCTCGGCTCCAACGCCACCCAGCTCAACAACGGCGCCGCCGCCATCTCGAAGGGCCTCGGCACCTCCTCCGACGTGTACGACCCGAGCACCGGCACGGGCAGGACCGAGACCGGCGTCCTCAACTACCTCGTCGCCCAGAGCTCCACCCTCACCTCCGGCGCCTCGCAGCTCTCCTCCGGCGCCTCGACCCTGTCGACCGGCGCGAGCAGCCTCCACTCGGGCACCTCGCAGCTCGTCACGGGCGCCTCCGCCCTGTCGACCGGCGCCACGAGCCTCTCGGCCGGAGCCTCCAGCCTCGCCGACGGCCTCGACCGCCTGGCCACCGGCGCCTCCACGCTGGCGACCAGCACGGGCACCGCCGCCGCCGGCGCCACGACGCTCTCCGACGGCGCCTCCACCCTGGCGGACGGCACCGGCAAGCTCGCCGACGGCTCCTCCGAGCTCAAGGACGGCACCCAGACCCTCTCCGACGGGCTGTCCTCGGCCAAGGACAAGGTGCCCTCCTACACCGACGAGGAGGCCTCCGCGCTGGCCACCGCCCTCGCCCAGCCGGTCGACGTCAGCACCGACGAGTCCGGTGAGGCCTCCACGGCCACCTCGATCGCCCCGAACGCGATCGCCGTCGCCCTGTGGATCGGCGCCCTCGTCATCGTCTCCGGCCTCGGCCTCATGAGCCGCCGCCGCGTCGAGGCCCCCATGAGCCCGGCCCGGCTCGCGGCCGCCTCGCTCAAGCCCGCACTCGTCCTGGCCGCCGTCCAGGCCCTCGCGCTCGTCGCGATCGTCGCCTTCGCCGGCGCCCACGTGAACGGCGTCTGGAAGGTCCTGCTGCTCTCGGTCGTCGCGGCCCTGTCGATGACGGTGCTGCACGCGGCCCTCGTCGCCGCCCTCGGCTCGCGCGGCGGTACCGCGGTCTCGCTGCTGGCGCTCGTCCTGCAGGCCGCGTGCCTCTTCGCGACGACGGTCCCGCAGTCCCTCACGGGCCTGTACTCGACGGCGAACGGCTTCATGCCGGTCACTGTCCTGGCTTCGGCGCTGCGCGGCGTCATGCTCGGCGCCTCGGGCGTCGTCACCCCGGCCAGCGCCGTCGTCACCCTCGTCGTCTGGGGGGCGGGCTCGGCCCTCGCCATGACGCTGTCGGTCCGCCGTCGCCGGGCGACGAGCCTGGCCGGCCTGCGCCACGACCTCGCCGCCGCCTGAGCGGCGGAAGACCGCCGGCCCGGCGGCCGTCCGCACCCAGCCCGCCGAGATCGGGACATGTCGACTCTGAGATCGGGCCGGTATCCCCAGCATGGGGGTGCCGGCCCGATCTCGCGGTCAGGAAGTCCCGATCTCAGTGCGGTCGGGGCGGCCGTGCGGGGTGCTCGAGGTGCTCCTCGAGCCACGGGTCGGTGAGGGAGTGGAAGCGCTCCGGGAAGGTGCGGCGCACGCAGTGCGGGGCGCCGACGACGACCGCCCCGGCCACGTTCGGGTTCCCGCGGCCCGTCACGGCGGGGAAGTAGCTGCCGCGCAGGACGACGCGGCGCGTGCCCGTGATGATGAGGGTCGGGACCGCCAGGTCGTCGACGATCGTCTCCCACGGGGTCGGCGGGGCGACGCAGCCCAGGGCGATGAAGCGCAGGTCGACGCCGCTGGAGGCCTCGACGCTCGCCCGCACCTCCTCGTGCGACCACGTCGGGTTGTCGCGCGTCTCGAGGGCGAAGCGAGCCACCGGGTCCGCCGCGATCCCGCGCATCTCGCGCACCTGCCGGTACGCGTTGAGGCGCAGGAGCCGGTTCCAGGCGGGCGTCGTGAAGGCCGGGTCCTCCCCGATCGCGGCGTCGACGAGGTCCGGGCGCCGCGCGGCGACCTCGAGGCTCGTCACCCCGCCCATGGAGTGCCCGACGACGACGAGGGGCGCCGTGAGGGGTCCGGCGTCCGGGGCGTCGGGCGAGGGGCGCAGGCCGTGGGCGCGCAGGTCCTCGAGGGTCGACTCGAGGTCCTCGGCGAGGCGGGCGCCCGCCGTCGTCTGCGAGACGAGGTCGGCGTCCTCCCAGCGGGGCGAGTCCCCGTGCCCGCGGGCGTCCAGCGCGACGACGCGGTAGCCGGCGGCCGTCCAGTGCTCGACGGCGCCGGCCCAGCACGCGGCCGAGTCCGTGATGCCGTGGGACAGGACGAGGACGGGCGCGTCGGCGTCGTCGAGCGTGCCGTGCAGGTGGCGGGCGATGGGCTCGGCGGCCGGGGCCGGCCGCTGGTGCGCTGCGACGTCGTCGGCCCTGGCGTCGCCGGGTGCGGGGACGGCGTCGCCCGGTGCGGGAAGAGGCTCGACGGCCTCGGCGGAGGTCACGGGGCGAGCCTATGCTCGGCGGACGGCGCTCGAGGGAGGCGGCGGGTGCGGGGAGCCCAGGAGGGGAGGCGACTCGGCCGGTGGGGTTGCGCGGTCGGGTGGTGCGCGCCCGTCACCTCAGACGATCGGGATCTCGTGGACCTCGTTGTCGCGCGGCGCGGAGGAGTACACGGTCCACACCCGCCCGGAGGTCAGGGTGAGGTCGATGCGGACGACGTCGGGCCCGCCCATGGCCTCGGGGACGTCCTCGACGGCCGCGGACGCGGTGCACGAGAACCAGCCGGTGTGCGGGGCCGGGGTGGGGCCGGCGAGGGTGACGCGCGCGTCGCCGTTGATCTGCTCGATCTTGTGCGCGGTGCGCGTGGTGAGGACGCCGACGTGGTCGGCCCGGCCGGCAGGGTCCGGCTGGGTGAGGACGGGGCGCGTGTGCGGCCCCTCGGAGTCGATGGTCGTGAAGAGGACCGTGGTGCCCGGGGCGACGAGGTCGCGGACGGAAGGCAGTGCCGAGTTGTACGCGGCGACGGAGTCAGGGACGGCTCGCATGGGTGAATCATCCCATCGCCCGGGGGAGTCGTCTGACCTCGACGTCCGCACGATTCCGCGAAATTGCGGGCGTATAAGTGTCTCCGATCACGAAGGCGCCGGAAGAGTGGGTGTGGTGTCTTGTCACCCGAGGGTGAGTGCTCGTTCTTGCAGAACGGAGGGAAGATCGGGTGTCGATCGGCGTCCTGACCGCGTAAACCCCCGGTGCCGCCCCGGTGCGCCTGGGGGACAGGCGCCCTCCCAGGCGGACGGTGCAGGATCGACCCGACACCCCGACCGCGAGGAGGAACCGCCATGACCGCACCGGTGACTGATCACTCACACGGCGCCGATGAGGGGGGACGGGTGAACGGGCCCCGTCCCGTCGTCCCCGCCGCCTGGGTCGCGCTCGCGGACTTCCCCGCCGTCGAGCTCTCCACGCCGACCATGCGCACCATCGACGCCGTCGACGAGCCCCGCTTCGGCGTCGTCCACCTCGACGTCGAGTACGCCGTCAAGGACGGCGTCGCCCGCCACCTCCAGATCATCATGCCGCCGCGCCACCGCGCGCGGCCGGGCACTGCCGACGACCGCTACCCCACGATCCTCTACGTCCAGGGCTCCGCCTTCCACGAGCAGGACCTCGGCCTCGAGCTCGCCAACCTCGCCGGCTTCGCCCGCCGCGGCTACGTCATCGCCATCGTCCAGTACCGCGGCAGCGAGATCGCGCCCTTCCCCGCCCAGGCCAAGGACGCCAAGACCGCCGTGCGCTGGCTGCGCGAGCACGCCGCCGAGTACCACGTCGACTCGGGCCGGATGGCCATGCGGGGCGACTCCTCCGGCGGCCATACCACCCTCATGACCTACGCGACCGGCACCGCGGGCGCCGACGACGACCCCGCCTACTCCGACGAGCCCGTCACCGAGGAGCTCGGCCTGCGCGCCTTCGTCGACTACTACGGCCCCACCCACATCGGCCGCACGAACGAGTACCCCTCGATCCATGACCACCGCGACGCCGAGTCCCCCGAGGGCTGCCTCATCGGCGGCGTCCGCGTCGACGAGCACCCCGAGCTCGTCGCCCCCACCGTCGTCTGGGACCACGTCCCGCCCGCGGGCGAGCGGGCCCTGCCGCCGCTGCTCGTCATCCACGGGGACAAGGACCGGATCGTGTCCTTCTCCCAGTCCGTCCGGCTCGTCGAGGACCTCGAGACCAAGGGCCAGGACGTCACCTCCTACCGGCTCGCCGGCGCCGACCACGGCGGCCCTGCCTTCTGGCAGGACGAGGTCCTCGACGTCGTCGACGGCTTCCTCAAGGAGCACCTCGGCTGAGCCCGGGCCGGGTCCGGGCCGGGCTCGGGCGGGCTGCGGGGCGGCGCGGCGAGTCCCGGCGCGCCGCCGCCCGTGTCACCGCGATGCGGACGGCCTGACCCTCACCGGGCGAGGACCTCCTCGCCGCCCGCCACCACCTGCACCACAACGAGCCCGTCGCCCCGGAGCGGGGGGGAGGGGGAGCGGAGAGCACATGACCGACGCGACCGGCGCGAGCACCAGCCAGGAGCGCGCCCCGCGCGTCCGCGACCTGCGCGACGCCCTCGACCTCCTCGCCGACGACCCCGCCCAGCTCATCGTCTCCGACCGCGCCGTCGACCCCGACGCCGAGCTCGCCGGCGTCTACAAGCGCGTCGGCGCCGCCGGCACCGTCGCCCGCCCAACCAAGCGCGGCCCCGCCATGACGTTCACCGACGTCACCGGCTACCCGGGCTCGCGCGTCCTCGTCGGACTCGTGGCCGACCGCCGCCGCGTCGCCCGGCTGCTCGGCTGCGAGCCGGAGAACCTCGGCCGCACCATGTCCGACGCCATCGACGCCGCCATCCCCCGGTGGTGCGCAGCGCCGAGGAGATCGCCGCCGACCCGTCGCTGGCCCCCTGCCAGGAGGAGGTGCACCTCGCCACCGACCCCGACTTCGACGTCCGCACCCTCCTGCCCGCCCCCACCAACACGCCCGTCGACGCCGGCCCGTACTTCTGCCTCGGCCTCCTCCACGGCACCGACCCCGAGACCGGCCACAGCGACGTCACCATCCACCGCATCTGCGTCCAGGGCAGGGACGAGCTCTCCATCTTCCTCGCCCCCGGCCGTCACATCGACGCCTTCCGCGCCAAGGCCGAGGCCGCCGGCGAGCCCCTGCCCATCACCATCAACATGGGCCTGGACCCGGCGATCACCATCGGCGCCTGCTTCGAGGCCCCCACCACCCCCTTCGGCTACGACGAGCCCGCCAACCCGTCCCTCCCGGTCATGCGCGTCACCGCCGTCACCACCCGCAAGGACCCCATCCTCCACACGCTCGTCGGCCCGGGGGAGGAGCACACGAGCCTCGCCGGCATCCCCACCGAGGCCTCCCTCCTCCACACCCTCGACGACGCCCTGCCCGGCCTGGTCACGCAGGTCTACGCGCACACGGCCGGCGGCGGGAAGTTCCTGGCGGTCCTCCAGGTCCGCAAGACCAAGGACCTCGACGACGGCCGCGCCCGCTACCTACCACGAGCTCAAGAACGTCATCCTCGTCAACGACGACGTCGACGTCTTCGACTCCGGCGACGACCTGTGGGCCATGACCACCCGGATGGTCTGCGACACCGACATCGTCACCATCCCCGGCGTCTCCGGGCACGTCCTCGACCCCACCCAGCAGCCGGCCTACGACCCGCGCGTCCCCACCAAGGGCGTCACGACCAAGACGATCTACGACGCCACCTACCCGTGGCGGATGAGGGACGTCTTCGAGCGGGCCCAGTTCCTCGACGTGGACCCGGAGCCCTGGCTCGATGCGGCGCAGCCCTACGCCGGGAGCGGCGAGTGAGCGCGGTCGACGCCGGAGCGGGCGCTCCCGCTGGGGACCGGGACCGGCTGGCCATCCCGGGCACCACTGGGCAGGAGGGGGCCGCGCGGCGCGCTGACGCGCCCTCGGCGCACAGCCGGGGGCCCCGCGCAGCCGCGCCCCGCCGCGTCGTCGTCGGCATCACCGGGGCCTCCGGCACCGAGTACGGCGTGCGGATCCTGCGCGGTCTCCGGGAGGCCGGGGTCGAGACGCACCTCGTCGTCTCCGCCTCCGGGCAGCTGACCCGCTCCCTGGAGACCGACTACTCCAAGGACGAGGTGGAGGCGCTCGCGGACCGCGTCTGGAAGCCCACCGACATGGCCGCCGCCATCGCCTCGGGCTCCTTCCTCACCGATGGCATGGTCATCGCGCCGTGCTCGATGAGGACGCTCGGGGAGATCCCCTCCGGGGTGACGAGCTCGCTCGTGAGCCGGGCCGCCGACGGCCACCTCAAGGAGCGGCGCCGCCTGGTGCTCGTCACCCGGGAGACGCCGCTGTCCCTCATTCACCTGCGCAACATGACCACGGTGACCGAGGCCGGAGCGATCGTCGTGCCGCCCGTGCCGAGCCTCTACACGCGGCCGCAGACGGTCGACGAGATCCTCGACCAGACGGTGGGGCGCTGCCTCGACCTCCTCGGCGTCCACCTCGACCGCCCCCGCTGGGGCGAGGGCGACCTCGCGCGCTGAGAACTGTCCAGAACTCGTCAGTTCAGGTGCCAAATCCGGCCCGTTGGTGAGGCGGTCGGCGTGATTCCGCGGTTGTCCTGGGTCTTGTACGAGTCAGACGCTCAGAAGTGACGAGTTCTGGACAGTGTTGGTAGGGCGATCTGGTCCGGAGCGCGGCCCCACAGGAGTCTCCGTCGAGGGGTGCGTCCCCAGGACCGGAGCCGGGTCGATCAGCTCTGCGCGCGTCTCCCGCAGCATCATCTCGTGCGAAGAACGGTGGATGACGACGAGCTCGTGGCGCGCGTTGCCGCCGCCCACGGGGCCGTCAGGACCTCGGCCCTGTGCCGGTCGCGGGCGGAGCGCCGTGCGATCCAGAGACTGAGCGACGCAGGGCGTCTTGTTCCTCATCCGCAGCACGTGGTCTCACTGCCTGAGGCCGACCGCCGGGTGGTCCTCGCCCGCAGACTCGGGGGCCTCATCTGCTGTGACCACGGGCTCGCGGCCGCGGGGCTTCCTGTGAGGGACAAACCAGGTCGGAGGGTGCATCTCCTGAGCCCGGATGACCCGGCGCGTGCGGTGCTCGGGGCCGGCAGGGTCACGATCCATCAGGACCACCGCGTCACGGTCGACCCCTTGGGCTCGCCCTTCGCCAAGGGGGCTGACCTGCTTCTGACGCACATGCGGTGCGCCGTGGAGGTCGATGCTCTCATTGCACTTGACGCCGCGCTCCGTACGGGAGCCGTGAGCCGGAGCGAGCTCCTGAGTCACCTGCCCGGCAAGCGCAACGCTCGGCTCCGGGCCGTGGTCCGACGGGCGGACCCGCGTGCCCGGTCCCTCCTGGAGACGATCGCCCGGTACGACCTCGAGGAGGCGGGCGTGTTCCCGGAGGTCGCCGCGCCCTCACCAGCCGGTGAGCTGGACCTGCTCCTCGGGGGGAGGCTGGACGTGGAGACGGACGGGCACCAGTACCACTCGTCATGGGAGGACTGGACGCACGACAGGTTCCGGGATCAGAGGCTGCTGGCTGCAGGCATCACCCCGGTTCGCCTCACCTCGCAGCAGGTGCTGGCCCGTCAGACCCCGTGGATCGTGGAACCAGTGGCGCGTCGCTTGGGATGCTGGCCCACCCCCTGACCTCACTGTCCAGTACTCGTCAGTTCTGCGCGCACGGCCTCGCACGAGGGAACCCCTTTCGCGGCGTTCCAACCGTTCATCCGCCCCACTGGCCCTGCGTGTCGCAGAAGTGACGAGTTCTGGACAGTTCCCGGGCGCTGGCAGGGCGCGGAGGCTCAGATGACGGGAGGCTCAGCCCTCGGTGAGAGGGACGGGCGCAGGGGCCGGTGCCACCGCCGGCACGGCCGGCCCGGCAGCCGCCGCCACCTCGGGTACGGCAGGCACCACGGGATTCGCCGCCTTGCGGTGGTACAGCAGGTAGGTGCCGACCCTGCTGCGCAGCGTCGGGCGCAGCTGCCTCGGGAAGCGCTGCGCCACGTATGCCACCGCATCATCCACCTCGAGGCGCTGCGTCGAGTTCCCGGCGCGCACCCACAGCTCGCGCCCGCCCTTGCCCTTCGCGCCGCTCATGTACACCGGCACGGGCGAGGCGGGCACCGTCACGCGGCACACCTCGCCCTCCCCGTCCGTCGCCGGCGCGCAGTCCAGCCGCGGCAGCGCGGCGGCGTTCGCGCCGAGGCGGTTGCGCCACAGGTCCCGCAGGAACAGCTCGAAGCGGTCAGCGTCCGGCTGTCGCAGCGTCTGGTAGTCCGGCGCCGGCCCGATGAGCCGTCCGACGTCGTCCACGCCGAGCAGCAGCGTGCCGCCGCGCGAGTTGAGCAGGGCCGCGACCGTCTTGGCCGCCACCGTCCCCATCGCGTCCTCCCGCTTGCCCGTGCGCACGTTGACGCGCGCGGAGGACTTGAACTCGAGGTTGCGGGACTCGCCGCGGCGCGCCACCTCGGCGATCGGGGCGAGCGCGGGCTCGTGCTGGAGGCGCGTGTCCACGAGGGCCGTCACCGTGACGACGACGGCGGCGACGAGAGCCGCCGCGATGGCGACGCGCGGCGCCCACAGGTGCGTCTCGTCGAAGACCCACGACGCCCCGGCGGCCCCGGCCCACAGGCCGATGAGGGCCGTCAGCGTCGCGGCGGCCGGGGACATGGTCGCCCGCCGACGGATGGCGCGCCGCGTGCCCAGCCCCACGAGCCAGGCCAGCAGGAGCGTGGCCGGCTGGAGGAGGACGATGAGGAGGAGGTCCGGGCTCTGCGGCGTCGCGGAGAGCGCGCCGGTCCCGGCGGCACCGAGGACCCCCGCCCGGGCGGCGGCTCCGCCGAGGAGCGCGCCCGTGACCGGCTCAGTCGTCCGCGCCCGGGATGACGACGTCCCACTCGTCGCGCTTCGCGAGGAAGGCGCGCACGGCCTCCTGGGCCGCCTCCAGCGAGTGGTTGGCGCCCCAGCCGCACTGGACCTCGTTCGCGGCCGGCACCTCGGTCGCGGACAGGACGTCCTCGAAGGCGGCCTGCAGCAGCGGCTCGAACTCCTCGGGCTCCAGCCCCAGGGTCAGCGCGTAGAAGCCGGTCTGGCAACCCATCGGGCCCCAGTCGATGAGACGGTCGGTGTGGTTGCGCATGAGCTCGGCGGTGAGGTGCTCGATGGAGTGCACGGCCTTCATGTCGAGGTGCTCGACGTTCGGCTGGCAGAAGCGGACGTCGTACTTGACGAGGACGTCCCCGCCCGGCAGCGTCTTGCGGTCGGCGACGCGCACGAAGGGCGCCCGGACCTTGGTGTGGTCGAGGTTGAAGGACTCGACGTTCATGCGCGCGGCGCCCTCAGGGGTGTCGGTGTAGGACTCGTTGTGCGTCGTCGGCTCGCTCATGCCCCAACCCTAGGCCCGCCCGCCGGACGCGCCCCCGCCCCGTCCGGGCCACAATGCCACCCATGACCGACGACGGCGCCCCCGCCCCCTCCAGCACCGAGCCGGCCCCGCCGGCGACCCCGCCCGCCCCACCCGCCCGGATCGTCATCGGCGCCCCCGGAGCCCCGACCCTCGTCCTCCTCCACGGCATCACCGGCTCCGCCCTCTCCCAGGCCGACGCCATCGAGCACTGGGCCGCCGCCGGCTACCGGGTCGTCGCCGTCGACGCCCGCGGCCACGGCCTCTCCCCGCGCTGGACCCCCGACCAGCTCGAGCGCGCCGGCGAGCAGCTCGTCGACGACGCCGTCGCCGTCCTCGCCGAGCTCGCCGAGGAGTCCCGAGGCCGCACCGCCCTCGGCCTGACCGCCGCGCCGCCGCCCGTCCTCGTCGGCCACTCCATGGGCGCCGCCACCGCCATGGTCGTCGCCGGCCGCCGTCCCGACCTCGTCTCCGGCGCCGTGCTCGGCGACCCCGCCCGCTACGGCAGCCGCACCCCCGAGGAGCTCCGCTCCCGCGGCGCCGCCCGAGCCCGGGCGCGCGCCGCCGAGGCCGCCGACCTCCCCGCCACCGCCGCCCGCGCGCTCGCGGACGCCGAGGTCCCTGACGTCGAGGCCCTCCCGGGCGCCTGGGCCTCCCAGCGCACCGACCCGGAGCTCCTGGCCACCGGTGTCGTCGCACCCGAGGTCCCATGGGAGGAGGGCATGGCCGCCCTGCGCGTCCCCACCCTCCTCGTCACGGGCGACCGCCGAGGCTCGGCGCGCGTCGGCACCGAGGGCCTCGCGGTCCTCGCCCGCCTGGCCAACCCGCACGTCGAGACCGTCCTCGTCCCGGGCGCGGGGCACGACGTGCGGCGCACCCGCCCCGAGGGCTTCTACACGGCGGTGGACCCCTGGCTGGCCCGCATCCTCGACCGCAGCCGTGACCGCACCGTGATCTCTGCGGGTGACCTGGAGCACTGACCCCCGGGCACGCCGTCCGCGAGCGTGCCGCAATCCTGACCCGATCGAGACCTTGCGGCGATCTGCCGCCGGTCCCCACGGACTAGGGTGTCCGACGCCCGTCCACCGGAGCGGCGGGTCCCGGGGGCGGCGCGGGTCGTCCCCAGCGTCATCTGGAGGAAGCGAGGCGACGTGACGTCCCACCTGACCACCCTGCTGAGAAGGCACGCCGACCGACTCGCGGTCACCCTCGAGAGCGCCGCCTCGGCCGTCCTCTACGGCCCGCCCGAGTTCCACGTCCGCGACGTCGCCGAGGCCACCGTCGCCCGCCTCGGCCTCACCCCCGTGCGCCGCTCGCTGCGCGGCGCCACCGAGTCCGGCTCCTGGCGCGAGGCCCTCACGCCGCTCAGCGTCCTCCTCCTCGACTGGGACGGCCCCTCCGACGAGCTCGTCCCCGCCTGGACCGCCTTCGTCGACGTCGCCGCCCACGAGCGCCTCCCCCTCGTCATCGTCGTCTCCGAGTCCGACGTCGTCCCGCCCGTCGAGGTCTTCCAGCACTTCCAGGTGGTCCTGGGCCCCATGTCCATGGCCGTGCGCTCCGCCGACCTCACCCGCCTCGGCGAGGCCTGGGACGACGTCTCCCTGCGCCACGAGGTCCTCCAGGTCACCGCTGGCTCCACCGGTCTCGTCCTCGCCGCCGTCGAGGAGGTCGAGTCCCGCGGGGAGACCGCCCTGCCCCTGTCCGTCGAGGTCGCACGCCAGGCGGGCCGAGCCCGCGGCACCCACGACACCCCCCTCACCCTCGCCGCCCGCGCCTGGGCGACCCGCCTCGTCGACCTCCTGCCCGCCGACGACCACCTCGTCCTCCTCCACGCCATGCTCCCGGCCCTGTCCGCCCAGCAGATGGCCGACGTCGCCACGAAGGTCCTCGACCGCGAGGTCACCGTCGACGACGTCATGGAGGCCCGGCTCTTCCCGGCGATCCACCGCCAGCAGTCCCGCCGCGACGCCTTCGCCCCCGCCGTCGCCGCCCAGATCGTGCGCCTCGTCGCCGAGCGCGACCCGGGCACCGTCCTCGTCCTGCGCCGCGCCGTCGCCGAGGCGGCCCTGGAACGCAGCCTCCCGCTGGACGCCCTCGAGCGGGTCTCCGTCCTCGTCGGCACCGCCTCCTGGGCCTCGCTCGACAAGCTCCTCGCCCGCGTCCTGCCGTCGATCGCCCTCCTTACCACCGAGCAGCGGCGCACCCTGGCGGCGATCGTGCCGACCGAGGTCCTCTCCGCCTGGCCCTACCTGCACTGGTGCCGCGAGTTCCTCACCCAGGACGAGGTCAGCCCCCACGCCCTGCCGACGCCCTGGCTGGACCTCCTGTGGCTCCTGTCCGTCGCCGACGGCCGCCAGCTCAACGACCTCACCACCGAGATGCGGGACCGCCTCGTCATGGCCGTCTCCACCGCGCACTCCCCGTCCATCGACGCCCTCCAGGACGCCATCGACGCCGGCATCGAGTTCCTCGGCAAGCGGGCCGTCATCATCCACGAGCGCGCCTCCGCCTCCTACTCCCTGCCGCCGTGCATCGTCGACGACGCCCCGCTCATCGTCCTCGCCCTCCTCGGCGAGTCCGACGGCGCCCTCGCGATGGGCCGCATCACCCTCGCCCAGCGCTGCCTCAACGAGGCCTCCCAGCTCCTCGAGGCCACCGGCGCCGACGCCGAGCGCGCCCCCGCCCTGCGCCTCGGCCTCGCCTCCCGCCAGGCCCTCCTGTCCTCCTTCACGGGCGTGCGCGGCCGCACCGAGACGCTCCTGACCGAGTACGAGGACCTCGTCGAGGAGGCCGGCGTCCGAGAGCCCGAGCCCGAGCACATCGTCCTCGTCGCCCGCCGCTTCCTCGCCCAGACCACCGCCAGCGAGGTCCGCGTCTCCGGCGACATCGCCCCCAACACGACCTTCACGCCGTTCGAGGTCCAGGCCGAGGCCTTCCTCATCCTCCTGCAGCGGGGCCCCGAGGTCGCCTCCGACTGGGTCCAGACCTTCCTCTCGCGCGCCCCCTTCACGGACCTCGGCGCCGTCCAGTGGTGGCCCCTGCACACGATCGCCGCCTTCCTCGCCCTGCGCGAGAACCGCCCCGAGGACGCCCTGCGTACCCTCGAGACCGTCTACGTCCCCGAGACCTCCGCCCGGCTCATCCGCGCCGGCGCCGCCCTCGCCGTCGACGACCTCGACGGCGCCGAGGCGCTCATCCGGCAGGTCGTGCGCGACCCCGAGGCCCCGGACAGGTGGCGCCGCCTCGCCTTCGGCTTCCGCGTCACGATCCTCGCCCGCCGCAAGGCGCCCGAGCTCGCCGCCGAGGCCGACGCCCACCTCGTCGACTGGGCCGAGGCCCCCGCCGTCGTCGCCCTCTTCCCGGAGGAGGGCCGCCGCGTCGCCCTGGCGGGCCTCGACCCGCAGATGGCGCGCCTGCGCGGCATGCGCGTCGACGAGGCGACCCCCGCCGCCAGCTCCGTCGTCCTCACGCCCCGCCAGCTCGACGTCCTCGCCGGCCTGGCCACGGACATGACCCTCCAGGAGATCGCCGACCGGCTGTTCCTCGGCGTCGAGACGGTTCGCTCGACGTCGAAGGCGCTCTACAGGAGGCTCGGAGTTCACAGCCGCGAGGCCGCGGTGCGCGTCGCCCGCCTCACCGAGCTCCTCCCGCCCGACCCCGTGACCAGGAGCGGGGTGAACACCTCCGAGGAGGTCGACCGTTGACCGTTGCCGAGGACCTGACCGCACGCCTCGCCCGCAGGCTCGCCACCTCCGTCACGGGAACCGCCTCCTTCCCCGTCCGCGCGGCCCACGAGTACCGCCCCCGCCAGCTCGCCCGCGCCCTCGTCGAGCGCATCGACGCCCGCCACCTCGACATGACCCTCGCCGAGGCCGCCGCGGACACCTCCTGGGTCGACGAGCTCGACGCGGACACCTCCCTCCTCCTCGACTGGGACGGCGCCTCCGACCCCGCCGAGCCCCTCATGGCGGTCCTCGCCGCCGCCCGCCGCCCCGGCGTCGCGCCCGTCCTCCTCGTCGTCTGCGAGGCCGACGCCCCCGCCGGCCCCGTCGTGCGCACCGCCCGCTCCGCCTGGAGCCGCCAGTTCGAGCGCGACGCCGCCGACGCCCTCACCCGCGTGTGCCGCGGCTGGGCGGAACGGGTCCACGACGCCGTCGCCGCTGACGACCTCGCCTTGCTCGACCTCTTCCTGCCGCCCATGAACGGCCCGGACATTGCCACCGTCGCGACCGCAGCCCTCGGGCGCGAGGTCCCCCTCGAGGAGGTCCTCGAGCTGCCCGGCCGGGTCCCCGCCGTCACCGGATCCGTCACCGGCTCGGCGGCCTTCCCCCCGGCCCTCGCGGCCCAGATCATCCAGGTCTCCATGACCCGCGACCCCTCGCGCACCGTGAGCCTGCGCCGCGACCTGTCCACCGTCCTCACGGACCAGGATCTCGACATCATCGCCCGGGACCGCGCCCTCGACTTCTGCGCCCCCTTCGTCGCGCTCCTGTCCACCACCGAGCTCGCCTCCCTCACCGCGTTCCTGCCGCACGAGGTCCCCCTCGCCTGGCACAGCCTCCACGAGATCCAGGACTACGCCGCCCACCTCGACCGAGCCACGCGCCTGCTGCCCGAGCCCTGGCTGCGGCTCCTGTTCACGACGACGATCGGCAACGACGCGCTCTTCACGCCCCGGCTCGTCGAGGTCCGCGACCGACTCATGCTCGCCACCTCCCGCGTCCAGGTTCCCTCGACGGACCAGGTGAGCGCCGACCTCGGCGAGGCGCTTGGCTGGCTCGACGAGTGCTTCCGTGACCTCAACGAGGAGGCCGCCCGCTCCTTCCGCCTGCGCCGCGCCTTCAAGGACGAGGCGCACCTCCTGTGCCTCGGCATGATGGGCGCCGCGGACGCCTGCCTCGCCCTCACCCGCCTCTCCGACGCGCAGGCCTGCCTCAACAAGGCGCACATGCTCGTCGAGGCCCTCACGACCGACGTCCGCGAGGCCCCCGCCCTCCTCACCGGCCTGCCCGCCCGTGACGCCCTCATGGCCGCCTACGCCGGCATGCACGAGCGCTCCGAGACCTTCCTCGAGGAGTACGAGATGTGCGCGGCCCGCGGCGGCGTGCGCGAGCCGGAGCCCGAGCACGTCGTCGAGATCGCCCGCCGGTTCTCCGCCGGCGCCGCCCCCTACCCGGTGCGCGCGAGCGCGGACCTGCCGGCGAACACGCAGTTCACGCCGCTGGAGGTGCAGGCCGAGGCCGAGCTCATCCTCGCCCAGCGCGGCCCCCAGGCCGCCGTCGAGTGGCTCCTCACCCTCCTGTCCCGCTCCCAGTGGACCGACCTCATGCCCTTCATGTGGTGGCCGGACCTGGCGATGCTCGCCCTCCTCGACCTGCGCGAGGGGCGCGCCGACGACGCCCTCGCCCGCGTCCAGGGCGCCTACCTCCCGCAGGAGGTCCGCCTCCTCATCGACGCCGGCGCCGCCCTGGTGCGCGGCGACGCCGAGGACTGCCTCGAGGCGGTCCGCGGCCTCGTCGCCGCCCGCTCCGTCTCGCCGCGCGTCACCCTCATCGGCTACGGCTACCGGGTCGGCGCCATGGCCGCCCTCGGGGACCCCGACCTCGACGGCGAGGTCGCCGCGCACGCCACCGGCTGGGCCGCCAACCCCGCCCTCGTCGCCGTCCTGCCCGAGACGGCCCGCGCCCGCGTCCTGCCCGTCCTCGAGCCCGCCGTCGCCGGGAAGCAGGGGCTGCGACTGTCCGGCGGGCCCGCCGCGGCCGCCGTCGTCCTCACGCCCCGGCAGACCGACGTCCTCGAGCGCCTCGCCTCCGAGCGGACCCTCGCGGACATCGCCGACGAGCTCTTCCTCGGCGTCGAGACGGTCCGCTCCACGTCGAAGGCCGTCTACAAGAAGCTCGGCGTCCACTCCCGCGAGGAGGCGGTGCGCACCGCCCGCCTGTCCGGCCTGCTGGTCCCCGGGGAGCACGACGAGACCGCGGGGCAGCGGTGAGTCGGCCGGCACCCGTCGCCGGCGACCGCCTGGCCACCGCCGCCCTCTTCCAGGTCCGCCTCGGGGAGACCTCCCTGTGCCTCGCCGACCGCGACCTCGCCGCCCTGGTGGGCTGCGACCCGGAGTGCTGCGGTCCCGACCTGTCGGAGGAGGCGACCCGCCACGAGGTCCTCCTCGTCACCGACGGCGTCCCCGCGCTCGTGGCGGCCGCCCTGGAGGAGCGGCGCCTCGCCCCGACCGGCCCGCACCTGTCCGTCGCGGTGGCCCGCTCGGTCTGGTCCTCGGACGACGGTCCCGGTCCGCTCGTAACGACCGCGCAAGCCTGGGCCGGGAGGATCGAGCCGGCCCTGCGCACCGTCCCGACCTCCCTCGTCGCCGCCTTCCTGCCCAACGCGAGCCCGCGATCCGTCGCGGTCCTGGCCGAACGGGTCCTGGGCCGCGAGGTCGACGTCGACGAGGTCCACGCGCTCGTCGCCCTGCCCGGCACGCACGTCACCGACGCCGGGCACGTCACCCTTCCGCCGGTCCTCGCCGCCGCGGTGGTCCGGCTGACCGCGCTCCACGACCCGCTGCTGGTCTCGCGCACCCGCCACGAGATCACCGTCGAGTGCCTCCTGGCCGACGACAGCCACCTCGCCGCCTCCGTGCGGATCGGCGCCCTCGCAGGCGTGCGCGCCTGGGCCGAGCTCGACGCGTACCTGTCCACCGGCGCCCCCTACGTCGCCGTCCTGACACGCGCCCACCGCCGCGCGCTCGCCGAGCTGGTACCGGCGGACATCCCCGCCGGCTGGCCGCACCTGCGCCGGGTCCGCGAGCTCCTCGTCGACGGCGCCGCGGGGTCGCGCGAGCTCCCGCAGCCCTGGCTCGAGCTGGCGCTCCTGACCTCCACCACTCGTGAGACGGGACTGAGCGAGACCGTCCGCCAGATCCGCGACCGCTCGGTCGCCGCCCTGTCCCAGGTCCACGCCGCCGACCCGCGAGCCGTGGACGCCTCCTTCTCCAACGGGCTGGCGTGGATGCGCGCCGAGGTCGGCCGCCTCCATCGCGAGGCCGCCCGCAGGTACGTCCTGTCCTACGACTTCGTCGACGAGATCGGTCTCCTCTGCCTCGTCCTCCTCGGCGCCTGCGACGGGGCGATGGCCCTCGGCCGGGGCGCGGTCGCCCAGGAGACGCTCACCGCCGTCGCGAGCCTCGCCGAGGCCTGCACCCTGTTCCCGGGCTCCTTCGCCGTCGTCCAGGTCGGCCTCGTCCCCCGCCAGGCCCTCGTCGCCGCGTGGGCCGGCCTGCCCGGGACCGCGGAGGAGCGGCTGCGCCAGTGCGCGGCCGTCGTCGCAGCGACCGGCGCCCGTGAGCCGGGGGCCGAGCGCGCCGCCGTCGTCGCCCGTCGCCTCCTCGCGGACGCCTCGCCGGTGCCCGTGCGCGCCAATCCGGACGTCGTCCTCGTCGACGAGGTGGCCCCCTTCGAGGTTGAGGCGGAGGCGCTCCTCGTCCTCGTCCAGCGCGGCCCCGAGGCCGCGGCCCGGTGGCTCACCGACTGCCTGCGCCGCGCCCGGTGGACCAACGTGCTCCAGTTCGAGTGGTGGCCCGTCCGCGGGATCCTCGCCCTGCTGGACCTGCGTGAGGGGCGCGTCGAGCAGGCCCGTGCGCGCCTCACCGAGGAGTACCTGCCTGCCGACGTCGTCACCCTCGTCGAGGCGGACGCCGCCCTCGTCGAGGGGCGCGGCGAGGACTGCCTCGCGATGCTGGCCGGCCTCGACGCCGACGTGAGCCTCGCGCCCCGCTGGACGCTCATGGCCCAGGGCCTGCGGCTCGGGGCGCTGCGCGCCACCGGCGACGGCAGCCGCGCGGAGCAGCAGGCCCAGCTGCGGGCGCGCGCCTGGCGCGAGGCCCCCGCGGTCGCGGCCCTCCGGCCCGAGGACGCGCGCCTCCTCGTCCTCCCGCTGCTCGAGCCGGAGGCCGCCGTCGCCGAGGGGCTCATCGTCTACGACGCCGTCGGCGTCGTCACCCTGACCCCGAGGCAGCTCGACGTCCTCGAGCGCATCGCCGCCGGCGCCACCCTCCCCGAGATCGCCACGGAGCTCTACCTCGGCGTCCAGACGGTCCGCTCCACCTCGAAGGCCCTCTACAAGCGCCTCGGCGTCCACGACCGCGACGCCGCCGTGCGCACCGCGCAGCGGCTCGGCCTCATCGAGGCGCCGGCCGACCACGACGAGGAGACGCCGTGACCCCCGCAGCGAGCACGCCCACGACCCCGGAGGCCGGCACGGCCCTGCGCGAGCGCCTCGTGGGCCGCGTCGCCGCGCGACTCGCCCCCGTCCTGCGGGGCACCTCCTCGGTCCTCGTCCAGGGCGCCCCCGAGCTCGCCCCCCGCGAGCTCGCCCGCGCCCTCGCGGCGCGCCTCGCGAGCGAGGTCGTCGCCCGCCCGCTGTCCGAGGCCCGCGGCGCCGGCGCCGACGCGCTCCTCGACGAGGCCGGCGAGGACGCCTGCCTCCTGCTCGAGCAGGACGTCGACGACGCCGGCTCCGCCTGCCTCGCCGTCCTCGACCGCGCGGGCGAGCGCGGGATCGCGCCGCTCGTCATCGTCGTCGCCGCCTGCGACGAGCCCGTCCCCGAGGAGCTCACCCGCGTCTTCCACGCGGTCCTCGACGAGGCGATGCTCCTCGTCGTCGACGAGGACCTCGTCGACCTCGTCGAGGAGCTGAGCGACGTCGTCGCCCGCCACCAGCTCCTCACCCTCACCGGCGGGGTCGTCGACCTCGTCCTCGCCGTCCTCGAGGACGGTCCCGGCGCGCCCGGGACCGAGACGGGCCTGGCCCGCCGCACCGCCGAGGCCGCCTGGGGCCGCGCCGTCGGACCGACCCGCGACGCGGCCGAGACGGTCGCCGCGGCCTGGGCGGAGCGCGTTCACGCCCGCGTCCTCGCCGAGCCGGTGCTCCACCTCCACGCCTTCCTCCCGGTGCTCTCGCCCTGGTCGGTCGCGCGCCTCGCCACCCGGGTGCTCGGGCGCGAGGTCGACGTCGAGGAGGTCGAGCTGGTCGAGCGGTCCAGCGGCCTCCTGGCCGGGGACCTGCCCTTCCGCTCCTTCCCGCCGCTGCTTGCCGCCCAGCTGTGCCGCCTCACGCGCGAGACCGACCCGGCCCTGGCGGCCCGCCTGCGCCGCGACCTCACGGACGCCTGCACCGACCCGGAGACCGACCTGCCCGCGCGGGCCGTCATCACGATCCTCGTGGGGCACTAGGCCTGGATCTCCCTGGACCGCTGGCTCGCCGCAGGCGCCGTCCACCTCGCGGCCCTGTCCCACGTGGAGCGCCTCGCCCTGCGGGACCTCCTCCCGGACCAGGTGCCCCAGGGCTGGAGGCACCTGCACTCGGCCCGCGAGTTCCTCGGCCTGGAGGAGGTCACGCCGCACGAGCTGCCCCAGCCCATCCTCGAGCTCAACTGGCTCGCCACCACCTGCGACGAGTCCCGCTGCACGCCCTTCGTGCGGGAGATCGGGGCCCGGGGGATGAGCGCCATCGCCCTCGTCCACTCCTCGCACGTCGAGGTCGTCGAGGAGACCCTCGACGCGACCGTCGCCTGGGTGACCGCGGAGGCCGAGCGCCTCGGCGCCGCCACGGTGGGTGACTACATCATGTCGAACGCCGTCTACGACGAGGTCGTCGTCCTGTGCCGCCTCCTCGAGGGCGTCGCCGACTCCGCGGTCGCCATGGCGCGCTTCTCCCTGGCCCAGCGGCTCCTGCGCCGCGCCGCCAACCTCATCGAGGTGTGCACCATCGACGTCGTGCGCTGCCCCGTCGTGTGCGTGGGCCTCGCCGCCCGCCAGGCCCTCATCGCGGCGTACGCCGGCCTCAACGACCGCGCCGCGGGCTCCCTCGAGGAGTACGAGCGCCTCGCCCGCCGCGGCGGCGTCCGCGAGCCCGAGGCGGAGCACGCCGTCCAGGTGGCGCGCCGCTTCCTCGCGGCCGGCGTCGACCACGCCGTCCGCGTGACGGCCGAGATCCCGACCAACTCCCAGCTCACGCCGATCGAGGTGGAGGCCGAGGCCCTCCTCGTCCTCGTCCAGCGGGGGCCCGCCGCCGCGCGCGAGCTCATCGCCTCCTTCCTCGGCCGCGCCGAGTGGACCGAGCTCGAGCCCTTCGAGTGGTGGCCGCTGCACATGCTGCACTGCCTCATCGACCTGCGCGAGGGACGCGTCGCCCCCGCCCTCGAGCGGGCCGGCTCGGTCTTCCTGCCCGCGGACGGACTGTCCCTCGTCGAGGCGGCCGCCGACTTCGTCCAGGGCCGCGGCGCCGACTGCCGGGCCCGCCTCGAGGGCCTGTCCGCCACGGGCTCGGCCTCCCCTCGCTGGACGCTCGTCGTCGACGGCTACCGCCTGGGCCTCCTTCTCGCCTCCGACGACGACTCCGCGATCGAGGAGGCCGTGGGCGCCCACGCCGCCGCCTGGGCGGAGCAGCCGGGCCTCGTCGCGCTCCTGCCGGACCCGGTGCGCGTGCGGATCCTGCCCGTGCTCGAGCCGGTGACGGCCCGGCAGGCGGGCCTGCGCCTGGACGACGACGGCCCGACGACGGCGGCGCCGCTCACGCCCCGGCAGGTCGACGTCCTGCGGCTCCTCGCCCAGGGGCGCACGCTGCCGGAGATCGCCGGGGAGCTCTTCCTCGGGGTGGAGACGGTGCGCTCGACGTCGAAGGCCCTCTACAAGCGCCTCGGCGTCCACGACCGCGACGCCGCCGTCAGGGTCGGGGGGCTCGCCGGGCTCCTGTGACCGGGCCGCGATGCGGAAGGTTGCGGAAGGGGATGAACCCACGGACCTTGCTCACACAATCCCCTTGCACAGGCCTCAACCGGTCACAATGAGCCGATGAACGTCCGCCAGCACCTCGTCGCCGCCCTCGCCCAGCGCCTCGAGCGCCTCGTGGAGGGAGCCGCCTCCGTCCTCGTGCGCGCCGAGCCCGAGCTCCTGCCCCTTGAGGTCGCGGTCGCCCTCGCCGAGGGCGCCGCCGACCGCGTCGTCCGCCTCCCGCTCGCGGAGGTGCTCGCCTCTGACGCCTGGACGGCCCAGGTCGCCACGAACGACTGCCTCCTCGTCGAGATCGCCCGGGGGGACGACCCCGGCCAGGCCCTCCTCGCCGCCTCCCGCGCCACCGCGGAGCACGGCTCCGCCCCTGTCATCATCGTCGCGGGCTCCAGCGACGAGCCCGTCGGCGGCGACCTCGCCTCCCTCTTCCAGGTGGCCCTCGGTCGCGACTCCCTCCTCGTCTCAGACGAGGACCTCATCGCCCTGGGCGACGACTGGACCGACGTCGACCGTCGCGACGAGCTGCTCAGCGTCACCTACGGCGTCGCCGCGCTCGTCGTGGCCGGCATCGAGGAGCTCGAGTCCGGCGACGAGGCCCTCTCCCTCGCCGCCGAGATCACCCGGGGCACCTGGGTGCGCATGGCCGCCGTGCCCACCGGCCCGCTCCACACCGTCGCGGCCGCCTGGGCCGAGCGCGTCGTGCCCGCCGTCGTCGACGACGACCTCGCCCTCCTCCGCCACCTGCTGCCCGCCACCAGCAGCCGCTGGCTCGGCATCATCGCCTCCCGCGCCCTCGAGCGGGAGGTCACCGAGGCCGAGGCCACCAGCGCCGTCCCCGGCATCCTCAGCCCCTCCGTCATCGCCACGGGCGCCCCGCCGGCGCTGGTCGCCGAGGTCATCCGCCTGCTCCTGGACGAGCACCCGTCGCGGACCGCCACCTTCCGCCAGCGGCTCGTCACGTGCCTGTCAGCGCCCGAGGAGGACCCGCTCGACGTGGACTCCCTGGCGCCGGAGATCGCCATGCGCGCCCTCCTCAAGCTCAAGGCCTGGGCGGCCCTGGACGAGCAGGTCTGCCGCCACGCCGAGGTCCTCACCTTCCTCACCACCCGCGAGCGCCGCGAGCTGCGCGCCACCCTGCCCGTCGAGGTGCCCGCCACGTGGCGCTGGCCGCGCGCCGTCCAGGAGTACGTCTCCTACGACGAGCTGCCGTGGGCGAGCTCCCGATCCCGTGGGGCCACCTCGTGTGGACGACGACCCTCATCGGGGAGCCGTACCTCACGCCCTTCACGCGGGCCGTGCGGGACCGCCTCATGGCGGCGCAGTCGCAGTTCCAGATGCCCGACGTCGAGAACGCCCAGCCGCTCTTCGAGGAGTTCGTGACCTGGGTCTTCGAGGAGATCGCCCAGCTCCACCGCGAGGCCATCAAGAGCTTCTTCCTCCCGGCCCAGACGGCGATGGAGGCCAAGGTCGCCCTCATGCTCATGCTCGGGATGGCGGACGCCACCCTGGCCTTCGGGCGCCCGGACCTCGCCCTCGTCGCCCTCAAGCAGGCGGAGCGCCTCTCCGAGGCCTTCACCATCTACGCGGACCAGAGCCCCGTCCCCATGCTCGGGCCGCGCGCCCGCCTCGCCCTCGTCGCCGCCCGCTCCGGGCTCGTCGAGCACGCCCGAACCGCGCTGGCGGCCTACGAGCAGACGGTCCAGACGGCCGGCACGCGCGAGTGGGAGCCCGAGGAGATCGTCGAGGCGACCCGCCGCTACCTGGCCGCCCCCGCCCCCGCCCCGGTGCGCCCCACGGCCGACGTCGACGAGCGCTCCCACTCGGCCGCCTACGAGATCGAGGCGGAGGCCCTCCTCATTCTCGTCCAGCGCGGCGCCGACCCGGCCATCGAGTGGCTCCGCACCTTCCTCGGGCGCGCCCGCTGGACGGGCCTGTCGAAGTTCTTCTGGTGGCCCCTCCACGAGCTCCTCGCGCTCATCCAGCTGCGCGAGGGCGACGTCGACGGCGCGCGCACCGCGATCGTCGGACAGGCGATCCCGGCGGAGTCGGCCCTCCTCGTCGAGGCGGCCGCCGCCTACCTCAAGGACGACCACGCCGGCTGCCTCGACCTCGTGCGCCGGGCGATGGCCGTCCCGGACGCCTCGCCGCGCACGACCCTGCTCGCCGCCGGCAGGACCCTGCCCGAGATCGCTGACGAGCTCTTCCTCGGGGTGGAGACCGTGCGCTCGACGTCGAAGGCCCTCTACAAGCGCCTCGGCGTCCACGACCGCGACGCCGCCGTCCGCGTGGGCACCGCCTCGGGGATCCTCGAGGGCTGAGCCCCGGCCGGGGACGCCCCGGCTCGCGGTGGTCGTCCCCGGGGAGCACGGCGCCGCCGTCGTCGCGGGCGTCCTCGGGGTGGCACGATCGGGGCATGCCCCTCCTCGAGTTCGGACTCGGCCTCGCGCTCCTCCTCGCCGTCACCCTCAGCATCCAGCGGTGGGCGGGCCTGCGGCTCGGCTGGGCACCGCTCGTCGCCGCCCTGCGCGCCGTCGTCCAGCTCTCCGTCATCGCCGTGCTCCTGCACGGCGTCCTCGCCGTGCCCTGGACCGTCGCCCTGTTCGTCCTCCTCATGCTGACGACGGCGTCGGCGACCTCCGGCGGGCGCGTCCGCGAGCTCCACGACGGGCGGCGCGCCGCCGCCACCGGCATCGTCGTCGGCTCCGCCGTGACCGTCGCGCTCATCTTCTCGCTGCGCCTCATCCCCTTCGACGCCCGCTACCTCGTCTCCGTCGGCGGCATCATCATCGGCAACTCCATGAGTGGCGCGACGCTGGCCGGCCGCATGTTCCTGCGGACCGTGCGCGACCGGGCCGCCGAGGTCGAGGGCTGGATGGCGCTCGGAGCGACGCCGGTCGCCGCCCACGCCGAGGTCTCCCGCGAGGCCGTGCGCGAGACCCTCCTGCCCGGCATCGACCAGACCGGCGCGACCGGTCTCGTCACCCTGCCAGGCGCCTTCGTCGGCGCCCTGTTCGGCGGGGCGAGCCCGGTGGAGGCCGCGAAGTTCCAGCTGGTCGTCCTCCTCGGGATCATGCTCACCCAGACGATCACGGCCCTCGTCGTCGTGAGGGCCGCCTCGGCGTCGACGACGATCCCCGCGCCGCGGGTCGAGCCGCCGCGCGCCGCGCCCTCCCCAGCCCGTGCGGGCGGCGCCACCGCCGTCGGCGCGAGCGAGGACGCGACGACTGACGCGACAACGACCGCGACGAGAGCCGTGGCCGTGACCGGGACGAGCGCTGGCGACGCGTCCCACACGGAGCGGACCGTGTCCTCGACGGACAGCTGAGTGCCCGTCGTGCGAGGATCCGGGCATGGCCCACACTCCCCACGTCGAACCGGCGACCCCAGCCCGGACCACCGACCCCCAGAACGACCCCGTCCGCGAGGGGGAACGCGTCCCCGTCGAGGTCGACCGCACGCAGGGCGAGACGACGGCCCTCGTCGTCGCCGCCCTCGTCGTCGGCTGCGTCGGCCTCTACTTCGTCAAGAGCCTCTTCGCGCCCGCCTTCTTCGCCCTCACCCTCGTCATCACCGTCAGGCCGCTCGTCACGTGGCTGGCCCGGCACCACGTCCACAGGGTCGTCGGTGCCGTCATCGCGATCCTGCTCATCTACGCCTTCGTCGTCGGCATGTTCGTCGCCCTCGGCATCGCCGTCGCCCAGCTCGTTGAGACCCTGCCGCAGTACGCGTCGAAGTTCGAGTCCCTGTGGGACCAGGGCATCAGCCTGCTCGGCCGCTTCGGCGTCGACGCGAGCTCGCTGCAGACCCAGCTCGAGAACGCGGTGAGCACCGACAAGATCGTGTCGGTCGCCCAGACCCTCTTCAGCCAGGTGACGAGCCTCGGCTCGATCCTCTCGATCCTCGCCCTGACCGTCATCTTCCTCATGTTCGACATGTCGAAGATCGAGGTGCGCGCCGAGGCCCTCACCCGCCTCAAGCCCGGGATCGCCACGGCGATGTCCGGCTTCGCGACCTCCGTGCGCTCCTACTGGCTCGTCTCGACGGTCTTCGGCCTCATCGTCGCCGTCCTCGACGTCATCGCCCTCGGGCTGCTCGGCGTCCCCATGGCCGTGACCTGGGGCGTGCTGTCCTTCATCACGAACTACATCCCCAACATCGGCTTCTTCGTGGGCCTCGTCCCGCCGACGCTCCTGGCGCTCGTGGACTCCGGCCCGCTCACCGCCCTGTGGGTCGTCGTGGCCTACTGCGTCCTCAACTTCGTCATCCAGAGCCTCATCCAGCCGAAGTTCACCGGTGACGCCGTCGGGCTCAACACGACGACGACCTTCCTCTCCCTGCTCTTCTGGTCGCAGGTGGTCGGCGGGCTCGGCACCATCCTCGCCGTCCCGCTCACCCTCTTCGTCAAGGCGCTCCTCATCGACTCCGACCCGCGCTCGCGCTGGGTGGGGATCTTCCTGTCCGCCGGGGACTCGCCCGTGCGCAGGCCCGACGAGCTCGACGAGGAGACCCTCGACGAGGCGGACATCGACGGTGACGGCGTCGGGGAGGACGACCCAGACGACGACGTCGACCCGGTGGAGCCCGGTGCGGCGGTCGCCGACCGCCGCGAGGACTGAGCCCGCGGTCCTCGCGTCGGACGCTCGGTGACGGCGGCGACGTCACTGGGCGCACTTCCCATGGTCTTCCCAGGTTGCTCAGGGGTGTCCCTCCAGGTCGGGAGGGTTGTCTAGTTCCTGCCGCCGGACGGAACGGGTCGCGAGGGTTGGGGAACCCGATGACCGACTCGCACCGAGAGCCGCGAAGGTCCTAGGGAGCCTGAACGGAGCGCTCCGGCGAAGGAGGAGGCCCCCCGGGAATGGGAACCCGGGAGCGGCGCCACGATGACGAAGGCCCTCGGCCGGATCGAAGATCCGAGCCGGGGGCCTCGTCGTGCTCGGGGTCGGGCGGGGACCTGCCGGGCCGGCAGCGGGATCCCTCCGGTGCCGGCAGCGGGCGGTGCGCCGTCGGCGCCGCCCGAGCGCCCCGCCGTCGGTCGGTTGCCAGCACCCCTGTCGCGGAGGGCGGCAGCCCAGGTAGGTTCGAGGCGGACGGCCCCGCACCGCGGGCGCGGGCCGTCCCGACCGACGGCGCCCGCGCAGGAGGACGGATGACCGAGACCCTCACCGCGGCCCGGGTCGACGAGCTCGTCGACGCGCTGGCCCACCCCACCGAGGACGACACCGCGGCGATGGACGCCTGGTGGCGCGCCAACAACTACCTCACCGTCGGCCAGATCTACCTCAAGGACAACGCGCTCCTGCGCCGCGAGCTCCTCGCCGACGACATCAAGCCCCGCCTCCTCGGCCACTGGGGCACCAGCCCGGGCCTGTCCTTCATCTACACGCACGCCTCGCGCCTCATCCGCCTCACCGAGCAGTCGATGATCTACATCACCGGCCCCGGCCACGGCGGCCCCGCCCTCGTCGCGGCCTCCTACCTCGAGGACTCCTACACCGAGGTCTACCCGCGGATCACCGAGGACGCCGACGGAGTGCTGCGCCTCTTCCGCCAGTTCTCCGCCCCCGGCGGCATCCCCTCCCACGTCTCCGTGACGACCCCCGGCTCCATCAACGAGGGCGGCGAGCTCGGCTACGCCCTCGTCCACGCCTTCGGCTCCGTCATGGACAACCCCGACCTCATCGCGCTCGCGGTCGTCGGTGACGGCGAGGCCGAGACCGGCCCGCTCGAGGGCTCCTGGAAGAGCATCTCCTTCATCAACCCCGCCCGCGACGGCGCCGTCCTACCGATCCTCCACCTCAACGGCGCGAAGATCGCCAGCCCCACCGTCCAGGCCCGCAAGGACCCCGAGGAGCTGCGCAAGCTCTACGAGGGGCACGGGTACGAGGTCATCGAGGTCGGCGGCGACGACCCGGCCGTCGTCGGCCCGCAGCTCGACGCCGCCCTCGCCTACGCCTGGGGCCGTATCAAGAAGATCCAGATCGAGGCCCGCGGCGAGGGCGTCGTCACCGCCGAGCGCCCGCACTGGCCCATGATCATCCTGCGCACCCCCAAGGGCTGGACCGGCCCCCACGAGGTCGACGGCACCGTCGTCGAGGGCACGTGGCGCGCCCACCAGGTGCCCCTGTCCGGCGTCAAGGAGAACCCCGAGCACCTCGCCATCCTCGAGCGCTGGCTGCGCAGCTACCGACCCGAGGAGCTCTTCGACGAGAACGGGTCCCTCACAGAGCTGGCCCGCCGCGCCAACCCCAGCGGGGACCTGCGCATGAGCGCCAACCCGGTGGCCAACGGCGGCGGCTCCTACACCCCGCTCGACATGCCCGACTGGCGCGACCTCGCCCTCGACCTCGCCCCCGAGGACCGCGGACGCGTCAAGAAGGAGTCGACCCGCTACCTCGGCGCCCTCATGGCCGAGCTCTACCGCCGCAACCCCACGACCTTCCGCCTCTTCTGCCCCGACGAGGCCGACTCGAACCGCCTCTCCGCCGTCTTCGAGCAGACGGACCGCGCCTTCATGGAGCGGCTCACGGACCTCGACGTCAACATCTCGCCCGCCGGACGCGTCATGGAGGTGCTCTCCGAGCACAACACCCACGGCTGGCTCGAGGCCTACAACCTCACCGGCCGCCACGGCCTGTGGGCCTCCTACGAGGCCTTCGGCATGGTCTCCGTCTCGCAGACCATCCAGCACGCCAAGTGGCTCGAGGAGGGCGTCCACCTCGACTGGCGCGTCCCCGTGCCCTCGCTCAACATCCTGCTGAGCTCGACCTGCTGGCGCAACGACCACAACGGCTTCTCCCACCAGGGGCCCGGCGTGCTCTCCTCGATCCTCAACATGAGGGCCGAGATCGTGCGCGCCTACCTGCCGCCGGACGCCAACTGCCTCCTGGAGATCGCCTCCTACGGCTTCGACACGACCGACAAGGTCAACCTCATCGTCCAGGACAAGCAGCCGCAGTTCCAGTGGCTCACCAAGGACGAGGCCTACGAGCACTGCAAGCGCGGCTACGGCGTCTGGGACTGGGCCGGCAACGAGGACCTCGCCTCCGGCGAGGAGCCGGACATCGTCATCGCCTGCGCCGGCGACGTCGTCACCACCGAGGCCATCGCCGCCGCGCAGATCCTGCGCCAGCAGCTCCCGCTGCTCAAGGTCCGCGTCGTCAACGTGGTGCGCCTCCAGACCCTCGCCCGCCCGAAGGACCACCCCTCAGGCATGAGCGACGAGGACTTCGCGGAGACCTTCACGAACGACAAGGACGTGCTGTTCTGCTTCCACGGCTACCCGGGCTCGATCCACCAGCTCGTCCACGGCCGCCCGGACGCCGACCGCTTCCACGTGCGCGGCTTCATCGAGGAGGGCACGACCACGACGCCCTTCGACATGGTCGTGCGCAACCGCGTGGACCGCTACCACCTGGTCATCGACGCGCTCAACAACGCGAAGAAGACGGTGCGCGGCGCGGCCGACCTCAAGCGCTGGTGCGAGAAGCAGCTCGCTCGCCATGAGGACTACAAGGTCGCCCACCTCGAGGACATGCCCGAGATCCGCGACTGGCACTTCGAGGTCTGAGCGCGGTCGGGCGCGAACCCTCCGCACTCACCGGGTTTGGACCACCCCAAGAATCCGCGGCCGATCCAGACGATGGGAAGTGGTCCAAACCCGCGCGGGCGGGGGCGTCGTCGTCGGGAGCGGTGCACGCCGGGGCTCAGGCGCTCCGGCGGGCGAGGTCGGCGGCGCCGACGAGGCCAGCCTCCTGGCCGCCCTCGGCGAGGACGATCGGGATCGCCGGGCGGTGCGGGCCGGCGGTGAGGGCCTCGGCGAAGGCCTTCTTGGTCGGCTCGAGGAGGATGCCGCCCGCCTCGGCGAGGCCGCCGGCGATGACGATGATCTCGGGGTCGAGAATGGCGCACATGTCCGCGAGGCCCACGCCTAGCCAGTGCGTGAGGCTCGCGTAGCACTGGAGGGCCGCCGGGTCCCCCTCGCGGGCAGCGGCGGTGACGGCCTTGCCGGAGATGCGGTCCGGGTCCCCACCGGAGAGCTCGATGATCCGGGCGGCGTAGGCGGGCCGGTACTGGGCGAGCTCCCAGCCGTTGACGCCGAGGGCGGTGCCGGCGGAGTAGCGCTCGAGGCAGCCGTACTGGCCGCAGCCGCACGGGCGGCCGTCCGGGACGACGTTGATGTGCCCGATCTCCCCGCCGAAGCCGGCGGCGCCGCGAAGCAGCTGACCGTTGACGACGATCGCGCCGCCCAGGCCCGTGCCGATGGCGACGATGAGGGCGTTCTGCTTGCCGCGGGCGGCGCCGAAGCGGGCCTCGGCCCAGCCGAAGGCGTTGGCGTCGTTCTCGACGACGACGGGAAGGCCGACCTTCTCGGAGACGACGTCGGCGAGCCTGAGACCCGTCCAGTCGAGGTTCGTGCCGTGGGCGATGGTGTTGCGGTCGGCGTCGATGAAGCCGGCGGCGCCGATCCCGACGGTCGCGGCCTCGGGGAAGGCGCCCTTGAGCTCCTCGGTGACGGAGACGATCGTGTCGATGATCGCCTGGCGCTCCTTGGCGGGGGAGTCCCTGCGGATCGTCTCGAGGACCTCGCCCTCGTCGTCGACGACGCCCGCCGCGATCTTCGTGCCCCCGACGTCGACGCCGATGCTCAGTGCCATGGTCCTCTTCGCTCCTCGGTCCGGTCGGCTTCCCTGCCGACGGCGATGGTGATGGTCCTAGTGTGCCCGGTCGGGCGCGCCAGCGGGTGCGGCTCCCGGCCCGGGGGACGGGAGTGGACCGGCGGAAAACAACCGCGCGGTCATTCTAGTGGTCGGCGGGGGCGGGGTGACAAGGGGGCCCGTCGCGCGCTCAGCCGAGCGCGCCGCCGATCGCCAGGCCGAGGACCGCCGCCACGAGGCTCGCCGCCGCCATGCCCAGCGCGTGCAGCGCCGTCGCCGGCCCGCGGGGCGCGAGCAGCAGGCGTGCGGACTCCACCGAGGCCGTCGAGAAGGTCGAGTAGCCGCCGAGGAATCCGGTCCCCAGGACCGAGGCCACCGCCGTCGGCGCCGCGGCCGCCGTCGTCCAGCCGGTCACGATCCCCAGGAGGAGGCAGGCCGTCACGTTGACGACGATCGTCCCCAACGGGATCCCCGCCCAGCGCGCCTCCACCCCGCTCGGGCCGCCCGGACGCGGCGAGCGGGCGGCCCGAAGCCGCGTGACCGCCGCGCTCACGCGGGCGTCGACGGTGAAGCGGGTGACGGCGCCGAGGCCGCCCGCCACGGCCAGCAGGACCCAGGTCAGCGGGCTCACGCGCGACCACCCCCGTGGGCGCGGGCGGCGATCGTCAGCCCGGCGGACGCCGCGAGCAGGCCCGCCAGGATCGAGCCGAGCAGGTAGGCGAGGCCCAGGGCCGCGTGCCCGCCGGTGAGGAGCCGCTCGGACTCCACCATGAAGGTCGAGTAGGTGGTGAGCCCGCCCATGAAGCCGGTGCCGATGCCGAGGCGGGCGACCTTGCGGGCGCCCGCGTCGGGCCCGGCGAGGGCCAGGTGCCCGAGGAGCAGCCCGAGGAGGAGGGCGCCGATGAGGTTGACGGCGAGCGTCGTCACCGGGAGGCCGCCGGCAGGGGCCGGCCAGGCGTGCGAGGCGGCCGCGCGGGTCAGCGTGCCGAGCGCGCCGCCGACCCCGACCGTCACGAGCTCCGCCCAGCGGGGCATCGGCCGGGGCGTCGGCGTCGCCGTCGGGGCGCCGGGCGCAGCGGGTTCGGCGGCCTCAGCCATTGCGCTTCGCCACCTGGTAGCCGTCGACCGTGAGGACGTTCGTGTAGGTGGAGCCGTCGGTCACCTGGCCAGAGATCCACTGCGCCGCATCCATCGGCGGGTTCCCGCCCCAGGCCGAGGACTGCTCGTCGATGACGACGTACTCCGGGCTCACCCCGGCGGTCCCCACCCAGTACACCTCGGCGCGCGGCACGAGGTAGGCGAGCAGACCGAGGTCCGTCTCCACCGTCGCGCCCTCCGCGATCGTGTCCATGACCTGCTGCGCCGCCGCGGCGCGCGAGGAGGTCGCGCCCCAGCCCTCGTCCTTCATCGAGGCCAGCGGCAGGTCCTTCGCCGTCAACACCGTCATCACCAGCGGCACCGCGACGCCGACGACGCTCAGCCACCGCGCCCACACCGGCGCCCCCAGCCAGCCCGCCGGCGCGTCGACGTCGTCCGGTGCCGCGCGGCGGGCGCGGAGCCGCGCCAGGACGTCGAGCAGGGCGCCCAGCGCGATCGGGATGAGGACCGCGTTGTAGTGCCACGCCTTCCAGTCCCAGTAGAACTCCTTCGAGGACAGGAAGCGCCACGCGATCGTCGGGAGGACCGCCGCGATGAGCGGGGACCCCAGGCCGATGAGCCCCGCCGTGCACACGATCATCGCGAGGGTCGCCGTCTTGACCTCCGGGGAGAACAGGCGCGAGAGCGGACCGTCCGAGGACGCCGTCGTCGCCGTCCCGTCGCCCGCGTTGCCGCCCAGGCCGTACTGCCAGGTCCCCGTCGAGGACAGCAGCGGCAGGATGACGAGCACCGTGAGGAGGAACATGAGGAGGCCGAAGGCCGCCAGACCCAGCCCCAGCTGCAGCGGCGTGAGGCGGGCGGCGCGGTCGCGCAGCCGGCGGCCGGTCGGCTCGTGGACCGGGGCCTCCTCGTGGCGGCCGCGCCAGGCGATCGCCAGCCCGATCATGAGGGCCGTGAGCCCCAGGTCCTCCTTGACGAGGACGAGCGGCGCCGCCCACAGCGCGCTCGCCCACCAGCGGCGCTCCACGAAGGCCGCGCAGGACCAGGCCAGCATCGGCACCGCGAAGGCGATCTCGTGGAACTGGGCCGCCACCGCCCCCTGGAAGCCCCAGGACAGCGCGTAGCACAGGCCCAGGGCCAGCGCCGGGACCCGGCCCACGACGCGGGTGGCGACCCGGGTGAGCGGCCAGGCGGAGACGGCGAGGAGCAGGTCCTGCGTGATGAGCAGGGACAGCGGGCTCGGGAAGAGCGCCCAGACCGGGCCCAGCAGCACGAGGATCGGGTGGAAGTGGTCGCCCAGCAGGTTGAAGCCGACGCCCTTGATCGGGACGACCGGGGCCTGGAGGTGCGCGTAGTCCTTCGCGAGCTCGGAGAAGATCGCCAGGTCCCAGCTCGGCACGTACATCGAGCGCCACTGGCCCAGCGAGTAGGCGATGAGCAGGAGCGCGCTCACGACGACGGCGGTGGTCGCCGGGACGAGGTCGGTGAGGCGGTCCCGGCGGGCGTCGCGGGAGGCGCGCGCGGCCGCGTCGGGTCCGGAGGTGTCGGCCGTCGTCGTGGCCCGGGGGTCGCCGCTCTCGGACGGCGCGGTGCTGGTGCTCATCGACCGCGAGCCTACCCAGCGCCGTCGTGCGTCACCGTGACCGGGCAGACGCCGTCGACGCCCCGCTCGTCCCGCGGGTGCGGCGCGGCGCGGACGTAGGCTGCCCCGGTCCCACCCCCCGACGGAAGGACGGCCGTGGCCACCGGCGACGAGCACCTCCAGCGCAACCTCACCAACCGGCACATCCAGCTCATCGCGATCGGGGGCGCGATCGGCACCGGCCTCTTCATGGGCTCCGGCAAGACGATCTCGCTCGCCGGTCCGGGCGTCCTCGTCGTCTACGCCATCATCGGCGGGGCGCTCTTCCTCGTCATGCGGGCGCTCGGCGAGGTCCTCCTGTCCGACCTGCGCTACAAGTCCTTCGCCGACGTCGCCCACGACCTCATCGGCCCCTGGGCCGGCTACATGACCGGCTGGACCTACTACTTCTGCTGGCTCGTCACCGCCGTCGCCGAGGTCGTCGTCATCACCGGCTACCTGCGCTACTGGTGGCCGACCCTCCCGCTGTGGATCCCGCCCGTCGTCACCGTGGCGCTGCTGCTGTCCCTCAACCTCACCACCGTGAGGGCCTTCGGGGAGATCGAGTTCTGGTTCTCCATCATCAAGATCGTCGCGATCCTGGCGCTCGTCGTCGTCGGCGTCTGGATGGTCGCCACCGGCTTCACCGCGCCCAACGGCGCCCACGCCTCCCTCGCCAACCTCTGGAACGACGGCGGGCTCTTCCCCCACGGGTTCAACGGCTTCGCCGGCGCCTTCCAGATCGCCGTCTTCGCCTTCGTCGGCACCGAGCTCATCGGGACGACCGCCGCCGAGGCCGAGGACCCCGAGGTGACGCTCCCGCGCGCCATCAACGCGATCCCCGTGCGCATCCTGCTCTTCTACCTGGGGGCCCTCGCCGCCATCATGTGCGTCACCCCGTGGCGCGAGGTCTCCGCGGACTCCTCGCCCTTCGTCGCCATGTTCACGCTCGCCGGGCTGGGCGTGGCCGCGAGCGTCGTCAACTTCGTCGTCACCACGGCCGCGGCCTCGAGCGCCAACTCCGGCATGTACTCGACCTCCCGGATGCTCTTCGGACTGGCCGAGGCCGGGCAGGCGCCGGCGGTCTTCGCGCGGCTGTCCAAGCGCTCCGTCCCGGCGCCGGCGCTCCTGCTCACCTGCGCGGCGCTGCTCACCTCGATCCCGCTGCTCTACGTGTCCGACTCGATCATGGCGGCCTTCACCGCCGTCACGACGGTGGCGAGCGTGCTCTTCATCCTCGTGTGGTGCGTCATCCTCGTGTGCTACCTGCGCTACCGGCGGCTGCGGCCGCAGCTGGCGGCGCGCAGCGCCTTCCGGATGCCGGGCGGGCGGGCGGCCGCGTGGGCGTGCCTGGCGTTCTTCGTCTTCGTCACCTGGACGCTGACGCTCGCGGACGACACCCGTGCGGCCGTGGCGTGGAGCCCCCTGTGGGTGCTGGCGCTCGGGGTCTCGTGGTGGCTGCACCAGAGGCGGGCGGCGCGGGCCGCGGCGTGAGGCGCGCTGTCCACCAGGGCGCCTCAGAACTGTCGGCACTCGTCGGTCCCGTGCGTCTTCCCTGGTCAGGGGTCTGAGCCTCGGTCCGGTTGGCCGAGGCCGGGCTCCTGAGGGGTGCGTCCCTTAGCGTGGTGGCAATTCCCGCGGGGTCCACGGCGTCGACGGTCTTGTCGTCGGGTGGGCATCGTGGGACCCAGATTCTCGACCAGGATTCACTAGGAGTGCTCCCACGATGCCCGCCACCAAGTCTGCCGTGTCCACGCTGATCCAGGAAGTGCTGGCCGATCCCGACCTGGCTCACGATGACGTCTTCCGCCGTCTGCTGGGCGCGGGACTGCAGGACCTCATTGACGCCGAGGCTGAGGCGGTCATCGGCGCCTCGCGCTACGAGCGCACCCCCGAGCGAGTCACCCGCCGCAACGGGAAGCGCTCCAAGACGGTTGCGACCACCGCCGGACAGGTGGACCTGGCCATCCCCAAGCTCCGCCAGGGCTCCTTCTTCCCCAGTCTGCTCAACCCCCGCAAGAGGATCGACAAGGCCCTGTACGCCGTGGTCGCCACCGCCTGGGTCGAGGGGGTCTCCACCCGCAAGGTCGACGACCTGGTCAAGGCCCTGGGATGCGAGTCGGGGATCTCCAAGTCGTCGGTGTCGCGGATCTGCACCGACATCGACGAGGCTGTCGGCGCGTTCCTGAACCGACCCCTGGACCACACGTGGTTCCCGTACCTGTTCGTGGACGCCACCTACCTGGACGTGAGAGTCGGGCATCGGGTCGTCTCCCAGGCCGTCGTGGTCGCCACCGGCGTCTCAGCCGCGGGGCGCCGCGAGATCCTGGGCATGGCGGTGGGTGACAGCGAGTCCACCGACTTCTGGACCAGCTTCCTGCGGTCCTTGCGCGAGCGCGGCCTGAAGGCCCCCTCGCCCTCCGACCCCACCGGGGTGGTCATGGTCACCAGCGACGCCCACGCCGGCATCCGCGCCGCCGTCAAGGCGATCCTGCCCGGAGCGGCCTGGCAGCGCTGCCGCGTCCACTTCGCCCGCAACATCACCTCCCACCTGGGGTCGGTGCGCTCCAAGCCCGTCAATGCCCTGATCTCCACCGTGTTCGCCCAGACCACCCCCGAGGCCGTGCGCGCCACCTACCACCAGGTCATCGACTCCCTGCGCGCCTCCTTCCCCGACGTCGCCGACATGCTCACCGACGCCGAGGCCGACCTGACCGCCTTCTCGGTCCTGCCCAGGGAGCACTGGGTCAAGGTGTGGTCCAACAACCCCATCGAGCGCCTCAACCGCGAGATCAAGCGCCGCGCCGACGTCGTCCAGGTCTTCCCCAACCCAGACTGCGTCACCCGCCTTATCGGCGCCGTCCTGCTCGACCAGCACGAGGAATGGCAGTACGGGGAACGCCGCTACCTGTCCCAGACCTCCATGCAACGACTCACCCACACCCTCGCCGACACCACCCAGCCCATCACCCTGACGGCCTGAAAGAACACCACAACAAGGGACTTGACCCTCCTGAGGCGCCCTCGTGGACACCTTCTCCACAGGTCTCCGCCTCGCCCGGGCGTTGCGGTGCCACCGACCGGCAGGCTGCCTGTATGAGACGTGCAGAGGCCGCCAGCAGGATCATCGACTTGCTCCTCGTCGCCAACGGAGCACTGAGGGCGCCTGACCTTCATCTGGACCGCACGACTCGCCGCGCCCTGACAGATCTCGTCGAGCAGGGCGCCGTCATCCGGCGGAGTGCCGTCATCCACCTGCCCGGCGCTGATCCGGAGCTCATCCGCTGCCACGAGGACGGTGTCCTCCTGACCTGCGAGGCCGGCGCGCGGGTCTACGGGCTCCCCTGGTACGGGCCGGGCGGACCGGCGCACGTGGCGATGGACAACAGGCGAGGACGCCCCGTGCGGACGCAGCGCGGTGAGGTGCACCGGGAGAAGGGACTGACGCTGCCGGGCCCGCTCGATCCGCCGGTCGTGGAGCCCCCGATCCTGGCCGCGCGGGTGCTGAGGTGCGCGAGCGAGGTCCAGTCCATCGTCGTCGTGGACGCGATCCTCAACCGCGGGCTCGCCTCCCGTGAGGAGATCGCAGCGCGCCTGCGGGGCAACAGGCATGGTGCCCCGCAGGCGCGCCGACGCCTCGCTCGCGCCAGCGAGAAGGCCCGATCAATGATCGAGACCGTGGCACGGCTGGAGCTCGAGGACGCCGGTCACTCGGTCCGCCCCGGTGTCGTGGTTGAAGGTGTGGGTGAGGTCGATCTGATCGTGGATGACCGCCTCTGCGTGGAGACCGATGGCTACGCCTACCACTCTGCGCCGGGCCCCTGGACCAAGGACCGCCACCGCGACCAGGCCATGCTCGGCCGCGGTACGCCGACTGTTCGTCTCACGTACGACGATGTCATGAGCAGCCGGGCGGTGCCCGTGGTCGAGCAGGCCCTCCTCGGGTTGGGACGGCTGTCCACCAGGGCGCCTCAGAACGCCAGGGGTGATGCTCGCCGGTGCATCACCGCAGGTCAGACGGTTGGGAACCGAGAAGGAGCCCGGCTTCCAGCCCTCTGAGGCGCCCTGGTGGACAACCGTCACCCGGCGACGGCCTCGCGGGCCCGGACGAAGGCGTCGACGCACTCGCGCACGTCCTCCTCCGTGTGCGCCGCGCTCAGCTGCACCCGGATCCGCGCCCGCCCCTTGGGCACCACCGGGTAGGAGAAGGCGATGACGTACACGCCCTCCGCCAGCATCCGGTCCGCGATCGCCACGGCCTCCCGCTCGCTCGCGAACATGACCGGGATGATCGGGTGGCTTCCCGGCAGCAGCGTGAACCCGGCCTCCTCCATGAGGGAGCGGAACAGCGCCGCGTTTCGCGCCAGGTGGGCGCGGGACTCGTCCGCGTGCCGCGCGATCCGCACCGCCCGCAGGCTCCCGCCGACCACCGCCGGCGCCACGGTGTTGGAGAACAGGTACGGGCGTCCGCGCTGGCGCAGCAGGTCGATGACCTCCTGCGGCCCGGCCACGTAGCCGCCGCTCGCCCCGCCGAGCGCCTTGCCGAGCGTCCCGGTGAGCACGTCGACCTCCACCCCGAACATCTCCGGCGTTCCCGCGCCGGTCGCCCCGATGAAACCGACGGCGTGGGAGTCGTCCACCATGACGAGCGCCCCGAGCTCCTCGGCCACGGCCACGATCTCCGGCAGCGGCGCGTAGGAGCCGTCCATGGAGAAGACGCCGTCGGTGGCGATCATGATCCGCCGCGCGCCCGCCGCGCGGGCCTCCGTCAGCCGTGCCCGCAGGTCGTCCACGTCGCCGTTCCTGTACCGGTAGCGCGCCGCCTTGCACAGGCGCACGCCGTCGATGATGGAGGCGTGGTTGAGCTCGTCGGAGATGATCGCGTCCTCCGCGGCGAGCAGCACGTCGAAGATCGCGCCGTTCGCGTCGAAGCAGGAGGAGAAGAGGATCGCGTCGTCGGTGCCGAGCCAGTCGGCCAGCTCGCGCTCCAGCTCGCGGTGCGGTGTCTGGGTGCCGCAGATGAAGCGGACCGAGGACAGCCCGAAGCCCCACTGGTCGAGGGCCTCGTGGGCGGCGTCGCGCACCCGGGCGTCGTCGGCCAGCCCCAGGTAGTTGTTGGCGCAGAAGTTGAGGGCGGAGCCGGTGGTGGTCTCGACCTCGGCGCCCTGGGCGCTCGTGATCTCCCGCTCCTCCTTGTAGGTCCCGGCCTCGCGGATGGCGGCGAGCTCGGCTCCGAGCTCCTCCTTGAAGGCGTACATGTCAGTCCTCCCAGTTGATGATGACCTTGCCGCACTCGCCCGAGCGCGCGGCGTCGAAGGCGTCCTCCCACTGCTCGGGCGCGAAGCGGTGGGTGATGATGCCGCGCACCTGGTCGCGCAGCTCGGGGCCGGAGCCCAGCATGAAGGAGCCCTTGTACCAGGTGTCGTACATCTCGCGGCCGTAGACGCCCTGGATGGTGAGCATCCGCGTGATGACCTGGTTCCAGTCGATCTCGTAGCCGCCCTTGGGCAGTCCGAGCATGGCGATCCGGGCCCCGTGGTTGCAGACGTCGATCATCTGACGGGTGGCGGCGGGCGCCCCGGAGAGCTCGAGGCCGACGTCGAAGCCCTCGGTCATCCCGAGGCGCGCCATGACCTCGCGCAGGTCCTGCCGGGCGGTGTTGACGGTGACGGCTCCGACGGCGTCGGCGAGCCCCAGCCGGTAGTCGGACAGGTCGGTGATGACGACGTTGCGGGCCCCGCAGTGCCGGGCGATCGCGGCGCACATGACGCCGATGGGGCCGGCGCCGGTGACGAGGACGTCCTCGCCGGCGAGCGGGAACTGGAGGGCGGTGTGGACGGCGTTGCCGAAGGGGTCGAAGAGGGCGCCGAGGTCGGGGTCGATGGCGTCGTCCTGCGGCCAGACGTTGCGGGCGGGGACGACGACGTAGTCGGCGAAGGCGCCGTCGCGGTTGACGCCGATGGAGTTGGTGCGGATGCACAGGTGGCGGCGTCCGGCGCGGCAGTTGCGGCAGCGGCCGCAGGTGATGTGCCCCTCGACGCTGACGCGCTGGCCGACGGAGAGGTAGTCGGTGTCGTCGTCGGCGGTGGTGGCGTCGGTGGCGGTGCCGCGCCCGATCTCGACGATCTCGCCGTAGAACTCGTGGCCGAGCGTCATCGGCGGGTGGAGCTGGGCGGTGGCGAAGTCGTCCCAGCCGGCGAGGTGGAGGTCGGTGCCGCACAGGCCGGTGCGCAGGACGTGGATCTTGACCTCGCGGAAGCCGGGGTTCGGCTCGGGGACGTCCTGCAGCTCGAGGCCGGGGCCGGGGGCGGGTTTGCGCAGTGCACGCATGGGGTCTCCTCGTGCGGTGGTCGGCGCCGCGCGCCGTCGCGCAGCTGGCCGTGGGCAGCCCTCGTGAGGCATGGCCCGGGTCATAGGCTACCGACCGGAACCGCCCGAGGAGGACGCATGACGACGACGCAGCCGCAGGCCCCCGCCGCCGGGGCCGGCCTGCCCGACCCGCTGACCCTGCTCCCGACGGCGCTCGACGCCGTGCGCGCCGGGGCCCGCCTCGCCCTCGACCCCGGCGAGGCCCTCGAGATCGGGACGAAGCGCAACCGGAACGACGTCGTCACCCAGGTCGACCGCGGCGTCGAGGCCCTCATCGCGGGACGGCTGGCGGCCACCGGCTGCGCGCTCGTGGGGGAGGAGGGTCACGCGGCCGAGTCCTGGGCCGGGCGCGTGTGGGTCCTCGACCCGATCGACGGGACCCTCAACTACGTCGCCGTGCACCGGCACTGGGCGATCTCGCTCGCGCTCGTCGAGGACGGCGAGCCTGTGCTCGGGATCGTCGCGGACCCGGTCGACGACCGCCTCCACGTCGCGCTCGCGGGCAGGGGTGCCTGGGAGGGGCGGCTCGTGCCGCGGCTCGACGACGGTGACGACGGCACTGCGGCGGGCTCGTCGGCCGCCGTGGCCGGCGCCCCGGATGCCGGGCGACCAGTGGCCGACGGCTCTTCCGCGGATCCGTCGGTCGCGGCGCCCGACGCCGCAGACGGCGCACCCGCCGACGTCGTCCCCGCGGAGGTCGCCCGCCTCGTGCCGGGCGCGCACCTGCTCCGCGTCGAGGACGTCCCCCTCGCCGATGGCGTCGTCATCGCTCACGCCCACGGGTTCGCGGCCCTGCGCCACCTGCCCGCGATCTGCGAGTCGACCCGCGGGATGCGCTGCTACGGCGCGGCCGCCCTCGAGCTCGCCGAGGTCGCCGCGGGGCGGGCCGCGGGCCTCGTCCACACGCGGCTGCAGCCCTGGGACGTGGCCGCCGGGGTGCTGCTGTGCGCGGAGGCGGGCGCCGTCGTCACCCGCCTGGACGGGACGCGCGTCGACGTGCGCGAGCCCGGCTCGCTGCTGGCCGGGACGCCGAGCGCCCGGGCTGAGCTGCAGCGGCGTCTCGTCGAGGGCTGACGCGGCTCAGAGGGGTGGGAGGACGTCCGGCGCGGAGTCGGCGCGTGCGGGCGAGGGCTCGTGCGCGGCCCGGCGCCGCGTGTCACCCGAACCAGTGCCACGGCATCCACGGGGGGAAGCGGGAGTTGGTCGACATGGGGCTGCAGATGATGGGGAGGAGCATGGTGGCGACGCTTTCTGAGGCGTGGTGGGCGGTGCCCGTCTGACAGGGATCACCCTGCCGTGAGGGAGACCCCCGCCACATCCTTCGATCGGATCCTCCGATCGGTGATCTCCGCTCCTCCGATGGGTGGTGGGTTAGACCAGCCCGGTGCGCAGCGCGTGGACGACCGCGCCGACACGGTCCTGGACCCCGAGCTTGGCGATGAGCGTGGACACGTGGGTCTTGACGGTCGCTTCGGAGAGGTTGAGCCGCTTGGCGATCTGCTTGTTGGACAGCGCCTCGACCATGAGGCTGAGGACCTCGAGCTCCCTCGGTGAGAGCGCCACGGCGGGCGGGAGGGCGCCCGCAGCGGGAGCGGACCGCACTGGAGCCGCGGGCGACGGGGCGAGGGCGGGCGGGACACGGTGCCCGATGATGGCGGAGGACGCGGGGGACAGGACCATGTTCCCGGAGGCGACGTGCCGGATCGTGTCGGCGAGCGTGCCGATGGGGTCCTCCTTCGCGATGAAGCCGCGCACGCCGGCGGCCAGAGCCCGGTCGAGGACCGAGTCCGCGACGAAGGTCGTGAGGATGAGGATCGCGATGTCCGGCATCTCCTCGTGGAGGGCCTCCGCCAGGGCGATCCCGTCGAGCCGGGGCATCTGGACGTCGACGAGGAGGACCGTGACCTCCTCGCGCTCGGGGTCGCGCAGGTGCTCCAGGGCCTCGAGGCCGTCGGACGCGGTCCACGCCACACGGATGTCGTCGGTCGTGGCGAGGAGGTCGGTGAGGGTGTGGCGGACGAGCGCGTCGTCGTCCGCGATGCCGACGTGGATCATGGCTTCTCCGTTGCAGGGTCGGGAGGAGGAGCGTCTGCCGCGACGGCAGCCGCCCCGAGCTGGTGGGTGGACAGGGGGACGGTCGCCGTGCAGATCCAGGAGTCCTCGTCCGCCAGGGTCGTCAGGGTCCCCTGGATGGCGTTGAGGCGCTCCCGCATCCCGAGCGTGCCGGTGCCCGATCGCGGGAGCGGGGAGGTGCTCCGGGCGATGCTGTTGGTGCTGACCAGCCAGAGCGACGTCGGACCGAGGGAGAGGGTCATCGTGACCGGGCCGCCGGCGTCGCCGTGCCGCATGATGTTCGCTCCCATCTCGCGCGCCACCCGTGACAGGGTGCTCGCCTGGAGCATCGAGGGCTCGGCCTGGCCGACGCACCGGTAGGTCACGTCGAAGCCGGCGGCGGCGACGTCGTCGGCGATCGCCTGGACGGCGACGGGCAGGGCGGTGGTGCCCCCTCCCAGGCCGGTCGTCGTGGAGACGTCCTGGTACAGGTCGGGCGTGGAGTGCCGCAGGGTGCGCAGCAGGAGCCGGAGCTCATGGAGGGCGTCCGAGGCCGTCGCCTCCAGGGCCGCGAACTCCTGGCGCGCCTCCGGGGAGTACCGCTCGTCGAGGGAGGCCCGCTGGGCGCGCAGCGCCGTCTGCGACATGGAGTACGCGACGAGGTCGTGCATCTCGCGCGCGATCTCGAGCCGCAGCGACTCGAGCGTGTCGGAGGCGGCGCGCCGCTGTACGTCGAGCTCGCACACGATGAGGCCCAGGGGCACCATGACGCCGCAGGTGATGCCCGTGATGAACAGCGTGTTGACGTCGCTGTTGGTGGGGCTGCCGCCGGCGAGGACCGTTACGGCGCTCGTCCAGAAGGGGGAGGTGCCGATGAGCACCCCGAGCGGCCTGAGCAGGAGGAAGACGGTGAGGAAGCAGAAGAGGAAGGTCGTGACGAGGAGGTCGCTCGCGTAGGCCGTGGGGTGGATGAGCAGGAGCACCCAGGTCAGCGCGTAGGCGACGCTCGTGGCCAGGGGCCGGAAGGGGAGGAGGACGAGGAGGACGCCGGCGACGAGGACGAAGGACCAGTCGGCGAGTGGTACAGCGGGCGGGAGGACCCCGTTGATGAGGATGTTCGCCGTCGCGAAGACCACGGCGATGGCGACGAGGGTGCGTCGCCGAGCGAAGGCCTCCGCGATGGACACGGGGATGCGGGTGCCGACGGCCGGGCGGTCGGCGGTCCGTGCGCCGTGCCGTCCCGCGCGCAGCGCGAACCGCCTCATGGTTGCCCCTCACCCGTGGCCGTGCCTGACGACGTCGACCCTAGCCGACGCGGTACGCGCGGAAGGGCGCAGAAGGGCCTCGGGGACCGCGCGCACGCAGCATGCCGCTCGTCGACCCGGGGACGGTGGGCCGAAGGGCCCGGCCGGAGCCGGTCAGCGGCGAGCAGGGGCGGTCGCGGCGATGACGACGGCGGCGTGACCGCGGAGAACGGGGTCGGGGACCGAGTGCTGGTAGTCGACCTCCAGGCCCAGCGCCCGCAGACGGGCGCTGATCCAGGCGGGAGGGGCCGAGTGGACCTCCTGGACGGTGCGCGGTCCCGATCCGGTCAGGACCGCGCGGCGCAGCCCGCGCGCCGGGTCGACGACCTCCGTGTAGCGCCCGCCGTCGTCGAGGTCCACGGTGGTGGTCCGCGCCCGGGTGAGGGTGACGTGCTCGGTGGAGACGATGAGCGACCCGCCCGGTGCGAGGAGGGCGGAGGCCTCCTCCAGGAGGTCGAGCTGCTCGGGACGGGCCAGACGGGTCAGCCCGGCCGCGGGGAGGACGACCGCGCGGAAGCGCTCGGTCAGGGCGAGGCCGCACGGCCCGTCCACGAGGACCTCGACCCCCTGCGAGGCCCCCGGCCCGGCGGCCTCCAGCACGCCCCGGAGGGCCGCCGCGCCGAGCGGGTCCGGCTCGACGGCGAGCACCCGCGCGCCCGCGCGGGCCAGGGCCAGGGTCACGCCCCCGCGACCGCTCCCGATCTCCAGGACCCGGAGCGCCGGGTCGGCCCGCAGGACCGCCACGACCTCCAGGACGGAGCGGATCTCAGCGGGCGGGGCCTCGGACGGCGCGCGCCCGTGGACGAAGAGCGGCCGGCTCGACTCGTCGCGCACGGTGCCTCCTCTCCTGGCTGGTGGGACTCTCCTTGCTCCACCTTCGGACGGTTCGGGCCGGTGCGGATCGGCCCATCGGGTCACTCGATCGGCCGATGCTCGGCCGTCCGCACTCAGATGACGGGATGTGGCAGCCCGTGCGCGCCGCCGCGCGACAGCCGCCGGCCGGTGTCGCCGGTCTCGTCCGTGATGAGGGGCACGAGACCGGGGTGCTCGACCCGCCCGGCGTGCCACCCGGCCGCTGCGACGGCGTCGGGCAGGGAGCCGGTGAGGTCGGTGAAGCGGGTGCCCGCCTCGAGGTCGCGCCAGGGGACCGCGGGGAGGTCCTCGGCGCCATCGGCGTCCGCGACGGCCGCCAGCCACCGGCGGAAGGCCTCCACGTTGCCGTCCGCGCCCCACCACCGTGCCCGGTCGGTCTCGCTGCGCACCGCGCCCGGCGCCGAAGGCCGGCCGACGCTCCGCCGCATGCCGGTGTAGAAGTCGTGGACCTGGCAGGCCTCGCGCGAGGCGGTGCGCAGCGCGGCCTCCAGGTCCGCGTCGCACCCCAGGCCGCAGGCGACGATCTCGCGCGGGACGTCGAGGAGCGCGTACATGGTGACCACGGTGCTCGTGCACCGTGACGGCAGGAGGACCGGCACCAGCTCCACGTCGGCGTCCGCGAGGCGCTCGAGGACACGTGTCATCGACCCCAGCCGGAGCAGGCTCTCGGCGGGGTCGAGCAGCCTCACCGACCCGGGTGCGTACCACCCGCGCATGGCGGCGTCGCGCTCGAGGAGCTCGCGCAGCCCGCGGGCGCGGCAGAAGTCCGCGGTGGGGCCCGCGGCGGCGCCGGAGGGGCCGGCGTCGGGGAAGAGGAGCGGCGCGCCGGCGCGCTCCTGGGCCGCGACCGCCCAGCGCTCGACGATCTCGCCCGCGGCGCGCACGACGACGTCGCGGCGCGTGGGGCCGCAGGCCCCGGCCCCGTCCGACCGGAAAGGGACACCGCCCGGGGTGCTCGGGCTAAGGACGCAGTCCCCGGTGTCCGCGCGGTCGAGGGGGAGCGCCCCGAGCGACCACAGGAGCCTCTGTCCGGCGGCGGGCGGCAGGAGCAGCGGGGCGGAGACCATCCCGTTGCGCGGGTCGAGGACCGCGGCCGGGTCGGCCTCCTCTCGGAGCCCGGGACCGCCGGCCCCCGCGCGGACCGGTGCCGTCGAGTCAGTCACGGCTCCCCGCCTCCCCGAGGACCGGGGCGAGGAGGCGATCCAGCTGCTCGGGGGCGAAGCGCCCCATCATGGGCAGCCTCCCGCCCCAGCGGGCGCGCAGGCGGTCGGTGGTCCGCTCCAGGGCGTGCGGGGGAGCGTCGAGCGCCGTCGGCAGGCCGAGCCCGCCCAGGTCGAGGGAGGCCGAGGGGAGGAGCCGGTTGAGGCGCTCCGCATCCCCCCACTCCTCGTGCCCGGCGCGGACCAGCGCCACCCATTGCTCGAGCAGGGCGGCGAGGGCGACGTTCTTCCTCGTCCCCAGCACCATGGACAGCTCGGTGGCGACGAACCACACGGGGGAGGGGGCGCTTCCCCGCCCGGCGAGCGAGGAGCCGCGGTGGGTGAGGGAGGAGGCGAGCGCGGCCGCCCGTAACAGCTCCTCGGTGGGGCAGCGGCCCGAGCGCAGCCGGTCGAGCAGCGCGAGGAGGTGCGCGGCCAGGGCCTCGGCCTCCCACTCGCAGGGCTCCAGGGCGCTGGGGGTCGTGACCGCGGGGGCCAGGACCCGGCTGAGGGCCTCGACGAGCCCCTCGATGACGAGCCGGTCGGGCAGGGTGGTGAGGAGGGCCGGGTCGATGACGGCGTGGTCGGCGGCGAGGGCCGGAGAGGCGACGAGGCTGCGGGCCCGTTCGCCGTCGGCGCCCCAGGGGTGGTCGAAGCAGGCGCCCGCGCTCGACTCGGACCCGGTCCCGGTCGTCGTGGGGACGAGGGTGAGGTGCCGGCGTCGGGGCAGGCGCCCCAGGCTGACGAGGCCGCAGCGCTGGGAGGTGCGCTCGATCCGTGGGGCGGTCCCGGGGTGCTCGGCGAGGAGGAGGGCGAGCTTCGCCAGGTCCATCGTGGCGCCGCCGCCCACCGCCAGGACGCCGGAGGGGTCCTGCTTCTCGATCGCCTCGGCGGTGGAGCGGACCGTCGGGAGGTCGGCGGTGCCGTGGACGGCGACGACCCTCGCGCCGGCGGGGAGCGCGGAGGCGACGTCCTCGCGGACGGCGTCGTCGACGAGGACGAGCTCGGGTCGCCGGGTCAGGCAGGAGGCCCAGGGGCCGACGCAGAGGCCGGAGGCGGGAGGCAGGAGGACCGGCGGAGCCGCGGGCGCGCTCATGCCGCGCTCACCGCCCTGAGGCCGAGGACCTCGGTGACGGCCTGGTGGACGCGGTCCATGAGGAGGTCGAGGTCCGCCTCCTCGTAGACCAGGGCCGGCACGACCTGGAAGGAGCTGGGACCCGGCTGGACCACGGCGCCGGCGGCCCGGCAGCGGGTGATGAGCTCGGTGACGCCGGCGGCGTCGAGGCCCGGCACCGTGAGCGAGCGGAAGCAGCCGGCCCCCGTGGTGCGCGCCCCGGGGACGGCGTCGGCCAGCTCGCGGAGGCGGGCGTCGAGCTGGGCGGCGACGCGCTCGCCGCGACGCAGGACGTCCTCGGAGCGGAAGGCCTCGATGGTGGCGAGGATCGCGGCGCAGGAGGCGGGGGACCCCGCCTGCGTCTCCCCGTGCATGACGGGGGAGTCGGCCTCGTCGAGGACGCGGGTGACCTTCGGGGAGAGGAGGACGACGGAGGCGGCCTGGGTGCCGTTGGTCAGCCCCTTGGAGGACGCGAGGACGTCGGGGGCCTCCGGCCACCGCTCCGAGGCGAACATGGGGCCGGTGCGACCGAAGCCGGTGGCCACCTCGTCGGCGACGACGAGGTAGCCGTGCTCGCGCCGGCCGGCGAGGACCTGCTCGAGGAAGTCCCGGCCGACGACGTGCGTCCCGGAGCCCTGCACGGGCTCGATGACGACGGCGGCGACGCGCTCGCTCTCCCGCTCGAGGAGCCGTGCCAGGTCGCGGGGGCGGCGGTGGTCGACGTGGCGGACGGTGCGCAGGTCGACGCCGTAGGCGCTCTGGCACAGGTCGTCGCCGGTGAGGGCCATCGCCCCCATGGTGGTTCCGTGGTAGGAGCCCTTGAGGGTGACGAGGACCTGGCGCGAGGGCTCGCCCCGCAGGAGCTGGTACTGGCGGCACAGCTTGATGACGCTGTCCAGGGCGGCCGAGCCGGAGGTGGTGTGGAGGACCCGGTCGTAGCGGTCGGTGCCGGCGACCTCGAGGACGGCGCGGCTGGCGCGGTCCGCCCAGGCGTGGCTGCCGCGGAAGCTCGTGAGGTAGGAGGCCTCGAGGAGGGCCGTGTGGACGGCGTCGGCGACGCCCGTGTGACCGTAGCCGAGGGGGACGTTCCACAGGCCGGAGATGCCGTCGAGGGCCTCGCTGCCGTCCGCGTAGCGGATCCGGGTGCCGTGGGCCGCGACGGGGTACGGCGTCGTGGAGAAGGCGGAGGGCGGGACGAAGAACTGGGTGGTGGGGCGGGCGGCCCGCGGTGCCCGGGCGGTGGGGGCGGTCCTGTCTGCGGTGGCCATGACGGGGCTTTCTCGAGAGGGGGGGGATGAGGTGGGGGCGCGGGTCAGAGCCCGCGGGGGCGCTCGGCGACGATGAGGACGCTGCCGTGGCCGGACAGGGGCGTCCCGCGGGTGGGGCGCTGGGACAGGATCTCCAGGCCCAGCGCGGTGAGCTGGACGGTGATGCGGGGGGCGGGGGCGAGGTGGAGCTCGCTGACGAAGGTCTCCCCGCCCCAGGTGAGGACCGTCCGACGGGTGCCGCGTGCGCGGTCGACCTCCTCGGTGAGGCTGACGCCGTCGCCGAGGGCGGTCGTGATGCTCGTGGGCGCCTGCGGGGAGACGGTCGTCGTGGACAGGACGAGGCGGCCGCCGGGGGCGAGGTGGTGGGCCGCGCGCTCGAGCGCACGGCGCTGCTGCTCGGCGCGCAGGAGCGTGATGGAGACGGTCGGCAGGCACACGGCCCTGAACCGCTCCTGCGCCGTGAAGGTCGTCATGTCCGCGCAGCGCACCTCGACGCGCTGGGCGATGCCGGCGTGGAGCGCGGCCCGCTCGGTCAGGCGCGACCGGAGGATGTCCAGCATGTCCTCGCTCAGGTCGGTGGCCAGGACGCGGTGCCCGGCGGCCGCCATCGGGAGGGTGACCCGGCCCGAGCCGCTGGCCATCTCCAGCACCCTGAGGTCGTCCAGGGCCGGGTCGTCGATCTCGGCGAGGGCCTCGAGGACGTCCTGGACCTCGGTCGTGTCGTGGAGGCAGAGGTCGTGGTAGTGCTGGGCTCCGGCGCCGGTGTACAGGCTCGCGAGGGCGGTGCCAGCCATGGAGGTCGCGCCTCCGGGTCACGAGCACGGTGACGGCTCCCAGGAGGAGGACCCAGCCGACGAGGGCCGCTCCGGAGGCGACGGCCCCGGCGTCTCCGACGACGGTCGGGTCCAGGCACAGGCGCGTCTGGAGGTTCCCGGGCATCCAGGTGCCCACGCGGACGGGGACCCAGGTGATGAGCACCGGCTCGATGAAGGTGGTCCAGGCGACGAGGACGAGCACGGTGGACACGGTGCGTCGCAGGAGCCAGCCGAAGCAGGTGCCCCACGGGGCCGCGAGGACGGACACGAGGACCACGCCGAGGACGGTCCGCCAGAAGCTCTCGTCCAGGCTCATCGTGAGGCCCCTGCTGTGGAGCATGACCGCGGCCGTCCCGGCGCCGGTCAGGACGCCGACGACACCGAAGGCGAGTCCCCCGGGCAGGGCGGCCAGCGCCTGGCGGGCCATGAGCCGGGCGACGCCGCCGTAGCGAGCGACCTGGCCGGTGACGGTCCCGTCGTGGAAGTCGCTCGTGACCCGGGTGGCGCTCCACATGGAGACGAACAGGAGGAGGGCGAAGCCGAGGCGGGTCATCCGGAGGGCGACGTCATCGACGGCGGCCTGGTCGGCGCCGGCGACGTCCTTGAGGAGGGTCGTGCCGTTGCCGAGGGCGGAGATGGTGGTGAGGACCGCCCCGACGAGGAGGAACACGAGCCAGCTGCGGTCCGTGAGGCCGGATCGGAGCACGCTGAGGAGCGGGTGCGGGGTGCCGGCCGTCGAGCGGGCTCGGCGCGTGCGCGCGGCGGGCTCGGCGCGGTGGCGTGCGCTTCGCCGGGCGGCGGGGACGGGACGGGTGGCTGCGGTGGTGCTCATGCTGCGAGGCTCCTGGTGGTCGGGCTGACGAGGGACAGGTAGGCGTCCTCGAGGGAGGAGCCGTGGAGGCGGAGCTCGTCGAGGGTTCCGCTGAAGACCTGGTGCTGCTTGATGACGACGACGCTGTCGACGACCCGCTCGATCTCGGAGAGGATGTGGCTGGAGACGAGCAGGGAGCCGCCCGAGGCGACGTGCCCGAGGAGGACCTCGCGGATCCAGTGGGCGCCCTCGATGTCGAGGCCGTTGGTGGGCTCGTCCAGGACGAGGACCTGGGGCTCGGCGGTCATCGCCGTGGCGAGGCTGACGCGCTTGCGCTCGCCGGTGGACAGCTGCTTGACGCGGCGGCGCAGGAGGCGGCCCAGGTCGAACTCCTCGATGAGGGAGCGCATGCGGCGCTCTCCGACCCCGGTGCTCAGACGGTGGGCGGCGAGGTGGTCCCCGACGGTCTGGCCCGCGGGGAGCCCGGTGCCGTCGAAGGCGAAGCCGACGACGTGGTCGACCCGGGGGACCTCGAGCGGGCGGTGCCCGGCGATCGTGATCTCGCCGGAGCTGGGGCGCAGCGCACCCTGGAGGAGACGCATCGTGGTGGTCTTGCCGGCCCCGTTGGGGCCGAGGAGCCCGAGGGCCTGGCCGGGCAGGAGGGAGAAGGTGACGTCGTCGACGGCCGTCGTCGAGCGGAACCGCTTGGTGACGTGGTCGATGTCGATGAGAGTGGGCACCGGTCCGTCCTTTCTGTGGAGGGGTTCTCGAGGGGGTGCCTCTACTCAACGTCCTGGCGGGCCGGGTGGGATCCGCTGACCGGGTCAGTCGTGCGGGGCCCGGCGACGGCGCCCGGGTCCGCCGATCGGCCGAGGCCCCGCCGGACGTCGGAGGCTCCCGCGGCGGAACGCGGGGCGGGGTGCACGGTCAGCCGTGCACCCCGCCCCGCGTTCCGCTCGTGGGCTCTCAGACGAGCGCCGCCTGGCCGAGGATCCCCGCCTCCTCCAGGGCGCTCATCGCCGCGCGCACCTGCTCGGGTGAGAGGCCGGTGCGCTCGGCGAGGGTCTCGGTGTCCGGGCCGAGGGTGAGGACGAGCTCGAGGAGGAGGGCGAGCTGCTCGGGGAGGCTGAGGAAGCGCCCCGTGTCTGGCAGGAGGCAGCGGTAGCCGTCCTGGGTGCGCAGGATGACGGCCGTGCGGGCGTCCTCGGTGAGCTCGGCGGGGGCGTGCTCGCCGAGGCGGGCGCCCAGGCCGGAGACGACGACGTCGCGGGCGTCCCGGGTCCGCACGCTGCGCAGGGCGGCGACCAGGGTGAGGTAGCGGGGCAGCCAGGGCCGGCCGCCCGTGTCGCGCCCGAGGGGGCTCGGGGCGCCGGGCAGGCAGGGGGAGGCGCCGTCGGCGGTGAGGGTGCACCGGCCCGCGGGCAGGTCGCCGGAGGCGAGGGGCCAGGCGTCCTCGAGGAGGACGAGGGGGCTGAGGAGGTGGTCCGGGACGTAGCCGGTGGCGACAGCGTCGTCGGCGTCCTCGAGGAAGGCGTCCCAGTCGGCGTCGCCGGCCAGGCGCAGGAGGGTCGGTCCGGTGCACGGCAGGTAGGAGGCGAGGACGTAGTCCATGACGCTGATCTCGAGGGCGTCGTCGACGACGATCTGCTCGCAGTCGGCGTCGAGCTCGCCCTCGCGCAGGAGGAGCTCCTGGCCGGGAGCGGTCTCCAGCTCCTCGGCGGCGATGACGAGGGCGTCCTCGGGCAGGTCGTCGGGGGCGGGACGCAGCCCGGCGGCGACCCAGACGACGGGGCGGCTCGTGGGGGCGCCGGTGAGGAAGGCGTGGAGGTCGGAGAGCGCGGGGGAGGGGGTGGTCATGGTGGTCCTTCGTGGTGGTGGGGTCGGTGTGCGGACGGAGGGCTGTCGGAGCGCTGTCAGAGCGCGGACAGGGCGAGAGCGGCTTGCTGGCGGAGCAGGACGGCCAGCGGGCGTGCGGGGCCGGTGATGGTGACGCGGCCGGTCGTGCCGGAGGCGAGGGCCCGGTCGGCGCCGGCGCCGGGGACGATGAGCAGGCACTGGGACGGGGACAGCGTGCCGGTTGTGCGGACGGGGGAGACCGCCTGGCGGGGCAGGGAGCAGGTGCGCGTCCCCGTGACGGTCCCGTCGGTGAGGGTCGGGCCGGTGAGGAGGCCGGCCCGGTGGAGCGCGACCTCGGCGCCGTCGTCGCTCGCGCCGGAGGCGGCGATGACCTCCGTGCTGCCGTAGGCGAGCACGGTGCCGTCGTCCTGGACCTCGAAGCCCATCGAGGTGGAGGCGGACACGGGTACGAGGAGGGTGAGGGCGACGAGGGCGGTGCTGACCAGCGCCAGCCGGCGACGGTTGGACGCGGGGAGCTCGCGCAGCACCCGTGCCCCGCCGGTCAGCAGGCAGGCCGCGGCGGCCAGGACGAGGCCGACCGCCACCACGAGGCCGGGCAGGCCGAGCCGGAGGAGCTGGGGCAGGAGGACGAGGAGGCCCGCCCACACGGCGACGACGGGGGCGAGGACGCAGCCCAGGCCGAGGGCGAGGACCCATCGCGGGGCGCCCTCCGCGCCGGGCGCGCCGGCCAGGCGCGAGCGCGTCGCGGCGATGGCGTCGCGACGCAGGTTGGGGCGGTCCAGCCAGCCGGCGAGGGCGACGTAGCCGTCGAGCTTGAGGAGGGGCAGGAGGTTGATGAGGGCGGTGAGGTAGGTCGCCGCCCCGTACCAGGCGAGGACGCCGGAGACCGCGCCGTCGGTGAGCTCTGAGCCCAGGAGGGCTTCCGCGCCCAGGCAGGTCTGGGCGACGACGCCGGCGGAGGCCACGGCGACGCGGTGGCGGCGCGGGAGCAGCCAGGCGTCCGTGACGTCGCAGAAGGCGGCGGGCGCGAGGTAGAACACCATGAGGCCGACGCGGTGGGGGAGGCCCCCGAGGGCGGAGAGCGTCAGTCCGTGGGCGAGCTCGTGCACGACGGTGGTCGCGAGGAGGGCGACGACGACCACGAGGTAGGAGCCCGTGGGCATGACCCGGTAGAGGGGACCGAGGGGGTCGGCGATCGCCTGCAGGAGGGGGAGGACGCCGAGCAGGGACGTGAGGACGGCGAGCCAGCCCGCGTGGCTGCGGCGGAGCCGCTCGAGCACGGGGCGGCAGGCCGCGAAGAAGGGTTCGACCCGGTTGAGGCAGAGCTTGAGGACGAGGGCGCCGTCGTGGTCCACGCTGAGCGCCCGGGGGCGCTGCTCGGCGTCGGCGGTGCCGTCCTCCGTGAGCAGCTGGTGGAGCGCAGGCGCTCCGGCGACGTCGCGCACGAGCTGCGGGGTCCAGGGGGCCCGGGCTCGGTCGGCGAGCTCCTGCGCGGTGAGTCCGCCCGGGGAGCCCGCGAGCAGGAGCAGGAGCGGTCCCAGGTCGGGGCCGACCTGGAGGAGGCGGCCGCGTGCGTCGCGCACGATCCAGCGCGTCCGCTCCGCCTGGGGAGGGATGACCTCGACGCCCGGGCGCAGGCGCAGGGGCGGGGGCAGGACGGTGGTGTCGGACATGGCGATCAGGCTCCAGGGCGTGTGGTCGGTGCGGGTACGGTGGTGAGCGTCTCGGTCGCCTCGGCGACGAGGTGGGGGAGGCGGGTGGGCAGGAGCCGGCGGATCTCCTGGGCGTGGCGGCGTGTGACGACGGGTGCGCCGAAGCCGAGGGTCCAGCCCTCGCGGGTGGGCAGGGCGAGGAGGCTGAGCCAGGCGGGCAGCTCGGTGCCGGGCTGCGCGTGGGCTCGGGCCCAGCGCTCGACGGCCTCGGTCGCCTCGGTTCGGTCCGGCACGGTGGCGAGGGTGAGGGTGGGGAGGAATCGCAGGCGGTTGCGCCGGGTGGTGGGGGCCAGGGGGATGGTGACGGTGACCGCGTCGTCGAGGTGGAAGCGGGTGCCCCGCCCTGACAGCCGCCACCACAGGTCCCAGTCCTCCATGCCCCCGTACGAGGGCCGCCAGCCGTCTCGGCCTCGCAGGAGGCCGGCCCGGTGGACGACGCGGGTGGGTTCGAAGAGGGGGTCGAGGACGGTGCTGGTCCGGTCCCACGTGCCGCCGTGCCGGCTCAGGGCGTGCCCACCGGTCGGTTCGGTGTAGGAGGCGCCCGCGACGTGGACGGTGTTGGGCGGGAGCTCGGCCAGCGACTCCAGTGAGCGGGCCAGGTGGTCGGGGGACCAGGTGTCGTCGTGGTCGACGTAGGCGATGACGCTCCCGCGCGCCTCGGCCAGGAGTCGTGCGCGCACCGGTCCGGGGTCGCCGTGGTGGGCGAGCTCGAGGAGGCGGACGCGAGGGTCCTCGGAGGCGGCTGCGCGGACGACCTCGCGGGTGTCGTCGGTGGATCCGTCGTCGCCGACCAGGAGCTCGAGGCGGCCGTGGCTCTGGCCGAGCACGGAGTCGAGCGTGCGGGTGAGGGCGGGCCCGCGGTCGTAGGCGGGGCAGATCACCGAGACGAGGGCGCGGTCCGGGTCCAGGCCGCCCGGACCGCCGCCCTCCCCCGACGTCCTGGTCGACGTGGTCACCGAGGCGTCCGCTTGGAGCGGTTGAGGCCGATGGCGATGCCGCCGCCGAGGGCGCACAGGGCGGCGAGGCCGAGGCAGGTGTAGGCGGCCGGGCCGACGGTGCCGACGGCGATGAGCACCGCGGTGAGGGCGCCCAGGACGGCCGTGAGGCTGAGCAGGACGGTGGGCAGCAGGTTGGTGGTGGTCGAGTTCATGGTGGTGCTCCAGATCGTGGGGGGGATGGGTGGGGGCGCGGCTCGTGGGCCGCGGGGTCGGCAGCCGCCGGTGCGGCGGCTGCCGACCCCGATGCCGTGGCCGCTCAGGTGAGGGCGACGCCGACGGCGATGCCGCCGACGACGACGCCGCCGGCGCCCACCCCGATGGCGACGCCGCCGTAGAATTCGCCCCAGTTCCACGGGGCGTCGAGGGACTCGAGGGGTTCGATGTCCGCGATGATCGAGGCGAAGGCGAGGTCGGTGTCGAGCGTTGAGGTCATGGTTGTCTCCTGACGTGCGTGGCTTGGATGAGGGTCTGGGGCGGGGGCTCAGGTGAGGGCGACGCCGATGGCGATGCCGCCGTAGATGAGGCCGCCGGAGGCGACGCCGCCGACTCCGATGCCGACCGTCCACTCCAGCCAGCCCGGCGCCTCCAGGGTCTCGAGCTCGGTGATCGTGGTGTTCATGGGATTCCTTTCAGGGTGGAGGGTGCTCGCGCCGTCGTGAGCGTGGTGTCGTTGTTGACGAGGCCCATTCCAGTCGTCCGCGTCACGCACGGTATCGGCCGGTCGACGGGGTCGATCGGATGGTTCGGACAGTGAGGCGGTGGCGCCGGAGCCGCCGTCGACGACGTCGCCCCGGCCGGTCGGAGGAGCCGACCGCCCGGGGCGATGAGGTCGTCGTGGTGCTCGCGGCCGAGCCCTGGTGAGGGCGTCCGCCGCGCGCTGCCTAGATGTACTTCCCCGTGAGGTTGTGAACGCGGTCTGAGGGGGTCTGGCCGCCGATTCCGGTGTGGGGTCGGTGGTGATTGTAGTAGTGCAGCCAGGTCGTGTAGGCGGCGGTTCGCTCTGCCTCGTCGGTGTAGACGGCGGCATACGCCCACTCGGCGGCGAGAGTGCGGTTGAAGCGCTCGACCTTGCCGTTGGTCTGCGGCCGGTAGGGCTTGGTCCACTTGTGCTTGACGGCCTGGCCGAGGGCATCAGCGAAGGCGCGCGAGCGGTAGCAGGCGCCATTGTCCGTCATCACGGCGGTGACGGTGACGCCGAGGCCGGAGAAGAACGCGTTCGCTCGTTGCCAGAAGGCGGCCGCGGTCTCCTTGCGCTCGTCGTCGAGGATCTCGGAGTACGCGACCCTGGAGTAGTCGTCGACGGCGTGGTGCAGGTACCGGTAGCCGCGCGAGCCCGGCGCCCCTGCCCTGGCGGCTCGATCGCGCACAGCGCCCGCGGTGCGGTCCTGGACGGATCCGCGACCGTGGACCCGCCAGCCGCCGCCGTCGGGGATGCGGCCTTGCTTCTTGACGTCAACGTGCACCAGCAGGCCGGGCGCAGCGACCTCGTACCGCCGCGGTGCCGGCTTGCGCACTGGCAGCCCGGTGGACTGGTCGATGTTGGCCAGCTTCGGCATGTGATAGCGGGCCAGTACCCGTCCGACCGTGGAGCGGTGCAGCCGCAGGTGATAGGCGATCCGGTGGGGACCCCACCGACGTGTGAACCGCAGCGCGATGATCCGGTGCTCCGTCCTGCGAGGCAGTCGCCCTGGGGAGGAACTCGGCCTCGAGCTTCGGTCGGTCAGCTCCAGCCCGGACCGGTACCTGTCCACCCACCGCTTCGCCGTCGCCGGCGAGCACTGGAACCGTTCGGCGGCGCGCCGCAGGGACCAGCCCTGATCGACGACGAGAACAGCGAGGCGACGACGCCCCTCCGGCGTCAAAGGCGCGTTAGCGTGAGTCATGAGGACCTCCGTGGTCAGGATGCGAGTGCGGTAACCCACATCCTGCCCGGAGGTCCTCGCTACCTCGACCGTTCACAACCTCCCGGTGAAGTACACCTAGAGGTCGCCCTTCTTCTGGAGGCGCTGCAGGCTCAGCCAGCCCACCGGGATCGGGATCCAGAAGGTGACGAGGCGGTACACGAGCGCCGTCGACAGGGCCACACCGCTCGGTACGCCCGCCGTCGCCAGACCGGCCGTCAGCGCCAGCTCCACCGGGCCGATGCCACCGGGGGAGGGCACGATCGAGCCGACCGTGTTGGACGCGAGGTACGTGATCGCGAGGACCGAGAAGGACAGGGTGTAGCCGAAGGCCCACAGGCTCGCCCCGAAGGCCAGGATGTAGGAGAGCGACAGGATGATCGTGCCGCCCACGCCCGCGGCCAGACGCACCGGGTTGGACACGACCCACACGAGCCGCGGCCACACCTGGCGGTAGGTCGGCTCGATCTTCGCCCAGATCCAGGTGCGGACCTTGGGGATGACGAGCGCGATCGCGACGGCTGCGACGAGCACGAGCGCCAGGGCGATGACCCAGCCGGACGGCAGCGTGAGCCCCGTCGACTGGCCGGTCGTCGCCGCGAGGATGAGCAGCAGCACGACGGTGACGCCGAACTGGATGACCTGGACGAGGGCCACGGTGGCGACGCCGATCGCCGTCGGGACGCCCTTGCGGTTGAGGAAGCGCAGGTTGATGGCCGCACCGCCCACTCCCGCCGGCGCGACGAGGGAGACCACCGAGCTCGCCAGGTGCACCTCGGTCGACCTCCACAGGCTCAGGCGCACCGGGGAGAAGGCCACGAGCGAGATGCCGGCGCCCACGTAGGTGGCCAGGGAGAAGACGAGGGCCCCGAGGATCCACCACACGTTCGCGTCGGCGACGGCGGAGCTGATCTCCTCGAAGTTCATCCGGCCCAGCAGCGTGTACAGGGCGACGAGCGCGATGACCGCCATGATGACGGTGCGCGCCGAGAAGCGGTTGAGCTTGGCGGGCTCCGCGTGCGCCGTCGGCGTGAGGGAGACGAGGGCGTCGCGCAGCTCCTGGAGCACCTTGCCGCGGCGGCCCATCGCCTCACGGGTCGCCACGGGGAGGACGACGCGCTGCAGCATCGGCGCGATCGAGGCGAGCTGCTCGGTGGTGAGGGAGCGGGAGGCGGTCGCGATGGCCCGGTCCAACCCGGCGACGGAGGCGACGAGGGCGAGGGTCTGGGCGAGGTCGACGCGGCGGGACAGCTCGGTGGAGATCGTCTCGCCGGAGTCCCAGTCGAGGAGCCAGACGCGGCCGGTGGCGTCGACGATGACGCTCGAGCCGTCGATGGCGCGATGGGCGAGGCCGGCGGCGTGGGCGCGGCGCACCTGGTCCCACAGCTGGGCGAGGACGTCGTCGCTGGCCTCGTCGCCGAGGTCCCCGAGCGAGCGGGCGCCGACGATGTGGTCGGTGACGAGGAGGACGGACTCGTCGGCCTCGGCCATGCCGAACAGGCCCGGGGTGCGCACGCCGGCGCGGCGGGCCTCGAGGGTCATGAGGGCGGCGTGCTCGGCCGCGGGGCGCACGGACAGGTCGCGGTCGGGGGAGAGGCCCTTGACGCGCAGGCGGTCCCAGACGGTGGAGAGGAAGCCGGCGACCTGGCGGTCGGAGTCGAGGAGGGTGACGTCGCGGCGGCGGCCCTCGGAGTCCCAGACGGCGTAGAGGCGGTGGGCGGAGGGCCGGCCCTCGACGAGCGCCCCGGAGTGGGCCTCCGCGAGGACGGCTGCCAGGTCGACGTCGTCGGCGGGGACGATCCGGTTGACGTCCTCGGGCTGCCCGTCGAGGCCGACCGCGCCGTCGTCGTGCTGGGAGGAGCCGAAGAGGGAGCCCTGGACGGCGTCGCCGCCGCGGTCGGGGGCAGCGCCCGCGGCGTCGGGGGAGGGGGCGTCCTCGGGGACGGCGACCTCGTCGGGCAGGTCGTCCCCGACGCCGGGGAGCTGCTCGTCCGGGACGGGCGCGGTGAGCGGGTTCTCGCGGACGCGCTCGGTGTAGCCCAGGGGCGAGTCGGTCGTGACGGTCCAGGCCCGGGACTCCGGGGCCGGGTCCATCCGGACGACCCTGACGGCGTCGACCCCGGCGCGGCGCAGGGCCCGGACCAGGTTGATGCCGTGGACGCGGCGGTCCTCCACCCCGAAGGCGTAGCGGACGGCGACGCCGACGAGCCGTCCCAGCAGGACGGACAGGACGGCGCCCGGCAGGCTGAGGGCCGAGCGCAGGACGGCGAGGCCGACGACGGTCCACACCGCGGCCCAGCCGTAGCGGACCATCGAGGAGGAGCGTCGCTCGCCCGCCGCGGTCAGCAGGGCGGCCAGCGAGGCGAAGGTCGCCGAGATGCCGATCTGGGCGCTGCCGGAGGCCGTGACCGTGAGACCGGAGACGAGCGCTGTCGGAGCCCAGGCAGCGACGGCCGCGTGCGCGAGGACGCCGATGAGCCAGCCGCCGACGGCGGCGAGGCCGGACAGGGCGGCGCCGCGCCAGGCGCGGTGGAGGACCTGGTCAAGGAGGACGGCGATCGGGAGGATGAGGGTGGCCAGGCCCTCGATGGCCTGCAGGGGGAAGACGAGGATCTGGCGGAGCACCACGGCGAGGGCGTTCTGGACGTCCTGGGTGACGCCGGTGGTGGTCTCGTGCGCGTAGGCGGCGAGGATGAGCATGGAGCCGACGCCGAGCACGCACAGGACGAGGTCGAGGAGGTCCTCGGTGCGGCGCAGGCGCTGCAGCGGGGCGTCGACGAGGAGCGTGCGCGAGCGGACCACCGGCGCCGAGCGCGGCCGGGGCGGGGCGACGGGTGCGACGCCGATGCGGGGGATGCCGACGGGCGACGTCGCGGGCGCGGGTGCCGGGACGTCGGGGGCGTCCGGGCTGGTGGGAGCGGCCTCGTCGGTCATGGTCGCGAGTGTAAGGGCGGGGCCGGGTGGCGGCGGCCGTTCCGCTGCCCGGCGGGGCGCGGTGAGGAGGGGTGAGGTGAGGCGGGGTGAGGTGCGGCTCGGGCGGCTCCAGCGCACAGAGGCAGACATCCTCGGCACAGGACGACGCCGACGGCGTCGTCCTGTGCCGAGGATGTCTGCCTCTGTGAGGGGCTCGAGCCGGCGAGGGCTCAGCCGGCGCGGCGCAGGCGCAGGGAGTTCGTCACCACGATGACGCTCGAGCAGGCCATCGCGCCGCCCGCGATCATCGGGTTGAGCAGGCCCAGCGCCGCCAGCGGGATGCCGAGCACGTTGTAGATGAAGGCCCAGAACAGGTTCTGCTTGATGATCCGCAGCGTCTGGCGGCTGATCCGGATCGCGGTCACCGCCGCGTCCAGGTCCGCTCGCACCAGGGTGATGTCCGCGGCCTCGATCGCCACGTCCGTGCCCGAGCCCATCGCGAAGCCGAGGCCCTGCGTGCCGGCCTGCGCCAGGGCCGCGGCGTCGTTGACGCCGTCGCCGACCATGCCGACGTCGTGCCCCTGCGACTGCAGCTCGGTGACGACGTCGCGCTTGTCCCCCGGGAGGACCTCCGCGCGCACGTCCTGCGCGGGGATGCCGACCTCGTCCGCGACGTGCTGGGCGGCGCGGGCGTTGTCGCCGGTGAGCAGGACCGGGCGGATGCCCATCTCCCGCAGCTGCCCGATCGCGGCCTTGGAGGACTCGCGGACCGTGTCCCGCACGGCGAGCACGGCGGTGGCGGCGCCGTCGACGGCCAGGACGACGGCGGTCGCGCCGGTCACCTGGGCGTCGTCGACGGCGGTGGTGATCGCGTCGGGGACGCTCACGCCCTGCTCGGCGAGCCAGGTCGGGCGGCCGACGGCGACCTCGTGCACGGTGCCGTCCAGCTCGACCCGGCCGGACACCCCCCGGCCCTCGTGGTTCGAGAAGTCCGCGACCTGCGGGAGCTCACCCACGTTGTCGCGCGCCGACACCGCGATGGCCTGCGCCACCGGGTGCTCACTGGCGTGCTCCACGGCTCCGGCGAGAGCGAGTGCGGTCGCCGTCGGTCCACTGAGGACGGGGTTGGGAGCCTCGTCGAAGGCGTGGTGGGCCTGGCGGGAGCGATCCGAGGAACGAGGATCGCGGATGGTAGCCGAGGCGGGGCTCCCGACCCCGGCCGCCTCCACGACCGCGACGTCGTGCTCGACGTCGAGGCTCATGCGGCCCTCGGTGATCGTGCCCGTCTTGTCCAGGACGATCGTGTCCAGGGCGCGCGTCGACTCCAGGACCTCGGGGCCCTTGATGACGACGCCGAGCTGCGCCGCACGGCCCGAGCCGACCAGCAGCGCCGTCGGCGTCGCCAGACCCAGCGCGCAGGGGCAGGCGATGACGAGCACCGCGACCCCCGCCATGAAGGCGTGCTGCAGCGGGTGGCCGAGCGCCAGCCATCCGAGGAAGGTGAGGACGGCCAGGCCGATGACCGTCGGGACGAAGACGCCGGAGATCCGGTCCGCGAGGCGCTGGACGGGGGCCTTGCCGGCCTGCGCGGCCGTCACCATCTTGCCGATGCGGGCCAGCGTCGTGCCCTCGCCGACGCGCGTCGCGCGCACCAGCAGGGAGCCGGAGGTGTTGACCGTCGCACCCGTGACCTCGTCCCCCACGGCGACGTCCACCGGCACCGACTCGCCCGTCAGCATCGAGGCGTCCACCGCGGAGCTGCCCTCGATGACGACGCCGTCGGTGGCGATCTTCTCGCCGGGGCGCACGGAGAACAGGTCCCCGGCGCGCAGCTCGTCCACCGGTGCGCGGCGCTCGGAGCGGACCGCGTCGGCGCGCGGGGCGCCCTCGTCGTCCAGGACGTCGACGGCGTCCGTCGAGCCCGACGGCGAGGTGAGCGTCACGACCGTGACCTCCTTGGCGCCCAGCTCGAGCAGGGCGCGCAGCGCGTCGCCGGAGCGGTACTTGGCGCGCGCCTCCGCGAAGCGGCCCGCCAGGAGGAAGGTCGTCACCCAGGCCGCCGACTCGAAGTACATGTGGGCCATGTGGCCCGAGGAGCGCGGCATGAGCTCCATGCTCATGCGCATCCCGAGCTCGCCCGCGCCGCCCCAGATGAGGGCCCACAGGCTCCAGCCCGTCGCCGCGATGACACCCATCGACACGAGCGTGTCCATGGTGAAGGCGCCGTGCTTGATCGCGCCCCACGCCGCCTTGTGGAAGGGCCAGGCGCCCCAGGTCGCCACCGGCAGGGCCATCGCCGCGACCGCCCACTGCCAGCCGTAGAACTGCAGAGCCGGCGCCATGGAGATGACCATGACGGGGACCGACAGGATGAGGCTCACGATGAGGCGGTGCTTGAGGTCGGCGGCGCGGGCGATCTGCGACTCGCCGATGCGGGGGGCGGGCTTGCGGGCCGGGGTCGGGGCCGCTTCGGCCCTGGGGGCCGCGCCTCGGCTACCACCCGCCTCGCTCGTTCCTCGCTCGGCTCCTGCAGCGGACTGCGCCGTGCCCGCCCCGGCCGTACCCGCCACGCCTTCGGTGCGGCCCCCAGGGCCTTCGCTGGAACCGCTGCCGGCCGCAGAGCCCGCGGAGGTGTCAGAGGCGGTCGGGTCCACCAGCACGTCCGCGCCCTCAGGCTGGGAGGTTCCGGTCACCGTCGCGGAGTAGCCGGCGCGGGCGACGGCTCCGAGGAGGTCGTCGTCGGAGACGGAGGCGGGGGCAGTGACTCGGGCCGACTCGGTGGCGAGGTTGACGGAGGCGTCGACGCCGTCGAGCTTGTTGAGCTTCTTCTCCACCCGCGCCACGCAGGACGCGCAGGTCATGCCCTGGACCGACAGGTCGACGACCCGCTCGCCCGTCGCGTCGGCCACGCCGAAGGAGGCGATGTCCGGGACGGACGGGGCAGGAGCCTCCTCGGCTGCGGCGCGCCCCAGCTCTTCGCGGTCGGTGACCTGCGCGGTGTAGCCGGCCCGGGCGACGGCGCCGACGAGCTCGTCGTCGGTGACGTCCCGCGTGAGGGTCACGTGCGCGGACTCGGTGGCGAGGTTGACGGAGGCGTTGACGCCGTCGAGCTTGTTGAGCTTCTTCTCGACGCGCGCGACGCAGGACGCGCAGGTCATGCCGCCGACGGCGAGGTCGACGGTCGCGACCGGGGCGTCGGCGGTGGCGTCGAGCGTGCCGGAGAGGGGGGAGCCGGTGGGCTGGCTCATGGGTGGATCGGACTCCTGGGATCAGGTGCTGCGTTCAGGGGCGGGGCGCCGTCGGCCGTGCCGGTGCGGCGGTCCCCGGGGACGACGACGGGCCGGTCGCGCGCGGTGCGCGTGCGGTCCGGCCCGACGTCGTCGGTGACGTGGTCGTCAGTCGTGCCCGAGGGGTGCTCGGGCGGGGTGCTCTCAGGCGGCGTCGCGCTCGATGGCGTCGACCGTGTAGCTGCCGGCCTCGTCGACGGCCTCGGTGAGCTTCGCGTCGTCGAGGACGACGTCGGAGACGACGGTGGCGACGGACTGGCCGGCCTTGTTGAGGACGACGGAGACGTTCTTGACGCCCTCGAGGGCCTCGAGCTCCTCGGTGACGTGGGCGACGCAGTGGCCGCAGGTCATGCCGGAGATCTTGAGGGTGGTGGTGCGGTCGGTGCCGTCGGCGGTGAAGTCGGCCATGGTGTGCTCCTTGGTTCCTGTGGTGGGTGGTGCTGGGTGCGCCGGCGCGCCGCCGTCGGGGCGGGGCCGGGTGGTCGGTGGGGCGGGCGCTGCCCGGGCCCGTCAGGACCTCACGAGGCGGGCGATCGCGTCCGAGGCCTCGCGGATCTTGGCCTGGCCCTCCTCATCGGAGGACTGGGCTGCGTGGATGACGCAGTGGCTCATGTGGTCCTCGAGGAGGCCGAGGCTGACGGCCTGCAGCGCCTTGGTGGCGGCGGACACCTGCGTGAGGATGTCGATGCAGTAGGTGTCCTCCTCGACCATGCGCTCGATGCCGCGGATCTGGCCCTCGATGCGGCGCAGCCGCTTGAGGTAGTCCTCCTTGGTCCCGGTGTAGCCGGCCATGGGTGCCTCCTGCGTCTCGTGCCGTCCTGACGACTACCAAGGTACCCATGGGGGGTAGGGGTGTCAAGTACCCCTAGGGAGTACTCGGATGGGGGCGGGGCCGAGGACGTGGTCGGTTCTCGCGCTCTCCGGCTGCACCTGAGGCGGCAGGAGTCGGTGCGGTCAGCCGGAATCGGCGGGATCGTGCGGATCCCGTGGGCGCCGTCCGTCGCGCCGGGTTCGCCCGCCTCGCAGAAGCGGCGAGAACTGGCCATGAATCGCGTCGGGACGCGTCGACGACGCCATCGCTCGCCCGTGCGATGCTGGGGCCATGAGCGAGCGCACGCAGTCGCGGCCCGAGTCCGCCCCCGCCGTCGGTGCCGACGACTCCGACTGGGCCCCGCTCGGCTGGACGCCCTCGGACTCCGGCTGGGTCGACGACGCCCCCTTCGGCTCCGTCCTCGGCGACCCCCTCATGGGATCGCCCCTCTTCGACGAGGCCGCCGTCGCCGAGGAGCGCGCGCGACGCATCGCCTCCTACGGCGTGAGCCCGTCCGGCGGCGGCTTCAGCGAGGCCCCGGGCGGCTCCGGCACCGCCCGCGCCGCGGCCGACGACGCCGCCTCCCGCCTGCGCGCCGACATGGAGCGTCAGCAGGCGGCCCTCCGACAGCGCGCCGCCCAGCAGCAGGGCCGGCCCGGGCCCGGCGCACTGGCCCGCCCGGAGACCGGCGCTCCCGCTCAGTCGTACGGCCGGCCGCCGTCGTCGGGCGCGACCTACGGTGCGACCCGGACCCGCCCGCAGAGCGCCTCCTACAGCGCTCGCCGCCGGGCCGTCGAGGAGCAGCGCGCCGAGAGGCTCGCCCGCCAGGCGCAGGCCCGCCCGTCCGCCCAGCGTCCTGGGCGCGACCCCTACGCGGCGCGGACGAGCTCAGCGCAGGCGGCCCGCGCGGCGTCGGCGCCCCGGTCTGGCGACGCCCTCCCGCAGTGGGCTCAGGACGCGCGGCGCAACCGGCCCGGCGGCACCGGTGCGCCGACCGCCCAGGGGACGACCGCGAAGAGCTCGAGCGGTTCCTCCCGGCTCGGCGACGTCGTCGGCTGGATCATCTTCCTCATCGTCCTCATCACCATGTTCAGTCACTGAGGCGGAGGAGCGCCGACGCCGTCGGGCCCCGTCACCGTGGTGGTGACGGGGCCCGACGACGTCGTGCTGGGGCGGTGACGACCAGGGGGCCGGTGTCGACCGCCCGCGAAGTCAGTCCTCCAGGTGCGCGACGAGCTGCTCCGCGATGCCCGTGTACGTGCCCGGGGTCAGCGCGAGGAGTCGCTCCTCGACCTCGGCCGGCATGCCCAGGCCCTTGATGAAGTCGCGCATGGCCTCCGGGGTGACCTTCTTGCCGCGCGTCAGCTCCTTGAGGCGCTCGTAGGGATCCGCCATGCCGGTCGCCCCGGCCACGGAGGCCGCGCGCATCGCCTGCTGGACGGGCTCGCCCAGGACCTCCCACGTGGCGTCGAGGTCCTCGGCGAGGCGGGCCCGGTCGACGTCGAGACCCGCGAGGCCCCGGCGGATGTTGTCGATGGCGAGCAGCGAGTGCCCGAAGGCGACGCCGATGTTGCGCTGCGTCGTGGAGTCCGTGAGGTCGCGCTGCATGCGGGAGGTGACGAGCGTGGCCGCGAGCGTGTCCAGCAGGGAGCAGGAGATCTCGAGGTTCGCCTCGCCGTTCTCGAAGCGGATCGGGTTGACCTTGTGCGGCATCGTCGAGGAGCCGGTCGAACCCTGGGCGGACAGGCGCTGGTGGAAGTAGCCCAGCGAGATGTAGGTCCACACGTCGGTCGCGAGGTTGTGCGCGATCCGGTTGAAGCGCGCGACGTCGGAGTACAGCTCGGCCTGCCAGTCGTGGGACTCGATCTGCGTGGTCAGCGGGTTCCAGGTCAGGCCGAGCACGTCCTCGACGAAGCCCCGGGAGACCTCCTGCCAGTCCGCGCCGGGCACGGAGACGACGTGCGCGCCGTAGGTGCCGGTCGCGCCGTTGATCTTGCCGAGGTACTCGGCACCCTCGACCCGCTTGACCTGGCGACCCAGGCGCCAGGCGAGGACCGCGATCTCCTTGCCGAGCGTGGTGGGCGTCGCGGCCTGGCCGTGGGTGCGCGAGAGCATCGCGGCGTCCGCGTTCTCCTTCGCGATGGCGCTGAGGTCCTCGACGAGGCCGCGGGCGGCCGGCAGCCAGACGGCCTGGACGGCGTCGCGCACGGTGAGCGCGTAGGACAGGTTGTTGACGTCCTCGGAGGTGCAGAAGATGTGGACGATCTCGTGGACCGTGGGCAGGACGGTGGCCCCGCCGTCGGCGCCGGTGACGTCCGCGTCCGCGGCGGCGTCGAGGCGGCGCTTGAGGAGGTACTCGACGGCCTTGACGTCGTGCTTGGTGACGGCCTCGATCTCGGCGAGCTCGGCGATCTCCTCGGCACCGAAGGACTCGACGACGCCGCGCAGGTAGGAGCGCTCGGCGTCGGAGAAGGTGGGGGCGCCGGGCAGGACGCCCTGGTCGGTGAGGTGGATGAGCCACTCGACCTCGACCTTGAGGCGGGCCCGGTTGAGGGCGGCCTCGGACAGGTCGTTGACGAGGGGGGCGGTGACGGAGCGGTAGCGCCCGTCCAGGGGGCCCAGCGCGATGGCGGGGGTGACGGTGGAGAGGTCGACCATGGCGCCGATTGTGCCAGGTGGGGATGAGTGCGGCGCGGGGCGTCCGCCGCTGGTCGCCGAGTGGAGAACTGTCCAGAACTCGCAGCTTTCGGCAGGCGATCCGGCGGGTGCCCGCGCCGTTCCAACGATCCGTCGCCCGTCGCTCGGTGCCGGGGCGTTGAGGTGGCGAGTTCTGGACAGTTCTCCGCACGCCCCGGCGCCCAGGACGACGAACGGCGCCGTCTCCAGAAGGAGACGGCGCCGTCGGGCTCGGCTGGACGCGCGGGGCGGCCCCGGCCTGCCCGGCCGGAGCGTCGGGCTGAGCGGCCCCGGCCTCAGAGCATCGGGTCCCAGTGCGGGAGGATGACCGTCTCGGTCTCCAGCGCCGCGCGGACTTCCTCGGGCAGGCGGTCCTTGCGCACGACGACCTCGTAGACGTACTCCTCGAACCACGAGTCGTTCATCGTGTTGAAGCCCTTCTCCCCGAACTTGTCGCCCCAGGAGTTCTCCACGCGCCAGCGCCGCGGCTGGCCGTCGACGAGGTCCACGCCGGTCAGGCACATGGCGTGCGTGAGCATCGACTCGCGGGACTCCATCCGCTCCGCCTTCGTCATGGACAGGTCGACGCCGTAAAGGCCTTCGTAGTCGTGGAGCGCGGCGTCCCAGATCCCGGCCTCGCGGTCGCGCTGCTTGGCGACGTCGCAGGCGAACCAGACGGGCTCGCCGTCCTGGATGGCGGCCACGGCGGCGGCCTTGAGGACCTCGATGGTCGCGGTGACGTGCTCCTGGGTTGGCTGCTCCACCATGAAGTCGGTGCGGTCGACCCCGTACTTGGTGTTGAGCTCGATGGTGCTGCGCGGGTCGTGGGCGACGACGACGAAGTCCTCCAGCCCGTGCACGTAGCGGTCGCGGAACTCGGCCGGCGTCATCTCCCCGACGCGGTGGAACTCCTTGTCCTTGTCCCGGTACTGGAAGGTGAAGGAGGTCGGCGGCACGCCCAGGTGGATGGCGAGGAGACGGTGCACGTCGGTGAGGGCGGCCTCGCGGGCGGCGGCGACGGCGTCGTCGTCCCCGGCCTCGACGGCGGCGCGGACCTTGAGGCCGGCGCGGCGCAGGACGGTGGCGAGGTGGTCATTCATGGCGCCCGAGCTCGTCGCGGAGTCGGTGTCCGGCATGGCGTACTTGGGGACGATGCCGTACTTGCCGACGAGGAAGGCGACCTCGGGCCAGTAGCCGCCGTCGCCGATCGGCTCGGCGAAGTCGTCGGAGACGTTGCGCTCGTAGATGCCGAGGCCCTCGCGGGCGTCGCGCTCGGCGCGCTCGAGGAAGCCGTTGGCCTTCTCCAGCTTGTCGTAGAAGTAGACGAAGTTCTGGGAGAGCTCGATGGAGTCGACGCCGAGCTCCTTGATGATGCGGGCGCGCAGCATGTTGAGGCCGGCGAAGGCCCAGCAGCGGCCCGAGTGCTTCTGGTCGGTGATCGAGGCGTCGGGGATGAGGTCGGAGACCGAGGTGTCGATGGAGGTGACGACCCGGCGGTCCAGGCTCAGCTTCTCGACGTCGGTGGTGGCGACGGCGTTGCCGGCGACGCGCGCGGCGGTGTCGGACAGGACGGCCGCGTTGCGCTCCGCGGCCCAGGTGGTGCTGATCGGGGTGGTCATGGGGCGAGCGTAGCGTCGGGGTGGGCGAGGTTCGGGGCGGTGTTCCGGGGTCGGCTGTCCACGAGGGCGCCTCAGAGTGCTGGTGCTGGAGGTCTCGCGGAGCCGCCGGAGGTATCGCCGCAGGTCAGGGCGGTGCGCCGCCGGGGCGGTCGGGATCCTCCTCAGTTCTGAGGCGCCCTCGTGGACAGCCCCACTACCCTCGGGACCATGAGCAGCGCGCGGCAGACTGAGTGGGAGCAGCGCTACGCCTCCGTCGACCGCCTCTGGTCCGGCCGCCCCAACGACTGGCTGCCGCAGCTCGCCGCCGACTGGGCTCCCGGCCGCGCCCTCGACCTCGGGTGCGGGGAGGGCGACGACGCCCTCTGGCTCGTGGCCCGCGGCTGGGACGTCACCGGGGTGGACCTCTCCGCCACGGCGATCGGGCGCATGCTCGACGGCGCCCGCGCCGCCGGAGTGGAGGGGCGCGTGCACGGCGTCGTCCTCGACCTCGTGGCCGATCCCCTGCCGGCGGGCCCCTTCGACCTCGTCACCAGCTTCTACGTGCACGGCGGGCCGAGCCCCGAGTCGATCCAGCTGCCCGCGCTCCTGGCCGAGGCGGCGTCGCGCGTCGCGCCGGGCGGTCGGCTGCTCGTCGCCGTTCACTGCGTCAACCCGCCGTGGCACCGCCACTGCGCCCTCACCTACGAGCCGGGCGCGCTGCGCGAGGAGATCGGGGAGGCCGTCGTCGGCTGGGGGACGGTGGTCTGCGAGGAGCGGTGGCGCGACGTCCTCTCCCGTGAGGGGGAGAGTGGGCGCCGCTCCGACGCTGTCCTCTGCCTCCGCCGGCCGGTCTGACCCCTCCGTTCTGCGTGGTCGACCGGCAATGCACCCGTCGACCGCCTGATTTCCAGTATTCCGACGGTCGAGCGGTGCGTTGACGGTCGACCACGGGGTGAGTGCGGGGGCTCCGGCCGCCTCAGCCGACGGGCTCCAGCCCGTGCTGCTCGAGCCACTCCACTGCGCGCAACCGGAAGACCTGCGCCGGCAGGTCCGCCGTGTTCCCGTCGAAGCCGTGGTCGGCCGCGGGCACGACGAGCGCCTCGGTGTCGACCCCGGTCTCCTGGAGCCTCGCCACGAGGTCGAAGGCCCCCTGCGGCGGGACGACGTGATCCTTCTCCGGCACGACGAGCAGCGACGGCGCCGAGTCGGCGCGCACGTGCTCCCCGGGCGTGATCGCCGTGAAGCGCTCCGGGCACTCGGTCGCCGTGCAGCCGGCGAGGAGCGTCTGGCGCTGCCGGGTCACGGCCGCCATGAGCGGGTCGAGCCCGGCCGTCAGCCCTGGGTTCGCGGCCGGGTACTCGACGGCGACGGCGGCGACCTCCGGCATCTCCCCGCCGCAGGCGCCCGTGATCGGCATCGTCGTGCCGAGCAGCAGCGCGAGGTGCCCGCCGGCGGACTCCCCGAGCAGACCGACGGCGGAGGTGTTCGCGCCTCGGGTAGCGGCGTCGTCGGCGATCGTCTGGATGCCGCACTGGAGCTGGGGGACGAGCTGGTCCCAGGTGTGCTCCTCGCTGCTCGCGAGCGTGTACTCGAGGGAGTAGACGAGGTAGCCGCGGTCGGCGAGCCACCGGTTGTGGACCGTGGCCGTGTGACTGCCGCTGTTCCAGGCGCCGCCGTGAATCCACACGAGGACCGGCGCGCCGCCGGGGTTCGCAGGAGTATAGACGGTGGCCGGGAGGGTGCGCCCCCGTGAGTCGGCGCAGCTGATCGTCGCGTCCGGGACGTCGGCGACCTGCGCGACGCCGAGTACGGAGCCGGCGGTCACCTCCGCCCCCTGCTGCTGGGCCCAGGCGACCTGCCGCGCGCCCGCGGTGCCGTAGACGGCGAGGGCGAGGCAGGCGAGGAGCGCCGCGACGGCCCGCGGGACGGTGCGGCGTCGGCGCCAGAGGAGCACTGCCGTCACCAGGAGCGCCGCCGCGGCCAGCGCGACCCAGGCCCAGTAGACGACGGCGACGCCGCCGACGAAGTCCGCGAGCGGGAGCGGGATGAGCTGCCCGAGCGTGAGGAGTCCGAGCAGGGCTGAGGCAGTGATCGTGAGGGCGCTGAGGACTCGCACGGGGCCTCCTGTGATGGGGACGGGCGGTAGGCGCCACCGTAGCGACTCGTGCGCACGGGGCGACGCCGGTCGCGGCAGACTGACGCCATGAGCGTCCCCGCCGCAGCCGCCCCCGCCGTCGAGGTCCGCGGCCTCACCAAGACCTTCGGCCGCGGCCGCCGCGCCGTCCAGGCCCTCGCCGGCCTCGACCTCACCGTCGCCCCCGGAGAGGTCGTCGGCTTCCTCGGCCCCAACGGCGCCGGCAAGACGACGACGATCCGCGCCCTCCTCGGCCTCCTGCGCGCCGACGGCGGCACCGCCCGCGTCCTGGGCCTCGACCCCTGGGACGACGCCGTCGCCCTCCACCGCCGCGTCGCCCACGTCCCCGCTCGGGCGGCCCTGTGGCCGAACCTCACCGGCGCCCAGGCCCTCGACGCCCTCGAGGGACTCCGCGGTCTCTACCAGCACCCCGCCCGCCGCGACGAGGTCATCGAGCGCCTCGACCTCGACCCCTCCCGCAAGGTCCGCAGCTACTCCACCGGCAACCTGCAGAAGGTCGCGCTCGCGGCCGCCTTCAGCGTCGACGTCGACCTCCTCGTCCTCGACGAGCCGACCTCCGGACTCGACCCCCTCATGGAGGAGGTCTTCCGCCAGCTCGTCCGCGAGGCCGCCGGCCGCGGGAGCGCCGTGCTCCTGTCCAGCCACGTCCTGAGCGAGGTGGAGGCGCTCGCCTCCCGCGCGACGATCGTCCTGCACGGCCGGGCGGTCGACGACGTCGCCCTGAGGTCGGGGACGGACCTCGAGTCCGTCTTCCTCGCCCACGCGCGCGAGGGCCTCGCATGAGCGTCGCGGGACAGCGGGGGGTGACCGGGGCCGACGAAGCCGGGCGCGGTCACGCCGGCACGGCTGCCGACGGCGTCGGGGCGGCCGGTCGGTGCGCCGACGCCGCAGCCGGTTCGACGACGGCGCCTGTCCGTCCCGCCGCAGCGCCGGCCCCCGCTCGCCCCGCCCCCGAGCTCACCGACCGCTTCGCCGAGCTCCTCGCCGCCGCCTCGCTCGCCCGCGCGATCCTGCGCCGTGAGGCCCGCGGGCTCGCCGTCTGGGCGGCCGGCCTCGGCCTGCTCGCCTGGTACTCCTGCGTCGCCCTGCGCGACACCTACTCCACCGCCACCCTGCGCGCCGCCGCGGCCGCCCTCGAGCGCACCCCCGGCGTCGCCGCCTTCACCGGCCCCGGCCTCGGGATGGAGGCCGCCGCCTCGGGGGACCCGGCCACCGCCCCTGTGGTCTCCGCGATCGTCGCCAACGAGGTCCTCCTCTACGTGGCACTCGGCGCCGCGGTCCTCGCGATCCTCACCGTCATCCGGCACACCCGTGCCACCGAGGAGACCGGCCAGGCCGAGCTCGTCCGCGCGGGCGCCCTGCGACGCGGCGGGGAGGGCGCCGTCGTCCTCCTCGTCCTCGACATGGAGCTCACCGCCGTCGGCATCGCCGTCCTCGTCGGGCTGATCCTCGGCGGGATGAGCGTCGGCGGCTCCTTCCTCTTCGCGGGCGCGGCGGTCGGCGTCGGCGCCGTCATGGGCACGACCACTCTCCTCCTCGCCCAGCTCGCCCCGTCCGCGCGCGCCGCCCGGGGCCTGGCGCTCCTCGCCCTGCTCGCCGCCTTCGAGACGCGTGCCCTCGGCGACGTCCTGCGCGTCTCCGACCGCCCCGGCGGCTGGATCTCCCTGCTCTCCCCGATCGGCTGGGCGCAGGCGACCGGCCCGTGGACCGTGGACCGCTGGTGGTGGCTGCTCGTGCCCGTCGTGGTCGCCGACGTCGTCGGGCTCGTCGCGCTGCGCCTGTCCGTCCGCCGCGAGATCGGCGTCCCGTCCTTCCCGCTGCCCGAGGCCCCAGGCGCCGACCGCCCCGGCCCGCGCGGCCACCTCGCCCTCGCCCTGCGGACCCGCGGCGCGGCGCTGGCCTGGTGGGTGGTCGCGGGCGTCGTCGTCGGGCTCCTGTACGGCAGCCTTACGGGCTCGGTGCAGGACACGCTCGGCCGGATGCTCGAGCAGTCCCCGTACCTCCAGGCCTTCCTCGGCGGGCGCCTCACCCCGCGCTCCTTCCTCGACACCGTGCTCCTGTACGTGGTGCTCCTGGCCGCGGCGGCCGGCGTCGGGCTCGTGCTCTCCGTCTGGCGCGAGGAGCGGGGCGGGCGGGCCGACGTCGTCGTGGCGGCACCGCGGTCCCGCGCGACCCGGCTGGTCGACGGCGTCGTGGTCGCGGCCGGCGGCAGCCTCGCCGTGCTGGTGGCCGGGGGCGCCTGCCTCGGGGTGACCGGCGCGGCGACCGCCGGCGACTGGGCCCTCGCCCGTGACGCCCTGCTCGCCGCCGTCGGCGCCTGGCCCGCCTGCCTCGTGCTCATCGGGGCGGCGGCGCTGCTCATCGGGGTCGGCCGGTCGGCCGGCGCGGTGGGGTGGTCGCTGTACGCGGCGGCGGCCTGCGTGGCGGCGCTCGCCGGCGCCCTCGACCTGCCCCAGTGGGTGCGGGACCTGTCCCCGCTCACGCACTCGCCGCGGGTCCTTGCTCTCGGTCTCGGTGCCGACGGCGTCTCCTGGACGGGCGCGGCGGTCATGCTCGTGCTCGCCGTGGTGCTGGCCGGCGCGGGGGCGTGGCTCGTGGGGCGCCGCGACCTGCGCTGAGCACCTGGTCCCGCCCCGTTCACGCTGGTCGACCGGCAATGCATCCGTCGACCGTCTGATTTCTGGAAATTCGGCGGTCGAGCAGTGCGTTGACGGTCGACCGCGCGAGGGATGCGCCAGACCGCACAGCGCGCGCCGTGAGGGGTGCGTCCCCAGGGGCACCGTCCGGCCCGCCGTCGCCCGCCACGCCGCTCCTAGCGTCGAGGCATGAGCACCCTCCACGTCGCCCTCGCCCGCGACGACGTCGACTACGGCGTCGCGCTCGTCCCCGACGCCGTCCCCGCCTCCTGGACCGGCAGCGCCGCCACCGCCTGCCAGACCGCCCTCGACGACGTCCGCACCGTCCTCGCCGGGCTCTCCGGCCTCCTCGACACCGCGCAGTCGGCCGTCGCCGCCCTCGACGCCGCGGACACCGCCACCACCCAGTGCACGGCGGTGGCCCCGTGACCGCCCTGGCCTCGCCCCTCACCGACCCGGGTGGCGCCGCGGGGCCCGTCCCGACCTGGGCCCCGGTCCCCACCTCGCAGCCCGTCCCGACGTCGGCCGCGGTGCAGCCCGCCGCCCCACCCGCCGCCGCGACCGCCGTCGCCGGGACCGCCCCCTACCCGACCGACCCCAGCGCCGCCGTCGCCGGCCCGGACGCCACCGGCCTGCCGCTCGCCCCCACCGGCGCCGGCACGCGTCCTCTCACCTGGCCCGGCATCGCCGCCGGCGTCACCGCGAGCGTCCGCGGAGGCGACACCGCCGTCGACACCGCGGAGCTCGACGACCTCGCCACCGCCCTCACGACCGCCGCCGGCCGGTTCGACGACGCCCTCACCCAGGTCCGGGCCGCTACCGCCCAGGTCTCCGCCGCCGTCGCACCGCCCGAGCCCACCGGCTCTGCCGACGGCGGCCACGCCGACCTCAGCCGCACCCCCTTCTCCGCCTGGTACGACGGCGACGCCACCCTCGCCGCCTTCGGGCCCGCCGTCGGCGGTGCTGTCGCGGCCTCCCCGTCGGGTGCCTCGTGGACCGTCCTCGCCCCGCACGGCCCCGGCGCCGCACCGGCCGTCTCGGCAGCCTTCGCCTTCGAGCTCCTGCGCTCCGACGCGCTCGACGCCCTCGACGCGCTCACCGTCGGCCCCGGATCGCTCGCCGACGCCGCCTCCCGCCTGCGCGACCTCGCGACCGACCTCGGCACCACCTCCGAGGTCTACGCCGGCGCCGAGACCGCCGCCTCCCAGGGCTGGACCACGCACGCCGTCCTCGGGCTCCTGGTCGGCACCTCCGCCGTCGTCTCCGCGAGCACCCAGCTCGCCGAGAACCTCGTCTCCACCGTCGCCGCCGCGGAGGTCCTCACCCTCGACGGCATGCTCCTGCCCGACGAGGCCGCCGACCTCCTCCACGGCCTGTCCGGTGTCCTCGCCGACGAGAGGCTCTCCGACTGGGCCCGCCAGGACCTCCTCGCCGTCGCCGTCCTCGGTCTCTGGGCGCAGCGGGCGCGCACCGGCGAGGAGGGCGAGGCCGTCCAGACCTACCTCGCGCAGACCGCCGCCCGCCTCGACCCCGAGATCCGCGACCGGCTCCCCGACACCCTCCCGCACCGCTCCGGCACTGTCGACACCGACGAGCTCACGCCCGTGCAGCGCGTCGCCGCCTACCTCGCCACCACCATGGCGACGAGCGGGTCCCTGCGCTACGGCGCCCGCACCGGCGTCACCGTCAGGTCCAGGAGCGGTGCCACTGCCACCATCCCGCGCGACGCCGCCGACCCGCGCGGCCTGCGGACCGCCGTCGCCGCCGACGCCGAGCCCGTCCTCAACGCCGCCGTCCCCGTCGGGGCGGCCGGCGCCATCCGCGCCTCCAACTCCCTCAAGCACGACGACACCGACCCCTCGACCGGCGTCGTCGGGATCCTGCGCACGGACCACGCCGACGGCCACCGCTCCTGGACCGTCCTCGTGCCCGGCACGACCGACTGGGACGGCGGCGACTCCAACCCGCAGGACATGCTCACCAACCTCGAGGCCGTCGCCGGCATGCCGACGGACATGGAGACCGCCGTCGTCACCGCCATGCGGCAGGCCGGGATCGCACCCGATGAGGAGGTCGCCCTGTACGGCCACTCCCAGGGCGCCATCACCGCAGCGAACCTCGCCGCCGACCCCGCCGTCCTCGACCGGTACAACGTCACCACGCTGCTCACCGCGGGCGGGCCCGTCGCCGGGGCGGCCGTCCCCGCGAGTGTCCACGCCCTCCACCTCGAGAACGCGGGCGACGCCGTCCCCGGCACCGACGGTGCCGACAACCCCTCCTCGCCGACCCGCATGACCGTCACCCTCGACACGACGCAGGCCGGGCGCAGCGCCTACCCGCACGGGGCGCTCGAGTACGCCGCCGCCGTCGAGGGACTGGGCGGGGATCCCGCCGTCGACGCCTGGAACGAGAGGCTCGACGCCGTCACCGGCGCCGGTGAGGACGGGGCCGAGGTCTCCGAGCTCGTCTTCGACGTCGAGCGGGACACGCCCGAGACCACCTGGGAGAAGACCGACGACGTCGTGGACAAGACCGTCCAGGCCGGCTGGGACGGCTACGAGCGGCTCGGGGAGACGGTCATCGCGGGCGACGCCGGGTACGCGGCCCTGGGAGGGACCGCGGCGAGGGCGACGAAGGACGGTCTCGCGTGGCTCGGCGAGCACGCCGACCGCGGCTGGGACGGCAGCGGGCAGCGGTGGCGGGACTGAGGCGCGGGGCGGTGGGAGACACCGGACCTGTGCGCCGGCGGCCCGAGCGTGGTCAGTCCTCGCGCGGCCCGATGACGCCGACGACGATCGCGGAGATGACCGAGACGATGACGGAGCCGACGACGGCCGCGCCGAAGGTGTCCGCGTGCAGCCCGAGCGCCACGCCGGCCGAGCTGCCGACCCCGACGAGCGCGTCCGTCAGCCTGCTCGTCAGCAGCAGCATGAGGCCGTTGACGACGAGCGCGAAGAGCCCGAAGGTGAGGAGGTAGAGCGGGAAGGCGAGGATCTTGGCGATCGGCTTCACGATCGAGTTGACCAGCGCCAGCACGAGGCCGACGACGAGCAGGTTGACGATCGTGAGGCCGAGGGACGGGTTGCCGGGGATCGACAGGCCGGTGACGACGGCGACCGCCAGCCACAGTCCGGCCGCGTTCCCGACCGTGCGCGCGAGGAGCTCCATGCCCGCATTCTCGCAGCGGTCCCTGGGACGGGGCTGGGGGAGCGGGGCGGCGCCGTCTCCGCACGCGACCGCGCCCGACGCCCTCGGCGCCCGGGTGCCACACTGCCCGCATGAGCACGCCCGCCACGCAGAGCAGCACCGGCACCACCGCCTCGACCATCCGAGTCCGCGACGCGATCCGCGCCCTGCCCGCCTACGTCCCCGGCGCCCGCCCCGGCAGCGACGACGTCGCCAAGCTCTCCAGCAACGAGCTGCCCTTCCCCGCGCAGGACGCCGTCGTCGAGGCCGTCGCCCGTGCCGCCGCGGAGATCAACCGCTACCCGCAGATGGACGGCGACTCGCTCGTCGAGGCCCTCGCCGCCCGCTATGCCGACAAGGGCGTCAGCCCCGAGCAGGTCGTCGTCGGCACCGGCTCGGTCGCCCTCATCCAGCACGTCCTCGACACGGTCTGCGACGAGGGCGACGAGGTCGTCCTGCCCTGGCGCTCCTTCGAGGCCTACCCGATCTGCGTCGCCGTCGCCGGTGCCACCGCCGTCAAGGTCCCCGTCACCGCCGACGGCCGCCACGACGTCCCCGCGATGCTCGCCGCGATCACCTCGCGTACCCGCGTCGTCATGGCCTGCTCGCCCAACAACCCCACGGGCCCGGCCCTCACGGCCGCCGAGCTGCGTCAGCTCGCCGACGGCGTCCCCGAGGACGTGCTCCTGCTCGTCGACGAGGCCTACCTCGACTTCGTCACCGACCCCGCCGTCGGCGACGCCCTCGACCTCCTCGCCGAGCACCCGAACCTCGTCGTCTCGCGCACCTTCTCCAAGGCCCACGCCCTGGCCGGCATGCGCGTCGGCTACCTCATCGCCGAGCCCGGCATCATCACCGCGATCCGCGCGGTCGCCACGCCCTTCGGCGTCGCCCTGCCCGCCCAGGCGGCCGCCGTCGCCGCCCTGGAGCCCGAGGTCCTCGCGGAGACCGCGCGCCGCGCCGGCGTCGTCGCCGCCGAGCGCGACCGGGTCGTCGGGGTGCTGCGCGAGCGCGGCTGGAGCGTGCCGGACGCGCAGGGCAACTTCTACTGGCTCGCCGTGGGGGAGGAGACCGCCGCCCTCAACGTGCACCTCACGGCCGCCGGCGTCCTGGCGCGGCCCTTCGTCGGCGACGGCGTGCGCGTCTCCGTGGGCACGCCCGAGGACGACGACCGCCTCCTCGCCGCGCTCGAGACCTGGACCGGCTCCCGCGCCTGACGCGCTGCGGCGCCTCCGCTCGCGCCCGCTGGCCTCGCCTGGCGCGCCGGCGTCTCCTACGAGCGACCCCTGTCATGGTCGACCGGCAATGCAATGCTCGACCGTCTGATTTCTAGAAAGCAGACGGTCGAGCAGTGCATTGCCGGTCGCGCACGGGGAGTGGCGGCGGGCCTACCAGGTCGCGATCGTCAGGAGGAACACGACCTCGAGGACCATCTCGACGATGCCCATCGTGCCCGGGCGCAGCGGCTTGTGCGTCTCGCGCACGAGCTGCCACTGCTTGCGCGGCATCCACCAGGACCGCACGGCGAGCACCACCCAGAGGATCGCGTGGCCCCAGCCGAGGTAGCCGCCGGTCGCCAGCCACACCGCCACGGCGGCGCACACCGCGTGCACGCCCACTGTCCCCGCGAGCAGCCTCGTGTTGAAGCGCTCGCGGATCATGAGCTTGATGTACGGCACCGACAGGCAGAAGTACGCCACCACGGACGCCGTCACGAGCCACATCCACGGCCAGCCGGTGAGCGCCCCGTTCGGGCTCGTGCCGCGCAACGCTTCCGCGCCGGCCCCGGTCCCGAGGAAGCCGCCCTTGCCGCCGACGGCGAGCTGGTAGGTCACGGCCGCCATGAGGCTCGCGGCCGCCGTCGTCGACAGGCCGGAGAGCAGTGAGCGCTCGCGTCCGCGCCACACCTCCCAGCCGGCGATGAGGAAGAGCGGCAGGAAGACGACGGCCCACTGCAGCAGGTAGGGGGCGACGAGGATCGTGATGAGTCCGAGCACCGCCGTGAAGCCCGTGTAGACGACGAGCGGTGGGATGAGGAGCTTGCGGCGCCGCGGCGAGCGGGTGCGCAGCCACTGCGACCAGGCCCAGTACGTGAGGTAGGCGCCGAGCCACGCGGGCACGAGCAGGAGGTTCTTCCAGGAGAAGCCGCCGACCACCCAGCCGACGATCGCGGGCATGACGAGCATCGCCCAGGCGCCGTGCTGGTTCGGGACCCAGGCCTTGCGGCCGGGCTGGCGGCGGATCCGCTCCTGCTTGGCCCTCTCCTTGGCGACGCGCTCCTTGACGGCGCCCTTCGCGGTGGTGGTGATGGCGTCGACGGCGGTCCCGGCGTCGCGCGGGCGCCCGGTCGCGAGCATGACGTCGTCCTCGGGGCCCGGCTGGGACTGCTGGTGCGGGATGGCGCGGGTGCTGTGGGAGGCAGACGACGGCGTGGCGTCGCCGCTGACGTACTCGGCGTGGCGGTCCGAGGGCTGGGAGGGACGCTGCTGGGTCACGCTTTCACCCTAGTGAGTTCGACCAAGGACATCATCCGGGTTGACGGGCCCCGCGGTGCTGCCGCCAGCCCGGGGCTGGCGGCAGCACCGTCTTGTGCTGCGTCGTTGCTGCGCAGTCTTAGCGTCCTGCCTGTGGCCGGGCGAGGCCCCAGGCGTGGCTCACTTCCAGGAGATGCCCGACAGGATCTCGGCGAGGTCCGCCTCGCTGACCTCGGCAGGGTCAGTCAGGGAGGTCACGGTGAGGGTGATCTGGACCAGGGTGCCGTTGTGGCTGACGTAGGCGCCGCGCGTGGCGCTCGAGAGGTTGACGCCCCCGGCCGAGGACGTCGTCGTGCCTGAGTAGGAGGTACCCTTCTCGCCGTCGACCGTGACGGGCTCGGCCTGGGTGACCGAGATCGTCGTGTCGCCGTTCTGGCTCGTGCTCGTCACCCCGCCTGATGCTGCCAGGGCGGCGACGGCGGCGTCGGCGTCCTCCTGGCTCGTGTTCGCCGCGATCGTGACGGTGCGCATCGCGTCCGCGCTCGTGTAGACGCTGGCGGAGGTGTCCTCGGTGGTCGTCGTCTCGGACTTAGTGAGTCCCTCCGGCGCCGTGAAGGTGAGGACGGAGCTGACGTCGACCGGGCTGCTCTGCTCCGAGGCCGAGCCGGCCTGCGTCGCCGCGCTCGTGGCGACGGACGTCGAGACGGCGGTGCTTGCGGATGACGAGCTGGTGTCCGAGGGGGAGTCGGAGCCGCATGCCGCCAGGGAGGCGGCGAGTGCGAGCGCGATGACGGGGATGGCGAGAGGACGGCGCATGGGAGTCTCCACTTCTGGATAAGGATTGGGTGTGTGAAAAATAACGGGGGGGGGGGGAGAGAGTCAACTCACGTGCCTGAGCTTAGGGCCGACCGTGCCACCCGAGGCGTGCTCGAGGCGCAGCGGAACGACGGGCGCCGTCGGACCTCATGGTCCGACGGCGCCCGTCGTTCCGCTGCGCCGAGTCAGTGCCGGCTCCGCGGCCGGCGCGTCACTCGCCGAGCGCGGCGGCGACGACCTTCTTGGCCTCCTCCTGCACCTCGGCGAGGTGCTCGGCGCCCTTGAAGGACTCGGCGTAGATCTTGTAGACGTCCTCGGTGCCGGACGGGCGCGCCGCGAACCAGGCGTTCTGAGTCGTCACCTTGAGGCCGCCGATCGGCGCGTCGTTGCCCGGGGCGCGGACGAACTTGGCGGTGATGGGCTCGCCGGCGAGCTCGGTCGCGGTCACGTCCTCGGGGGAGAGGGCTGCGAGCTTCGCCTTCTGCGGCTTCGTGGCCGGGGCGTCGATGCGGGCGTAGGCCGAGGCGCCGAAGTGCTCCACCTGCTCCTCGTGCAGCTGCGACGGCGTCTTGCCGGTGACGGCGATGATCTCGCTGGCGAGCAGCGCCAGGATGATGCCGTCCTTGTCCGTGGTCCACACGGAGCCGTCCTTGCGGAGGAAGGACGCTCCCGCGGACTCCTCGCCGCCGAAGCCGACGGAGCCGTCGATGAGGCCCGGCACGAAGTGCTTGAAGCCGACGGGCACCTCGATGAGCTTCCGGCCCATGTCCGCGACGACGCGGTCGATGAGCGAGGAGGACACGAGGGTCTTGCCGACGGCGGCGGCCTCCGGCCAGCCGGGACGGTGCGTGAAGAGGTACTCGATGGCGACGGCCAGGTAGTGGTTGGGGTTCATGAGCCCGTCGGGGGTGACGATGCCGTGGCGGTCGGAGTCGGCGTCGTTGCCCGTGGCGACGTCGTAGGGGGTGTTCCCGTCGGCGTCCGGCGTCATCGCCTTGCGGAGCGAGGCCATGGCGTTGGGGGAGGAGCAGTCCATGCGGATCTTGCCGTCCCAGTCCAGCGTCATGAAGTGCCAGGCGGGGTCCACCTCCGGGTTCACGACGGTGAGCTCGAGGCCGTAGCGCTCGCCGATCGCGGCCCAGTAGTCCACCGAGGCGCCGCCGAGCGGGTCCGCGCCGATGCGCACGCCCGCCTCGCGGATCGCGTCCATGTCGATGACGTTCTCGAGGTCCGCGACGTAGGTCTCGAGGTAGTCGTGCTTGATGACGTAGTTGGAGTCGAGGGCCTCGGCGATCGGGACGCGCTTGACGTCGCGCCAGCCGTCCGCGAGGAGTTCGTTGGCGCGGTCGGCGATCCAGGCCGTGGCGTCGGAGTCGGCGGGGCCGCCGTGCGGCGGGTTGTACTTGAAGCCGCCGTCGCGGGGCGGGTTGTGGGACGGGGTGACGACGATGCCGTCGGCTAGGTCCGGGCCCGTGGTCCGCACGCCCGCCTCGGTCCCGGCGCCATTGGCCAGGAGGATCGAGTGGGAGACGGCCGGGGTGGGCGTGTAGGAGCCGCGCGCGTCCACCGCGGTGGTGACGCCGGCGCCGGCGAGGACCTCGATGGCGGTGCGCCACGCCGGCTCGGACAGGGCGTGGGTGTCGCGGCCGATGTAAAGGACGCCGTCGGTGCCCTGGCTGCGGCGGTACTCGACGATGGCCGCGGTGGTGGCGACGATGTGGGCCTCGTTGAAGGCTGTGTCCAGGGAAGAGCCGCGGTGGCCCGAGGTCCCGAAGACGACCTTCTGCTCGGGGACGGCCGGGTCCGGAACGAGCTCGTAGTAGGCGTTGACGACCTCGTCGACGTCGATGAGGTCTTCTGGCTGAGCAGGCTGTCCTGCGCGTGCGTGCATGGCCCTAGTGTGGCACGCGGCACTGACGGCCGGGTGGGACTCCAGTAAACGGACGGGATGGATGCGCTGCGCGGACAGCGGTGCGGGCGGCACGCCCTAAGGTGGCCCCGAGCACAGCACGGGGCGGTCGCCGCCCCGGCGACCCCGCACCGGAAGGACCCGCCATGACCGCCACCCGCATCGCCACCGAGAGCGCCCCCGCCGCCGTCGGCCCCTACTCGCAGGCCGTCGAGGCCGGCGGGACCGTCTACGTCTCCGGCCAGATCCCGCTGGTCCCCGCCACCGGGCAGATCGTGGAGGGCGGCATCGAGGCGCAGGCCGAGCAGTCGCTGAAGAACGTCGGTGCGATCCTTGAGGCCGCGGGCCTGGGCTACGGCGACGTCGTCAAGACGACCGTCCTGCTCGCCGACATCAACGACTTCGTCGCCGTCAACGAGGTCTACGCCCGCTTCTTCACCGGCGAGGTCCTCCCGGCGCGCGCCGCCTTCCAGGTCGCGGCCCTGCCCAGGGGCGCCGGCGTCGAGATCGAGGCCGTCGCCGTCCGCGCCTGACGTCGGCTGGCGCCGGCTCGTGTCCACGAGGGCGCCTCACAGCTGGTCCTGCCTCGGCCCGGCGACCATGGATCGGCGTGATCACGCCGATCTTGCAGCCGCACCGTCACGGGCTGGCGACTCTGAGGCGCCCTCGTGGACAGCTGGCCGCCCTCGCCGGGGTCGGGCGGGCCGGTACGCTGGCGCGCATGTCGAAGAAGAAGCGCCAGCAGCGCAAGGCGGCCTCAGGGGCCGCGACCTCCAGCGCCCCGGAGAAGAAGCCGATCCCCTTCGTGCCCCGTCCCTTCGCGGGTCTGGCCGCGGAGGAGGACCTCGTCGCGATGGCCCAGATCATCCCGGCGGCCACCGCCCGCGTGCGCCTCAACGAGGAGCACGGCGGCCAGGAGGTCCAGATCGTCACGCTCCTGCCCGAGCTCGCGCAGGGCATGAAGCGCGCCGACGGCGAGGTCCTCGTCGCGCTGCAGACGACGATGCACTCCGGCGACGCCAGCCGCGACGTCGCCGCCGCGCTCCTCTCCACCCTCGAGCTCGAGGAGGGCAAGGGCCTCATGATGGAGGGCCTGCCCGAGCCCGGCGAGCGCCTCCAGGACGTCCTCGACCCCGACTTCGAGCCGCAGGTCAGCGTGCGGGAGTCCTTCGACTTCTGGCTCTCCGAGGACCAGAAGGACGACGCGAACGCCGTCAGGGCCATCGAGGACGCCAAGGACGAGATCGCCCCGACCGTCCCCGTCCCGGGCGTCGAGCACGCCTACTGGTGCCGCATGAACGGCAAGGAGTTCGTCCGCTGGGTGCGCGGCGAGGACGAGGACTCCTTCTTCAACGCCTTCGCGAAGGTCCACGCCGCCCGCGAGTCGGCGCTCGAGGAGGGCGCGGACTTCATCGGCGCCTTCCGCGCGCTGGGCCTCGCCATCCCCGTGTGGGAGCTCAACCGCGGCACCGAGGCCGAGGAGCTCACCAAGCCCCTGCAGAGGCTGGGCGAGCGTCTCGACGCCGCCCTCGCCGACGACGCCCCGCTGGACGCGGCCGCCCGCCGCGCGAAGGCCGGCATCATCTCCCGTCAGGTGAACCTCTGAGCGCTGCGCGCTGAGGCGCGCTGAGCATGGGCGGTGCCCGTCGTCGGAGTCCCGACGGCGGGCACCGTCGTGCCTGTTCGGGGCCGGTTTCCGCTGCCAGCGGCATCGGGCGGCTCAGCGGGCGGGCCGGGGCCGGCGGCCCTAGCGTGGGGAGCACACCGCGCCGTCGTCGACCGATGACGGACGCCGTTCCCGAACGAAGGAGAGGCCCGTGAGCTCCCAGGACACCGACCGCGAGACCACTGACCAGCTGGTCTTCCAGAACCCCGTCACCCGCTACCCCGCCATCAGCCCCGAGCCGCAGGAGCAGCCGGTCCCGGGCCTCGACTCCGAGCTCGAGCCCCGCGCCGACCTCGGCGCCGAGTCCTACCGCGGCACCGGCCGCCTCCAGGGCCGCAAGGCGCTCATCACCGGCGGCGACTCCGGCATCGGCGGCGCCACCGCGATCGCCTTCGCCCGCGAGGGCGCCGACGTCGTCCTCAACTACCTGCCCGAGGAGCAGTCCGACGCCGAGGCCGTCCGCGACGCCGTCGCCGACACGGGCCGCAGGGTCGTCCTCATCCCGGGCGACCTGCGGGACAAGGCGTTCTGCAAGGAGCTCGTCGAGCGGGCCGTGGCCGAGCTAGGCGGGCTCGACGTCCTCGTCAACAACGCCGGCCGCCAGGTGGCCCAGGAGGGCGGGCTCGAGGCGATCACGGACGAGCAGCTCGAGGAGGTCTACGACGTCAACATCCTCGCGATGTTCCGTGTGACCCGGGCGGCCGTCAAGCACCTGCCGGCGGGCTCGGCGATCGTCAACTGCACGTCGATCCAGGCCTACGACCCCTCGGAGAGCCTCATCGACTACGCCTCGACGAAGGCGGCGATCAACAACTTCACCAAGGGGCTCGCCGCGCAGCTCGCTCCGGAGGGCATCCGCGTCAACGCGGTCGCGCCCGGCCCGATCTGGACGCCGCTGCAGGTCTCGGGCGGTCAGCCGCCCAAGAAGCACCCCACCTTCGGGCACAAGACGCCGCTGGGGCGCGCCGGTCAGCCGACCGAGCTGGCGACGGCCTTCGTGTTCCTCGCGTCGAGCGAGTCGAGCTACGTCGTGGGGGAGACCCTCAACGTCAACGGCGGTCTGGTGACGCCGTGAGCGCGGTGCGCTGAGCGGTGCGGGCTCGGGCGGTGCTCCGAGCAGTGCCCGGAGCGGGAGCGGTGCCCGCCGTCGGAGGTCCGACGGCGGGCACCGCCGTGTTCGGGGGTGTGCGACTCAGTCCTGCCACGCGTGCTGGATCGGGTTCCACCGCCCAGTGCTTCGCGTGCCGTCTAGGATCTCGTTGAGGCAGCCGCCGGCGAAGACGAGGGAGGACTCCAGGTCCCGCAGGTCGTCGTCGATGCCGACGACGTCGTCGGCGTTCGTCCCGTAGCGGCGCGCCCACTCGGGGGAGGGGAGTCGCAGGGTGGTTGGGAGCTCCGTCTGCCGGCGGGCGGCCTCGTGGTTGAGGAGGGTGCCGAGTCTTCCGGCGTCGAGCTCGAGTCGAGCAATGATGCGGACGACGTCGGCGAGGTCGCGGTAGCGGGTGGACGGGGTGCCCGTCTCTCCGTGGAGCTCGTACATCGCGCAGACCTTGTCGGCGAGGTGGTTCTCGATCGGGACGACCGGGATCCTTGGGAGGTCGGCGAGCGTGGGGTCGTCGATGACAGGTACCGGTGGGACGAGGTCGACTGGGCCGTCGACGTGCCGGCCGGTCGTGAGGTCGAGGGAGATGGTCTCGAAGACGTCGGCACCAAGGCGCATCGCGATCTTGGCCTTGGCAGTCCGGGCGCCGTAACCGAAGGAGTCCGGCTCGCTCCTGGGCTGCAGACTCAGGAGTTCGAAGGTGAATTGGTCGTTCTCGACCGGCTGGGTGATCAGGTGGCTGAGTTCGTCACGGAGCGAGTCGAGGCTGTCCCAGGAGGCTGTGCGAGCGAGGTCGATGTCCTGGGTGAATCGTCCTCCCGCTGTCCTGATGATGAGGGCGTTGCCACCCAGCAGCATCCAGCCGTTGTCACCGTCGTGAAAGAGCCGCTTGTAGAGCACCTCGAAGCAGTACTGGAGACGAGTGGCCTGGGGTGTGCGACCGCGACGGCGGGCCTCGGCCTTGAGGCGCGCGTTGAGAGATGAACGGAGCGCGACTGTGCTGCGCGGCGGTGAACTTGTCACGGCTACTCCTCAGATTGGATGGGCGGGTCGGTGCTCACTCCCGGGGGCGGGGCCTGCATGCGGGCGACGGTCTGGGCGAGCTCTGTGAGACTCTTCCGGGTCTGCTCAGGGAGGACCACGGGAGACACCCGAATCTGTGACAACGCGTCCGTGAGTGGGCGCAGGTCGTACCTGGGCAGCCCGGCCACTGATCTGGCGGCAGCGGTTGCAGCTGTCTTCGAAACCTGCTGCAACTGGCTGGACTCGAGAGTGCGCACTGCCGCCTTGATGGTCGGCTCGTAGGCCTCCCAGATGCGAGCAGCTCGTGTCAGGGACTCGATCGCTGCGGGCAGTCCGGGGTAGGACGACGCAAGAAACTTGGTGAGAGCCGCGCCGCCGTCGGCGAAGCCGTAAGCATGCGCGTCGACCTCGAGCGCGGCGGCCAGTGCCTCAGACGGCGCGAGGTCCTTCGCCGCGGCATCGCGCACGACGTCGGCGAGGTGGTCGCCGTCCAGTCGGGCGGCGGCGAGGTCGGCGATGGTGCGGGTGACGCCGGTGGTGGTGATGCCGTCGACGACGCTGCGGTCCTCCGGGTCGAGGTCCCGCTGGAGGTAGCGGATGTCGGACTGACGGCTCTGCTTCCGTTGCGACGAGATGAAGATGTGCTGCTGAGGGACAAGGTTCCCCGTGCCGTGGATGAGTGCGGCGGTGCTGAGCGCAGCCACGGGCGAGTCACTCATTTCCGCGCGCTCGTCGGCGAAGCGGCTGGGATCAGTGGCGATCCATGCTGCGCGGATCTCCTGGTGGGAGTCCAGGTCGGACTCGGGGAGCGCGTAGACGCCCCGCCTGACGCGGGTGAGGGTGCCGCCCTTTGTGAGACGCGTGAGGGTGACGCGGTCGATGCCGAGCCGGTCCGCTTGGGCGGCCGAGATGAGGCCGCGCTGGCTCGGCGTGTACTCGGTGAGAAGGCGGAGGGTGTTTGCGGTCTTCATGAACTCTCCTCTCGGTGCGTCTCGTGACACTGCAGATGTTGCTTCCGAATGTAACATCTGCAGTGATTTGACGTCTCAGTCACGGCTCCCTGGGTGCATGTCGAAGGTGGTGACGGCTGACGGGGACGACGCCGTCGGGCCGGGCCTCGATCGGGTGGAGTCGTCCCAAACTTGCCAAATGAGAACCGTTCGCATCTATACTCGTGGGTGACGGGCCGGCCAGTCCGGCCCCCGCGGGGGAGACCCGCGGCCGTCACAGTGAAGGAGCGACCATGAACGAGCAGCAGCTCGAGCGGATGCGGAACGGGAAGGGTTTCATCGCGGCCCTCGACCAGTCGGGCGGCTCCACCCCCAAGGCACTCGCGGCCTACGGCGTCGGCGAGGACCGGTACTCCAGCGAGTCCGAGATGTTCGACCTCGTGCACGCCATGCGCACCCGCGTCATCACCGACCCGGCCTTCACCAAGGACCGGATCCTCGGCGCCATCCTCTTCGAGCGGACCATGAACAGCCGCGTCGAGGGCCGGCCCACCGCCGAGTACCTGTGGGAGGAGAAGGGCGTCGTCCCCTTCCTCAAGATCGACAAGGGCCTCGAGGAGGAGCGCGACCACGCACGCCTCATGAAGCCCATCCCGGGGCTCGCCCTCACCCTGGAGGAGGCCCGCGGCAAGGGGATCTTCGGGACGAAGGAGCGTTCCGTCATCCTCGACGCCGACCCCGCTGGCGTGCGCGCCGTCGTCGACCAGCAGTTCGAGCTCGCGTGGAAGGTGGTGGCCGCGGGGCTCGTGCCGATCATCGAGCCCGAGGTCGACATCCACGCGCCGCACAAGGAGGAGGCTGAGCGGCTGCTCCTGGAGGAGATCACCCGCCACCTGCACGCCCTGCCCGAGGGTTTCAACGTCATGCTCAAGCTGACGATCCCGAGCGTCGACGGCTTCTACTCCGAGCTCATGGAGAACCCGCACGTGGTGCGGATCGTCGCCCTGTCCGGCGGCTACGAGCGCGACGACGCCAACGCGCGCCTCGCCCGCAACCCCGGGCTCATCGCCAGCTTCTCGCGCGCCCTGCTCGAGGGGCTCACCGACCAGCAGAGCGACGAGGAGTTCCACGCCACGCTCGACGCCTCCGTCGAGGAGATCTACCGGGCCAGCATCGTCTGACCGGCAGACCGTAAGACCCCCGGGTGGTACGCCGGGTCAGTGGTGCAGCGCCGCACGAACGGCCGCCGTCGGATCGGGAGCTCCGACGGCGGCCGGTGTGCGTTCAGGTGAGGGCGATCCGCGCCGCTTCGGCTGCGTTGGCGGCGCTGACCTGCCGCTGCCAAACGCCGACGGCGGTGTCGACGGCCTGGCGTCCGGCGACGACGGCGAGAGGCTGGGTGGGGAGTCCGCCCAGGTGCCGAGGATGGTGAAGCCGGCCTGCGTGCGAAGGCTGGTTGGAAGCAGACGAGCGGCGCGGGTGTCCGCGAGCACCGCATTGTTCACGACCTCCAGAGCGCGCGGCCAGGAATCGAGTTCGATCCCCGTGTCCGCGTGTGCATCGAGAAGATCCGCGGCCAGGAGGGTCACGTCATCCTGGATCGGCGCGGGGTTCCACGCGTCCTCGAGCATTCGTGAGAGTTCCCGAGCGCGGTCGAGCATCGCGCGCCGGGTGGGGTCGAGCAGTGGCTTCTGGAGGAAGGAGGTCATGGCTTGAGCCTCCCAATCGCGTCGTAGCTCGCTGGTAGCTTGCCCGGCATGACGAGCAATTCGGCCAGTGGCGTTCCCATTGGCGTGACACAGCGAGTGCTCACCACCGCCCTGGAGCGCGAACTCGCTCGGTATGGCGACGACGTCACGCCGCTGGTGGCCCAGATCGACGACGCCGAGGTGCCCGAACGGCTCTCGCGGCATGTCGGTACGCTCGTGGCCCGTCATCTGGACGGTCTCAAGGATGAGGCGCGCGTTGAGTCGGTCCGCCGGATCCTCGAGGTCATCGGTGAGCCTGGGGAAGTGCCAGCAGGCAAGCCTTCCGAGGTCCTTGCCGTCACGCCCACGCGCGCCGTCATTGACGAGTCGTACGTGAGGACGCGCCCGCAGACCCCGCTCAACGACGCTGCCTTGTTGACGAATGCGCGGCATGACCCGTCCCTGGCGAGCGAGATCCGCGCGGAACTTGCCTCGGCCGATTCCGTCGACCTGCTCTGCGCCTTCGTGAAGTGGAGCGGCCTACGACTCCTCGACGAGGAACTTCGCGCTCTCAAGCGCCGCGGTGGCAGGTTCCGAGTCATCACGACGACGTACATCGGCGCTACGGAGCGTCCTGCCCTCGACCGGCTTGTCCGCGAGTTCGGTGCCGAGGTCAAGATTCAGTACGACGTCGATCGCACGCGACTCCACGCCAAGTCGTGGTACTTCCACCGCGCGAGCGGATGGAACACGGCCTACGTCGGCTCCTCGAACCTCTCGGTGCCGGCGATGCTCGACGGCGTCGAGTGGAATGTCCGGCTTTCGAAGCAGCAGACCGGCTCGCTCCTCACCAAGTTTGAGCGCACCTTCGAGTCCTACTGGAACGATCCGAGTTACGTCGACTACGACCCTGAGCGTGACGCTGCGAAGGTCGACGCCGCGCTCGCACGTGGTCGCAATCGGGGGCGGACCGACAGCGGTGTCGCCTCGGTGTCTGGTCTCGATGTGGAGCCGTACCCGCACCAGGTGAAGGTGCTGGAGCAGCTCGAGGTCGAGCGGACGCTGCACGGCCGGCATCGCAATCTGATCGTGGCGGCGACGGGAACCGGCAAGACGGTCATCGCGGCCTTCGACTACCGCAACGCGGTCCGGGCCAATGGGGGTTCGCAGCCGACGTTTCTCTTCCTCGCCCACCGTGAGGAGATCCTCAACCACGCTCGGGCCACCTTCCGCGCTGTCCTCAAGGAGGGAAGCTTCGGTGAGAAGTACGTCAACGGCTTCAAGCCGACGCACTGGAACCATGTCTTCGCGACGGTCCAGACGCTGTCGCGCAACCTAGACCAGTTCGATCCGACGCAGTTCTCGATCATCGTCGTCGACGAGTTCCATCATGCCGAGGCCGCGACCTATCGGCGAATCCTCGACTACTTCCTTCCTGCCGAACTCGTCGGTATGACGGCGACGCCTGAGCGCACCGATGGCATCAATGTCCGTGACGAGTTCTTCGACGGGCACACTGCCGCGGAGATCCGTCTCTGGGATGCCCTTGAGGCCGACCTCCTCACGCCCTTCCACTACTTCGCAATCTCTGACAACACTGACCTGCGGAGGCTGACCTGGTCGCGAGGGCGGTATGACGAGCGTGAACTGACGCAGCTCTACGTCAACAATCGTGCCCGCAGTGGCCTGATTCTCGAACAGGTGCGCCAGAAGATCCTTAACCCTCGGCAGATGCGAGCGCTCGGTTTCTGCGTCAGCGTCCAGCACGCCGCGTACATGGCCGAGGTCTTCACTGCGGCAGGCCTTCCTGCTATCGCCGTCACGGGGCAGTCGCCTGATGCTGTTCGTGAGGATGCGCTCGCGCGGCTTGGTCGGCACGAGCTGGCCGCGATCTTCACAGTGGACCTCTACAACGAAGGCGTCGACCTGCCTGAAATCGACACCGTTCTCTTCCTCCGTCCCACGGAGTCCGCGACGATCTTCCTCCAGCAGTTGGGGCGGGGCCTGCGGAAGGCGGCCGACAAGGCCGTGCTGACTGCCCTCGACTTTGTCGGTTTGCAGAACACGAGGTTCAAGTTTGAGGCGAAGTACCGCGCGCTGACCGGGGCCTCGCGTCGCGCACTGGACGACGGTGTTCGCCATGGCTTCTCGTATCTGCCGCCCGGCACGGAGATCGAGCTCGACGAGGCTTCGCAGCAGGCAGTCCTCGCGAACCTCAAGGAACAGATCTCGCCCAGGCGCGCGACGGTCGTCGCTGAGCTTCGAACGATGGTGGAGCGGAGTGGACGGCCTACGCTGGTGCGCTTCCTGGAGGAGACGCAGTGGGACCTGTCTGTGGTGCTGAAGAACGCGAAGTGGTCGTGGTTCGACGTGCAGCGTGACGCCGACGTCGTCACCGTTGAGGAGGGACCGCGGCATCGCGACATCATTCATCGCTCCCGTGCTCTGGCGTGCGTCGATGATCCTGAGCGGCTCCGGATCTACCGTGCTGCCCTCGATGGATCGCTCCCGCCCTACGAGTCGTTGACTCCTGAGGAGCAGACGTTGGTGCTGATGCTGGTCTTCTCCATCTGGCCGTCGGGTGGCGGGTTCACGACAGTCGAGGAGGCGCTGGCTGCCCTGCGCGAAGAGCCTGGCGCCTGCATGGAGTTCCTCGACGTCCTCGACGTAGCGGAAAGTCAGATCGAACGTGTCTCGGTCCCTATCGCTGGTCGACTTGGTCGTGAGGTGCTTCGTGCGCACGCGCACTACTCGCGCGAGGAGATTGTCGTCGGCATGCACTACGCAGGCTTCGATCGCCGGCCGGACTCCCTCCGTGAGGGAGTGTTCTTCAGTGAGTCGCTTCAGACCGACGTCTTCCTCGTGACCCTCAAGAAGAACGAGAAGAACTACTCGCCGACGACCATGTACCACGACGTCGCGATCTCACCGGAGGTCTTCCACTGGGAGTCCCAGTCCACGACCGCTGCGGACTCGCCTGTCGGGCAGCGGTACATCCATCACCGGGAGCGGGAAAGCGAGGTCCTGCTCTTCGTGCGCGATGAGAAGCGCAGTGACATGGGGACCGCGGCGCCGTACCTCTGCCTTGGGTCCGTTGACTACCTCCGCCATGAGGGCAGCCGGCCCATCGAGTTCGACTGGCAGTTACGCGTGCCGATGCCGGCTGAGGTGTTCGCAGCGGCGAGCGTGCACTGACGGTCGCTAGGCATGACGAAGCCCGCGTGCCCGGTTGTCTCTCCGGGCCCGCGGGCCTTCGTCGTCGGGGCGACTGGCTGCGAAGCTCCCAAACCCGGCAGGTGCCTGCCTCCTTCGCCAGAGCGAGGAACCCGGGCTCCCTAGGACCCGTGCCCTCTCGGTCTGGACAGCTCATCGGGTTCCCCAACCCTCGCTGCCTGTTCCGTCCGGCGGCAGGAACTATGTAAGCCACCGCCCCTGAGAGGTCACCCGGGGCGAACCTGTGAAGAGCGTGTGCGCTCAGCCGTTGCCGGCGGCGGCGGCTGCTGCGGGCATTCTCGTCACTCCGGAGTCACTGAACATTACTTACGCCTCACTATATGAAGTGATGCAGTCACTGTAGAAAGTGACTCCGTCACTGACATATAGTGAGTGCGTGACTGATAGTGAGCTCGAGGAGATCGTGCGCCGGTTGCGGCGCCAAGGCGCTGACGACCACCTCGTCGAGGTCAAGTCCGCCGCGACCAAGGTGCCCAAGGACCTCTGGCCCTCAGTGTCGGCATTCGCCAACACGGAGGGCGGCCTCGTCATCCTCGGCCTCGCCGAGAAGGACCACTTCGCTCCCGCCGAGGGCTTCGACGCCACCAAGATCCTCGACGAGGTGCGCTCAGGCCTCGACGAGGCCCCAGGGGCGCACCCCAAGGTGCAGCCCCTCCCAGACGTCGACCTTGAACGACGGCATGTCGACGGCGCCGACGTCGTCCTCCTCCGCATCCACCCGCTCAGGGAGAAGCCCGGCGTCCACCTGCCCTGCTACGTCCTCGCCCAGGGCGTCACCGCCGGCAGCTACACCCGCGTCGGCGACGCGGACAGGCACCTCACCGCCTACGAGATCTACCTTCTGTCCAGCCGCCTTCAGCCAGACGACACGGACCGGGGCACCGTCCCGAGCCTCACCGCCGACGACCTGGACGAGGCACTCGTCGCCGACCTCGTGAGCGCGCTCAGAGAACGCTCCTCCCGGGCGCTCGACGGCATCGCGCCGACAGACCGCACCGGTGCCCTCCGTCGCCTCAACGTCCTGGCGGAGGACCACCGACTCACCCTCGCGGGATGCCTCGCCCTCGCCGCCTATCCGCAGCAGGACTATCCCCAGCTCACCATCGACGTCACCGTGCACCCGGGTGCGGAGAAGTCCCTCGATGGCACCACACGGTTCCTCGACCGCCGCGTCTGCGACGGCCCCCTCCCGGTCGCCGTCCGCGACGCCGTCGACACGGTCCTCAAGAACCTGCGCACCCGGCGCGTCGTCGACGGGCTCGGAGGTACGGACGTCCCAGAGATCCCCGCGGAGGTCCTCCGCGAAGCCATCGTCAACGCCGTCATGCACAGGGACTACTCCGCTGCCGTGCGCGGGCAGCAGGTCGCCGTCGACGTCTACCCCGACCGTGTCGAGGTCATCAACCCAGGCGGCTTCTGGGGTGACCGCACCAAGGACAACGTCGCCGAGGGGCGCTCCGCGAAGCGCAACGAGGTCCTCGCAAAGCTCCTCGGGGACGCCCGGATCCCTGGTAGCCGCTCAAGCCTGGCCGAGACGCAGGGATCCGGTATCCCACGGATGATCCACGCGATGCGCCAGCATGGGCTCCCGGCTCCGAGCTACGCCTCCTCGACCATCGGTCACGTGATCGTGCGGCTGGACCGCTTCGGACTCCTCGACCCCGAGATGGAGACCTGGCTCGAGGGTCTGCCCGGCGACGTTGACCGGAGGCCAGAGGAGCGGTCGGCGCTCGCCCTCGCGAAGACGACGGGCCACGTCACGGTCGCAGATCTGCGCAGCAACCTCGGGCTCGACTCAGACGACTGCCGAGACGTCCTCGGCCGTCTGCTCGGTGACGGGCTCCTGATCGGGATCAACGACGGACCGTACGTTCTCGCGGACCTCGAGCGGACGATCGTGATGACGAGCGCGCAGCACTCCGTCCTCGCGGTGCTCGACGCCGTCGTCCCGCGTTCCGTCCGTGAGATCGCCGAACTGACGGGAAAGTCGGTGTCGGCCCTCCGTCCAGTCCTCCGCGACCTCGTCGCGGCGGGACTCATCCAGGCGACCGCGCCACCGCAGAGCAAGAACCGCCGCTACCTCCTCGCGCCCTGACAGCATCAGGGGATGAGTCGGTACTGCCTCAGACATGACGCGGCCCGCGTGCCCGGTTGTCTCTCCGGGCCCGCGGGCCTTCGTCGTCGGGGCGACTCGCTGCGGGGCTCCCAGACCCGGCAGGTGCCTGTCTCCTTCGCCAGAGCGAGGAGCCCGAGCTCCCTAGGACCCGTGCCCTCTCGGTCTGGACAGGTCATCGGGTTCCCCAACCCTCGCTGCCTGTTCCGTCCGGCGGCAGGAACTATGTAAGCCACCGCCCCTGGGAGGTCGCCCGGGGTGAACCTGTGAAGCGGCCATGTGGTGGTCGGTGGTGGCGAGAGGTGCCTGTACGGCGCCGGCTGTTCAGACGCGGCCGAGGACCATCGTCGAGATGAGCAGGTCGAGCCGGCGCACGTCGACGCCTCGGCCGAGCTTGATCTTGATGTGGCCGGCGCGCGTCCACAGCTCGAGCTCGGCGTCGAGGTCGAACGTGCCCGCGTTCTCGCTCGACCACATGTTGATGGCGGAGTACGGAAGCGAGTAGAGCTCCACCTTCTTGCCGGTGATCCCCTGCGCGTCGCGGACGATGAGTCGACGGTCCGTGAAGATCGCCGAGTCGCGGAAGGTCTTGTAGGCGGTGACGGGGCGCTCTCCCTGGACCAGGAGCGGGCCGACGTCATTCGGGATCGGGCACTCCGCCTGGAAGATCCAACTGGCGACGGCGTCGAGTTCTGCGGGCATGAGGTCCTTCTTCCTTGAGGGTGGAGGCACATGATGACCTGGAAATTCGGATGCCAGTGGAGGCGCGCCCAGATCTCCCGCTGAGTCGCCGTCAGCCTTCGTCCCGCCGCATGTCCCGGCACACCTCGTCGGCCCTTTACCCGCCGAACCGACCGCCCCGTAAAATCAGCCCCGCCGCACTGACGCCACCGCCGTCGTCGGCCGACCGCACCCCGCACCCGTCTCTCACAGGAACCATGCCCAACACGCTCACCCAGGGCTCGCCCTGGCGCGCCATCCTCGCCTTCTCCATCCCCCTGGTCCTGGGCAACATGGTCCAGCAGGGCTACCAGCTCGCCGACACCGTCGTCGTCGGCCGCTTCGTCGGCGTCCTCCCGCTCGCCGCCGTCGGCGCCACCGGCGTCCTCGTCTGGCTCATCACCGGCTTCTCCTGGGGCATGACCGCCGGCCTCGCCATCCCCATCGCCCAGGCCTACGGCGCCAAGGACGAGGCCGCCGTCCGACGCTCCGTCGGCGTCGGCGCCTGGATCAGCCTCGGCCTCACCGTCATCCTCACCCTCATCGGCACCCTCCTCATCCGGCACCTCCTCACGCTCCTGCGCACCCCGGCCGAGCTCATGGACGACGCCGCCACCTTCGGCTTCATCAGCTTCCTGTTCATGGTCGCCGTCATCGCCTTCAACTACCTCTCGGTGATCCTCCGAGCCGTCGGCGACTCCCGCACCCCGCTCTACTTCCTCGCCGTCTCCGCCGCCCTCAACATCGTCCTGGACTTCGTGCTCATCGGCGCCCTCCGCATGGGCGTCGCCGGCGCCGGATTCGCGACCGCCGCCGCCCAGACCGTCTCCGCCCTCCTGTGCCTGTGGTGGATCAGCAGACGCTTCCCGATCTTCCACCTGAGCCGTGACGACTGGCGCGTCACCCGCGAGCAGCTCAGCCACCACCTCGGCCTTGGCGTCCCCCTCGGCTTCCAGGCCTCCATCACCGCCCTCGGCGGCGTCGCCGTCCAGATCCGGCTCAACACCCTCGGCTCCGAGTCCGTCGCCGCCTTCACCACCGCCTCCCGCGTCGACGGCCTCGCCGTCACCTTCCTCATCGGCATGGAGGTGGCCGTCTCCACCTACGTCGCCCAGAACTGGGGCGCCCGCGACCTCGCGCGCGTCCGCGCCGGTGTCAGCCAGGCCTTCCGCATGGTCATCACCGAGGCCGTCATCCTCGGCATTCTGCTCGTCCTGGCCAACAGGCCCCTCGTCCACCTCTCCATCGGCGACGCCGACCCCACCGTCGTCGACCTGTCCGCCCACGCCGTCGAGCTGTGGGCGCTGACCTACTGGATCCTCGGCGTCCTCTTCGTCGCCCGCGGCGCCCTCCAGGGCCTCGGCCGCATGCGCGCCCCCTTCTGGTCCGGCTCGGTCGAGCTCGTCCTGCGCGTCCTCGCCGCCGTCTGGCTCGGCGGGATCATCGGCTTCATGGGAGTGGCCGCCGCCTCCCCCCTCGCCTGGGCCGGCGCCGTCGCCCTCCTCCTGCCCTCCTACCTGCGCGTGCGGTCCCGGCTCCTCGACGACGACGCCCTCGCCGCCGCGCAGGCCCGGCCCGGCCCGGTGGTGCGCCGCCGGCCGCGGCTGCCCGGGCGCGGGCGTGCGCGCCGCGGTGGGCGTGCGGGGCGCGGCCAGAGGGCTCGGAGACTCGACGGCTGAGGCGCGGGGTCTGGCCGGGCTGCTGGGCGTCGGCAGCGTGGTCGGTTCTCGCACTTTCTGAACCACCTCAGGCGCTCGCCCCGGCGGTGATCCGCGGAATTCTGCGGAACCTGTCGCGGCTGCGGCGCAGAAAGACCTCTGAAAGTGCGAGAACCGACCATCCCTGGGCGGCGGGAGGTCCCGGCGGCCCGCTGACCGAGGCAGCCGCTCGGTCGCGGGCGGCCGACCTCAGCGCGCGGTCGGGTAGTCCGTGTAGCCGTGGGCGCCGCCGGGCGGATCCCGGAGGAGAGGGCGAATCGCGCGGCGGCGATGTGCGTCGCGCCGATGGTCGCCAGCAGTGGCTTGAGGCCGGTCGCCAGCGCCAGGACGTGCGCCGCCGACCCGCCCTGGAGCAGCGGCAGCACGGGCGTGCCGATGAGCGTGTCCATGGGCAGCAGGTCGACGAAGACCTTGAGCAGCCCCGAGTAGGAGGCCTTGAAGGTCGGCGAGGCGACCACGACGGCCTCCGTCGAGGTCACCGCCTCGAGGGCCTCGGCGATCGCCGGGTCGCTCGCCCGGGCGCGCAGCAGAGGCTCGGCGGACAGGTCGCGCAGGGTGATCGTGCGCGTCGTGTGCCCGGCGGCCTCGAGCTGCTCGGCCACGCACGCGGCCAGGACGTCGGTGCGCGACGGCGCGGTGGGGCTGGCGGACAGGATGACGACGTGACTCACGGGTGCTCCTCGGTGGACGATCCGTTCGCGTCGACGCTAGGGCTTGACGTTGGCGTCAAGGTCAAGAGGGTTGCCGGTGTGAGGTGGGCGTGGTCCGGGTGGGGAATCGGGCGCACTGTCCAGGACTCGTCACTTTCGGTGCGGCCGCCGGGCGGTGGCCGCGGTGAACCGTGGAGTTCCGCGGATGCCCTTCCGGCAGGGGCAAGGGGCTAGCCAGAACTGACGAGTTCTGGACAGTTCGCGCTGTCTGAGCCCCCCCCCAAACGAAGGACGAGGCCCCCGGGCTGGGTTGTCCCACCCGGCCCGAGGACCTTCGTCGATGAGGTCGGCGCGCTCCCGGGCTCCCAGACCAGGAAGAGCACCTGCCTCCTTCGCCGGAACGGGAGCAGCGGGCTCCCTAAGACCCGTGCTCCCTCGGACCGGGCCGGTCATCGGGTTCCCCAACCCTCGCGGTCCGTCCGTCCAGCGGCAGGACCCAGGTAACTCGCCGTCTCTGGGAGGACGCCCCCGACGAGCCTGTGGGGACCATAAGAGTGCGGGGGTGAAGCGGAGTGCACGGGGTCCGCGACGCCGAGCCGCCGTTCCCGCGCTCCCCGCTGCGGGGGTCGTGCGGGCGCGGCGGGATCCGGCCGGTGCCCGCGTCCCCCGGTGCCTGGCCGCCTCGGCCCCGCCCCGTCCGGCGTCTGCGAGCATGGGTGCGTGAGCACCACGCCCGATGACGCGTCCCGCCCCGCCTCCGCAGCCGAGCCCCGGACCGTCGACTTCCAGTTCGACGACGCCGAGACCCGCCGCCGCCTCGGCTCCGGCGAGCTCTACGTCGACTTCGGTCCCGGCCTGGAGGACCTCGACGCCCAGCGCACCCGCGGCAAGGTCCTCGCCGAGCGCTTCAACGCCACCTCCGCCGCCGACGCCGACGGCCGCACCGCCATCGCCCGCGAGCTCTTCGCCTCCTTCGGCGACTCCTGGCTCGAGGCCCCGATCTACCTCGCCTACCAGGGCCATACGAGCATCGGCGACGAGTGCTGGTTCAACACGGGCACCACGATCATCGACGACGCCACCCTCACCATCGGCGACCGCGTCCTCCTCGGACCCCACGTCACCCTCACGACCGCGGGCCGCCCGCTCGACGCCGCGGTGCGCCGCACCTGGGCCCAGTACTCCGCGCCCATCACCATCGGCGACGACTGCTGGCTCGGCGCCAACGTCACCGTCCTGCCGGGCGTCATGATCGGCGAGGGGAGCGTCATCGCCTCCGGCGCGCTCGTCAACCGCGACGTCCCGCCGCGCAGCCTCGTCGCCGGGGTGCCGGGGAGGGTCCTGCGCGAGCTCACCGAGGACGAGCGCGAGCGCGATCTGCGCGGCTTCCCCGGCACCGGCCCGATGAAGCGGGCCTGAGCCCCTCGGGGCGCCCCGGCCCGGCAGGGTGCGCCCGGGATCAGCGTCCGTCGAGCGCGGGCCTTTCGCGCCGACCGCGGTGCTCCGAGGGCCGACCTCAGTGCGGAAGCGCCGCGCTCGCGGTCAGCCGGCGCGGCGGATCGCACACTGGCCCGCCGCCCGTGGTCGTCGCCCGCTGCGGGACACTGGCCCCAGAACCCCGGGCCCGCGAGCCGCGCCCGCCGCCCGCCCCGCGCCGGAAGGACCCCCGTGACCGCCCAGACCCCCGCCGACCTCACCCGCCCCGCCCCCGGCGAGACCACCGGCTGGATCACCCCCGCCACCACCGGCGGCGAGCGCCTCGACGGACGCGGCACCGTCCTCCTCACCGCCGACCGCGTCCTCACCGGCCGCCGCGGCGACGCCGCCGGCTCCCTCGAGGTCGTCGGCGACGCCCCCGACGACGACGCGCGGATGGCCGGCGCCGGGGGAGCGGTTCTGCTGCGCCGCCACCGCATCCTCTTCGTCGGCACCGCCGCCGAGGCCGAGACCCACCTGCGCGAGCGCGCCGACCTCCTGGCCGACGACGTCCCCCGCGTCGACCTGCCCGGCACCACCCTCATGCCGGGCCTCATCGAGACCCACGACCACCTGCCCACCTCCGGCACGGCCCTCGAGTACCCCGACTACGGCGCGCACGAGGTCGCCCGCCTCACCCTCAACGCGACCCGCGCCGCCCGCGAGCTCCTCTCCGTCGGCGTCACGAGCGTCCAGAGCCTCGGCGCCCGCCACTACGTCGACGTCGCCGTGCGCGACGCCATCCGCAACGGCGACGTCCGCGGCCCGCGCGTCGTCCCCGCCGGCCCCCAGATCACGACGACGGGCGGGCACTCCTTCCACGCCGGCGCCGAGGTCGACTCCCTCGACGACATCCGCCACCAGGTCCGCCTCCACCACAAGATGGGGGTGGAGACCGTCAAGGTCATGTCCACCGGCGGCTTCATGACCGGCGGCTCCGCCCCGTGGAACGCCCAGTTCAGCCAGGCCGAGCTCGAGGCCCTCTTCGGGGAGGCCCACCGCCTGGGCAAGTGGACGGCCGCGCACGCCCACGGCGTCGACGGCATCGCCAACGCCGTGCGCGCCGGCGTCGACTATGTCGCCCACGCCTCCTTCATCACCGCTGCCGGCCGGTCCCAGTTCGACCCGCGCCTCGCCGACGAGATGGCCGAGGCGGGCGTCTACGTCGACGCCACCGTTACCGCGGACATGCCGCGCATGCTGCGCCGCGACGACTCCTTCGCCCCGCCCGCCCGCCAGCTGTGGGAGCACGGCGTCAAGATCGTGGCCGGGCACGACGCCGGCATCCCGGGCGTCCCGCACCGCGCCTACGTCGGCGGCCTCGAGGCCCTCGAGTGGGTCGGGATCCCGCGCAACGAGGTCATCCTCGCCGCCACGTCGCGCGCCGCCGCGGGCATCGGCCTGGCGGGCGTCACCGGCGTCCTCGCTGAGGGCTTCGACGCGGACCTCATCGCCGTGGGCGGGGACCCGCGCGAGGGGCTCGGCGTCCTGCGCGACCTGCGGATGGTCGTGTCCATGGGTCGGGAGTTCGTGCCGGACGCGCTCATCGGAGTGCCCGTGTTCGACGACCCGGAGTCCTCGATCGGCCTCGGCCCCATCGGCCCGGCGGCGACGCTGGCCCACTGGCGCGAGCACGAGGCCCGCGCGCTGCGCCACCCCGAGGTCTGAGGCGCGAGAAGCAGGGGGAGGAGCCCGGCGCCTTTGACGGGTCCTCACGCCCAACGATGACATGATCCGCGCCTCACGCGGGTGACCTAAGTCATGCGTGCGGGATCCTGCGGCCCGAAGCCCAGCAACGGCGCGGTTAACCTGCCATTCACACGGCGCGTCGCGCGCGGCTCCGCAATTTTCCGCGCCATTCCTCGTGAAAACCTCCGTGCCAGCTCCCGCGCAGGTCAGGGGCCGACCCGTCCCTCCCCGACCCCGCTGAGTGCGATCCCACAGCCGATCTCGCTTATGGGACGAGGGTCCCTCCCCGTCACGTCACCCGCGCGATCGCACACCGACGTATGACGCGCGGCGGGCGACCCGACCCCTCGCGCGGGCAAGCGCTGGTCGGTGTGCCCTGAAAGGTAGAACCCAGCGTGTCCCACGCCCCCGTCCCCACCGACCCCCGCGACGCCGACGTCGTCAGCCCCGCCCTCAAGGGCTCGATCTTCGCCACCGCCGTCCTGGCCTTCCTCGGCCTCTTCCTCGAGACCGTCGTCTCCGTGCTCTTCCCGGCCCTCATGAGCGCCTTCCACGTCGGCACCTCCGACGTCCAGTGGCTCACCAGCGGATACCTGCTCGTCGTCTCGATCATCATGCCGCTGTCGAGCTTCCTCCAGCGGCGCTTCCGCACCAAGGCCCTCTTCCTCACCGCCGTCACCGCGGTGGCCGCCGGTGCCGTCATCGCCATGTGCGCCCCGGTCTTGCCCGTGCTGCTCGTCGGCCGACTCCTCCAGGGCGTCGGCACCGGCATCATCACGCCGCTCATGTTCACGATCATCCTGACCCAGGCGCCCCGCACGAAGCTCGGCGCCCTCATGGGGGTCGGTGGCCTCACGCTGGGCGTCGCCCCGGCGGTCGGCCCGCTCGTCGGCGGCATCATCGGCCAGGTGACGAGCTGGCGCGCCGTCTTCGCGATCATCCTGCCCTTCGTGCTCGCCTCCCTCGTCGTGGGCGTGCGCTCCATCGAGCAGGCGACCCCGACCGAGAAGGTCTCCGTCAACCTCGGGCACGTCACGCTCCTCGCCGTCGGCTTCATCGGCCTCGTCCTCGGCCTCGAGCGCGGCGGCGCCCTCCTCGCCGCCGGTACCGCCTCCACCGCCGACGTCGCCACCGCCGTCGGGCTGCTCGTCGCGGGCGTCGTCGCCGGCCTCGTCTTCCTCCTCCTCGAGCGCCGCAGCGACAACCCGGTCATCCACCTGTCGGTGCTCTACTCGCCGATCTACCGCCAGGGCCTGCTCGCGTTCTGCGCCTTCCAGTTCGTGGCCCTGGGCCTGGGCTACCTCATCCCGAACCTCTCCCAGCTCGCGCTCGGCACCGGCACCATGACCGCCGGCCTGCTCGTGCTGCCGGGCGCCGCCATCGGCGCCGTCCTCGCCCCCGTGGCCGGCAACCTCTATGACCGCTTCGGCCCCGCCGTCCCGATCACCATCGGCTGCACCGTCGCGCTCGCCGCGACCGTCGGCCTCGCCGTCATCGGTACCGGCCTCACGACCGCGCTCATGGCCGGCCTGTAGTTCGCCTTCATGCTCGGCTTCGGCCTGACCTACACGAACACGCAGACGCTCGGCATGTCCGGTGTCGAGCGCTCGCTCACCGCCGACGGCACCGCTCTGATGAACACCTGCCAGCAGTTCCTCGGCGCCATGTCCATGACGGTCCTGTCCACGGTCCTCGCCATGCACCAGGCCGGCACCCAGCAGGGGACCGCCGCCTTCGCCGACGCCTCCGCCCGCGGCGGCGCCATCTGCTTCATCATCATCGCGACCGTCGTCGCCGTCGCCTTCGTCGCCGAGCGCCTCGCGATCCGGGCCAGCGCCCGCCGCGCGGCCGAGGCGGCCGCCGTCGACGCCGAGCTCGGCGTCAACGCCTCCGTCACCCGTCTCCTCGACGAGCCCCTCGACGCCGACGCGGTGCCGTCGCGCGACTGATCCGGGTGAAAGGCCGAACGCACCCGCAATACCCCCGCCCGGCACGGTCACGTGGACCGGTTGTGTGATTACCCTGGGCGGGTGAACGCTTCGGACACCCCCCAGAGCGGAGACCGGAAGCCCGGTCGGGAGCAGGCGCGGGCCTCCGAGCAGAAGGTCGCCGTCATCATCCCGGCCAAGGACGAGGCCGAGCGCATCGGCGCCACCGTCCGCGCCTGCCGCGCCATCCCGCGCGTCGACCTCGTCGTCGTCGTCGACGACGGCTCCACCGACGGCACCCAGGACCACGCCCGCGCCGCCGGCGCCGTCACCGTCCGCCACTCCGTGAGCCGCGGCAAGGCCTCCGCCATGGAGACCGGCGCCAGCGTCGTCGGCATGCGCGACTACGTGGACGGCCCCTCCCGGCTCCTCCTCTTCATCGACGCCGACCTCGGCGACTCCGCCTCCGCCTGCGCCGAGCTCGTCCCGCCCGTCCTCGACGGCGTCGCCGACATGTCCATCGCCGCACCGCCCAAGCAGGCCGGCGCCGGAGGCCGCGGGAGGGTCGTTCGCGCCGCCCGCGCCGCCATCGCCACCGCCACCGGCTGGGCGCCCGTCGCGCCCCTGTCCGGCCAGCGCTGCCTCACCCGAGCCGCCTACGAGGCCGCGGCCCCGCTCGCCCCCGGATGGGGCGTCGAGGTCGGCCTGTCCATCGACGTGCTCGTCGCCGGCCTCGCCGTCATCGAGGTGCCCTGCGACATCACCCACCGGGTCTCCGTCAACGACTCCGCCGGCCGCATGCACCGCGCCGCCCAGTACCGCGACGTCCTGCGCGCCATCGCCCACCGCAAGGTCCACGGCGTGCGCGTGCGCCCCCACGTCTTCGAGTCCGCCGTCCGCGACGAGGCCCCCTTCCGCGCCTACCGCGCCATCCCCGAGCGGGCCTGAGCGGCCCGGGCGAGGAGCACCCGTGGACCCCCGCGCCGAGCTCGGTGCCTTTCTGCGCACCCGCCGCGCCCAGGTCGACGTCGCCGACACGCCCCTGGCCGCCGGCGCGTCGCTGCGCCGCGTCCCCGGTCTGCGCCGCGAGGAGGTCGCCGAGCTCGCCGCGATCTCCGAGACCTACTACACGCGCCTCGAGCGCGGCCGCGTCGGCACCATCTCGGCCGCCATCCTCGACGGCGTCGTCTCCGCCCTCCACCTGACCGACGAGCAGCGCGCCTACGTCGCCAGCCTCGTCACCGTCGTCGGCGAGACCGGGCCCCGGGAGGGCGAGGCCGACCTCGGCTCGCTGGCGGGCCAGCTCTCCGGCGTCCTCGACCAGCTGACCGCGTCACCCGCCTACGTCCTCAACACGGCCTGCGACGTCGTCGCCATCAACCCGCTCGGACGCGCCCTCTACGCCCCCGTCCTCGAGGAGCCCGGCGGCGGCAACACCCTGCGCTTCATCTTCACCGACCCTCGCGCCCACGACTTCTACACCGACTGGCGCAGCGCCGCCGACGAGGGCGTCCAGTACCTGCGGGCCTCCCGCGCCCGCTACCCCGAGGACGACGCCGTCAGCGCCGTCATCGCCGAGCTCCACGGGGCCAGCGAGGAGTTCCGCCGCGCGTGGGACACCTACGAGGTCCACTACCAGGGCTCCGGGGACCGCGGCATCCGGCACGAGCAGGTCGGCGAGCTCGCCCTGTCCTTCGTCAACCTCGAGATCCCCGAGCGCCCTGGCATCCGCATCACCGTCTACTCCGCTGCGGGCGAGACGACGGCGCAGCGGCTCGCCGCGCTCGCGGCCGAGGTCGTCCGCTCGGCGCCGTCCGCCGAGTCGGCCGCGTCGGCGCAGTCCGCCGAATGAGTCAGACCGACCTGCTCGACCCGTCCGGCCCCGGCGGCTCGCGAGGTACGGAGGGCGCACAGCGGGGCCCCGCCGCCGCACGGCGGCCTGAGCGCGGGGAGGCTATGGACGGCCTCAGGCCCGCGCGGTCGCGGTGGCGGGCAGCCCGGCCAGGCGCGCCGCGGCGAGGGCGAGCAGCAGCGGGGCCGCGCCGGCGACGGAGAGGACCGCCATGGAGGCGCCCGAGTCGTTGACGAGGACCTCGACGACGAGAAGCACGCCGAGGCTCTTGAGCACCGGCACGAACCACCCGGGCACGAGGGTCGCGCCGCGCGGGACGGGGCCCGCCCACGGGGTCCCCGACGGGGGTGCGCCGGTACCCGCCGCGGAGGCGCCGGCGTCGGCGGCATCGTCGTCTCGGGCGTCGGCGGAGGGGGTGCTCGCGGGCTGGCCGGAGGCCCCGGCGCCCCCGGTGCCGCGGGCCGCGCCGTCGGGCTCCGGCCCGACCAGCGGGGCGTAGCCGGAGCGGCCCGCCCGCCAGGCGCGCAGCTCGCGGCGCAGCCACCACAGCAGCCCCGCGACGACGGCGAGCGCCACCGCCCCGGCGAGCAGCGCGAGCGGGTTGGAGAGGAAGGGCGCGATGACCGCCGTCGCCTTGCGCAGGATCGTCGTGCCCGCCGTGCCGTCCTGGAGCTGCCCGACGAAACGGCCCAGGTGCGTCCGCGAGCCCGTCGCGTGGTCGATGAGGCCGAAGACGCCCACCGTCGCCAGCGCGACCACCGCGATGCTCAGCCACCGCTTCCAGCCGACGCGCCCGCCCGCGAGCGTCGAGGCGAGCGCGATGAGCACCGCGACGAGCGTGATGGCGCCCCCGACGTCTGCCCCCAGGCTCGGCAGGCCGTCGACGAGCAGCGCGATCGCGCCGGGCGCGAGCACGCCGACGACGGCGGCCGTGCGCCGCGAGCGACGGGTCCGCTGGGCCGCGACCCACGTGCCCGCGGCCGCGCCGAGGCCCACGGTGAGCGCCGCGGCGGCGAGGGCGAAGGCCGTGTTCGAGACGCCGTAGAAGCGGCCCGCCAGGACGGCGTCCATGCCGAGCACGCCGTCGAAGGCGAGAGGGGCGCCGGCCGCTGCGTCGGCGAGGATGAGGACGGGCGTGCACAGCCCCAGCAGCAGGGCCGTGAGGGCCGGGGCCGTCGGGACGGCGCGCGGCCGCGGGGGGCGCAGGGTGCCGGGCGACGACGGCGCGCCGGCGCCGGCGGCACCGGTGGGGCGGCCACCGGCCTCGGCCGCTTCCACCCGGTGGCGCCCGAGGAGCAGGCGGTCCCGCAGCGCGATGATGACGCGGGCGAGCCCGTGGAGGACCCCGGCGAGGACGAGCGCGAGCAGCGCGGTCGTCCCGACGGCGACGAGCGAGGACCAGGCTGACGGCGCGTCCCCGTCCGCGCCGACCCGCCACCACGGGACGACCGAGGCGAGCCACGCCCCGCCCGGCAGGGCCGCGACCACCGTCGCCGCCAGGGCCGTCCCGTGCAGGCGCGCCCGGCCCCGCGGCCCCCGCAGCACCTGCGTGGAGACGACGACGAGCACCAGCGCGGACAGGACGATGAGCAGGGAGACCGGCAGCGTCGAGGCCTTCGAGGCGCGGGCGCGCAGGGCGTCGTCGACGAGGCCGGAGACCCTGGCGGGCACGTCGCCGCTCGACGTCGAGCCCGAGCCGCCGCCGGAGCGCAGGGTCCCGTCCATGCCGCGGGTGCTGAGCCCCGCCAGACCCGAGCCTCCGCTCTCCGGCAGGGTGAGCGCGCCGCCCGTGACGGCGGCCGGGACCTCGCCCGTGAGGTCCTGGGCGAGGGTCGCGGTGAGGTCGGTGGTCTGGACGAGGCCGCGGCGGTGCGTGGAGGGGCTCGCCGGGAGCGGGGCGTCGGCGACGGCCGCGGAGCTGGTGGAGTCGGCGTCGGCGTCGTCGCCGGTGGTGCCCGCCGGGAGGATCGTGGCCTGGAGCCCCTCCGTGGCCGGGTCCGCGAGCGAGGCGACGATGACGCGCGCGTCCGAGGGGACCTCGCTCAGGGCGGTGACGATCGCGTGGGCCGAGGTCCCCGCTGAGGGGAGCGCGTCGGCGCCCGAGCCGGAGGCGGTCGAGGCCGTCGGGCTCGCCGTGGCCGTCGCGACCGTGGCCGCGCCCGCGGAGGCGAGGGCGGAGGCGACGGAGTCGTCGGTGAGGTCGACGACGGTGAGCGCCGGGAACCCGGAGGCGGACAGGGCGGCGAGGGTCGCCTCCTCACGGGGCGCCGTGCCGGCCGAGCCGGTGAGGGCGAGGACGGCGCCCCGACCGACCGCCGCGAAGCCGACGCCGGCCTCGGTGAGCGCGTCCGCCAGAGCACCGGGCTCGGCGCCGTAGCCGGAGTCCTGCGACTCGGCTGCGGCCTCGCGCCAGGAGGCGGCCCAGGCGCAGGTGCCGGCGTCGTCGGAGGCCGGCACGGCCCGGGTCCGGGCGCCGGCGCCGAGGGTGAGCCAGGCGTCGGCGGGGCAGGTGGTCGCGCCGGCGGTCCGCTGGACGAGGTTGACGGGGGCCTGCGCGGCGGCGGCGTCGAGGAGGGTACGGGCGTCGGCGTCGCCGGACTCGGCGGCGTCGACGAGGTCCGACCAGGACAGGCCGTCGGTGGCGAGGACGATGACGGGTGCGCGTGAGGCGCTCGCGGCCGTGCTCGCGCTCGCGGACGAGTGCTGCGCCGTCGTGCCCGCGGGGACGACGCCGGTGGATGTGGCGGCGCGGGCGGGCTCCGCCCACGCCGTGCCGACCATCGCGGCCACCATGCCGATGACCGTGAGCAGCACGATGACGTAGACGACGATGCGCACGAGGCGCTTCTGCCCGCCGCGGCGGCTGTCCTGGCTCACCCGCCCAGGCTACTGGTGGGCAGCGACGCGTTCCCTCCCCCGCCCGGCCGAGACGCACCCGCGCGCCGCGCCCCTGTGGTCGACCGTCTATGCACTGCTCGACCGTCGGATTTCTGGAAATCAGGCGGTCGACGGATGCATTGCCGGTCGACGACGGGAAGGAGAGAGGCAGGCGGCTCAGGCGTAGCGGCGGGCGAGGGAGACGGTCTCCGCGCCGTAGGAACCGCCGAAGAACACGGCGTGGATGAGGACCATGTGGAGCTGGTGCAGGCCGATCCGCTCGCGCCAGCCGCCCGCCAGCGGCGAGACCTCGTCGTAGCCGGCGAGGACCCGGTCGAGGTGCCGCTGCCCGAAGACGGCGAGCTCGGCGAGGTCCGTCTCGGCGTGCCCGCCCTGGGTCGCTGGGTCGATGAGGACGCCGACGACGTCGGTGCCGGCCGCCGGCCCGTCCGCTGAGCGGGTGCCGGGCCGGGTCGCGCCATGGTCCGCGGCGTCGCCGCCCGTCGTCGCGCCGGTGCGGGAACCTGCCTCTGGCGTCGTGGTTGCTGCGGCCGCCGATGCCGGGGCTGTCGCGGGCCCGAGCCCCGCCCGCCCCGGCGCCCAGTCCTCCACCTCGGAGCGCGGCACCCACAGGACGTTGCCCGACCACAGGTCGCCGTGCGTGCGCGCCGCGACCCGGGAGGCGTCGTGGGGCAGACCGTCCCGACCCGCCCGCGCCGCGAGGAGACCGGGCTGCGGGGCGTCGAAGTCGCCGTCGGCCAGCCGGGAGGCCACCCGCTCGACGACGGCGGCCCCCGCCGTGCTCATCGACCCGTTGCGGACGGCGGCCGGCAGGTAGGGGAGGAGCCGGTCCTCCGCGTAGAACTCGCCCCAGCGGCGCAGGCCCGGGCTGGTCGGGGCCCCTGCTGCGCCGTCGGCCCCGGGACGCAGCGGCAGGTCGGCCGAGCCCATCCACCCCGCGGGGTGCGACCAGCCGGTCGGAGCCGCGCCGTGCTCGCGCGCCCCGGCCGCGTGGGTGACCGCCAGCGCCCGGCCGAAGGCCTCGGCCGCCGCGGGCGTGCAGCCCGACTCGCGCAGCCGCGGCTCCTCGAGCCAGCCGCTCCCGGTGGTCACGGGGACGACGTGCGCGCCGCCGTCGTCCATCGCCTCGGCGAGCCAGATGAGGCCGAGCGCCTCGAGCTCGGTGGAGCCGCGGTGGGCGTCGCGCTTGCGGAAGGTCGGGCGGTCGGCGCGGCGGGCGCCGTCGGAGGCGGGGGACGTGCTGCGGGACATGCCCCCCAGCCTCGCACCGGCACCCCGGCCCCGCACCCGCACCCGCGCCCAGCCCGCGCCCGGCCCGCGCCCCCACCGTGCTCGACCGTCGGTGCACCGCTCGACCGGCGGATTTCCGGAAATCAGCCGGTCGACGAATGCACTGACGGTCGACCGCGGGGAGTAGGGGAGCGGGGAGAGGGACCGGTGCACTGAGACGCCCGGCGGCGGCCCGCACCCGCCCAGTACGCTCACCGCATGACGTCGCAGAGCTCGCCGACCGCGCAGGCCGCGCCCACCTGGTCCTTCCTCGGCCCGGCCGGCACCTTCACCGAGATGGCCCTGCGGCAGGTCGCCCCCGACGACGTCGTCCTCGACCCCTGCCAGGACGTCCCCACCGCGCTCGACCGCGTGCGCGACCGCAACGCCGACGCCGCCGTCGTCCCCATCGAGAACTCCGTCGAGGGCGGCGTCAACGCGACCCTCGACAACCTCGTCGCCGGCGCGCCCCTCGTCATCACCGCGGAGATGGCCGTCCCGATCACCTTCGTCCTCGCCGGCCGCGAGGGCACGACGCTCACCGACGTCACCGCCATCTCCACCCACCCCCACGCCTGGGCGCAGTGCCGCGGCTGGGTCCACCAGCACCTGCCCGAGGCCTCCTACGTCGCCGGCACCTCCACCTCCGCGCCCGCCAAGGCGCTCGCCGCCGCCGAGGACCCGGGCCGCCTCGACTACCAGGCCGTGCTCTGCAACCCGCTCGCCGCCGAGCAGTACGGCCTCACCGTCATCGCCGGGGGAGTGGCCGACAACCCCGGCGCCGTCACCCGCTTCGTCAAGGTGACCCGCCCCGGCCGCGTCGGCCCCTCCACCGGGGCGGACAAGACGACGCTCCTCGTCCAGGCCCCGGCCGAGCGCGCCGGCGCCCTGCTCGCCATGCTCCAGCAGTTCGCGACCCGCGGCGTCAACCTCACCCGCATCGAGTCGCGGCCGACCGGCGACGCCCTGGGCCGCTACCGCTTCTCCATCGACGTCGAGGGGCACATCCGCGACGAGCGGGTCCAGGCGGCCTTCATCGGCCTGCACCGCACCTGCCCGTTCGTGCGGTTCCTCGGCTCCTACCCCAGGCTCGACGGCGCCCAGGTGGTCGTCCCCGCCGGCACGAGCGACAAGGACTTCATCGTGGCCCGCTCGTGGGTGGGCGACCTCCTCGACGGCCGCACGCTCTGAGGGGCGGCCTCCCCCCATCCCTCGCTGAGTTCGGTCAATCGGCGCGCTGAGTTCGGTCGGGCGTCCACAGGTGCGGCAGGGCGCGGGCGCGCCTGTGGAGGACGGACCGAACTCACGGCGCAGATCGACCGAACTCGCGGTTGTCAGGCACGACGACGGGGCAGACGCGTCGTCTCGAGGCGGTCGAACGCTGGACCCCCTCACCCGATCCGGGGCAGTCCGCGCCGCGCGGGCCGTATAGCCTGGCAGGGTGCGGATCGTCTACTACGCCCATCACCACGGCAGCGGCCACCTCCGCCACGCCCGGCGACTTCAACGGCTCGGCGTCGCGGAGGTCGTCATCGCGGGGGGTCCGGGCGCGGACGTCGTCCTGCCGCCCGACGTGGACCCGGCCCAGGCGCACACCGAGTCCGCGGGGTCGCCCTTCCACTGGACGCCGACCACCCGGACCGTCCGCGACCGCTTCTCGCAGTGGCACCGCGTGCTGGACGAGGTGAGCCCGGACCTGGTGATGGTTGACGTCTCGGTGGAGGCCGCCGTCTTCGTGCACCTCGCCGGCTACCCGGTCCTCCACCGGCGCATGCCCGGCGACCGGGACGACGCTGCGCACCGACTGGCGTACGCCACCGCGCGACGGCTCTTCGCCTACTACCCGCAGCGCCTCGAGGCACCGGGGTTCGCCTGGCAGGACCGCACCAGCTGGCTCGGGATGGTCGCCGAGGGGCATCCCCTGGACGCCTCCGCGATCGAGCCCGCGACCGTCGTCGTGCTCAGCGGTGCGGGAGGGGACGGTGTCCCCTCCGAGGGGCTCGCCCTGGCCGCGGCCAGCACGCCGCGGCGCACCTGGCACGTCCTGGGGCCCCGGCTGCCCTCCGTCGGCGCGCCGCTGCCGGCCAACGTCGTGCATCACGGGTGGGTCGACGACCCGACCCCGTGGCTGGCCCGTGCCGAGGTGGTGGTGTGCGGCGCCGGGCACAACACGATCGCGACGGTCGCCGCGTCCGGCCGCCCGCTCGTCCTGGCGCCGGAACCCCGCCCCCACGACGAGCAGCTCCGGTTCGCGGAGCACCTGGGCCACTGCTTCGGCGTGCCGGTGGTGACCTCCTGGGCCGATGCGGACTGGGCGTCACTGCTGGCGCACCCGGGGGACGGGCGCGCGATGGCGCACGGGCTGCTCAGCACCACGGAGGAGTTCCGGGCCGCGGTGGTGCAGCTCCTGCGCGACGCCATCTCGGAGGCGCCCGGCGCGTGAGCGGTCGCCGCCGGCCAGGGCGCTGCCGCCCGCCAGGGCGTCGCCGTCGGCCGGGGCGCCCTCAGCCGAAGGCGGCGTCCGGCACGAGGCTCGCGGCGAGCTCCTCGTCGGTGGGCAGCCGGACCACGTCCAGGTGGTCCGGCCCCAAGGAGACGAGCCCCCGGTCCGCGAACTCGGTGAGCCACCCCTCCATCGGCCAGGTCCCCCACCGGTCGTGGAACCTGTGCGCGTTCACCACGATGCTGGACAGGTGCTGCAAGGGCGGGCGGTGGACCGCGTGCGCCTGGTGGAGCACTCGGGCGCGGCTGAGCCACAGCTCGAGGGAGGCGTCGCGGCACCGGAAGGCGAAGTCGGTGTCCTCCCCGCCGTACCCCCGGAACGCCTCGTCGAAGCCGCCCACGGTCCAGAAGTCGTCCGCGCGCATCGCGAACCCGAGCGACCAGAACATGTGCCACTGGTCGCTGCGCCCCCGGGGGAGGTCCGCGCGTCGGGGATGCGGCTGGGCCGCCCGCACGGGATCGGCCGGCGGCTCCCAGCCCGGTGGGAGGTAGTGCGGGTCGGCCATGACGACGCGCCCCGGGCGGCACTGCGCCGCGAGCTCGGTGACGGCGCCGGGAGCGGGCAGGCAGTCGACGTCGAGGAACACCAGCACCTCGGACCGGGCGACTCGCGCGGCGGTGTTGCGGGCCGCCGCGAGGTTGAGGTCCGGCCCGTCCAGGTGGATGGTGCGCACGCGGGCCGGTGGTTGCGGCCAGGGCTCGGTCGGCTGGTCCATGAAGCACACCACCGCCTCGTCCCAGCCGCTCTCGCGGGCGAGCGCGTCCTGCTGCCGCAGCAGGTGCTCGTCTCTCTCGTGGGTGATCACGACAGCGGATGCCGACTTCACGGCGCCACAGTAACGTCTAGCAGGTGAGCCTGGTACGAGACCCCCTGTCGATCGCGGTGCTGGGGCACCTGCACCATCCCGTCCGGGAGCCCTTCGAGGGCGGGCTCGAGGCCCACACCGCGCAGGTCTGCGCCGCGCTGGCCGCCAGGGGCCACCGCGTCACCCTCTTCGCGAAGGCCGGCTCCGAGGTCGCGGGCACCACCGTCGTGCCGGTGGTGGATGCAGACTTCGAGTGGGGCCCGGGCAACGAGGCGGACGACGAGGAGCGCCTCGACGCGGCGACCGCTCAGGCCTGCCGGCTCGCCCGCGGGTGCGACGCGGTGCTCAACAACACCCTGAACCCGGTGCCCTACACCGCCCTGCCGGACGCGGCGATGCTCACCGTCCTGCACACGCCCGCGACGCTCGAGCGCGTGGACGCCGCGGTCCGTGCCCCGGGCTGGCGCCCGGGCCCGCGCCACGCCTGGGTCAGCGTCTCGGAGTCCAACGCCGTCGGGTGGCGCGCGCTCCTGGCGGGCATCGACGTGGGCGTGGTGCACAACGGCATCGACCCGGGCGCCTGGCGGTTCCAGGACTCACCGGGTGGGCACCTCGTCTGGAGCGCCCGGATCACCCCGGAGAAGGGGCTCCACGTGGCGATGGACGCGGCCGCCGCCGCTGGGCGGGAGCTGCGCATCGCGGGACCCGTCAGCAGTCCCTCCTACTTCGCCGACGAGATCGCTCCCAGGCTGGAGAGCCAGCCGACCGCCCGCTACCTCGGCCACCTCGACCATCCGCGGCTCGCGGAGCTGCTCGGGGGCGCGGCCGCCTTCCTGTGCACGCCGCTGTGGCCCGAGCCCTTCGGGTTCGCCCCGCTCGAGGCGATGGCCTGCGGCACCCCGGTGGCGGCCCTGGCCAACGGAGCCCTGCCCGAGCTGCTCGGCGACACCGGCGGGGAGCTCGCCGCCGACGCCGACGACCTCGTGCGGGCCCTCGGCGCAGCGGTCCGGATGGACCGGGCCGCGGTGCGACGCCGCGCCGAGCGGTTCTCGCAGGAGGCGATGGTGTCCCGCTACGAGACCCTGCTCACCGGCCTGGCTTCCCGCCGGCCGTCCGCCCTGCCGGGCTGAACCCCGGGCTGGACCCCGGGCTGAGCCCCGGACTGGACCGTGGGCGGTGCGCCGTCAGCGGGGCATCAGCGGTCCAGGAGGCCCCGGTAGAGGTCGGCGTGGGCCTGGGCCACGCGGCGCCGCTCGGCGATGCGGTCGTCCACGCTGATCCGGTTCGCGCCGGGGGCGGTCCTCGCGACCTCCGCCACGGCCGCCGCGAGCGACTCCTCGTCCAGCCCCTCGCGGTCGAGGTGGTAGGAGTGCACCGGGCGCTGCTGGGCGTAGAAGCCGCAGTCGGGTGCGATGACGGCGGTCCCGAGGTCGGCGCAGGCCTCCTGCCAGCCACTGTGCGTCCCCCACCGGTAGGGCAGCACCGAGGCGTCGAGCCCCTGCAGGTAGTCCCACAGCTCGTCCTCGTCGAAGTAGGGATGCACCTGGAGGTCGAGCGACCCGGTCGCGGCCAGCTCGCGCAGCCGTCCGGCCAGCTCCGGCTGCCGGCGGTCGCCGTCCTCCACCACCTCCGGGTGGGTGTTCACCTGGAGCACCGCCGGCTGGTCGAGCCGGTCGATCGCGCGCACGAGCGCCTCCACCACCGGCAGGGCCGCCATGTTGGGCCGCAGGCTCTTCAGGTGCAGGCCGAACCGGAGCGGGCCGGTGCGGCGGCGCGGCTCCTGCTGCCGGACGCGGAGCTTGTCCAGGCCGACCACGTGAGGGTGCGGCAGCACCAGCGCGTCGCGTCCCCAGCGCTCGCGGACCACGGACGCGGCGCCCGGCGTCAGCGTGACCAGCGCGTCCGCCGACGGCACGAGGACGTCGAGCGCCGCGTCATGGGCGCTCGGGTCGGTGTGGTGCGGGTTGCTCAGGTCGTGGACGGTGTAGACCAGCGGCTTGCCGTTGCGGCGCAGGTCGCCGACGACGCGCTGCAGGTCCTCGGGCGTGAGGGCGTCGAAGCCGAAGTGGACGTGCATGAGGTCGAAGTCGTCGGCGTGCTCGTCGATCCAGCCCTCCTCGAGCATCGCGGGCGGCCACCAGCCGGACTGCTCCGTGCCGTCGCCCCGTCGCGGGCGCGGGTCGCTCAGGCGCACGAAGGGAACGGGGTCACCGGGCACCGGGCCGCAGTGGCGGATGTAGACCTGGCTGTGGGGCACGGAGGCGACGCGGATCTGGTCCATGGAGCCACTGTGCACCAGTCGGCACGACGTCGCACGACCGGCGGAAGCCGTGGGCTCGGATGCGCGGCAGCGGATCCGCGGTGCGCCGGCCCGCGGGGTCACGATGTCCCGATCTCGAGGTCAGGATGTCCCGATCTCGGCGGGTGGGGGGAGGCTCGTGGGGTGGGTGGGGTGGGCTCGGGGCCGGCGCGACCGGCGGGGCGCCCTCAGACCGGCCGGCGCACGAGGAGCGCGCCGGGCTCCAGGCGCACGTGCACCGAGCGCGTCGGCGGCAGGAGGTCGCCGTCGACCTCCACCATCGCGGGCGCGTCCAGCCGCGCCCGCGCCTCGACGCCCCGGCGCAGCCGCACCCGTCCGAGCGAGCGCTCCGGGTTCGAGTAGGTCGCCGCGAAGGGCGGCAGCACCTGCCGGGCCAACGACGTCCAGCCGGCCAGCCCGCCGACGGTGTCGATCGCCGCGAGGTCCATGACGCCGTCGTCCATCGTGGCCGAGCGCATGAGGGTGATCCCGCCGGGCAGCCGCCCCCCGTTCGCGATGAGCAGGGTGCGGGCGGTCAGCCGCTCCGTGGTGAGAGCACCATCCGCCCCGCGGAGCTCGAGGCTCATCCCGAGGCGAGGCGACCACAGGTTCTCCATCGCGGCGACGGCATAGGCGCCCCACTTGATCCGGGCCTTGAGCCGGGGCCGGGTCGAGGCGACGAGGCCGGCGTCGAAGCCGATGCCGGTGACGATGATGCACGCGTGGGAGGCGCCGAGGGTCGGCCTCGCCCAGCCGCCGGGCGGCGTGCGCACCGCGGCGAGGGACGTGGGGTCGGGCGCGCCGGCGCGCACCCACGCGAGGTCGGTGGGCCGGGCGCTCCCGCGCGCGGCGGTCTCGATGAGGGCGTCGAGGCTGCGCACGGGCAGGCCGAGGTTGCGGGCAGCCAGGTTCGCGGTGCCGAGGGGCAGGACGCCCATCTCGACGCCGGTGCCCGCCAGTCCGGCGGCGACGGCGCGTACGGTCCCGTCCCCGCCGGCCGCGACGACGAGCCGCGCGCCCGAGGCGACCGCGAGGCGCGCCTGCGTGGGGCCCGGCTCGGCGAGGCTCGTGGCGAGCAGGTGCGTGCGGTACCCGGCCGCAGCGAGGGCGCGCTCGACGCGCCCGAGGACCTGCGGCGTCGCCGACGGCTTCGACGGGTTGACGACGACGCAGGCGAGCGGGCGGGTCATGCGCTCAGTCGGTCGCCGGCAGCATCGGCAGCCCGGCCTCGCGCGCGAGCTCCGTGATGACCTCGGCGAGGCGCTGGAAGTCGCCGGTGCGCGAGGAGGAGCTGCGGTGAACGAGGCCGATGCGGCGCACGGCGGCGTTGTCGGCGAAGCGCGCGACGCCGTGCTCGTCGTCGTTGGGCATGCGCAGGGCGCCCTCGGGGATGACGGTGACACCGGCGCCGTGGGCGACCATGCGCACGACCGTGGACAGCGTCGTCGCGACGGCGACCGGCGGCGTCGTGCCGTAGCGCTGGCACAGCGCCAGGGTCTGGTCGCGCAGGCAGTTGCCCTCGTCGAGGAGGAGGAGCTTCTCGTCGTCGAGCTCGTCGGGGTTGACGTCGTCGCGGCCGGCCCAGGGGTGGCCCTTGGGGGTGAGGACGACGAGGGGCTCGTCGTACATGGGGACGGCGGAGGCTCGGTGGAGGTCGACGTCGATGGCGATGACGGCGGCGTCGAGGCGGCCCTGGTTGAGCAGGTCGAGGACGTCGTTCGTGACGAGCTCGCGCAGCTCGGGCTGGAGCTGGGGGAGCTCGCGCGGCAGGCCGTCGAGGACGATCGGTGCGAGGTAGGGGGCGAGGGTCGGGATGAGGCCGAGGCGCATGGTGCCGGTGAGGGCGGCGCCCTGGTTGTTGACGGCCTCGGAGAAGGCCTCGGCGGCGAGGACGGCCTCGCGGGCGTAGGGCAGGAGGGTCTCGCCGAGCGGGGTGACGAGGACGCGGCGCGTGGTGCGCTCGACGAGCTCGCCGCCGACGCGCTTCTCGAGCGCTGTGATGGCCTGCGAGAGGCTGGGCTGGCTCACGCCCAGGGTGGAGGCGGCCTCCCCGAAGTGCTGGTGGTCGCAGAGGGCGACGAAGGCCCGCAGCTGCGAGAACGAGGGCAGAGAGGATGTAGGCATGTGGAGGTTCCCTGGTGAGGTCCCGGCCCCGCGCGGCTCGCGGGGCGCATGATGAGCGCTATATGGGTTGTGACTATAGGTCGTCGCAGTTCGAAAAGGAACTTCCGGTCACTACCCGTTGATCACGATGTGTGCGAGAAGGTACGCCTCTCAGGGGCCGCCGCGGCCCGACTCCCACCCGCCGCCCGCCCGCGGCCGCGACCGCACGGCCCGACGGCGTCCACGCCCGCGGGCCCCGCAGCCCCCGGCCCCGCCGCGTCGCTAGACTCACCGGCATGATCGACCTGCGTGACCTCCGCGAGAACCCCGAGACCTACCGCGCCAGCCAGCGCGCCCGCGGCGCCGACGAGACCCTCGTCGACCGCATCATCGAGGCCGACGAGTCCCGCCGCGCCGACCTCGGCGCCTTCGAGTCCCTGCGCGCCGAGCAGAAGACGGTCTCCAAGTCCGTCGGCAAGGCCTCCCCGGAGGAGCGGCCCGCCGTCCTCGCGCACGCCAAGGAGCTCGCCGAGCAGGTCAAGGCCGCGGAGTCCCGCGCCAAGGAGTCCGAGGCGAGCCTCGACGAGCTCGCCCACCAGTTCCAGAACCTCATCGTCGGCGCCCCCTCCGGCGGCGAGGAGGACTTCGTCGTCCTGCGCCACGAGGGCCCCGAGATCCGCGACTTCGCCGCCGAGGGCTTCGAGCCCGCGGACCACCTCGCGCTCGGCGAGGGCCTCGACATCATCGACACCAAGCGCGGCGCCAAGGTCTCCGGCGCCCGCTTCTACTACCTCAAGGGCTGGGGCATGCGCCTCGAGCTCGCCCTCATGACCGCGGCCCTGGACAAGGCCGCCGAGCACGGCTTCACCCCGATGATCACGCCGACCCTCGTCTCCCCGCAGATCATGTCCGGCACCGGCTTCCTCGGCCTGCACGGCGACGAGATCTACTACCTGCCCACCGACGACCTCTACCTCACCGGCACCTCCGAGGTCGCCCTCGCCGGCTACCACAGCGACGAGATCCTCGAGCTGTCCGACGGCCCCAAGCGCTACATGGGCTGGTCCACCTGCTACCGCCGCGAGGCGGGCGCCGCCGGCAAGGACACCCGCGGCGTCATCCGCGTCCACCAGTTCAACAAGGCCGAGATGTTCGCCTACGTCCGCCCCGAGGACGCCGAGGCCGAGCACCAGCGCCTCCTCGCCATGGAGGAGGAGATGCTCCACCTGGTGAACCTCCCCTACCGCGTCATCGACACCGCCGCCGGGGACCTCGGCTCGTCGGCCGCCCGCAAGTTCGACTGCGAGGCCTGGCTGCCCACCCAGGAGCGCTACATGGAGGTCACCTCCACCTCCAACTGCACCACCTACCAGGCGCGCCGCTTGTCCATCCGCGAGAAGCGCGACGGCAAGACCTCGCCCGTCGCCACCCTCAACGGCACGCTCGCCACGACCCGCTGGATCGTCGCGCTCCTGGAGAACAACCAGCAGGCCGACGGCTCCGTCGTCGTCCCCGAGGGCCTGCGCCCGTACATGGGCGGCCTCGAGGTCATCGAGCCCGTCGCCTGAGCCCCGCCACTCCGACGAGCCGAGCAGCGCGCCCGTGACACCCGAGACCACCCCCGACGACGACCGCCTCCCGGTCGGGACGAGCCCCGTCTTCGGCGGCCCGACCCCCGACGACGGGGGCGGGCGCGCCCCCGCGGGCTCCGGGGAGCGCCGCCCCGGCCGCCCGGTCCGGGCCGCCGAGACCGTCGTCGCCGGGCCCGCCGGCACCGGTTCCGGGGCCCTGCCCGACGGCGCGCTCGGCGGCTCCCCGGAGTACGTCGACGGCGGCTGGCCCGCCCGGCTCGACCACGACGCCTACCACGCCCTCGTGCGCGAGCGCGTCGCGGACCTGGACCGCCTCGACCCGGAGCGCGAGCGCCTCGTCCCGGAGCCGCGCCTCCTCGTCGCCCTCGACGTTGACGGCACCATCCTCGACATGGCCGGCCGCGTCTCCGAGCGCGTCATGGCCGCCGTCGCCCGTCTTCGCACCTACGGCGCCCAGGTCGTCATCTCCACCGGGCGCGGCGTCCAGGCGGCCCTGCCCGTCGCCCGGCACGTCGGCCTCACCGACGGCTGGATGGTCTGCGCCAACGGCGCCCTCACGCTGCGCATGGACCCCGACGCCCCCGGCGGCTACGAGGTCGTCGAGTCCCTCACCTTCGACCCGGCCCCGGCCATCGACCGCCTCCACGCGGCACTGCCGGAGGCCATCGTCGCCACCGAGGACCTCGAGCACGGGTTCCGCGGCTCGCGGCGCTTCCCCGAGGGCGAGCTCATCGAGACTCAGACCGTCGTCGACCTCGACGAGCTGCGCGCCGAGCCCGTCACCCGCATCATCCTGCGCGCCCCCGGCGTCCCCGTCGAGGAGTTCACCGCCGCCGTCGACGCGGCCGGCCTCGAGGCCGTCGAGTACGCCATCGGCTGGACCGCCTGGCTCGACGTGGCCCCCGGCGGCGTCACCAAGGCCAGCGCCCTCGAGTCCCTCGCCGCCCGTGTCGGCTCGGACGCCTCCCGCGCCGTCGCCGTCGGGGACGGCACCAACGACCTCGCCATGCTCACCTGGGCCGGCGCCGGGGCCGTCATGGGCTCCGCTCCGCAGGAGGTCAAGGACGTGGGCGACCTCGTCACCGCGGACGTGTGGCGCGACGGCTGCGCCGCCGTCCTGGACGCCGTCATCGAGAGGACCCGAGACCTCGCATGAACCCCGCCTCCCCGTCCCCCACCCGCTCGCGCCTGCGCCGCGCCGGAGCGCTCGCGGCCGCCCTCGCCCTGGCCGGCGGCGGCCCCGCCGCCTGCTCCGGCTCCAGCCCCTCCGGCGACGCCACCGCGCAGATCACCGGCTGCGCCGACCTCGACGGCGTCACCGGCCTGTCCGGCCACAAGGTCACCGTCGCCACCTCCTTCACCGGCGTCGAGGCCGAGCGCTTCGACCAGTCCCTCGCCCGCTTCGAGTCCTGCACCGGCATCGACGTCGTCCAGAAGGGCTCCGACTCCCTCGAGTCGGACATGCGCGCCCTCGTCGACGCGGCGGACGCGAGCGGCGCCTCGACGGCGACCGCTGCCGCCGCGGAGGCGGGCGTCGACGTCGCCGTCCTCCCGCAGCCCGGCCTCGTCGAGGACCTCGCCGACGCGGGCCTCCTGACAGCCCTGCCGAACTCCGTCAACGCCAACATCGAGGCCGGCTGGGACCGCTCCTGGGCCGAGGTCGGCACCGTCGACGGCACCGCTTACGCCATCCCGCTGCAGGCCAGCGTCAAGTCGATGGTCTGGTACTCGCCGACCGCCTTCAAGGAGGCCGGCTACCGGGTCCCCACCACCTGGGCCGACCTCGTCGCCCTCACCGAGCAGGTCGCCGCCGACCACCCCGACGGCTCCGTCACCCCCTGGTGTCTGGGCCTCGCCGACGGCGCCTCCTCCGGCTGGGGCATGAGCGACTGGCTCGAGGACACGATCCTGTCCACGGAGGGCCCCGGCGCCTACGACAAGTGGGCCGGCCACGAGGTCGCCCTCGACGACACCATCGGCGTGCAGGCCCTCGACGCCGTCGGCTCCCTCGTCCTCGCCGACGGCCACGTCGACGGAGGCCGCGAGGGCGCGCTCAAGGCCACCGTCACCGACGCCGCCGCCGACCTCGTCTCCGGCACGTGCCTCATGCTCCACGGCTCCTCGTCGCTGGAGACCCTCCTTCCCGCCGGCACCATCGTCACCGACGCCGAGGGCGCCGACGCCGTCGACGTCGAGGCCTCCGGCGAGGCCGTCGCCTCCTCCGCCGCGACCGCGAGCACGACGGCGAGCGCGTCGACCCCCGCGACGGCGACCGCCTCGTCGACCTCGGGCCCCGTCTCCACCGGCGACGCCGTCTCCGCCTTCACCCTGCCCAGCGACGACGAGACCAGCTCCCCGCTTCTCGTCGGCGGCGACTACGCCGTCGCCCTGAGCACCGCCACGGCCGATGAGAAGGCCGTCGAGGCCGTCCTCGACTACCTCTCGAGCACCGAGTGGTCCCAGACCCGCGTCCAGCTCGGCGGCGTCGCCACCGCCAACCGCGGCGTCGACGCCTCCACGATCCGCTCCGCCGTCACCCGCCGCGCCACCCAGCAGCTCCAGTCGCGCCAGTCCGCCATCCGCATGGACGCCTCCGACTCCATGCCCTCGCAGGTCGGCACCGACGCCCTGTGGGGCGCCCTCACCAAGTACGTCAGCGGCGAGCTCACCTCCGAGGAGGCCCTCGCCGAGGCGGAGGCCGCCTGGCCGAAGGACGACGCCGGCGTCACCTCCAGCGACGGCGCCGAGTCCACGGCGACGCCCAGCGTCGACGAGCACTGAGCCGGCGGCGAGCAGGTCCGGGCCGGTCCTGGTCGGCACCGGACGGCAGCGGCCGGCCCCGGCCGGATCCTCGAGAACCCGCCCTCCGCGGCCCCACTGAGGCCCAGCGCTGGCGGTAGCCTGCGACCACGGGCGACGGGGCACCGCCGTCGCCGTCGAGGAGGACACCATGGGACTGGGCTGGATCGGCGCCCCCGAGCACAACCGCTGGCTCTCCGACGAGACCCACGCGCTCCTGCGCTACGCGCGCGCCGCGACCGTGCCGGCCGGTTTCGGCTGGATCGGGGAGGACGGCGTCGTCGACGAGTCCCGCCCCGTCGAGCTCTGGATCACCGGGCGCATGACCTTCGCCTTCTCCCTCGGCGTCCTCATGGGGATCCCCGGCTGCCGTCGCTACGCCGACCACGGCGTCAAGGCCCTGAGCACCGCCCTGCGCGACCACGAGCACGGCGGCTGGTACTCCGCCATCCGCCACGAGCTCGACGCCGACGGCCACGGCGTCCCCGCCGACCCCGAGGGCCGCAAGGAGTGCTACCAGCACGCCTTCGTCCTCCTCGCCGCCGCCGCGGCCACCGCCGCCAACCGCCCCGGCGCCACCGAGCTCCTCCGCGACGCCATCGAGTGCCAGGACCGCTACTGGTGGGACGAGGAGTTCGGCATGCCGATCGAGTCCTACGCGGTCGACCTCACCGACCCCGAGGACTACCGCGGCATCAACGCCGCCATGCACACCGTCGAGGCCTACCTCGCCACCGCCGACGTCACCGGCGACGAGCGCTGGCTCGCCCGCGCCGTCCAGATCATCGACTTTGCCGTCAACGTCCAGGCCCGCGCCAACGGCTGGCGCATCCCCGAGCACTACGACACCTCCTGGCACCCCCTCCTCGACTACAACCGCGACCAGCCCGCCCACCCCTTCCGCCCCTACGGGGTCACCCCCGGGCACGGCCTGGAGTGGTCCCGCCTCACCGTGCAGGCCCGCGCCTCCCTCGTCGCCCGGGGCCTGCCCACGCCCGACTGGATGCTCGACGCCGCCGAGGAGCTCTTCGACCGCGCCCGCACCGACGGGTGGCGCGTCGACGGCGGCCCCGGCTTCGTCTACACGACCGGCTTCGACGGCGAGCCCATCGTCCACGAGCGCATGCACTGGGTGGTCTGCGAGGGCGTGAGCGCCGCCGCCGCCATCCGCCGCGCCCTGCTCGACGACGGCCGCGGCGAGATCGAGGTCGAGCACTACGAGCACTGCTACCGCTCCTGGCTCGACTACGCCGAGCAGTACCTCATCGGCGAGCCGGGCACGTGGTGGCACGAGCTCGACCAGGCCAACGCGCCCTCGACCCGCACGTGGGCCGGGCACCCGGACGTCTACCACGCGCTCCAGGCCGTGCTCATGTCCCGCGTCCCCGTCCAGCCGGCCATCGCGCAGGCGCTGGCCGAGGGGCGCCTCGACGATCCCGCCACGCCGATGCGCCCTCAGGACGAGGGGCGTCGGCGCGGGCTCTTCGGTCGCGGCTGACGACGTCGCGGACAGGGTGAGGTCCGGCGCCCGGCCCACCCACGGGGTCCGATTCGGGTTCGGGCGGCCGGCGCGGTCCCCGGGCGGCGCCCCTGACGCCGGTGCTGAGCGGCGCACGCGGCGCCGTCGCACCCGGTGGTAGGGTCTCCCGCGCATGGAGAGGTGGCAGAGCGGCCGAATGCGGTGGTCTTGAAAACCGCTGTGCGCCTGGCGCACCGGGGGTTCGAATCCCTCCCTCTCCGCCGCTGACGGGGCCCCGTCCGACGTCTGACCTCAATGCCCGCCGGGCCATTCTCGGGACAAAGGTCCCCTCCGGCGTTACCGTGACCTGGATCCCGCCTCCGCCGATGACGTCGAGACCCCGCCACGGCGGTCGTGGGAGTCCCCGCGCGCACCCCGGCGCGCGCGCCCCTGATGACGTGAGGTCACCTCCATGAGCACACCCGTCCTCCACCAGCCCTCCAGCCTCTCCGAGGGGCAGCGGGCGACGCCGCCGTCGACCGGTGAGCGGCGCCGCCGCGTCCTCGGGCTCGCGATCGGCGTCGTCCTCGCCGTCGCCGCCTACCTCGCCATGCCCGCCGACGCGATCAGCACCGTCACCGCCGTCGCCGACCCCGAGGACGCCGCCTCCATGACGGAGTCCGGCCTGCGCCTCACCGCCGCCGTCGCCATCCTCATGGGCGCCTGGTGGATGACCGAGGCGATCCCGCTGGCCGCGACCGCCCTCGTCCCCCTCGTCCTCTTCCCGGTCCTCGGCGCCGACACCTTCAAGGACGCGGCCGCCCCCTACGCCTCCGGCACGATCTTCCTGTTCATGGGCGGCTTCATGCTGGCGCTGGCGATGCAGCGCTGGAACCTGCACCGGCGCATCGCGCTGCTCACCGTCCTCGCCGTCGGCACGCGTCCCAAGATGCTCGTCCTGGGCTTCATGCTCGCCACCGGCTTCATCTCCATGTGGGTCTCGAACACGGCGACCGCCGTCATGATGCTGCCCATCGGCACCTCGATCCTCGTCCTGACCGGCCAGCTCGAGGAGAAGGAGGGCGGGGCCCAGACGCGCTTCGCCACCGCCCTCATGCTCGGCATCGCCTACGCCGCCTCCATCGGCTCGCTGGGCACCATCATCGGCACGCCGCCCAACACCCTCCTCATCGCCTACCTCAAGGAGACCTTCGACCTCACCATCGGCTTCGGCCAGTGGATGATCATGGGTGTCCCGCTCGCCGTCGTCTTCCTCCTCGTGTGCTGGTGGCTCCTCACGAGCGTCCTGTTCGAGCCCGAGATGGAGGAGATCCCCGGCGGCAAGGAGGTCATCCGCGAGGAGCTGCGCAAGCTCGGGCCCTGGAGCGGGGGAGAGGTCGCCGTCGCCGTCATCTTCGTGGCCGCGGCGCTGTCCTGGTCCCTCATCCCGACGCTCCTGCCGGACTCCGGGATCACCGACGAGTCCATCGCGATGATCGTCGCGCTGGTGCTCTTCCTCGTGCCGGCGCCCGGTCGCGGCGGCGTGCGCCTCCTCGACTGGGCCACCGCCAAGGACCTGCCCTGGGACGTCCTCCTCCTGTTCGGCGGCGGCCTCGCCCTGTCCGCGGAGTTCTCCAAGCAGGGCCTGTCGGTCTGGATCGGCGAGGCGGCCAAGGGGCTGTCGGTGCTGCCCGTCGTCCTCGTCGTCGTCGCCGTGGCGGCCATGGTCATCTTCCTCACCGAGCTCACGTCCAACACGGCGACGGCCGCGGCCTTCCTCCCGATCATGGGCGGCGTGGCCGTCGGCATCGGCGTCGACCCGCTGCTGCTCGTCGTGCCCGTGGCGCTCGCGGCGACCTGCGCCTTCATGCTGCCGGTGGCGACGCCGCCGAACGCCATCGCCTTCGGCTCGGGCTACGTCTCCATGGGGTCGATGGTCAAGGCGGGCATCTGGCTCAACCTCATCGGCATCGTCCTCATCGGGCTCACGGTCTTCCTGCTCGGCGTGCCCGTGCTCGGCATCGGCCTCTGAGCCGACGGCGGCCGGGTCTCGGAGGCGCCGGACCCGGCCCGTGCGCGGGCCTCCGGACCCGGTCGGAGCCGGGCACTGCGCCACCGTCGACCCGCCGTCGACCTTTTGCCTCGCGGCCACGCGCTGGGGTAACCTGCGCAGGCCGACAAGGCGTCTGGAGACGTCGCATAGTGGCCTAGTGCGCTTTCCTGCTAAGAAAGTTGGGGATAAAACCCCTCGGGAGTTCGAATCTCCCCGTCTCCGCTGGTGGACCCCGGAACCGTTGAGGTTCCGGGGTTCTTCGCGTTCCGGGGCTGTGCCGAGACGGGCGCCCGGGGCCCACATGGGATCCGGCGCCGCCCGCCGCCGCCCGCGGACGCCCTCCGTGCCGCTCCGACGCCGAGCTCGTACCTTCCGCCCCGAGACCCACGGCAAGGGTGTGGGTCTCGGGACGAACGGTACGAGTTCGACGGGTTGGGCGCCGCTGGGCGCTGGGCCGACGTCGTGAGCCGGCTCGCCCCGCGGCATGAGTCCCCGCACTCCCGCCGCACCCGGACCCGGGACGGAGGTCCCGCACGATGCGCGTGCGGATCCGCCGGACCGCATGAGGTCACAGCCCCGTAACATCACAGACCGATAACGTTCCCTGTGATCGGGAGCACCCCGCCCCGTCACCCCTGCCCGGTGCCTCGCACGGACGTGCGACCCGGGCGTCCGTCTCACAGGAGGACACCGTGCGCCTGCACATCCCAGCACGGCGTGGGCTCGCCGTCGGCGCCGCCGCCATCACCCTGGCGGCGCTCGTCGCGCCCACCGCCGCAGCCGCGCCGACCACCACGTCGGACACCAGCCCGTCGGACAAGATCACCGCGAGCCTCACGCTCTCCGACGGCTCCCAGGCCGAGAACGTCCCGAACCGCTGGTTCGTCGAGCTCTCCTCGCCGTCGCAGTCCGAGGGCACCTCCGCGGCGACCATCACGAAGGAGCAGAACGACCTCAAGGACGCCATCGAGGACGCCGACATCGACGCGACCGTCACGCACGCATACGGCGAGCTGTGGAACGGCGTCTCCCTGTCCGTCCCGGACGACCAGGTCGAGGACCTCGCCGCCCTCCCCGAGGTCCGGTCCGTCCAGCCCGTCGTCATCATCCCGGAGTCCAAGGACGTCGTCTCCGACGACGGCGTCACCGCCGCCGAGGAGGCCGAGGGCGTCTCCGCCCCGCAGATGGTCAACGCCCTCGACATGACCGGCGCCGGCATCGCCCAGTCCCAGCTCGGCCTCACCGGCAAGGGCGTCAGGATCGGCATCATCGACTCCGGCGTCGACTACGACCACAAGGAGTTCGGCGGCTCCGGCGCCTCCGGCCCCGAGCCCTCCAACCCCTCCTGGGACGGCTCCACGAGCTTCCCGACCTCCAAGGTCAAGTGGGGCTACGACTTCGTCGGCAACGCCTACGGCGACAAGTCCCTCCCCGAGGACCAGGTCTACACCGCCAAGCCCGACGCCTTCCCGGACGACTGTGGCGGCCACGGCACCCACGTCGCCGGCATCGCCGCCGCCGACGGCGCCGAGGGCACCGATGAGATCCGCGGCGTCGCCCCCGACGCCGAGCTCGGCGCCTACCGCGTCTTCGGCTGCACCGGCTCCACCTCCTCCGACGTCATGGCCGCCGCCATGCAGATGGCCGCCGACCAGGGCATGGACGTCGTCAACATGTCCATCGGCGCCGACTACGTCGTCTTCTCCGACTACCCGACCGCCGTCTCCGCGGACGCCATGGCCGACAAGGGCATCGTCGTCACCGTCGCCCAGGGCAACATCGGCGACAAGGGCCGCTGGACCATGGGCGCCCCCGGCTCCTCCAACAAGGTCATCACTGTCGGCAGCGTCGACAACGTCATCGAGACGAACTACTACCTCACGGTGAGCACCAACGAGGGCGCGAAGTTCGCCTACGCGACGGGCTCCGGCTCCACCGCCGACGTCGTCCGCGACGACGACGCCTCCTTCCCGCTCGTCGCGGCCGGCGATCCCGCCGCCGACCTCGCTGCCGCCGAGCTGTGCGACCCCGTCGCCGACGGCGCCTTCGAGGGTAAGACCGTCATCATCCGCCGCGGCGGCTGCACCTTCCGCCAGAAGGTCCTGGGCGCCCAGGCGGCCGGCGCCGTCGGCGTCATCCTCGACAACAACACCGACGGCGTCATCTCCGCCGACCTCTCCGGCACCGACGGCCAGATCATCGACATCCCCGTCGCCTCCGTCTCCCAGGCCGACGGCGACGCCATCCGCGCCGCCCTCACCGACGACTCGACGCTGACCTTCACCACGCAGCACGCCGAGTTCCCCGTCGCCACGGCCGGCAAGGTCTCCGACTACTCCAGCTGGGGCCTCAACTCCGACCTCAGTCTCAAGCCCGACGTCTCCGCCCCCGGCGGCCTCATCTGGTCCACCTGGCCCATCGACCAGGGCGGCCCGTACAAGACGATCTCCGGCACCTCGATGGCGACGCCCTACACCGCCGGCTCCATCGCCCTCATCCTCCAGGCCCACCCGGAGATCAAGGACCTCAACGGCACCGCCGTCAAGGACGCCGTTGCCTGGCGCGTGCGCTCCACCGCCACGCCGCTGACGTGGGCCGGCGGCGACGACGCCTCCAAGCTCGAGCCCCTCGCCCGCCAGGGCGCCGGCCTCATCAGCGTCGACCAGGCCATCGAGGCCACCACCGAGGTTTCCCCGAGCGTCCTCAACCTCGGCGAGTCCAAGAACGGCCCCACCACCACCGAGGTCACGCTGACCAACCACGGCACGGACAAGCTCGTGTACACCCTCGGCCACACCGACGCCGTCACCATCACCGGCGTCTCCGCTGCCCCGACCGAGGGCACGGCCTCCCCGGCGACGGTCTCGACCGACGGCGCCTCGGTCACCCTCGCGGCCGGCGCCTCGGCGACGCTCAGCGTCACGATCACCGACCCCGAGGGCATCACGGACGGCGACTTCTACTCCGGCTGGGTCACCCTGACCCCGCAGGCCAACCCGTCCAACCTCACCGAGGTCGGCGACGTCCTGCGCATCCCGTACTCGGGCGTGGGCGGCAACCTCGCCGGCGCCGACGTCTTCGGCGTCCAGTCCGGCACCGGCCCCTACCTCGCCGACCTCAACGGCAAGGAGATCGACCCGGCGTCCTACGTCTACGGCGGCTCCGCCCTCGACAACGCCGGCGCCTACGAGGACCTCCCCGTCGTCCGCTTCGGCTACGACGTCCCCGTCCAGAAGTCCGAGCTCGCCGTCACCCCGGTCAACGCGGACGGCTCGCTGGGCGCCTCCCTCGGCGTCGTCGCCTCCTCCGGTGACTGGCACGCCCGCACCGAGACCAGCTACTACGTCTGGGACGGCCACTACGTCGTCGATGACGCGGTCCAGCAGGCGCCGTCGGGCCGCTACGTCCTCACCCTGCGGGCCCTGCCCGTCGGCGGCGTCGACGCCGTGGCCACCGACTGGGCCGAGTGGACGAGCGAGCCCCTCACCCTGGACTGGCGGACTGACGGCTACCTCGCCCAGGACCAGCTGACGGTGACGAGCCCCGCGGGCGCCGAGCCGCTCACGGACGACAACATCTTCACCAACGCCTCGGCCGAGGGCACCAAGGCCGACTACACGGTGTCCCTCGGCGGCACCTACAGGGTCTCCGCCATCCAGGTCACCCCGGACCAGGTCGCGACCGCCACGCGCCCCACCAAGGTCACCGTCTACACCTCGACCAACGGCAAGACCTTCAAGAAGGTCGCCACCGTGGGCCTGCCACTGACCGACACCAACGGCACGAACGCGACCGAGTGGGACCCGACCACCATCACCCTGCCGAAGGCGAGGAAGGCCCAGGCCATCAGGCTCGTCTTCACCAACGGCCAGGACGGCGCCACGACCACCTCGGTGGCCGAGGTCCGCGTGGTCGGGGAGAAGCAGGGCAAGAAGTGAGTCCGGTGCGCCGCTGAACGCGGCAGTCCAGCACCCGGGAGCCCGGGGCCGCCGACCCGGGTGTGTCCCTTAGCGTGGTGGCAATTCCCGCGGGGGCCGCTGGTCGAGGTGGCTGGGGGTCATCGCGGGTGTGATTCCGCCAAGAACCATCTGAAGGGACCCGCGATGACCCACCATCAGTCTGCCTTGTCCGCCTTGATCGGGGAACTCCTGGCCGACCCTGAGGCCTCACGCGACGAGATGTTCCGCCGTCTGCTGGCCGCCGGACTGCAGGACCTCATCGACGCCGAAGCCGAAGCGGTGATCGGCGCCTCCCGCTACGAGCGCACCCCGGATCGCATCACGCGCCGCAATGGGACGCGCTCCAAGACGGTGGCGACCACTGCCGGGGAGGTCGACCTGGCCATCCCCAAGCTGCGCCGGGGTTCCTTCTTCCCGTCCCTGCTGTCCCCGCGCAGGAGGGTCGACAAGGCCCTGTACGCGGTGATCGCCACCGCCTGGGTCGAGGGGGTCTCCACCCGCAAGGTCGATGACCTGGTCAAGGCCCTGGGCTGCGAGTCCGGCATCTCCAAGTCCCAGGTCTCACGGATCTGCGCCGACATCGACCAGACGGTCGGTGCCTTCCTGAACCGGCCTCTGGACCACACCTGGTTCCCCTACCTCTACCTGGACGCCACCTACCTCGACGTGCGCGTCGGACACCGCGTCGTCTCCCAGGCCACCGTCGTCGCGGTAGGGGTCTCCGCCGCCGGGCGCCGCGAGATCCTGGGCATGGCCGTGGGCGACAGCGAGTCCACCGACTTCTGGACCAGCTTCCTGCGCTCCCTGCGCGAGCGGGGCCTGGCCGTGTGCGGGCCCTCCCGGCCCGAGGGTGTCGCCCTGGTCGTGTCCGACTCCCACGCCGGCCTGAAGGCCGCCGTCAAGGCGATCCTGCCCGGCGCGGCCTGGCAGCGCTGCCGCGTGCACTTCGCCCGCAACATCACCTCCCGCCTGGGATCAGCACGCTCCAAGCCCGTCAACGCCCTCATCTCCACGGTGTTCGCCCAGACCAGCCCCCAGGCCGTGCGCGCCACCTACCACCAGGTCACCGACTCCCTGAGAGGCACCTTCCCGGACATCGCCGACATGCTCGAGGCCGCCGAGGCTGACCTGACCGCGTTCGCCGCCTTCCCCACCGAGCACTGGAAGAAGATCTGGTCCAACAACCCCATCGAACGCGTCAACGCCGAGATCAAGCGCCGCGCCGACGTCGTCCAGGTCTTCCCCAACCCAGACTCCGTGACCCGCCTCATCGGCGCCGTCCTGCTCGAGCAGCACGAGGAGTGGCAGTACGGCGAACGCCGCTACCTGTCCCAGACCTCCATGCAACGACTCACCCACACCCTCACCAACGACACCCAACCCCTGCCCCTGACCGCCTGAAAGAACACCACAACAAGGGACTTGACCCGCCGACCCGTCGGAGGCTCCGGGCTCCCGTGCGCCCGGGCGGGGAGGACGGCGCTGCACCGGCGCCGTCGAGCAAAGGCCGGCAGGCGGACGGAAGGCTGGCCGGAACGGGGGCCCCGCCGTCGTCGATCCTGGCGGAGCGGCGGCTAGCACGACGGGCGCCCCTGTGCTCAGGCTCACGGGATCTCGATTTGGCGGCGGATCTGGCGCCGAGTATGGTTCCTGCTTGTCGGCAACGACATGCGCCAGTAGCTCAATGGATAGAGCATCTGACTACGGATCAGAAGGTTGGGGGTTCGAGTCCCTTCTGGCGCACCAACGCCCCGTCATCGGCTGAACAGTCGGTCGCGGGGCGTTTTCCATTATCCGGCAGCCTCGGGGCACGGACGTGGGGCCGGGCTCGGACCTGGGGCTGCGGGGCCGGGTCGGCGGCGGGTCCGACGCCGTGACGCTGGTTCCGGGCGCGGCACCACCGGGCTGCGGGAGAATGACGCCATGCGCGACATCACCAAGGACACCCGCCTGTGCATCTCCCTGTCGGCGCGTCCGACGAACATCGGGACCCGCTTCCACAACCACCTCTACGAGAAGCTCGACCTCGACTTCGTCTACAAGGCCTTCTCCGCCACCGACATCCGTGACGCCATCGCCGGCGTGCGCGGCCTGGGCATCCGCGGCTGCTCCGTCTCCATGCCGTGGAAGGAGGACGTCATCGCCCTCGTCGACGAGATGACCCCCTCCGCCAGCGCCATCCACTCGGTCAACACCATGGTCAACGACGACGGCCGCCTCACCGCGTACAACACCGACTTCATCGCCATCCGCACCCTCCTCGACACGCACGAGGTCCCGCGCACGAGCGCCGCCGTCCTCGGCGCCGGCGGCATGGCCAAGGCTTGCGTCGCGGCGCTGGCCGACGCCGGCTTCGGCCCCGGCACCGTCATCGCCCGCAACGAGACGACCGGCCCGGCCCTCGCCGAGCAGTACGGCTGGAGCTGGGTGGCCTCGTCCGACGCCCTGCCCGACGGCGCCGGCGAGCTCCTCCTCAACGCGACCCCCGTCGGCATGGCGGGCGGCCCTGCCGAGCGCGACCTGCCGGTGGGGGAGGACCTCATCGCCGCGGCAGGCACGGTCTTCGACGTCGTCGCCTTCCCCTCGCGCACCCCGCTCGTGGCCGCCGCCGAGGCCGCGGGCAAGCGCGTCATCACGGGCGCCGAGGTCATCGCCCTCCAGGCCGCCGAGCAGTTCGCCCTCTACACGGGCGTGCGCCCCACGCCCGAGCAGGTCGCCGAGGCCTCCGCCTACTCCCGCTACTCCCGCGCCTGAGCCGCCTGCCCCCTCCCTGGTCGACCGGCAATGCACTGCTCGACCGCCTGATTTCCAGAAATCGGACGGTCGACGGGTGCACTGCCGGTCGACCGCCCCTCCGGGCGGGGTGGCCCGGGCTCGGGGCCGGTCGCCCGGGGCGAGGAGCCGCCGAAGTGTTATCGGCACCTCCTCCTCCGCACGGCCTCACTCATAGGTCCGTGGGGCACGATGAGGACGTACGCGATCGGGATGCCGTGGTCCCCCGTGCCCCGCGTGGCGCTGCCGGGCATCCCGATCGCCGTGTCCGCGCCCCTCACTCGTAGGCGCGCTCCTCCACGTGAAAGGCCACTCATGGCTCCCCTGTCCAAGCGCCTCGGCGCCGAGTTCCTCGGCACCTTCTGGCTCGTCTTCGCCGGCTGCGGCTCCGCCGTCCTCGCCGCGACCGCCTCCACCTCCACCGGCTTCCCGGTCGGCATCGGCTACCTCGGCGTCGCCCTCTCCTTCGGCCTGTCCGTCGTCACGATGGCCTACGCCGTCGGCGGCATCTCCGGCGGACACTTCAACCCCGCCGTCACCCTGGGCGTGGCCGTCGCCGGCCGCTTCCAGTGGAAGGACGTCCTGCCCTACTGGTGCACCCAGATCGTCGCCGGCCTCGTCGGCGGCGGCGTCCTCTACGCCATCGCGTCGGGCACCGACACCTTCGACGTCGCCGCGAACGGCTTCGCCGCCAACGGCTACGGCGCCCACTCGCCGTCCGGCTACGGCCTCGGCGCCGCCTTCCTGTGCGAGGTCGTCATGACCTTCATCTTCCTCATCGTCATCATCGGCTCGACCGACTCCCGCGCGAACGCCGGCTTCGCCCCGCTCGCCATCGGCCTCACCCTCACGATGATCCACCTGGTCTCCATCCCGGTCACCAACACCTCCGTCAACCCGGCCCGCTCCATCGCCGTCGCCTTCGAGGCCGGCAACGGCGCCGTCGGCCAGCTCTGGCTCTTCATCGTCGCCCCGCTCCTCGGCGCGGCCATCGCAGGCGCCGCCTACGCCTTCCTCGTGGGCCGCGACCCCGAGCAGTCCCCGGCCAAGCCGGTCGCCGAGAAGCAGGAGATCGACAACGTCTGAGGCCCGCCCTCAACCGCGCGTTCCGCGCGCTCGCAACGAGCACAGCGCCGCCCGTCCCCACCAGGGGGCGGGCAGCGCCGTCGTTCGGACCCGTTTCCTCCCGCCCCGGTCGTCGACCGTCAATGCACCCGTCGACCGTCTGATTCCTGGAAATCAGACGGTCGAGCGGTGCACAGACGGTCGACCACGGGGAAGGTGGTCGGGCATCCCCGCCAGAGCAGGGGCTTGCGTGCGCCGGTAGTCTTCCACGGTGAAGTTCCTCAACGGCCTGCAGCCCACCTTCGACCTGACCTACGACGACGTCTTCATGGTCCCGTCGCGATCCGCCGTCGGCTCCCGCACCGGCGTCGACCTCACCACGGACGACGCCACCGGCACCACCATCCCGCTCGTCGTCGCCAACATGACCGCCGTCGCCGGCAAGCGCATGGCCGAGACCGTCGCCCGCCGCGGCGGCATCACGATCATCCCGCAGGACATCCCTGTCGACGTCGTCATCGACACCGTCACCAAGGTCAAGGCCGCCTCCCTCGTCTACGACACCCCCGTCACCGTCAAGCCACACCACACCTGCGGCTACGCCCTCGGCCTCATCCCCAAGCGCGCCCACGGCGCCGCCGTCGTCGTCGACCCGGACACGAACCGCCCCGTCGGCATGGTCGACCTCTCCGACGTCACCGACGTCGACCGCTTCACCCAGGTCCGCGAGGTCATGAGCACCGAGCTGCTCACCCTCCCCGAGGATATCGACCCGCGCGAGGCCTTCGACCGCCTGCGCGCCGCCCGCCGCAAGCTCGCCCCCGTCGTCGACGCCGAGGGTCGCCTGGTCGGACTCCTCACCCGCTCCGGCGCCGTCCGCTCCACCATCTACACGCCCGCCACGGACGACGACGGCCGCCTGCGCGTCGGCGCCGCCATCGGGATGAACGGCGACCCGGCCGGCAAGGCCGCCGAGCTCGTGAGCGCGGGCGTCGACGTCATCGTCGTCGACACCGCCCACGGCCACCAGGACCGCATGATCGAGGCCGTCCGCGCCGTGCGCGCCGCCCTGCCCGACGGCTTCCCCATCGCTGCCGGCAACGTCGTCTCCGCCGACGGCGTCACCGACCTCGTCGAGGCCGGCGCGAGCATCGTCAAGGTTGGCGTCGGCCCGGGCGCCATGTGCACCACCCGCATGCAGACCGGCGTCGGCCGCCCGCAGTTCTCCGCCGTCCTCGAGTGCTCCGCGCAGGCCGCCCGCCTCGGTGCCCACGTCTGGGCCGACGGCGGGGTCCGCCACCCGCGCGACGTCGCCCTCGCCCTGGCCGCCGGCGCCTCCAACGTCATGGTCGGCTCCTGGTTCGCCGGCACCCACGAGTCGCCGGGGGACATGCAGCACGACGCCGACGGCCGCGCCTACAAGGAGTCCTTCGGCATGGCCTCGATGCGCGCCGTGCGCAGCCGCACGGAGGGGGAGGACGCCTTCGACCGCGCCCGCAAGGCCCTGTTCGAGGAGGGCATCAGTGCCGGCCGCATGTACATCGACCCGGCCCGCCCCGGCGTCGAGGACCTCATCGACAACATCATCTCCGGCGTGCGCAGCTCCTTCACCTACGCCGGCGCCCAGGACATCCCAGCCTTCCGCGAGCGGGTGATCGTGGGGCTGCAGTCGGCCTCCGGCTACCGCGAGGGCGCGCCGGTCCCGGTCAGCTGGTGAGAGCGTGAGCCGGCGCGCTCCCGCGCTCCCGACGTCCTGCCCCAACGGCAGTCGACCGTCTATGCACTGCTCGACCGTCTGATTTCCAGGAATCCGACGGTCGACGGGTGCATAGACGGTCGACCAGGGAGGGGCGTGCGGCGGTGAGCGCTGCTCAGGCGGCGGCCGCGGCGCCGGCCTCGAGGGCCTGGCGCAGGTCCGTTACGAGGTCCGCCGCGGTCTCGATGCCGACGCTGAGGCGCAGCAGCCGGTCCGTGAGGCCGTACTTCTCACGCGTCTCCGGCGGGACGTCCGCGTGGGTCTGGACGCTCGGGCAGGTCACGAGGGACTCCACGCCTCCCAGCGACTCGGCGAAGGTGAAGACCCGCACCGACTCGAGGAACACGGCGATGTCGACGTCCTGGGCCAGGTCGAAGGAGATCATCCCCGACCTGCCCGGGTACAGGACGCGGGTGACGTGCTCGCTGGACTCGAGGAAGGCGGCGACCTCCTTCGCGTTGGCCTCGTGCTTCTCCATGCGCAGGGCGAGGGTCTTCATGCCGCGCAGGAGGAGGAAGGAGCTGAAGGGGTCGAGCGTCGCGCCGGTCGTGTTGATCCGGTACTGGAGCCGCTCGCCCAGCCGCGGGTCCGCGACCACGATCGTCCCGGCGGAGACGTCGTTGTGCCCGCCGAGGTACTTCGTGCCCGAGGACAGGGCGACGTCGGCGCCGTGCTCGAGGGGGCGCAGGTTGACCGGCGTGTAGAAGGTGTTGTCGACGGCGAGGAGGGCCCCGGCGGCGTGCGCGAGCTCGGCGACGGCGTCGACGTCGAAGGTCGCCATCATCGGGTTCGTCGGCGTCTCGATGAGGACGAGGGCGGCCGGGGTCTGGAGGGCGGTGCGCAGCTCGTCCTCGCCGAAGACGAAGTCGACGTCGTAGGCGCCCTCCTCCTTGAGGACCTGCAGGTAGCGGAAGGAGCCGCCGTAGAGGTCCTCCAGCGCCACGATCCGGGAGCCGTGCTGGGCGAGGGCCTCGACGACCAGCTGGACCGCGGCCATGCCGGAGGAGGTCGCGAAGCCGGCGGCGCCGCCGTCGAGGCGGGCGAGGGCGTCCTGGAGGACGTCGCGCGTCGGGGTCGCGGTGCGGGCGTAGTCGTAGCCGGTGGACTGGCGCAGGCCGGGGTGACCGAAGGCGGTCGAGAGGTGGATCGGCGTCGTGATGGCGCCGGTGGTGGGGTCGGTGAGGGTGCCGACGTGCGACAGGAGCGTCTCGATGCCCCACTCGGGGGTGTCCTCGGCCCACGAGGGGTGGTGGTGGACCGGCACGGCCCGGATGTCGGAGCGGTCGTCGTAGGCGGGGATGCTCGCCTCGGGGGCGTCGGGACAGGCGGGGATGGGGTTCTCGTGCGTGGTCATCGTGTGCTCCTGAGCGTGTCGTGCGGTGCCAGTGTGGTCGTGGGGGAGGGACGGGGGATGGGGTGTCCGGGGACCGGAGGGCGGCGGGCCGGGCCCAGCGCGCGGATCGACCGATCTCGCGGTGAGGATGTCCCGATCTCGAGGTCAGGATGTCCCGATCTCGAGGTCAGGATGTCCCGATCTCGCGGGGTTGAGCCGTCGTCAGGCGGCGGAGCCGACGGCCGCGACGGCGGTGACGCCCTCGGCGGCCTCGGCGGCCCGGGCGCGGTTCGCCTGGCGGGCCAGCAGCGCCTCGACGCCGGCGGCGAGCCGGTCGAGGGCCTCGTCGAGCGTGGCGCGCGGGCAGGCGACGTTGATGCGCGTGAAGCCGTCGCCGCCGGCGCCGAAGATCGCGCCGTCGTCGAGCCAGAGCCCGGCCTCCTCCAGGATGAAGGAGTCGAGCTCGGAGTACTCCAGGCCGGCGGCGTCGAGCAGGCCCGAGCAGTCGAGCCACAGGAGGTAGGTGCCCTCGCAGGGGGCGACCTCGATGCCCGGGATCGCGGTGAGGCGCTCCTCGACGTGGGCGCGGGCGGCCGCGACGTGTTCGCGCAGCTCGTCGAGCCACGCGTCGCCGGACTCGTAGGCGGCGCGGCAGGCGACCAGGCCCATGGCGTTCGGCTGGGAGTAGCCGAAGCGGTTCAGCTCCGCCCGGAAGCGGGTGCGCAGGTCGTCGTCGGCGATGAGGATGTTGGCGTTCTGCAGCCCGGCGAGGTTGAAGGCCTTCGACGGCGAGGTGCAGGTGATCGTGCGCGCCAGCGCGTCCTGCGACAGGGAGGCGAAGGGCGTCGTGCGGTGGCCGGGGAGGGCGAGGTCCGCGTGGATCTCGTCGGCGACGACGATGACGTCGTGGCGGCGGGCGACCTCCGCGAGCTCGGTCAGCTCCTCGCGGCTCCACACGCGGCCGACCGGGTTGTGCGGGTTGCACAGGAGGATGAGCTTGGCGCCGGTGCGCGTCAGGGTCTCCTCGAGGGCGGGCGTGTCGCGGCGGTAGAGGCCGTCGGAGTCGCGGGTGAGCGGGACGGCAGCGACGACGCGTTCGCCCGCCTCAACGACCTCCCGGAAGGGGTAGTAGACGGGCTCCTCGATGACGACGGCGTCGCCGGGCTCGGTGAGGGCGCGCACCGCGAGGGCGAGGGCCGGGACGACGCCAGGGGTGACGACGTTCCAGGCCGGGTCGATCTCCCAGCCGTAGCGGCGCGCGAACCAGCCGACGAGCGCGGCGTCGTAGGCGCCGTCGGGGTCGGAGTAGCCGAAGATCCCGTGGCGCACCCGCCACAGGAGGGCGGAGGTGACGCCGGGGGCCGTCTGGTGGTCCATGTCCGCGACCCACAGGGGGAGCACGCCCTCGGGGCGGCCGCGCTGCGCGGTGAAGTCCCACTTGAGGGAGGCGGTGCCGCGGCGGTCGTGGACGAGGTCGAACTGGGAGAAGGACTCGGTGCCGCGGGAGCCGATGAGCGGGGTCCCGACGGGATAGTAGGGGTCGACGACGGAGTCGAAGGAGATCGAGGGCATGGCGTGTGGTCCTTGAGCTGGGCGCGCGTGCGGGCCTGCTCCGGGCGCCTCGTGGGGCCCGGGCGGCGTCGCAGGGAGTGGTGGTGCGCGCGTGGGTGACGGTGGTGTCGACGCGGGGGGCCGCCAGCGGCGGGGGCCCTGCGGAGCCTGTGAGCGGCGGGCTACCGGGCGCTCTGCTCTGACCGTTTCGGGGCTACAGCGACGGCTGGCGCTGTCAGCGCATGCACATTCGACGCATGACCAGGGCGCGCAGCAGCGCGGTGCGGGTCGTGGGCGTCGAGGCGATCATGGAGCGAGGTTAAGCCCGACCCGGCGGTCGGCGTCAAGGGCGTCCGGCTGATGGGGCGGTCGGTGCAGGTCCTGCCCGACGCAGCCCTCCTCCGACGCCGAGCTCGTACCTTCCGCTCCGAGACCCACGGCAAGGCTGGTGGTCTCGGAGCGGAAGGTACGAGCTCGACGGGTGGGCGGAGAGGGAGGCGGCGGCCGGGGCCAGGCGAGCACCGCGCCGCCCGACCTGCGGAGTCGCGCCGCCCTCTTGCCCGCCGTCAGAGGCCTCGCTTATTGTGCCGCCATGTTCATCACGCTCGTCTTCGATAAGTGATCGGCGCTCCGGTCCCCGCCGGAGCCGCCACCCGACCGCCGCGCCCCTGATCCGGGGAGAGCCGGCGGAGGTCATTCCACCGCACCGCGCACGCTCGAGCTCCGCTCGCGTCGCGCCGGTGCCCCACGCTGACGAGACGAGACACCCATGACCTCGCGCACCACCCCTGCGCCCGCTGCGGCTCCCGCGCCCTCCGGACCCGACGACGTCGCCCGCCGCACCGCGGCCGACCGCCGTCCCGGCAGCCGCCCCGCACGCCCGGGCACGGCGCCCGACGCCGGCCCCCGCCTGGCCCGCCACCCGCACCGCTGGCCCTCCTTCCTCACCATCACCCCGGACCCGCGCCCGGCCCTCACCCGCGTCTTCGCCGACCGCCCCGGCGCCTGGGTCCGCGCCCTCCTGCGCGGCTCCTGGCTGCCGCTGCTCGTCGCCTCGATCCTGTCCGCCCTGTCCTACCTGGCGGCCGGCCTCATCTCCCCGGTCATCGGCGCCGTCGTCGACCACGGCCTCGACCACGGACTGTCCAGCCACCTCGTCCCCGGGCTCCTCGCGCTCGCGGGCCTCGGGATCGGCGCCGGGCTCATCGGCGGCCTCACCGAGATGTTCTCCATGGGTGCCTGGGCCACCGGCTGGCAGCCGAGCGCCCGCGGAGCCGCCCACCGGCTCGGCGACCGGCCCCGCGCCGTCACCCGCGAGATCGCCTCCGGCGACGTCGTCTCCACCGTCACCGCGGACTCCGACTCCATCGGCGCGCTCATGTACTTCGTCGCCAACGTCGTCGGGGCCCTCGTGTCCACCGTCGTCATCGGCGTCCTCATGCTGCGCATGGACGTGGGGCTCGGGCTCCTCGTCCTCCTCGGCCTGCCCGTCGTCCTCGTGCTCGTCGGCGCGCTCCTCAAGCCGCTCAACAAGCGCATGAGCGTCCAGCGCGAGGAGCAGGGCCGCCTCACGACCGTCACCACCGACGTCGTCGCCGGCCTGCGGGTGCTGCGCGGCATCGGCGGCGAGGACGTCTACTCCGCCCGCTACGCCGAGCAGTCCGCCAAGGTGCGCGACGCCGGTATCCGGGTCGCCTCCACGCAGGCGCTCCTCGCCGCGATCCGCGCCGGCGCCCCGATGATCCTCACCGCGGCCGTCGTCGGCACCACCGCGGAGGCGGCCTTCTCCGGGCGCATCACCGTGGGCGACTTCGTCACCTTCTACGGCTACACCACGTACCTCATCTGGCCGCTCGGCTCCCTCGCCGACCTCATGCAGTTCATGACGCGTGCCTGGGTCGGGGCGAAGAAGGTCTCGCGCGTGGCCGCCGTCGAGCCGCTCACCACCGACGACGCCGTCGACCCCGCGGCCGTCATCGACGCGACCGGGGACCTCGTCGACGGCGCGTCCGGCGTGCGGCTGCGCGGCGGCGTCATGACGGCCCTCGTCTGCGCCGTCCCCGGGGCGTCCGCGGCCCTCGCCGAGCGCCTCGGGCGACCCGACGACGTCGCCGCGGTGACGCTCGGCGGCACGGACCTGCGCCGCGTCCCGGTCGCCGAGGTGCGGCGCACCGTCGTCGTCTCCGGTGCGCACGCCGAGGCCTTCGCCGGGCCGCTCGCCGCCGAGGTCCTCGGTGACGACGTCCCGCTCGCCGCCACCCGAGGGCTGTCCGAGCTCATCCGCATGCACGCCGTCGCCCTGCGGCCCGACGCCACCCGGGCCGACGTCGCGCTGACCACCGAGCAGGAGGCGACGGCGTCGCGCGCCCTCGAGGTGGCCGTCGCCGGCGACGTCCTCGACTCCCTCGGGGGGCTCACCGGCCAGCTCACGGAGAAGGCCCGCAACCTCTCCGGCGGGCAGCGCCAGCGCCTCGCCCTCGCCCGCGCAGTGGCGCGGCGCTCCCCGGTGCTCGTGCTCGTCGAGCCGACGAGCGCCCTCGACTCCCACACGGAGGACCTCGTCGCCCAGCGCCTGCGCGCCGAGCGGACCGGGGCGACCACCGTCGTCGTCACGCCCTCGCCGCTGCTGCTGTCCCGCTGCGACGAGGTGGTGCTGCTCGAGGCCGACGGCGAGGGGCCGGACGCGTCCGTCCGCGAGACCGCCCGCGGCACCCACCACGAGCTGAGCGACCTGGCCGCCTACCGAGCCGTCGTCGAGCGCGGCGCCGACCCCGTCACCACCCCCTCGCCGAGATCGGGACATCCTGACTCTGAGATCGGGACGTTCTCCACAGGCGACCGGTCTGACGATCAGGATGTCCCGATCTCGCGGTCAACAAGTCCCGATCTCGGTGGGGCTGAGACTGCCGTCGAGCGGAAGGAGGGGGACCGATGAGCGCCGTCCGTCTCCCCGTCGCCTCCTCGGCCCAGGTGCGCCGCCGTTTCGGCACCCTCCTGGCCGACCACAAGGTCGCCTTCACCCTCGTCACCGTCACCCAGCTCGCGGCCGCCGTCGCCTCCGTCGCGATCCCGCGGCTGCTCGGCACGATGGTCGACCTCGTGGAGAAGGCGGAGCGCACCTCAGGGGCGGCCGCCTCGGGCCGGCTCCACGGCCTCATCGCCGCGGTCGTCGCCCTGGCGGCCCTCAACGCCCTCCTCACGGGCGCGGGGGAGTACCTCGCCCGCATCCTCGGGGAGCGCGTCTTCGCCGAGCTGCGCGAGCGCCTCGTCTCCGCCGCCATGCACCTACCGCTCAGCGTCGTCGAGTCCGCCGGCACCGGTGACCTCCTCGGCCGCACGAGCCACGACCTGGAGTCCATCCGATTCGTCGTCCAGCGCGGCGTCTCGCAGATCCTCGTCATCGTCCTGACGATCGTCTCCGTGACGGTCGCGGCCCTCGTCACCTCACCGCTCCTCGGCGTGTGCATGCTGACCTCCGCGATCATCGCCGTGCCCGTGGGGCGCTGGTACCTGCGCCACGTGGTCCCCGGGTACAAGGCGATGAACGCCCTGTGGGCCGAGGTCGACGGCGTCGTCGCCGAGACCGCCGACCAGGCCGACACCGTCGACGCCCAGGACCTCGGCGAGCGCCGCAACCGCGTCCTGGACCGCGCCCTGCGCGAGGTCTGGGCCACCGAGCAGTACACGCTCTTCCTGCGCTGCGTCCTCATCACCGGGCTCGGCGTCGCCGTCATGCTGCCCCTCATCACGACCGTCGTCTGGGGGGCGTGGCTCGTCGGGCACGGCACCGTGACGCTCGGCGCCGTCACCGCCGTCGCCCTCTACGCCGTGCAGCTGCGCGGGCCGGTCAGCGACATCACCTTCTGGCTCGACTCCCTCCAGTCCGCCTCCGCCGCGCTCGCCCGCATCGTCGGCGTCGAGCTCGTCGAGCCGGACCGCGAGGCCGTCACCGACGACGTCGTCCCCGACCCGCCGCGCGTCCGCGGCGTCTCCTACGCCTACCGCGAGGGGCACGACGTCCTCCACGACGTCGACCTCGACGTCGTCCCCGGGGAGCGGCTCGTGCTCGTCGGGCCGTCCGGCTCGGGCAAGTCGACCCTGGGCCGGATGCTCGCCGGCGTGCACCCGCCCACGCGCGGGCGCGTCACCGTCGGCCGCGGCGGCCCCGACGGCGAGGGCGTCGACCTCACCTCGCTCACCGAGAAGGCGCTGCACCGCGAGGTCGCCCTCGTGACGCAGGAGCACCACGTCTTCGCCTGCTCGCTCGCCGACAACCTGCGTATCGCGCGGGCCGACGCCACCGACGCCGAGATCGTGCAGGCGCTCGACGTCGTCGGCGCCGGGCCGTGGGTCGCCGGGCTCTCCGACGGGTTGGCGACCCTCGTCGGCACCGGCGGAGTGGTGCTCGATCCGGGGCAGGCGCAGCAGGTGGCGCTCGCCCGCATCGTCCTCATGGACCCCGCCACGCTCATCCTCGACGAGGCGACGAGCCTGCTCGACCCCGCGGTCGCGCGCTCGGCGGAGCGGGCCATCGACGCCGTCCTCGCCGACCGCACCGTCATCGCCATCGCGCACCGCCTGGACACGGCCGCGGTGGCCGACCGGGTCGCCGTCGTCATCGACGGGCGGATCGTCGAGCTCGGCCCGCACGAGGAGCTCGTGGCGGCCGGCGGGGAGTACACGAAGCTCTGGGAGGCGTGGACGAGCCGCTGACCGGCCGCCAGCCGGCCGATGTCGGGCGGCGCCGGCGCCTCAGACGGCGGGCGGGCCGGATGCGTCCCCTACTGACCTCGTACCTTCCGCCCCGAGACCACCAGCCTTGCCGTGGGTCTCGGGGCGAAAGGTACGAGCTCGGCGGAGGGGTGGAGAAAAGGCGGGGCGAGCAGCAGGGCGGCGGCGCGGCGGCGGAGACGAGGGCTCGAGGCCGGCCGCGGGCACTCGTCCGGGCGCCGGCACTCCTGAACGTCGGGTGTGAGGACGGACTACGGTATCCGCATGCCCAAGGACCCTGAGGACCTCCTCGCCGCGGCGGGCGCCCGCATCTCCGGTCGTCGCGCCGCCGTCCGCCGCGTCATCGCCGGCACTCCCAGCGAGAAGCGCGCCCAGACCCAGGCCGCGCTCCTCGCCGCCGGCCGCGAGGTCGTCGCCGAGAAGGGGATCGGCGCCATGAGCGTCGGTGACCTGTGCAGCCGCGCCGGCTTCACCCGCGGCGCCTTCTACTCGAACTTCACGGACATGGACCACTTCGTCCGCCGCCTCGCGGAGGAGCAGTGGAACCGGATGGCGGAGTTCGTCCACGACCTCGTCACCTCCGCCATCAACGACGAGTCCGGCCGCTCCGAGTTCCGCACCGACGCCGAGGTCACCGACGCCGTCGCCGACCTCGCCGACCGCTTCCTGGCCTCTCTGCCGATGAGCCGCGACTTCTACCTGCTCCAGGAGGAGTTCGCCGCCTACGTCATCCGCGACGAGGAGCACGCCCCGAGCCTGCGCGACTCCTACGCCGCCTTCAAGGCCTCCCTGTGCGAGATCCTCGTGGCGGGCCTGGCCGCGCTCGGGCGCGAGTGCCTCCTCAGTCCGGAGGACACCACCGAGATCATCTCGGCCGCCGCCGAGCGCTCCATGCGCGTCGCCCTCATGCGCGGCGACGAGGCTCTCACCGGGCTCCTCGACCGGTCCCTCCCCGAGCTCCTCGCCCACCTCTCGGTCCCCGCGACCCGCTGAGCCCTGCGCCCCCCCCCGCGCGCGGTGACTCGGACTCGGGGCGACTCCGTCGGGTCCACACCCGCCGACGACGCCGCTCGGGGGAGTGCGCGGCCGAGTGACAGCCGGTTCACCCGTCCCTTGGGCTCCGGCTCCGGGCCTTCGACGTCCGCAAGACATCTGTATGGTTTGCAGGTCTTGCAGCGCTTGTGACGGAACCGTAACCTTCGTCTCAGCCTATCCTGGCGCGGAACGACCCGCGTCCCACCGGGCGACGTCGCCCGGAATCCCGGCCCCGACGAAGGAGTCCCCCGTGTCCTTGCACGTCTTGCACGCCGTCCCAGCGGCGCGAGGCGGCAGACGCCGCCTCGCGAGCGTCCTCGCCGCAGTCGCCCTCGCTCTCACGGGCGCCGGCCTCGCCACGACGACGGCCCCCGCCGTCGCCGCCGACGCGACCCCGGCCGCCACCGCCGAGGCCACGGACGCCGCCACCGCGGCCGCGGCCGCCGCCGCGGACTTCGCGGTCACCGTCCCCGGCAGCCACACCACCGAGATGGGCTGCGGCTCCGACTGGGACGTCTCGTGCTCCCAGGCCGCCCTCACCTACGACCAGGCCTCCGGCCTCTTCACCGGCACCTTCGACCTGCCCGCCGGCACCTACGAGTACAAGGTCGCCGTCGGCGGCACCTGGGACGAGAACTACGGCGCGAACGGCGTCGCCGGCGGCGACAACATCAGCTACACGACCACCGGCGGCAAGGTCACCTTCCTCTACGACCCCGCCAGCCACGTCTCCTGGACCAACGCCTCCGAGCCGATCATCACGCTCGCCGGCTCCTTCCAGGCCGCCCTCGGCTGCGGCTCCGACTGGGCCCCCGCCTGCCTCGCCGCCGCCATGCGGCCTCAGGGCGACGGCACCTGGACCTTCACCACGAACAAGATCCCGACCGGCTCCTACCAGGTCAAGGTCTCCGAGTCCCTGTCCTGGGACGTCAACTACGGCGTCGACGGCAAGGCCGGCGGTGACGACTACGGGTTCTCCGCGACCGCCGGCAAGGACGTCACCTTCACCTACACGCGCGACACCCACGTCCTCACCATCGCCGTGACCGACCCGCCGGCCGCCGGCGTCGGCGAGCTCGACGCCTACTGGATCGACGCCACCACCCTCGCGTGGCCGACCTCCCTCCTGCCCTCCGGCGTCGCGCGCACCGACCTCGTCTCCGACGACGGCGCCCCCGTCGCGGACGCCCCCGTCTCCTACGCCCTCGTCACCAGCCCCGACGCCACCGCCTCCCTCACCGACGGCGTCGTCACCGGCGGCACCGAGACGGCCCTGCGCGTCGCCGGCAACCTGCCCGACGACGTCCTCGCCGCCCACCCGAACCTCAAGGGCTACGTCGCCCTCAGCCTCGAGAACGCCGACGGCGACGCCGCCCTCGGCCACGACGAGGTCGTGACCGCCCTCGAGGGCCAGACCGCCGTCGTCCAGCGGGGCACCGGCGCGGCGGGAGCGGAGGACACCGTCTCCGCCTTCACCGGGGTCCAGACCGCCATCGCCGTCGACGCCCTCTACGGCGAGGCCGCCCAGAAGGGCGACCTCGGCGCCACCTTCGAGACCGGCCTCCTGCGCTCGCTCGCCCTGTGGGCCCCCACCGCCCAGAAGGTCACTCTCCTGACCTGGGACACCGGCGACGCCACCGGCTCCGTCCCCGAGGTCTCCGGCGACGGCGTCCGCCACGACGCCGTGCGCGGCGACGACGGCCGCTGGGTCGTCGACAACGCCGACGGCGCCATCAAGGCCGGCTCCCAGTACCTCTGGGAGGTCACCGTCTACGCCCCCAGCACCGGGAAGATCGTCACCAACACGGTCACCGACCCCTACTCGCTGGCCCTCACCGTCGACTCGACGCGCTCCGTCGCCGTCGACCTCTCCGACGCCGCCCTCGCCCCCGCCCAGTGGGCGAGCACGGCCTCCCCGAAGGTCGCCAACGACGCCTCGCGCACCATCTACGAGCTCCACGTCCGCGACTTCTCCGCCTCCGACGAGACCGTCCCGGCCGACGAGCGCGGCACCTACCTCGCCTTCACCGAGTCCGGCTTCGACGGCATGAAGCACCTCGCCCAGCTTGCGAAGTCCGGCGTCGACACCGTCCACCTCCTCCCGACCTTCGACATCGCCTCCATCGAGGAGGACCGCTCCAAGCAGGTCACCGCGACCGTGCCCGACGCCGGCGCCGCGAGCGAGGAGCAGCAGGCCGCCGTCGCCTCCACCGCGGACACCGACCCCTACAACTGGGGCTACGACCCCTGGCACTACACGACGCCCGAGGGCTCCTACGCCACGGACGGACACCAGGACGGCGGCGCCCGCACCTACCAGTTCCGCCAGATGGTCGGGGCGCTGCACGCCACCGGCCTCCAGGTGGTCCTCGACGAGGTCTTCAACCACACCGCCGCAGCCGGCCAGGCCTCCACGTCGGTCCTCGACAAGATCGTCCCCGGCTACTACCAGCGCCTCGACGCCAAGGGCGCCGTCCAGACCTCGACGTGCTGCTCCAACACGGCCACCGAGAACGCCATGGCCGCTCGCCTCATGATCGACTCCGTCGTCACCTGGGCCCGCGACTACCACGTCGACGGCTTCCGCTTCGACCTCATGGGCTACCACTCCGTGGCCACCATGAAGGCCCTGCGCGCCGCCCTCGACGAGCTCACCGTCTCCAAGGACGGCGTCAACGGCAAGGCCATCTACCTCTACGGCGAGGGCTGGAACATGGGCGAGATCGCGAACAACGCCCTGTTCACCACCGCCACCCAGGGGCAGCTCGACGGCACCGGCATCGGCACCTTCAACGACCGCCTGCGCGACGCCGTCCACGGCGGAGGCCCCTTCGACTCCGACCACCGGACCTACCAGGGCTTCGGCACCGGCCAGTACACGGACCCCAACGGCCTGTCCGACCGCTCCGACGCCGACGAGCTCGCCGACCTCCAGCACAACACCGACCTGGTGAGGCTGGGCCTGGCCGGCAACCTCAAGAGCTACTTCTTCACCACGTCCGACGGGACGGTCAAGAAGGGCTCCGAGATCGACTACAACGGGCAGGCGGCCGGCTACGCCTCCAGCCCCGAGGAGACGATCAACTACGTCGACGCCCACGACAACGAGACCCTCTACGACCTCGGGATCTACAAGCTCCCGACGTCGACCTCCATGGCGGACCGCGTCCGCATGAACACGGTCTCGCTCGCCACCGTGGCCCTCGGTCAGTCCCCGTCCTTCTGGGCGGCCGGCACCGAGATGCTGCGCAGCAAGTCGCTCGACCGCGACTCCTACAACTCCGGCGACTACTTCAACTCCATCGACTGGTCCGGCCAGACCAACGGCTACGCCAAGGGCCTGCCCATGGCCTCCTCGAACTCCTCGAAGTGGGCGATCATGCGCCCGCTCCTGGAGAACGGCGCCCTCAAGCCGGCCGCCGCGGACATCGCCACCTCCGACACCCAGGCTGAGACCCTGCTGCGCCTGCGCAAGTCCACGCCGCTGTTCTCCCTCGGCACCGCGGCGCTCATCCAGTCGAAGGTCTCCTTCCCGGGCTCCGGCACGGACGCGACCCCCGGCGTCATTGACATGCTCATCGACGACACCGCCGCGAACGCGGACGGCTCGGTGACCGACGTCGACAAGGCGCTCGACGGCGTCCTCGTCGTCCTCAACGCCTCCGACGAGGCCACGACGCAGACGATCGGCTCGATCAAGGGCCGCGACTTCGCGCTCTCCTCGATCCAGGCCGACGGCTCTGACGCGACCGTCAAGGGCGTTGCCTACGACGCCGCGACCGGTTCGGTGACCGTCCCGGCGCGGACCGTCGCTGTCCTCACCGACCCGCAGGGCGGTCACTCGGGTGCCGGCGACGAGCCGACGGCGGCCCCGACGGCGCAGCCCACCGCTGAGCCCACGACGGAGCCGAGCGCTGAGCCCACCACCCAGCCGACGAGGACGGCCTCCACGGCCCCGACCGCCGAGGCGAGCGCGACCGCGACCGCCACGGCGAAGGCGACTGGCAAGGCCGCGAAGGGGAACGGCAAGGGCAAGGCCAAGGGCCACCAGACGCCGAAGCCCGGCAAGGGGCACCAGAAGCCCAAGCCCGGCAAGGCCCGCCCGTGGAACGCCTGGAACCCGTCGCAGGGCACCGTGCCCGGCCTCTGGTGGTCCGGGCGGTGAGCCGACCGCGCTGACGGCCCCGGCCGATCCGGCCCACTCCCGCAGAGTCGGCCCGATCAGGCCCGACTGGGACCCGCCGGCCCGGGCCGGTCCGGAACCGCCCGGCCCGGCGTCGATGCGCACCGGCTCACGCATGGTCCGTGCCGGCCGATGCCGGCACGAGCACCAGGTGCGCCCCGCGTCCTCGCGACGTGGGGCGCTCCGAGCGCTCCGGGTTCCGCGCTCCGGGCCGGGGACGTCCGGGGCCCCTGCCCGGACGGCCCCGCACGACCACCCTCGCCGCTCCGCACCACCGCCGTCAATGGTCCGACGTCCAGATCGCCTCTCTCCACGCGGCCCACGCCGTGGGAGAGTTGACCCCGAACGACCAGGAAGGTGGCCGACCATGACCACGCCCTCCCGCACCAGTGCGAGCACCCCCTCCGGGCACTCCGCCGGAACCCCGCCCCAGCCGCCCGCCCACCACGAGGCCCCCGCCCTCGTGAGCGTCCCCGGCATGGGCGGCGCCCGCGCCTACTGGGTCGATGAGACCACCCTCGCCTGGCCCTCCGACCTCCTGCCCCGCGGCGTCGATCGCGCCGCGTGCGTCGGCCCCGACGGCGGCCGCCCCGACCGCGCCCCCGACGTCGGCTTCGGCCTCGTCGTCAGCCCCGACGGCGACGCCCGCATCGAGGACGGCATCATCCACCGCGGCGAGAGGGGCTACGAGGTCCCCCTCGGCGTCATCGACGAGCTCGACCCCGCCCTCGTCGCCGTCCACCCCCAGCTCGCCGGCTACCTCGCCCTCACCACCGCCGACGAGTACGGCGGCCCCCGCCTCGCCCGCGAGGACGTCGAGGACCTCCTGCGCTGCCGCCTCGGCGTCGTCCAGCGCTCCGACGCCACCACCGGCGGCTGGATCACCGCTTTCACCGGCGTCCAGACCTGGCCCCTCATCGACCGCCTCTGGGGCGAGCGCGCCGCCGTCCGCGACGGCTCGGCACCGCTGGGCGCCACCTTCCACGAGCACGCCGGCCCCGACGGAGCCCCCGCCCCGCGCACCCCCTCCTTCGCCGTGTGGGCGCCCACCGCTCGCGACGTCGCCCTCCTGTCCTGGGAGACCGGCGACCCGACCGGCTCCGTCCCCGCCGTCGACGGCGAGCCCACCCGCACCCCCGCACAGCGGCGGCCCGACGGCCGCTGGGAGGTCCCCGACGGCGTCGTCGGCCCCGGCGCCCAGTACCTGTGGGAGGTCGAGGTCCTCCTCCACACCACAGGCGAGGTCGTCACCAACCGCGTCACCGACCCGTACTCCCTCGCCCTCACCGTCGACTCGACCCGCTCCGTCGCCGTCGACCTCGACCAGCACGCCCTCAAGCCCGCCGCATGGGTCGAGAACCTCGCCCCCGACGTCGTCTCCGACGCCGCCCGCAGCATCTACGAGCTCCACGTCCGCGACTTCTCCGCCGCCGACGCCACCGTCCCCGAGGAGCTGCGCGGCACCTACGCCGCCTTCGGCGCCGACTCCGCCGGCACGCGCCACCTGCGCCGCCTCGCCGCCGCCGGCATCGACACCCTCCACCTCCTGCCGACCTTCGACTTCGCGACCGTCCCCGAGGACCGCGCCCGCCAGCGCCTCCCCGAGATCCCCGAGGGCACCTCCCCGGCCTCGCGCCGCCCCCAGGCCGCCGTCGCCGCCGTCGCCGACGAGGACGCCTTCAACTGGGGCTACGACCCCTTCCACTACCAGGCCCCCGAGGGCTCCTACGCCACCGCCGGGCACCAGGACGGCGGCGCCCGAACCGCCGAGTTCCGCGGCATGGTGGGCGCCCTGCACGGCATGGGCCTCCAGGTGGTCCTCGACCAGGTCTACAACCACACCTCCGCCGCCGGTCAGGCCCCCCAGTCCGTCCTCGACCGCATCGTCCCCGGCTACTACCACCGGCGCGACGCCGCGGGCGCCATCGAGATGAGCACCTGCTGCAACCACGTCGCCACCGAGCACGCCATGGCCGAGCGGCTCATGATCGACTCCTGCGTCTCCTGGGTGCAGCGCTACCGCGTCGACGGCTTCCGCTTCGACCTCATGGGCTACCACTCCGTCGACACCATGAACCGCCTGCGAGAGGCCCTCGACGCCGTCGCCGAGGACGCCGTCGGTCACCCGATCTTCCTCTACGGCGAGGGCTGGAACATGGGTGAGGTCGCGAACAACGCCCTGTTCACCCAGGCCGTCCAGGGCCAGCTCGGCGGCACCGGCGTCGGCACCTTCAACGACCGCGTCCGCGACGCCGTCCACGGCGGCACCCTCTTCGACGTCGACCCCCGCGCCGCCCAGGGGCTCGGCACCGGCGAGCTCACCGACCCCAACGGCCGCGACGAGCGCGACGAGGGCTCCCTGCGCGCCGACCTCGCCTGGCGCACCGACCTCGTCCGCCTCTCCCTGGCAGGGAACCTGCGCGACATGGTTCTGCGCACCGCCGACGGCGAGCACCGCCGCGGCGAGGAGATCCGCTACGGCGACCAGTCCGCCGCCTACGGCACCGAGCCCGTCGAGTCCATCGCCTACGTCGACGCCCACGACGACGAGACCCTCTTCGACCGCCTCGCCTACAAGCTGCCGATCGGCACCACGATGGCGGACCGCATCCGCATGAACACGGTCTGCCTCGCCTGCGTCACCCTCGGCCAGACGCCCTCCTTCTGGGCGGCCGGCACCGAGATGCTGCGCAGCAAGTCCCTCGACACCGACTCCTACAACTCCGGCGACTGGTTCAACGCCATCGACTGGAGCGGGCAGGACAACGGCTGGGGGAGGGGCCTGCCGCCGGCGAACCGCAACTTCGACCAGTGGATCTTCCAGGCCGAGCTCCTCTCCCACGAGGAGCTGCGGCCGAGCCCCCACGACATCGCCACGGCCACCGAGGCCGCGCTCGACCTGCTGCGCCTGCGGCGCTCGAGCCCCCTGTTCTCGCTGGGGTCGGCCGAGCTCGTCCTCGAGCGCGTGTCCTTCCCCGTGGGCGGGGACCGGGCGCAGCCCGGTGTCATCCTCATGGTCATCGACGATGGCGCCGGCGAGGCGGACCTTGACCCGGCCCTGGACGGGCTCGTCATCGTCATCAACGCGACGCCGGACGAGGTGGAGCAGCAGTGCGACGACCTCGTGGGCCGCTTCCTCGAGCTGAGCGAGGTGCAGGCCGAGGGCGCCGACGAGGTGGTCCGCAGGACGACCTTCGACCGGGCGACCGGAACCGTGCGCGTGCCGGGGCGGACCGTCGCCGTGCTCGTCGAGCACTGACCCTCGAGATCGGGACATCCTGACCGCGAGATCGGGACATCCTGACCTCGAGATCGGGACATCCTGAACGACCCTCCGCGCTGAGTTCGGTCAGCGGCTCCGTAGGCTGGGCCCATGAAGGCTGAGCGCGTGTCCGACTCGATCACGTACCACGGCGAGGGCCCCTGCTGGTGGGAGGCCACCGGCCGCCTGCGGCTCGTCGACATGCTCGCCGGCGTCGTCGTCGAGCTCGACGACGACGTCCGCCCCACCCGGATGGACGTGCCCTCCTCGGTCGCCTCAGTCATCCGGCCGCGCGCCGGCGGCGGCGCCCTCGTCACCACCGAGCACGGCGTCGCTCTCGGCCGCGCCGAGGACCTCTCCGACCTCCTCGAGGTCACCACCCTGCTCACCGACTCCGCGATCCGCACCAACGAGGGCGGCTGCGACCCCGACGGGCGCCTCTGGATCGGCACCATGGCCTACGCGCAGACGCCCGGCGACGCCGTCGTCTACCGCTGGGACGGCCCGGACGCGAAGCCCATCACCGCCTGGGACGGCGCCACCATCTGCAACGGCCTCGGCTTCAACCCCGACGGCACCTGCGCCTACTGGACCGACACCCCGACCGGCACCATCACGCTGCTCGACTACGACGCCGGGGCCGGGCTCGTCAGCCCCCGGCCCTTCGTCACCATCGACCACGAGGACGGCTACCCCGACGGGCTCGCCGTCGACGCCGAGGGCGGCGTGTGGACCGCGCTCAATGGCGGCTCGGCCGTGCGCCGCTACGCGCCCGACGGGACGCTGGACGCCGTCGTCGAGCTGCCGGTGCGGCAGGTGACCGCCTGCGCCTTCGGCGAGTCCGGCTTCGGGACCCTGTTCATCACGACCTCGCGGGAGAACCTGCCCGACGACGTCGAGCCCGCCGCCGGCTCCGTCTACGCCGTCGACGCCGGGGTCCGTGGGATGGCGCCCCTGCCCTTCCGGGGCTGAGCGGGCTGCGTCGGTCGAGTAGACAGCGGGGTCAGGACTCCATGAGCTCGGACCGGCGGTGCCTGACGGCTGCGACGAGCCCAGGAAGGTCGGATCTGACGACCTCAACCAGGTAGCGCTCCGCGACGCCGGCGTAGCCGTGAGCGATGCGATTGCGCATGCCGCGCATCGCGGGCCACGTGTCGCCCAGGAGACCGACGCGTTCGGCGTCGCTGAGGTGCCCGAGAGCCTCGATCCCCGCTGACAGGCGCAGGGTGATCGCGTCGATGACGACTTGGTCCGTGAGGTCTCTGGAGGCCTACGTCTCTGCCGCCTCAAGGTGCTCCAGTGCCTCCGAGAGGAGCTGCACCGTCGTCCGGCTGCTGGCGCTCACAGCGACACCGCTTCGGAGAGGATCTGGTCGCGCATGCTCGGGCGGATGGCATCGTCGGGGACGAGGTCCACCGAGGCTCCGAGTTCCTCCGCGAGCTCGATCTCCAACCGGCTGAGCGTGAGGAGGCTGGTCCCCGGCCCGGCGGTGTAGAGCAGGTCGATGTCGGAGCCCGGTCGCTCGCGACCGGTGGCCACGGAGCCGAAGACGCGCACGTTGCTGCCGCCGCTCGCCTTGATGAGGTCGAGGACGGGGCGACGGTGCTCGCGGAGCCTCCGGGCGAGCGGACCGGTGCCGTGGAATCGCAGGAGCCGCGAGATCTCCGGCTGGGAGCGCCCCGTCGCCTGCGCGATCTCCGTCTGCGTGAGGCCGGAGGCGTGAGCGGTGCGGACGGCCTCGACGAGGCGGGCGCGCGCCGTGCGGGCGGCCTCGTCCGCCTCGCTCGCGATCGTCGTCAGCTCCTCGGGGGTCATGCGTCGAATATAGCAAGTGCTATATCGGGGAGTCAGTGGTCCTCGTGCTGCCGGTTCTGCTGGTCCTGCTGCTGCTCGCGCTCGGCCTCGGCGCGCTTGCGCCGCCGCAGGTCCTCCCAGTAGGCGAGGCGCTCGCGGACCCGGTGCTCGTGGCCGAGGTCCGTCGGCTCGTAGAAGCGCTCCCGCTTCTCCGGTGACGGGTAGCCGACCGGCATGTAGTCCGCGCCGGAGAAGCCGTCCTCCGTGTCCGGGTCGTACTGGTAGCCGGCGCCGTAGCCGAGGTCCTTCATGAGGCGCGTCGGGGCGTTGAGGATGTGCGCCGGCGGCATGAGCGAGCCCGTGCGCTGCGCCGCCTTCCAGGCCCGGTTGAAGCCGCGGTACACGCTGATCGACTTCGGTGCGGTGGCCAGGTAGACGACCGCCTGCGCGATCGCGAGCTCGCCCTCCGGGTGCCCGAGCCGCTCGAAGGTCTCCCAGGCGCCCAGTGCCACCTGCAGGGCCGCCGGGTCCGCCATCCCGACGTCCTCACTGGCGAAGCGGACCACCCTCCGGGCGATGAAGAGCGGGTCCTCGCCGCCGAGCAGCATCCGGGACAGCCAGTACAGGGCGGCGTCCGGGTCGGACCCGCGCATCGACTTGTGGAGCGCGGAGATGAGGTTGTAGTGCTCCTCGCTGGTCTTGTCGTACAAGGGTGCCCGGGACGCGACGACGGCGGTGAGGTCCTCGGCGTCGAGCAGCGCGTCGTCGTCGGACGCGTCGGGGAGGGACTCGAGGACCTGCTCGACCATCCCGAGGAGGTAGCGGCCGTCGCCGTCGGCCATCGCGAGCAGGGCGGCGCGGGCGTCCTCGGTGAGCGGGAGCGTGCGGCTGGTGAGCGCCTCCGCCCGCTCGAGGAGCTCGGCGAGGGCGGCGTCGTCCAGCCGGCCCAGGACGAGGACCTGGCAGCGGGACAGGAGCGCCCCGTTGAGCTCGAAGGAGGGGTTCTCCGTCGTCGCGCCGACGAGCACGACCGTCCCGTCCTCGACGTAGGGCAGGAAGGAGTCCTGCTGGGCGCGGTTGAAGCGGTGGATCTCGTCGACGAAGAGCAGCGTGCCCTGCCCGACCTCCTTGCGGCGGGCGGCGGCCGCGAAGACCTTGCGCAGGTCCGCGACGCCGGAGAAGGTCGCACTCACCTGCTCGAAGACGAGGCCGGTGCGCTCGGCGAGGAGGCGGGCGATCGTCGTCTTCCCGCAGCCGGGCGGGCCCCACAGGATGATCGAGGAGAGCCGGCCGCGCGCCACCATGCGCCCGAGCGGTGCGTCCGCGGCGAGCAGGTGCGACTGCCCGACGACCTCCTCGAGGCTGCGCGGACGCAACCGGTCCGCGAGGGGGCGCGTCGGGTCGTCGACGATGGATCCGCCGTCCTCGGCCGCGGCGTCGAAGAGGCTGGGGGAGCTGGTCATGCCCTCACGGTACGGGGCGGGTACGACGTCGTCGCGGGGGCCGTGCGAGCCGGGTCCGATTGGCGGAGCGGCCCACCGGTGTTGCTAAGGTAAGGCAAGCCTTATCCCCTATCGGCTCGTCGCAGCCCTGGAGGTCCCTCTTGAACCCCACCGCCGTCTCCCGCCGCTCGCTCCTCACCGCCGTCTCCGGCGCCGCGGCCCTCACGCTCCTCGCCGCCTGCGGCTCGGACGACGCCTCATCCTCCGGCTCGAGCGGCGCCGCGACGGACGCCGCCTCCGCCGCGGGCACCGCCGACGCCTCGGCCGCCGTCTCCGGCGCTCCGGCGAACCTCCCCGCGGGCTGGACCTGGGCCGAGGGCACCGGCATCCCCTCGACGACCGCCACCCAGTCCCTGCCGGTCACCGTCACCGACGGCACCGGCACCGAGGTCGAGGTCACGGACACCTCCAAGATCATCGTCGGCGGCGAGGACGTCGCCGACATCCTCGCCGCCCTCGGCATGGCCGACTCGATCTACGCCGCCCCCACGAACTCCGTCGCCCAGGCCGCCCTCGACGCCCCCGAGCAGTACGAGTACTCCCAGAAGACGGGCGCCGAGGGGCTCCTCAGCCTCAAGGGCACCCTCTTCATCGGCAACAACGTCAAGCGCCACGGCGACGTCGCCGCCAAGTTCCGCGAGGCCGGCGTCGACGCCGTCGTCGTCGACGACCAGCAGAGCGTCGCGGACAAGATCCGCGCCGTCGCCGAGTACGTCGGCGCCGCCGACGCCGGTGAGGAGCTCGCCGGCACCGTCGAGTCCCAGCTCGAGGAGGCGACCACTGCCGCCGGGGACGGTGCCGTGGGGCTCAAGGTCCTCGCCGTCACCGCCTCCGGCGCGGGCGGCGCCAACGCCGTCATCGGCTCCGGCACCGCCGCCGCCGACATGCTCGAGGCCGTCGGCGCCACGAGCGTCGGCGTCGAGGAGGGCCTCACCGGCTACTCCGTGAAGTACTCCGACGAGGGCCTCCTCGCCACCGAGCCCGACGTCATCCTCATGGGCGACGGCGACCTCGAGGAGTGGGGCGGCCTCGAGGGCTTCCTCGAGGCCTTCCCGACGCTCTCCCAGACCCCCGCGGGCACGGACAACGCCTTCGTCGTCATGCCCAGCGAGCAGATCAAGGTCAGCGGCGTCGGGGTCGGCGCGGGGGCCAAGGCCCTCGCCCAGGCCCTGACCGACCTCGCCAAGTGAGCCGGGCCGGATCCGCCGCCCGCCGCCTCAGGCCGGCGGTGGTCGTCCCCGTCCTCGCGGTCGTCCTCCTCGCCGCGGTCGTCGTCTCGATCGGGACCGGCCCCATCGCCCTGTCGCCGCGCACGGTCCTCGGCGTCGTCGCCCACGAGGTCCTCGGCCTCGGCGAGCCCGGCCAGCCCCTGGACACGACCGTCGTCATGAGCCTGCGCATGCCGCGCGTCCTCTTCGGGGCGCTCAGCGGCGCGGCGCTCGCGGTCGCCGGAGTGGCGCTCCAGTCGCTCTTCCGCAACCCCCTCGCGGACCCGGGCGTCATCGGCGTCAGCGGCGGCGCCTCCGCGGGGGCGGTCGCGGCCATCGTCCTGCTGCCCCCGCTCGCCACCGCGGCGGTCGCCTGGGCGGTGCCCGCCGCGGCCTTCGTCGGCGGTCTGCTCGCCACCGCGCTCATCTACGCGCTGGCGCGGCCCTCCGACGACTCGGGCACCGCCCGGCTCCTCCTCGTGGGCATCGCCGTCGGCTCCGCCTTCGCGGCCGTGACCGGGTTGCTCACCTTCGCCGCGGACGACGACGAGCTCCAGTCCGTCGTCTTCTGGCAGATGGGCTCGCTCGGGGACGTCACCTGGCTCAAGCTCGCCGTCGGCGCCCCCGTCATCGTCGCGGGCGCCGTCGCGCTCCAGGTCGTCTCCCGCCGCCTCGACCTCATGACGCTGGGGGACCGCGAGGCCCGTCACCTCGGCGTGGACGTGCGCGCCACGCGCCGGCTCATCGTCGTCGTCACCTCCGTCCTCATCGGCGCCTCCGTGGCCTTCGCCGGGACGATCGGCTTCATCGGGCTCGTCGTGCCCCACACCGCCCGGATGATGGTCGGGCCAGCGCACCGGGGGCTCTTGCCGGTGTCCGCGCTGACCGGGGCGCTGCTCCTCGTCGTCGCGGACACGCTCGCCCGCTCCGTCGCCCCGCCCGCCGAGGTCCCGATCGGGCTGTTCACCGCGATGATGGGCGCCCCCTTCTTCCTCGCCCTGGTGCTGCGCTCGAGGCAGGTGCGACTGTGACCGGCGCGGGACGGGGCGGCGCCGTGCACGGGTCGGCCGCCGGCGCCACCGACGCCACGGCCGCCGACGCCACCGGCGGCGCGGCCGGTGCGACCGGTGCGGCCGGTGCGGCCGGCTCCGGGGAGCCGCGGCTGCGCGTCGAGGCGGTCGGCGTCACCATCGGGGCGGCCAGGCTCCTCGACGACGTCACCCTGAGCGCCTCCGGCGGCCAGGTCCTCGCGCTCGTCGGCCCGAACGGGGCCGGGAAGTCGACTCTCCTGTCCGTCATCTCCGGCGACCGCGAGCCCTCCGCTGGCCGGGTCCTCCTCACCGGCCGACCCGTGGGCGAGTGGCCCGCCAAGGCGCTCGCCCGGCACCGCTCCGTCATGACGCAGCACCACGCGCAGGCCTTCTCCTTCACGGTCCGCGAGGCCGTCGAGATGGGCCGTGCGCCGTGGCCCGTCGCCGAGGACGACGAGGACCGCGTCCAGGAGGCGATGGCGGGCGCGGGCGTCGCGGCGCTCGCCGAGCGCGAGGTCACGACCCTGTCCGGCGGCGAGCTCGCCCGCACCGTCTTCGGCCGCGTCCTCGCCCAGGACGCCGAGGTCGTCCTCCTCGACGAGCCGACGGCCGCCCTCGACCTCCACCACCAGGAGCTCGTCATGTCCCGGGCGCGGCGGCTCGCCGACGACGGCGCCTGCGTCGTCGTCGTGCTCCACGACCTCACCCTCGCCGCCCGCTACTGCGACCTCGTCGCCGTCCTCGAGCTCGGTCGCCTCGTCGCCGTCGGAGACCCGGCCGAGGTCCTCACGCCCGAGCTCATCGGCGCCGTGTACCACCACGAGGTCGTCGTCATGACCCACCCGCGCACCGGTCGGCCCGTCGTGGTGCCCGCGTGAGCGCGGCGGAGGAGCGCGCGCACGGCGCCGCGCAGGACACGGGGCTGGGCCCGGCCCGGGACCCCTTCGCTCCCGAGCGCTGGCCCAGGCTTCCCCGCCCGGCCGGCCTCGGCGAGCTCCGGGTCGCCGTCACCCGCGCGAGCGGTGCGCCTGCTGCTTCCGGCCATCGCGTCGAGGGCGCCCTCGTGCTCGGCGAGACGCGGGGAGGCGTTCGGGTTCGCTTCGCCCACCGGGCGCCCCGGGCGAGCGCCGTCGCCGTGCAGGTCAACGGCTGGTGGTTCCCGGACCCGGTGGACGGGCTGGACCTCGAACCCCTCGGCGACGGCTGGTTCGCCGCCGAGCTCGTCCTGCCCGCGGACCTGTGCTCCACCTACGGCTTCCTCGAGCACACCAGGGAGGGCGACCCGCCCTGGTGGCGCGACGGGCTCAAGGGGCCGGGCGGCGGCCGCCCCCAGCGCGGGCGGGTCCCTGGCGGGGTCCTGGACCTCGTCCGTGGCGAGAGCGGTCCCGAGAGCGTCCGCACACGGCACCCGCTGCACGAGCTCGCGGCCTGCGCGCCGTCCGGCGGCGCGGCGTGGACCGGGCCGAGGACCCGTATCGCCGTCCTCGACGCCGGTGCCGACGGCGTCGGTGGAGGCGAGCGGGGCGACGGCGGGGGCGTCAGACGGGACGGGGCGGCTAGTCCAGGCGGCCGGGCGGCCGGGGCAGCTAGTCCAGCCCGCCCGGCAACTGGGGCGGCCAGCCCCGACGGCGACCTTCCGCTGCTCCTCCTCACCGACGGCGAGGCGCACGCGGAGCGGCTCGGCACCGTCGATGCCCTCGCCGCGCTCGTGCGCGACGGTCGGCTGCAGCCCCTCGTCGTGGCGCTCGTCGACGCGTCGACGGATCGCGTCGACTCCCTCGGGGTCCCCGACGGGCAGGCCCGGTGGATCGTGGAGGAGCTCGTCCCGCGCCTCAGGCGCGACGGCCTCGTCCTCCCCGGCGAGCCCTCGCGGCGCCGGCGGGTGGCGGAGGACCCGACCCTCACGGTCGTGGCCGGCTCGAGCTTCGGCGCCCTCACCGCCCTGTTCTGCGTCGCCCGCGCGCCGGAGGCGGTGGGGTGCGCGAGCGCCCAGTCGACCTCCCTGTGGCGCTACGAGCACGCTGCCGTGGCGGAGGCGCTCGCGGCCGCCGCACGGCGCGCGCCGGTCAGCGTCCGGCTCCATGCCGGGCGGTACGAGGGGACGATGGCGGCGTCGGCGCAGGACGTCGTCCGCGCGCTCGAGGCGGCCGGCTGCCCCTGCGCCCCGGTGACCGTCCACGGCGGCGGGCACGACTGGGCCTGGTGGCGGCAGGCGGTGCTCGACGACGCCGTGGCCCTCCTCGGGCCCGCACCCTCCGCGGCAGCGGGAGCGCCCTGAGGTCGCAGCGCGGGCCGGTCCGGGGCGACCCGCGCCGACGCGGCGCCGTCGGACCCGGGCTCAGCGTGCCGGGTGGACGACGAGGCGCTGACCGATCGTGCGCGGGTCGTGCGCGGCGTCGAGGAGGGCCGTGGCGACGGCGCCGCGCGAGACCTGCTCCGGGCGTGTGATCGGCGCCAGCTCCTCGAAGGGGACGACCTCGACCGGAGCCTCCTCCGCGTCGTCGGTGAGCATGACGGGGTGGACGGTGGTGAGGTCGACGTCGTCGGCGGCGCGCAGCGGGGCCTCCGCGGCCTCGTGGTCCGTGTAGACGGCGCGCATGAGGGTCGCGAAGCCGATCCGCAGGGGGAGGGAGGCGGCCCGGGCGGTCTCGCCGACGCCCCAGGCTGACAGGACGACGAGGCGCCGCACGCCGGCGCGCACCATCGCGGTGCGGATCGCGGGTAGCGCGTGCTGCATGAGGTCGCAGCGCAGGAAGGTGGCCGGTGTCTGCGCCGGTCCGAGGGCGACGACGACGGCGTCGGCCCCCTCCATGGTGGTGGTCATGCGCTCGGCGTCCTCGGCGACGCCCGGGATGACACGCAGGCCCTCGGTGCCGACGAGGTCCTCCATCTTGTACAGGCTGCGGACGTAGGCGGTCACCTCGTCCCCGCGCTCGAGGGCCTGGGTGACGACGCGGCGACCGGTGGCGCCCGTGGCGCCGATGACGACGAGCTTCATGCCCCCATCGTGCCAGGCGGGGCGGGGCGGGCGCTCGCCGACCGAACTCAGCGCGCGGATTGACCGAACTCAGTGGGGCTGTCAGGGCCCATGCGCGATGTCCCGATCTCGCGGTCAGGATGTCCCGATCTCGGTGAGGGACGGGTCAGCGCGCTGGGTTCCTCGACAGGTGGGCGGCGAGGTAGCGGCCGGTGAGGGACTCGTCCGGGCCGAGCGCGGCGGAGCCGTCGGCCAGCTCCTCGGGGGTGCCCGCGGCGATGACCCGGCCGCCGGCAGGGCGCCGTCGTCGTCCTCCTCGAGGGAAGGCCCGTCCTCCACGCCAGCGAGCGGCTGCGTGCGCTCACCCCCTACACGGCCGACCGCTCCGTGCTCGACGCCGCGCTCACCGCGCTGGTCCGGCACGAGCGCGCCGTCATGGGGCGCGAGGAGCGCCCGGCCAGGCGCGTCGTCGAGACCGTGGGCGGCGTTCCCGCCCTCGACCGCGGCGTCGCCGCCGTCCTCGCCGACGCCGGCCTCGCGCGCGAGCCACGCGGCATGGTCCTCCGCCCCTCGTACCGCTGACAGCCCGTCGCCGTGCGGACGGGCAACCCGTTCGCCACGCGCCGGTGCCAGCATGACGCCGTGCCCGCCCTCGCCGACCTCAACCCGATCGAGCAGCTGCGCGCCGGCAGGCTCCCGCGCCGGCTCGTCCAGCTCGTCGTCGGTCTGTGGCTCTTCGGCGCCGCCGAGGCCCTCATCGTCGCCTCCGGGCTCGGCAACGCCCCCTGGGACGTCTTCCACCAGGGCGTCGCGATGCTCACCGGCCTGTCCATGGGCACCGTCATGATCATCACCGGGGCGGTCGTCCTCCTCCTGTGGGTGCCGCTGCGGCAGTGGCCCGGGCTCGGGACCGTCGCCAACACGATCCTCATCGGTCTCTCGCTCGACTGGACCCTCCACATCGTCCCCGCCGTCGACGGCGCCGCCTGGCGCACAGCGCTCATGGTGGCCGGTGTCATCCTCAACGGCCTCGGCGGCGGCCTCTACATCGGGGCGCAGCTCGGCCCAGGCCCGCGCGACGGCCTCATGACCGGGCTCAACGCGCGCACGGGTGTCTCCATGCGCTTCGCGCGCACTGGCGTCGAGGCCGCCGTCGTCCTCATCGGCTGGGCGCTCGGCGGGACCGTCGGCATCGGCACCGTCCTCTACGCCCTTCTCATCGGGCCGCTCACCCAGGCCTTCCTCGGGCCCTGCGTCGTGGAGCTGCGCAAGACCTGAGGCTGTCCACCAGGGCGCCTCAGAACCTCGCCGCGGCACGCGCACGGACCGGTGCGAGGCTCTGACCAGGCAGGATGCGTGTCGCCCGTTGGGCTGATTGGCGCCTGAGGCGCCCTCGTGGACAGCTCCGGCCCCGCCGCCGGCGCGAGATAGTGCGCTCAGCGGATCAGAGGCCCGTCCTGCACGCAGACGCCCGCCGTGCACCGCTCTGACCCGCTGAGAGCACCACAATGGCGGGTATGGCAGACCCGCACCCGATCACCGGCCGGCTCTTCGACTCGCCCGTCCCGCCCGGCACGGGCTGGCCCGGCGACCCGGCTGACGCGAGCACGCCGGTCGCGCGCACCCCGGCCGGGGTCGCCCGCCTGGCCCGCACCCGCGACCTCGCCGAGCTCGACGCCCGCGTCTCCGTGTGCAGCGCCTGCCCCCGCCTCGTCGCATGGCGTGAGGAGGTCGCCACCACCGGCCGCCGCGCCGCCTTCGCCGACCAGCCCTACTGGGGTCGCCCCGCCTTCTCCCTCGGCCCCGTCGACGCACCGATCTACCTCATGGGCCTCGCCCCCGCCGCCAACGGCTCGAACCGCACCGGCCGCGTCTTCACCGGCGACAAGTCCTCCGACTGGCTCTGGGCCGGGCTCCATCGCGCCGGCCTGGCCACCCGCGGTTCCTCCGAGGCGGCCGGCGACGGCACCGAGCCGATCAGCATCAGGATCGGAGGCGCCGTGCGCTGCGCCCCGCCCGGGAACCTCCCGACCACGGCCGAGAAGACCACCTGCCGTCCCTGGATCACCCGCGAGCTCGAGCTCCTCCCGGAGCTGCGCGTCATCCTGGCCCTCGGCGGCATCGCCTGGACGACGGCCCTCCAGGTCGCGCGCGCCTCCGGCTGGACCGTGCCCCGTCCGGCGCGGCGCTTCGGCCACGGCGCCGAGGCCGCGCTCGCCCGCCCGAACGGCACCCCGGTGACGCTGCTCGGCAGCTACCACACGAGCCAGTACAACACCTCGACCGGTGTCATGACCGTGGAGATGCTCGACGCCGTCCTCGCCCGCGCCAAGGAGCTGGCAGGCCTGGACTGAGCGAGGTCGCAGGTCCGGACCGGGGCGTCCCGAGCCGGCACGGGAGGGGTGCCGTGCCCGGACTGCGACCCAGGACGCCGTCGACCGCCCCCGCACGCATGACGGCGGCCCCGGCCGGATCTCTCCAGCCGGGGCGGTTCGTGGCTTCCCGTGTGCGGGGCCCACGAGGCGGGTCCTCGCGCCGCCCCTCACACGAGCGCGGGCTCGGGCTCCTCCGTTTCCGCGTCACCGGGTCCGTCCTGCCCGCGGCGCACGGCCTCGAGCATGAGGGTCGCGACGTCGGTGACGCGCACGTCCGCGCCCTCGCTCGCCACGCCGTCGGAGAGCATCGTCGTGCAGAAGGGGCAGGCCGTCGCGATGACCTGCGCACCCGTCCCGATGGCCTCCCGGGAGCGCTCCACGGCGATGCGCGTCCCGATCGACTCCTCCATGAAGGCGCGCGCCCCGCCGCCGCCGCAGCAGAAGGCCCGCTCGTGGTTACGGGGCATCTCGACGGCGTCCGCGCCGGTGGCCTCGATGAGCTCGCGCGGCGCGTTGTAGACCTGGTTGTGGCGGCCCAGGTAGCAGGCGTCGTGGTAGGTCACCTGCGGCAGCTCGGGCCGCTGCTCGGCCGCCGCTGGCCGCAGCCGCCCCTCGCGCACGAGCCGGTTCAGCAGCTGCGTGTAGTGGACGACCTCGTAGTGCCCGCCGGCCTGCGGGTACTCGCGGGCCAGCGTGTTGAAGCAGTGGGCGCAGGAGACGACGATCCGCTGGACCTTCGCCTCGTTGAGGGTCTCGACGTTCTGCCCGGCGAGCATCTGGAAGAGGATCTCGTTGCCAGCGCGGCGGGCCGGGTCGCCCGTGCAGGACTCGGCGTCGCCGAGGACCGCGAAGGGCACCCCGGCCACGTGCAGCAGCTCGGCGACGGCGCGCGTCGTCCTCTTCGCCCGGTCCTCGTAGGCGCCGGCGCAGCCGACCCAGAACAGGTAGTCGACCTCGGACGCGTCCTCGACGTCGACGCCGATGACGGGCACCTCGAAGTCGAGGTCCTTCGCCCAGTCCATGCGCTTGCGGGGCGCCAGCCCCCACGGGTTCCCCTTGGACTCCATCTTGCGGAACATCTGACCGAGCTCCTTGGGGAACGCGGACTCCATGAGGACCTGCTGGCGGCGCACGTCGACGATGTGGTCGACGTGCTCGATGTCCACCGGGCACTGGTCGACGCAGGCGCCGCAGGTGGTGCACGACCACAGGACGTCCGCGGGGACGACGTCGCCAGCCAGCGGCGCCGGGCGGGTGGCGACGCCGGTCTCGGTGGGCGCGGCCTTGGCGGCCAGCAGCGCGCCGAGGACGTCGCCGGTGTGGGCGGAGCCGGCGGCCAGGCCGGAGCGGGTGTCGGCGAGGAGGTCGCCGTGGTCGGCGGCCTGGGCGTCGGTGACCTCCTCGGGGGCGATCCCGAGGGTGCCGGCGGCGGCGAGGTAGGGAGCGACGGCGCCGTGGTGATCGCGCACGGCCTCGACGAAGAGCTTGGGGGACAGGGGCTTGCCGGTGTTCCACGCGGGGCACAGGTCCTGGCAGCGGCCGCACTCGGTGCAGGTGGAGAAGTCGAGCAGACCCTTCCAGGTGAGGTCCTGGACGCGCCCGACGCCGAGTGCGACCTCGCGCTCCTCCTCGTCGGCCTTCTCCATGGCGGCGTCGAGGTCGTCCATAGTCGCGGCGGTGAGGGCGACGAGGGCGCCGTCGGCCCCCTCGAACTCGAGTGGCAGGAGCGGGCCGAGGGCCTTGGAGCCGGTGCGGGCCGCGGGCACGTTCTCCTTCAGGCGCGCGGCGACGGCGTCGGGCTCCTCCCCGGTGCGCTCGGCGATGGCGGCCGGGTCCGCCGTCGTGCCGGCCATGTCGCGGCGGGCGTAGACGTTGACGATCGCGAGGAAGCGGTGCCAGGCGACGCCCATCGAGGGCTGCAGGCCGACGACGAACATCCAGGTCATCGAGATGACGATCTTGATGGTGGCGACGACGTAGACGGCGGCGGTGATCGCGTCCGCCGGCAGGTGCGTGAGCGCGACACCCGTCCAGGCGGTGAGCGGGAACTGCGTCCAGACCGCCTGCGGGTCCCCGGCCTTCGCGAGGGCCGCGTGCTCCAGCATCCGCAGCGCCAGGACGCAGACGACGACCCCGAGGATGACGGCCTCGACGAAGCGGGCCTGGGAGCTCGTGGAGCCGGCGAAGCGGGAGGAGCGGGTGCGGGTGCCGCCCTCGCTCGTCGCGTCGAAGGGCGGCTCGGCGGCCCCGTCCCGGCGGTTGCGGGTGCGCACGGCGATGAGGCCGATGATGCCGGCGGTCGAGGTCCAGGCGATGCCCTCGACGACCCACGCCCACCAGGCCTGGTGGCCGAGCCAGGGGAGCTGGTAGCCGGCGCCGGAAAGGACCTGCCCGTAGCCGGTGACGAGGGTGAGGAAGAGCAGTGGGAAGCTCACCATGACGAGCCAGTGCGCCACTCGGATCCACGGGCGTCCCTTGAAGGCGGTGTGCCCGAGGACCTCGGAGACGAGCAGCCACAGGCGGCGGCCGACGGGCCGGGTGCGGTCGCGGCCCGCGGGGCGCCCCACGCGCATCCTGCGGACGATCTGACAACACGCGCGCACGAAGAGGCCACCACCGACGAAGGTGGTGGCCACGACGACGATCGCGCACACGAGCTGAAGGATCTGCAGGGACGTCATGCAGGAAGCCTAGCCGGGTGCTGCGACGGTCACGGCCGGGGGTTCGGTGAGCGGCGCCCCGCCCCGGGCACGCGGCGCGAGGACGGGCTCACGCGCCCACCTCGTACCTCCGCCCCTGAGACCCACAGCCTTGCCGTGGGTCTCAGGGGCGGAAGTACGAGCTCGGTGCCCGGCTGGGCGCGGGGCCCGACCGGGAGGACGGGTCAGCCCTGGACCTTGAGCTTCTTCTCCTCGAGCGGGTTCTCGATCTCGTGACCGCCGTACCACTTGGCGGCCTCGCGCAGCGTGAGCTGGCGGGTCACCGTCATGGCGGCGCCGGAGATGACCGCGAAGGCGATGACCTCGGCGAGCTGGTAGGTGAGGAGCTGGTCCTCCTGCTCCGGGGCCTCGTGGCCCGTGACGAGCTTCCAGCCGATCTTGACGGCCTTCTCGGCGACGATGCCGGAGACGAGGGTGGTGATGGCCGAGGTGGCCTTCCATCCGAGGTCTGCTGCCATGGTGTGCTCCGTTCCTTCGGTTCGCGGCGGGGCCGCGAGGGGACGACGGCGCGCGCGTCGCGGGGTGCGACGACGCCGTTCCGTACACGCACATCCTGCCCCACCAGCGCGGATACCGCGACGGCGCCGCTCCCGCGGTGGCCGACGGCGCCCCGCCTGCGTGCCGGACCCGCTAGTGTGGATCGGGAGCCTCCCGCGTCCGCGGTGGCGATCCGTCCTCGAGTCCTCCGGGAGGGCAGCACGATGACCTCGATCCACCACGAGCCGGACGACCTCGACATCGCGCAGGCGATGCGTGCCCGACGTCTTGAGCTCGGCCTCGACGTGCCCCAGATGGCGCGTGCGGCCGGCGTCACGGTCCCGACGTGGCGGAACTACGAGGCCGGCCGCACACAGGTCCGCTCGGACAAGCAGGCCGCCGTCTGGGACGCCCTCGGCTGGGAGCCGCCCACGCCGTGGTACGCCCGCGTTCCGCGCCCGTGGGACCTCCCGCCGTCCGGGTCCTTCGGCTGGGACCCCGGGTCCTCCTACAGCCTGGTCGACGACGAGCCCACCGACGGTCTCGCTGACGCGATGCGCACTGTGCTCGCCGCCGCGGGATACGACGGCGGTGCCCCATCCGGGGCGGGCCCCGACGACGAGTACGACGCGGACCGCACCGACGACGCAGAGGCCCTGGGGATCCCGCCGTGGGATGATATTCCTGAGGTCCTGGCGCGGACCTACTCCCCACTGCTCGCCCGCACGCTCGATGAACGGGCGGCCCGTTGCTTCGCCGTCGGCGCGCACGTCTACGACGGCTCCCTCACGGAGGACCTCGACTATCTCGCGGCGATGCCCCGGGGCTCCCACCTGGGCGAGCTCGACGAGACGCACATCGGGCAGACGCTGCCGCAGCTCTGGCTGACCCGGTACGACTACGAGCTCGTCTACCAGCTGCGCAGCCTCGCCAGCCTCCTGAGCGCACGCCTCTGCGTCCTCGGGGTCGGCGAGGACGAGGCGCTCGCCTGCACGCCCGCGGAGATCCTCGTCATCCACGACGTCTTCCTGCTCGGCGCGGCCCTCCTCGCCACGCGAGGCGTCGAGGTGGGTCACGTCGAGATGGGGGCGTGGGTCGAGGCCCTCTGCGGGCCGGGGGATGATGCCCAGCGCCTCATCGGCACGGCGTTCGTCCCGCCTGCGGACGATCCCGACCACTTCGACAACTGGTTCACGATGCTCCCGGAGCCCTTCGTCCCCCACTGGGTTCCCGCGCAGGAACCGCCGGAGCGTGCGACGGTGACGCCCTTGCACGCCCCGCGGCGCTGAGAGCGGGAGCGCCGTCAGGTCACCGCGCCCGGGCGGGCGCCGCTCGTGCCACGGCGCCCGTCGCGGCGCGTATCGTGGGCCGCACCACGACAGGGGAGCGCCCCACCGGACCCCGCGGGACGGGCGCTGAGAGTGCGGGAGACCGCAGACCCTCGAACCTGCTCCGGCCAGCACCGGCGAAGGAAGTCGAGTTCTCCCCGCGCGTCCGCCGCCCCGCGGACGCCCGGGCCCTCCTGACCACGTCTAGGAGGAACACGTGTCCACCACCATCACCCGACGCGCCGTGCTCGCCGGCTCCGCCACCGCCGTCGCCGGCCTCGCCCTGGCCGCCTGCTCCGGCGGCTCGTCCGGCTCGTCGTCGAGCGTCACCGCCAGCCCGTCGGGCACCGTCACCCTCGTCACCCACGACTCCTTCAACCTCCCCAAGGAGATCGAGTCCCAGTTCCAGGCGGACACGGGCTGCTCGCTCACCGTCGTGACCATGGGGGACGGCGGCGAGCTCGTCAACAAGCTCGTCCTCACCAAGGACGCCCCCCAGGGCGACGTCGTCTTCGGCGTCGACAACTCCTTCGCCTCGCGCGTCCTGTCCGAGGGCGTCATCGACACCTCCCAGACCGTGGCCCTGCCCGAGGGCGCGGACCAGTACCTCGTCGACGGGCAGAAGGCCCTGGCCCCCATCGACTTCGGCGAGGTCTGCCTCAACTACGACGTCGACTGGTTCGAGAAGAAGGGCCTGGCCGCCCCGACCTCCTTCGAGGACCTCATCAAGGACGACTACAAGGACCTCCTCGTCGCCATCAACCCCTCGACCTCCTCCACCGGCCTCGCCTTCCTCCTGGCCACCATCGGCCACTTCGGCGAGGACGGCTTCGCGGACTACTGGAAGAAGCTCGTCGCCAACGGCGCGAAGATCGACTCCGGCTGGACCGACGCCTACGAGACGGACTTCTCCGCGGGCGAGGGCAAGGGCGCCTACCCGATCGTCGTCTCCTACTCCTCCTCCCCGGCCTCGACCCTCTCCGACGACGGCAAGTCCTCGACGACGGCGTCGGTGCTGTCCACCGCGACCCGTCAGGTCGAGTACGCGGGCGTGCTCGCCGGCGCCGCGAACCCGGCCGGCGGCAAGGCCTTCGTCGAGTGGATGCTGAGCAAGAAGGTCCAGTCCGCGATCCCGGACTCCATGTACATGTACCCGGTCAACCCCGAGGCGACCCTTTCCGAGGCCATGCAGAAGTTCGGCGCCACCTCCGACGACCCGATCGTCGTCGAGGCGGACGAGATCACGAAGAACCGCGAGGCCTGGCTGCAGACCTGGACCGAGGCCGTCGGCCAGTGACGACGCCGGGGGGCGGGCCGGTCGGGGAGCCGACGACGGCGGTGGGCGGCGGCGAGCAGCCGTCGCCCATCGCCGGACCGAGCCTGCGGTCGGAACGTCCCGATCTCGCGGTCAGGATGTCCCGATCTCGGGGTCAGGAAGTCCCGATCTCGCGAGGAGGGTGCGGGCGGGGGCCACGGGCGGGGTGGGGCGAGCGGGCCGGCTGGACGCTCGCCGTCGTCGTCCCGCTCGTCTTCCTCGGCCTTCTCTTCGCCTGGCCCGTCCTCACCCTCGTCGGCCGCGGCCTCGCCCCCGACGGCGCCCTCGACCTCTCTGGCTTCGGCGAGGTCCTCACCCGCGCCCGCACCTGGCGGATCATCCGCCAGACCCTCGTCCAGGCGACGCTCGGCACCCTGGGCTGCGTCCTCCTCGGCGTGCCCGGAGCCCTCGTCCTCTACCGCCGCCGCTTCGCCGGCCGCGACCTCCTGCGCGGCCTCGTCATCGTCCCCTTCGTCCTGCCCAGCGTCGTCGTCGGCGTCGCCTTCCACGCCCTCGTCACCACCGGCGGGCCGCTCGGCGCCCTCCACCTCGACGGCACGACGACGACCGTCGTCGCCGCCCTCGTCTTCTTCAACTACGGGCTCGTCGTGCGCACCGTCGGCACCATGTGGTCCCGCCTCGACCCCCGCGCCGTCGAGGCCGCCCGAGCCCTGGGAGCCTCGCCGTGGCGGGCCTTCCGCACCGTCACCCTGCCGAGCCTCATGCCCGCCATCGCCTCGGCCGCCTCCCTCACCTTCCTCTTCTGCGCCACCGCCTACGGCGTCGTCCTCGTCCTCGGCGGCACCGGGATCGGCACCATCGAGACAGAGATCTACGTGCTCACCGCCCAGTACCTCGACCTGCGCGGCGCCGCCGTCCTCTCCGTCCTCCAGCTCCTCGTCATCGCCGCCGTCCTGTGGGTCGCGGAGCGCGCCCGCGCCGCCAGCCAGGCGAGCCTGCGCCTGCGCCTCGACGTGCCCGCCACCCGGCTGCGCGCCGCCGACCTCCCGGCGCTCCTGCTCACCCTCACGGTCGTCATCGGCCTGCTGGTCGGGCCGATCGTCGTCCTCGTGCTGCGCTCCCTGCGGCGAGCGGGGGAGTGGACCCTCGCGAACTACCGCGACCTCGGCACCACCGGCGGTTCGAACGCCCTCATCGTCACGGTCTGGCAGGCCGCCGGGAACTCGCTCAAGGTGGCGCTCGCGGCGGCGGCGATCGCGCTCGCCATCGGTGCAGCGGTCTCCCTCATCGTCTCCCGGCGGCCTCGCGGTCGCTGGGCACGCCGCGGCGTCGCGCTCCTCGACTCCCTCTTCATGCTGCCGCTGGGGGTCTCTGCGGTCACCGTCGGCTTCGGCTTCCTCATCACCCTCTCGCGCCCGCCGCTGTCGCTGACGCGGTCCTGGTGGATCCTGCCGCTCGCCCAGGCGGTCGTCGCCGTGCCCCTCGTCGTCCGCACCCTCCTGCCCGCGCTGCGCGCCATCGACCCGCGCCAGCGCGAGGCCGCCGCGGCCCTGGGCGCCGGACCCGGGCGCGTCCTCGCCACCGTCGACGGCCCCCACCTCCTGCGCGCGGGGGGCCTCGCCGCCGGCTTCGCGCTCGCGACGAGCCTCGGAGAGTTCGGGGCGACGAGCTTCCTCGCCCGCCCCCAGGAGCCGACCCTGCCGGTCGTCCTCTACCGACTCATCGGCTCGCCCGGCGCCCAGAACCAGGGGATGGGGCTGGCCGCCGGCGTCGTCCTCGCGCTGGGCACCGCCGTCATCATGCTGGCCTGCGAGTGGGCCCAGACCGCCGCCGCCCCCGCGACCGTCTCGGCCGCTCGAGGGACCGTCTCAGCCACCCCTGCGCCCACCCCTGTCCCCGGCCCGGCCCCCTCCGCCGTGCCCGCCGACGCGGCAGCACCCTCCGCCGGCGGGGGCGCGGCCCCCGGCACCGGGTCACGGCCCCGCCCGGCGACCACCCCCGAGAGCCCGCACCCCCACGACGGGGGCGGGGAGAGGAACGACGATGACCGCCACTGAGCGCCCCCACGCCCCGGGCCGCCCCGAGGGCCCGCAGGCCCCGGCGGGTGCCGGGCTCGACGTCGTGGACCTCACCGTCGTCTACCCCGCCACCGGGCGCGGACGACGGCGCACCAGCACCGTCACCGCCGTCGACGGCGTCAGCCTCACCGTGCCCACCGGCACCGTCCAGGCCCTCCTGGGCCCCTCCGGCTGCGGCAAGTCCTCCCTGCTGCGCGCCGTCGCCGGCCTCGAGGACCTCGCCGGCGGCCGCGTCACCTGGGACGGCGAGGACGTCACCACCGTCCCCGTCCACAAGCGGGGCTTCGGCCTCATGTTCCAGGAGGGGCAGCTCTTCGGCTTCCGTGACGTCGCCGGCAACGTCGCCTACGGCCTGGCCGGGTGGCCGCGAGCGCGGCGCCGTGAGCGGGTCGAGGAGGTCCTCGAGCTCGTCGGCCTGCCCGGCTACGGCCCCCGTGACGTCGCCACGCTGTCCGGCGGCCAGGCCCAGCGCGTCGCCCTGGCCCGCTCCCTGGCCCCCCGCCCGCGCCTCCTCCTGCTCGACGAGCCCCTGTCCGCCCTGGACCGCGCCCTGCGCGAGGAGCTGTCCGCGGAGCTCCGGCGCATCCTCACCGGCCAGGGCACGACCGCCCTCTACGTCACCCACGACCACGCCGAGGCCCAGGCCGTCGCCGACCGGGTGGGCGTCATGGGGGCGGGACGCAGCGCCGGCCGACTCCTGGCCAACGCCCCGATGGCCGAGCTGCGCGCCGCCCCGGGATCCGAGGAGGTCGCCCGCTTCCTCGGGCTCTGAGCCCTCTGAGCCCCTGGGCCTCAGGATCCTCCGGGGACGCGGATGGCGAGAAGCGACCTCTGGGTCCGCCCCCTGGGCCTCGGGCCCTGGGAAGCTGAGCCATGGCCCTCGGCCCCCGAGGTCCTGGGGCGCTCTCCCCATGAGCCACCCGCCCGGTCCATGGGGCGCGGCGCCTCCCGCACCGTTATCGTGACGGGGTGACTGCTCTTCCCACCGTACGAGTCGAGCGGCTGGAGCACTGGGCGCGGCTGCACGGGCTCCCCACCACCCGCGACGACGACCGCCTCGTCCTCGCCCTGCCCCACCACGGGGGGAGCAGGGAGGTCGTCCTCTGGGTCTCCCCGGACGGTGCCGGCCTCGCCGCCAGGACCGTCCTCAGCGTCGAGGCCACGGACGAGCGGGCCGGAGCGGTCCGCGCCGCCGCCGCCCACCTCCTCAGCCACGAGCCGGCCCCCGTCCTCACGATCCTCCCGTCCGGCCCCGACGACCCGGCCGAGCCCGAGGGGCCCCGCCCCGGCCTCGACGTCGTCCTCGACGCGGCCACGCCCGTGGAGGAGGGGATGAGCGACGCCCAGCTCGACGAGTGGCTCCAGTGGGCGACCGGGCTGCTCGGCTCCAGCGCCGCCCTCCTCGAGGACTCCCTGCACCCCGCCGAGCCCCACGAGGAGGCCTGACGTGCCCTGATGGACCGACCCCGACGCCCTCACCCCGCCGCTCACGGCCGGCAGGCTCGACGAGCTCATCGGCCGGGACGACCCGAGCCTGCGGATGGTCCGGCGCGGCCTCGTCGTCGGCGCCGTGTGGCACCTGCCCCTGCGGCTGACCCTCCTCACCCGCCCCTCGCCCCTCCTGCGCGCCCAGGCGGCCTACGAGCTCCCGCCCGCCGCGGGCCTCCTCGACCCGGCCGCCCTCGAGGACGCGCTCAGGGGCACGGCCCACCGCGACCCCCTCGTCTCCGTGCGCCTCCTCACCGCCCAGGACCGTCTCGTCCTCCTGGCCTCGTCCTGGGTCCCCGTGGGCTCCGGCCTCCACGACGCCCAGCTGGGGGCGCTCAGCTCGAGCCTCCTGGGGGCCGTCGCCCGGACCCTCAACCGCCTCGCCGAGGAGCTCGGCCTGCCCGCCCCGCAGGCCGTCGACGACGTGAGGGCCGCCCAGCGCGCCTGGCAGCGGATCGACCCGCTGCTCGCCGCCCGGGACCAGGGCTGAGCGTGTCCACCTTCCAGGTCGACCTGCGCGGCATGGTCGACGTCCTCTCCCGCTCCCTGTACTCCGGCCCCCGCGTCTACGTGCGCGAGCTCCTGCAGAACGCCGTGGACGCCATCACCGCGCGACGTGCCCTGGAGCCCGGCTGCCCCGCCACCGTCACCCTCACCCTGGGCACCTCCGACGGCGCCTCCCGGCTCACCTGCACCGACACCGGCATCGGCCTCACCCTGGAGGAGACCGAGACCCTCCTGTCGACGATCGGCTCGAGCTCCAAGCGCGACGAGCTCGGCCTCTCCCGCGGCGACTACCTGGGCCAGTTCGGCATCGGCCTGCTCTCCTGCTTCATGGTGAGCCCGCAGATCCTCGTCACCTCCCGCTCCGCCCACGGCGGCGACCCCGTGCGCTGGCGGGGCGGGGCCGACGGCACCTACGACGTCGAGAGGCTCGACCCCGCCGCCGTGCCGAGCACCGGCACGAGCATCACCCTCACCGCCCTGCCCTCGGAGCCCTGGCTGGCCCCCGACACCGTCCGCGCCCTCGTGACGGAGTTCGGCTCCCTGCTCGACGTCGACATCCTCGTCACGTCCGCCGACGGCCTCACCACCCGCCACGGCCGCGGACAGGGCCTGTGGGAGCTGCCCCGTGAGGAGGCCCGCCGCCGCTGCCGCCAGGAGCTCGGCGCGGACCCCTTCGACATGCTCGAGCTCACGGTCCCCGAGGCCGGGCTGCGCGGCACGGTCGTCATCCTGGACCGGGCCGCCCCCGCCGACGCCGCCCGCCACACCCTCACCGTGGGCCGCATGCTCGTGTCCCGCTCCGCCGAGGGCCTCGCCCCCGACTGGGCCGGGTTCGTGCGCGTCGTCGCCGACGCGAGCAACCTCCACCTCACCGCCTCGCGCGAGTCCGTGCGTGACGACGACCTCCTGGCCGCCGTCCGGGACGCCGTCGGCCAGCGCGTGCGCGACTGGCTCGAGAGGCTCGGGCGCGTCGCCCCCAGCCGGCTCACCGCCTTCCTGTCCGCGCACGCCCTGGGTCTGTCCGCCGCCGCCCTCCACGACCCCGAGGTGCTGCGCCTCGTCGCGCGCCACCTGCCTATGACGACGACGCGGGGCCCCCTCACCCTCGCCCGGCTCGCCTCCCTGGCGGGGCGGGGCGGGCGCGTCCGCTACACGCGCACGACGGACCAGTACCGCGCCCTGGCCGACGTCGCCGACGCCCAGGGCCTCGTCCTGGTCAACGCCGGGCACGTCCACGAGACGGAGCTCATCACCGCGCTCACCAGGCACCCGGAGGTCCTCGACGACGCCGAGGACCAGGGGAGCGGCCCGGCCCCGGCAGGAGCCGACGCCCCCGCCCGGGAGAGCGCCCCCGACCCGGCGGGGATCCGGCTCGTCGACCCCACCGAGCTCGTCGAGGCGCTCAAGGCGCTCGACCCCGCCGAGGAGGCCGAGGCCCTGGGCCTGCTCGAGCGCGCCGAGCGGGCGCTCGCGGAGGCCGACGTCGAGGTGGTCCTGCGGCGCTTCGCGCCCCTGACCCTCCCGGCGCTCTACCTGCCCGACCCGGACCTCGCCGGGCAGCGCGTCCAGCAGTCCTCGGTGGCGCTCGCCTCCTCCTCGCGGGCCCCGGGCGCCGACGCGTGGGCGACCGTCCTGGGGGTGAGTGACCCCTTCGCCCGTGTTCCGCGCGCGCGGCTGGTCCTCAACCGCTCCCACAGCCTCGTCGCCCGGCTCATCGAGGTCACCGGCCCCGGCGCGGCACCCACCGGGACGGCTGGTGCGACCGGCAGGACCGGCGCGGCCGGTATGACCGGGACGGCTGCCACGGCGGCGGCAGGTGGCGCGGCCCCGGGGCGCTCCCCGGAGGCCGGGGACCGGCACCGCGCCGCCGTCGAGGACGTCCTGCGCGGTCTCTACGTCCAGTGCCTCCTGTCCGGGCACCACGTCCTGTCGGCCCGGGAGCGCGCCTGGGCCGCCCGCACCCTCACCGCCCTGCTCACCGCGGCCCTGGACACCGGGGGCGACGCCGCACCCGCCCGCCCCACCGCACCGGCTGAGCCCGCCGCCCCCGCCGGACCGAGCGGGCCGGACGCGCCCGCCGGCGCCACGGGGCCGAGCGGGCCGGGCGCGCCCGCCGTACCCGCAGCCGCCACCAGCCCCACCGCCTCCGAGCCTCCCGCACCCACCGAGCCCGAGCCCCGCCCCGGGGCGGAAGGAGACCAGGGATGAACCACGACGACCTCGCCGAGCTTCTTGAGGAGGCCCTCACCCTCCCCCTGGGGCCGGAGCGCTCCGCCCGCCTCGCGCAGGTCTCCGACGCCGCCGTCGCCGCCGGTGACGAGCGGCTCGACGTGCGCGCCCGCGTCCTGCTCCTCCACGCCTACCTGTGGGGCGGTGAGGACTGGAAGGCCCTGGCCCCCTTCGCCTGGTGCCTGGCGCGGCTCGAGGAGCGCCCCGACCTCTTCGACCAGCCCGAGATCGACCACCTGCGCTGGTGCTACAAGTCGGCGCTCGAGGTGGTGGCCCGGAACCCGGGCGTCCCCCTGGAGCAGGTGCGCGAGCTCGAGGCCGCGATGGAGGCCTTCTACCGCAGCCAGGGAGCCTCGATGCACTCCGTCCACGGCACCCTGTTCAACGTCGAGCGCTCCCTGGGGCGGCCGGACCTCGCCGCCGCGCAGCTCGCCGCGTGGCGCGCCACGCCCCCCGACGAGAGCTCGGACTGCGCCGCCTGCGACCCCGAGCACGAGGTCCTCCAGGCGCTCAGCGAGCACGACGACGCCCGCGCCCTCGCCGTCGGCGTGCCGGTCCTCCGCGCGGGGGCGGGCTGCGACGAGCAGCCCGCGAGCATGCAGTCCATGCTCCTGCTGCCCCTCCTGCGCTCCGGCCGTCACCAGCAGGCCTGGAGCGCGCACGTGCGCGCCTACCGCAAGCACGCGCACAGCCTGGAGCACGTCGCCAACGTCGGGTGGCACCTGAGCTACCTCGCCCTGTCCGGACACCTCGACCGGGGCCTGCGCCTCCTGCGCCACCACGCGCCCTGGACCGCGCGCAGCGACTCCGCCGCCGCCCTCGTGGACCTCCTCACCGGCATGACCCTCGTCCTGCGCGAGGCGGTGCGCGAGGGACGAGGCGACGAGCCCCTGGAGGTCGAGCTGCCCGAGAACACCCTGTGGGCCCCCGGGTGGAGCGTCGAGGGGCCAGCGACCCTGGCCCAGGCCGCTGCGCGGACCGAGGACTGGGTCCGTGCGCTCACCGCCCGCTTCGACGCCCGCAACGGCAACCGCGTGCGCACCGAGCTCCTCGAGGAGAGCCTCGCCATGCCGCCGGTGGGTCGTGCCGGGGACGGCGCCGCCGAGGGCGGTGGCGCCCCCGCTGAGGCCCCCGGCGGGGCCCCGCGCGGCGAGCGCGTCGAGCTGCTGGAGACCGCCGCCCCCGAGGAGCCCGCCCCCCGCCCGGCAGGGCTGAGGAGCCGCCTCTCCGGCTGGCTCCCCGGCCGCCAGGGCGGCCCGTCCGACGCCCCCTCCGCGAACTCCTCCGCCGCACCGTCATCCGGGGCCTCCGCCGGGGCGGGCCGGGCCGTCGAGCCCGCCTTCGTGCCCCCGGCGGACCTCACCGAGGCCCTCGACCGCCTCACGGCGACGCTCGGCGTCGCGGGCGACCTCATCGAGCGCAGCAGGCTCCTGGACTGGCTCCACCTCCACGGCGTCCTCACCACCGAGCCGCCCCAGGGCCGCGAGGTCGCGGCCGCCGAGGCCCGCGCCCGCCTGCTCGGCGACATGCAGGACGCCCCGCGGGCCTTCGAGGCCTGGCGCGCCCTCAGGCGCCTGCTCGACCAGGGCGACGCCGAGCGGTCCGCTCTTGCCGGCGCGGCGCACCACGCCAGGCTGCTCGAGGTGGACATCGCCATGGAGGCCGCCGCCCCCGGGCCGGAGGACCCCGAGGAGGCGCGGGCAGCGACGGACCGTGCTGCCTCGCTGCGTGCCCGGGCGCGGTCCCTCGCGCAGGAGGTCCTCGACGCCCCCGCCGGACCCGAGCGGGCGGAGGACCTCGTCGCCGTCGCGGGCGCCTGCCTCACGGGCACCGGCACGGCGCTGTCCCCGCAGGCCGCGGCCGAGGGGGAGGAGCTGCTCGCCGTCGCCCAGGTCCTCGTCGAGCGCCTCGAGCGGCTCGACGCCGACCCCCACGGGCACGTGCGCACCCAGCTGGAGCTCAGCCGCTCCGCCCTGGCCCACGTCCAGGGCGACGTCTACGGCGCGGCCCGTACCACCGCCGCGGCCCTGGAGGCCGCCACGTCCCGGAGCGCCTCGAGCGTCGTGTCCTGTCGACACCGTCTCGCCTGGCTGTCCGTCATGTCCGGCCAGCTCGACGAGGCCGTCGCCCAGGACGTCGAGGCGGCCAACCTCCTCCTCGCGGCCGGCGCGGACTGCTGGGCCGTCTCCGTCATGGAGCCCCTGGCCAACGTGCTCGGTGGATCCGGTCGCGCCCTGGAGGCGGCGGAGGTCCTGGAGACGGCGATCGACCTGGCGCAGCGCGCGAGCAGGCCGGACCGCGTCACGCGCCTGCAGGGCGTCCTCGTCCTCGTCCTGGAGGACCTCGGCGAGCACGAGCGGCTCCTCGAGGTCGCGGCACCGCTCCTGGAGGAGGCCGAGGAGCAGGGCGACGAGGACACCGCCCTCGGGCTGCTGCAGCGCTCCGCCTCGGCCGCCGAGGCCCTGCAGCGCCCGGACCAGGCCTGCGACCTCCTGCGGCGCGCGGCCGGGTACTTCCCGGCCGAGGAGGGGGCGCCGGCCCATCTCCTGCTCGCCCGCGCCCGGCTCCTGCGCCGGGCGGCCCTCGCGCTCACGGCGCGGCCGACCCCCGGTGCGGCGCGCCGCCACCGCGACCAGGCCCTCGCCATGCTGGACGAGGCGCGCGAGGTCGTCGCCCGCGTCCCGGACCAGGAGGGCTTCTCCGGCGCGCTGGAGCTCGCCGAGACCGACCTCGACCTCGCCTCCGTCGAGTGGGTCTGCGACGAGCCGCACAGCGGCGTCGAGGCCGCCGAGCGCGCGCTCGCGGGCTTCACGGCCGTGGGGGACCGGCACTCCGCCGTCCGCGCCCGTGCCACGCTCGCGCGCTTCCACGTCAGCCGGCTCGACGAGCCCGGTGAGCGGGAGGCGGCCGAGCGCGAGGTCGCCGCCGGGCGCGCCCTGCTGGCCGAGGTCCGCGACGCGGACCCGGCGCTGAGCGGCTGGTTCGACGAGGTCGAGGAGTACCTGCGGCGCCAGGGCTGAGGGCCGGGCCCCAGCGCCGCCGCGCCGGAGAGCGCCTCGGCCTCAGGGCCGGTGGCGAGGTGGCGCTGAGCCCCACGACGAGCCGGGTGGCACGGGTGCGTAGCGCAGTGAGCACCGGGCCTCGCCCCTGACCCCTGCCTGCTGCGCGGCGCGGCGCACGACGTCGATCGTGACGGCGACGCCCAGGATCGACGCGTCGCACGGGGTGATGAGGAGGGTGTGCTCGTCGCTGCAGGCCGTCACGGCCACGTCGTCGTCATCCGAGATGAGGGCGAGGCCCTGCGGCCCCCGGAGCAGCTCCATGACGCGCTCCGAGGCTCGGTGGTCCTGCGAGGCCGTGGACGCGGGGGCCCAGGTCAGGGTGGCGCTCGTGGCGCCCGAGGCGCCGCGGAGGAGGCGGGTCGCCCAGCCGTCCATGGTCCACCCGTCGGTGCTGGGGAGCGGCTGGTCGTCGTCGACGACGAAGGACACCTCGGCGTGCTCCACGCGGAACGTGGCGGCCCGCGCCAGAGCCGTCTCGAGCGTGAGGGCCAGGGAGGCCATCGGGAGGGTGTCGCGGCCCGGAGGGCAGCTAGCCTCGACGCTCACGGTGGCGTGGGAGCGCCCCTGGGGCAGGAGGTCCACGTCGAAGCCGCCGTGAGCGAACCACGTGTCCTCGCAGCGGGGCCAGAGGGTGGCGGCGACCCCGAGGACCAGAGAGCGCAGGTCCTCGCCCCCGCGAGCCGTGGGGGCGAAGGGGCCGTGCTGGTTGACGGACAGGCGTCCTTGGAACGACGCTCTCATCGACGCGACCTCCTCCTCATCGGCGGAGCGGCCTCACGGGCGGCACTGCAACGTGGTTTCGCGCGTCTTCCAGGTGGGATCGTCGGCCCAGCCCACGATATCCACCTCGGCCCTCGTCCTCCACCTGTAGCGGGCCGATCCGGTGTGGCAGGGGGTCCGTGCGACCGCGTCCTTTCCTCCCCCGCAGCCTTGATAGACGGTCTTGGTCCCGACTGCCTTCGTGACCCATCGCCCATTGGAGAAGACCTCGACCTTTGAGGTGACCTTTGCTGCGGATCTGCGCAGTTCTGGGTCGCTTGTGCGCCAGCATGAGTGGCTCGAGACATCTGCCCCTGAGCGATGCGGGGACTGTGGGATTGTCTCGAACAGTGCGAAAGCCCTTGAGTCGAGTGAGTTCTCTCGTGATGCGAACTCGACGAGATCAGAGGATCCGTCGCGAGGTTGTGTCGCGAGGGGAGTGGGCTGTGCTGGCGTTGCTTGTGAAGGTGAGATCCCTAACTCAGATCCGTGGGCAACTGTAGGGAATTCGAGAGACAATGCCGCGATAGCGATGAGGAGAACTGCGGGCTTTCGGAGCGTCATCGGTCGACCTCGATTCATTGGGGGTGTGGAGGTGTGTCACTGGGGCTGTCTGGAAAGCGGTCAGCCGTCGAGAACTTGAGTGAGCACTGTCACATCATATGGCGCTCGTGCCTCTCGCGTCGAGCACGTGCCGTCTGGTCGCCCCCTGGCGGCTGGGCCGTCTGCCGGGCGCGCCCTGCTGGCCGAGGTCCGCGACGCGGACCCGGCGCTGAGCGGCTGGTTCGACGAGGTCGAGGAGTACCTGCGGCGTCAGGGCTGAGGGCCGGGCCCCGGCGCCGCCGCGCCCGAGAGCGTGCCCGACCCGGCCTCGCTCCCGCCGGTCGCCTCCTGAGAGCCTCGTCTCAGATCACGGCTGGGTCTCGTTCGGCTCGCGACCGTCCTGCTAGCGTCCTCGCAGGAGCACCGCCCGGTGCCCGTCATCCAGGAGGTCCAGGTCGCATGGCCAAGCGAGTGTGTTGTTGCTGCTGTCGTTGATGACAGCTCCCAACCCATTCGCTCGTGAGCGCGCCGCGCTCGCCCGACCCGTGAGGTGCCACCGTGGCCCCGTCCTCCCTGGACACACCCTCCCCGCGTCACGACGCGACCGACGCCCCTGAGCGCGCCGCGGCCGTCGCCGCCTCCACCCTTCCCGCCGAGGGGACCCTCCTCGCCGAGGTGGTCACCGGGCTGCCGACCGAGCCCGCCGACGGCCCCGCGCCCGCCGACCGGGCCCACGGCCCGCAGCGACCCACGGGCTGGCGCAACGTCCTGCGACGCCTGGGCCGCGACCGCTGGGCCGTCCTCGGCGGCGTCATCATCATCCTGACCACCCTCGTGGCCCTCCTCGCCCCGCTCATCACCCGGGCCGCGGGCGTGGACCCCTACAGCTACCACCTCGACGCCCTGGAGCCCTCCGGCGTCCCCGCCGGCCCCCTGGGCGGGGTGAGCGCCGAGCACTGGTTCGGCGTCGAGCCCCAGACCGGCCGCGACCTCTTCGCCATCGTCGTCGAGGGCACCCGCACCTCCTTCTCCATCGGCATGGGGGCCACCATCCTCTCGATGGTCATCGCCATCCTCCTGGGCCTGTCCGCCGGCTACGTCGGCGGCTGGTGGGACGCCCTCGTCTCCCGGCTCACCGACGTCACCCTGGGCTTTCCCCACCTCGTCTTCATGATCGCGATCTCCGCGATCATCCCGGCCTCCGCCCCGCGTGTCCTCGTCATGATCCTCATCATCGGGATCCTCGGCTGGCCGTCCACCGCCCGCGTCCTGCGCAGCCGCACCCTGGCGCTGCGCGGCCGCACCTTCGTCGGCGCCTCCCGCGCCATGGGCGCCGGCGGCCGGCACGTCCTCACGACCCAGGTCCTCCCCAACCTCGTCGCCACCATCATCGTGTTCACGACGATCTCCATCCCCGGCAAGATCACCGCTGAGGCGGCCCTGTCCTTCCTCGGCGTCGGCGTCACCGCCCCCACCCCCTCCTGGGGCCGCTCGATCGGCAACGCCGTCACCTGGGTGAGCACCGACCCCTGGTACCTCCTCTTCCCCGGCCTCGCCCTCTTCCTCGTCACCCTCGCCTTCAACCTCTTCGGTGACGGCCTGCGCGACGCCCTCGACCCCAGGACCGGTGAGAACCGATGAACCGCGCGCGCTTCCTCATCTCCAGGCTCGGCCAGACCGTCCTCGTCCTCGTCCTCATCGCCTTCATCACCTTCGCGATCTTCTCGCTGTGGCCGTCCAACCCGGCGGCCCTCGCCTGCGGCAAGCCCTGCACCGCGGAGAACCTCCAGCGGGCCAGCGAGTTCATGGGCTACTCCGACCCCTGGTACACGCAGTTCTGGCACTACCTCGTCGGCATCGTCGCGGGCCGCACCTACGGCTCGGGCACGAGCGCCATCGTCTGCTCCGCCCCCTGCCTGGGCTACTCCTTCCGCCTGTCGACGCCGGTCACCGAGCTCATCACCGCCCGCCTGCCCGTCACCGCCTCCATCGCGATCGGCGCCGCCGTCCTCTGGCTCGTCACCGGCGTCGCCGCCGGCGTCGTCTCCGCCCTCAAGCGCGGCAGCAGGCTCGACCGCACCATCATGACGGCCACCGTCCTCGGCGTCTCCGCACCCTCCTACCTCCTGGGCCTGCTCGGCATCCTCCTGTTCGGCTTCACCCTCGACATGGTCCCCGTCTCCGGCTACGTGGCCCTCACGGACAGCCCCGTCGACTGGGCCTGGCACCTCGTCCTGCCGTGGTGCGTGCTCGCCCTCATCTCCGCGGCCGTCTACGCCCGCATGGTGCGCGGCGAGATGCTCGAGAACATGGGCGAGGACTACGTGCGCACCGCCCGCGCCGTCGGCCTTCCCGAGAAGCGCGTCATCGGCCGCCACGTCATGCGCAACATCTCCCTGCCAGTCGTCACCTACTTCGCCCTCGACCTGGGCGGGATGCTCGGCGGCGCCGTCATCACCGAGCGCGTCTTCTCCATGCAGGGCCTGGGCGCCCTCCTCATGGACGCCGTCTCCACCACCGACGTCCCCGTCGTCATGGGCGTCACGCTCGTCGCCGCCGCCTTCGTCATCGTCGCCAACCTCCTCGTCGACGCCTTCGCGGCCGTCATCGACCCCCGCGTCTGAGCCCACCGGACGACGCCCCCAGCCAGTCAGTCACCGTCGCAGTCACAGCACGACCCCGGTACCCGCCGGTACCGCCGCACCCGGAAGGAGTGAGCATGTCTCTCACCAGCAGCCCGACCCGTCGCAGCTTCCTCGGAGGGACGTGCATGGCCGCCGTCGCCGCCACCCTCGCCGCCTGCGGCGCCAACTCTGGCTCGAGCTCCACCTCCGCCAGTGCGGGCGCCACCGCCCTGTACACCGCCACCGGCGGAACCGTGACGGTCCTCACCTCCGCCACGGACGTCAACTGGGACCCGGCCAAGAGCCAGCCCGTCGCCATCCGCGAGCTCGGCCTCGTCCACCGCCGCCTCACCACCTGGAACCTCCAGGACGGCAAGGAAGTCGCGCTCGTCGCGGATCTCGCCACGGACACCGGCACCGCCTCCGACGACGGCCTCACCTGGACCTACACCCTCAAGGACGACATCGCCTTCGAGGACGGCACCCCGATCACGTCGGCCCACGTCAAGTACGGCCTCGAGCGCTCCTTCGCCCCGGCCCTCGCCGGTGGCCTGGGCTACCACAAGCGGCTCCTCGCCGGCGCCGAGGGCTACGAGGGCCCCTACGACGGCCAGCACCTCGACTCCATCGAGACGCCCGACGACAAGACCATCGTCTTCCACCTCGAGCGCGTCGACGCTGACTGGCCCTGGATCGCCGCAACCCCCGCGTTCGCCCCCGTCCCCGAGGACAAGGACGACCCGCAGACCTACGCCTCCCACCCGGTGGCCTCGGGCCCCTACAAGGTCACGAGCTACACGCAGGGCTCCTCCGTCACCCTCGAGCGCAACACCTCGTGGTCCCAGGCGACCGATCCGGTGCGCCTCGCCCTGCCGGACTCCATCGTCTGGCAACTCGCCCAGGACGAGTCCACCGTCTCCCAGCGACTCATCGCCGACTCCGGGGACGACAAGTCCGCCTTCGGTGCGGACTTCGTCTCCGCCGCCGCCCTCGCCCAGGTCACCGCCAACGCGGGCGCCAAGGCACGCCTAGCGACCTCCACCGAGGGCGGCCCCCTGCAGTACCTCGCCATCAACACCGAGCGCGTCACCGACCTCGAGGTCCGCCAGGCGATCTCCTACGCCGTGGACAAGGCCGCCGTCGTCTCCGCCGTCGGCGGCGAGGCCGGCGCCCTCGCCGCCACGACCTACACGATCCCGGGGATTCCCGGCCGCGAGGAGTACGACCTCTACCCGCACGACGCGGCCAAGGCCAAGAGCCTCCTCGAGGGCAAGCAGGTCGATGAGCTCGTCCTCCTCGTCAAGAACGAGACCGCCCCGCAGGCCATGGCCGAGGCCGTCGCCCAGTCCCTCACCGAGGCCGGGCTGACCGTGCGCATCGACGCCGTCGCCTCGGACGCCTTCTACGCCCGCGGCACGCAGGGCGACGGCTCCACCTACGACCTCGCCATCGGCATGTGGAACCCCGACTACCCGTCGGCCGCCGCCATGATCCAACCGCTCTTCGCCTCCTCCGAGATCGGCAGCGGCGGGCACAACATGTCCCGCTTTTCCGACGCCGAGGTCGACGCCGCGATCGACGCCGCCCAGTCCGACCTCGACGCCGCCACCGCGCAGGACGCCTGGGCCGCCCTCGACAAGCAGATCGCCGAGCAGGCGCCCGTCGTCCCCCTGGCCTACCGGCACAACTCCTTCCTGCACGGCTCGAAGGTCACCAACTTCTTCGTCGCCCCCTACCCGTCACTGCCGAACTACCTCGTCATCGGCCTCACCGCCTGACGCCACCACCTCCACAGAAGGAAAGCACCATGGCACTCCTGCCCGACGTCTCCCGCCGCACCGCCCTCACGGGCGCCGGCGTATCCGCCCTCGCCCTCGTCCTCGCCGCCTGCGGCGCCAACGAGAAGTCCTCCTCCTCCGCCTCGACCTCGGGCACCGCCGTCGCCTCCGCCACCAAGGGCGGCAGCCTCACCGTGCTCTCCTCCGACAGCGACATCAACTGGGACCCGGCCAAGAGCCAGTCCCTCGCCGTCACCTCCCTGGCCCTCATGCACCGCCGCCTCACCACCTGGAAGCTCACCCCGGGCAAGGACCCCGAGGTCGTCCCCGACCTCGCCACCGACACCGGCACCGTCTCCGACGACGGCCTCACCTGGACCTACACCCTCAAGGACGGCCTCGAGCTCTCCGACGGCACCCCCATCACCGCCGCCCTCATCAAGCACGGCCTCGAGCGCTCCTTCTCCTCCTCGCTCTCCGGCGGCCTCAGCTACCACAAGTCCCTCCTCGCGGACACCGACGGCTACGAGGGCCCCTACGACGGCAAGCACCTCGACTCCATCGAGGCCAAGGACGACACCACCATCGTCTTCACCCTCAAGAAGCCCTACGGCGACTGGCCCTGGATCGCCTCCCTGCCGGCCTTCGCCCCGGTCCCCGAGAACGACGACCCCGAGTCCTTCTCCGATAACCCCGTCGCCTCCGGCCCCTACAAGCTCAAGGAGGCCAAGCAGGGCGTCTCCGTCACCCTCGAGCGCAACGACAAGTGGACCGCCGACTCCGACGAGGTCCGCACCGCCCTGCCCGACTCCATCGTCTTCTCCCTCGGCCAGGACGAGGACACCATCTCCCAGCGCCTCATCGCCGACTCCGGCGACGACCAGTACGCCTTCACCGCCGGCCTGCTCACCGCCTCCAAGCTCGCCCAGGTCAACGGCAGCTCGAGCGCCTCCGCCCGCATGGTCACCTCCGACCCCGGCCCGCTGCTCTACCTCGCCATCAACACCGAGCGCGTCACCGACGTCGACGTCCGCAAGGCCATCGCCTACGCCGTCGACAAGACCGCCGCCCAGCAGGCCCTCGGCGGCGAGCTCGGCGCCGGCATCGCCACCACCTACATCACGCCCGGCATCCCCGGCCGCGAGGAGTACGACCTCTACCCGACCGACGTCGACAAGGCCAAGGAGCTCCTCGAGGGCAAGGACGTCCCCGAGCTCGTCCTCCTCACCCAGAACAACGAGGCCCGCCAGGCTGTCTCCGAGGCCGTCCAGCAGTCCCTCACCGAGGCCGGCTTCAAGGTCACCCTCGACCCGCAGTCCACGGACGCCTACCAGGAGCGCGCCACCCAGGGCGACGGCTCCACCTACGACCTCACCGTCGTCTCCTGGAACCCGGACTACCCGAGCGCCAACGCCAACATCCAGCCGCTCTACGCCTCCTCCGAGATCGGCGACGGCGGCTACAACGTCTCGCGCTACTCCAACGCCGACGTCGACGCCGCCATCGAGGCCGCCAGCGCCGAGACCGACGCGACCAAGGCTCAGGAGCTGTGGGCCGCCCTCGACAAGCAGATCGCCGAGGACGTCCCCAGCGTCCCGCTGCTCAACCGCCGCAACTCCTTCCTGCACGGCTCCAAGGTCGGCGGCTTCTTCGTCAACCCCTTCCCGGCCTACCCGGACTACCTCGTCCTCGGGGTGACCGAGTGATGACGGGGGAGGAGACCCGGGAGCGCACCGGCGCCCTGTCCCTGCGCGGCCTCACCGTCGCCTTCGACGGCTCGCCCGAGCCCGCCAGCCGCGGCATCGACCTCGACCTCGTGCCGGGGCGCGTCCTCGCGCTCGTCGGCGAGTCCGGGTCCGGCAAGTCCGTCACGGCCCTCGGCTCCCTGGGCCTCCTCCCCGCCACCGCGACCGTCACCGGCTCCGCCCTCGTGCGGACCGGCAAGGGCGTCGGGGAGGGCGGTGCCGCCGAGGAGGTCGAGCTGGTCGGCGCCGAGCGCGCCCTCCTCGACGACGTCCGCGGCCGCCTCGTCGGCACGATCTTCCAGGAGCCGACGACGGCCCTCGACCCGCTCGAGACCATCGCCTCCCAGATCGGCGAGGCCGTCCGCGCCCACGCCACGGGCCGCGGCGCCCGCCGCGCCGTCGAGACCCGCGTCCTCGAGCTGCTCGGCCGCGTCGGCCTGGGCGACGAGGAGCAGGTGGCGCGCATCGCCCGCTCGTACCCGCACCAGCTCTCCGGCGGCCAGCTCCAGCGCGCCTGCACCGCCCTGGCCATGGCCTGCGACCCGCCGGTCCTCATCGCCGACGAGCCCACCACGGCCCTGGACGTCACCGTCCAGGCCGGCATCCTGGACCTCCTGCGCTCGCTGACCGCCGAGCGCGGCGTCGCGGTCCTCCTCATCACCCACGACATGGGCGTCGTCGCGGACGTCGCCGACGACGTGGCCGTCATGCGGCACGGCGAGATCGTCGAGCGCGGCGACGTGCGCAGCCTCTTCGCCCACCCGCAGCACCCCTACACGCGCGAGCTCCTCGCCGCCGTCCCGCGGCTCGACTCCCTGCGCGGCGGCGTCGAGGTCGCCGAGCGCGGGGCCGCGCCCGCCGACGGCGCACCCGAGAACGTCGTCGAGGTGAGGGACCTCGACGTCGTCTACCGCAACGGCCGCCGCTCCGTGCACGCCGTGCGCGGCGTCAGCCTGTCGATCGCGCCCGGCGAGGTCCTCGGCCTCGTCGGCGAGTCCGGCTCCGGCAAGTCGACCATCGCCGGCACCCTCACCGGCCTCGTGCCCATCGCCTCCGGCTCCGTGCGCGTGTGCGGCGTCGAGGTCAGGGGCGCCCGCCGCCGCGCCCTCGAGCCGGCCCGCCGCGCCACCGGCGTCGTCTACCAGAACCCGGCGGGCTCCCTGAACCCGCGCCGCACCGTCGGCTCCTCCATCGCCGAGCCGATGGTCGTCCACGGCGGCATCGAGGGCTCCGCCCGCCGGGTGCGCGTGCGCGAGCTCCTGGAGGCCGTGCGCCTGCCCGCCGCCATGGCGGACCGCTACCCGCACGAGATGAGCGGCGGCCAGCGCCAGCGGGTCGCCATCGCGCGCGCCCTCGCCCTGGACCCGCGCCTCGTCATCGCGGACGAGCCGACGAGCGCCCTGGACGTCTCCGTCCAGGCGGTCGTGCTCGACCTGCTGCGCCAGCTCCAGTCCGAGCTCGGCTTCGCCTGCCTCTTCGTCTCCCACGACCTCGCCGTCGTCGACTCGGTCGCCGCGCGCACGGTGGTCCTCTCGGAGGGCCGCGTCGTCGAGCAGGGGCCGACGGACCAGGTCCTCGCCCACCCGGAGCAGGACTACACGCGCCGCCTCGTCTCCGCCGTCCCGGTCCCGGACCCGGACGTCCAGGCCGAGAGACGACGCAGCCGCCTGGCGGCCTGAGACCGGCCGCCGTCAGCGGGCCACGGGCGCGGGGCGCCCTCGGGGAGGACCCGACGGCGCCCCGTCCTCGTCCCCGACGGGACGGTGCCGCGCGGGGCGCGACCGCGCCCGTGGGGGGCGGCGTCCGGGACCTCGGGGCGCTGCGCGAGCGGTGCGCACGGTTGCGGTGCGCCGACCGGACCGGTGCCGCGCCCCGCTCGCCCGGGGCGGCCGGGAGCGCCTCGCGTCACCTCCCCGGTTGCAGGTGAGCGGCGGAATGACACCGATTGTCACGGTTGGGGAGCGTCGCGCCGCCCCGGGGTTCCGGAGGTCCGGGAGCGCTCGGGCGGGTGAGAGGATGGCGCGAACCTGTGAGCGCCCGCACACGTGAACCCTATAGCAGGTGACACTTGGGCCTTTCTGGTGTCGCTCACTCATAGGCGTCGTTATGTTGGGTCGACGAACACGTGCGAACGCGCTGCACCCGGCACCCGCCGCACGCACCTCTGAAAGGACCAGGCCACGACCGCGCCCTCGCCGACCGTCCCCGCCCCGGGGTCGACCGTCCGGGACATCCTCGAGCTCGTCGCCGGCAAGCCCGCGGGCGCGGAGAGGGTCGCCCTCGTCGAGGAGGCTGTCCGCCTCGCCGTCGAGACCGGGGACGAGAGCGGTGAGGTCGCCGCCCGCCTCGAGCTCGTCGGCTCCTACGGCGACGCGGGCGACCCCTGGCTCGGCATCGAGCCCTTCCTGTGGTGCCTGACCCGCCGCGCCGAGCGCCGGATCGTCGCCCTCTACCTGGGCCAGGAGGACGAGGCCGCCGCCTTCTACGAGGAGTGGCTCACCACCCCGCCGGACCCCGACCGCGCCTGCGAGACCCACCGCACCATCGACGCCGCCGTGGAGGAGCACGATTGGGAGAGCGCCGTCCGCTACGCCGTCCCCGTCCTCGACGGCACCTGGACCTGCGAGGACCAGCCCGCCAACGTCGAGGCCATGATCCTCGTCCCCATGCTCCTGTCCGGCCGCCCCGAGCGCGCCTGGGCCATGCACCTGAGCTCCTACCTCACACTCCGCCGCGACGGCGCCGAGCGCGGCTGGCTGCGCGAGCACCTCGCCTTCCTCGCCCTGTCCGGCCGCGTCGACCGCGGCATGCGGATCCTGTGACGCCACGCCGGTGCCACCGCCGAGGCCCTCGAGATCGATGCCAGCCGTCCCGGCGGCCCCGAGCGCACCGCCCTCACCCGCCGCGCCGTCGAGACCCATGACGAGGCCGGCGAGGTCACCGCCCGCCTCGCCCTCGTCGACGCCAGCCGGGAGGGCGCTCCCTGGGACGCCGTCGAGCCCTTCATGTGGTGCGTCGCCCGCCGGCGCCAGCGCCCCGACCTGTTCACCGCCGAGCAGTCCCACGAGCTCGGCCAGGCCTACCTGTGGGTCGGCATCGCCGCCGCAACCCCACCGTCCCCGCCGCCCAGGTCCGCGTCCTCGAGCAGGGCGTCGACGCCCTCGCCGCGGACCTCGACCTGTCCGAGCACGTCCTCGAGGACCAGCGGCGCGTCATCGCCCTTCTACCTCGGCCTGCCCGACGAGGCCCGCGCACCCTACGAGCGCTGGCGCACCACCCCGCGCGACGCCCATCTCTGCGCCGCCTGCGAGGTCCAGCGCGCCGTCGACGACGCCTACCAGCGCGGGGAGTGGGAGGAGGCCCTCCGGTACGCCGTCCCGGTCCTCGACGGCACCCTGACCTGCGGCTCCCAGCCCGAGAACATCCAAGGGCTCGTCCTCCTGCCGGTCCTCCTGTCCGGTCGGCCCGAGCTCGCCTGGCGCTACCACCTGAGCGCCTACCTCGCGGACCGCTCGCCCGACGCCGACCCCGGCTGGGTCCGCGAGCACCTCGTGTACCTCGCCCTGTCCGGCCAGGTCGCCCGCGGCATGGCGATCCTGCGGCGCCACGCCGACCGCACCGCCCGCTGCACCTGGACCTCCGACCTCCTCGAGCCCGTCACCGACGTCGTCGCCGTCGACCTGCTCCGCCAGGAGAGGGCCGTCAACGCCGTGCTCGAGGGCGGTGACCCCGTCGCCTCCACCTGCGCGCTCGTCGCCCTCGCCTGGAACCTGCGTCAGGCCGGCCGCGACCTCGAGGCCCTCGCCGCGGTCGAGATGGGCATCGACATCGCCACCGGCGCCGGCTCGCGCCGCGCGCCCGGCCGCGTGCGGATGCTCGACCTGCACCGCCAGGCCCTCGGCGCCCTCAACGCCCTGCGGGACCAGCAGGGTGTCCGCGCCGCCGCGCTCGCCTGCGCCGAGGTCTGCGAGGATCTCGGCGAGCACTCCGACGCCCGCATGTACCTCGAGCTCGCCGCCTGCGCCGCCCTCGAGGTCGACGACCCCCTCGGGGCCGCTGCGCTCTTCCGCCGCGCCGCCGAGGTCCGCGTCGGCGGCTCCGACGGCGGCCGGGCCGACCTCCTCGGGCGCGAGCGCCACCTGCGGCGCGCCGCCCGAGCCCGCCTCGCCTTCGCCTCCCCCGCCGTCTGGCGCGGGCAGGCCGACGCCGTCGACCACCTGCTCGACCTCGCTGCCGAGGGCGTCGAGGCGCTCGCCGGGCTGGGCGACGCCGCACTCGTCGAGCAGGAGCGGGAGGCGCTGGCCGCCGACCGCGCCTGGGCCGCCGAGCGCACCGGGCGCTGAGCGCGACCTCGGTCTGGTTCGCCCGGCGACGAAGCGCCTGACGCGGCCGCCACGGCGAGGCACCATAGGGGCGAGCGCCTCGCGCCTCGACGACGCGGGCCACCGCCGTCACCACCCCTGACACGACCACCGACTCGGAGGGCCAGATGCCGCTCGCGCACTCGCACCGATTCACCGACGGGGACCTCACGCCCGCCGCCGGCCGCTACCGCCTCATCGCCTCGGGCTCCTGCCCCTGGTGCCGCCGCGTCCTCATCGCCCGCCGCCTCCTCGGCCTCACCGAGGCCATCCCCGTGTCCTGGTCCTACGGCAAGGGCGCGGACGGCTTCTGGGAGCTCACCGACGAGACCGGCGAGCCCGGCGTCGACCCCGTCCTCCACGCCCGCTCCCTCGCCGAGGTCTACGAGGGCGCCGACGGCTACACGCCCCCGCCGACCGTCCCGGCCCTCGTCGACATGGAGACCGGCGAGGTCGTCTCCGACGACTCCGGCTCCCTCCTCTTCGACCTGTCGACCGCGTGGTGGGAGCTCCACCGCGAGGGCGCTCCCGAGCTCTACCCCCTGGACCGCCGCAACTCCACCGACGCCTGGGACGCCTGGCTCACTGAGCACGTCAACGGCCCCTACGGGCGCGCCACCCACTCCGACGACGAGGAGGTGGCCGCCGACGCCGCGAACACCGTCCTGCTCGCCTTCGACGTCCTCGACACGGTCCTCGCTCGCGCCACGCACATGGAGCCCTCCCGCGAGGGGGCCCTCACCATCCAGGACGTGCCGCCGCTGTCCGCCGTCGTCTCCGTCGAGCAGTTCCTCTGCGGCGCCCAGCCGACCGGCTCGGACATCCGCCTGTTCACCTTCGTCCAGGCCTACGAGTACGGCGGCCGGGCTCACTTCCCGGGCGGGGTGGCCCCGTCCATCAGCTTCTGGCCGGCCCTGGCCCGCTGGTTCCGGGCGCTGGAGTCCCGCTCCGGCTGGGTCGGCCCCGAGGAGCGCAGCGCGCTGGGGATCGGCGAGCAGGACGCCTGACCGCCCCCTCGCCGAGATCGGGACATCCTGACCTCGAGATCGGGACGTCCGAGCGTAGCCAGGAGTGGGCCATGAGATGGCTTGGGCGCATGGCTCGGTCTCGGAGCAGAATGGAACACGACCGTGCTCTACGCAGAGAGAGGACAGGACGGCCGTGATGCCCCTGAAGGAGTTCCTGAGCGCTGCGGACCGAGCGGCCCGCTTGTGTGAGCAGTCAGATCACAGCATCTGTGGCGGCTCACGCGACTGTGAACGGGTCCGGGGGTCGGAGGAGGACCACTTCGACGCCGGCCGGCTCCTCCTGGCTCACGGCGACCAGGAACCCAGCGATGACTGGGAGACGGCCGCACTACTGCGACTCGTGCGGGAGAGCATCGACGGTCCGCGCGCTCGGCGCTCTCGTCGCCGGACCATCCTTCTCACCGGGGCGCTCGCCAGACTGGGAGAGCGAGGAATCGGTCCGGACATGGTCCTTCGGACGTGGCTCGGGAAGCTCTTCACGGTGCACTCCCTGCTACTGACGGCTCGAGAGTGGAACCGTCTGGGTGAGCCTGGCGGCGAGGCCGCGACGTTCACGCCGTGGTGCGAGCTGCTCTCCGTGCAGCTGGCCCGCAATGAGCGCGAGGTCAGCGGTCTGGGTGACCTCATGCTTGAGCTCAGCCAAGGGGAAGTTCGGCGGGCCGCCGACGAGTGGTGCGCTCGGGCTGCGGTGTCGCACCTGGTCGACTACCGGGTGACGGGCTACACGACGACCGACGTCGAGCCTGAGGACCTGTACCTGCCCGCGGGCGAGGACGCGACCGTGTGGCTCTTCGAACGGCTGTCCCTGACGTACCTCAGTGACTGGTCTCCGAGCTCTCTCCAGTGGGAGCTGGCGTACATCGACGACCCTGGGCGGGTCCTAGGGGTCCTTAGGCTGCAGGAGGAGATCCTCGCGGAGCGGTCGGTCCCGCTTGAGAACGTGATCGGCGAGCTGACGCAACGACTTGTCGCCCGCGGAGTCACTGGGGACGTCATCGAGGGACTGAGCCCCGAGGAGCTGACGCACAGGCTCGTCAAGATGCTCCGTGCAGGCAAGGTCGAGGACGCGTGCGCCCTGGCTGAACGGGCGTTCCGAGGCGCCCCTGGTGACGAGCAGGCTGCACTCTCCCTGGCGTTCTGCTTGATGGTGCGGCAGCCCGCGCGGGCCAGGCAGCTGCTGGAGTGGCTGAGCGTCCGGTGGATCATCGACGGGGACTCGGCAGCGCGTAGCGCGGACACCGTTCAGGTTGACCTCGTGACGCTCGACATGGTGGGCGAGTCGTGCACGCTCGACGAGGCGGCGCGGCTCGTGAGCGGTTTGAAGGTCGATGGGTGGTTCTGGGATCCCGTGGACCTCGTCGCCGGGAGGAAGACTCTCATGGAGTTCACCACCACGCAGTCGTGGCTCGCCCGCCTGGAAGAGTTGCGACCGCTGAGCCGGGACGTGGCGGAAGGCTGATCGTGCGTCGTGCCCGCTCAGGCCCGGGGAAGCAGCGCCCGGATCTGCTTGAAGGGCAGGAGCAGGTGCATCGGGTGAGCCGGTGACTCCACGAAGTCCCCGTTCGCGAGGTAGAAGCGCTTAGCCTCGTCATCGCGGCAGTGAATGATGAAGAGGGCGGTGCCGACGGCGTCACTCAACTTGAGCGAGCGCTGCATGGCGTCCTTCAGCAGGGCGGCGCCGATGCCACGTCCTTGGGCTCGGCGGTCGACTGCCAGACGCGCGAGAAGGATCGCGGGAATCTCCGCCGGGCGGTGCTTGGCGAGACTCTCAGGTGCGGCCTCGCGGCTGTAGGCGGCCGTCGCGATCGCGTAGTACCCGAGGGGCTGCCCGTCCTGGACAGCTACGTAGACGACGGCGTTGTTCGCCTTCTGGTTCTGCCAGGCGTACTCCTTGAACCAGGTGTCGAGCTCGTCGGCGCCGCTGCAGAACTCGGTTCGCTTGTCCGCGCGCTCAAGCTTCCGAGGGGGCTCGAGCACGTGGCCCGTCACGCGTCCTCCTCGAGGGGGATCTCGGTTCCGAACGGAGACGGACGGTTCCACATGCGCGCGAAGCGGTCGGTGTTCTCCAGCGGAGTGTCAAGAATGGCCTGGACGGCGTCGAACTGCTCCGCCGTGACGGCGAACCAGCGGCGGTCGGCGAGCACCTTCTCCGCCTCTGTCGTTGCTGCGGTCAGGATGAAGTCACTGACGGTGCGCTCCGTCTGCGCTGCTGCCATCTGGATGGTGCGGTCCTGGCGGGGGGTGGTTCGCAGTGCGATGCGGCTGGTCTTCGGGCTGCTCATGGCGACCTCCTTCGTGTACGTACAATGTATGCACACGAGGAAGTGGGGTCAAGCAGGTGCCAGAACCTGTGCGCTCAGCGCGTGAGCACCGGGTTGTAGAGGAGACGGTTCGGCGTCGTCGGGCACTCGTCGCCCACCGCCATCGGCGCGATGTGCCGGTCCGCCCGCAGGTCCTCCAGCCTCTCCACCACACGCTCGCGCAGGCTCCACGGGTCGATCGTGTTGAGGTACACCTTCGTGCCGCCCTCGAAGCCCGCCAGCGTCGAGACGCGCCGCTTGAGGGTGATGTGCCAGGGCATCGGCTGGTCGACGTCGATCGGCTTGTGGTGCCACTCCTCGTTGCTGGGGACGTCGGCGCCCGTGGCCGCGTGCAGGGCGTGGACGAGGTCGGAGACGGCGTCGACCTCCTCGCGCGACTGCAGCCACGGCTCCGCGGAGGGCGAGGTCGAGTAGACCTCGAGCGTCGGGTAGCGGTGCCCGAAGCCGGCGAAGGCGACCGCGTGCTCGTTCGAGGCGACCAGCAGCCCGCGGTAGGCGGCGTAGTCGACACCCATCTCGTTGTAGAGGTTCGGGTTCTGACGCACCCGCGCGAGCTCGAGCTCGGCGTTGACGCCCCGCTCGTCGATCCCCACGAGCTGCTTGTGGAGGTGGTCGAAGGAGGCGCCCGCCGGCCGCAGCCAGTTCTGGAAGACCGCCACGTAGCGCACCCACCGGTTCTGCAGGTAGAGGTCGTGCATGGCGTGGACGGCCAGGCGCGTGTAGGCGCGGTGCTCCTCGACGCTGAGCGTCCCCGAGCCGGCCAGGCCCGAGGTGTCGGTGGCGCCGTCCGTGTAGTGGCGGCGGCCGACGATGACGTCGTGCCCGCCGGCGAAGAAGGCCGCGAGGTACTCGCGGCGGGTCGCCTCGTCCATGGAGCCGAGTGACTCCGGGTCCGCGCCCGAGGCCTTGAGCTTGGTGCGGGCGATCGCCTCGACGTGCGCGCGGCCGGCCGGGTCCGCCAGGTAGGCCTCCATGCGCTCGCGGGCGGAGTCGGGGATCTCGTAGCCGTGGTTCGCGTGCCAGTACGAGTAGGAGAGGATCTCGAAGAGGTTGGGGACGCGGCGGAACTCGGCGACGGTGTCGAAGAGCTCTGCGGCGGGCAGGGCGTCGATCCGCTCGAAGGTCCCGTTGCCGGCGTCGACGACGCGGGACTTCTCCGGCGGGGTGTCGAGGTACCGGGCCGAGCAGAAGGCGCAGGTCTCCTCGCGGTCGCCGGGACGCAGGTCGCGGACCTCGGCGACGGGGTGGGAGATGGGGCGGTTGCCGCGGCCGGGCACGGTCCACACCTCGGTGCCGGTGAAGGGGCTGATCTGCTTGACGGTCCCGTCTGCCAGGCGCGTGAGCGGCTCGGCCGAGGGGGCGTAGGGCTGGAGCATCGGCATGGGCGCCATTGTCCCCCGGCCGCGCCCCGGGGTGGCGGAGGCCGACGGCGCCGGTCCGTCCTGGGCTGCCGCACGCCGGACGTGTCCAGTTCTCGCGGCATTGGGAACCGTGGGCGGGTGCGCTCCTGTGGGAACCGCGGAACGGTGCGGCCGGGAGGTACGGCGCGCGGTCGATCCCGCGAGTTCCGGACACTTCCGTCGTCCTGGGGACGGTCGGACCGACCTCAGTGCGCCGACCGAACTCGCGGCGCGGATCGACCGAACTCGGCGTGGTGGACGCCGCTCGGGGCCCGCCCAACCGTGACCGGGACGACCCGTCCGACCTCCGCCCGCGTCACCGGAGGGCAAGGATCGGCCGGTACGCTCCCCTCCGGCGCCGACGGCGTCAACGCGGTGGGATCCCCGCCACCGCGCCCCGAGACCGGAAGGAGGAGACCGTGGCCCACGCCTTCATCTCCCTCCTGTGCATCGTGGCGGTCGCGCTCGTGTCGCCGCTCATCAGCTGGGTCGTCCCCAAGCGCCTCGTCCCCGAGACCGTCCTGCTCATCGCCGGCGGCATGCTCATCGGCCCCAGCGGTCTGGGCGTCGCCCACGTCGGCCAGGACATCGAGTTCCTCAAGGAGCTCGGCGTCGCCTTCCTCTTCCTCATGGCCGGCTACGAGATCGACGTCAACGAGCTGCGCGGCTCCGGCGGCAGGCACGCCATCGTCGCCTGGGGCGGCTCCCTCGTGCTCGCCTTCGCGACCGTCGCCCTCGTGGGCGTCACCGGCGGGGTGTTCTCCGCGAACGGCATCGCCATCGCGATCGCCATGACCTCGACGGCGATCGGCACGATCCTGCCGATCCTGCGCGAACGCGGCCTCCTGCCGACGGCGGTGGGCGCGGCGATCCTCAACCACGGGGCGGTCGGCGAGGTCGGCCCCGTCATCCTCATGGCGCTGCTGCTGGGGACGCGCTCCACCTGGCAGGAGATGCTCATCCTCCTCGCCTTCCTCGGGATCGCCCTGTGGATCGTGCTGTTCACGGAGCGGGTCAAGCGCTGGGGGCGCAAGCTCGTCGACGCGATCCGCCTGGGCGGGTCGACGACGGCGCAGACCACCGTCCGCGTCACCGTCCTGCTGCTGGTGGGGCTGTGCACGGTCGCGGAGGTCTTCGACCTCGACGTCGTCCTGGGCGCCTTCGCGGCGGGGTTCATCCTGCGCTACGCGCTGCCGGACGGGAACCGGGAGTTCGAGGAGAAGCTCGACGGCCTCGCCTACGGCTTCTTCGTCCCGATCTTCTTCGTCACCTCCGGCATGGGCATCACCCTGGAGATGAGCGCCTCCGCGCTCATCAGCCTGGGCGCCTTCCTCATCCTCCTCGTCCTCACGCGCGGGCTGCCGGTGTGGCTGGCGGCACGCCTGGAGCGCCGCCGTGACGGGTCTCGGTCCTACTCGATGCGCCAGAGCCTCCAGATCGCCGTCTACTCGACGACGGCGCTGCCGATCATCGTGGCCGTCACCCAGGTCGCGACGAACGCGGGCGCCATGTCCGACTCCTTCGCCTCGACCCTGGTCCTGGCGGGTGCGCTCAGCGTCCTCGTCATGCCGACCCTCGGCCTGCTCCTGTCCAACGAGACCGACCACGCGCCCGCCGTCGAGGCGCTCGGTGTCGTCCAGGGGCCCGTCGACGCCGCGGGGCGCGGGGCTGACGACCACGCCGCCGCCTCGGGGCGCCTCGACGAGGGGCCCGGCGAGCTCCTCCACTCCGAGCCGCGCCGCCCGGCCGGCCTCGACGAGGCTCCCTCCCCGGCGAGCCCGGCCCAGGCCCGTGAGGGCTCGACGCCGCCGCCGACCCATCGCTCCGAGGCGCGCGGTCGGCGCGGTCGGGGGCGCGGCGCGCGAACGGGGGACGCGTGGTCGCCGGCCTCGGCGTCGTCGGCCGCCCAGCCGGTGCGGCGCGGTCACGACGCCGCCTTCCACCACCACGGCCTGTCCGAGGCGGAGGCGCGTCGTCTGGCCGAGCGGCTCGCCCAGATCGACGAGGAGCGCGCGCTGTGGCGCGAGCAGATGCGCCGCCAGATGCACCTCGACCGCGAGGAGTCCCAGCAGCGCCGTGCCGTCCTGCGCGCCCAGGCCCGCGAGCACCGGCGCGAGGAGCGCGCGGAGATGAAGGCGCTGCGCGAGCAGGCCGCCCGGGCCCGCCGAGAGGAGCGCGCCCGCGCCAAGGCCGACCAGGAGGCCCGCGCCCGGGCCGAGCGGGAGGTCCGGGCCGGGGCCGGGGAGAAGGCCGGCGGGCGGCTGCGCCGCATGGCGTCCCGCCGGTCGGCCCGCCGCGGGCGCCGCTGATCACTCATGAAGGAGCCCCGATGACCCGCAAGATGATCCTCGACCTCGACACCGGGATCGACGACGCCCTCGCCATCGCCTACGCCGTGGCCAGCCCCGAGGTGGAGCTCGTCGGCGTCACCACCACCTACGGCAACGTCACCGTGGGGACCGCCGCGCGCAACACCCTCGCGGTCCTCGAGGCCCTCGGCGCCGGCGACGTCCCCGTCCACCTCGGCCGCTCGCACTCGCGCACGACCACCTCCTTCGCCCCCACGGACCACGCCGCCCGCATCCACGGCCGCAACGGCCTGGGCGAGGCGGCCTTCCCCGAGCCCGTCGGGCGCCCCACGGACCGCGACGCCGTCGACGTCATCATCGAGGCCGCCCACCACTGGGGCGAGGACCTCCTCTACGTCCCCACCGGCTCCTCGACGAACATCGCCGCCGCCCTGGAGGCGGACCCCTCCATCAGGGACCTCATGGGGTCGATCACGATGATGGGCGGAGCGCTCACCGTCGAGGGCAACGTCAGCCCCTTCAGCGAGGCCAACATCTCCCAGGACCCCGAGGCCGCCGACCTCCTCATGCGCTCGGGCGCGCCCGTCGTCATGGTGGGGCTCGACGTCACCCACCAGACGCTCCTCACCAAGACGGAGACGAGCGCGTGGCGCGAGACGGGCACCGAGGCCGGCCGCCTCTTCGCGGAGATGACGGACTACTACACCGACTTCGAGTCCGAGGCGGTCGGCATCCCCGGCTGCGCGCTCCACGACCCGCTCGCCGTCGCCGTCGCCATCGACCCGGGCCTCGTCACCCTCCTGCCCATCAACATGCAGGTCGACCTCGACGGCGCGACCCGCGGCCGCACCATCGGGCGGCTCGACGGCCTGTCCGACCCGGTGAAGTCCGCCCGCGTCGCCGTCGAGGTGGACGCCGAGCGCTTCCTGGGCGAGTTCACGCGCCGCGTGGGCGGGCTGCTCGCGCGCTGAGGCGTTCCGATGACGTGCGCCGTCTGCGCGGTGGGGCACCGGATGCCTTGCTTCGCACCGGTTGCACGCTCTTCCCGTGCGGGGAACCGGTGCAGCGGGTGCGAGGCCGTGCAGCGGATGCATCCGCGTCGTACCCAGCCCGTAGGGTGGCCCCATGGCCCGCGAGATCACCGAGGAGGACTGGCCCGCCCGCGTCACCGATGAGCAGATCATCGAGCGGGTCGGCGGCCAGGCGTTCCTGCGCGGGCGCCGCTACGCCGACGAGGGGCGCGTCCTCGCCCTGTCCGTCTCCGGCGGCGGCGACATCCTCATGGCGCAGGTCCGCGGCTCCAACGGCCGCGCCTACCAGTCCATGCTCTACGCGCGCCGCCACGGCGACCGCACCACCTGGACCGGCTCCTGCTCCTGCCCCGTCAGCAGCGACTGCAAGCACACCGCCGCCGTCCTCCTCGCCGCCCGCGCGGAGGCCCTCGCCGGGCAGGACGACGGCCCCGCGGACTGGGAGAAGGAGCTCGCCGGCCTCCTGCGCGTCTCCGAGCCGGACACGCGCGCCATGGCCCTCGAGGTCGCCGAGGTCCCGCGCCCCGGCTGGCCGGGCGACTCGGGACTGACTCTCCTGCCGCTCGTCGAGGGCAAGCGCGGCTGGAACCGCCAGGGCGCCGCCTGGAACCAGGTCCTCGGCGGGTCCCTGCGCGGCGAGGTCGCCGACGACGTCCTGCGCGCCGTCCAGGAGATCGGCCGCATGGCCCCCAACGGCTTCTACTACGCCGAGGACCGCGTCGCCCTCGACGAGACGCCCCACCGCGTCTGGGAGGTGCTGCGCCGCGGAGTCGCCGCCGGACTCGTCCTCACCACCTCCCAGAAGGGCGGCGCGGCCGTCCGCATCGAGTCCGGCCTGCGCGCCGGGGTCCGCCTGGCGCGCACCGGTGAGGGAGGCACGGGGGACCTGTCCATCGAGCCGATGCTCGAGCTCGAGGCCGTGCCCGGCGTCCCCGTGGGCCCGCGCGGCGAGGCGCCCGAGCTCAGGCGGATCGGCGGCCCGGTCCACGGCTTCTACACGTGGTGCCCCGACGGCTCCCTGCTCCTCATGCCGGTCGAGCCCGCCCCGGACGAGGTCCTCGCCCGCGTCCTGTCCGGCGCGGCCCGGCCGATCGTCGTGCCCGAGGCCGACGTCGAGCGCTTCCAGGCGGAGAACCTCGAGGCCCTCACCCGGGCCGTCCCCGTCCTCGAGGTCGACGCCGGCCTCGCCGTCCCCGAGCCGACGAGCCTGCGCGCCGTCCTGCGGATCACCGTGGACGGCCAGGCGCACACCGCGAGCACCTCCTGGTGGATGCGCTACGTGACCGCCGACGGCGAGGTGCGCCGCGAGGAGGAGGTCGGCGACCTCGACGGGGAGGGGACCGGCGGCTTCCGGCCCCTGCCCGGGGCCGACGGCGCCCGGCTCGGTCGCGCCCCGGAGGGGCCCGGGTGGGGATCCGCCGACGCCGCCGCGCTCGCGGACGACCCCCGGGCCCGAGTCGCCGACGGCGCTGCCGACGGCGGCGGGGGAGCGATGTCGTCGGGTGACCGGGTCGGCAGCACGGCCCCGGGGCCCGAGGGGCCGGGTACGCCCCGGGACCTCGCGGGGGAGCGGCGCCTCGCCCGCGACGTCATCACCCTCCTCATCCCGCTCGCGGCCGAGCACGGCGTCCTGTGGAACCGGCGCCGTCTCACCGGCATCGCCACCGCCAAGCTCGTCGCCCGCACCGTGCCCGCCCTGGAGCGGCTGGACGCCTTCGACGTCGAGCTCCTCGGCGACGTCCCCGCCTACCGAGAGGCCGAGGAGACGCCCCTCGTCGTCACCGACGTCGCCGAGGACCGCGGTGGTCGGCCCGACTGGTTCTCCCTGCAGGTGCGCGTGCGCGTCGGTGAGGACGACATCCCCCTCGAGCGCCTCATGCAGGCCGTCGCCACGAACACCTCCGAGGTCATGCTCGACTCCGGCGTGTGGGTCAACGTCGACCGCCCTGAGCTCATCGCCCTCGCCCGGCTCATGGAGGAGGGGCGCGACCTCGAGGACCCCGCGGCCAAGGGCTCGGGCGCCATGCAGGTGACGCCCTTCCAGGCCGGGTACTACCAGGAGCTCGTGCGCCTCGGAGTCGTCGGGGAGCAGACGAGGCGCTGGCGCGAGGGCGTCGGTCGGCTCCTCGAGATGACGGCGCCCGGTGCCGGGAGGCGCAGCGCTCCACCGGAGGACGCGGCTGCGGACGGCGACAGGGGTGACGGTGCCGACGGCACCGCTGGAAGGGGCGCCGACGCCGGTACCGGCGCCGCGGACGCCGTCGTCGGCACTGCTGAGGCCGAGGCCTCCGGGGCCGCGGCCCCGACCGATCCCACCGACCCGACGGCGGTGCCCGCACCTGCCGGCCTGCTCGCCGAGCTCCGCCCCTACCAGCTCGACGGCTACCGCTGGCTGCACCTCCTGCGCTCCACGGGCCTGGGCGGGGTCCTCGCCGACGACATGGGCCTCGGCAAGACCGTCCAGGTCCTCGCCGAGGTGCAGCGCACGGTCGAGGAGCGCGCCGCCACGCCCGGCGGACCAGTGGTCGGCCCCGAGGGCCACGCGCCCGTCCTCGTCGTCGCGCCCACGAGCGTCGTCTGCTCCTGGGTGGAGCAGGCCGCCCGCTTCACACCGGGGCTGCGCGTCGCCGCCGTCACCCGCACCGCCGCCAAGCGCGGCCGGGCGCTCGCGGAGATCGCCGCCGAGGCCGACGTCGTCGTCACGAGCTACACGATCGCCCGCCTCGACGAGGAGGAGATGACCGGCGTCGACTTCTCCTGGGTGGTGCTCGACGAGGCCCAATTCGTCAAGAACCACACCTCGGCGACCTACCGGGCCGTCCGTCGCCTGCGCACGCCGTCGACCGTCGCCATCACGGGCACCCCCATGGAGAACTCGCTCATGGACCTGTGGTCCCTCATGAGCGTCTCCGCCCCCGGGCTCCTGCCCGGGCCCGAGCGCTTCACCGCCGTCTACAAGCGACCCATCGACCGTGGCTCCTCGGCGGCGCTGGCGGCCCTGCGCGCCCGCGTCCACCCCTTCATGCTGCGGCGCACCAAGGACCAGGTCGCCGGGGACCTGCCGGAGAAGACCGAGCAGGTGCTCTCCGTCGAGCTCGCCCCCGCGCACCGCCGCGCCTACGAGCAGCGGCTCAGCCGGGAGCGCCAGAAGGTCATGGGCCTCCTCGAGGACGACACGACGCAGGCCCGCTTCACGGCGCTCAAGTCGCTCACCACTCTGCGGCTCATGGCCCTCGATCCCGCCCTCGTCATGGACGAGGAAAGGGCCCCAGTTGAGGCTGACGGCGCCTCGGACGCCCCGGCCGACGTCGCCAGTGCTGCGGCCGGCCACCGGGCCGAGGCGGAGCGCACCGATGGCGGCCCCGCCGACAAGGCGGGCGCGGGCAAGGCCTCCGCGCGCCGCCGCAAGCCGACCGCGAAGGTCCAGGTGCTCCTCGACCAGCTCGGCCCCGTCGTCGCCGAGGGGCACAAGGCCCTCGTCTTCAGCCAGTTCACGCGCTACCTGTCCGGCGTGCGCGAGGAGCTCGAGGCCGCCGGGATGCGCACCGCCTACCTCGACGGCACCACCTCGAACCGGCAGGGCGTCATCGACTCCTTCCGCGTCGGCGAGGCCGACGTCTTCCTCATCTCCCTCAAGGCCGGCGGCTTCGGCCTCACCCTCACCGAGGCGGACTACGTCTTCCTCCTCGACCCGTGGTGGAACCCCCAGGCGGAGGAGCAGGCGGTCGACCGCGCCCACCGCATCGGGCAGGACAAGCCCGTCATGGTCTACCGGCTCGTCTCGGAGGGCACGATCGAGGAGAAGGTGATGGCCCTCAAGGAGAAGAAGGCCGAGCTCTTCGAGCGGGTCGTCGAGGGCTCCGACGACGACGTCCACGCCGTCGCCGCCGCGCGTGGCGCCCGTAGTCGCGCCCAGCTCACGGCCGCCGAGATCCGCGAGCTCCTCGGCGGCTGAGGGCGGGCCTCCACAGGCGTGGTCCTGAGGGCCCTCTCCCCAGGCGGCGGGCGGCTCCGAGCGGACAGGACCCCTGGTCGCGGAGCCTGGGTCCGCGGGCACGGTGCCCGCGACGTCCCGGAACGAGCCCTGTCAGGCGGCCGTCGGGTCAGCACCCGGCCAGTCCGTCGCCCGGGCGAGGGACGTCCTGCTCCACGAGGAGGAACCATGTCCCCTGCACTCTCCGCGTCCCGTCGCACGCTCGACGCGGCGCGCACGTCCTGGCTGCTCGCCCACCCGGGCGCCGGCGGTGAGCTCGCCCGGCACCTCGGCGCCGGCACCGGGCCCGACGGCGGCTCCCTCCGCTCCGGTCCCGCCGCCCCCGACGGCACCGCCGACCCGGGCGGTGAGGCCGGCATGGCGACCGCCGAGTACGCCATCGGCACCCTCGCCGCCGCGGCCTTCGCCGGGCTGCTGCTCGCCATCATGCGCTCCGGCTCGCTCACCGGGATGCTTCAGCAGGTCATCGAGTCCGCCCTCTCGGTCGGCTGACGGTCATGAGCCCTCAGCGAGCGGGGCGTGGCGGGTGCCCGAGCCGGCTCCAAGGGCTGGGGGAGGAGGCCGGCATGGTGACGGCGGAGACCGCCGTCGCCATGCCGGCCGTCGTCCTCGTGCTCGTCCTCGTCCTGTCCGGGGTGAGCGCCGGCGTCACCCAGCTCCGCGTCACCGACGCCGCCCGCGTGGCCGCCAGGGCTGCCGCCATCGGCGAGGACCCGCTCGCCGATGGGCAACGGGCCGGTGGCGTCGTGAGTCTCAGCGTCGAGCGCGGGGACCTCACCTGCGTGACCGCGAGCCGTCAGGTGGCCGGACCGCTCGGCGCCGTCGGCGTCACGGCCCGCAGCAGGGTCTGCGCCTACACCGAGCCGGGGGAGGGATGAGGGGCGTGGTGCGCAGCCGCGTGAAGGACGGCCCCCGCTCGGAGCGGGGCTCCGGAACCGTCCTCATGACCGGCGTCATCGCGGCGCTGCTCGTCGTCGCGCTCGGCGTCGCCGGGCTCATGAGCGCTCAGGCCGCCGCTGGTCGTGCGCGCGCCGCCGCGGACCTCGCGGCCCTGGGCGGCGCGACGGCCCTGACCTCGGTGAGGGCGCCGGGAGACCCGTGCGCCGTCGCCGAGCGCGTGGCGGCGGCAGACGCAGCGGTCCTGCGGTCCTGCGAGGTGTCCGGCGAGGACGTCACCGTCGAGGTCGGCGTCGAGGTCCGGGTGCTCGGCGTCGGTCGGGTCGCGGTCGGGGTGGCACGGGCAGGGCCCGTCGACGGGTGAGCGGGCCAGCAAGGGCCGCCACCCCCAAAATTCTTGAACGAATGTTCTGGAACGAGTATTCTTCAATTCATGGGACGACCCCGACAGTTCAGCGAGCCCGACGCCGTCGCCGCGGCCTCGACCGTCCTCGTCCGCCGCGGCTTCGCCGGCACGAGCGTCGACGACCTCGTGCGCGCCACCGGCGTCAACCGCGCCAGCCTCTACGGCGTCTTCGGCTCCAAGGACGGCCTCTTCCGCCGCTGCCTCGCCGCCGCCCTCGAGGTGCTCGCCGGCGCGGACGGCGAGCAGCCCGACGACGGCGCTGCGCCGAACCGACTCCCGGACCGGGCGACGGCCCTCGACCTCGTCCTCGTCGCCCTCATGGAGCTCGCCCCCGACGACGCCGTTCTCGCGGCCGACCTCGTCGAGCACCTCCGCCGGGCAGGCGTCACCGCCGTCGACCTCGGCGCCCGGGCCCTCGAGCGCGCCGACGTCGTCGAGCCCGCCTGAGCACCACCGAACACCGTCCAGCTGACAGCATCACGCACCCGAGCCACGAGGAGAACCCGATGAGCAGCTCCCGCAACACCGTCACCCTCGAGCCCGCCGGCGAGCCGACGCACCTCGTCGTCGAGCCCCGCGGCATGGATAAGGTCTGGTCCTTCCGCAACGAGCTGCGGATCCCGCTCGGGCACGTCCGCGGCGCCACCTACGACGCCGGCCTCAAGCGCGAGCCCAAGGGACTGCGCGGCCCGGGCCTCGGCCTGCCGAACAAGCTCGCCGGGACCTTCCACACGGACGGGACCAAGCAGTTCTGGAACATCGCAGGCTTCGAGAACGTCCTCGTCATCACCCTCGAGGACGAGGAGTTCACGGCGCTCTACCTGTCGGTCGTGGACCCCGAGGGACTCGCCCGCGCGATCAACGCCGCCGTGGCGCGAGCCTGAGGCTGACTGGCTGCGACCTCGATTCGGCACGGCGACGGTCGCAGGGGCGACCGCGCGCCGGCGCCTCAGGCGGTGGGGTCCTCCGTCTGCGCACCCACGGGTGACGTGCCCGGATCGTCGTCCGACGCCGTCCCCGGCTCGCCATTCGGCGCCGCCGCGAGCAGCAGCCGGAGCAGGAGGATCGCCCCCTCCTTGTCCAGGGGCTCGTTGTTGTTGCCGCACTTGGGGGACTGGACGCAGCTCGGGCAGCCGTTCGTGCAGGCGCAGCCCTCGACGACGGCGAGCGTCGTCGCCAGCCACTCCCGGCCCGCCCGGTAGCCGCGCTCCGCGAAGCCCGCGCCGCCGGCGTGACCGTCGTGGACGAAGACCGTCGGCGTCATCGTCTGCGGGTGCACCGCGATGGAGAGCCCGCCGATGTCCCAGCGGTCGCAGGTCGCCAGCAGCGGGAGCATCCCGATCGACGCGTGCTCCGCGGCGTGCAGCGCGCCCGGCAGCATCGCGGGCGTGATCCCCGCGGCCTCCGTGACCTGCGCCGGCACCGTCCACCAGACGGCAGCGGTGGGCAGGACGTGCTCCGGCATCGCGAGCTGGTGCTGGGAGACGACCTCCATCCCGGGCACCGCAAGCTTCGCGTAGGAGACGACCTGGCTCGTCACCTCCACCGAGCCGAAGGACCACGTGATCCCGTCCGCCCAGGCCTGCGTCTCCCGCTCCGCGATGATGCGGACGCTCGACTGCTCCTTCGTGCGCGTGCGGTAGCCGACCGCCGACTTCTCCGAGACGATCGCCGCCTCATCGGTGAGCTCGTCGACGACGTAGCTGCGCCCCTGGTGGATGTAGACCGCACCCTCGTGCACCGTCGAGTCCACGGCGGCGCCGTCGACCGTTCCGACGACGGTCCCGGTCGTGCCGTCGACGACGGGCAGCTCGGGCGGGCCGTCCCCGCGCAGGCTCGTGAGGTCCTGCGGGCGACCCGGCAGATTGACGTTCCAGAACCAGCCCGAGGGGCGGCGTCGCAGCGCACCACGCGCCTCGAGGTCCGCGAGGAAGGAGTCGTCCGGCAGCCCGAAGAGCGTGAGGTCCTCCTCGCGCAGCGGCGACTCCGAGGCCGCCGCGCACAGGTGCGGGGCGAGCACGTAGGGGTTCGACGGGTCGAAGACCGTGGCCTCCGGGGCGGCGAAGACGTCCAGCGGATGGTGGACGAGGTAGGCGTCGAGCGGGTTGTCGGAGGCGATGAGGACGGCGACGCCCCGGCTGCCCGCGCGCCCGGCCCGCCCCGCCTGCTGACCGAGTGAGACGCGCGTGCCCGGCCAGCTGGCGATGATGACGGCGTCCAGGCCGGTGACGTCAATGCCGAGCTCGAGGGCGTTCGTCGTGGCCAGGGCCCGCAGTCGGCCGCGGCGCAGGTCCCGCTCGAGGGCGCGGCGCTCTTCGGGGAGGTAGCCGCCGCGGTAGGCCATGGCGGTGTCCATGAGCTCGGGCATGGACATGGCGAGGGTCTGGCGGGTGCGCTCGGCGACGATCTCCGCGGACCGGCGCGAGCGGACGAAGACGAGGGCGCGTGCGCCGACGCTCATGAGGTCGACGAGCAGCTCGGCAGCCTCGATGACCGCGGAGCGGCGGGCCGAGGGGTCCTCCGTGGGGTCGTTCGAGTCCGGGCCGGCGGGGGTGCTGGAGGTGGCGGGCGCGGCGGGCGCGGGGGCTGCGCCGGGTGTGACGGTGCCGGCCGCGCCGGCCTGCGCTGCCGCTTCGCCCGCGCTCTCAGACCGACCCCGCTCGGGCTCGCGCCCTGGGAGGTCGCCGGCCCCTGTGGCTCCGGCGGCGCCGTCGGCAGCGGCCTTGAGGGCGAGCGCCTCCGGCGAGTTCTCCCACGCGATCCACGGGTCGCGCAGCGCCGGCTGCCACAGGGCGAGCGTCCGGTCCCCGGCGGGTGCGCCGTCCTCGGTGACGGCGACGACGTCGTCCGGTTCGACCCCGATGAGGCGGGCGGCCGTGAGAGCCGGCTCGGCCGCTGTCGCCGACGCGCACAGCACCACCGGCTCCGGGCCGTCCGGGCGCAGCCGTCGCACGAGGCGCAGGAGGCGGCGCAGGACGAGGGCGACGTGAGCGCCGAGGATCCCGCGGTAGGCGTGGCACTCATCGACGACGACGTAGCGCAGCGAGCGCAGGAAGCGCGTCCACCGCTCGTGGCCCGGCAGGAGTGAGAAGTGCAGGAAGTCCGGGTTGGTGAGGACGACGTCGGCGTGCGCGCGGGCCCAGTCGCGCTCCGGCAGGGGCGTGTCCCCGTCGCAGGTGCCCGTGCGGACCGTGCGCACGGACTCGGCGGCGGCTCCGGCTGCGCGTTGGACTGCCTCGAGCTCGGCGGTGAGGCGCTCGAGGGCGGCGGCCTGGTCCGCGGCGAGGGCCTTGGTGGGGGAGAGGTAGAGGGTGGTGGGGCGCTTGCCGTAGGAGGAGATGCGGTTGGCGCGGCCGGCGTCGTCGGCGGCGCGCTTAGCGGCGAGGACGTCGGAGAGGGCGGGCAGCCAGGCGGCGAGCGACTTGCCTGAGCCCGTGCCCGTGGAGATGACGGTGTGGCGTCCGGCGTGGACGGCGTTGGCCGCAGCCTCCTGGTGCGTCCAGGGGAGGGGGACGCCGAGGCTTTGATACGCGGCGACGAGGTACGGGTCCGCCCACGCGGGCCAGGCGCCGTGCGTGCCCGCGCGGGCCGGGGTGCGTTGGAGGTGGACAAGCCGGCCGTCGCGCGCACCGATGGACTCGAGGAGCTCGGTGAGGTCCCGCGCGGGCGCGTGGGGCGGGACGGCTGGGCTGGTCACGGGGCCAGTGTGCACCGGGGGTGGGACGGGAATTGGGCGGCTGCCCAGTGGAACAGCCGTCGTGAACGCTGGTTTGATGGTGGAAGGGACGACGGGCACGCAACTGAGACCGCAGAGTGACCCGCCGCGGCGGTGCCGGCGCGCAGAATGAGCCAGGCCCGACCCGGGCCCCGACCGAGGAGAGACCATGAGCGAGCAGACTGAGCCGGAGAGCACGGACGCGGCTGGCACGCGCGACTGGGCGGAGGTCTCGCTCATCGAGGTCGCCCCGGGAGTGGCCGTGGTGCTCGGTGACCACGTCCCCGAGGGACTCGAGGTCGAGCCCTTCGGTCTCGGTGAGCAGCAGGACCAGCGCCTCGCGGACGCGCTCTCGCTTGCCGTGTCGAGCGCCAACGTCGGCGCCACGGCCGCCAGCAGCCTCGTCAATGTGCAGGGGCTCGTACGGCTCGCCCCCGAGACGATCCAGCAGACGAAGACCATGACGACGATGGTCAAGGACGGGTGGAACCTCGGCGCCCTGATGAACGGCACCAAGTTCGGCGCCTCCGTGCGCTGGACGTCGGCGGTCGACGCCGAGGCGGCGCTGGCTGCCACGAGCCTCGGACCGCAGATGGCGCTCCTCGCGATCAGCGCCCAGCTCGCCTCCATCTCTCGACGCGTCGACGAGAACATCGACCTCACCCGCGACGTCCTTGAGGCCCTCCACGCCGACCACTGCCACGCGATTAAGGCGATGTACGACGAGATCGACGATGCCCTCGAGACCGCGCGCGACGCCGGCTCTGTGACGGCGGGCAACGTCGACCGGATCAAGCACCTGGGGCCGAGCCTGCGCAAGGAGCGCGCGTACTTCATCGGCGAGGTGAACAAGCACGTCACCGCGCTCGACGCGGACTACGCGGGGCGTCGCAAGTACCTCACCGAGAACGGCCGTCGGATCGTCGGCGACCTCCAGGGGCTCCTCATGGCGGAGACTGCCTCCCACCGCTTCCACATGCTCTACGCCGCCTCGCTCGCCAGCAGCCCCGACCGCTCGGAGGCCGAGGACAAGACGCTGCGGTCCATCGCCGAGCGAGGGATCAGACAGCACGAGGACGTCATGGAGCGCATCGCCGCGCTCCTCGCCCAGCTCGACGCGCAGGTCCAGCTCGCAGACGTCCTCACTGGGCACGCGCTCGACCCTCGCGACATCATGGCTCGGCGCCGTCAGAGCGCAGCGACCGCCGTGACGGGAATGGCTGAGTACGTCGCCGCACTCATGGGGCGCGCTTACAGCGAGCCCGAGCCGCTCGTCCCCGCCGTGACTCGCGCCGACGAGGAGCCTGCCGAAAAGGTTCTCAAGGTGCTGCGCTGGGTGCTCCCCGAGGACGAGACCCTGCTGGCACTCGCGGACCTCGAGCCCCGCAGGGTTGGTGCCGGGGCCGGTGTCCTCGCGGTGACGCAGCGCAGCCTCATCCTCGCCGACCGCCGTGACCTACTCGCCGACGGCATCCTCACCAGCTGGGACTCCCTCGACGACGTCCGGTACGTCCGGTACCGGGAGGAGAAGGGGGGCGGACGACTTGACGTCATCCTCAAGGACGCCGACCGCCACGTGTCCATCGCCGGGGCGGTCGCCGATGATGAGGCCCGGGCGAGCGCCGGCAGGATCGTCGATCTGCTGACGGCCGCTGCCCACACCCCCGTCGAGGAGAAGCGCACGAGCGAGCTCCTGCAGACCTCGCCGACGCGGGCTGAGCTGCTCGCGGGGCGCACGGGCGAGTGAACTGCAGTCGCCGAGTTGATCGCGCTGCCCACTGATTCCGCCCGAAGGCCGCCTGGAAGCAGGGGGCCCATTGTGTCCCGATCGTGATCGGCAACAAGCACATCGGCAACTGCTATCGGTCATAGCGTTCCTACGAGATCGCCACGTGCTGCACCGACGCAGCGCCTGGTGCCATGCAACCAAGGAGACGTCATGAGCGCACACGATCCGGGCACTATCCGGGCTGCATTCGAGTCCTTCGGCCGATACGTCTACATGCTCGCCGACCCCGCCACGGGAGTCCCGTTCTACGTCGGAAAGGGGACCGGTGAGCGGGCGAAGTCGCACGAGAACGCGGACACCGTGCGCGAGCTTCTCGCAGTGACGAGTGATCTCGAGGACGATGAGGTGCCGCAGGACAGCGTGGAGCGTGAGCTCTCCGCGAAGGATCGGGCCCTGGTGCATTGTGGTGGGGAGCCCGAGATCTGGATCGTCCGCCAGGGGATGACTCTCGGTGAGTACACGGCGGTCGAAGCCGCCTTGATCGATCTCCTCATGACGATGCGCATCTCGCCTACCTCCCCGGGCTCCCTCCCCGTACCACTCGGTCTCGGGGGCGAGCAGCTGACCAACCTTCGCCGAGAGAAGGCCCGGGGCTTCGGCATCCAGCTTCTCGACGACATCCTCGATGAGTTCGCCGTCGAGCCACTGGACAGTGCAGCAGACGAACGCGGCCTGCAGGGCGGCCGGCCCATTGGCTTCATCTCCATCACGCTGGGCGGCTGGCACGAGCAGGAGGAGGATCTCTCGAGCAACCGTTCTGGCCCACGTCGCCACCGTCATGGCTACGGCTACAAGCACGAGTGGCTTCGGCCGACCGAGCGGGATAAGCACCTCGATGAGATTGCCCTGTCCGCTGCCGGTTGGTGGCGCATCGATCCGGGACACGTGCAGCGGGACGACATCAACTACGCCGTCGTCGAGCATCACGGCATCAGTCGAGCCGTCATGCGTATCGACCATGACTCGTGGGACTACGACCCGGCTAGCAGGCGTCGGAGCTTCGACTACGAGCTGCTTCAGCCGGGTGACGACCTCTTCGACCTCCTCGTCGGGCCGCACGGAAAGCGTCTGCCATCGCGCAAGCGCGGGGCCATGGGAGTCGTGCGCTACTGGCCAGATGGCGTGACGAGCGCCAACTGGAACGATGCGTCCCTGGCGTGAGCTGTTGCTGGGCGCGGCTCACTCCGCGTCGACCACCAGCATTCGCCGCAACGGCATCCGGCTGCGCCACCGCGGTGGGAGGTCGCCGTAGTACCGCAGCGTGAGGTCCGTGACCTCTGTGCCCGAGAAGAGCCGGAGATTCTGCCGCTCCCGCTCGACGCTCAGCGCCTCGGAGGAGTACGAGCCAAGAGTGAAGAAGAGCCCCGCCTCGTCCTTGTCGAGCGTGCCGATGAGCTGCTGCACCGCAGGCCGCCCCTGCGTCTCAGCGGTGTGCTTGCACTGGACCTTGATGATTGGAGGCTCGACGCCGAGGAGGTCTCGGTGGGCGATGACGTCCACCCCGCCGTCGCCGACGTATCGGGTCACCCGGCTCTCGTAGCCCATGCAGCGCAGCAGGTCCGCGGTGAACTGCTCGAACTCCTCATGGCTGAGGTCGTTCTTGAGGACGTCGGCGACGAAGTCCCGGGTGTGCTGGTCGATGTCGTCGGCGGTGGGCATGAGGGCCTCGGAGTCGGGGATGTCCGCACGAACTTCATCGTCAGCGGCGACCGCCTGGGGCTGCCGCGTCGACGCGAACTCCTCCTCGCTCCCGGCGGTGATGAAAAAGAGGAACTCCTGCCGGTGCCGGTGGACGCCGAACATCGTGATGGCGGAGCCGATCTCGGCGGGGGCGCTCTGCGAGAAAAGCGTGCGGGTGACACCCGTCTTGAGCCACTCGACCTGGCGGTGGTGGGGCTGGCGCCCGTCCTGTGCGTCGAACTCGTAGCCGCCCGTGATCCTCCCGAAGGCCAGGGTCCGGTCCTGCTTGTTCGGGAAGACCAGCAGGTCGCCGATCTGAGCCTCGAATGTGAAACGGCGAAGGGTGCCCGCCGTCCCGGGGACGGCGCCACGCTTCATCTCGGGGAACTTGTCCGCGACCGCCACGCGCATCCGCAGCTGGTTGTCGCCGATCGCGTGCAGGTCCCCGACCGCGCCCCAGCCGATCGCGACGTAGCCGCCGTCGATGAGCTCCTGGCCGCGGACGTCGTTGTGCAGGCCCCAGAGGCGTGGTGAGTCGTTCACGAGCGTGGAGTGTACGGGCGGTGCGGTGGCGGTGTGCGGGCTGCGGTCACGGCGTCGTCAGCCGAAGAACGCGTTGTCCGGGGCTGCGTGGATGAAGGTGCCGACGTCCAGGACGTCGGCGGAAGGGGCGTCCGGCTGGCCGTCAGGCTGCCGCTCCGGCGTCGTCGGGCAGCGTGATGCTGATGCGGCCGCCCAGGGCTCGGACGACCCGGCTCACCGTCTGGAACGACGGGTTGCCGCTCATTGCGAGCGACTTGTAGAGGGACTCCCGGCCGACCCCGATCTCGCTCGCGATAGCGCTCATACCCTTGGCGCGTGCGACGTCGCCGAGCGCGGCCTGCAGGAGGTCTGGGTCGTCGTCGGCTGCCGCCTTGTCGAGGTAGGCGATGATCGCCTCGGGAGTGTCGAGCTAGTCAGCGGTGTTCCAGGTGCTCAGGACCATGGCCGGTCCCCTTCCGTGCTCAGGTCCGCGAGGATCGGTTGGGTCAGCTGCTGCGTGGCACCTCGATCGAATCTCTTGGGACACGACTGGAGGCGTGCTGGCCCTCGGTGATGGCGAGCGGAACAGCCACGATGGGGGTTTCGAGTTTTTCGAATTGCGGATATCGTCGGTGCATGACCACCACTGCGGCTGAGACCCCGTCGACGGTTCTCCCTCCCGAGGACCTCGAGCCCATGCTCGACCTGTCGCGCTTCCTCGCGCGGACGGACGGGCCAGCGGCCCTCGTCGGGCCCGACGGCCAGGTCGTGGACCTGCCGGCGCAGGTGTTCGACGTCGTCGTCGATGTCGTGCGGGCGATGGAGCGCGGCAAGGCGATCACGATCGCGCCCGTTGACCAGATGCTCACCACCCAGGAGGCCGCGGACTTCCTCGGCGTGAGCCGCCCGACCGTCGTCAAGCTCCTCGAGTCGGGCCGTATCCCCTTCGTGCAGCCCGGCGCCAGCCGGCACCGCCGCGTCCGCCTCGAGGACGTCGTCGCGTACCAGCGGCAGACGGCGACGGAGCGGGCCTCCATCCTCAGTGACATGACCGCGGACGCCGTCGAGCTGGGCCTGTACGACGAACCCGCCGACTACAACGCTGCCCTCCGTCGAGCTCGTCACGGGAGGGACTGACAGGGCATGGCCCGTTTCTCCGCCCTGCTGGACGCCTGCGTCCTCGTGCCCGTCGCGCTCGCGGACACGCTCCTGCGGGTCGCCGAGCAGGGCCTCTACCGCTCCCTGTGGAGTGCACGGATTCTCGATGAGACCGTCGCGGCGATCGAGGAGGTCCATCCCGATCTCCAGGCTGGGGCTGCCCGGCGTCGCACCGACCTGATGGACAGAGCCTTCCAGGACGCCTCGGTCTCCGGCTGGGATGGACTGCTATCCGCGCTCAGCCTCCCGGACCCCGACGACGCGCATGTCCTCGCCGCTGCCATCGTCGGGCGCGCCGACGTCATCGTCACCTTGAACCTCAAGGACTTCCCTCAGACCGCCCTCGAGCCCTACGAGATCCGGGCGATCGGACCGGACGAGTTCCTCCTCGATCAGCTGGACCTCGCCCCGGATCTCGTCCTCGAGGCGGTCCGTCGACAGGCGGAGGACAGTCGGCGGCCTCCTGTCGATCTGAATGCCCTCCTGGAGCACCTGGCACGGTGCGGTGTCCCGCAGTTCGCCGCGGCGGCACGCGCGCGGCAGTGGCGTATCGCGGACAGGTAGGGAGCCCGTCTGGGGTCCGGAATGACCGATGGAGCCCTCACCAGCGCTTGCAGCGCGCACAGCGGTAGACGCTCTTGCCAGCCGTCGACGCCGTCGGCGCCTCCCGCTGCCGAGGAGGTCTACGGCTGCGAGTGAGCGCCCCGACTCAGGACAAACCGAGTGCTCGTTGGCAAAGTGTGCGGCCGACGGCTGCCCGGTTTGCCAACGAGTGCTCGGTTTGCGGCCGCGACCGGTGGACGGCCGGACGAGAGCACAGTTTGCGGCCGCACCCGATCGGTGCCACGGCGGACGCCCACCGGCTCGCCGGCACAGAAGCAGACATCCTCGGCAAACTGCGGCGGCGACGTCGCCACAGTTTGCCGAGGATGTCTGCTTCTGCGAGGAAGGTGCTGAGGCTGCGTGTGGGGCCGGGCGTGCCGCCCCCTCGCCACACCCCGCTCACCACACCCCGATGACGCTCCACCACAGCGGGCCGATGACCAGCCAGATCGCCATGTGCACGAGGCCGACCACGAAGCCGGTCCGCCACCAGGCGCCGAGCTCGACGTACCCGGACCCGAAGTACAGCGGCGCGGGGCCGTTGCCGTAGTGGGTGAGGCAGCCCATGAGGGTCGGGATGGCGCCGAGGAACACGGTGAGCGGCACGCCCGGCAGACCGAGCGCCAGCCCGACCCCGAGGAACACGCCGAACATCGAGGCCGTGTGCGCGGTGCCCGAGGCGAAGAGGTAGTGCGTGAGGGCGTAGACCCCGGTGAGGACCGCGAAGGCGACGAGCTCGCTCATGCCGTGCATGTGGGCGCCGACGTTGTCGCCGAGCCAGCCGATGAAGCCGAGGTCGTTGAGGTAGGTGCCCATCATGACGAGGGCCGCGAACCACGTGAGGGTGTCCCAGGCGGACTTCTCGGCCTTCATCTGGTCCCAGGTGAGGGCCCCGGTGAGCAGCAGCGCACCGAGCCCCAGCAGGGCCACGGTGGTGGCGCTCATGAAGGAGTCGCCCATGACCCACAGGATGATCATCATGACGAAGACGCCGAGGGTGACCCACTCGTGGGCGGTGACCTTGCCGAGCCGCTTGAGCTCGCGCGAGGCCATGGCGGCGGCGTCGGGGGTGCGGCGGATCGTCGGCTTGTTCATCGCGTAGATGACGAGCGGCACGACGATGACGCCCACCATGCCGGGCACGACGGAGGCCATGAGCCAGCCGGGCCAGTTGACCCCGGTGACGCCGGCGGCCTCGGCGAGCTTGGCGCTCATGGCGTTCGGGGCGGCGCCAGTGAAGAAGATGACGGAGACGGCCAGGTTGAGGTTGTAGGTCGTCATCGCCAGGTAGGTGCCGAGCTTCCTGCGGCTCTCCTTGGAGTCCGGCTCGGAGCCGAAGGCCTTCGCCACGCTTATCATGACGGGGTACACGTAGCCGGAGCGCGCCGTGTTCGACGGGATCGCGGGGCTCGTGACGAGGTCGGCGAGGCCGAGGCCGTAGGCCAGGCCGATGGTCGACTTACCGAAGACCTTGACGAAGAGGTAGGCGAGGCGCTCGCCGAGCCCGGAGGCGATGACGGCGCGGGCCGCGAAGAAGGCGGAGACGATGAGCCAGATCGTGCCGTTGGAGAAGCCGGACAGGGCCGCGGAGACCTTGTCGCCGGAGTCGCCGTCGGGGGCGAGGACGCCGGTCGCGGCGCACACGGCCATCGCAATGATGGACAGGGCGCCCATGGGGGCGGCCTTGAGGATGATGCCGACGATCGTCGCGAGGAAGATCGCGAAGAGGTGCCAGGCGGGGGCGGTGAGGCCCGACGGCGCCGGGACGAGCCACAGGCCCAGCCCGATGATGAGGCTGACGGCCAGGGCCCAGGGCTTGGTCTCGTGGCCCAGCCCGATGCGCGGCGGGTCCTGCGGGGTCGGGACGGCCTCGTGGGCGCCCGTCGCCCCGCCGTCGACGGCGGCCGGCTCGATGGCGCTCGGCTCCGTCGCGCTCTGTTCGACGGCGCCGGTCTCGACGTCGCCGCCCGCGGCCGCGGGGGTGTCAGCGCCCTTGCGGCCGGGGCGCACGGCGTCGAGGAGGTTCACTTGATGTACCGGACCTTCTCGTTGAGCTTGGCCAGCGCCTCTTCCTTGCGCTGGTTGTAGGTGACCTTCTGCTGCTCGAAGATGTTGTTGCCGTGGGCGTCGATCGAGACGATGAGCGGGCCGAACTGCTTGACGCGGAAGGTCCACAGGGTCTCCGGCATGCCCAGGTCGCGCCACTCCGCGCCCTCGACCTCCTCGACCTCGGTCGCCGCGATGACAGCGTTGCCGGCGGGGAACACGCAGTGCAGGGCGCCGTACTTCTCGCAGCCGGCCTCGGTGCCCGGACCCATGCCGCCCTTGCCGACGATGAGGCGGACACCGGTCTTCTCGATGAACTCCTCCTCGAACTTCTCCATGCGCATCGAGGTGGTCGGGCCGACGGAGACGACCTCGAACTCGTCCTTCTCCTCGTCGACGACGCGGATGATCGGGCCGGCGTGGAGGATGGCGCCCTCGTTGATGTCGACGGGCAGCTCGCGCCCGTACTCGATGAGGCGGCGGTGGGCGACGTCGCGGCAGGTCGTGATGTGACCGTCGAGGAAGATGACGTCACCGACCTTGATGTCCTCGATGTCCTCGCGCTTGATGGGGGTGGTCAGGGTGATGGTGCGGCCGGTCGCGGCCTCGGCGGCGGCCTCGGCCTCGCGCTTCTCGGCGTCGGTGGCCTCGCGCGCCTCGGTGCTGGTGGCGGTGGCGGTGTCAGTCATGGGTCTGGTCCTCGTTCTCAGTGAAGCCGTGCAGTGGTGGTGTCGTCGTCGACGTGGCGCCGCCCTCGGCCCCGGGGCTCTCGCCCGTGGGGCCCAAGCGGCGCAGTGGGCTCAGAGTTCGACGCCCTTGTGGGTGAGGAACTCGTAGCCCAGGTCCTTGTCGAAGTGGATCGTGCCGCGGCGGTGCGACCAGCAGCCGGTGTTGACGGCGACCGACAGGACGGAGGGGTGACGGGCGGAGTTCTCGATGTTGACGCCCATCGTGGAGCGGGAGCCGCCCAGGCCCTGGGGGCCGAGACCGATCGAGTCGATGGCCTCCTGGAGGTCGTCCTCGAGCTGCGCGACCTTCGGGTTGGAGGCGTGCGAGCCGACGGGCCGCATGAGCGCCAGCTTGGACATGTAGGAGGCGGCGTCGATGGAAGAGCCGATGCCGACGCCCACGAGGAGCGGCGGGCAGGCGTTGAGGCCGTAGGAGGTCATGACGTCGAGGACGAACTTCATGGCGCCCTCGTAGCCCTCGCCGGGCATGAGGGTCTTGCCCTGGCCGGGCAGGGAGCAGCCGCCGCCGGCGAGGTAGACGTGGAGGGTGAGGTCGTCGCGGCCCTCGGCGACGTCCCAGTAGATCCACGGGGACTTGGAGTCTGCGTGGGAGCCGACGTTCGTGCCGGTGTTGTACTCGTCGAAGGTCTCGACGGTGTTGTGGCGCAGCGGCGCCATCTTGGTGGCCTCGGCGATGGAGGCCTTGAGGGCCTCGGCGAGGCCGTCCATGTAGGGGAAGTGGGAGCCGACTGTGGCGAAGATCTGCACGAGGCCCGTGTCCTGGCAGGAGGGGCGCTTGAGCTCAGCCGCGAGCGACTGGTTCTTCTGCATGGTGTTGTAGATCATCGTCGCCATGGGGTTGGTCTCCTCCTCGGCGAGCGTCTTGAGCTGCGCCGTGACGTCGTCGGGGAGACGACGGGAGACGACGGAGGTGAAGCGGGCGACGACGTCGGAGAGCTCGGCGAGCTTCTCGTCGTCGATCTCGGCGATCGGGCTCTTGCCCTCGGTGCTGACGCCGGCGATGTCGATGGCGGTCACGGTGGCTCCTTCGCGAACCTGGGGTTTCGGTACGCGATGAAGACTCCTCCGATGGGAGCAGTTGGTCCTTCCGATCGGTCATCCGCCGGCCTGGGACGGTGGTCCCGACGGCGGGCCTGTCGCAGCGGTGCCGGGAGGGGCGGCGGATGAGGATCCGCCCGACGGCGCACGGTGCGTTCCCGTTGGAACGACGCCGTTCTGCGGGGCGGCGCACCGGCTTTCGAGGCCGGCCGGCAGGAGGTCCGACCTGAGGATTCACCCGGTCTGGAGGCGGGGCCGGAAGGCGTCCGGGGCGTGGTCCGCCGAGAACTGTCCAGAACTCGCAACTTCTAGAGGCGACGGCTCAACCGTCCCGCGGAAGAACCGCGGGATTCCGCGGAAGCGGGTCGCGCGAGCCGGGTGCGTCGGGTTTGAAGTGGCGAGTTTTGGACAGTTCCGAGCTGGTGTGGCCGGTCGGCTCCCCGAGGGTGCGGCAGCGGAGGCGGGCGCGAGGGGCCAGCGACGCGTCGCCTGCCGCCGACCGGACCGAAGCGGCCAGCGCCCGGCTCGCGCTCAGCGCTCGTCGTCCTCGACGATCTGCTGGAGCCGCGCCGCCAGGGCGCGCGTCAGCTCGAGGGCCTCGTCCACCGGGGACGAGCGCGCCAGGCGCGCCGCCGTCTCGCAGGGGGCGTCGTCGTCGACGAGTTCCTGCGTGGACACCGACCAGGCGCGCAGCACCCGGCTCACGTCCTCATCGGAGCGCGAGACGTAGCGCTTGTGGAAGACCGAGTCGGCGGCCGCCGTGTCCGCCGTGAGCAGCTGGCGGTAGGCGCTCGGCGTGCGCCCGAAGGTCCGGCGGAAGGCCGTGTTGAAGGCCTTGACGTCCGGGAAGCCCGCGTCCGCGGCCACCTGCGCGATGAGGTGGTCGGTCTCGCCGAGGTCGCGTACCGCCTGCCGCAGCCGCACCCGCGTGAGGTACTCGGAGAAGGTCAGTCCCACCTGCTGGGGGAACACTTGGGAGAGGTAGCCCGGGGAGAAGCCGACGTGCTTGGCGAGCCGATCGAGGGTGACGCGCTCGCGGAAGGACCCGTCCACGTAGTCGACGGCGCGGCGCAGCGCCCGGTTGTTCTCCGCCGAGCCGGGCTCGGGGGCATTCGGCTCGGCCTTCGTGGGCGGGAAGTGGTTGAAGAGGACGGCGACGACGTCGAGCAGCCGGGACTCCCAGGCGGCGTCGGCGCCCGGTCCGGTGCGGTGGGCGTCGATCATCATCCGGGCCAAGAGGGTGCGGAGGCGGGCGAAGCCGGGCTGGGGGCGGGTCGCGGCGGTGGAGCGGCAGTCGAAGTGGGGGACGGCGCCGTCGTCGGTGAAGGAGGACAGGTAGTCGGCCGACACGTGCAGGCACATGACGGTGGATCGCGGCTGGGTGGCGAGGGTCGCGTGGCCCTCGTTGGCGTTGATGACGATGACGTCGCCCGGCTCGTAGGTGGTGGCCGTGCCAGCGACGCAGACCTCGATGCGCCCGGTGACGACCACGAGCACCTCGAGGGCCGTGTGCCAGTTGTAGTGGTACGAGCCGATCTCGTAGACGTACTGCTCCGCGCTCAGCCCCCGGGCGGGGGAGGAGTGCTCGACGTGGAGCTCCCCGGTGAGCGGCGGCGCGGTCGTGGGCATGGGGACATCGTATGGAGTCGCGCCGGCGGGCGGTGGTGCGGACGTCCCGGCCGCGCTCGCTGGGGTGCCCGCCCGTCAGCCGGCTCACCGGCACAGAGGCAGACGTCCTCGGCGCACGGCGACGCCGACGGCGCCACCGTTTGCCGAGGACGTCTGCCTCTGTGCGGGACGGCTGAGAGCCCGCAGGCGTCAGCGCTCGAGCTCGGCGCGGACCCGGGCGAACTCCTCAGCCGTGGCGTAGGAGGTCTGGGTGCCGCGCTTGGTCACGGAGTCCCCCGCGTACACGTTGGCCTGGACGATGGCCTCGCGGATGTCGCCGGTCTCGACCAGGACGTGGCTGAAGCAGCCGATGAACGCGTCCCCGGCGCCGGTGGTGTCCAGCGCGTGGGCGCTCGTGGCCGGCAGGAGCTCCTCGCCCTCGTCGCTCAGCCACAGGACGCCCCGCGAGCCGAGCGTGACGACGACGTGGCGCACGCCCGCCCGGTGGAGCACCGAGGCCGCCCGGCGCACGTCCTGCTCGGTGTCCACGGGCATCCCCGTCAGCAGGGAGAGCTCGGACTCGTTCGGGACGAGGAAGTCGCACCCGCGGACCCGCTCGAGGAGGAGGTCGGGCTGCGCCGGGGCCGGGTTGAGGAGCACGGGGATCCCGAGCCGGTGGCCCATGTCGATCGCCGCGTACACGGTCTCGAGGGGGATCTCCAGCTGGAGCACGATGAGACGGCAGCGGGCGACGTCGGCCTCCGCGGCGGCGAGGTCGGCGGGCGAGAGCAGAGCGTTCGCCCCCTTGATGATGAGGATCGAGTTGTGCGACTCCTCGTCGACGAAGATCGGGGCGACGCCGCTCGTCGCGTCGGTCGGCAGCACGTAGGTCGTGTCGATGCCGTTCCGCCTGAAGTTCGCGATCGTGTTCTCGGCGAAGATGTCGTTCCCCACCCTCGTCACCATGAGCACCTTGGAGCCGAGGCGGGAAGCCGCCACGGCCTGGTTGGCGCCCTTGCCCCCGCAGCCCATGGCGAAGTCGGGGGCCTCGAGGGTCTCGCCCTCGTGCGGCATGCGCCGGATGTAGGAGATGAGGTCGACCATGTTGGAGCCGATCACCGCGATCCGGGGATCGTCGGCACCGGGTACGCAGTCGCAGCGGCTAGCCATGTCAGTCCTCCTTGAGACCGGTGGTGACGACGAAGCGGCGGGTGCGGCCGGCCTCGAGGCTGATGAGGGTGCCGGCGGCCTCCGCGGCGAGCCGCCCCTCGGGCCTCGAGGTTCCGGGCAGCACGAAGGCTGCCACCTTCTGGTCGGGGTTGTGCAGGATCCACCGCGTCGCCACGGGGAAGTCGTGCGACGAGAAGCGGGTGACGAAGGCGCGCCCCTCCGGGGAGGTGAGCGTGAACTCCAGGTCCTCCCCGAAGCGGGGAAGGTCGTCCGCGAAGTACACGATCTCGGGGTCGAAGGCCTCCGCGCCGACGAGGGAGTCCGCGTCGAGGCGGCCCGCGAGGATGTCCTCGTTGAGACGGGTCCACTCCGGGGTGGGGCGGACGTGCGCGGGGACGGAGCGGCGCAGCTCGAAGGCTCCCTCCGGGAGGTTCTGCGTCATCCTCCCGCCGGGCACGAAGGCGTAGTTCATGTGGCACATGTACTGCAGCGGCATGGGCGCGTAGGCGGAGAGGTTCTCGACCTCCATGCCGATGTCGAAGGTGGTGGAGCCCGCGCTCACGCGGACCCACGGACGGGCCTCGTAGTGGTGCCCGAAGCCCATGACGTACTCGTACCGGGAGACGACGCGGGCGGCGTCGTCATCGATCTCGAGCCGTGCCTCCTGCATCGGGGCGCAGGAGAACTCGCCGTGCAGGGGGTGGTCGTCCTCGGGGGAGGGGCAGCCGGCGGAGAGGAGCCCGGAGTGGAAGGCGAAGCACCCGTAGGTCTGGGTGATCTCCGTGGCCGGGACGGGCTCGTGGAACATGTTGTCCATCCGCAGGCTGGTGCCGTCGACGACGGCGTCCCAGATGATCTGGCCCATGAACGGCAGGAGCTCGACGCGGGTGCGCGCGGTCTCGAGGGTGAGGGCTGCGACGCCGCTGCCGTAGCGGTGGGCCGTCGCGGTGACGGCTCCGGAGCGTGCGACGACGGCGGGCTCGGAGGTGAACAGTGCTTGGTCGAGCGGGATCGTGATCATGGTCAGGCCTTCTCCCCGGTGGTGGTGGTCGGTGCGGTGCTGCGCGAGCGGCGGTGCTCGGACAGGAAGTACAGGAGGACGGCGGTGAAGCAGACGATGTTGATCGTGAAGGAGACCTGCATCGATCCGACCGTGTCCGAGATGAGGCCCTGGAGCGCCGGGATGACGGCGCCGCCGATGATGGCCATGACGATGACGGCGCCGCCGGTCTCCGTGTGGCGCTTGTCCTCGATCGAGTCCAGAGTGCGGGCGTAGATCGTCGCCCAGCAGGGGCCGAACAGGCCGGAGACGAGGATCGCGGCGTACACCGCGGAGATGTTCGGCGCGAGGACCACGTAAAGCAGCGCGATGACGCCGGCGGCCGAGTAGCCGACGAGCACGAGGTTCTCGTCGAGGCGCGTCATGAGGATGTTCGCCAGGAACTTGCCGAGGAAGAAGGCCACGAAGGCGAAGATCATGAAGTTCGAGGCGCTGCGCTCGTTGAGCGAGTGGTCGAGGTTGAGCGCCAGACGGATGGTGAAGGACCACACCGCCGTCTGCATGCCGACGTAGAGGAACTGGGTGACGATGCCTCGACGGAAGCGCCCGTTGCGCGCCAGGTAGCTCAGCGTCTCCCCGATGGTGGCCTGGTCCTTGGCCGTGCCCGAGACGGTCTCGTGCTGCGGCTTGCAGGCCGGCATCTGCGTGAGCGCGACGACGACGAGCAGGAGGAGCAGGACGATGACGAGGAAGCGGTAGGGCTGGAGCGTGCGCAGAAGCATCTGCTGGCTCAGCTCGTGGGCCTCCGCCGGGGAGAGTCCCTGGAGCTGCTCGTGCAGGGACGCGCCCTCGGTGAAGATGAGGTACTTGCCCATGAGGATGCCGGCGATGGAGCCGATCGGGTAGAAGGTCTGCGAGATGTTGAGGCGCAGCGTGGACAGGCGCTTCGGCCCGATCATCGACGAGTACGTGTTGCAGGAGGTCTCGAGGAAGGACAGCCCGACGGCGATCGCGAAGATCGCGGCGAGGAACACCGAGTAGGTGGCCATGCGGGAGGCCGGGAAGAACATCGTGCAACCCACGATGTAGAAGGTCAGGCCCACGAGGATGCCGGTCTTGTAGCTCCAGCGGCGGATGATCCGGGAGGCGGGGATCGCCAGCACGAAGTAGCCGCCGTAGAAGGCCGACTGGACGAAGGCGGAGGCGAAGTCGGACAGGGTGAACAACGACTTGAACTGGGTGATGAGGATGTCGTTGAGCGAGGCCGCCGCGCCCCACATCGGGAAGCAGATCGACAGCAGGATGTACTGGAAGATCGGGGTCCGGTCGAGGTAGCCGTCGGAGAGCTGACGGGTCCGGTTCGGGATGAGACCGCGCGAGCGCGGGGTCTCGACGACGGTGGTGCTCATGCCTGCTCCTCCTGCGCGAGGAGGGCCCGGCCCGCGGAGGCGCCGATGCGGGTGGCGCCCGCGGCGAGCATGGCGCTCATCTCCTCGGGCGAGTGGATCCCGCCGGAGGCCTTGATCCCGAGGCTGCCTCCGACCGCGCGGTGCATGACCTCGACGGCGTGGACGGTCGCGCCGCCGGTCGAGTACCCGGTCGAGGTCTTGACGAAGTCGGCGCCGGCCGCCTGGGTGCAGTCGCAGGCGCGCGTGATCTCCTCGTCGTCGAGGAGGCAGGTCTCGAGGATGACCTTGACGGTGACGTCGGCGCCGGCGGCCTCGACGACGCCGCGCACGTCCTGCTCGACGCGGTCCCAGTCGTGCTCCTTGACGGCGCCGAGAGGGACGACCATGTCGACCTCCGTGGCGCCGTCGTCGACGGCGATCCGCGTCTGCTCCGCCTTGGAGCGGGTGCTGCTCGCGCCGAAGGGGAAGTCGATGACCGTGCAGACGGCCACTCCTGACCCTGCGACGAGCTCGGCGGCGAGGGGTACGTGCACGGGGTTGACGCACACGGACGCCATTCCCAGGTCGACGGCCTCCCGGCAGAGGGCCGTCACCGCCTTGCGGCCCGCGGTCGGGGCCAGGAGCGTGTGATCGATGAGGGACGCTCGTGTCATGTGAACTCCTTTGTTCATCCGCCCGTGGGTACGGGGCGGTGCCAGGGAGGCTACGGCGCGGGCGTCGGGCGTCGGAAGGGAGGCGGGCAGAACGCGGCAGCTGCGGAAAACGGCGCCGTTCCGAGGAAAGGTGGCGATCGTCCTCCTGATGGGGCGGTCAGGTCGACCAGAGGTGCGGTGGTGGCACGAATGTGCCGGGCTCAGGCCGCGTCGAGCGCCAGCACCTGCCGGGCGGTCGCGACGTCGACGACGAGGCGATCGACGTACCCGCTGGACAGCGCCGCTCGGACGACGGGCGCGCAGTCCCGTCCGCAGGCGAGGAGCACCTTCTGCTCGATGTGCCTCAGCTCGGTGAGGGAGACGCCGAGAGTGCGGTTGTTGAGGTCGGGGAGGCAGACGCAGCCGTCGGCGTCGATGATCCGTGCGCAGAGCTCGCCGGCCGCGTGGTGCCGGAGGGACTCGGCGTCCTCCTGCGACAGGCCGAGGCGGTCGGTGAGCGGCGCGAAGCGCTCGGCCGAGGTCGCGGTGAAGACGGCGACCCGGGCCTCGGGGATGAGCGCAAGGGCCTCCCGGAGCGGGGAGGACGAGCGCAGCCTGTTCGCCTCCGGGACCGACGGCGCGATGAGCGGGCAGGGCAGGGGCGTCGCCTGCGCACCGAGCGTGCTCGCCAGGAGCGCGGGGGACGACGTCTCCTCGCGGCCGGTGAGGCACTCCGAGAGGCTCCGGGCCATCTGCACGACCCGGACGGACCGCAGGTGGGCGGGCGCGAGGCAGCGCACGACGTCGGCGAGCACGGCCGATCCCTGGACCGCGACGACGTCGCCGTCGCGGACGAGCGCGGTGAGCAGGTCCGCCCCCTGAGCGGCGAGGGCCGCACGTGCCTGGCCGGGCAGGTGGGGATGGGTGGCGACGAGACGGACCTCGGTGAGGTCGAAGCGGTCGAGGAGGGCCGCGATGACGGCCTCATCGTGCTCGCGCGGGTCCCACACCTCGATGCGGACGAAGCCCCGGCGCTGGGCGTAGGACAGGAGCTTGGAGACGGTGGGGCGCGAGAGGTGGACCCGCTCGGCGACCTCGGCCTGGGTGAGGCCGGCCTCGTGGTAGAGGCGAGCGACGTCCAGCGCCAGCACGTCCTTGTGCGTCAGCGCGCTGCCGGCATCGTCCACGTCCGTCTCCTCGTCGAGCTCCAGGGCGACACCTTAGGACACGGGCTCGGGCGTTCCGGACCCGGACGTCCCGGCTCGGTCCGCGGGGTTCCGGCTTGCAGAGGCAGACATCCTCGGCAGAGGACGACGCCGACGGCGCCACCGTTTGCCGAGGATGTCTGCCGCTGTGTCGCACGGCCGGGCGGCTCGGTCCGGTCCCGGCGCGACACGCCTGGGCGCCGACGTCGTCGGGCGAGTTTCGTGACGCCGATCACGTGGTGCGGGGGTGGGCCCGGTCGTCGATCGCGCCGGAAAGTGCGGCTTATTCCAGTGACAACCGATCGTCACACCACAACATCTAGTGGTCATCATGGCACTCACCCACTGGATGATGTGCCCAACCGGACTCATTCGGTTGTACTGTCGACCTCGGCGCCGCCGCCCCGGGTCGCTCCCGGAGGATGCGCGGCGGCGCCACCGCCGGCGCCCACGGGCCCGCCCGGACGCAGCCGCCACGGCCGCCGCCCGGCCCGCCCCGACGTCGTCGGCACGCGCACATCCCGCTCCTGACCATGCCCACCACGTCATCGATGGAGAACCCCGTGTCCGAAACCCGTCAGACCCCCGCCACCAGCCCCGCCGCCTCTCGCGCCGATGCCGCCCCCGCCGTCGGCGTCCCCACCGCCGAGCCCGCCCTCGTCGCCCGAGGCTCCGCCGACTCCGCCGTGGCCCACGGCTCGCGCCCGCAGGTCGACGCCGTCGCCACCATCACCGAGTACCTCGACCGCTCCGACTGGCGCGTCAACGCCAACGCCAACCAGGGCTACTCGCTCGGCGGGATGATCCTCAACACCTCCGGCAAGGTCATCGCCAACTACTGGCTCTCCCAGATCTACTCCCAGGAGGCCGGCGACGCCCACCGCGCCGGCGACCTCCACATCCACGACCTCGACATGTTCTCCGGCTACTGCGCCGGCTGGTCCCTCAAGTCCCTCCTCCAGCAGGGCTTCAACGGCATCCCCGGCAAGATCGCCTGCCGCCCGCCGCGCCACTTCTCCAGCGCCGTCGGCCAGATCGTCAACTTCCTCGGCACCCTCCAGAACGAGTGGGCCGGCGCCCAGGCCTTCAGCTCCTTCGACACCTACATGGCGCCCTTCGTCCGCCTCGACCGCATGGAGTACGAGGACGTCCTCCAGTGCATGCAGGAGCTCATCTTCAACCTCAACGTCCCCAGCCGGTGGGGCACCCAGACGCCCTTCACCAACCTCACCTTCGACTGGACCTGCCCCGCCGATCTCGCCGACGAGCACCCCCTCATCGCCGACGAGCTCTGCGACTTCACCTACGGCGACCTCGCCGACGAGATGGCCATGATCAACCGGGCCTTCATGGAGGTCATGACCACCGGCGACGCCGACGGCCGCGTCTTCACCTTCCCCATCCCCACCTACAACATCACCAAGGACTTCGACTGGGAGTCCGAGAACGCCGACCGCCTCTTCGCCATGACCGCGAAGTACGGCCTGCCCTACTTCCAGAACTTCATCAACTCCGAGCTCGACCCCGGCATGATCCGCTCGATGTGCTGCCGTCTCCAGCTCGACCTGCGCGAGCTCCTCAAGCGCGGCAACGGGCTCTTCGGCTCCGCCGAGCAGACCGGGTCCGTCGGCGTCGTCACCGTCAACATGGCGCGCCTGGGCTACCTCCACGCCGGCGACGAGGCCGGGCTCATCGCCGCGCTCGACCGCCTGCTCGGACTCGGCCGCGACACCCTCGAGCTCAAGCGCGAGGTCATCCAGCACCACATCGACGCAGGCCTCTTCCCCTTCACTCAGCGCTGGCTCGGCACCCTCGACAACCACTTCTCGACGCTCGGCGTCAACGGCATGAACGAGATGGTCCGCAACTTCACGCGCCTCGACGCCGACGGCGGCTACGACCTCACCGACCCGCGCGGCCACGCCATGTGCGTGCGGATCCTCGACCACGTGCGCGAGCAGATGGTCGCCTTCCAGGAGGCCACCGGGCACCTCTACAACCTCGAGGCCACCCCCGCCGAGGGCACGACGTACCGCTTCGCCAAGGAGGACCGCAAGCGCTTCCCGGGCATCCTCCAGGCCGGCACGGACGCCAACCCGTACTACACGAACTCCTCGCAGATCCCGGTCGGCTTCACCGACGACCCCTTCGAGGCTCAGGAGATGCAGGAGGAGCTCCAGACCAAGTACACCGGCGGCACCGTCCTCCACCTGTACATGAACGAGCGGATCTCCTCGTCCGAGGCCTGCAAGCAGCTCGTGCGGCGCTCGCTCACCGCGTTCCGGACCCCGTACATCACCATCACGCCGACCTTCTCCATCTGCCCCGTCCACGGCTACCTGCCCGGCGAGCACATGACCTGCGAGAAGTGCGCCGAGCTCCACCCGGACGCCGCGCCCGTCGAGTGCGAGGTCTGGACCCGCGTCATGGGCTACTTCCGGCCCGTGAGGTCCTTCAACATCGGCAAGAAGGGCGAGTACATGGAGCGGCAGATGTTCACGGAGTCCGCGGCGGGCGGGCACGGCGACGCCGTCTCCCGGCTCACCGCCGTCACGGCCTGAGCGGAGCGGCTGGGCCGACGGCGGGGCGCGAGTCCCGCCGTCGGCCTGCCCTCCGCCTCCGGCCGGCCGGCCGCCGTCCGGAGACACCGAGCCGGCCGGCCCGCCGCGCGCTACCAGCAGTTCCCAGAGGAGCCCCATGACCGCCACCAGCCCCGCCGTCACCACGGGCGCCCGCCCCGCCGACTCCCTGCAGATCGCCGGGCTCGTACCCATGTCCACCGTCGACTGGCCCGACCACCTCACCGCGACGGTCTTCCTCCAGGGCTGCCCCTGGAACTGCTTCTACTGCCACAACCAGGACCTCATCCCGACGCGCACACCCGGGTCGGTCGCCTGGGACGAGGTGCGCTCCCTCCTGCGCCGCCGCCGCGGGCTGCTCGACGGCATCGTCCTCACCGGCGGGGAGGCGCTGCGCCAGGACGCGCTCGCGGACGCTGCTGCGGAGGCCAAGGAGATGGGATTCGCCGTCGGACTGCACACGGCCGGCGCCTATCCGGGGCGGCTGCGCGACCTGCTCGCGGCCGGGCTCGTCGACTGGGTGGGGCTCGACGTGAAGGCGCTGCCCGAGCACTACGAGGAGGTCGTCGGTCGCGGGGGAGCGGCGGCCCGCGCGCGGGAGAGCCTCGAGGTCGCGCTGGCCTCCGGGGTGGCCCTCGAGGTGCGCACCACGGTCATCCCCGGGGACGTCACCGCGCGGGACGCGGTCGAGGTGGCGCGGCGCGTGCACGAGGCGGGCGCCCGGGTCTACGCGCTCCAGCAGGCGCGAGCCGAGGGGACCAACGGCGGCTTCGCAGTCGTCGCGCCGGGCTGGGACGCCGAGTGCGAGCGCATGGCCGAGCAGATCGAGGCTCTCGGCTGGGACCGGTTCACCTACCGGCCCGCGTGATGGTGCGCTGAGAGCGTCAGACCGGGGCCGAGTTCTGTCCACGAGGGCGCCTCAGGACGGGCCGCTGGCGCGCGCTCCGCGCGTCGCCGCAGGTCAGGGCGTTGCGCCCCGGCGCGGCGCCCGTGCCCGACCCTTCTGAGACGCCCTGGTGGACAGATCCTTCAGAGGACCCGGTAGACCTCGTCGAAGGCGAGCCGCTCGTTGCGGACCTGGCAGGCGTCCTCACCCGGGTGCCCCACGTTGATGACCGCGAGCACCTCGACGTCCTGGCCCGGGAAGAACTCCGCCGCCAGCTCCTCGCCGCGGTCCCCGTTCATCGGGCCGGCCGCCAGGCCCACCGCCCGGATCGCCTGGATGAGGAAGCCGACCTGCACCGTTGCACTCGTCCGCGCCCACGCCGCCGTCATCCCCGGCCCACCCTCGGCGAGCAGCGCCCGGTGGCGGGCCCCGCGCGGGTGGACGCGTTCGAGCGTCTCCGTGAAGCCGCGGTCCGCCGCGCACACGAGGGTGAGCGGCGCCCCGGCCGGCTGCTCGCGGTTCCCGCGCGGCAGGCAGGGCAGCAGCCGGGCCCGCGCCTCCTCGCTGCGCACGGCGACCACGCGCAGCGGCTGCGCGTTGACGGCCGTCGGCGCCCACTTCGCGAGCTCGTGGATCGCCCGCAGCTCCTCGTCCGTGACCGGCTCGTCGGTGAAGGCGTAGACCGTGCGCGCCCCACCGAAGAGCAGCTGCGCGTCGGACTCCGTGAGGAGGCACTCGTCCGGGACAGGGGCTGGGACGGAGGGGTGCAGGACGGAGTCGGCGCGGTCTGTCATACGCCCATTCTCACGCGTTCATCCGTGAGAACCCAGGGTCCTCGTCCCGTGAGCCTCGCCGGGGCGGCGCTGCTCCGCCCCGCAGGCGGCTGCCCTCCTGCGGGGCCGCGCGCTGTCGAACGGGCGGCCGGCGCCCGGGCCGAACGGGGACGCGCCGCCCCCTCGCCGACCACGCCGACACCCACCCGTCGAACCCCGGCCGGGCGAGCGCGGATCCGCCTCGGTCACGCGCCGCGGCCCCCGCCGGACCCTTCGAGTCCTCAGTACTCGGTCCTCAGCCCGCCGCCTCCGCGTCGGCGACGAAGGCGAGATTGATGAGCCGCACCCGGGCCGCGAGGTCCACCGGGTCGATGTTCTGCGAGGAGATCGGCGGCAGGGCGTCGACGAGCATCGCGAGCTGCTCGTAGGCCTCGGCAGCCGCGCCCCGCCCGGAGCCCGGCTGCCGCCACGCCGCCGCGACGACGTCGTAGCCGAGGGAGGACACGGCCCGCTGGAGCCGGTTCCACGGCTCGAGCGCGGCGGGGGCGTCGGGCAGCTGGGCGGCGAGGATCGCCCCGGCGCGCCCCAGCTCGAAGAGCAGGTGCCGACGGTGGTCGCGGACGGCGTCGTGCCGCGGGGCCCGCTCGCCACCGGTGAGAGCGCGGCCCCCGACCCGCTTCTCGACGCGTCCCGAGGCGAGGTCGCCGAGCACCTCGATGAGCGCCTGCAGCGTGAGCCGGTACTGCTGGCGCACGAGGAGCACGGGCGCCCGCCGGCCCACGAGCCACACGATGAGGACGGCGGAGCCGACGCCGATGACGGTCTCGAGGACGCGGTCCTGGGCGAGCACCTCGATCTGCGCCACCGACGTCGTCGGCGTGAGCATGAGAGCGAAGACCGACACGAAGACGACGGCGATCGCGTAGTTCCGCGTCACGAACGCCTCGAGCCCGTAGATCGCGAGGACCACGATCCCGAGCCGTACCCACGGTCCCGGTTCGAGGGACACGATCCCGAGGTACAGGGCGACGCCGACGGCGGTGCCGACGACGCGGTGCGCGGCGCGGATCGTGAGGTCGGCGCGCGAGGCCCCCATGTGCAGGACGATGAGGGAGGCGAGGATCGACCAGTACGGGTGCCCGACGGGGGACAGGTAGGCCAGGGACGAGGCCAGCAGCACGGCGAGGGCCGCGCGCGTCGCCACGAGAGTCGGCCGCGAGCCGCGCGTGAGGGCGGTGCGCAGCAGGTAGCCGGCAGAGGGCTGCCCCATGGGGATGAGGTCGGAGTGGTCGGCGACGTCGGCGGGCTCGGACGGGAAGGCCTGCTCCTGGAGACGCGCGACGAGCCGCATGTGCGCGCGGCGGAGTCGCCGCTCGAGCCCCTGGAGCGCGCGGCTGCGCGGGACGGTGCCCGGGGTGCGGCCGGTGCGCAGGACGTGCCAGGCGCCGTCGACGGCGTTCCAGGCGCGCGACCGCAGGATGCTGAGCCGCTCGACGGCCTCGGCGTCGCCGGGGTCGGGGGCGTCCGTCTCGCAGAAGGCGTCGACGGCGGCCTCGGCGTCCTCGACGGCCTGCCGCTCGGGCCCGTGGGCGTCGAGGCTGAGGATGAGGAGGGACGCGCAGGTGGCGAGCGCCCAGGCCATCGCGGTGACGGGCAGGAGCGTGCCCATCGAGTAGCTGTGGGCGGCCATGTAGGTGCCGAAGGCGCCGGCGAAGACCGTGTTGATGGGGCCGGGCGGGCCGGTCATGAGCGCGTGCCAGACCCATACGACGACGAGCGTCATCGCCGTCATGACGGGCGGGATGAGCCACGGCCACGGCGCGATCGCCATGCCGATCGCCTGGCACAGGAGCGTCGTCGCCCCGACGACGAGGCAGCGCCGGATGCGTCTCGGCGCCGGCGACTCGCGCCCGACGTTCGCGGCCATGGCGCCGAGCAGCCCGAGGGCACCTTCGGAGGGTCCGAGGATGATCGAGGTGAGGACGAGGCCGATGGCGACGGCGGCGACCCAGCCGACGGCGCGGCGGGCGCGGCCGGGGGCGGGCTGGAGGGTGATGAGGCTGCGGCCGAGGCGGCTCGCCCCTCGTGTGCTCGTGCGCAGCGCCGTCGACCTCATGCTCTGAGGATAGGTCCCGCCACCGACGCGCTCCTGGGCGCGGTGCCGGCTGGACGTGCGCCGGTCCTACCGCCGGCCCGGCGTCAGCGCCCGCGGGCGGTCAGCCCCGACGGCGCCCGGTCGCCCGCGCCAGCCACCGCAGCAGGTAGCTGAGGACGAGGAGGGCGACGACGACCGCAGCGACGGTCCCCCACCAGTCGGGGCTCGCCGGGTCGAGGAAGGGGTACATCGGGGTGCCGAGGGCGCGGGCGTCCCACACGTAGAGGAAGAGGTAGGGGATGAGGGCCGCCGCCCAGGTGAGCGGCACCCACCAGGCGAGGCGCCGGTGCGAGCGGCCGACCAGCAGCCAGTCGACCAGCATGGCGGCGGGCAGGAAGGCGTGGGCGATCCTCCCGGCGGTCTCCGGGTAGGTGTGGCCGAGGAGCGTCGCGAAGATGATCCCGGTGAAGACCGTCATCGTGGTGGCCAGACCCCGGAACCAGGTGCGCCGTCCCTCGAAGCGGTACGGGCCCGAGCGCACGAGCAGCGGCCGCACGACGGCGCCCGCGTTGACGAGGAGGACCGCGATCGTCGACTCGGTGGTGAAGTAGCGCAGCTGGGCGAGCAGGTCCGCGGTGGGGCGTCCGGCGAGGAGGAGCCATGTGGCCCACCCGGCCGCGACGGCGAGGACGAGGCGCCACACCCAGGCGACGCCGGTCCTCCAGTCGTCGGGGCTGGTGGCGCGGGCGTCGGAGGAGGTCACGACGTGAGGCTACGCGGAGCGGGGGCCGGTGGACGTCGTCGTCCACCGGCCCCCGCTGCTCCTGGTCGCGCCGTGCTCCGCCGCTCAGCGCCTCTCGCGGAAGACGACCCGCCGCTGCACCGAGTAGCTCACGACGTAGAGCGCTGCGTCCCCGATGATCTTCGCGATCCCCAGCGGGATCCCGATGCCGGTGAGCAGGGCGAGGAGCGCGTAGCTCGCCGCCATGATCCCGATCGCCAGCGCGACGTAGCGGACCGCCGTGCGCCCCATCGTCCCTGGCGCCGCCCGGAAGACCCGCCGGTTCATGAGGAAGCTCGCCGTGCCGGAGACGAGGCGCGCCCCGACCACGGCGGCCAGCAGGTTCCCGGTGAGGGCGTGGATGAGCATGACGCCCACCCAGTCGATGACGAAGCTCGCCAGGCTCGCCCCCATGAAGCGCAGGAGCGGCGCGTAGATCCGGGCGGAGTCGACGATCGGCCGGAAGTGCGAGGAGCCGTTGCCGGGCTCGTAGACCGTCTCGATGCCGACCTGCTCGACCTCCATCCCCAGCTCGCTCGCCCGCAGCAGCGCCGAGAGCTCGTACTCGTAGCGGTCTCCCGGTACCCGCAACATCCAGCCGTAGCCGCCCGCCGGGTAGCCGCGCAGACCCGTCTGGGTGTCGCGCAGCCGCCAGCCGGTGGCGCCGCGGAAGAGCAGGGCCGTGAGGTCGTTGCCGATCCGGCTGCGCGCCGGCACGGGTCCGGTGAACTCGCGGACCCCGAGCGTCATGCGGCCGGTCTCCCTCACGCGGGCGGCGACGGCGGCGACGTCGTGGGGCGTGTGCTGCCCGTCGGCGTCGGCGCAGACGACGTCGGCCTCGGGCCAGCGCTCGCGGGCCGCGGCGAGGCCGGTGCGCAGGGCCTCGCCCTTGCCGGCGTTGACCGGGTAGCCGATGACGTGCGCGCCGGCGTTCGCGGCGTCGGCGAAGACCCGCGTGTAGGCGGTCCCGGAGCCGTCGTCGACGACGAGGACCTGCGAGCCGGGCAGGGCTCCGAGGAGGTCCTCGGTGAGGCCGCCGAGGCGCTCGTCGGGCTGGTAGGCGGGCACGAGGACGACGAGGCGGGTCGGCCGGGCCTGCGTGGCGGTGCCCTCCGCGACCGGGCTGAAGGTCCCGGTGGCGCGGCCGACCGCGCGGCGCGGCGTCGAGCCGGTCACGAGGGGCCCCGACTCCGGGGCCAGGACGCGGCGGCGCGTCGGGGAGGAGCCGGTGGACTGGCGGGTCGCGGGGCTCATCTCAGGCTCCGTTCTTGATGTAGAAGATGTCGGAGGTCGCGCGCTCCCCGCCGTTGGAGGGCTGGTTGATGATCGAGCCGTTGAAGTACATGGCGCTCGAGCCGCCGCCGTCGATGTTGTAGGCGCACTGGCAGCCCAGGCCGAGCATGATGTTGGCGAGCTCGGTCATCGTGACGCCCTTGGAGTAGCCGTCGTTGCGGCCGTCGACGACGACGAGGACGTAGTGGTCCGTGTCGATGTAGCCGAGCGCGGTGCGGGGCTGGTCGCCCTGGATGGAGTGGTTGCCGACGTTCGTGTCGACCTCGACGTCGTCGATGCCGTTCAGGACGGCGGAGTCCTTGACGAGCGCCGGGCCGAAGGAGGCCGTGTTCCACACGCCGGCGTCGAGGAGCGTCTGGGCGTCGGTGGAGGTCTCGTCGTAGACCTCGACGTGGCCGTCCGTGTAGAAGGCGATGCCGTCGCGCGCGCCGTCGTCGCGGTAGACGGTGCCGTTGCGGATGAGGATGCCGTCGGTGCGGAAGCCGTAGTAGTCGCCGTTGATGGCGAGGACGGCGTCGTTGTCCTCGGCGATGACGGAGGGCTTGGCGGTGATGTTCTCGCCGAACTCGTTGTTCGCGAAGGCGCTACGCACGGTGGTGGCGTCGGTGACCTTGATGTCCGCCGTGTAGTAGGTGACCGTGTCGGAGCCGGAGCCGGTGGAGACCTGCTCGATCGTGATCGAGGTGTTCGACGAGGTGTAGGTGTCGTCGCCGACCTGGACGTCGGTGGCGGCGCTGGCCGTGGCGATGGACGCGACGGCGGCGTTCTCCGCCTCGTAGGCGGTGGTGTCGGTGACCTCGACGTGGTCGATGACGAAGCGGTTGAGGGCCCAGGCGGAGCCGCCGGCGGCGGTGAGGCCGAGGACGCCGGAGCCCCCGAGGAGGAACTTGCGGCGCGTGTGGCGGCGCGGCCCCTCGGCCTGGGCGGTGGCGGTCTGGTCGGTGCCGGCGGCGCCGGACCCGGTCGGGTCCGTGCCGGGGGCCGGGGAGCCGGCCGGGGTGTGCGTGCGTGTCATGGCTCAAGGCTCGGGCTCCGTCGTGTGGCGGCCGTCAGGCGACCTTGTGAGGACTCTGTGGAACCGGGGGAGGCGCGCCGGCGGCCTCTCGGGGACGGCGCCCCGGCCGACGGGGCCGCACGGCTCGGACGGCCGGGGCGGCCCTGGTGGATCCGTCGCGGCCGGGGGCGGGAGGGTGCGGTGACGGTCCTCACCGGCGTCGCGGCCCCGCGGGGCCGATCTCACCCCGGACGGCCGTGCGGCGCTCCGCGCCCGCGCCCGCGCCCTACCGTCGGAGGCATGAGCTCTCGGCGCCCCGCCGCACCGCGGCACCACCCCCCCGACCGCCGGCTCCTCGACCCTGCGGGAGTCCTTCTCCGGCACCCTCCTCGTCTCCCTCGCGGCACTCGCGGCCGTCGCGCCCCTGGCGACGGACACCTACCTGCCGGCCTTCACCCAGATGGCCCAGGACCTGGGGGCCTCCGCCTCCTCGGTCCAGCTGACGATGACCGCCTTCCTCGTCGGCGTCGCCGTCGGCCAGCTCGTCATCGGCGTCCTCTCGGACCGCTTCGGCCGGCGGCCCCTCCTCGTGTGGGGCACCGCCCTCGCCTTCGTCACCGGGGTCGCCACCGCCCTGGCCCCCGGGATCGGCGTGCTGCTCGTCGCCCGCCTCCTGCAGGGGCTCGGCGGGGCCGCGGGCATGGTGCTCGGCCGCGCCGTCATCTCGGACCGCTCGCGGGGCATCACCGCCACCCAGGCCCTCAGCCTCGTCATGTCCATCCAGGGCGTCGCGCCGGTCGTGGCCCCGATCCTCGGCGGCGCCCTCGTCGACGTCATCGGCTGGCGCGGCATCCTCGGCGTCGTCGCCGGATTCACGGGCGTCCTGCTCCTCATGGTCCTCGCCTGGGTGCCGGAGACGCTCCCCGAGGACAAGCGCTTCTCCGGCGGCTTCGGCGTGCTGGCGGACGGCACCCGCTTCCTGTGCGCCGACCGCGTCTTCGTACGCCTCGTGCTCATCAACGCGGTGCTCTACGCGACCCTCATGGCCTACCTGTCCGCAGCGCCCTTCGTCCTCAAGAACGTCCTCGGGATGAGCGTGACCGCCTACACCGTGGTCTTCGCGGTCTGCGGCCTCACCATCACCGTCGTCGTCGCGATCGCGGGATCGCAGGCGGGGCGCGTCTCGCCCGCCCGGCGGGTGCGGATCGGCCTGCTGTGCCAACTCGTCGTCGACGGCGTCCTCGGCGTCGTCGCGATCGCTCTGCTCCGCCACCCCGTGAGCTCGACGGCGCTGCTGGTCTCCGTCATCGCCCTCCTCGTCCTCCACGTCGCGTGCCTGGGCATGAGCATCGGCAACCTGCCGGCGCTCGCCCTGGACCGCACGGGGCGCTGGGCCGGGACCGGGTCGGCCCTGCTCGGCCTCATCCAGTTCGCGGTCGGCGGTCTCGCGAGCCCGCTCGTGGGCCTGTCCGGGGAGAGCTCCGGTCTCGCCTTCGGCGTCACGCTCATCGCGCTCGTCGTCATCGCCAACCTCATGGCGCTCGCTGGCCTGCGCGGCCCGGGGGAGAAGGAGCGCCTGCGCGCCGAGCGCGAGGCCGCCCGGCGTCGTCGTCTGGGCGCGACCAGCTCGGCTCCTGACCGCTCGACGGCGGGGCGCTGGACGGCCCCCCCGCGCGGCGCCGGCGACGGGTCCGCACGCCTCCGCCCCGGGCGGTGGCACCGGGACCTGGGTCCCTGCGGCGCGGTGAGCGCCGGCGGAGCGGCGCGGTCCGAGCCGCCCAGGACAAGAAGTGGACTCAATAGGTCATTGGAAACTCATCATCGTCGGATGACAATGAGGCTGCTGAGGACCTACGCTTCAGTGCAGCGCAGGACCGTCCGCGCACTGTCGAGAGAGGTCGCAGCATGAGCGATGAGGACATGAAGTCGTCGATGGACCCGATGGACCGCACCGGGCTCGGCGAGCACCTTCCCAGCCGCAACGACGTGGCCGGCGAGGGCCGCATGACGATGGCGAACGGATCGCCCGTCGTCAACAACCAGGACTCCATGACGGCCGGCCCGCGCGGCCCCGTCGCCCTCCAGGACGCCTGGCTCATCGAGAAGCACGCCCGCTTCAACCGCGAGGTCATCCCCGAGCGCCGCATGCACGCCAAGGGCTCCGGCGCCTGGGGCACCTTCACCGTCACCCACGACGTCGCCGACCTCAGCCGCGCCGCCATCCTGTCCAAGGCGGGCAACTCCTGCGAGCTGTTCATGCGCTTCTCCACCGTCGCCGGTGAGCGCGGTGCCGCCGACGCCGAGCGCGACATCCGCGGCTTCGCCATGCGCTTCTACACCGAGGAGGGCAACTGGGACGTCGTCGGCAACAACACCCCGGTGTTCTTCTTCCGCGACCCCAAGAAGTTCATCGACCTCAACCATGCCGTCAAGCGCGACCCCCGCACCAACCTGCGCAGCCCCAACACCAACTGGGACTTCTGGACCTCGCTGCCCGAGTCGCTGCTCCAGGTCACCATCACCATGTCCGACCGCGGCATCCCGCTGTCCTTCCGATACATGCACGGCTTCTCCTCCCACGCCTACTCCTTCATCAACGCCGAGGGGGTGCGCACCTGGGTCAAGTTCCACTTCCGCAGCCAGCAGGGCATCGCGAACCTCACCGACCAGGAGGCGGCCACCGTCGTCGGCCAGGACCGCGAGTCCAACCAGCGCGACCTCTACGAGTCCATCGAGAAGGGCGCCTACCCGCGCTGGACCATGTACGTCCAGACCATGACCACCGAGCAGGCCGACGCCCTCGACTGGAACCCCTTCGACCTCACCAAGATGTGGCCGAAGGCCGACTACCCGCTGCGCGAGGTCGGCGTCCTCGAGCTCAACCGCAACGCCGACAACTACTTCCAGGACGTCGAGCAGGTCGGCTTCACGCCCCAGAACATCGTCCCCGGCATCGGCTACTCGCCCGACAAGATGCTCCAGGGCCGCCTCTTCGCCTACGGCGACGCGCAGCGCTACCGCCTGGGCGTCAACAACGACCAGATCCCCGTCAACCGGCCCCGCGGCGTGGAGAACCCGCACTCCTTCCACCGAGACGGGCAGATGCGCGTGGACGGCAACCGTGGCTCCGAGCTCCACTACGAGCCCAACTCCTACGGCAACTGGACCGAGTCCCGCGAGCTCTCCGAGCCCGTCCAGGCCGGCGGTGACGTGGCCATGTGGGACGCCCGCGAGGACGACCACGACTACTACACGCAGCCCGGCATGCTGTGGCGCGCCATGACGCCCGAGCAGCAGCTCGTCCTGTGCGAGAACACCGCCCGCAACATGGGTGACGCGACGCTCCAGATCAAGCACCGCCACATCTTCAACTGCTACCACGCGGACCCCGACTACGGCCGCGGGGTCGCGAAGGCGCTCGGCATCGACATCGCCACCGTCGACCTCGACGGCGCCACCGCCGACTCCTACGACCTCTGGCTCGCCCGCAACCGCGCCAACGCCGAGCTCAACACCGTCACGGAGCCCGCCTCCCCGGAGTCCGCGAAGGACCTCGGCCCCGCCGGCCGCGACACGAACGTCGCCGACCCGACGACGCTCACGGACCCCATGGCCGACCCCTACCTGCTCTGACGGTCGGGCCGAAGACGACGGCGCCCGCGTCCCGGATGGTCCGGGGCGTGGGCGCCGTCGTCGTGCGTGAGTGACGAGCCGCGGCGGCTGCCTCACCTTCCTGACGAAGAACACGAGGGCGCCGCCGACGAGCCCGGAGCGGTGCCGTCTGTGGGCCGGTCGCCTCGAGTAGATGAGAATCACTATCATGTAGGGTGAGGGGATGAGCCCCTCCGCCTACCACCGCGACGTCGCGGCGCTGACTGCCGCCCACAACAGGCGACTCTCCTCGCTCGACCCGGACCTCGGCCCCGTGCCCGTGCCCGACGTCGACGGGGCCCGCGCGGTCCTCGTCGCCCGTGGCGCCGTCGGGATCTGGAGCCACCAGGAGGTCCACGACGCCGACCTCTCCGCCCTGTGGGGCGGGCGCTCCCAGGACCTGCTCGCGGTGCGCTCCGGTCATGGCATCGCGCCCGTGCTCGGCTGCCTCCTCGACCAGCTCGACCTCATCCGCGGCACCGCCGCGCCCGACGGCGACGCCGAGGTGGTCGTGAGGCTCCCGGCCCTAGAGCCCGGCGTCGCCCCGGTCCTCCTCGAGCGGGGCCTCAGGCCGGTCTCCCAGACGGCGCTGCTCCGAGTCGCCCCCGAGGTGCCGGCCACGGAGGAGGACGCTGTCGGCACCGTCGGTACCAGGGCCGCGACGCCCGACGACGTCGACGCCGTCGCGGCGCTCCTGCGCGAGATGCACGAGTCCGACGTCGCCTGGGGCAGCGGCTACCTCCGCCCGACCACCGCCTCCTACCTGCGACGTCTCGCGGAGGAGGCCTGCGCCCGTGACGGCTGGACCTGGATCGCGGAGGAGGGCGGCGCGCCGATCGGCGTCGTGTCCCTCCAAGGGGCCGAGGAGGCCGCCTGGGCGACCGGCGCGACGAGCCTTCAGCCCGCCCACTACCTCGGACTCATGGCCGTGACGGCCACCGCCCGGCGCCACGGCACCGGCCGTCGCCTCGTCGCGCTCGCCCACCGCGCGGCCGCCGAGCGCGGCGCTCGGGCGATCGTGCTCGACCACGCCGCGCTCTCGCCCCTGTCCGCCACCTTCTGGCACCGGCGCGGCTACCGCCCTCTGTGGACCACCTGGGTGCGCCGCGGCTGAGGAGGTCCGTGGCAGGCTCGCACCATGCCCGCCACCACCGCCGAGGACGGGGAGGGCATCGGCGGCGCCACGCTCCTCGGGATGGGAGTCGACTAGTCCAGCGCCAGTCGGACGACGGCGTCGTAGGTGAGGCCGCGCAGGTCGGGCACGCGCGGCAGCTCGCCGTCGTGGTCGGTGACGCCGCCGACGACGATCACGCGCGCGCCGGCCGCGACCGCGGAGGCGATGCCCGCGCGCGAGTCCTCGAGCGCGACGCAGTCCGCCGGTGGGACACCGAGGAGCTTCGCGCCCAGCAGGTAGGGCTGCGGGTCGGGCTTGCCGGCCGTGATGTCGTCGGAGAAAACGCCCGTCTCGGGCGGCTCGAGGCCCGCGGTGCGCATCCGGTTGAACGCGAGCAGGCGGCTCGCGGAGGTGACGAGCGCCCACCGGTCGGCGGGGACCGTGGCGAGGAGGGCCGCGGCCCCGGGCACCTCGACGACGCCCTCGGAGGTGCCCTCCTCGTGGGTGCGCAGCGACGCCGTCTCGCGCTCGACGAGCACCGGGTCCGACAGGAAGCGCGCAACGGTGGCTCCGGTCGGGCGGCCGTGGGCGAAGCGGATGACCTCGGCGGCGTCCAGGCCGTAGCGGGAGGCGAAGTCCGTCCAGGTCGCCTCGACGAGCACGGTCGAGTCGACGAGCGTGCCGTCCATGTCGATGAGGAGACGGGGGTCCTGGCGCAGCGGCATGCCCTCACCCTGCCAGCCCCGTCGGGACGCATCAAGGGGACGCGGTCCGGCGGGGCGCCGTCGTCGGCCCGTCCCGTGGCGCAGGATGTGCCGACGGCGTCCGCCCGGGCGCCCCCCGAAAGCAAGGAGCCAGCGTGCCCCGCCCTCTCATCGCCAGCCTCTTCTACTCCGTCGACGGCGTCGCCGAGGCTCCCAACCTCTTCCAGCACGACTCCTTCGACGGGGACCTCGCCGAGCTCATGACGGAGGCCATCGCCCGGATCGACGACTGCGTCCTCGGCCGCGTCACGTACCAGGAGTGGGCCGGCTACTGGCCGGGCGCCGAGGATGGCCCGGACGCCGGCTTCGCCCGCTTCATCAACGGCACGCCCAAGCACGTCGTCTCCCGGACGCTCACGCAGGACGACCTCACCTGGCAGAACTCGACCCTCATCGAGGGCGACCTCCTCGACTACGTGCGCGCCCTCAAGGAGACTGCGGGCGGAGGCATCGCCGTCCAGGGCTCCCTGTCCGTGGTGCGCCAGCTCGTCGAGGCGGGTCTCATGGACCGTCTCCAGCTCATCATCCACCCCGTCGTCGCGGGCTCCGGCCGCGGGCTCTTCGACGGCCCCGCCGACACCCGGCTCGAGCTCCTCGAGGCGCGCTCCACCCGCAAGGGCAACGTTCTGGTCACCTACGGCCCCCCGCGAGGACCGAGGCGGGTCCCTGCAGGGCGTTCTGTCCACCAGGGCGCCTCAGGACGGGTACTCGGAGCGACGGTCCTGCGTCGACGCAGGTCAGAGCGCTGCGGCCCGGCGCTGGTGGTCCGCCGACGGGTTCTGAGGCGCCCTCGTGGACAGGGGGCGGACCTCGTCTCGCCTCAGAGCGGCTTGACCATGATGAGGCAGGGGGTGTCCTCGCCCCACAGGTCCGTCTCCTCGACCCCGAGGAAGCCGACCGCCTCGTAGAAGTGCCGCGTGCGCGCGTAACCGGCATCGGGGTGGGAGGCGCCGAGCGTCTTGACCTCGAGCAGCCGGGCGCCGCGCTCGCGGGCGTCCGCCTCGACGGCGGCGACGAGCGCGGTCCCGACGCCCTGCCCGTGGTGTGCGCGGTCGACGACCATGAGCTCGAGCTCGCAGACGGTCCCCAGGTGCCAGACCGTCAGGGCCAGCCCGATGACGACGCCGTGCTCGTCCCGGACCGCCCAGTTCTCGAGGCGGTTGGCGGAGGCGATGTACTCGGCGTTGGACTCGGGACGCCCGAACCACTCGGGCACGGTCGCGAGCAGGCGGGCGGCGTCGTCGGGGAGCGCGCTCTCGCGCGCGGCGGTCCACGTCATAACGGAATGATGCCCGACCGGGAACGCGGGGTTCGGTGGTCTGGTTCTGACGTGGTGGTGGGTCGCTGAGCGGTCGACGCGATGGTGGCCCGAGCGCGGGCCGGGACCTTGATAACTTTATCGACGCTCGCATGCCTTGATGAAATTATCGACATGAGGACTCCGCTCAGCTCGCCTTTCAGCCCCGGATCGGACACAGTGCCCGTCGTCTGGGCCGGCCGAACCGCGCAGCTCGCCGACTGGCGCGACGTCCTCAGGCCGCGTCGGGTCGCTGGCATCCATGAGCGCGGGCGGACTGTTCTCGGCAAGCGGGGACGGGCAAGTCAGCTCTCGTGCGACGTATTGCGCAGGACGCGATCGCGCGCGGGGACTGGGTGACACCGCAGATCCGCATCCCCGTCGGCGGGGACCCGCTCGTCCGGCTCGCGGCCGAGCTCCTCAGCCTGGCAGACCGCGCGGGACTGGCCGCCGCCCGCGAGCACCGGATCGGCGCGCTGCTGCGGCGCGTCGAGACCGTCGCCGCCTCGGGGGTCTCCGTCTCCTTGCGCGATGCGGTGGTGCCCGAGGCGTACACAGCGCTGAGCGGCCTGCTCGTCGAGATCGGCCGAGCGGCGCTGCGGCTCGGCGACACCATGGTGCTCATCCACGTCGACGAGGTTCAGAACGTCACCGATGACGCTCAGCGCTCACAGCTCCTCGTCGCTCTGGGCGACGCGCTGGCGCACGAGGAGCGTGTTGAGATTCCGGGCGGTCTCGCCCTGGACCGGGCGCTGCCGATCGCCGTCTACCTCACGGGGCTACCCGAGTTCGCGGACATGGCGGGGGCCCGAACGGGTGCGACTTTCGCCCGACGCTTCCAGACCGTCACGCTCGATGCGATCGGCGACAGCGACCTCACCCTCGCTCTCCAGCCCTTCGTACTCGAGGGATGGGACATCCTGGGGGCCGACGACGAGCCGGGGAGAGTTCTCATGGAACCCGCTGCTCAGCGCGCGATCGTCCGTCTTTCCCACGGCGAGCCCTTCCTGTTCCAGCTGGCCGGTGAGCGCGCGTGGTACGCGGACGCCTCCGACCTCATCACCGAGGAGCACGTCCTATCCGGCTGGAGCAGCGCGGCCACGGAGGCCGAGGCTCACGTTCAGCGCATCCTGGAGCGACTCCCCGCCCGTGAGCGCGAGTTCGTCGATGCGATGGCCCAGGTTGAGCCCGGCGGGCGGACTCTCACGGCGATCGCCCGCGCGATGGGCTACGACAAGGCGAGCGCGGCCGGCCCCACCTCGCAGCGCCTCGACGGCGTCCGCGGGATCATCGAGCGGGGCAAGGAGTACCGCTTCAGGAACCGAGCGGTCGAGGCCTACCTGAGCAGCGATTGGCCATTCGAGGCGCCCGCGCCCGGCGAGGTATGAGGGGCGGGCCGGCGCGTCGTGGGTGTCTCCGTCGAGCTGATCAGGTCACCTTGACGCGCTCGACGGCTCACGGGAGACGATGACGTTCGAGCCGAAGTCCCGGGTACCTCGCAGCGAGGATCGCCTCGCGTACCGACCACACCGCCCGCGGACTGCACCAGGCCTGGGACGGCTTGGACAGCGCCCACCCGTCGCCGAGCGTCACCGCCGCGTGCTGCGCCAGCCCCGTGGCGTCCCGCCACACGAGAACGACGCCGGCCTCGTCGTCGTGGGCCGTTCCCGTCACGGGCCGGGAGGCGTCGGCGAGCCATGCCTCGAACGGCGGTTGGTGCATCCACTCGTGCTCGGCGCCCGCCACGCCGGCGGCGGCCATGACGGTGCCGAAACAGTTCGGGCCCGAGCCCCCGGGGAAGGTGCCGGCGAGGCGCCGCGCTCCCGGGAGGACGGCGGCGCAGCGCCACCAGGACGCGGCGGCGACCTCCGCGTGCCTGGAGGGCCGGACGCCGATCTCGACGTACCGCATGAGGCGCCGTCGGCGTTCAGCGGCCGGCGTCGACGGCCAGGTGACGGGACGCAACTCGGAGGTACGGGTGCGTACGAGGGCACGTCGCGCCGCCGTTGGCAGCGCCATGAACGTCGGCTCGTCGAGTAGCCGCCAGCCCGAGGAGTAGACGAGAAAGGTGTCGCGGTGCTCGGGGCTGAGACGAGGCTCGGGACCGTCGGGCACGAGTGCGCGATGCTCAGCGCTCAGGGATGAGACGTGGAAGGGCTGCTCGGCAGGTGCGAACCACGCGTCCCAGCGCCGCAGCAGGTCGTCGTCGACGTCGATCCCGAGGGCATGAGGCATGTCGGCATCATGCCCGACGGTGCGACGGAGCCGTGCGCTCTCAGCGCGCGCGCTACGCTCGTGCTCGTCAGTTCCTGGTGCGCGAACCGCACGGTCCGGTAGGAAGTCCGGACGGCCCCAGTGCCCGTCGCTCCCGACGTGGAGAATCCGGCGTCACCAGGTCCGCTTCGGCGTACCTGGAGACACTCATGTCCACGACCCGTCCGTCCGCACGTCCCTCCGCCACCGTCTCGGCGACCCTCACGGTGTCCTTCAACGGCCGCTTCTGGGAGGCGGTCCTCGAGCACCACGACGGCCCCTGGGTGCGCGCCGCCCGCGCCGTCCTCGGCGCCGAGCCCACCGATCCCGAGCTCTACGCCTGGCTCCTCGCGCACGGCGCCTGGCTCAGCGAGCGTGCGGACCGTGCGCCCCGGGTCCGCGCCGGCCGCGGCGACGTCGACCGTCCTAGCAGTCCCAAGCGTGCCGCTCGCCAGGCTGCGCGCGCCGCGGTGGAGAGCCGTCCCAGCACGGCCGCGCAGGCCGCGGTCAAGGCTGAGCAGGAGGCCCGTGCCCAGGCCTCGACCCGTGCACGACGCGAGGACCGCGACGCCGAGAGGGAGCGCCGCCGGCTGCTCAAGCGCGCCCGGGCCAAGCAGCGCCACCGTGGAAGGTGATCGTGCCCCGGGTCAGCTTCGCAGAGCCTCGAGCAGCGCCGTGCGGAAGGCCTCCGGGACCGTCACCCACGGGAATTGCCCGGCGCCGGGGATCGTTGCCACGGTCGCGTCCGGGAAGAGCCGTGCGAGACGACCGGCGACGCCGGGGCCGGGGCCCGGGTCGAGCTCGCCGACGAGGATCCGCACCGGGCAGGTCACCGAGGCCAGCTGGAGTCGCAGGACGGCCGGGTCGGGTGCGTCGTTGAAGTAGTGCAGCCGCGCCTCGACGTTCACCTGCTCGGCGTTGCGGGCTGCGTGCTCGCGGGCGGCGTCGTCCCAGACGCCGTAGAAGAGCGGCAGGATCGCGCGGCGGCGCTCGGGCGTCACGCCGTCGACCTCGATCTCGTCCGCGGCCCGGCGGGTGTCGGCGTACCAGGGCTCATGCGCCATCCGGGCCAGCTGGCCCTCGGACTCCTCCGGCGTCGAGCGCAGCCCGACGTCGTCGACGAGGCGGGACGCGGCGTGGTCGGAGGCGTCCTCGGGCGCGGGGGAGGGGCCGACGCCGTGCGGGTACAGGGTGATGAGACCGTAGCCGTCGTCCGTGAGCCCGCCGAGCTCCTCGAGGTAGGCCGGGTGCCGGGCCGGTCCGCCCGGGATGACGACGAGCGGCTCGCCCTCGCCCGTCGTCGTGACCTCGACGTGGACCCCGTCCACCACCCGCGTCGTCATGGGCCGAGGGTGGCGGGCGCCGACGACGGTGGCAAGGGTGCGGTGCCGGGTCTCAGCGGGTTCCGTCGATGACAGTGACCGCTGCTGCGTGGCCCCGTGCTGCCATCTTCCTGTCGCAGGTGATGAGAGGTGCGTCCAGCCCCTCGGCGAGCGCGAGATAGCAGGCGTCGTAGCTCGTGAACTGGTGGCGCAGGCTCCAGACCCGATCGGAGAGCAGCCGGGTCTCGTGCCGCACGACGGTGAGCGCCCAGTAGTCGGCGACCGCCTGCGTGGCGGTCTCAGGGGTGATGACGTCTCCGCGCTCGAGGCCTCGGAGCGCGGAGAGTACCTCGACGTCGAGGAGCGCGGGCGCATGGACCTCCGTGGCGAGCAGGGCGAGTAGCTCCTCGTCCGGGGTCGTTCCGACGAGCGCCTCGACCATTGCGGAGGCGTCGATGACGATCATCGACGGCTGGAGTCGAGGGCTTCGAGGATGCGTTCGGGCGTGACGCCCCCTTCACGGTGGCGCGACCTGAGCCGTTCCACGACCTCGGCGTTCGTCGGGCGCTCGGCGAGGGCGGTGAGCTGGGCGCTCACGTAGGCCGAGAGCGACTGGCCCTCGCTCGCCGCGCGCTCCTTGAGGGTTGCGGCGACGGCGTCCGGCACGTCGCGGATGTAGAGGGTCGTCATGATGTTGATGCTAGCCGTCTGCAAGCGGTCTGCGGTCGAGGTCCCCATGCGGAGAATGTAGAGCGAGGGTGAGACAGGAATCCGGGCTCGATCGTGGTGGCAGCGGCGCGGCACCGAGTGCTGGTCCGTTGCGTGTCCGGCTGGGGTGCGACGCTACGTCGCACGGCAGACTGGCGCCATGCGCGTCGCCGAGATCGCGGAGCTCACGGGCACCACCGTGCGCACGGTCCGCTACTACCACTCCCTCGGGCTCCTGCCCGTGCCCGCGGAGCGCGGCGGCTGGCGCGACTACGACCTCAGCCACGTCGCCCGCCTGTCCCGCATCCGCTACCTCGTCGGCGCGGGCGTCCGGCTCGAGGCCGTCGCCCGCATCCTGGAGCCCGACGGCGCCGCAGCGCAGCCTGCACAATCGGCCCCCACCCGCGCCTCCGACGGCAGTCGGGCCGCCGACGACGTCGACGGCGCACCCGGTGGGGGAGCCAGGGCGTCCCGAGACGCCGCCGTCGAGACCGACCTCGCCGCCGCGCTGGCCTCCGCCGAGGAGCACCTGACTGAGGCCACCCGCCGGCGCGACATGCTGCGCACCCTCCTCGACCGCGCCCACGAGGGCTCCACCGTCTCCCCGATGCCGCCCGTCATGGCGGCCTTCTTCGACCGCATGGAGGCGGGGGCACCCGACGAGCGCACCCGCACCGCTGTCCGGCGCGAGCGCGACGTCGTCGACCTCGCCTGCTACCGCGACCTCATGCCGCCCGAGGCCGTCCACCTCTTCCCGGACGCCGCCGAGGTGGAGGAGGACGCCGAGTCCCTCGCCTCCTACGGCCGAGACTCCGCTGACGCCACCGACGAGCAGATCGACGTCCAGGCCCGGTGGATCACCGGCCGGCTCGAGCGCCGCCTGCCGCCGGAGCGCCTGCGCGAGCTCGCCCACGGCGTCGACATGGACGTCGTCGCCTCCCTCTACCGGCTCGTCGGGCAGGTGGACCCCCACTACGAGCGCATCGCCCCCGCCGTCGCCGCCCGCTTCACCGAGCTCGTGGAGCGCTGGCGCGAGGAGTGAGCCGCCGGGGGTTGCCTGCGACACGGCGTCACAGCCGAGCCTCGGGCCATGAGCACATCGACCCTCCCCGCGCCCGGGGCTCCCTCCATCGAGGTCACCGGCCTCACCAAGCGCTTCGGGCGGCTGCGCGCCCTCGACGGTCTCGACCTGCGCGTCGCGGCCGGCAGCGTCCACGGCTTCCTCGGCCCCAACGGAGCCGGCAAGTCCACGACCATCCGCGTCCTGCTCGGCATGTACCGCCGCGACGGCGGCACGGTCCGCGTCCTCGGCGCCGACCCGGCTCGGGAGGCGACCGCCATCAACCGCCGCGTCGGCTACGTCGCCGGCGACGTAGCCCTGTGGCCCGCCCTCACCGGCGCCCAGACCCTCGACGCCGTCGCCGCCCTGCGCGGGGCTCGCGACCGGGCTCACGAGGCCGAGCTCATCGAGGCCTTCAGCCTCGACCCCTCCAAGCCCGTGCGCACCTACTCCAAGGGCAACCGGCAGAAGGTCGCCCTCGTCGCCGCCCTGGCCGCGCCCGTGGAGCTCCTCATCCTGGACGAGCCCAACTCCGGCCTCGACCCGCTCCAGCAGGAGGTCCTCGTCTCCGCCGTCGGTCGGGCCCGCGACGACGGCGCCACCGTCCTCCTGTCCAGCCACGTCCTGGAGGAGGTGGAGCGCCTGTGCAGCGCCGTCACCATCGTCAAGGACGGCCGCACCGTGGAGACCGGGGCGCTGGCGGACCTGCGGCGCCGGCGCACCTCCACGCTCACCCTCCGCCCTGCTCCCGGTGACGACGGTGCCGTGCTGCGGGCACTGCGCTCATTTCCATCGGAGTCCGTCCACCAGGATCCCGGCGGCACGCTCCGGGCTGCCGTGCCCGCCGAGGACGTGCCCCGGGTCCTGCGCGCCGTCCTCGACGCCGGCGCCACGGAGGTCACGTGCGCACCGCCCTCGCTCGACGACCTCTTCCTGCGCCACTACGCGGTGAGCGCCCGATGAGCGGCGCACGCGGACTCGCCACGGCCGTGAGGATCGCCGCCCGTGACGAGAGGCCCTGGCTCCTCGCCCTGCCGGTGGCGGTCGGCGCCGTCGCGGCGCTGCTCGCCCCGAACTACGCGAGCACCTACGGCGGGGCGCTCGCGGGGACGAGCGCCCTGTGCGCCGCGACCGCGGTCCTGGTGGCGCAGCTCGTGCCGACGGCGCCCGCGGCGCGCGGAGCCGGTGCGCTCGTCCTCGCCGTCGCCTGGGCGGGCTACGGCGTGCGCGTCGCCCACGGGAGCGCGTGGGCGACCCCGTGGGGTGCGCTCTCGCCCTTCGCTCTGCGGCCGGCGGTCGGGGCCGGTGCGGGCGACGACCTCGTGCCCCTGGCCGTCGCCGCCGCGGGCACCGTCCTGCTCGGAACGGCCGGAGCGCTGGCGGCGCGGAGGCGCGACCTCGGGTCCGGGCTCGTCGGGCTGCCGCGACGACGGCGCCGACCGCTGCGTGTGGGCGGTCCGCTCGGCCTCACCGTGCGGCTCGCGCTCTCATCGGCTGCCGCTTGGGCGCTCGCGACGGCCGGCGTCTCCGGGCTGCTCGTCGCGATGGGGCGCGGTGTCGTCGACATGGCGCGGCGCGGCGGGGTGGACGGCGGATCCCTCGGGGCGGTCCTGGGCGGAGGCGATCCGGGTCTCGGCTTCCTGCGCTACGTCGGTGTTCTCGCCGGCGCGCTCGCCGCCGTGGAGGCGGTCGTCCTCGTGTGCCGCTACGCCGCCGACGAGCGCGGTGGGCGCCTCGAGCTCGAGCGCGCGGCGGGCGCCCCGCCGGCACGGATCCTCGGCTCCGCGTGGGCGACGGCGGTCGGTGCGAGTGGTCTCAGCCTTGTCCTGTCCGCGGCCGTCGCGGGCGCCGTCGGCCACCACGAGCTCGGGACCGCCTGGGCCGACGCCGTCCGCCTCTTCCTCGGGCAGGTGCCCGCTGCGGCGGCTGCCGCCGGGGTCGCGGCGCTGCTCTGCGCGATCCGGCCGCGGTACGCGCCGCTGGCGTGGCTGCCGGTGCTCGGCGCGCTCGGCGTCGCCCAGCTCGGCGCGACCCTGGACCTGCCCGACGACGTCCTGCGGAACGCCCCGTTGGCTCAGGCGGGGCGTGCGGGGAGCGTCTGGCTCGTCGCGCTCTCCGTCCTTGGGGCGGTGCTCGGCGCCGTCGTGGTGCGCCGGCGGGACCTCGTGCCGGGTTCGGTCTCCGGTGGGGTGTGACCGGGGCCGCGGTCAGTCCAGGATCTCGCGCAGCGGCGTCCAGCCGACGGGGAGCGGCCCGCGGACGTCGGCGCGGCGCTGGTCCTCGTGGTGCGACCAGCCCTGCGCCTCGCCGGGCTCCCCGACGGCGCCGCGCGCGACGCGCACGCCGACGTCCTCGAGGACGGCGTCCGGGGCGCTCCCGCGTCGCACCGAGGCGCGCACGCTCCACGGCTCGTCGGCCCACCCGCCGCCGCGCAGGCTGCGGTAGTCGGCGTAGCGCGCCGGGTCGGCGTAGTCCCAGCACCACTCCCAGACGTTGCCGAGCGTGTCCGCCAGGCCCCACGCGTTCAGGCTCTTCCGCCCGACGGGCTGGGGGCCGTCGACGTGGTCGAGGCTGGTCCAGGCCGCGCGCTCGAGCGTGTCGTACGTGGGCGTGGTGGTGCCGGCGCGGCAGGCGTACTCCCACTCGGCCTCGGTCGGCAGGCGGTAGCCCTCGGAGGCGGTGTCCCAGGTGACGCGGCGCGCGTCCTCCCCGACCGTGTAGGCGGGGCGGAGTCGGGCCTGCACGGAGAGCTCGTTGCACAGGCGGACCGAGGCGAACCAGGTCAGCGGCGTCGTCGGCAGACCGGTGGCCGGGTCGTGGAGGGGGTGGACGGCGATCTCGAAGGCGTCGAGGGCGACCTCGCGCGTGGTACCGCGGCGGGCGTCGCGCAGGGTGACGGAGCCCGCGGGCAGGGCCACGAGAGCGGGAGGCTGCATGGTCCACATCGTGTCATCCCTCCTGGTGGGCTGGGTAGCTGCGGCCCGTTCGGTCGTTGACGGCTCCGCCCGCGCGACTCAGCCCTCCTCGTCGTCGTCCTGTCAGTCGTCGACGTGAGGCTGCGAGCCGAGGAGCCCCCGCAGCGGCGCGAGGTCCGCGTGGTCGGCGAGGGTGAGCGCGTCGAGGTCGTCGGCGGTGAACCAGGCGAGTCCGTCGTGCTCGTCGGGCGCCGTGTTCGTCGGGGTGCCCCGCCAGGAGACGGCGGCGAAGGCGTGCTTGACGAGGGCCGGGTCCGAGCCCGGCAGGGCGAGAGGGTCGACGCCGTCGAGGGTGATGCCCAGCTCCTCGCGGCACTTGCGCCTCACGGCGTCCTCGGGGGACTCGCCTGGCTCGAGGTGCCCGCCGGGCAGGTCCCAGCAGTCCGGGTAGCTCGCCCGCCCCGGCCGGCGGTGGACGAGGAGAATCCTCCCGTCATCGACGATCGCCGCGACGGCGACCTCGACGGCCTTCCCGGGTGCGCGGAAGCCGAGGCCCTCCTGCAGCCGGAGCAGGTACCCGTCCGGGTCCTGGACGAGTGCCTGGCGCACGCCCGCCTCCTGCTCCGGCCCGACGGCGTACCACCGCTCCTCGGCTTCCATGAACAGGCCGACGTCGGCGCCGTCGAGACGCTGGAGGATCGTGTCCAGGTGGTCGACGGCGAGCTGCAGGTTGATGCCGCGGCCCAGGGGCGCCTCGAACGGGCCCGTGCGCCAGGTCCGGCCGAGGCCGATCTGGTCGAGCATGAGGTGCGCGTCGCCGTGCACGAGGTAGGCGAAGCCCTCCTCGGGGCGGTCGTAGGAGACCGTGAAGCCGATGAGGTCGCGCCAGAAGATGAGTGAGGCGGCGAGGTCGGTAACGGCCAGCTCGGGGACGAGGGTCGTGTCGGGGCGCATGGTGGTCACGCGATGAGGCGCTGATAGCGCTGCCGGGCGGCTTCGCCGGTCGTTCCGACGAGGTCCCCGACGGCAGCCCAGGACATTCCCGAGCGGCGTGCGTCGGCGACGGCGGTGATGACGTGGCGCTCGGCGGTCGCCTGCTCGGCGACGGCGGTGCGAAGGGCGGTCATCGCCGCCACGTCGAGCTCTTCGCCGGCGGTGGGGTCGTAGTCCTCGAATCGCACGGCGAGCTCGTCGGCGTGAGCGAGGATCTCCTCAACGGTACGGGGCATGGTGATCACCTCATGAACTTCTCGCGGGCGTGCATCGCGTGGACGACGACGGTCGTCGTGCCCTGGACGTACCCGACCTCGAGAATGAGTGCTGCTCGATTCGGGCCGATGATCATGGTGAACCCGTCGCCGATGTCCCAGGCGCGGACCGGGTGCCGGTAGGCGTGAAGGATCTCGTCCTCGGTCAGACCGTGCTTGAAGGCGGAAGGGGCGATCAGCGGGTCGTCCATGACTCCAAGGTAACTTGTGTGTTGGCGCACGTCGATGGTCGTCTTCGTCAGCGTCGTCGGCGACAGCGGGGCGCACGCCTTCATGCTCGACACGTGCGTCGCCCTGCTCCGGCTCGGATGATGCGGACGATCAGTACTTCTAGCTGGGTCGTGCGCTATCGCAGCAGGGCGCGGACTGTCCGACGGTGCTCGGCCGCCAGGCCGATCCGGTCCAGGTACTCCGGCACCCGCTCCGCGAAGCGGATGACGATCGGGCGCACCTCCTCCAGCCAGGCCGAGACCTGCGCCGGCGACCACGCCTGCTGCCGGTCATGGGTCGGCGCGTGCGTCGCCGTCCCCGCCATCGCGCGGACCGACAGGGCGTAGTCCTCGGCGACGGCCTCCGGTGGGACGCCCGCCACTGACAGCAGCAGGGCGGACACGAGGCCCGTGCGGTCGCGTCCCGCCGAGCAGTGGACGAGGACCCCCGGCTCGGCGGTCGCCAAGGCCTCGAGCGCACCCCGCACGAGGCCCGGCAGGATGCGCAGGTTGTGCTCCCAGTACTCGGGGGAGTCCAGGACCGGGAAGCAGACGCGGCGGAACTCGGCGTCCTCGTGGTCCTCCAGGGGCGTCGGCACGACCGTCACGCCGTCGGGCGGTACCGCGCCGGGGTCACCGTCGCGGGGGCCGACCTCGTAGGCGCACCGCAGGTCGATGACGGTCCGGAGCCCCCACGCCCGGGCCGCCTCCCAGCCGGCCGCGTCGAGCATCTCGCGGCGCGGCCCGCGGGCCACGCGGTCGAAGGCAGTGGTCCCGCCGTCAGACGCTATGGGGGTGCGCGAGGCCGTCGTGGTCTTGTGGGCCAGGGCCTCGCGTATGCAACCTTCGTGGATCACCACCGAGGCGGTCGTTAGGGGACCGCTGCGGGGTGCCGACATGCATAGGAGACCCTGGTGATTACTGAGCGTACAAGCCTGGGGCTGGACGTTCACGCCCGCAGCGTGAGTGCCGCCGCCATCGATACCCTCACCGGCGAGGTGATCCAACGCCGCCTGGACGGCGAGTACAGCCACACCATCGACCTGGCCTCACGCCTGGCCGCCGAGCACGGACCACTGCTGATCACCTACGAGGCAGGCCCCACCGGCTTCGGACTGGCCCGCGAGCTGACCGCCGCGGGCCACCGGGTGCAGGTCGCCGCACCCTCGAAGCTGGCCCGCCCCGCCGGACAGCGGGTCAAGACCGACCGCACCGACGCGATGTTCCTGGCCGAGTGCGCCCTGAACGGCACGATCACGCCCGTGCGCATCCCTACCCTGGCCCAGGAGGGCGCCCGCGACCTGGTGCGATCCCGCGACGACGCCCGCACCGACCTCATGGCCGCCCGCCACCGCCTGTCCAAGATGCTGCTGCGCCGCGGATGGGTCTACCCCGGCAAGACCACCTGGGGACCCGCCCACGACGCTTGGCTGCGCGCACTGCGCCGCGAGGACGTCCCCGCCCTGGGCGCCGGCGCCACCGCGGCCTTCGACGACGCCTACGACACCGTCACCCACACCCTGGCACGACGCGACCGCCTCGATACCGCCATCGCCGCCCTGGCCGCCGACAGTGAGTTCACCCCCGTCACCGCCCGCCTGTCCTGCCTGAGAGGCATCTCCACACTGACCGGCTTCGCCCTCGCCGTCGAGATCGGCGACTGGCACCGCTTCACCGGCGCGACCATCGCCTCCTACCTCGGACTGGTCCCCTGCGAGCACTCCTCGGGCCAGACCCGCACCCAGGGCGGCATCACCAAGACCGGCAACACCCACGCCCGACGTCTCCTGACCGAAGCCGCCTGGCAGCACAAGAGCCCCTACCGCCCCGGCCCCGCCCTGCGAGCCGCATGGGCCAAGGTCCCCGGGGACGTCGCCACCCGGGCCGACACCGGCAACAGGCGCCTGAACAGGCGCTGGCAGACCCTGGCCAGCCACCACAAACGTCACACGATCGCCAACACCGCCATCGCCCGGGAGCTCGCAGGCTGGTGCTGGTCCCTGGCCGTCATGGACCACTAGAACGCCCACAGACCGCGCTGACCGGCACCACCAGGGCCCAGAGGGGAAGCAGCGTGAGGAGGACACCGGCGATTCGACTGTGAGCACCCCCAAGGGCACGCTCGACCTCAGACAAGCCAGCTCCTCCCACCGAAACCAGCGTCATGCGGCACACAGACCCGCGCATATCAGACTGACCACGCGTCGACACCAGACACGCCACCCCCACCCCACCGGCCAACGCCGAAGAGGGGGCACCCACCGGCCAGTGGATGCCCCCTCTTCACCCTGCCACTTGACAGGAAACCCCTACATATCAGTCGTGGGCAGACCGCCCAGGTCGCGCAGGTTGGGGACGCCGCCCCAGCTGAGCTCTCGCATGATCCCGAGGCTATCCGGGGCGTCGACCGCCGTCACCAGCGCCGCCTGGGTGGGTTCGCAGCGGGGGCCCAGGAGCTCTCCCTACCTTTCCGGCCATGAGTACCAGCTCCTGGCCGACGGCGGCCCGTACCGAGCTCCGACCCGCATCTGTCCGGGCCACCGCGGACCCGGGCGACGGCCTGCTCCTCATGTCCGACGCCGAGCTGAGCGCCTGCCGCGTCCCGGCCTTCCTCGCCACCTACAGGCCGGCCCGGCTCACGCTCGGCGACCCCGGCCTGCACCACCACGGCGCCGCTGGGGCGACCGAGGCGCTCGCGGACGCGCTCGTCCACCGACGACGGGGGAGCGTCCACGCGCTCATGAGCCGGTCGGGCGCCGCGGTCGAGGTGCGCCTGCCCAACGGTCCGGACGGTCTCAGCGCGGAGGTGACGGGCATCGACGTCGTCCGCGTCGCCGAGCGCAGCGCCGCGGTCGCCGACGTGGACGCGCTGCTGCGCGCAGGCGGCCGCGTGAGCGCGCTGCGCCTCCTGTGGGGCTATGAGGACGACGCCGGACGGGCCGTCATCCCGTGCCTGGAGCCGGGCGTGTGGCGCCTGCGCGCCTGGGGAGTGCGTCTCCAGCGCCCGGGGCTAGGGCGAGCTGTCCACGAGGGCGCCTCAGAGCCGTCGTCCCGATAGTCGTCGTCGCGTTCCCGCAGGTCAGGGGCCTGGGTGCGTCTCGGGTCCCGCGCGCCGTGCCTCCTGAGGCGTCCTCGTGGACAGCCGTCAGGCCTCGGCTGGTCGCGCGCCCTGCAGGACGGCCGGGTTGCGCATCCCGGCGCCGGCGAGCGGCCAGAATCCGCGCTGCTCGTAGTAGGGCACGAGCTCGGGGTCGCAGCACAGGTCGATGGCGTACATGCCGTCGAGCTGGGTGACCATCCGGCGCAGCAGCTCGGTGCCGAGTCCCGCTCCCTGGTGGTCGGGGCGGACCTCGAGCCAGGGGATGAAGGCGTTGAGGACGCCGTCGCTGATCGCGTTGACGTAGCCGACGACGCGGTCCCCCTCCAGCGCCCAGACGCGCCGGTAGGAGCCGTCCATGACGGCGATGAGCTGCTCCGCCGAGGGCGGCGTCGGCCACCCGAGGAACAGACCCTCGACCTGCGAGGCCTCCACGGCGCCCGGCTCCGTGAGGAAGCGGATGCCACGCCTCCGCCAGCCCTCGATGCCCGCGCAGACGTCCGGGGCGATCCAGTACCGGCGGCGCGGCCCGTCCTCGTGGTCGACGACGTTCTCGAGCACCCCGCCGCAGGACTCGATGGTCGCGGCCGAGGCGGCGTTGGAGTCGTCGCAGGTGACCAGCACGCGGTCGGCGCCGTCGGCCGCGAGGAGCTCGACGGACTGACGCAGCATCTCGTGGGCGTAGCCGCGGCGCCGGAACTCCGGCCCGACCGTGTAGCCGACGTTGCCGCCGAAGCGGCGCAGCCAGTCGGTGAGCCCGTAGCGGATGGAGACCCGTCCGACGACCTCCCCGTCGACCTCGGCGAGGAGGAAGTCCGAGCGCACGTGACGCGGGCGCAGCCTCACGCCTTCGTGCTCCTTGCGGACGGTCTCGAGGATCTCGTCCCAGGTGCCGTCCGCGAGGAGGAAGGAGAAGCCCTCGGCGGTGAGCTGCTCGTGCAGGCGGCGGCAGGCGGCCTCGTCGTCGGGCGTCGGCGGGCGCAGGGTGAGGTCCATGCGCTGACGGTAGTCGGCTCGACAGGCTCTGAACGGAGCGCGGCCGCCTCTGGCGCGACCGCGTGTGGTGCAGGGAACTTGTCCCGGTGCTTGAAACGACTCAGCCTGGAGCCGCAAAGGAATCGGACGGGGTCGCTCGAGGTGCGCCGGGCTCCGCGTCGTCGCGGAGCGCGGTGGAGTCAACAGACCTCAAGGGAGAGCAGCATGGCCGATCTCGACTACAAGAACGACGTCGCGGCCGAGTTCCGCGGCAGCAGCGAGGGACTGCCGGTCTACAACCCGGCGACCGGCGAGCAGATCGCCACCGTCCCGGGCGCCACCTAGCAGGACGCCGACGACGCGATGCGGGCCGCGTGGGAGGCCCGCAGGGAGTGGGCGCTGACCCCGGCCTCCGAGCGCGCCGGCTACGTGGGGCGCATGGCCGGCGGCGTGCGCGCCAACCGGCAGATGTTCATCGACACCCTCATCGCCGAGCAGTCCAAGACGCCCGAGCTCGCCGCCGTCGAGGTCGACTTCACCGCCGACTACCTCGAGTACACCGCCGGCTGGGCCCTGCGCATCGAGGGCGAGGTCATCGAGTCCGACCGCCCCAACGAGCGGATCCTGCTCCTGCGCAAGCCGCTGGGCGTCGCCGTCGGCATCCTGCCCTGGAACTTCCCGTTCTTCCTCATCGCCCGCAAGCTCGCCCCGGCGCTCGTCACCGGCAACACGGCGGTCATCAAGCCGGCCAGCGACACCCCGATCAACGCGATGCAGCTCGCGCGGATGGCGGCGGACCTCGGCCTGCCCAAGGGCTTGTTCAACATGCTGTCAGCCTCCGGCTCCGTCGGCGGTCACCTCGCCGGTCACCCGAAGGCCGACCTCGTCTCCTTCACCGGCTCGGTCCCGGTCGGCGAGAAGATCATGTCCGCCGCCACCCGCAACGTCACGAAGGTGTCCCTCGAGCTGGGCGGCAAGGCCCCGGCCATCGTCCTCGACGACGCCGACATCGACCTCGCCGTCAAGGCGATCCACGGCTCGCGCGTCATCAACTCGGGCCAGGTCTGCAACAACGCCGAGCGCGTCTACGTCACCCGCGGCGTCGCCGACGAGTTTATCGACAAGATGTCCAAGGCGATGGCGGCCACCCGGTACGGCGACCCGCAGGTCGACAAGAACCTCGACATGGGCGCCCTCATCAACCTGGACGCCGTCGAGCGCATCGACGACATGGTCGAGCGCGCCAAGGCCGCGGGCGCCACCGTCGTCACGGGCGGCAAGCGCGCCGACCGCGACAAGGGCGCCCTCTACGAGCGCACCGTCCTCACCTGCATGACGCAGGACTCCGAGATCATCCAGGAGGAGGTCTTCGACCCGGTCCTGCCGATCGTCGTCGTCGACGACTTCGACGAGGCCATCGCCAAGGCCAACGACTCCGAGTTCGGCCTCACGTCCTCGCTCTACACGAGCTCGCTCGCGGCCACGATGAAGGGCGTGCGGGAGATCGACTTCGGCTAGACCTACGTCAACCGCGAGAACTTCGAGGCCATGCAGGGCTTCCACGCCGGCACCCGCCGCTCCGGCATCGGCGGCGCCGACGGCAAGCACGGCCTGTACGAGTACACCCGCACGCAGGTCGTCTACATCGAGGCCTGAGCCGCGCGTACGCAGGTCCCACGACGGCGGTGCGTCCCGAGCGATCGGGGCGCACCGCCGTCGTCGCGTTGACCACGGGGTCTGGGGTACCGCCAAGGATCAGTGCGGGTCGGTGTGCAGGAGCTCGTCCCAGTCGGCGTCGAGCAGGTCTCCGACCGCGTCGACGACGAGGACGGCTCCCGCTTCCGTCAGCTCGTCGACGCCGAAGCCGCCGGTGCGCACCGCGACACAGGGAGCGCCGAGGCGCCTCGCCGCCTCGATGTCCCACGTGCTGTCGCCAACGAGCAGAGCACCGGTACCCCCGGCCTTCTCGAGGGCGGAGGCGAGGATGTCGGGCTCGGGCTTGGAGGCGTCGGCGTCGGAGGACGTCGTCAGGGAGTCGAAGTCGTCGGCCCGCATCCCGATCGTCTCGAGCGCACGGTCGGCGAACTCGCTGTTCGAGCTGGTGGCCAGGGCCACCCTCATCCCCCGTTCGTGAAGCAGGTCGACGAGCTCACGGACCCCGTCGAACGCCCGGACCTCCTCCAGCATCGGGCGGTAGGCGTCCTCCCAGGCCTCGCGCAGCGCGTCCCCGTGCTCGTCCTCCACGCGCTCGTCGGTCACGTGCTCGACGAGTTGGTCGCCGCCCATGCCGATGGCTCGGTGGATGCGCCACAACGGCGGCTGCATGCCGCACGTCTCGAAGGCCTTCGCCCAGGCGATGGCGCAGTGGTAGGTGGAGTCGATGAGAGTGCCGTCGACGTCGAGCAGGACCGTGTCGCGTGTCATGGCACCACCGTCGCACGGATGGGCCGGATTTGCTGCGTAGGGGGCTCGACGGGAGGCCGGCGAGATGGGCGGCGACCCGCGGAGCGCTCGCGCTGCCCCTAGACTCGCGCGCGTGGAACAGCCCGTGCTCCGAGCCGAGGGCCTCGTCCTCTCACCTCCCGTGGTCGATGACGCCGCGGCGTGGGCCGACGTCCAGGACGAGGTGTGCGCCCGCTGGTTCGGCTGGCCCGGGCGCCCTACCGTCGAGCGCTGCCGCGACTGCCGCGGCAGCCTGGTCGACGAGCAGGAGGAGGACTCCTTCACCTGGGCGATCCGCGATGGGGAGGCCCTGGTCGGCGGCATCGATCTCAAGCTCGACGACGGCGCCTGGAACGTCTCGTACTTCGTCCACCCGGAGCGCCGCGGCGAGCACGTTGCCCGGCGGGCCCTGCGCGCAGTGGTCGCGTTGGCGTTCACCGGCCTGGGGCTCGACGCGGTCTCGACGCGCGTCCACGTGGAGAACGTCGCCAGCCGACGGGTCCTCGGGGCCTCGGGCTTCGTCCCCGTCGAGACCGTGAGGTCCGCGTGGGGCGATCACGACGACGTCGTCTACGAGTGCGTGCGGGGACCCGTCACGAGCAGGTAGCCGGCAGCGATCAGGCAGCCGGCGCCGACTACGGGGTACATCTCACGGAAGCTCCAGTACTGGACGAGCAGCGCCCCCGCCGCCATCGAGGCGACCGATGCGATCGTGAACAGGGGGTGACGGCGGTCAACACCCGGCCCATGAGGGCGGCTGGAGTGAGGCGCTGCTGCAGGGTCCCGGATGCGACGAGCACCACCGGGAGCATCGTGCTGAGCACCGTGACGATCACGAGGAACACCCAGATCGTGGGGGCGGCGGCGCATGCGCCGAGCGCGGAGGACGCCAGACCCACCGTCATGGCACGGCGCTCGCCCGCCAGCCGGGCCAGGCTCGCCGATCCGAGCGCGCCGACGATCATCCCGACGCTCTGCGCCGCCGCGACGGAGGTCGCCCAGGTCGCCGGGCGGTGGAAGGTGTCGGTGACCGAGTACATGGCCCCATCGAGCAGCCCTGCGACAGCTTCCACGATCCATAGCGCGACGACGGCGTCGAGCAGTGGTTTCGTGCGCAGGACGTGGCGGGTCCCGGCGGACATCTCCGACTAGAGGTTCGTGTCCTCGCCGCGTCGCGCCTGCGCAGGCGGCTCCCGGAACCGCGTGAACACCATGGCCCCGGCGATGAACGACGCTGCGGCGAGGATATTGGGGCCCGCTCCGCCCCACGCGGTGTACAGCGCGGCCCCGGCGATCGGTGCGATGAGCTGGAGGACCGTCGCGACGCTCTGCTGGACGCCCTGCGCGTCGGCCAGGAGGTCGTCGGGGACGATGCTGCGCTGCAGGGCCGAGGACGCCGAGGGGAGGATGGCCCCGGAGGTGCCGTAAAGGACGGCGACGCCCCAGATGATCCACACGTCCCCCGGGGTGCGCACGCGAACCAACGGCAGCAGCGCGATCGCGGAGACCGTGTTCCCGATGACGATGGCGGTGTGCCGCGGGAAGCGATCGACGAGGAGGCCCGAGGCCGGAGCCACGAGCGTGGGCGCCATGGGAAGCGCCATCGTGAGCCCCGCCTGCGAGCTCGAGCCAGTCAGCCGCTTGGTCCACATGCTCAGGACGAGCACCATGACCGTGTCGCCGAACCAGTTCAGGCAGCGTCCTGCGAGCCACCGGGAGTAGGCGGGGATCCGCAGCAGTGCCTGGTCCACAACTCGTCCTCCACCGGGAGGAGCCAGCCGACGAACTCGTACAGGTGGGAGACCTCCGGGCGCGTCGACGGGTCGGAGCGCCGCTCGGCGAAGTCGGGAACGAGCTCCTGGAGCCGGTGGAAGGCCTCGATGAGATGGCGCGCCTCGTCGTCGGTGAGCCACGTGGCGTTCGAGCCGTGGACGGCGGGGAGGGCCTCGTCCGGCGCGGCGCGCGCCATGACGCGCAGCATGCGATCCACCTGGATCGTCCCGGGTTTTGTGGAGGGTGCGTAGTCACGCGGCGACGGTAGCCGACGTGGTGGTGTGATCGTAGTAGCGGGCCTCGACGGCGACTGGTGGTAGTTCGTCGGGGTTGGTGCGGTGAGGCCGGGTGTGGTTGTACCAGTCGACCCAAGAGGCGGTGGCGGCCTTGAGGTCGTCTCGGGCCTTCCATGAGCGGGTCCAGATGAGCTCGCACTCGTAGGACTTGTTCAGGGCCTCGGCGGCCGCGTTGCCGTAGGAGGACCCGACGGCGCCGGTGGACGCCTCGATACCCTCACTCAGGAGACGATCGGCGTACCTGATGGACAGGTGACTTTGAGCCGTGGTCGGAGTGGTGCGCGAGCCCGGCCAGGCTGCGCCCGTCACAGTCCTTGCGCTGCCACACGGCCTGCTCGAGAGCCAAGAGGACAAAGTCGGTGCCCCGTCCGGCTGGGGGTCGACCACCCCACGATCCGGCGCGAGTAGAGATCCATCACGAAGGCCGTGTAGCAGAACCCGGACCAGGTGCGGATGTAGGCGTACGTCCACGACCCACCGCCGATTGGGATGCTCGGCGGTGAAGTCGCGGCGGACCAGGTCCTCGGGCTAGCGTGAGCAGGCCGCGGGCCGTGCGGTGCGCATCGAGCGTCCCGGCCCGATACCGACCATCCCCAGGGCCCGCATGCGCCGCTCGACGGTGCAGCGAGCCACCCGGAGGGCCGGCTCGGCGGCGTTGATCAGACGCCAGGTCTTACGCGACCCCAGGGCGGCGTTGAAGGACTGCTCACGCAACGCTCGCAGGCGCTCATCAACCACCGCGCCTGACACCGCCCTGCGCGAGGGCGAGCGGTTGCGGGCGGCGTAGTAGCCGCACCTTGGCGACGTGCAGGCCTGAGCTGGTCAGGACCCTGCAGATCGGCACGGGCCCCGAACTGCTCCTTGTGAGAGTCGATGAACTGGTAGGTCAGCGAGTGGGGCGGCCTGGCTCCGCCGCGAAAAAAGCTGAGGCGCTCTTCAGAATGGCGTTGGCTCTGCGAAGCTCTCGGTTCTCGGCCTCGAGCTGGCGGATCCGCTCCGCGTCGCTCGTGGTGGTCCCGGCTCGCGCTCCCGAGTCGACCTGGGCCTGACAGAGCCATCCACGAAGCGTCTCGCCGTTGATGTCGAGCTCCTCACCGATGCGTCGAGGCAGCCCTTGGCCCGCTCGGGGTCCTTCAGCGCGTCCAGGCACAGGCGGATCGCTCGCTCCTTGAGCTCCTCGGGATACGTCCTGGGTGCTGGCATGGTCATCATCCTTCCGTGGATTCAGACCCTCCACCACACCCGGGACGATCCAGTGCCGGCATTGGCATCCACACCCCATTCAAGGGCACCAACCTCGACCACGGGAACCACTGCTACAACCGGCTCCAGCGCGCGCTACGCGCGCCCGCCGAACGCCCCAACGCCATCCTCAAGAGCTACCGAGCCCTCCGCCACGTCACTCTCAGCCCTCACCGAATCGGCGACATCGTCGCCGCCACACTCGTCATCGCCACCATGACCCGAGGTCGCTGGTGAGAAAAACTCACTCCCACTCGCGGAATTCCTGTCAGGGGCCGAGGTGGTGGGTGGCCGCGTCGGGGATGCGTCGAGGCCCGTGGCGCAGCGGCTCGGGAGCCGCCACGCCACGGGCCTCGACAGGACGGGACCGACACGCGCGAACATGGTGTCGTGCCCGGGCCGGGCCGCCGGCGTGCTGCCGACGGGCCCCGGCCCGTTCGCGTCACTTCGCGATCATGCCGTGCGGGTCGATGATGTACTTCAGGTCCGAGCCCTTGTCGAAGTCGGCGTAGGCCTGGGGGGCCTCGTCGAGGCTGATGACCGTCGGGTTCAGCATCTCGCGCAGGTAGGGCATGCGGTCCCACAGGATCGCCATCATCAGCTGGCGGTTGTAGCGCATGATCGGCGCCTGGCCACCGGTGACGTGCGGGGACTTGATCCACGCCTGACCGAAGTCGAGGTCGAAGGTGCCCTCCTGGGCCTTCTTGGACTTCGCGATCGGATCGGGGCCGTAGACGCCGATGATGCCGGTGGCGCCACCGGCGCGCGTGACGTCGAGGACCTGGTTGATGGCGGCGGCCGGGTCCATCATCTTCGCGTCCTTGCCCAGTCCGTGGGCCTCGGAGCCGACGTAGTCCACGGCGGCGTCGACCATCGGCTCACCGAGGATCTGCTCGATCTGGTCGGTCAGCGGGACGTCCTGGTTGAGGTCGATCGTCTCGCAGCCGGCCTTGCGGACCAGCTCGAGGCGCTTGGTGTCGTGGTCGCCGACGATGATGCACGAGGCACCCAGGAGGCGGGCGGCTGCCGCACCGCAGCGGCCCACGGGGCCGGCACCCGCCAGGTAGACGGTCGAGCCGGGGCCGACGCCGGCCTCGATCAAGCCGTGGAAGGCGGTCGGCAGGATGTCGGACAGCACGGCCAGCTCGAGGATCTTGTCCATCGCCTGGTCGCGGTCGGGGAAGCGCAGCAGCTGGAAGTCGGCGTACGGCACGAACAGGTAGTCGGCCTGCCCGCCCTGGAAGTTGCCGAGGTTGAAGCCGTACGCGGCGCAGGCCTTCTCGGGGTTGGCCGTCTCGCACACCTCGGTGCGCCCGGCGCGGCAGTTGCGGCACCGGCCGCACGCCACGTTGAACGGCACCGAGACGATGTCGCCCTCCTTGAGGAACTCGACGTCGCTGCCGACCTCGACGACCTGGCCGGTCATCTCGTGCCCCATGACCATGCCGTCTGGGACGGGAAAGGAGCCACGGTAGATGTGCAGGTCGCTGCCGCAGATGTTCGTCGCGACGATCTTGAGGATGACGCCGTGCGGGGCCTTGCGGCCGTCGGGCATCTCCAGCTTCGGGAAGTCGAGGGTATCGACCTTCACGGTGCCGGTGCCGTGGAAGACCACGGCGCGATTGCGCTCGGTCATGCTTCACTCCATGCTTCAAGGGGATGGGAAAAACACCCTACCCGACCGGACCCCTATCCCCTGACCCTCGACGGGCTGCTACACGAATGGCCGCCCGGCTGCTGTCGCGATCACGAAAACCAGGACCAATCCGTCCCACCTGGCATACACGGAGGCGACAGTCACCGCGTATGCAATGTGGACCTAGACCTTACGATCTAGGACTCCCTGTAAACGAGGGTTGCGCGGGTCACTAGTGTGACGCCGGCCGTTTAGGGTCTCCGAGGTACTCTCGGCGACACTGAGAATGTTGCGGGCCGCGTTCCGGTCGCGATCCATGATGAGACCGCAGGTCTTGCACTCGTAGACTCGGTAACCCAGGGGAAGGCTGGCTTTCACGGCCCGCACTGGCTACAGGCCTTCGACGAGGGGTAGTACCGGTCGATCCCATCGCCTCGGGCGCCCCCGTCGTGGTCGCCGACGAGCCCACCGGCAACCTCGACCGCGCCACCGGCACCCAGGTCATGGACACCCTCGAGCGCCTCAACGAACGCGGCACCACCCTCATCGTCGTCACCGACGACCCCGACGTCGCCGCCCGCGCCCACCGCCGCCTCCACGTCCTAGACGGACACGTCACCGAGACCACCCAGCCCGCCAGCCCCACCCCGAGCGCCGACACCGCGGTCCTGGCGACCAAGCCGCCCGCACCCGAGGGTCGCCCCTCGGGCCTGCGCCTGCCCGACGGGATCATCGGCGGATTCTTGAGGTGGTCGCAATTTAGGTGGTTAGTATGAAGCGCTCGGCGCTGTTACGTCTCAGGACTTCGGTGACAGTTCTGCCTCAGGACATCGGTGACAGTTCTAGGGGTTTGGGAGGTGGCACTTCGGGTCGGATTGGCCCATGAGCTCAACGAACCCTCGTGTTGATCCTCGTGTGCGTCTGGCGATCGTTCGCTGGCCCCAGGACGCCCCACGCGGCGCAGTGACGACCTTCTGCGCTGAGCAGTCGATCTCCCGCAAGACCTTCTACGCGATCCGCGCCAGGGCCCGCGTCGAGGGCGAGGCAGCAGCCCTGGAGCCCCCGCCCGCTCACGAGCCCCACCGCCATCAGCGACGACCAGCGTGCTCAGGCCCTGGCGGTGCGGGCGGCACTGGCCTCCTCAGGCCTGGACAACGGCCCGATCTCGGTGCACGACAAGATGAAGGCCATGGGCCTGGCCGCCCCCTCGCCGGCGTCCCTGGCCAGGATCTTCCGCGCCGAGGGTGCCGCGCGAGCCGAACCGCGCAAGCGGCCCCGCTCGGCGTTCAGACGCTTCGTCTACCCCGCCCCCAACGCCTGCTGGCAGCTGGACGCCACCGAGTACGTACTCACCGGCGGACGCAAGGCCGTCATCTTCCAGCTCCAAGACGACCACTCCCGCCTAGCGGTCGCCTCCCTGGTCGCCGGCGCGGAGACCAGCCAGGCGGCCGTCGCCGTGTTCGACAAGGGCGTCGCCGCCCGTGGGGTGCCCCAGCGCCTGCTCACCGACAACGGGCTCGCAATGAACCCCACCCGCCGCAGCGTGACCGGCCGTCTGGTGGAGCACGTCCGCTCCCTGGGGGTTACGCCGATCACGGGCAAGCCCTACAAGCCCACCACCCAGGGCAAGAACGAGCGCTTCCACCGCACCCTGTTCCGCTACCTCGACGCCCAGCCGATGGCCTCCACCATCGAACAGCTCCAGGGCCAGGTCGACGACTTCGACCTCATCTACAACACCGAGCGCCCCAACCAGGCCCTGCCCGGGCGCATCACGCCCCAACAGGCGTGGGACGCCACCCCCGTCGCCACCCCTCCGCGGCCCACCCCACCGGCTGAGCCTGTCAGTGTCGGCGATACCCCCGCACCCGCAACGGTGCAGACAGGCGCGTCGGGCCAGCCCCGGCGGGGCGCCAGGCCGCCCCAGCGGCGCAAGACCCCGCCGTCGGGGACCCGGACGGTCCGCATGGGGACCAACGGGACCATCAACCTCGCCTCCGTGATGTTCCTGGTCTCCAAGACCCACACCGGCCGCGAGGTCATCCTCGACTGGGACCCCGAGGCCATCGCCATCGCCACCACCGACGGTGAGGTCCTCGCACAGTACGACTGGCCCGCCCCCGGCGTCCGATACGTCGCGACCTACGCCCCCCGACCCCACCAACCACCGAGGCGGAAGAGGACACAAGAAGAACCCTCCAGCACCCCAACCCTCACCGAGGTCCTGACACACCAACCGTCACCGACGTCCTGAGGCAGAACCGTCACCAATGTCCCGAGACATCACAGTTGGATTCCACAATAGTGATGCGCATCACCCCGCTGCTGGAATCTGCACGGAATAACGCACCCATGCTCAAGGTTGAGTGGATCAGACTCAAGGTTGGGTCCCCCCGGAGTTGACAGACCCCGGCTCAACCACAATCCTTGAGTGCATACCACTCAACTTCACCTACTCGCTCCGCCGCGGAGCATGAAGGAGCACCCCACATGGCACGCGCCGTCGGTATTGACCTCGGTACCACCAACTCCGCCATCGCCGTCCTCGAGGGCGGCGAGCCCACGATCATCCCGAACGCCGAGGGTGGTCGCACCACGCCCTCCGTCGTCGCCTTCTCCAAGTCCGGAGAGGTCCTCGTCGGTGAGGTCGCCAAGCGTCAGGCCGTCACCAACGTCGACCGGACCATCTCCTCCGTCAAGCGCCACATGGGCACCGACTGGACCGTCGAGATCGACGACAAGAAGTACACCGCCCAGGAGATCAGCGCCCGCATCCTCGCCAAGCTCAAGGCGGACGCGGAGTCCTACCTCGGTGAGCCCGTCACCAACGCGGTCATCACCGTCCCCGCCTACTTCAACGACGCCGAGCGCCAGGCCACCAAGGAGGCCGGCACCATCGCGGGCCTCACCGTGGACCGCATCGTCAACGAGCCCACGGCCGCGGCCCTCGCCTACGGCCTCGACAAGGGCAAGGAGGACGAGCTCATCCTCGTGTTCGACCTCGGTGGAGGCACCTTCGACGTCTCCCTGCTCGAGGTCGGCAAGGACGAGGACGGCTTCTCCACCATCCAGGTCCGCGCCACCAACGGCGACAACCGCCTCGGCGGCGACGACTGGGACGCCCGCATCGTCGACTGGCTCGTCAAGCAGGTCAAGGACAAGAACGGCGTCGACCTGTCCAAGGACAAGATCGCCATGCAGCGCCTCAAGGACGCCGCCGAGCAGGCCAAGAAGGAGCTCTCCAGCGCGACGAGCACCAACATCAACCTGCAGTACCTCTCCATGAGTGAGGCCGGCCCGATCCACCTCGACGAGCGCCTCTCGCGCTCCCACTTCGAGGAGATGACCGCGGACCTGCTCGAGCGCACGAAGCTCCCGTTCCACAACGTCATCAAGGACGCCGGCGTCTCCCTCTCGGAGATCGACCACGTCGTCCTCGTCGGCGGCTCCACCCGCATGCCCGCCGTCTCCGACGTTGTGCGCGAGCTGACCGGCGGCAAGGAGCCCAACAAGGGTGTCAACCCTGACGAGGTCGTCGCCGTCGGCGCGTCCCTCCAGGCCGGCGTCATCCAGGGCGACCGCAAGGACGTCCTCCTCATCGACGTCACGCCCCTGTCGCTGGGCATCGAGACCAAGGGCGGCGTCATGACCAAGCTCATCGAGCGCAACACGGCCATCCCGACCAAGCGCTCCGAGGTGTTCTCCACCGCCGAGGACAACCAGCCCTCCGTGCTCATCCAGGTCTACCAGGGCGAGCGCGAGTTCGCCCGCGACAACAAGCCGCTGGGCACCTTCGAGCTGACCGGCATCGCGCCGGCCCCGCGCGGCATCCCGCAGATCGAGGTCTCCTTCGACATCGACGCGAACGGCATCGTCCACGTCTCCGCCAAGGACCGCGGCACCGGCAAGGAGCAGTCGATGACGATCTCCGGCGGCTCCGCCCTCCCCAAGGAGGACATCGACCGCATGGTCAAGGAGGCCGAGGCCCACGCCGAGGAGGACAAGAAGCGCCGCGAGGACGCCGAGACCCGCAACGCCGCCGAGCAGCAGGCCTACTCCATCGACAAGCTGCTCAAGGACAACAAGGACAAGCTCCCCGAGGACGTCTCCAGCGAGGTCCAGGGCGCCGTCGACGACCTCAAGAAGGCCCTCGAGGGCGAGGACGTCGAGCCCATCAAGACCGCGCAGGAGAAGCTGAACTCCGTCGCGCAGAAGATCGGCGAGGCCCTCTACGCCCAGGACCAGGCCGCCGCCGCGGCCGGTGACGCCCCGAGCGCCGCCCCCGGCGCCGAGGCCCCCGCCGACGACGACATCGTCGACGCCGAGATCGTCGACGACGATGACGAGTCCAAGTGACCGCCGCCCACGACGAGCACGACGGCGACCGGGCCGAGCAGGCCCGGCCGACCGCAGGCACGGACCAGCAGGAGCGCGGCGCCTCCGACGACGTCCGGGCCGACCAGGGCGGCCAGCCCCAGGCCGAGCTCGGCGACGCCGAGGGCGACGTGCCCGAGGCCCCGGCCGAGGTCGAGCAGGCCAAGCAGTACCTGCGCGACCACGACGCCGCGTCCCAGGACCAGCAGGAGGAGAGCAAGTGAGCGACGACCAGTCCCGCGACGACCGCGACGAGTCCACCGAGGACAGCGCCTCGGGCGCCCCCGTCGACCCGGCGCTCGCCGACGCCGTCGAGTCCGCCTTCGAGGACGTCCGCTCCGAGCTGGGCGGCGACCCTCAGGCCGAGCTCGGCGAGGGCGAGCCCGCCCCCGCCGCCGGCGAGGCCGCCGACGCCGAGTCCGACGGCGAGCCCCTGAGCGAGCTCGAGCAGGCCAAGGCCGAGGCCGCGCAGGCTCAGGACGACCTCGCCCGCTCCCGCGCCGACCTCTACAACCTCCAGCAGGAGTACCAGGGCTTCGTCCGGCGCTCCCGCGAGGGCGCCGCCGGCCACCGCGCCGCGGGTCAGGCCAGCGTCGTCGAGGCCCTCATCCCGGTCCTCGACGAGATCGAGCTGGCCCGCCAGCACGGCGACCTCACCGGCACCTTCGAGACCACCGCGACCAAGCTCGAGACGCTCCTCGCCGACAAGTTCGGCCTCGAGCGCTTCGGCGAGGTCGGCGAGGCCTTCGACCCCCAGCTCCACGAGGCCCTCATGGCCGTGGAGTCCAGCGAGGTCACCGAGCCCACCGTCGCCATGGTCCTCCAGCCCGGTTACAAGCTCGGCGAGAAGGTCGTCCGAGCCGCACGCGTCCAGGTCTCCAACCCGGCCTGACGCCCACCCCCTCGCGAGATCGGGACATCCTGACCTCGAGATCGGGACATCCTCACGGTGATGCGAGTCGGCGACGCCGACCGCTCGTCCCGGACCCGACGGTGGGGCCCGCCCAGGCGGGACCTGCCGTCGGGTCGCACACCAGACACCCGAAAAGACAAGCACCACGACCACCACGAACAGGAGGCGGTGACCCATGGCCAGCCAGGACTGGATGACCAAGGACTTCTACGCGGTCCTCGGCGTCGCCAAGGACGCCGACTCCGCCACCATCAAGAAGGCGTACCGCAAGCTCGCCAAGCAGTACCACCCGGACCGCAACCCCGACGACGCTGTCGCCGCCGAGAAGTTCAAGGACATCGGGGAGGCCTACGCGGTCCTCTCCGACGAGTCCGAGCGCAAGCAGTACGACGCCATCCGCTCCATGGCGGGCGGCGGCGCCCGCTTCACCTCCGGCGCCGGCGGCGCGGGCGGAGCCGGCTTCGAGGACATCCTCTCCTCCATGTTCGGGGGAGGCGGCAACGTCCGCTTCTCCACGAACGGCGGCGCCGGCGGCACCTCCGCGGCCGACTACGAGGACATCCTGCGCATGTTCGGCGGCGCGGCCGGTGGCCAGAGCCCCTTCGGTGGCTCCAGCCCCTTCGGCGGCGGCCGTTCCCGCAGCCCCTTCGGCTTCGGCGGCTCCGCCCCCGAGCCCGTGCGCGGCCCCGACGTCCTCACCAACGCCACCATCGAGCTGCGCGACGCCGTGGCCGGCACGACCGTCGAGCTCACCGCCGACGGCCGCACCATGAAGGTCCGCATCCCCGCGGGCGTCAACGACGGCGGCAAGATCCGCCTGCGCGGCAAGGGGCGCGCCGGAGCCAACGGCGGGGAGAACGGCGACCTCATCGTCACGATCCGCGTCGCCAAGCACCCCGTCTACTCCATCGACGGCGCCAACCTCCGCATGGACCTGCCCGTCAGCCTCAAGGAGGCCGCCCTCGGCGCGACCGTCGAGGTCCCGCTCCTCGACGGCGGCACCACGAAGGTCAAGATCAAGGGCGGCACCCAGTCCGGCACCACCATGCGCCTCAAGGGCAAGGGAGTGGCCACCGGCAAGAGGACCGGCGACCTCCTCGTCACCGTCCAGGTGGCCGTCCCGCGCAAGCTCTCCAAGGACGCCAAGGCCGCCCTCGAGGCCTTCGACGAGTCCCTCGGGGGCACCGACCCGCGGGCTGAGCTCATGTCGGAGGCCGGCCAGTGAGCCCCCGACGGCGCACCGGGCAGGGCGTTGACTTCCTCGCCGAGGACGCCGACGAGCGCGCCGTCTACGTCATCTCCGTGGCCGCGGATCTGGCGGGGATGCACCCCCAGACGCTGAGGCAGTACGACCGCCTCGGTCTGGTGAGTCCCGCCCGCACCCGCGGCCGCGGCAGGCGCTACTCGCACCGCGACGTCGAGCGCCTGCGTCGCGTCCAGGCCCTCAGCCAGGAGGGCGTCAACCTCGAGGGCATTGCCCGGATCCTCGAGCTCGAGAACCGTCTCGAGGAGCTCGAGGCGGAGAACCGCCGCCTGCGCGTGCGCCAGGCGGCCGTCGAGCGGATCTTCGCCGCGGCCGCGGACGGCGAGGTCCAGGTGGTCTCGGCGCGCGTCGCCCGGGCCGTCGATCGCGAGGAGATGGCCGAGCGGGTCGCGGAGCGCTCCGAGCGCTCCGAGCGTGTGGCCGAGCAGGGCCGCCGGCACTCCACGGCCCTCACCGTCCGCGCCCGCTTCTGAGCACGGCCGCCGCCCTCCCGCGGGCGCGCTTTGAGCTCCGTGCGCGCCACCTCCGCCGTCGTCGACCGGCAGTGCTCCACTCGACCGTCTGATTCCCAGGAATCAGGCGGTCGACTGGTGCATTGGCGGTCGACCGCGGGGAGGAGGAACGGCGGCGCCATGTCCGTCTGGTGAGCGGCAACGCGCCGGTCCCTGGGCCGCGGCGCGCTCGTCTGTAGTCTGCGGCTGACCGCCGTCCCCCAGGAGGATCGATGTCCCAGCAGCCGCAGAACCCCGAGCAGCCCTACGTCCCGCCGTCGGCGCCCTCCGCGCCCGGCTCGTACGCGCCGCCGCAGCCCCCGGCCCCGGCCCCGGACTACCAGTCCCAGTACTCCGCCGACGCCGCCCCCACGCAGTCCTACCAGCAGCCCGGCTCCTACCAGCAGGACCAGACCGCCACCTACGCCCAGTACCAGCCCAGCGCACCGAGCGCCCCCGCCTACGACGCCGTCGGCCAGTACCAGCAGCCGAGTGCCGCGAGCGCCCCCGCCTACGACCCCAACGCCGCCTACGACCCCAACGCCGCCTACGCGCAGGCCGGCCAGTACCAGCAGGGCCAGTACCAGCCCGGCTACCAGGGCGGCCCGGCCGCGCCCGCCAAGAGCGGCGAGGGCAACTTCTTCACCGCCCTCTTCGACCTCAGCTTCTCGAAGTACATCACCATCACCTGGGCCAAGGTCATCTACATCCTGTCGATGGTCGGCGTCGGCCTCAGCTGGTTCTTCTTCGCCGTCTTCGTCGGGATCGCCGCGGGCATGGACAGCTGGGGCGGCGGCTTCAGCTTCGGAGCCTTCCTCCTCGCCGCGATCCTCGGGATCATCCCCGCGGTCCTCGAGCTCGTCGCGGTGCGCCTGGGTCTCGAGCTCGTCGTCGCCGTCGTGCGCACCGAGCGGAACACGCGCAGGAACGCCGAGGCCTCGGACGCGTCCGCGCCCAGCGCCCCGGCGGTCTGACGCCCCCGACCTCGCACCGGTACGGCCGGCGGACGCCCTCGCGTCCGCCGGCCGCCGCCATCCCCGGGGCCTGTACGCTTCGGGAGACGCCCACACCACGTGGTCGACCGAGAGGACGAGACGACCGAGTGCCCACCTACGAGACCGAGGACGGCGAGCCCCGCTACGGCAAGCGGCTGAGCCCTGAGGAGCTGGCCGAGTACCTGCGCGAGCAGGGGATCGAGCCGTCCGGCACCGCGGCCGCCCGCGGGGCCGACGGTGCCAGCGCGGGTCGTGCCCGAGGGGCTCGTGGCGCCGTGGCGGGAGGCGCCGGCGTCGACGCCGGTCGGCGCTCCAGCCGTGAGAACGTACGCGCCTCCGCAGGCGCTCTCGGTGACGGCAGCTCGTGGCGCGACGACGCCGCGCAGGGCACCGACCCCTACCGCGCGCCCGTGCCCGGCCGCCCCGGTGAGGACCGCTCCCGGTCGGTGGCCGCCCCGCCCACGGGCGCCTCCCGACGCCGCCGCTCCTGGGGCTCGCGCTGGGGCCTGCTCACCGTCGGCCTCGTGCTCCTCATCGCGGTGCCGCTCGTCCTCACCGCGATCGCCGTCGAGCTCGTCGTCCAGGGGCCGCTGTCCTCCGGCACCGTCCTCGGCTCCGCGGGCACGGTCTACCTCGACGCCGGCGACCACCAGGCCGTCTACACCTCCTCCATCGGCGGCTCGACGACCAGCTGCACGGTCGAGGACCCCTCGGGCAACGCCGTCGCCCTCGACGACCCCGACGACACGGGGCTGCCCTACGCCTCCTTCACGGCGAGTGCCTCGGGCCGGTACACCGTCACCTGCCCCGGCGGCACCGAGGGCATGGTCGTCGGGCCGACCATGGACTCCAGCCACGTCGACCAGGCCGGCATCCTCATGGCGACCGCGCTCGGCGTCGGGCTCATCGGCCTCGGCGCGACGGTCGCCGGAGGCGTCCGCGCCGCCCGCCGCTGAGACTCCTGACCGCGGCCCCGTCTCACAAACCATGACGCCGGCGGCAAACCGTCGCGCCGACGGCGTCTCAGTTTGCCGACGAGGTCACGGTTTGGTGCGTGGTGCGTGGTGCGTCGTGCGTGGTGCGCGAGCGGGGCGGACGCGGGCGCGTCCGTACGGCGCTCAGCCCAGGTGGCGGCGCAGGAACTCGTGCTCGAGGGCGACCATGAAGGCGCGCTGCGCGTTCGTCGAGGCCCGGCCGTGCCCGCCCTCGGAGTTCTCGAAGTACGTGACGTCCTGCCCCATCGACAGCATCCGGTGCGCCATCGTGCGAGCGTGCGCCGGGTGGACGCGGTCGTCGCGCGTCGAGGTGACGAAGAGGACCGGCGGGTAGGTCGTGCCCTCGCGCAGCAGGTGGAAGGGCGAGAAGCCCTTGATGAACTCCCACTGCTCCGGGTCGTCCGGGTCCCCGTACTCCGCCGCCCAGGAGGCGCCCGCCAGCAGGTGCGTGTAGCGGCCCATGTCGAGCAGCGGCACCTCGCAGACGACGGCCCCGAAGAGCTCCGGGTACCGGGTGAGCATGTTGCCGACGAGCAGCCCGCCGTTGGAGCCTCCCATGACGCCGAGCCGCTCCGGCGTCGTCACGCCGCGCTCGGTGAGCGAGCGGGCGACGGCGGCGAGGTCCTCGTAGACGCGGTGGCGGTGCTCCTTGAGGCCGGCGCGGTGCCAGGCCGGTCCGTACTCGCCGCCGCCGCGGATGTTGGCCAGGACGAAGGTGCCGCCCTCCTGCAGCCACGCTCGCCCGATCCCGGCCAGGTACGTGACGGTCTCGGCGATCTCGAAGCCGCCGTAGGCGTTGAGCAGGACCGGTGCGGGGGCCGGACGGCCGGCGGCGTCGACGGCGGGGCGCCCCACCTGGAAGTAGGGGACCCGGGTGCCGTCGTCGGAGACGGCGACGTGCTGGGAGGCGACGACGCCGTCGGCGTCGAAGCGCTCGGGCGCGCGGCGCAGCGACTCGACGGCGGTGAGCGCGCCGGTCGCGTCGAGCTCGGCGACGGCGAGCGTCGTCGGTGAGGTGAAGGACATACTGGTGAGCCAGAGGCGGTCGCTGGTGCGCGAGTCGACGGCGCCGACGTGCACGGAGACGATCGGGCGTCCCGGGCGCAGCAGTGAGGGGTCGGCCGCGGCGTCGGCCGGGGCGGGCGCCGGGCCGCCCGCCCCGGACTCGACGGCGCCGCCGGAGCCCATGGCGCTGAGGGCGCCGAGGTCGAGCTCGCGGCGCGACCACGTGCCGTCCTCCGCGGGGGTGAGGACCTCGAAGCGGTCGAGGACGTCGTCGAGCTCGGCGAGGACGAGGTGGTGGAGCGTCGGGGCCGTGCCCTGGAGGAAGACCGTGTCGGTCGGCTCGAAGAGCGTCGTCAGGTCTCGCGAGTCGGCGAGGTAGTCGTCGATCGGGGCGGCCAGGAGCGAGCCGGAGCGGTAGGTGCGCCCGTCGACCTGCCAGTCCTCGCGCAGGGTGATGAGGAGCTGCTGGTTCACGCCGAAGGCCTCGGCCGAGGGCTGGACGTCGATGTGCGCCGCACCCTCCGCGGTGAGGACGGCCTCCGGGTCGCCCGCGACGGCCGCCTCGGCCTCGGGACGGCTGAGCCCGCGGGCCTCGTCGGCGAGGAGCCAGATCTCCTCGGTGTAGAAGTCGGGGCGGTACCCGGCCCAGACGCGGCCGTGGCGGTCGCGCCAGCCGTAGGCGAGGATCGAGGAGGTCGGGGCGACGAGGAGCACCTCGGCGTCCTCCACCGACCGGCCGCGGCCCAGGCGCAGGAGGACGCGCGGGTAGCCGGAGTCCGTGAGCGAGCCCTCGCCGAGGTCCTCGGTGAGGAGGATCGACTCGCCGGCGTCGTCGGCCCACTGCGCGGAGCCCTTGGAGGGGCCGCGGGTGAAGCCGCCGTCGGCGGGGTCGATGAAGGCGTGGGTGTCGAGGTCCATCTCGCGGGTGACGTCTGTGTCCGAGCCGCCGTCGGAGAGGTCGACGAGGGCGCGGCGGCCGGCGAGCGGACCCTCGCGCAGGACCTCCGCGCCGTGCCACACCCAGGTGGTGCCCTCGGCCTCGCCCAGCCCGTCGAGGTCGAGCAGGACCTCCCACTCGGTGGTCCCGGCGGCCTCGCCGTCGGGACCGGGGGCGCCGGTGCGGTAGGAGTCCCAGGTGGTGCGGCGCCACAGGCCGCGCGGGTGCTCGGCGTCGGTCCAGAAGTTGTAGAGCATCCCCGCGACCTCGGTGACGGCCGGGATCTTGTCCGGGGAGTCGTAGGCGGCCTCGAGGTCGGCGCGGACGGCCTCGAGGTGGGCGTCGCCGTCGTACTCGGCGCGGGTGGTGGCGTTGCGCTCGGCGACCCAGGCGAGGGCCTGCTCGCCCTCGACGTCGTCGAGCCAGGCGGGGACGTCGGGGAGCTCGGGGGAGGCGTGGAGGGCGCTGAGGTCCGCGGGGGAGAGCGGGGAGGTCGTCATGGCGTCATTGCATCACGGCGCCGGGCCGGGGCCGTGCGTGATCTCGAGTGTGTCGCACGCCACCTATGAAAGGTGGACAAGGGATCGAAGAGGGCATATGGTTGAGCCGTCAACAAACCGGTGAGGCGCTGCTGAACCGGACCGGACCACCCTGAACAAGGAGCACCACATGACCGCCTACGTCATCGACGCCGCCCACTCCACCCTCGGCTTCACCGTCCGCCACGCCGGCATCGGCAAGACCCGCGGCCAGCTCGACGACTTCGCCGGCACCATCGAGGTCGTCGACGAGTCCACCCCGGTCGGCTCCACCGCCTCCGCCACCATCAAGGCCGCCAGCGTCAACACCCGCAACGAGGACCGCGACAACCACCTGCGCTCCGCCGACTTCTTCGACGTCGAGCAGTTCCCGGAGTGGACCTTCGTCACCACGAACGTCGCCGGCACCAAGGAGTCCTTCACCCTCACCGGTGACCTCACCATCCACGGCGTCACCAAGTCCGTCGACATCGACACCGAGTTCCTCGGCACCGCGACCGACCCCTTCGGCGCCGACCGTGCCGCCTTCGAGGGCACCACGACCATCTCCCGCAAGGACTTCGGCCTGACCTGGAACGCCGCCCTCGAGGCTGGCGGCGTCCTCGTCGGCGACAAGATCGCCATCACCCTCGAGATCGAGGCCACCAAGCAGGCCTGATCGCCCGCTTCCTCCCAGCGGCTCGGCGCTCGCCGAGCACCTGAGAACGACGACGCCGCCCGGCGTGCTCGCGATGAGCGCGCCGGGCGGCGTCCCTTGTCGGAACGGCTCACGTGAGCTGCTCATCAGAAGGAGTAGACGCGGAAGGACGCGGCCTTGAGACCCTTGGCGGAGACCGCGGCGGGCTTCGGCGAGGCGGCCTTGGCGTGGCGGCCCTTGGCCTTGCCCGGGTTCTCCTTGGCGGCCTTGGCGGCCTTGTCGTGGCCCTTGGCCTTGCCCTGCTTGCCGTTGTCGTGCTTGACCGTGACCGTCGTCGACGTCGTGTCCGTCGTCGTGGTGACGGTGACGGTGGAGCCGTCGGCCGGGTCGGTCACCGTGGTGGTGGACGTGCCCGGGGTCGGAGCGGCGGGGGTCTCCTCGACGGGGTCGACGGTGATCGGGACGATCTCGGTGGCGCCCGTGGAGGTGGAACCGGTGCTCGTGGAGCCCGTGCTCTCAGCGCCGGTGGATCCCGTGCTGGAGCCGTCGGCGCCGGTGGAGCCGGTGGAGGTTGAGCCCGCGCCGGTCGAGCCGTTGCCGGTGCTCCCGTTGTCGCCGTTGTCGGCGGCGTCGAGGAGCTCGCTCAGGCGGTCGATGGCGGCGTGGAGGACGTCAGAGAGCCCGTCGAGCCGCGTCTGGGCGGTGACGGCCGCCGCCGTGGCGGTCTCGGCCAGGGCCTTGGCCCCGTCGAGACGGCCCTGCGCGTAGTCCTGCGCGACCCGGGCGGCGTTGAGGGCGTCGTTCGCCTTCATGACCTCCTGCTGGGCGTCCCACGTCGGGGTTCCGTCGAACTGCGCCTCGGCCAGGGCCGCCTGAGCCTCGGAGAGGTGCGTCGTCTCCTTGTCCGTCGTCGCCGTCGCGGTGGCGAGGGCCGTTTCGAGGTCGGCGGGGCACTGATCCCTCGGCGCGGAGCGCGTCGTGTGAGGCGTCTTGGCTCGCCGGGTGCCCCGCAGCCCCAGGCTCCGCATGAGGCGCTCGACCGTGCAGCGGGTCACGTGTCCCTGCCCGTGCCTCTCGGCGACCAGGGGCCGGTTCAGCATGACGTGCATCTTGCGGGCCCCGAACGCCGAGTAGTTCTCAGCATGCACGGCGCGGATCTCGTCCTTGAGGACCTCGTCGCGCCTGGCGCGTGGTGAGGGCGGGCGGGTCCTTGCCGCGTCGACGGTGGAGGGGGCGATCTTGACGCCGGCGCTTGTCAGCGTGGCGCAGATCGGCTCGACCCCGAACTCGTCCTTCTTGGACTCCACGTAGCGGCAGATCAGCGGGGCGGTCGAGCTCCGCCGCGAGAAAAGCCGAGGCGCGCATCGGATCGCGTTGGCCCGCCGAAGCTCGCGCACCTCCAACGCCGGCTCCTTGATCCTCTCAGCCTCGCTCGTGGTGGTACCGGGGCGGGTGCCCTGGTCCACCTCGGCCTGTCGGACCCAGGTGCGCAGAGCCTCCGGGTGAATGCCGAGCTCGTCGGCGATCGGCTTGATCGCCCCCTTAGACCTGGCCGGGTCCGCCAGAGCCTCCAGCGTCATCCTCGTCGCTCGCTCACGAAGCTCGATCGGGTACTTCCTCTGTCCCATGCGCAGTGATCCTTCCTGTCATCACTGCCTCCATCAAACCCGGGGCTTGACACCGCCATGGGGGACACGGACCCCCGTGCCGCGCTGCGTGAGGAGGCCGGCACGTGAGCCGCCGTCGTACCGGTCAGGGCCTGTCCTTCCTCGCCCAGGACGCCGAGGAGCGGGCGGTCTACGTCATCTCCGTGGCCGCGGACCTCGCAGGCATGCACCCGCAGACCCTGCGCCAGTACGACCGCCTCGGTCTGGTGAGTCCCGCCCGCACCCGCGGCCGCGGCAGGCGCTACTCGCACCAGGACGTCGAGCGCCTGCGTCGCGTCCAGGTCCTGAGCCAGGAGGGCGTCAACCTTGAGGGAGTCCGCCGGATCCTCGAGCCGGGGTCCAGGGTCGAGGAGCTGGAGGCCGCCAATGCGCGCCTGCGCGCCCGCGAGGCCGTCGTCCAGCGGATCTTCGCCGCGGCGACCGACGGAGAGGTCCAGGTCGTCACCCCCGGTCGGCAGGGCCGCGGGGACGGCGAGCGCCTGACCGAGGCCCGTCCGGAACGGCCCCGTCCGGAGCGCCGCGCTGCTCGCGTCGCCGGTACGACACTCGTTCCAACGAGGGCATCACGCTCCTGGCGGTCGCCGGCCCCCGGTCGGCGACCGCCAGTCGTTCTCGCGTGACGGGCCCGTGTTCCGCCCGTCCTCGCCTGCCGGCAGCTCCAGGACCGCGGTCAGGCCTCCTGCCGGATTGGCCCTCAGGCGGAGCCGCCCGTCGTGGGCGGTGGCCACGGCCGTCACGATCGCCAGGCCCAGCCCGTGCCCGGAGCCCCGGGTCCGCCCCCGCCCCTCACCGCGGACGAAGGGCTCGCGCAGCGAGTCGACCTTGTCCGCCGGCACGACGGGGCCGTCGTTGCTGATCGTCAGCCGGACGCCGTCGCGCGCACGCGCCATGCTCACCGTGATGCCGCCCCCGGCGACGTTGTAACGGACCGCGTTGCGCAGCAGGTTGGAGACGCTCTGGCGCAGCAGCACCGGGTCGCCCGGCACGTGGGCGGCCAGCAGGTGGCAGGACACGTGCAGGTCGCGCTCGGTGGCCTCCGGGGCGACGAGGGTCAGCGCGTCGCGGACCGTCGCACGAATGTCCACGTCCTCGCGCTCCAGGTTTCCGGACTGGGCGTCGGCCAGGTCCAGGAGGGCGTCGATCGTCTCCCGGTTCGCACGGTTCGTCTCCAGCACCCGGGTGAGCACGGTGCGCAGGTCCTCGGCGGAGGCCTGCGGGTCGGACAGGGCGACGTCGATCATCGTCTGCGTGGTGGCCAGGGGCGTGCGCAGCTCATGGGAGGCGTTGGCCGCGAACCGGCGGTGGACGGAGAAGGACCGCTCCAGGGAGGCCAGCATGTTGTCGAAGGTGTCGGCCAGGTCGTGGATCTCGTCACGCGGGCCGGACAGGGCCAGGCGCTGGCTGAGGTCTCCCGAGGTGGCCTGCTTGGCGGCCGTGTTCATCGACGACAGCGGACGCAGCATCCGCCCCGCCAGGACCCAGCCGACGGTGCCGGAGAGCACAACGAGCAGCACCAGCACGCCGACGGCCGAACGCATGATGCTGCCGAGCAGGTCGAACAGGTTCGTGTCCACCTGGGTGACCTCGCTGGTCTGCGAGGCCGGCGCGACGGCGGTGTCCCCGACCGGTCCGCTGATCTCGATGTGGAGCGTGACATAGCGGGTGTAGACGTAGACCAGGGCGATGAGGATCGCCCCGGAGGCCGTCACCAGACCGGCGTAGGTCAGAGTCAGACGGGTGCGGATGCTCAGGCGCCGGGGGCGGTGCAACCGCCCCCGGCGTCCCGACCGCGCGCCGGGGGCGTGCCGCCCGCCGTCGGGCGGGGCCTGCCGACCGCTCATGCGCTGAACCTGTAGCCCGCGCCGGGGACCGTCTGGATCACCCGCGGCTCACCGAGCTTGCGGCGCAGGTGGGAGATCGTCACCCGGGTGGAGTTGGTGAAGGGGTCCGCGTTGGCGTCCCAGGCCTTCTCCAGAAGCGCCTCGGCGCTCAGGACCCCGCCCTCGGCCTCCATGAGGACCTGGAGGACCGCGAACTCCTTGGGGCTCAGGCGAATGAAGCGCCCGTCCCGGTAGACCTCCCGGCGGAAGGGATCCAGGCGCACCCCGTGGGCCTCGATGACCGGTGTGCGTGCGGGCTGGCTGCGCCGCCCCAGGGCCCGCAGCCGGGCCACCAGCTCGGGGAACTCGAAGGGCTTGGTGAGGTAGTCGTCCGCCCCGAGCTCGAAACCGCCCACGCGCGCGTCCAGCGTCCGGGAGGCGGTGAGCATGAGGATCCGGGTCCCGGGGTGCTCGCCCACCACCCGCCGGCAGACCTCGTCGCCGTGGATGACGGGCAGGTCCCGGTCCAGGACGATGATGTCGTAGTCGTTGGTCGCCACCTGCTCCAGGGCGCCAGCCCCGTCACCGACGACGTCGACGGCCATCGCCTCGCGCCGCAGCCCGGTGGCGATGGCCTCGGCGAGGTACTCCTCATCCTCCACGACGAGTACGCGCATAGTCCTGTCTCCTTCGCTGTGGTCTTGATTGATCTCACACCGCTCGGCCGGTCCGGCCGAGGCCGCTGCTCCTTGTCTACCCGTTTCCGGCCCGCGATGTCGCGCCTGTCCCGTGGTCGCGGCCCGCACCCCGGCCCCCGCGTTGCCACAACATAAGCGAATCCTTGAATGTCGTGGCAACAGCGCCGCCGCTTGGCTGTCTTGCGAACGAAGGGGCGTCACCGCACCCCGGGCATCGATCCACCGAAAGGACCCTCTCTCATGAGCAAGAGCCTCAACACCCGGATCATCACCCGCGCCGCCACGCTGCTGACCTGCGTCGCGTGCGCCGCCGGGCTCATGGCCGGATGCTCCGGCTCCGACAAGACGGATGCGGCCGCCCAGGGCTCCGCCTCCGCCACCAGCGCAGACGACTACCTGCTCAGGATGGCGCAGTGCATGCGCGACAAGGGCATTGACGTCTCCGACCCCGACGCCAACGGCAACATGCAGTTCCCCGAGACCGACGCCGCCTACGCGGCCGCCAACGAGTGCCAGCAGATCGTCGGCCCCGCTCCGGGCACCGAGGACCTCTCCAAGCCCGAGACGCAGCAGGACCTGGTCAGGGCCGCCGAGTGCCTGCGCGAGGCGGGCTACGACGTCCCCGACCCCGACCCCGACGCCGACAAGGGCCTCCAGCTCAGCGGCGACATCCCCCAGGACGTCATGAACAGGTGCTTCTCCGAGCTCGGCAGCAAGTAGCGCGGCGCCCCGCTCAGGAGACGACCGACCACTCGCGCGGCCGAGCAGCTGCGCAAGGCACACTCAGACAGGTTTACACATGGATAAGACCACCACCTCCACGCAGGACGGCGGCTCGACCGGCACGTCAACCGACGCGGCGGCAGACCTGGGCGTGGTGCGCCGCACCCGGCGCCGGACCTTCCTGGCCATGGGGACAGTCGCGGTCCTGGCCGCGGGCGCGGGCGCCTTCGCCTCCAAGACCGGCCCCTTCGCCCCCGAGCCGCAGCCGACGGCCTCGACCTTCACCGGCGCCACTGACACCATCACCAGGGGCGACCTCCAGGGCGAGACCTCCGTGACGGGGACCCTGCGCTACTCTGACCCGCACAAGCTCAAGGCGGGCTTCGAGGGCGTCCTCATCCAGGTGCCCTCCTCCGGAACCGTCCTGACCCAGGGCGACGTCCTCTACCGGACGGGCACGGACATCGCCTACCTCATGCACGGCTCCCTGCCCGCCTGGCGCACCTTCGAGGCCGGGATGGACAAGGGCGAGGACGTCCTCCAACTCGAGACCCTCCTGCGGGACATGGGCTACTTCGACTACGAGCCCGACGACAAGTTCAACTGGTACACCACCAACGCCATCATGAAGTGGCAGAAGGCCGTCGGACTGCCCCAGACCGGGACCATCCCGCTGGGACAGATGGTCTTCACGCCCGGAGACCTGCGCGTGGGGACGGTCACCGCCCGGGTGGGCGACAGCATCGCCCCCGGCACCGAGCTCTACGACGTCACCTCCACCACCCAGGTGGTCAACGCCGACATCAAGCTCTCCGACCAGAGGCTCGCCGTCGTCGATACCGCCGTCACCATCAGGCTGCCCGACTCGAGCACCACCACCGGAACGATCACCTCCGTGGGCACGCCCGTGGAGAAGTCCTCCGACTCCGGGTCCGGGTCCAGCGACTCGAAGGAACGGGTCATCCCCATCACCGTCACCCTTGACGACGCCTCGGCGACCGCCAGCTTCCAGGAGGTCTCCGTCACCGTCGACCTGCCCAGCGAGAAGCGCGAGGGCGTCCTGTCGGTGCCGGTCGGGGCCCTGTTGGCGCTGACCCCCGACCAGTACGGCGTCGAGATCGTCGAGTCCGACGGCACCACCCGCAAGGTGCCGGTCACCGTCGGGCTGTTCGCCGGCGGGCGCGTCGAGGTCTCCGGCGACGACCTCTCCGAGGGACAGCGAGTGGTGGTGCCGCAGACATGAGCAGCATCCTGTCCCTGCGCGACGTGCATCGGACCTACGGGGAGCCGCCCGTGGCCGCCTGCGCGGGCGTGAGCCTGGAGGTCGACTACGGCGAGTTCGTCGCCGTCGTCGGTCCCTCGGGCTCAGGAAAGTCCACGCTCCTCAACCTCATCGGCACCCTGGACAGGCCCAGCTCGGGCACCGTGGAGATCGACGGTGTCGACGTCGGCTCCCTGTCCGACGCCAGGCTCTCGGCCCTGCGCGCCAGCCGCATCGGCTTCGTCTTCCAGCAGTTCCACCTGGCCGACGGCGTCAACGCGGTCGACAACGTCGCCGACGGCCTGCTCTACAACGGGATCCCCCGCTCCGAGCGGCGCCGACGTGCCCGGGCCGCCCTCGAGCGCGTCGGCCTGGCCCACCGGCTCGACCACCGTCCCCACCAGATGAGCGGCGGTGAGCGCCAGCGCGTGGCCATCGCGCGCGCCGTCGTCGGCGACCCGCCGCTGCTGCTCGCCGACGAGCCCACGGGGAACCTCGACTCCACCTCCGGGGCCTCGATCGTCGAGCTCCTCCACGAGCTCCACCGTCAGGGCACCACGGTCATCGTCATTACCCACGACAACGAGTTGGCCGCCCAGCTGCCCCGGCAGATCGCCATCCGCGACGGCCGCATCGTGGGGGACTCGAGCCAGAAGGAGATCGTCCATGACGACGTCTACGCACCGGTCTGACCGGCCCACGGCCGAGCGGGCCGGCGGGTCCGGGGCCCCGGCCCGGCGGCTCCAGCGCTCGCGGCTGCGCCTGTCCGACGTGCTGCGCCTGGGAGGGACCGGCATCAAGGCCCGCCCCACGCGCGCCTTCCTGTCCGCCCTGGGCGTCGCCATCGGTATCGCCGCCATGATCGCGGTGGTGGGCATCTCGGCCTCCAGCCGGGCCCAGCTCTCCGCCCAGCTCGAGTCCCTGGGGACCAACCTGCTGACGGTCACCGCCGGCCAGGACCTCTTCGGCAACTCGTCCTCCCTGCCGCAGGACACCGTCGGCAAGGTCCGGCTCATCGACGACGTCGAGAGCGCCGCGAGCACCAGCCTCGTCAGGGACTCGCTGGTCTACCGCAGCCCGCTCATCGACAAAAACGCCTCCGGCGGCATCACCACACTGGCCGCCGACAGGTCGCTGCTCGACGTCGTCGCCGGGCAGGTGGACAAGGGGACCTGGCTCAACGAGGCCACCGGCCAGTACCCGGCCACGGTCCTGGGGCACACGGCCGCCCAGCGCCTGGGCGTCGTCTCGTCGGGGACCAATGTGTGGATCGGCGGCAACTGGTTCACCGTGGTCGGCATCCTCAAGCCGGTGGTGCTGGCCCCCGAGCTCGACAACGCGGCCCTGATCGGCCAGGACGTGGCAACCAGCCTGCTGGGCCGTGACGCCAAGCCGACGACGATCTACGTGCGCAGCCAGGACGCCGCCGTCTCCACCGTACGCGGCGTGCTCGCGCCGTCGATCTCGCCCCAGGCCCCCAACGAGGTCAAGGTCTCGCGCCCCTCGGACGCCCTGGAGGCCAAGAACGCGGCTGACCAGGCCTTCACCAGCCTGCTGCTGGGCGTCGGCTCGATCGCCCTGCTCGTGGGCGGCATCGGGGTGGCCAACACGATGATCATCTCGGTGCTGGAACGACGTCGGGAGATCGGGCTGAGACGCTCCCTGGGCGCCATGCGCGAACACATCCTGGTGCAGTTCATGGCCGAGGCGCTGCTGCTGGCCTCGCTGGGGGGCGTCCTGGGCTGTGCCATCGGCATCGGGGTCACCGCCGCGATGGCGGCCGCCAACGGCTGGCCCTTCTCCCTGCCGGTGGTCGCCGTCGCCGGCGGCCTGGGGGTCACCATCGTCATCGGCGCCCTGGCCGGCGTGTACCCGGCCGTACGAGCCTCTCGCACACCCCCGACCGCTGCGCTCAACGCGCAGTAAGGGGGCTGCGGGTCCGATGGTCCCGGGGGAGACGGCTGGGCTCTTGCGCCTGAGGCCGGACAGCGGTGACCGACGTCGGGGGCGACTGGGAAGAGGAGCCCAGATCGGCCGGGACCGCACGAGGGCCCCGCACCGAACGGTGCGGGGCCCTCGTTCCTGCGGTCGGAAGGCCGCGGCGCCCTGAGCGGGCGGGTTGCCGGACGGATCAGTCGGTGCCGATCCTGCCGTCGATGGCCTGACGGGCGGCGTCGATCTTGTCGTCGTACGTGCCGCCGGTCGCCTTCTTGGCCGCGTCGGCGGCGGCGTCGAGCGCCTTGTCGCTGATGCCCTCGGCCTTGCCGGAGCTGAGAGCGTCACCGGCCTTCTGCGCCAGGTCGTCAAGTCCCATGTGAATCTCCTCTCGTCGGGTGACGCGGCGTCTGACGACGTCGGTCTCCTCCGAATGGCGCCAGGTATGCGCACCCGCGTCACCCGCAGCCCGTCCGCGTCGGTCTCGTGCCGACGGGTGGCGTCACGACGGTGCGCGCACGGGCGCCTGGCGACGTCGGGGCCGTGGCCGCCGCCCCGACCTCCGGCCGGAGAAGTTGAGCGGAATAGACTCAAGTCTGTGAAGGTTGAGATGGCCAGAAGACGCACGACGTTACCAACCTCAAGGAGGTCCGTATGGACACCAACTACACCACCAAGTCGCAGGAGGCCATCTCCGGCGCCATGCAGGCCGCCGCGGCCGCTGGGAACCCCCAGGTCGAGACCGCTCACCTGCTCTCCGAGCTCCTCGGCCAGGAGGACGGCGTCGCCCTCGGCCTGCTCGCCGCCGTCGACCCCGAGCCCTCCGCTCGCACCGCGGTCGGCGCCGCCACCCGCCGTGTCCTCACCCAGCTCCCGGCCTCGTCCGGAGCCTCCGTGGGGCAGCCGCAGGTCTCGCGCGCCCTCCTCGCCGCCCTCGAGGCCGCTGGCAAGGAGGCCAAGACCCTCGGCGACGACTACATCTCCACCGAGCACCTGCTCATCGCCCTCGCCGCCGGCAACCCGTCGACCGACCCGGTCGCCCGCCTCCTCGCGGACGCCGGTGCCACCGCGACCGCCCTGCGCGACGCCCTCCCGCAGGTGCGCGGCAACGCCCACGTCACCAGCCCCAACCCCGAGGGAACCTACAAGTCCCTCGAGAAGTACGGCACCGACCTCACCGAGGCCGCCCGCAACGGCAAGCTCGACCCCGTCATCGGACGCGACGCCGAGATCCGCCGCGTCGTCCAGGTCCTGTCCCGCCGCACCAAGAACAACCCCGTCCTCATCGGCGAGCCCGGCGTCGGCAAGACCGCCGTCGTCGAGGGCCTCGCCCAGCGCATCGTCGCGGGCGACGTCCCCGAGTCCCTGCGCGGCAAGCGCCTCATCGCGCTCGACCTCGCCGGGATGGTCGCCGGCGCCAAGTACCGCGGCGAGTTCGAGGAGCGCCTCAAGGCCGTCCTGGAGGAGATCAAGTCCTCCGACGGCGAGGTCATCACCTTCATCGACGAGCTCCACACCGTCGTCGGCGCCGGAGGCGGCTCCGACGGCGCGATGGACGCCGGCAACATGCTCAAGCCCATGCTCGCCCGCGGGGAGCTGCGCCTCGTCGGCGCGACCACCCTGGACGAGTACCGCGAGAACGTGGAGAAGGACCCCGCCCTCGAGCGCCGCTTCCAGCAGGTCCTCGTCGGCGAGCCCTCCGTCGCGGACACCGTCGCCATCCTGCGCGGCATCGCGCCCAAGTACGAGGCCCACCACCAGGTCACCATCTCCGACGGCGCCCTCGTGGCCGCCGCCCAGCTCTCCGACCGCTACATCACGGCCCGCCAGCTGCCCGACAAGGCCATCGACCTCATCGACGAGGCGGCGTCCCGGCTCCGCATGGAGCTGGACTCCTCCCCGGTCGAGATCGACGAGCTGCGCCGGCGCGTGGACCGCATGACGATGGAGGAGTCCTACCTCTCCGAGTCCCTCGACGAGGAAGGGGACGCCGCCGACCCGGCCTCGCGCGACCGCCTCGAGAGGCTGCGCGCCGAGCTGGCGGACGCCACCGAGGAGCTCACCGCCCTCAACGCCCGCTGGGAGGCGGAGAAGGCCGGTCACAACAAGGTCGGCGAGCTCCGCGCCGCCCTCGACGAGCTGCGCACCAAGGCCGACCTCGCCGAGCGCGAGGGCCGCTTCGAGGAGGCCGGCCGCATCCGCTACGGCGAGATGCCCGACCTCGAGAAGCAGATCCGCGACGCCGAGACCTCCGAGCAGGCCGCCGGCGCCGTCGTCGGACCCGACGGACAGCAGCGCGACGGCGCCTCCGCGCCCGAGCCCATGATCGCCGAGAAGGTCGGCCCCGCCGAGATCGCCGAGGTCGTCGCCTCCTGGACCGGTATCCCGGTCGGCAAGCTCATGCAGGGCGAGCAGCAGAAGCTCCTCGAGATGGAGGGTGTCATCGGCTCGCGCCTCATCGGGCAGCACAAGGCCGTCGCGGCCGTCGCCGACGCCGTGCGCCGCTCGCGCGCCGGCGTCTCCGACCCTGACCGCCCCACCGGTTCCTTCCTCTTCCTCGGCCCCACCGGCGTCGGGAAGACCGAGCTCGCCAAGTCGCTGGCGGACTTCCTCTTCGACGACGAGCGCGCCATGGTGCGCATCGACATGTCGGAGTACTCGGAGAAGCACTCCGTCTCCCGCCTGGTCGGCGCCCCTCCGGGGTACGTCGGCTACGACGAGGGCGGCCAGCTCACCGAGGCCGTGCGGCGCCGCCCCTACTCGGTGGTGCTGCTCGACGAGGTGGAGAAGGCCCACCCGGAGGTCTTCGACATCCTCCTGCAGGTGCTCGACGACGGTCGCCTCACCGACGGCCAGGGCCGCACGGTCGACTTCCGCAACGTCATCCTCGTGCTCACCTCCAACCTGGGCAGCCAGTTCCTCATCGACCCGCTGCTCTCCGAGGAGGAGAAGCACGACTCGGTCATGACGGCCGTGCACCAGCACTTCAAGCCGGAGTTCCTCAACCGGCTCGACGACACGCTCATCTTCGACCCGCTCAGCAAGGAGGAGCTCGGCCGCATCGTCGACCTCCAGCTCGCCAAGATGCAGGAGCGCCTGGCGGACCACCGCCTCACGCTCACGGTCACGGACGACGCCCGGAGCTGGCTCGCGGACGAGGGCTACGACCCCGCCTACGGCGCCCGCCCGCTGCGCCGCCTCGTGCAGCGCGAGATCGGCGACAAGCTGGCCCGCATGATCCTGGGCGGCGAGGTGCTCGACGGCCAGGAGGTCCTTGTCGACGTCAGCCCCGAGGGTGTGCTCGCCGGCCTGGCGCTCACCGCCCGCGGTGAGGCCTGGGCCCCGAGCGCCGCCAGCCCCTCGCCCGCCGTGTGACCGCGGCCTGAGCCGGTTGGCCCCGTCGGTGGTCGACCGTCAATGCACCGCTCGACCGTCTGATCTCCAGAAATCAGACGGTCGAGCGTGCGTTTGCCGGTCGACGGCGGGGGCCTCGGCCGGGACCGGCGTTGGGGAGAAGGGCCCCGGTAATCGGTAGCCCTCGCGCGTCACTGGTAGTTGCGCTGGTACCCGAGCACCGTGTAGCTGCCGTCCGACTGCTGGCCGAGGAAGAAGTAGCCCATCGGCATGGGCTCGCTGCCCGTTGGCACGGCGTCGATCTCGCAGGTGACGCTCGTGCCCTCCGGCGGTGTCACGCCGTTGCCGGTGCCCTCGACGCAGGAGCCCACCTGGTGCTTGACGTCCTGGCTGGCCGTCGCGTCATGACCGCCCATGACGTCCCAGTGCTTCCAGCTCAGCGTGTCGCCGGGGCCGGTCTCGGCCTTCTGCTCGGTGGTCAGCTCGTCGAGGACCGACTGGCTCGACACGGACAGGAAGGCCGACTCGTCGCCGTCGATGATCGCCTGACCCGCCGTCGACCAGACCGCCTGGGCCGCCTCGAGGGACGGGCTCGGTGCCTCACCGGCCGCCTCGGTCCCCTTCGCGAGCGGGGTCTGCGTCTCGGTCCCGGTCGCGATCGGCGACTCGGTTGCCGGTGCGCTCGAGGCCTCGACGGCGGGTGCGGTCGTCTGCGCGTCCGTGGCGGTCGCGGTCACGGTGACGGCGGCGCTCGACGACGTCGCCGAGGCGCTCGCGTCGTCGGAGGAGTCGTGGCTGCACGCGGCCAGCGCGCTGAGGGACAGGGTGGCGACGGCGGGCAGCGCGAGCGCGCGGTTGAGCTTCTGGGAGGTCATGACGGTCCCTTCCTGGTGGGAGAGTCGAGTCGGGCCGGGTGCCACGAGGGTAGCGCCCGGCCCGGACCGCCGCCTCGGCCGCGAGGAGGACCGGCGTCGGTCCGGCTCACGAGGTGGCGCGCTCCTCGCGCAGACGCAGGAGGTCCCGCTCCACGACGAAGGTCGGCACGTCCTGCTCGATGACGACCGGACCCGTGAGGTTGTCCCCGAAGCGGCGCCCGACGGCGTCCGCGGACCACTGCGGCCAGCCCGGCTCGCCCGTGGTGATGAAGCGCGACCAGGCGCCGTGGACGGCGTCGGCGAGCTCCTGCGGGGCGCCGTCGCCGAGCGTGTGCCCGCAGTAGGGCTCGGCGAGGCAGTCGAAGGCGAAGGGCACCTCGGTGCAGTGGTAGGCCAGATTCATCGGGCCGCAGGCGTAGGCGAACTCGTAGGCCCACTGCCCGGCCGTGCCGCCCGGCACGCGCCCGCGGGCCTCGAACCACTCGACGAGCGGCACGTGGAAGGTGGAGTCGGAGACGAGGTCGCCGACGATGAGGTGCGGCGCGTCCGCGTGCTCGGGGTGGTGCGCCAGGTAGGCGTCGGCCAGCTCGGCGGGGATCCCCGCCTGCGTGAGGATCTCCCACGGCTCGCGCCCGGCCGCGGAGTCGGCGTAGGTGAGGCCTGCGAACGTGAAGTCGTGCGTCGTGGAGCCGGCGAGGACCGCGACGTCGGAGCCCTGGCCCGAGGCGAGCGCCTCGGCGAGGGGCGCGGAGACGACGTCCCCGTCGACGGTCGGGATGAAGGCGAGGTCCTGGGGCATCCCGTCGACGGCGTTGCGGACGGCCTCGACGGGGTCCGGGCCCGCGACGCCCGCGTTGCCGTCGGCCGAGTCGACCGTCGCGTCCGGCCGGGCGTCGGGGTCGTTGCTCACGGACTGGTCGGCGATGCGGTTGGAGGCGTAGAAGACCTCGTCGTACGTGGCGGAGCGGAAGCCCTCCAGCGTGGGGTCGACGCCGAGCGCGGCGGCGAGCGCGATGCTGTTGGCGCGTGCCTCCTCGGCGGGGCGGTCCGGGACGGCACCGGACTCGGAGATGACCTTGTGGAACAGTCCCCTCGCCCGCGGCACGGTCATGAGGACGAGGGAGTTGCCGCCGCCGGCGCTCTGCCCGCCGATGGTGACGTCGTCGGGGTCCCCGCCGAAGGAGGCGATGTTGTCGCGCACCCACTCCAGGGCCGTGACCTGGTCGAGGACGGCGCGGTTGTAGGGGGCGTCGGACCCGTCGACCCAGCCGTAGCCGTCGAAGCCGAGCCGGTAGGCGACGGAGACGGTGACGACGCCGTCGCGGTTGAAGGCGGCCCCGTCGTACCAGGGGGAGTTGTGGGAGCCGGAGGTCCACCCGCCGCCGTGGATCCACACGTAGACGGGCAGCCGGGCCGCGTCGTCGCCGGGGGCGGGGGTGAAGACGTTGAGGTTGAGGACGTCGTCGCCGGGGACGGAGGGCTCGGGGATCGCGGGGTCGTCGAAGATGGAGCCTCGCTGCGGAGTGGCGCCCGGGGTGGTCGCGTCGCGCTCCTCGGTCCAGCGGGCGCGCGGCACCGGGGCCATGAAGCGGAGCCTGCCGGTGGGCTCCTCGGCGTAGGGGATGCCGTAGAAGGCGGCGGAGCGCTGGAAGCGGCTCCCCTCCTCCGCGGAGGCGATGCGCCGCCACTCGCCGCGGACCGGGCCGCACGGGGCGGCGACGAGCGGGCCCGGCTCCCCGGTGGGGACGGCGACGGGGGTGTCGGTGACGCGGGCGGTGGTGCCTGGCGTGGTCATGTCGGTCTCCTTCGACGACGGCGGAGGTGCGTCGGCGCGCGCTCGCGGGCGCTCGTCACGGACGCGCGGGCGTGACGCGGTCACCTCCGTACTCTGTCACGATTCGACCGTGGGGACGATTGACGTGGGGCGAGGACGCCGTGCCCGCGCGCGCGTAGTGCGATGATGTCCTTATGACCAGCAGTAACTCCTCCGCATCCCCCTCCGCCGCCCAGCCCGCGCGCCGCCGCGGACCGGGGCGCCCGAAGGCGGGGAGCGAGGACAAGCGCGAGCGCGTCCTCAATGAGGCGGTCGCCCTCTTCGGCGCCCACGGTTACGCCGGTACCTCGCTCGCGGACATCGCCGCCGCCGCGGACATCTCCAAGGCCGGGCTGCTGCACCACTTCTCCTCCAAGGACGAGCTCTTCGCGCAGGTGCTCGCCCGCCGTGACCGCGAGGACGTCAACGCCATCGCCGAGCTCGCGGGCGACGACCCGTGGGCGATGCTCGACGCCTACGTCCGTCTCGTCGAGCGCAACGCGCAGCGCCGCGACCTCGTCGCCATCTACACGGCGACTGTCGTCTCCGTGCTCGACGCCGAGCACCCGGCTCACGAGTGGTTCGTCGAGCACCTGCACGGCTCGCTCCAGGCGCTCATCGACGCCTTCGAGAAGGGCAAGGACGCCGGTGTGGTGCGCCCGGAGGCGCCGTCGGCTCTCATCGCCCGCTCGCTCACCGCGCTGTCCGACGGGCTGCAGATCCAGTGGCTCGCCTCGACGACGAGCGGCAGCGTCGCCGACGAGTCCTTGGCGACGGACATGGTCGCGGAGATCCGCCTCTACATCGACGGGCTCAAGGAGCGCTGGGGCGTCAGCGCCTGAAGCGGGCACGCGGAATCGTGAGCAACGCACGCGCGTGACACGCTAGCGGGCCCCCAAGCGCCAAGGAGGCCCCGCACCAGTGGTGCGGGGCCTCTGTCGGGCTCGGGGGCGCGGTCCCTGAATCGCGGCATCCCCGAACGCCTCGGCATGTCAACGGAGTCCCTGATCTCCTCGTGCCAAGTGCGTTCCGACCCGTGAAGCATAGGGGTTCGGCCCCGGGGTGAGTACCCGGATTTGATTGCAGTTTCAACGCGGTGCGGGTTCTGGGGCGTGGCCTTCGTCTCATCGCCCGGTCGGGCGCGGCGCTCGTCGCCGAAACGTGACCGTGGGACACCGCTCGGCGGCCTCAGGCCCGCTCGCCGAGCGCCCCGAGCTCGTGCACGCGGTCCGTGAAGATCCCCGTGACGCCCCAACCGAACAGCTCCTCCGCGCGCTCGCGCGAGTTCACTGTCCACACGTTGACGCCGTAGCCGAGCGAGCGGATCTCCTCGACCCGGTCACGGCTCAGACCCTCGTCCGCAGGGTTGACCGCCTCGGCCCCGATCATCTCGACGTAGGAGCGCCAGTCGTCCAGCAGCAGCCCCCGCTCCGTGAGCACGGCGAGGCGGGTGCCGGGCCGCCGACGCCCCATGCGGTCCAGGAGGACGGGGTTGAAGGAGGACACGAGCACCTCGCCGGCGCCGGCCCGCTCCGCGTGCTCGTCGAGGAGCGCGGCGACGCCTTCGACGAGCCGGCGCGACGCCTCCGCGCCCGCCGCGCAGGACTTGAGCTCCACGTTGACGCCCATGCCCGCCTCCGCGACGACCTCGAGGGCTGCCCGCAGCGGCGGCACCGGCTCGCCCGCGAAGGGATGCGAGCCGTCCTCGGCGGTGAACCAGGAGCCGGCGTCCAGGTCCGGCAGGTCCACCGCGGTGAGGCCGTAGTACGAGCCCGACGACGCCGTCGTGCGGTCCAGCGAGGAGTCGTGGATGACGATGACGGTCCCGTCGGCGATGACGTCGACGTCGAGCTCGACCCAGGCGGCTCCGACCTCGCCCGCCCGTCGGAAGGAGGCGAGCGTGTTCTCCGGCGCGAGCGCGGAGGCGCCGCGGTGGGCGAGGACGGTCCGGGAGCCCTCCGGGACGGGGGAGGGGCACGGAGCGGGCGGGTAGGCGGCGGAGCCGATGGGCGGCAGGGAGGGGGAGTGCGGAGCGGTCATGACGCGATCCTGGCACCGGAGGATGGCCGGGAGGTGGCTGGAGCGGGCGCCGGGCCCGGCCCGCGGGCGGGTCCCGGCGCAGCGAGGGGCTCCTCCCGCTGGTGCGGGAGGAGCCCCTCGACTGGTGCTGTGGAGCTCAGTCGTTGTAGGACCCGAGCTCGTGGATCGTCAGCTGGGGGAAGCGCGCCCGCCCGCTCTCAGCGAAGAGGCTCACGCCCGTCGAGGAGGCGTCCGGGTAGACGGCGTCCGTGATGACGGCGGCGCCGTCGTTGGCGAAGACCTCGACGCTGGAGTGGTCGACGAGGACGCGCAGGCGGATGAGGCCGTCGGCCTCGGGGGGCACCGCTGCGTGGTCGACCGAGGGGAAGGAGTCGTTCGGGTTGGTGCCCGACTTGGTCCGGTCGAGGTAGACCTCGCCGGTGGTGGCGTCGTAGCCGACGACCGTCTCCTGGCCGTTGCCGACGAGGACCTTGACGCCGGAGCGCTCGGCGGTGCCCGGGTCGATGGTCAGCTCCATGTCGTAGGACCGGCCGGCGGCCTTCTTCCCCATGGAGCGCGTCGCGCTCTTGATGTTCGTGTTCTTCCGGCTGAAGGTCGTGCTGGTGCGCAGCGAGTCCAGGGCCGAGATCGGCTCAGCGTAGAGACGCACTTTTCCATCGACGGTGTGGGCCGTGTACTCGCGAGTGACGGTCATCGCCTCGCGCCACGTGCTTGTCGGCAGGTCCTCGGCGTAGTCCCAGCTCGACATCCAGCCGATCGCGTAGCGCTTCCCGTCGGGGGTGCCGTTCCATGTGACCGCGGCGTAGTTGTCCCGCCCGTAGTCGACCTGGGGCAGGGACTCCGCCTGTGAGAAGCCCTTCGTGTCCGAGGCGACGATCGAGTCGACCATGAGGTGCCCCCATGAGTCCGCTGAGGAGTTGTCCTCGATGACGAGCGTCGCCTCCTGCCCCTTCCACTGCGTCACGTCGATCGACTTCCAGTCGAGCGTGCCCGAGCTGTTGCCGGTGGCGGAGGCGACGACCTGGCCGTCGACGACGACGTTGACAGAGGTGTTGGTCGGGAACGGTGACGCGGCCGTGTCGGACAGCCGTGCCTCGTCGAGCATGATGTGGCCCCATCCGGACGTGCCCTCGTCGACGACGCGGAGCGTGGCGGTCTCTCCTCTTAGATCGGAGACGTCGAGGCTCTGCCAGTTGAGCGCCTCGGTGTTCGCTCCGGTGATGGAGCGGACGACCTCGCCGTCGACGACGAGCTCGATGACCTCCTTGCCGTTCGCGTCACCCTCGGGGTGGTGTCCGCCGCCCACGAGGAGGTTGAGGCGGTCGGCGTCGATCGTGAAGGACGGGGAAGTGGCCGTGCCCGTGCCCGCGTCGGAGCCCTGGCCGGTGGCCGAGTCGTAGAAGGAGTTGAGGAGGCCGGTCCCCTGCTGGTTGTGCAGGGCCTGCTGGCCCGGGTTGGCGCCGGTCGATGGCGCGTCGCCGAACGCGCTCCCCGTCACGGCCCACCCCTCCCAGCTGCCATGATCGAATCCGGTGATGAGCGTGCCACCGCCGTTGTCACCGGTGGCCGAAGCGTCATAGGGGTGCTTTCCGCCGGCGGTGAGCACGTTGATGTAGTCCGTGCTGAGGGTGAACGGCAGGGAGGTGAGAGAGCCGGTGTCGTTGTCGCCTGTGCCGTAGGTGTCGACGTAGCCCGTGCCCTGGTGGCCTGCGAGGTCCCCTGTGGAGGGGGAGGACCCGATCGCCGTGCCCTGGATGCCGTTCGCGTTCACGGTCCAGCCCTCCCAGCTGCCGGAGTCGAAGCCCTCGAGGAGGGTGCCTTCGGAGCCGTCGTAGACGGGGACCGGGTCCGCCGAGTAGGTGCTGCCGTCCCAGTCACCGGTGAAGTACTTCGTCTTCCCTGCGATCGACAGTGAGAGCACCCATGTGGAGCCGCCGCCCTCGATGGGAATCTCGAAGAGGTCGGGGCACTCCCACACGGCGGTGGTGTCGCCCATCGGGCCGAAGTCGGACTGGTGCGTCCAGTGAATGAGGTCATTGGAGGAGTAGAAGGAGATCTTGTGCTCGGCCGACAGCGCGACGGCCATCGTCCACCGGTTCGTGGTCGAGTCCCAGAAGACCTTGGGGTCGCGGAAGTTCGTGGAGCCGATGTCGAGGACGGGTGCGCCGTCGTTGAGGTTGGTCCAGGTCTTCCCGTGGTCGGTCGAGTAGGAGATCGACTGCGCCTGGATCCCCGTGGCGTTGTCATTGCGGGTCCACACCGCGACGATCGGCGGGGTCTCCGTGGTGCCGAGGCTCGAGGTGTTGTTCTCGTCGTAGACGGCGGAGCCGGAGAAGACCCCGTAGTCCTGCGTGTAGGGGATGGCCACGGCCTGCTCGGTCCAGTGGACGAGGTCGGTGCTGGTGGCGTGCCCCCAGCTCATGTTGCCCCAGTCAACGCCCTCAGGGTTGTGCTGGTAGAAGAGGTGGTAGGTCCCGTTCTCGTAGACGAGGCCGTTGGGATCGTTGATCCAGTTCTTCGCCGGCGCGTAGTGGTAGACGGGGCGCCACTGCTCGCTGGCGGAGGCGTCCGCCTGGGCGGCGGAGGCGGGAACTGTGGCCCCGGCAGCCGCGAGTGCGGCTGTGAGAGCGAGGGACAGGGCGAGGGAAGCCCTTCTCATGACATCTCCTTCGATGCGGTTCCTGGTTCAGCGTCACCGGCGGTGCACGACGGACGGTGTCGTGACCGCTTTGTGACCGGCGCTACGTTAATGGATTAACGGCGTTGACGTCAGACAACGGCGTGTGTTCGGGCAGGGTGTCCGCATCCTGAGCGACCCGGAGTCGACCGGAAGGGCGACGCGCCGGTGCGCCGTCACCAACCGGGCGCACCTTCAACGCGTCGGACCCGCGTGGGAGGATCGGGCCATGACCACGGACAGCCCCCAGTCCCGCCTCAGCGCACCCGCCCCGACGATCGAGTTCCGCTCCGCCTACGACCAGGGCTTCGCGCGCGTCGCCGCCGTCACCCTGCCCGTCGTCCTCGCCAACCCCGCCGCCAACGCCGCCGCGATCATCGAGCAGGCCCGCGCCCTGGGGGAGGAGGGCGTCTGCCTCGCCGCCTTCCCCGAGCTCAGCCTCACCGGGTACTCCATCGACGACCTCCTGCTCAACGACCTCCTCCTCGCCGAGGTCCTCGCCGCCATCGAGACGATCCGCGCCGTCAGCGCCGAGATCCTCCCGGCCCTCGTCGTCGGCGCGCCCCTGCGCAGCGGCAACCGCCTCTACAACTGCGCCGTCGTCATCCAGGGAGGGGCCGTCCGCGGCGTCGCCCCGAAGTCGTACCTGCCCAACTACCGCGAGTTCTACGAGAAGCGGCACTTCGCCCCCGGGGACACCATCGAGGACGGCGACGGCCGGATCCGCCTGCCCGGCGTCCTCGACGACGACGCCGCCTTCATCGCCGCCCACCGCGACGCCGACGACGCCCTCAGCGAGCGCTTCGGTGCGGACCCCGCCGACGGCGTCACCGTCCCCTTCGGCCCCGACCTCCTCTTCGAGGTCGAGGACGTCCCCGGACTCACCTTCCACGTCGAGGTCTGCGAGGACATGTGGGTCCCCGTCCCGCCGTCCTCCCTCGCCGCGCTCGCGGGCGCCACCGTCCTCGTCAACATCTCCGGCTCGCCCATCACCGTCGGCCGCGCCGAGGACCGCCTCCTCCTGGCCCGCTCCTCCTCGGCCCGCAACCTCGCCGCCTACCTCTACGCCGCTGCCGGACAGGGCGAGTCCTCCACGGACCTCGCCTGGGACGGCCAGACCTTCGTCTACGAGAACGGCGCCCTCCTCGGGGAGACCGAGCGCTTCCCGCAGGGCCCGCGCGCCACCGTCGTCGACGTCGACGTCGAGGGTCTCGTCGCCGAGCGCCTGCGCCAGGGCTCCTTCGACGACAACCGCGAGACCTTCGCCCACGCCGACGTCCCCGAGGGCACGAGCACCTTCGCCGACCCTTCCGGCTTCCGGACCCTCGGCATCGGGCGCCGCACCCTCACCGCCCCGCGCACCGACATCGGCCTGCGCCGCTCCGTCGACCGCTTCCCCTTCGTCCCCGACGACCCCGCCCGCCTCGCCCAGGACTGCTACGAGGCCTACAACATCCAGGTCGCCGGCCTCGTCCAGCGCATGCAGGCCATCGGCAACCCCAAGATCGTCATCGGCGTCTCCGGGGGCCTCGACTCCACCCACGCCCTCATCGTCGCCGCCCGCGCCATGGACCGCCTCGGTCTGCCCCGCACCCACGTCCAGGCGATCACCATGCCCGGCTTCGCCACCTCCGCGGAGACGAAGTCCAACGCCGTCGCCCTCTCCGAGGCCCTCGGGGTCAGCTTCGAGGAGCTCGACATCAAGCCGGCCGCCGAGCAGATGCTCGCCGCCATGGGGCACCCCTACGGCAAGGGTGAGCGCGGCAAGGACGTCTACGACGTCACCTTCGAGAACGTCCAGGCCGGTCTGCGCACCGACTTCCTCTTCCGCATCGCCAACCAGCGCGGCGGCATCGTGCTGGGCACCGGGGACCTGTCCGAGCTGGCGCTCGGCTGGTGCACCTTCGGCGTCGGCGACCAGATGAGCCACTACAACGTCAACGCCGGCATCCCCAAGACCCTCATCCAGCACCTCATCCGCTGGGTCGTCTCCGAGAGGATCTTCTCCGACGCCGCCGGCGACGTGCTCCTGTCCATCCTTGCCACGGAGATCAGCCCCGAGCTCGTCCCCGCCTCGGAGGGCGAGCCCATCCAGTCCACCCAGGCGAAGATCGGCCCCTACGCCCTCCAGGACTTCACCCTCTGGCACGTCCTGCGCCGCGGCGCCCGCCCCAGCCGCATCGCCTTCCTCGCCGAGAAGGCCTGGTCGGACGCGAGCGCCGGCGCCTGGCCCGCCGCCCTGCCCGAGGCGGACAAGGTCGCCTACTCCCTCCCCGAGATCCGCAAGTGGGAGACCCTCTTCCTCAAGCGCTTCTTCTCCAACCAGTTCAAGCGCTCCACGCTGCCCAACGGCCCCAAGGTCGTCGCCGGCGGATCGCTCTCGCCCCGAGGCGACTGGCGCATGCCCTCAGACTCCGGCTCCCACCCCTGGGTCGCCGAACTCGAGAGGAACGTGCCCGAGGAGTGAGGACGCGGGCGCGCCGCCGCGGGGGCGCCCACCGGGCGTCCACGACCGCAGCGCAGAGCCGACCGACCGAAGGACCGAAGGGCTGAAGTGAACCGCAAGATCCTGTCCACCGACCTCGACGGCACCATCATCTTCGACGGCCGCGTGCGCGAGGCGGACCTCGCCGCGATGCGCCGCTGGCGCGAGGCCGGCCACCTCCTCGTCATGAACACCGGCCGCTCCGTCGACGCCCTCCACTCCGCCCTCGACGCCTCCGGACTCGAGTTCGACTACGCCCTCCTCTACTCGGGCGCCGTCATCACCGACGGCGACTACGAGGTCCTCCACGTCACCGCCATGCCCGACGGCGTCCCCGCCGGCGTCGTCGAGATCGTCGACGGCGCCCCCGGCGTCACCGTCTTCACGACGACGCTCGGCACCGACTACCAGGTCTACGACACCATCGGCTCCTCCACCGAGCTCCTCACCATCTTCACGCCCGGCACCACCGCCGACGTCGAGGGCCTCTCCGTCATTGGCGTGCCCGTGCGGGTCGCCGACGGGCCCCTCTTCGAGAGGATCCGCACCGACGTCGAGGAGCGCTGGGGCGGCGCCGTCATCGGCTTCCGCAACCAGGACTTCTACGACCTCGTCCCCGCCGGCGTCTCCAAGGGGCTCGGCCTCACCGAGCTCGTCGCCGAGCTCACCGCGCCCGGCGGCCCGTACGAGGGCGAGTCCATCGAGACCTGGACCGTGGGCGACTCCTGGAACGACATCCCCATGCACGAGGTCGCCGACCACCCGATCGCCATGGCCTCCGCCCCCGCCGACGTCGTCGACGTCTGCGAGGTCACGACGCCGTCCGTCGCCGCCGTCGTCGACTGGGTCCTCGCCGCGGAGGCCGACCCAGACCACGCCGACTCGTGGCGCGACGACGACGGCGTCATGACCTGGCCCTCCCGCCCGGGGGAGCTCGCGTGACCCGCCTGCTCGCCACCGACCTCGACGGCACCCTCGTCCAGCGCCGCACCGTCGCCCGCGAGGACGCCGAGGCCGTCATCCGCTGGCGCGAGGCCGGGAACCTCCTCGTCGTCGCCACCGGGCGCTCCGTCAGCCTGGCGCGCCTCGCCCTCACCGACGCCAGCGCCGCCGCCGGCGTCCCCGTCGAGGCCGACTACGTCGTCTGCGCCTCCGGCACCACGCTCCTCGACGGCGCCGGGACCGTCCTGCGCACCCACCCGGTCCCCACGGACATGGTCGACCGCGTCTCCCGGTTCCTCCTGGGGCGCGACGACTGCGACGTCCACGCCACCACCCTCGAGGGCGACTACACGCTCCAGGAGGTGCTCGGCCGGCCCGGCGCCGGGGAGGCGGGCCTCGACGACCACTTCCAGCCGATCGGCCTCGAGGACCTCCTCGCCGAGGACGTCACCCACATGCCGATCCGCGTCCTCGACCCCGACCTCGCCGACGCCCTCGCCGCTCAGGTCGCCGCGATGGGGGAGGGGAGGATCGACACGGTCCGCTCCCACGGCTTCTTCGACGTCATCGCCGCTGGCCGCACCAAGGGCGTCTCCCTGCGCGTCCTCGAGGCGCTCCTCGAGGAGAGCGGCACGGAGCTCGGGCTCACCGCCGCCGTGGGCGACTCGTGGAACGACGTCCCCATGTTCGAGGTCGTCGACCGCCCCTGCGCCATGGAGGGGGCCCCGGCCGACGTCGTCGACGCCGCCGGAGGGCAGACGACGCCCAGCGTCGCGGTCCTCGTCGACCGGCTCCTCGCCGGGGAGTAGGTCCGGAGCAGCCCCGGAGTGGGGCCTCGGCCGCTCGCAGCGGCGGGCGGCGTCGTGCTCGTGGGGGTCCGTGCGTCCGCACGCGGTCCGTCTGTCGAAATCGGGGCGTGACGTGGGGCCGCGTGCCGTGTACTGTGTGACTCGCGCGACGTCAATCGTTTAACGATGCGGGACCAAGGTAGGTCGTTGCAACAAGTTACACGATTAACGTCGACACCACGCAACCGGGTCCCGCTCCCACGGGACCGACCAGCAAAGGAGCACACATGGTCGCTGTGATCGTCGCAGCCCACGGCCGTCTGGCGGAGGGGCTCGTCGCCTCCTCGGCCATGATCGCCGGCCCCCAGGAGGACCTCGTCTCCGTCACCTTCGAGCAGTCGGAGGGGCCGGACGACCTCCTCGCCAAGTACGCCGCCGCCGTGGAGGGGTCGCCCAGCGACCAGTACCTCCTCCTCGTGGACCTCCTCGGAGGCAGCCCCTACAACGCCGCGGCGCGCTTCGCCGCGGAGCGTGACGACGCCGACGTCGTCACCGGAGTGAACCTCCCGATGCTCATCGAGGTCCTCGGCCGCCGCATGGTCGGCGCGGACCTCGCCGAGCTCGTCGAGGTCGCCAGGACCTCCGGCGCCAACGGCGTCAAGGTCCTCTCCGAGATCTTCACCCCCACCACCACCGATGACTCCGACGACGAAGGAGACGAGCTCTGATGGACATCAAGCTCCTGCGCATTGACTCCCGCCTGGTCCACGGCCAGGTCGCCAACAACTGGGCCGGCGCCCTCGGCGCCGAGCGCATCATCGCCGTGTCCGACGGCGCCGCCAACGACGAGCTGCGGAAGACCCTCATGCTCCAGACCGGCGGCGGCAAGGTCAAGGTCAACGTGATCGGCATCGAGAAGGCCGCCCGCGTCTACGCCAACCCCAAGTACGCCAACCTGTCCACCATCATGGTCGTCGAGACCCCCGCGGACGTCCTCCGCCTCCTCGACCTCGGCATCAAGGTCGACTCCGTCAACGTCGGCGGCATGACCTTCAAGCAGGGCACCAAGGCCCTCTCCCAGGCCGTCTACGTCTCCGACAAGGACGTGGAGGACTTCAAGGCCATCAACGAGCGCGGCATCAAGCAGTACATCCAGCAGGTCCCGTCCACGAGCTCCGCCGAGCTCATGGGCGCCCTCAAGTCCAAGGGTTTCCTGTCCTGAACGGTCGGTGCCGCGGCATCCGCCCCGGCGCTCTCCTCCTCCCGACAAACACTGAGAAGAAAGCACTCCCATGCATGACATCAGTGCGGTCCAGATCATTCTCGTGACCCTCGTAGCGTTCCTCGCCGGTTGCGACTCGGTCCTGGACGAGCGCATGTTCTACCGCCCCCTCGTGGCCTGCACCCTCACCGGTCTGGCCCTGGGCGACCCCACCACCGGCATCATGATCGGCGGCTCCCTCGAGCTGCTGGCCCTGGGCTGGATGAACGTCGGCGCGGCCATGGCCCCCGACGCCGCCCTCGCCTCCACCGTCTCCACGGTCATCGTGATCGCGGGCGGCCAGAGCACCAAGGAGGCCATCGCCGTGGCCGTCCCGCTCGCCGTCGCCGGCCAGGCCCTCACCATCTTCGTCCGCACGATCAACGTGTTCTTCGCGCACCAGGCGGACGCCTTCGCCGAGAAGGCGAACTTCCGGGGCATCGCCTGGATGCACTTCATCGCCCTGAGCCTCCAGGGCCTCCGCGTCGCCGTCCCGACCGCCATCGTCGCGGCCCTCGCCTCCGGCGACTCCGTGAGGAACGCCCTCGAGGCCATCCCGACCACGATCACGCAGGGCCTCCAGATCGCCGGTGGCTTCATCGTCGTCGTCGGTTACGCCATGGTCATCAACATGATGAAGGCCCGCAAGCTGCTGCCCTTCTTCTTCATGGGCTTCGTCGTCGCAGAGTTCGCGACGACCCTCAACGCCGGCATCACGCTGGTCGCCCTGGGCATCCTGGCGGTCTGCTTCGCCCTCATCTACGTCCAGCTCAACCCGGAGTTCCAGCCCAAGCAGGTGGTCGCCTACGCGGGCGCCCCCGCAGGCGGCGGCTCCGACCTGGACGACGACCTCGACGACGAGCTCGACTGAGCGCTGGAAGGAAGAACACCAATGTCCACTGCAGTTGAGACTCAGGCCACCGAGGCCGCCCCGGAGCGCATGCTCACCACGAAGGACCTGCGGAGCATGTACTGGCGCTCCACGTTCCTCCTGGGCTCCTTCAACTTCGAGCGCATGCAGGCGATCGGCTTCTGCCTCACCCTCATGCCCGCGATCAAGAAGTTCTACCCGAACGACAAGACCGAGCAGGCGGCCGCCCTCAAGCGCCACCTCGAGTTCTACAACACCCACCCGTGGGTCTCCTCCGTCGTCTTCGGCGTCACCGCCGCCATGGAGGAGAAGAAGTCCAAGGGCGACGAGATGGGCGAGGACGCCATCACGGCCGTCAAGGTCGGCCTCATGGGCCCGCTCGCCGGCGTCGGCGACCCGATCTTCTGGGGAACCGCCCGCCCGGTCCTCGGCGCCCTCGGCGCGTCCCTCGCGCTGACCGGCTCCTGGCTCGGCCCGATCATCTACTTCTTCGGCATCAACATCATCCGCATCCTCATGCGCTGGTACGGCCTGCGCTGGGGCTACGAGCGCGGCACCGACATGGTTGCCGAGGTCGGTGGCGGCCAGCTCAAGCGCATCACCCAGATCGCCTCGATCACCGGTCTGTTCGTCATGGGCTCCCTCGTCGCGAAGTGGACGAACATCAAGTTCCCCGGCGTCGTCTCCGAGGTGACCGCCGACGACGGCACCAAGACCGTCACGACCGTCCAGAACATCCTGGACAACCTGCTGCCCGCCTGCGCGGCCCTCGGACTCACCTTCCTGTGCATGTGGCTGCTCAACAAGAAGGTGAACCCGCTGTGGATCATCCTCGGCATGTTCGTCATCGGCATCCTCGGCGCCTGGACCGGCTGGCTCGGCCTGTGACCGAGCACGCCTGACAGCGCCGTGCCCGGTGGGGTCGTCGGGAGCGATCCCGGCGGCCCCACCGCCGCGCCGGCCCTCCTACCCTGGAGCCGTCCGGCTCCGCCCCACCCCTCACGGAAGGACCCGCATGACGGCGATCCTCGCCACCGACCTCGACGGCACGATCCTCTTCGACCGCCGGGTCTCCGAGCAGGACCTGGACGCGATGCGCCGCTGGCGCGAGGCCGGCAACCTCCTGGCCATCGACTCCGGCAAGTCCGTCTTCGCCACCCGTGACACCCTCGTCCCCGCCGGCGTCGACTTCGACTACGCCATCACCTTCACCGGCGCCGTCCTCACCGACGGCGACTACCGCGTCCTCGCGGACCGGCACCTGCCCGAGGGCCTCGCCCGGGACATCGTCGAGTCCCTCCAGGGCCACGACGGCCTCACCGTCTTCGCCACCACCATCGAGACCGACTACGTCGTCTCCGACACCTACAACGAGGTCTCCCCGATCCTCCAGGTCTTCGAGACCCTCGAGATCACCGACATGCCCGGGCACCGCTTCATCGGCGTCCCCATGCGCGTGCGCGACGACGACGTCCGCGACGCCATCGTCGCCGACGTCACCGCCCGCTGGGGCGACCAGGTCGAGATCATCCGCAACCAGGAGTTCCTCGACATCGTCCCCACCGGCTGCACCAAGGGCTCCGGCCTCCTCGACCTCGTCGCCCGCCTCACCGCCGAGGACGGCCCCTGCGCCGGCGAGACCATCGAGACCTGGACCATCGGCGACTCCTGGAACGACATCCCCATGCACGAGGTCTCCGACCACGCCGTCGCCCTGCCCTGGTCGCCCGACGACGTCGTCGACGCCTGCGAGCGCACCGTCGGCTCCATCGCCGAGCTCATCGACGCCGTCCTCGACGGCGCCACCGCCACCCCGGCGCCGGCCCGCACCACCCCGACCACGGAGAACCTCTGATGGCACGCAGTACCGAGCACACCCCCGACGACGGCGCCCGCGGGTCCGCCCCCGGCGCCGGCGAGCGCGTCCGCGAGTGGTTCCGCGGCGGCGACCCCGACGGCCGCGCCAAGATCGACCAGTGGTTCCACGGCTACACCGACAAGCCGGAGGGCTACACCTTCGGGATGATGGGACCCGCGATGGTCCTGTCCGTCCTCGCCGCCGTCCTCTACCCGCTCACCAAGGGGTGGGGGAGCGTCGTCTGCCTCGTCCTCGCCCTCGTCCTGCTCCTCGTGCGGCAGTCCGTCGAGCGCCAGGTGGCCGCCGCCGCCACCGAGATCGTCGAGGCGGAGGAGCAGTACAAGCGCACCCGCGACCCCGAGTACCTCGACTTCACGGTCCTGCGCGCCGGCGGCCTCCTCGAGTCCAACAAGATGCTCACCTCCCAGACCCGCGAGTGGCTCGCCGGCCGCGTCGCCTGGGCCGAGGACCAGCGGAGCCGCAACGAGCGCCGCGCCGCCAAGAAGCAGGCCCGCTCCGCCCGCCGTCACGGGGGCGAGGGCAAGTGAGCACGGCACCCGAGCTGCCCACCGGCCCGACCCCGGCCGGCCAGGTCGTCCGTGCCGTCCTGTGGGACATGGACGGCACCCTCATGGACTCCCAGCCCTTCTGGGACGAGGCCTTCGTGCGGCGCTGCGAGGCGCTCGGGGGCACCGTCACCGCCGAGCAGATCACCGGCATCAAGGGCGCCTCCATCCGCCGGACGAGCGAGCTCATCGCCGCCACCGGCGCCACCGCCTCCCCGGAGGACCCGGCCACCGCCGAGGTCTTCGCCGGGATCGCCGCCGACGTCGAGGCCGCCGTCCGGGCCCACCCGCCGATCCTGCCCGGCGCCCGCGAGATCACCTCCGCCATGGCCGAGCTGGGCCTCGCCCAGGCGATCGTCACCCAGTCGCCGCGGCCCATCGTCGAGGCGGTCGCCCACGAGCTGCGCGACGTCTTCGTCGCCCTCGTCACCGGTGACGACGGCCTGGCCGGCAAGCCGACCCCCGCCCCCTACGCGGAGGCGATGCGACGCCTCGAGCTCCCGCCGGAGCAGTGCGTCGCCGTCGAGGACTCCGCGACGGGCGCCGCCTCCGCCCGCTCCAACGGCCTGTACGTCATCCAGATCGGCGGGATCAAGCACTTCCCGGCGGACCCTGGGCTCGTCGTCGTCCCGCACCTGGCCTCGGTCACGCCGCACCTGCTCCTGTGGGCCTCGCGCTGAACGCCCCGGCCCGAGCCGCGATGCCGCGCCGCTGAGCACGTCGAGCACGAGGGAGTCTCACCGGAGACGATCCGGTGGGGCTCCTTCGTGCTCGGCACGGGGCCGGAGGCCGGCGTCGGACGGCCGTGCCGGCTCAGCGGCTCACTTGCCGGAGAAGCGGTACACGTTGGTCTCGCGCAGCTCGAAGCCGGCGCGCTGGTAGAGGCGGTTGGCGGCCTCGCGGCTCGGCCGGGACGTGAGGTCGACGGTGCGGGCGCCGAGCTCCTGCGCGTGCGTCACCGCGGCCTCGACGAGGGCGCGACCGGCGCCCTGGCCACGGGCCTCGGAGGAGACGACGACGTCCTCGACCCACGCCCGCAGACCCGTCGGGATCGTGAAGGTGGCGAGGGTGAGCATGCCGAGGATCGGGTGATGGATGCCGTCCTCCGCGGGCTTGTTCGGGCGGAAGACGAAGAGGTAGACGCCGGGCTGGGCGACGAGGTCGCGCACCTGCTCCTCGGTGAGCGCGGGCGCGGTCCGCGACAGCTGCGGGATGAGACGACCCATCGCCTCGACGAGCTCGGGGCTGGACTGGGTGACGATCTCGACGGTCATGGCTGCCCTCCTGGGCCTGGTCAGCGCGGTCCGGCGGACCGCGGTCGTCCCCCGAGCCTAACTGTACTGATCGGGGAGGTTGGTCAACCTCGTGATCGGTGGGAGGGCGCCGGTGGCGGTGTGGGGGCGGTGGTGATTGTAGAAGTGGGTCCATGCCGGCAGTGCGGCGCGGCGCTCGGCCTCACTGGCGTAGTGGCGGGAGTAGGCCCACCCATCAGCCAGGGTCCTGTGGTACCGCTCGATCTTCCCGTTGGTCTGAGGCCGGTAGGGCCTGGTGTAGCGGGCCTTGACCCCCAGGCGCTCGCAGGCCTGGGTCCAGGCCCGTGACCTGTAGGCGGCCCCATTGTCGGACAGCACCCGCTGAACGACCACCCCGCGGGCGGCGAACCACGCCACCGCCCGCTGCAGGACACCCACGGCGGTGGCAGCCTTCTCGTCGTCGTGGACCTCGGAGTAGACCACGCGCGAGTGGTCATCGAGCACGGAGTGGACGTAGGCCCACCCCAGACGAGGCTGACCGTGCCTGCGCCTGGCGCCGTCGGTGGTCTGGCGGTTGTGGTCACCCTGGGTGCGTCCCACGTACCTCCAGCCACCGCCGTCGGGGATGTTGCCGACCTTCTTGACGTCGACGTGGACCAGGGAACCGGGGCTCTCGTGCTCGTAGCGGCGTACGACCTGCCCGGTGGCGCGGTCGAGGTAGGAGAGGCGGTTCAGCCTGGCCGTCTTGAGGATGCGGTGCACCCTCGAGGGTGCGATGCCGGTGCGGGCGGCGAGCTGGACGGGGCCCTCCCGCAGGCGGCTGCGCAGGCTGACCACCCGGCGTACCACGGTGGTGGGGGTGCGGTTGGGGCTGGAGTGGGGGCGGCTGGAGCGGTCGGTCATCGCCTCCCCGGCGCGGTAGCGGTCCACCCAGCGTTTGACGGTGGGCCATGAGCACTGGAATCGGGCGGCGACCTCGCTGATGGGGTAGCCCTCCTCAACGACAAGGCGGGCCACCCGCTGCCGGGCGCGTGGGGTCAGGGCTGCGTTAGCGTGGGACATGAGGAGAGCACCTCTCGTACTGCTCGGTGAGACTGTCGCAAGCCCCACCCTGCCAGCACCCGGTGCTCTCCTCACCTCACACGAGCCGATCGCAGTCCTTCAACCAACCTCCCCGATCAGTACACCTAACGGTCGGACCCGGGTGGCGCGGGGTGCTCGGAGGTCCACGCGCGGCGGTGACACCGAGTAACCTTCCAGGCAGGTCCAACGTTCTGCCGGGGCTCTCCCGCGGGCGCGTCGGAGCGGGCCGCGGCACCGCCGTCGTCGCCCGCGCCGCCCGCTGCGCCGCCCCGTCGCCACCGCCGTCGTCCAGGAAGGCCACCATGACCGACACGCCCGCCACCGCCCCGAAGGACACCGCCCTGCCCGGCGAGGAGCACACCTACGCAGCGGAGGAGCTCTTCTTCTCCACGACCGACGCCCAGGGCCGCATCCGCCGAGCCAACTCGACCTTCATGCGCCTGTCCGGCTACCCGCGGGGCTCCCTCGTGGGCCGCGCCCACAACGTCGTGCGCCACCCCAGCATGCCGGCCGGCGTCTACCGCTCCATCTGGGAGGCCATCGAGTCCGGCCAGGCCGCCAGCGCCTACATCACCAACCGCGCCAAGGACGGCGGCTACTACCGCGTCTTCGCCACCATCGTCCCATCGGGCGACGGCTACCTCTCCGTGCGCACCCTGCCCCAGAACACGGAGCTGCGCGCCACCATCGAGGCCGCTTACGCCCGTGTCCGCGCGGTCGAGGAGCAGTCGGCCGAGACCGGCTCCACCCGCCGCGAGGTCGCCGCCGCCGGCGAGGCCGCCCTCCTGGAGGAGCTGCGCGCCCTCGGCTACAAGGACGCCGTCGACTTCACCCGCCAGGCCCTGCCCGCGGAGGTCGCCGCCCTCGTCGCCGCCGGCGTCGACATCCCCGAGCGCTCCGACGCCGAGGGGCCCGTGGCCCGCGTCCTGTCCGAGATGAAGGCCATCCAGGAGTCCACCTCCGGCCTCGTCTCCCTCCTCGACGAGTGCAGCCGTCTCGTCACGCTCCTCGGCAGGCGCGCCGTCGAGATCGACGCCCTCTCCGGCCGCCTCGGCCAGCTGCGCGAGGCGCTGCGCGGCGTCGACGGCGACGTCGAGCGCATCGCCGGCCAGGGCGAGCTCCTCGACGACGTCCGCGCCCGCTACGAGGAGGTCGACGCCCTCGTCCTGGAGTGCGTCGAGCAGCTCCACCCGCTCGCCGGGCAGGTCGAGGAGCTGCGCGGCGACGTCGACTCCGTCCGCTTCGCCATCGCGCTGCTGCGCCTGCACAACCTCGCGGCCGGCTTCTTCGCCCTCCAGGTCCTCGACGGTGAGGACGACCTCGCCGCCAACGACGCCGTCGGCTCGCTCGGCGAGCTCGTGAGCGCCCTGCACGAGGGCGCCGGCTGGCTCTCCGAGCGCCTCGCCCTCTTCCGCGCCCGCGCCGAGCTCGTCGGCGGGGAGCTCGACGTCGTCGCCCGCTCCCTCACGGCCACGCACCACCCGCTCATGGACCTCCTCGCCACGGCCTCGGAGGCCGGCGCGGAGAACGAGATCTCCGTGCGCACGGGCCGCTCGCTCGTGCGCGACGGCTTCACCGAGGCCCGCGACCTCGCCGACCTCGCCGGCGCGATCCGCGACCTCGAGATCCCCTACGAGGCCGAGGAGATCGACGCCCGCCTCGCCGAGGTCCGCAAGGCCCTCGCCGAGCTCGCCTGAGCCTCGCGTCCGGCCCCCGCGCTCCGCTGCCCGCCCTAGGAAGGCCGCCCTCCCGCGAGATCGGGACATCCTGACCTCGAGATCGGGACATCCTGTCCGTCCCACTCGGCTCCGGGAGCAGGGTGGGAGCGACGGTGTCACGATCCGCATGGAACGGGCCCTGCCGCAGTGCGCGAGCGGCGCAGGACGTCGAGATCGCGCGGGCCGCGCGCCGTCGTCGTGGCTCGTCGATCCGCATTCATGCAGATCGTGGCACCAACCAGGTCCGCGAGGGCGTCAAGACGCTGAAACAGCCCGTGGTCGTAGCCTGAGGGCGACGTTCACGGGAGGTTCCTCATGTCCGCTGATGGCACTGGCAGTACTGCGGGCGCCGCACGCCCTGCGCCCGCACGGCGTGCCCTCGCCATCCGCCACGTCGGCTCCGAGGACCTCGGCCTCGCCGCCCCCGTCCTCGCCGAGCACGGCCTCGACGTCACCTACTGGGACGCCGGCGTTGACCCGACCGCCGACCTCGCGCCGGCCTCCGCGGGCGGGATCAGCGACGACGTCGACCTCCTCGTCGTCCTCGGCGGCCCCATCGGCGTCGGCCAGACCGACCTCTACCCCTACCTCGGCGGCGAGATCTCCGCCGTTCGACGCCGCCTCGCGCTCGGCCGCCCGGTCCTGGGCGTCTGCCTCGGCGCCCAGGTCATCGCCACGGCGATCGGCGGGGGAGTGGAGCCCGGCGCCCCCGAGATCGGCTGGGGCCCCGTCTCCCTCAGCCTCGCCGGCCGCGAGGGCCTGCTCGCCCCGATCGATGGCCTGCCCGTCCTCCACTGGCACGGCGACCGCGTCCTCCTGCCGGAGCCGAACGGCACCGCGCCCGCGCCCGAGGTCCTCGCCTCGAGCCCGACGACGCCGGTCCAGGCCTTCGCGGTCGGTGCTGGTCTCGGTCTCCAGTTCCACATCGAGGCCGACCCCGCTCTCATCGAGCGGTGGCTCATCGCCAACGTCGGCGAGCTCACCGGGAACGGTATCGACCCGCGCACCATCCGCGAGGACACGGCCCGCCTCGGCGAGGAGCTCGTCCCCGCCGGTCAGCGCGTCATCTCCGACTGGCTGGAGTCCGTTGGGCTCTGAGACGCGGGCGGTCAGCGCACCAGCTCGACGAGTACCTCGGCGTGGTCCGTGTGGGGGAACATGTCGAAGAGCCGCGCCCGACGCACCCGCAGCGCGGGCATCCGGGCCAGGTCCTTCGAGAGGCTCACCGGGTTGCACGAGGAGTAGAGGACGCGCGGCGCCCCCGACGCCTCGATCCGGGCCGCGAGGTCGGCGCCGATCCCGCGCCGCGGCGGGTTGACGACGAGCAGGTCCGGGACGGCGCCCGACGCCGGGTCGAGCACGCGCGCGTCACCCGCCTCGAAGGAGGCCGCCTCCTCGGGGAGCCCCATGAGCCGTGCCGCCTCGCGCGCGCCGTCGATCGCGGGTGCGGAGACCTCGACGCCGCGAACCCGCCGGCCCGGGCCCGTCAGGGCCAGCCCGAAGCCGCCCACACCGCAGAACAGGTCCCAGACCTCGGTCGGGCGTCCGCCGGCGTCGGCGGCGCCCCCGGGGGCGGTGAGGTCGTGCGCCCACTCCGCCGCCGTCGCGTAGAGCGACTCGGCGACCGCGGTGTTCGTCTGGAAGAAGGAGCGCGTCGGCAGGAGGAGCGGCAGCTCGCGTTCCGGCCCGTGCTCCGTGGCGGGCAGGGACAGGCGCATGAGCAGCCTGTCGGCGAGGCCGAGGACGGCGTCGGTGAGGACGTGCTCCTCGGGCCCCTCGAGGACGGCCTGGTGGACGGGCTGCACGTTGACGCTGACGACGGCGAGGCCCGGCAGCTCGCCGCGCAGGCGGGGGAGCGCGGCGCGGACGTCCGGGACGCGGTCGGCGGTGCGGCACACGAGGCGGACCATGAGGTCGCCGTCGGGGGAGGCCGTGACGAGGACGTGCTTGAGGTCTCCCGTGTCGGCCGCGATGTCGTAGGGCCTGAGGCGCAGGCGGGAGATGAGGCGGGCGAGGACGGGCAGCGCCTCCTCGACGGCGGGGACGTGGAGCGGGCAGGTGCGCAGGTCGACGCTGAGGCCGTGGGCGTCGGCGAGGCCGAGGACGGGCGCGTCGACCGTGCCCGAGACGGCCATCTTGGCCTTATTGCGGAAGCGGGCCGGGGCCGAGGCCTGCGGCGCCTCCCAGGCGCTCGCGGGCACGGGGTTCGCACCGTCGGTGAGGAGGGCGTCGACGCGCGCCTGCTTCCGGACGAGCTGGTCGGCGAGCGGCAGGTCCATGTGCGGGCAGGAGGGGCAGGTGCCGGCGTCGTGCAGCGGGCAGAAGGAGGCCGACGGCGTCGGGGCTCCCGGGACCTGCTGCGTGCTCACGCCCCCATCATGCCCGGTGCGTCGGGCTCATGAACGAGGACGGGCCCTCGGGCCGGGTTGTCTCTCCCGGCCCGAGGGCCTTCGTCGTCGAGGCGATTCGCGTTCCCCGGGCTCCCATAAGACCCGGGAGGAACCTGCCTCCTTCGTCGGAGCGAGGCGCCCGGGCTCCCTAGGACCCGAGCGGCTCTCGGAACCAGCAGGTCATCGGGTTCCCCAACCCTCGCTGCCCGTTCCGTCCGGCGGCAGGAACCATGTAACCGGTCGACCCTGGGAGAGCACCCGGATGGACCCTGTGAACACCCTAGGAACGGCGGCCGGCGGGACCGGCGCGACCGAGCACAGCGCGCCGTGCGACCGAGCTCACGGTCAGGACGTCCCGATCTCGAGGTCAGGACGTCCCGATCTCGGCGGGAGGGGCGGCTTGCCCCAGCGGATAGGCTGCCCTCGTGAGCACTGAGACCCCCGCCGCCGAGCCCACCCTGCGCCTGTACGACTCCGCCGCGCGCGCCGTCGTCCCCCTGGCGCCGACCGTCACCCCCGGAACGGTCGCGATCTACCTCTGCGGCGCCACCGTCCAGGGCTCCCCGCACATCGGCCACATGCGCTCCGGCATCGCCTTCGACGTCCTGCGCCGCTGGCTCGAGCGCTCCGGCCAGAAGGTCGTCCTCGTCCGCAACGTCACCGACATCGATGACAAGATCCTCACCAAGTCCGCCGAGGCCGGCTGGGCCTGGTGGGCCTGGGCGCAGCGCTTCGAGCGCGAGTTCGACGCCGCCTACCGCGCCCTCGGCGTCACCGCTCCCACCTACGAGCCGCGCGCCACGGGCCAGATCCCCGAGATGATCGCCCTCGTCCAGCGACTCCTCGACGCCGGCCACGCCTACGTCGGCGACGCCGGCAACGTCTACTTCGACGTCCGCAGCCTGCCGGACTACGGCTCGCTCACCAACCAGCGCGTCGACGACCTCGCCACCACCGAGGACGAGTCCCAGATCGACGACGAGGTTGAGGCGGACAAGCGCGACCCCCGCGACTTCGCCCTCTGGAAGGCCGCCAAGCCCACCGAGCCCGAGGACGCCGCGTGGGACACCCCCTGGGGACGCGGACGCCCCGGATGGCACCTCGAGTGCTCCGCCATGTCCCGCCGCTTCCTCGGCGAGTCCTTCGACATCCACGGCGGCGGCATCGACCTGCGCTTCCCGCACCACGAGAACGAGCAGGCCCAGTCCCACGGCGCCGGCTGGGGCTTCGCCCAGCACTGGGTCCACAACGCCTGGGTCACCATCAAGGGCGAGAAGATGAGCAAGTCGCTCGGCAACTCGCTCGTCGTCGCCGAGCTCCTCAGGCGCTACGACGCCCCCGTCCTGCGCCTCGCGCTCGGCACCGTCCACCACCGCTCCACCGTCGAGTTCTCCGAGGAGACCCTCGCCGACGCCGCCGGTCTGTGGGACCGCCTCTCCGGCGCCGTCACCCGCGCCCTCGAGCTCGCCGACGACGGCTCCGAGCCGAACCCCGTCGACGCCCCCTCCGAGGAGGTCCGCGCCCGCGCCCTGCCGGAGGAGTACTCCTCCGCCATGGACGACGACCTCAACCTCGCCGGCGCCATGGCCGTCGTCCACGCGACCCTTAAGCGCCTCAACACCGCCCTGGCGGCCCCCGACGCCGCCGCCTCCGCCGAGCTCGCGCTCGACCTGCGCGCCCAGCTCGACGTCCTCGGGCTCGACCCGCTCGCCGAGCCCTGGCGCTCCCGCGTCATCGGAGCGGGCGCCGGCGCCTCCGACGACGCAGCCCTCGAGGCCCTCGACCACCTCGTCTCCGCCCTCATCGACGAGCGCGCCCAGGCGCGCGCCGCCAAGGACTGGGCCCGCGCCGACGCGCTGCGCGACCAGCTCACCGCGGCCGGCGTCGTCGTCGAGGACTCCGCCACCGGTGCCCGCTGGCACCTCGCCTGACGGCTCAGAAAGGACCACCCCCTTGCCCGGTAACGAGCAGTACCCCGGCGCGAAGCGCCGCCCCGGCACCAAGAAGGGCGCCACGAAGGGCTCCGGCGGCAACCGCCGCCAGGGCCTCGAGGGCCGCGGCCCGACGCCGAAGGCCGAGGACCGCGTCGGCCACCCCAAGGCCCGGGCGAGGGCCCGTGCCGAGGCCCGCGCCGCCCAGCCCACCCGCGCCAAGCAGCTGGAGAAGATCCGCCGCCGCTTCCAGGTGCCCGCCGGCCACGAGATCGTCTGCGGCCGCAACGCCGTCGCCGAGGCCGCCCGCTCCGGCGTCCCCATCGAGCGCGTCTTCATGGCCGTCTCCGCCGAGTCCGACGACCGCCTCGGCGCCGTCGTGCGCCGCGCCGCGCTCCTGGGCGCCCCGGTCCTGGAGACCACGAAGCTCGACCTCGAGGCCCTCACCGAGGGCGCCGTCCACCAGGGCGTCGCCATCGAGGTGCCCGCCTACGAGTACGCCGAGGCCGCCGACCTCCTCGAGCGCGCCCGCCTGCGCGGCCGCACCCCGCTGCTCGTCGCCCTCGACCAGGTGACCGACCCCCACAACCTCGGGGCCGTCCTGCGCTCCGCCGGGGCCTTCGGCGCCGACGGCGTCATCATCCCCGAGCGCCGCAGCGTCGGCGTCAACGCCACCGTCTGGAAGGTCTCCGCCGGCGCGGCCGCCCGCGTGCCCGTGGCGCGCGAGACCAACCTCGTGCGCACCCTCGAGGCCCTCAAGAAGGAGGGCTGCTTCGTCGTCGGCCTCGACGGCGGTGGCGACACCGACGTCGAGAACCTCACCGTGGCGGACGCGCCCCTCGTCCTCGTCACGGGGGCGGAGGGTGCGGGCCTGTCCCGCCTCGTGCGCGAGACCTGCGACGTCATCGCCTCGATCCCGATCTCGCGCGACGTCGAGTCGCTCAACGCGGCTGTCGCCACGGGCATCAGCCTGTACGAGGTGGACCGGCTGCGCCGGGCGGCCGCCGCGTCCCAGGACTGAGACGCGCCCGGCGCCGGTCCCGTGGCCCCGCGCCTCGCGTCGCGGTCCGGGAGCGCCCGCCCGGGCGCGCTCCCGGACCTGCACGATCGCCCGTGCTCGGGCCGTCACCCGCGACCGGATGGGCTCCGGCCGCCCCGCCTCGTTCCCGACCGGGCCCGATGCTGACACAATGGATCCGACGCCCTGCCCCGCGCAGGCGTCATGACACTTGAGGAGGCCACCCGCATGGCACAGGACCCCGCGCAGCGCTGGAACCGCACTGAGGGCGTGCTCGTCGCGCCCGGGACGCGCCCCGAGGACGTCGTCGCGCGCCTGCGCGAGAACGCCGTCGTCGCCCGCCTGGAGTGGTACCCGTCCACGGCGCACCTCATGTCCCTCACGCTGCTCTCCGACGCCGAGGGCCGCGTCGCCGTCACCCCGCCGTCGCGCGGCGGCGTCGTCCCCGGGCTTGGCGTCTCCGAGCTCGCTGAGGGGCTCGCCCGCGCCCTCTCCGCCGACGTCACCATCGGCCCGGCCTCCTTCGACGCGCTGCCCGACGACGTCGAGCTCCCGCAGGTGCCCACGGGCGGCTCCGCGGCCGCCCGCACCGTCGTCCTCACGCCGCTGAGCGCCTACATGGTGCCGCTGCAGGCGACGCTCCTCGAGCGCCCGCTCGCCGTGGCCACCGTGCCCGGCCTGGACCGCCGCATCGTCATGTACACGGGGGTAGGCGCCGAGCTCGGAACCTTCGGCTGGGACGAGGAGTCCCTCCCGGCCCTCGTCCTGGCCTCCAGCAACGGCGACCTCTCCGTCCGCGCCATCCCCACCGGGGAGACCGAGGACGACGCCGTCTTCTCCTGGGGCATGAGCTCGCAGTACGTGTGGGGCGGCGTCGACGAGCCGGGCCCGGCGCTCACGAGCCTCGTCGAGGAGCTCCTCACCGACTCCACCGACGCCTCCGTCATCGCCGAGGCCGTCCCCGGCGCCGACCCGGAGGCCACCGCCGCGGCCATCGCGACGCCCGGGGCCGAGGGCCTCGCTGCCCTCGTCACCGCCCTCGGCCTGCCCGAGTGGGTCGACGGCGTCCTCACGGGTCGCCTCGCGCCCGCCGAGGTCCCCGGCGTCGTCGTCCACGAGCCCCGCGGCCTGTCCAACGCCGTCGGCCGCTCCGTCGGTCTGCTCCTGCAGGACCCGGAGACCCCGGGCTCCGGCTTCGTCCAGGGCTACGTTCAGACCGTCACCGAGCGCCCGTGGGTCGTGCGCGCGGCCGCCGTCGTCGAGGCCGGCATCGGCGGGGCCCTCATCGGCGCCGCCGTCCGCCGACGCAACGCCAAGGGCGAGGTCCACGGAGGCCTCGCCGCCACCGGCGCCGTCCTCGTCATCGACGCGATTACCGAGGCGTCCCTGGCCTCGCTGACCCGGCACCGAGAGCTGCGGCGTCGTGCGGACGAGGAGACGGCCCTCGTCAACCGAGAGCTCGCGGAGGGCTGAGCCTCACTCAGCCACGAGCACGACCTCCCTGGACGAGGCGGGCGCCGACGGCGTCGTGCTCGTCCAGGGAGGTCGTGCTCGTGAGGGCGCCGGTTACTCGCCCTTGAACTTCATCCCGGCGGTGAAGCCCATCGGGTTGAGCTGGTACTGCCCGGCGGTCTCCTCGTCGCGGGCGGCGAACTCCTCGTCGTCGGAGAGGGGCTCCTCGTCCTCGCCCTCCTCGCCGTCGAAGATCGCCGCCATCTCCTGCGTGTCGCCGAGCGACAGGTAGGACTGCTCGTCCCAGTGCTCGGGCAGGACCGTGCGGACGTAGTCCTCGACCGCGGCCTCCATGGTGACGTCGTGGCCGGCGGCCTCGGACATGTACCAGCGGTGCTCGAGGACCTCGTGGAAGATCTCCGCGGGCTCGATCTTGCGGCGCAGCTCCACGGGCACGGCCTCGAGGGTCGGCTCGAACACCTGCGCGAGCCAGACGTGGGCCACCTGCTCGAGGGGCTGGGACTCGCGGCCCGTCGTGGCGCGGAAGGCCTCGAGGTCGTTGAGCATGCGCTGACCTTGGCGCTCCTCGACGTCGAGGCCCGTGAGCCGCATGATCTGGCGGTGGTAGTGGCCGGCGTCGACGACCTTCGGCTGGATGACCATCCGCGCGCCGGAGCCGTCCGCGAGGGTCTCCATCTTGAGCTCGCCGACGTCGAAGCCGAGCTCGTTGAGGCGCTCGATGCGGCGGCGCACGCGCCACCGCTCACCGAGGCTGAACTCCTCCGGGGCCGTGAGCACGTCCCACAGCTCGGTGTAGCGCGAGACGATCCGGTCGCCGACCTCGATCGTGTCGACGGACTGCTCGAGGAGCGCGCCGGCCTGGAGGTCCATGAGCTCGCCGATGATGTTCGTGCGGGCGACGTCGATGTCGTAGAGGCGCTTGCCCTCGGTGAGTCCGCCCTCGGGATAGAGCTCGCCGGTCTCGGCGTCGACGAGGTAGGCGGCGAAGGCGCCCGCGTCGCGGCGGAAGAGCGTGTTCGACAGTGAGACGTCGCCCCAGTAGAAGCCGAGCAGGTGCAGGCGCACGAGGAGGACGGCGAGGGCGTCGATGAGACGGGTGGCCGTCTCGGGCCGCATGTACTGGCTGAAGAGCGCGCGGTAGGGCAGCGAGTAGGACAGGTGCTCCGTCACGAGTGCGCAGTTGAGCTCCTCGCCGCTCAGGTCCGTGCGGCCGGTGACGACGGCGGTCGGGGTGACGCAGGGGGCGCCGAGGCGCTGGAGGTCGCGCAGGAGCTCGTACTCGCGGTGCGCGACGGACTCGCCGATCTCCTTGACCGCGATGACGCGCTCGGAGAGGTTGACGAAGCGCACGATGTGCCGGGAGAGACCACGGGGCAGGGCCGCGAGGACGTCCATCGGCCAGTCCTCGAGCGGCGTCTCCCAGGGCAGGTCGAGGAGCGCCGGGTCGATCGTCGCCGCGGTGATCTGCATGGACTGGGGCATGGCGTGATTATCGCAGGAATCGTGCTGGGACACGGCGACGCCCCCGCGCCGTCGGAGGGCTCACGGCCGCCCCGCCTGCCGCCCCGGACACGGAGGAGCCCCCGCCCCTCGGGAAGGAGGGGCGGGGGCTCCGGACGCTCAGCGCCGCCTGGCGCGGGCCGTTCCCGGGATCAGGCGGGGAGGCGCTCGCCGGTGGAGGCGGAGAAGATGTGCTCCTCGCCGGGCTTGATGCGGACGTGGATGGCCTCGCCCGGAGCCGGCGCGGTGCGCGGGGGGACGCGGACGATGATCTGGCTCGAGTCCTCACCGGAGCCGAGCTTCTCGTCGGAGGCGTCCGCGCCGACGAGCTCGCCGTAGATGTACGCGTCGGAGCCGAGCTCCTCGACGAAGGAGACGCGCACCGGGATGGAGTGCTCGTCGTTCTCGGAGACGACCTCGAGGGACTCGGGGCGGAAGCCGATGGTGACCTTGCCGTTGTCCTCGGGCTTGAGGGCGTCGAGGGTGGCGCGGGAGAGGGCGATCTTGGCGGCGCCGATGGTGGCGTCGGAGCCCTCGACCGAGAAGCGGCCCAGGTTCATGGCCGGCGAGCCGATGAAGCCGGCGACGAAGTCGTTGGCGGGCTTGTCGTACATGTCGCGCGGGGTGCCGACCTGCTGGAGGACGCCGTCCTTGAGGACCGCGATGCGGTCGCCCATGGTGAGGGCCTCGGTCTGGTCGTGGGTGACGTAGACCGTGGTGACGCCGAGCGAGCGCTGCAGCGAGGCGATCTGCGTGCGGGTCTGGACGCGGAGCTTGGCGTCCAGGTTGGACAGCGGCTCGTCCATGAGGAAGACCTTCGGCTTGCGCACGATGGCGCGGCCCATGGCGACGCGCTGACGCTGACCACCGGAGAGGGCCTTCGGCTTGCGGTCGAGGTACTCGGTGAGGCCGAGGATCTTCGCGGCCTCCTTGACGCGGCGGTCGATCTCGTCCTTGGGGGTGCCGGCGATCTTGAGCGCGAAGCCCATGTTGTCGTGCACGCTCATGTGCGGGTACAGCGCGTAGTTCTGGAAGACCATGGCGATGTCACGGTCCTTGGGCTGGACGTCGGTGACGTCCTTGTCGCCGATGAGGATGCGGCCGGAGTTGACGTCCTCGAGGCCCGCGAGCATGCGCAGGGAGGTCGACTTACCGCAGCCGGAGGGGCCGACGAGGACGAGGAACTCGCCGTCGGCGATCTCGAGGTTGAGCGCGTCCACGGACGGGCGGTCGTTGCCCGGGTAGATGCGGGTGGCGTGATCGAAGGTCACGGTTGCCATGGTTGGTATCCCTTCACCGGCAGGTACGTGCCGGACGATCCGTAGTGAAAGGTGCCTATGCGTGTCCGCATTGACACGTGCTCGGCCTGGGAGGGCCGTGCGCAGGACCATGATTTCACACGCAGCCCGATCGCGATACGGTTGCGAGAGAACCGGATGCTCCGGCGGCTGGTGAGACCGGTCACCTCAACGGTCCGGCCACGGCTCGCCGGTACTGTGGCCGCATGACGCAGACCCCCGGCCAGAGGCCCGCCGTGCCCGCCTCCCTAGCGGGGCTGCGCGCGGGCACCGTCGTCGGGGGCTACCGGCTCCTGCGCCGGCTCGGCGCCGGAGGCATGGGCGTCGTCTGGGAGGCCGAGGACGCCGACGGCCGCCGCGTCGCCATGAAGATCCTCCACCCCCAGATCGCCGCCGACCCCGTCGCGCGGCGCCGCCTGGACCGCGAGGCCCGCGTCCTCGCCCGCGTCCGCGACGCCCGCGTGGCCCGGATCCTCGACATCGAGACCGGCGACGGCGCCGACGGCGCGGGCGTCACCTTCGTCATCACCGAGCTCGTCGACGGCCCCACCCTCCAGCACGAGGTCGACCACGAGGGCGCCTACGACCTCGTCACCGACGCCCGCGACCTCGCCGACCTCGCCCACGGCCTCGTCGACGCGCTGCGCGCCGTCCACGCCGCCGGCGTCATCCACCGCGACCTCAAGCCCTCCAACGTCATGCTCGGCGCGCAGGGCCCCGTCCTCATCGACTTCGGTATCGCCCAGGTCGCCGACGACACCCGCCTCACCCAGACCGGCCAGGTGACCGGGACCCCCGGCTTCATCCCGCCGGAGATGCTCGACGGCGAGGAGCCGACCGCCGACGTCGACTGGTACGCCTGCGCCGGCGTCCTCCTGTTCGCCGTCACCGGCCGCGCGCCCTTCGGCACCGGCCCCTGGCAGGCCGTCTTCCGCCGCGTCTACGCGGGCACCCCCGAGACCGCCGGCCTCGAGACCGAGTGCCCGGCCCTCGCCCGCGCCTTCACCGCCGCCCTCGCCCCCGACCTCGCCGACCGGCTCGGTGTCCCCGACCTCCTCACCGTCCTCGACGACATCGCGGCCGGCGGGGACGGCACCGACGTCGTCGACGAGCTCCTCGGCCCCGATCCCGACGACGTCGACGAGTCCGGTACCGCGACGGGCTCGTACACGGACCCCTACGGCTCCTACGGGTCCGGCGCCTCCGCGCCGAGCGCGGGGAGCGGCGCCTACGGCTCCTCGGCCGCCTTGGCGGGCTCCGCCGCTCCCGGGACGGGCGGCTACGGCACCACCGGGGGCTCCTGGAGCGACCCGTGGACCGGCTCCCAGGGCTCCGGCAGCGGACTGCCCGACGGCGCCGTCCCGCCGGCCTTCGCCCCGCACCGGGCCCAGGCCCCTCAGGTCCCGCAGCCCTCCCAGCAGACCGGCGTCCCGCAGCCCTCGGCCGCCTGGGCGCCCACCAGCCCCGGAACGGGCGCGATCCAGCCCGCTGCCGGCTACCAGGGCGCCACCGGCGCCGTCGGCCCGCAGCAGGGCGCGGCCGCCGCGGTCTGCCAGCCGCTGCCCGCCGGTCCGGGCGCCGGCCGCCCCGGCCTGCCGGACTGGGCCCTGGAGCCGCGGCGCCACCCCGGCGTCGTCGTCGCCCTCGCCCTCGCCCTCTCGGCCCTCGGCGCCTGGCTGCCCGCCTGGGTCGCCATCGTTGCGACCATCGCCATCGTCCTGGCCGGCACCGTCGGCCGCGCGGACGACGCCCGCCGCTGGCACCGCCTCCAGCAGGGCCGCCGCAGCCGCGGCGACGACTCCCGCATGTGGGCGGCGGCTCCCTGGTACCTCCTGCGGTCACTGGTCGCCACCGCCTTCGCCGTCGTCGTCAGCCTCCTCATCACGGTCGCCGTCTTCTACGTCGGCGCGAAGGTCCTCGGCTTCGGCTCCACCCCGGCACGCGTGGCCGCGAACCTCTCCGAGTACCACCGGATCGCCGGCTTCCTCGCCGGCCTCACCGCCATCTACCTCGGCGTCACCTGGTTCATCCCCTGGGGCGCGCCGACCCGCCGCGGCGGCGCCAAGCTCGTCGGGCTCATCGCGCCGAGCCGCGCCGTGCGCCTCGTCCTGTCCCTCGTCCTGCTCGGCGTCACCGGCGTCATCGTCCTGCTCGTCATGGCGGGCCGCTTCCCGCCGGCCACCCTCGAGCCCTTCTACTCCTGGGGCTGAGCGCCCCGTCCGGCGCCGGCGCAGCGCTCCCGGCGCGGCCTCCGACGGCGGGCCCGCGGGACGCTGCGGCGTGAGCCACTCCGCAGGGCGTCCTCTGTCCCTCGCTCCGGACGACGGGCAGAATGTCCGTGAACCGTCAACGGACCTGGGTGCGCGGGGTCCTCCCCGCCCGGGTCCGCCCCGACAGACCCGAGGAGAACCCGTGGCTTCCAACAACCCTCGTCCGACCAAGGCCGAGCGCCGCGCCGCCGCGCGCGCCCAGGCGCAGGCCATGCGCGAGGAGCAGGAGCGCAAGGACCGCCGCAACAAGATCACCCGCCGCTCGCTCCTCGCCGGCGGCGCCGTCGTCATCGCCGGCGGCGTGGCCTACGCCGTGACCCGCGACGACGACTCCTCCTCCGGCTCCACCACCGCCCAGGGCAAGGCCAACAAGGCCGGCTTCCCCAAGCTCGTCCTCAAGGACGGCTCCTGGACCTACGGCGCGGGCCCCGAGGCCGGCGCGACCAACTCCGGCGCCAAGGTCCTCGACGTCTACTTCGACTACTCGTGCCACTACTGCGCGGCCTTCGAGGACCTCCACTCCGACGAGATCACGACGCTCCTCAACGACAAGAAGATCACCCTGGCCCTGCACCCCTGCAAGATCCTCGGCCAGGACTGGACCGACAAGGTCATGAACGCGATGGGCGTCGTCCTGGACGACGAGCCCGACAAGGCCCTCGACCTCCACAACCGGATCTTCGCCCTCTTCTACAAGATCTACCAGTCGCAGGACACGAGCCTCATGACGGTCGACAACATCGTCGCGACCGCCCAGGACGCCGGTGTCTCCTCCTCGGTCACCTCGAAGTTCGCCGAGGCGATCAGCGGCAACACCTACGGCGAGTGGACCACCGCCGGCACGGAGGCCTTCTCCGACAAGGGCTTCACCGGCACCCCCACGGTGGTCCTCGGCGGCAAGACCCTCGACCTCGCCACGATCGGCACCGCCACGGGCCTGACCGACACCCTCAGCGGCTCGTCGTCCTCCTCCGGCTCCAGCCCCTCCGCCGAGGCGAGCGCGGCCGTCACCGACGCCCGGTGACCCCTCCCGGCCCTCGGGCCCGGAGCAGGGCGCGGAGCCTGTAGGCTCAGCGCGCCCACGCCGCGTTAGCTCAGCTGGTAGAGCAGCTGTCTTGTAAACAGCAGGTCGCCGGTTCGAACCCGGCACGCGGCTCCACGAGAGGACGCCCGCCCTCGCACCGAGAGGTCGCGACGGCGGGCGCCCCTCCTTCCCCGGGACGCCCCGGGGCGACAGCGCCCGGCGGGCCCCCGCCCGTCGTCGCTGGATCGCAACCCGTCCACGCTGCGGTCCGGCCGTGGACGCGCCCGCGAGCCCCGTTAGGGTGACTGGCCGACCCGAGCACCACCACCAACGAGGAGACCACCCGTGACCAGCGCCTGGGACGTCTACGACGCCCTCATCGAGGACCTTCCCGAGGACGTCACCGTGACCGCCTCCCACCGCGGCCCCAGGTGGACCCGCGTCCTCAACTCCGCCGACGGCGTCGGCTCCGCCTGGACCGTGGACCTGCGCTCGCGGCCCGCGCTGTCCGCCGACGTCCCCGACGCCGGCCGCCCGCTGCGGGACGTCGCCGCCCTCGTCAAGAGCTGGAACCTCGCCGAGGCCGGCGTCGGCCTCGCCGCCCTCAACTCCTGGTACTCCAAGGCCGAGGTCGCCGCCGAGCAGGGCTTCGAGGAGACCGGTGCCGGCCTGACATGGCGCGAGGTCTTCGAGCCCTACAACGACGTCGTCGAGGGGCAGAAGGTCGCCGTCATCGGCCACTACCCCTTCGCCCGCAAGTCCCTGTGGAAGGCCGGCGAGCTCGAGGTCCTCGAGCGCGACGTCCAGGCCGGCGACTTCCCCGACACCGCCTGCGAGTTCCTCCTGCCCGAGGCCGACTGGGTCTTCATCTCCTCGTCCTCCCTCGTCAACAAGACCGCGCCGCGCCTCATCGCGCTCGCGGCCGACGGCGGCGCCCGCACCGTCATGGTCGGCCCCTCCACGCCGATGCACCCCATGTGGCTGGACCTCGGCGTCGACACCGTCACCGGCTGGGTCGCCGACCCCTCCGTGCGCCCCGACCGCCCCGAGGAGCTCCCCGAGCCCGGCGACATCGGCCCCGGCTACCGCATGCACCTCGGCCTGCCCGTCCCCGGTGCCGAGGGCTGACGCCCCCGAGCAGCACGACGACGGCCCCGCACCGAGCAGGTGCGGGGCCGCCGCGCGTCAGGACGCGGGCGCGCTCACGGCAGGCGCCAGTCGACCGGCTCGGCGCCCTGCGCCACGAGCAGATCGTTGGCGCGGCTGAATGGCCGCGAGCCGAAGAAGCCCCGCGAGGCGCTCAGCGGCGAGGGGTGCGGGGAGGCCACGATCGGCGTCGAGCCCAGCATCGGGGTGAGGGACTGCGCCGGCCGCCCCCACAGGATCGCGACGAGCGGGCGGTCGCGCGCGACGAGCGCCTCGATGGCCCGCTGCGTCACCGCCTCCCAGCCCCAGCCGCGGTGCGAGGCCGGCGCACCCGGGCGGACCGTGAGGACCCTGTTGAGGAGCATGACGCCCTGGCGCGACCACGCCGTGAGGTCCCCGGTCGTCGGGCGCTCGACGCCCAGGTCCGCGACGAGCTCGGTGTAGATGTTCTCCAGGCTGCGCGGCGGCTTGACGCCCGGCTGCACGGAGAAGGACAGGCCCATGGGGTGACCCGGCGTCGGGTAGGGGTCCTGGCCGACGATGAGGACCTTGACCTCGTCCATCGGGTAGGTGAAGGCGCGCAGCACGTCCGTGCCCGCCGGGAGGTATCCGCGGCCGGCGGCGACCTCCTCGCGCAGGCGGGCGCCGATCTCGTGGATGGTGGGCTCGACCGGGGCCAGGGCGCTCGCCCAGCTCGGGTCGACGATCTCGCTCAGAGGCCTCGGCTCGCTCACGCTCCGAGCCTAGCCCGCGGCCCCGCCGGGGTGTCGCGCCCGACCTGGGCGGCCGTGCCGCGCCGCCCCGCTATCCTCGCGGCGTGACCCCTTACGAGTACCCCGAGGACGAGTTCGACTCCCCGGCCGACGACGGCCCGGACCCGATCGGCGTCCACCGAGAGCCCGTCCCCGCCTGGCGGAGCTGGCTCCCCCTCCTCGCGGTCCTCATCATCGTGCCGCTCCTGGCCTGGGGCGCCGTCTCCCTCCTCGGCTCCCGCTCCGGCTCGCCGACCGAGACGACGACCACCGCGGTCGCCGCGTCGACCGCCTCGGCCACCCCGACCGCGACGGCGAGCGCCACCCTCGCGGGCGACGCCGACATGACCACCGGCATCACCGTCCACAACGGCACCAGCACCCAGGGCCTCGGTACGCGCACGGGCGAGAAGCTCACCAACGCCGGCTTCACCGCCGTCACCGTCTCCCAGGGCGTCTACTCCCTCACCGACCCGACCGCCACGACCATCTACTACGCGTCCCCCGACGACGAGTCCACGGCCCAGGCCATCGCCCAGACCCTCGGTGTCACGAACGTCGTCGAGTCCGCCGCAGAGGCGCAGTCGAACCCGATCGTCGTCGTGCTGCGGGACGACTACCAGGAGTGAGCCCGGCGCCCGGGCTCCCCTCCCGGCGCGGCCTCCTGCGCGGCGCCGGCCTCGTCCTCGGGGTCTCCGCCGCGACCCTCGCGGGCGCACGCCTCGCCACCCTCTGGCACCGGCTGCCGCCCTTCCTCCTGAGCGAGGGCGTCGCCGTCGGCCCCGACGGCGTCCTGCGCGCCCTGGCCGTGGGCTCCCGAGTCGTGTACGAGCCGGGCAGCCGCGTCCCGACGGCGGCCACGGACCCCGTCGCCGTGACCGACGCCGAGCGGCGGTCCCTCGTCGAGGCCGCGCGCGCCCGGCGCTCCGGCGCGGCGCTCCCCGACGGGCCGTGGCGGGACCTCGCCGACGGGGCCCTCGACGACCTCCTCGCCCTCACCTCGCCCGTCCTCGCCCAGGACGGCGCACCGGCCGTCGACTACCCCACGGGCTCCGTCCTCGCCGGAACCGTCGGGATCTGGCGCTACACCTGGCCGCGCGACGCCGCCTTCGCCGCGGCCGCCCTCGCCGCCGCGGGACTGGGGGAGGAGGCGCTCACCGTCCTCGACCGCCTCGCCGCGCTCCTCGGTCCGGACGGCTCCTTCCAGGCCCGCTACACGGCCGACGGCGGCGTCCCCGACGCCCGCTCTCCCCAGACCGACGGCACCGGCTGGTTCCTCTGGGCCGCCGAACGGGCGCTCCTGGGGGATGGCGGCGGGCACGGGGCTGCGCCGTCGCCGCGGGCTGAGCTGCGCGCGGCTCTCACGACGGCGACCGCACACCTGCTGGCCCTCACCGACGGCGCCGACCGCCTCCCGACGCCCTCGCCCGACTACTGGGAGGTCGAGGAGGACCGCCTCACGCTCGGCACGGCGGCGCCCGTCCTCCTCGGCCTCGAGGCTGCCGGGCGGCTCGCCGCCGCCGGCCTGCTCGGGGGCGCAGTCGCGTCCGACGCCCTGTCCCGACGGGTGTGCGAGGTCCGCGCCGCCGTCGAGCGCGTCTTCGCGCCCGGCTGGGGGCGTCACGCCGGTGACGACGACGTCGACGCCGCCCTGTGCTGGGTCCTCCCTCCCTTCACCGAGCCCCTCGCGGGCGCCCTCGGGGCGCGCGCGGCCCTGCTCACCCGGCTCGCCCGGGGCTCGGGTGGTCTGGCCCCGGGCTCCTCCTGGCGCGACGACGGCGTGTCCTGGACGCCGGAGACGGCGCTCGTCGCCTGGTCCGCGCAGGCCCTCGGGTGGGACTCGGAGGAGGAGCAGCTGCGCGCGTGGCTCTCGGCCTCGCGCACCGCCGTCGGCGCACTGCCGGAGAAGGTCGCCGCGACCGGCGCGCCCGCGGGCCCTGCGCCCCTGGCCTGGACCTGCGCCCTCGTCGTGCTCGCCGCCTGCCGCTGAGCCTCTCCGGCGGGGCCTTCATCGCGCGGCCTCGCGGGACGAGCCCCGGCGGATCGGCGCCGCGGGCCGGGACCGTCGGTCACGCGCTCCGCCGTCGGTGGCTTCGCCGTCGGTGGAAGGCCCGAGCCTCGGCCTTGAGCGCCTTGCACTCAAGGGGTGAGAGTGCCAGCATTGCGGTTAGCACTCAGGGCTGTCGAGTGACAGTCCGAGTGAGTCAACCTGGCCTTCCAGTGAGGCCCGAGCGGCCCGCGTGACCAGAACGCGGGGCGCGAGGACCGTCCGTCGCGGGCGCTGGCAGGCCCCACCACTCCAGTGGAGGAACCCAATGTCCAAGATCATCGCCTTCGACGAGGAGGCCCGCCGCGGTATGGAGCGGGGCCTCAACACCCTCGCCGACACCGTCAAGGTCACCCTCGGCCCCAAGGGCCGCAACGTCGTCCTCGACAAGAAGTGGGGCGCCCCCACGATCACCAACGACGGCGTCACCATCGCCAAGGAGATCGAGCTCGAGGAGCCCTACGAGAAGATCGGCGCCGAGCTCGTCAAGGAGGTCGCCAAGAAGACGGACGACGTCGCCGGTGACGGCACCACCACCGCGACCGTCCTCGCCCAGGCGCTCGTCCGCGAGGGCCTGCGCAACGTGGCCGCCGGCGCCAACCCGATCGCCGTCCGCCGCGGCATCGACAAGGCCGTCGCCAAGGTCGTCGAGCGCCTCCTCGCCGACGCCAAGGAGGTCGAGACCCAGGAGGAGATCGCCGCCACCGCGTCCATCTCCGCCGGCGACCCGCAGATCGGCGAGTTCATCGCCGAGGCCCTCGAGAAGGTCGGCCACGACGGCGTCATCACCGTCGAGGAGTCCAACACCTTCGGCCTCGAGCTCGAGGTCACCGAGGGCATGCGCTTCGACAAGGGCTTCATCTCCCCCTACTTCGTCACCGACGCGGACCGCCAGGAGGCCGTCCTCGAGGACGCCTACGTCCTGCTCGTCGAGTCCAAGATCTCGAACGTCAAGGACCTGCTGCCCCTCCTCGAGAAGGTCATGCAGTCCGGCAAGCCGCTCGCCATCATCGCCGAGGACGTCGAGGCCGAGGCCCTCGCCACCCTCGTCGTCAACCGCATCCGCGGCACCTTCAAGTCCGTCGCCGTCAAGGCCCCGGGCTTCGGCGACCGCCGCAAGGCGATGCTGCAGGACATGGCCATCCTCACCGGCGGCACCGTCATCTCCGAGACCGTTGGTCTCAAGCTCGAGAACGCCACCCTCGAGGACCTGGGCCAGGCCCGCAAGGTCGTCGTCACCAAGGACGAGACCACCATCGTCGAGGGCGCCGGCGAGAAGGACGCCATCGACGCCCGCGTCGCCCAGATCCGCGGCGAGATCGAGAACTCCGACTCCGAGTACGACAAGGAGAAGCTCTCCGAGCGCCTCGCCAAGCTCGCCGGCGGCGTCGCCGTCCTCAAGTCCGGTGCCGCCACCGAGGTGGAGCTCAAGGAGCGCAAGCACCGTATCGAGGACGCCGTCCGCAACGCCAAGGCCGCCGTCGAGGAGGGCATCGTCGCCGGTGGTGGCGTCGCCCTCATCCAGGCCGCCGAGGTCCTCGACACCCTCGAGCTCGAGGGCGACGAGGCGACGGGCGCCCAGATCGTCAAGCTGGCCGTCGAGGCCCCGCTCAAGCAGATCTCGACCAACGCCGGCCTCGAGGGCGGCGTCGTCGTGGACCGCGTCCGCAACCTGCCCGTCGGCGAGGGCCTCAACGCCGCGACCGGCGAGTACGTCAACCTGCTCGGCGCCGGCATCGCCGACCCGGTCAAGGTCACCCGCTCCGCCCTCCAGAACGCCGCGTCCATCGCGGGCCTGTTCCTCACCACCGAGGCCGTCGTCGCCGACAAGCCGGAGCCCCCGGCCCCGGCCGCCCCGGCCGGTGACGACATGGGCGGGATGTACTGATCCCACCGGTCGCCCGGTGACGGGCCGCCGACCGGCCCGCGGTGAGCCCCGCGGGCGCCGGTGACCGGCCCGGAGCCCCGATCGCACGACGGCGGGCCGTCCTCCACACGGAGGGCGGCCCGCCGTCGTCGTGAGCGGGAGGCGACCGGGGCGCCTCGCGCTGTGTGTGATCCGTTCGCCGCGCCCTGACGCCGAACTCGTACCCTTCACGTCGAGACCCACGGTAGGGCTGTGGGTCTCGGAGCGAAAGACACGAGTTCGGCGTCGGTGAGCTGTACGGGTGGGGCGGGGCTCAGCGGGCGCCGAAGCGGCCTGCGTTGGCGGCCTCGGCGTCGTCGTAGGAGACGGCGGCCTGGTCGAGGGCCTGACTGAGCAGGTCGAGGCTCGCCTGGACCTGGGCCTGGGTGAGGTGCCAGTCCGCGGCGGCCGTGCCCATGGAGTCCGAGGCGCCGCCGCTCCACGAGGACTGGAGGAGGGCGACGTCGCCGTTCATGGCGTCGACCTCGGTCTGGATCGTCGTGATGCGGGTGCGGGTCCGGGCGGCGGTGTCGGCGACGGCCTGGGTGTCGACGGCGAAGACGGGCATGGTGGGCCTTTCCGTGAGGGGGTCGGCGAGGACCCCTGCGTGCTGCGCGAGCGGGCGCCCGCGGCACGCACCACGCTAGGGACCGGGCGTCGGCCGCCTCCGGGGCTCGTCACCGGTCTGGGGGAGAGGGGTGCAGCGGGCCGTCCTGTGGAGCCTCGCCGGACTCCGGACGTCGGACACGGCGATGTCCCCGCGCCCACCGGCGCACGCGCCGCCCGACGGCGTCCCCGCGCCCGACCGTGCTCGCGCGCGGCGCTGCCGGCCCTGAACGCGACGGAGCCGCCCCCGTTCGGGAGCGGCTCCGCGGCTGCTGATCGGCGAGGCCGGTGGCTCAGGCCCCGCCCTGGCCGTCGTCGATGACCTCGGCCGAGATGGGCGAGAACTCGCCGGTGCGCGCCTCGCGGAGCACCTTCGCCTCCTCGGCCTTGGCGCGCAGGCGCTCGCACATCTTGTCACGCTCGGCCTGGGCGAGGGACGCGCGGTCGAGCCCGCCCTCGGTCGCGGCGACGGCGTCGACGGCGCGCGGGGAGGACAGGAGCCGGTCGAGGTCCTCGATGCAGGACTCCATCGTCGTCGTGTGGCCGGCGGACTCGTCCTTCGGCTCCGGACGGGCCTGCGGACCGACGGAGGAGACTCCGGTGGCGGGCGTGGCCGGAGAGGCGACGGAGGTCTTACGCGCGGCGGCCGTGGGTGTGATGACCGGCGCCGGACGGGTCGCCGGGCGCGGCTCGGCGGCCTCCGGGGCGTCGGCGGCCTCGAGACCGCCGAGCGTCGCCGAGGCGGCGACGGCACGACGCGCGGCCTGCTTCTCGCCCTCCGCGGAGGCCTCGGCGATCCGGGCGTCGAGGTGCTTGGCGACGACGTCGGCCGCCGTTGTCGGGGCGTTCGGGTCGTGCGGGAGCTTCTCCAGCTCGGCCTCGACGCGGCGCTTCTCCGCCTCGAGGTTCTCACGGGCCGGGAGCTCCCAGCGGGCGCCGAGCGGCGAGGAGAAGAGCGTCTCGCGACCGAGGAGCTTGCCGATGATGGTGAGCCGGGCGCGCAGGTAGTCCTCCGCGGGGATGTGCGCGTACTCGGCGCGCACCTGCTCGCGGTACTTCTTGTACTGCTGCGGCTCGACGGCCAGGGTGCCCAGGTCCGCGTCGTTGAGGGCGAGGGCGTCGATGTCGTTCGGCGCCAGGTTGTGACGCTTGAGGTTGAGGATGAGCGCGCAGACGCGGTCGACGACCTTGTCCGGCACGCCGAGCCCATGGAGGTCCTCGGCGGCGTAGGCGGCCGACGCCACCTCGTCCTCACCGCCGTTTCGGCGGTAGATCTCCTCGGAGGAGGAGGAGAAGATGCAGCCGTGGTACCAGACCGCCAGCCGCATGATGTCCGGGTTGTGGGACTCGTCGGCGAGCTCGTCCACGCGGGCGAGCATGTCGATGGCGTGGCGCAGGTTGTGGAAGCGCCGGTCCGGGCTTCCCCACATCTCGATGAGGCGTTCGCCGGCCGCGCGGAGGTCCTCCACCGGCGCGGTGGCGCCGAGGGACTTGACGGAGCGGACGTAGGCGGGGAGCAGCCACTGCGGTGCGTCGATGACGCCCATGCAAAGCCTCCGGGATCGGGTGCGGGACGCCCGCAATCGTAGGGCCGCTCCAGGGCCCAAGTCGAAGGGCTGCTGTGTCGGAACCACCACGAAATGCTGACAATCCGATCGCGTAGCCGATCCGTGGCTCGGGGAGGCCTGGACGCGAGTCAGGGGCCTCAGACCGCCGGCGGAGCCTCCTGAACGGGTGCAGGTGCGAGCGGGAGCTCGATGCGCACCGTCGCACCGCCGCCCGGCGTCTGCAGCATCCGGACCGTGCCGCCGTGCCGCTCGATGATCTGGGCGACGATCGCCAGGCCGAGGCCCGATCCTCCGGTCTCCCGGTTGCGCGAGGAGTCCGAGCGGTAGAAGCGCTGGAAGACCTTCTGCGCGTCCGCCTCGGGCACGCCCGGACCGTGGTCGCGCACCTCGACAACCGCCGTGCCCGCCGGCGCCGTCCTCAGCGGCGTGAGGGTCGTGACGACCTCGGGGCCGAGCGCGCCGACGGCGATCTCGACGGGCGAGCCCTCGGGCGTGTGCCGCGTGACGTTGCCGAGCAGGTTGGTGAGGACCTGGGAGAGGCGGTCGCGGTCGCCGATGACGACGAGCGGGCCCGGCTCGGCGTCCGCGGGGGCGGGCGCGTAGCCCGTCTGCAGGGGGACGAGGGCGCAGTCGCGCTCCGGGGCGAGCACGGCCATGTCCGCCAGGGCGCCCGAGGCGGCCTTGGTGAGGTCGACCGGGGCCGAGGCCATCTGGCGGCCCTCGTCCATGCGCGCGAGCTGGAGGAGGTCCTCGACGAGGCGCCCCATCCGGGAGGCCTCGTCCTCGATGCGGCCCATGACCTCGCTCTGGCGCTCCGCCGGGACGCCGCCCATGCGGTACAGCTCGCCGTAGCCGCGGATGGCGGCCAGCGGCGTGCGCAGCTCGTGGGAGGCGTCGGAGACGAAGCGCGTCATGCGCTCCTGCGCGACGACCTGCACGGAGAAGGCCCACTCGTTCTGGGTGAGCATCGTGTTGAGCGCGCGTTGGAGGGAACCGACCTCCGTCGTCGGCGGCTCGGAGACGGGGACGCGGGCGGAGAGGTCACCCGAGGCGATCTGCCCGGCGACGCCCTCGATCTGGCGCAGCGGCCGGAACGAGCGGCGCACGAGGTAGGTCGCGGCGGCCGCCCCGAGGAGGATGACGACGACGTCGGAGAGGGCCACGACGAGGCGCGTGCGCTCGACCGTCTCCTGCATGTCGGTCAGCGGCAGGGCGACGGCGACGACGCCGCCCCAGGTCTTCGTCGAGCCGGAGGACGACGTCGTCGTGTACGGCAGGACGGTGACGCGCCACTCGTGGCCGAGCTGGTCGGAGCTGACCGTGAACAGCGTCTGGTCGTTGCGGTCGGCGATCGCCTCCTTGAGGGAGAGCGTGCCCAGGTCCGGCGTGCCGTAGTCCGCGGCGGTGCCGTCGGAGATCATCTGCTGCACGTCGCCGTCGATGGTCTGGACCTCGACGAAGTACGTCGAGGGCATGCCGGAGGTCCGGCCGGTCTGCAGCTGGGCGAGGCCCTGGTTGGCGATGGTCGCGGAGGTGGTGCGCAGCTGGCCGTCGATCTGCCCCTGCAGGTGCGAGGCGAGCAGCGAGGTGACGGCGAGCGAGGCGACGAGCAGCCCCAGGGTGAGCAGACCGGTGGTGATGAGGGCGAGACGGCTGCGCAGCGGCAGGGAGTGCCAGGAGCGGCGGGCGTCGGTGACGGGGTGGAAGCGGCCCTTCTTGACGGGGCGGAGCTGCTTGGGGCGGGGGCTCCACGGGTGCGCGCGGCCGTCGGCGTGCGCGGTGGTCGCCCGGCCGGAGCGCGCCGACCGGGTCGGGGCCCCGGGGCCCTGCCTCACGGTCACTCGCCCTTGGGCTCGCGCAGCATGTAGCCGACGCCGCGCCGCGTCTGGATGAGCGGGACGACGGTCTCGCCGTCGCGCCCCTCGATCTGGTCGACCTTGCGGCGCAGGTAGGAGATGTAGGACTCGACGATGGCTGCGTCGCCGTTCCAGTCGTACTCCCAGACGTGGTCGAGGATCTGGGCCTTGGAGACGACGCGGCCCGCGTTGAGCATGAGGTAGCGCAGGAGCTTGAACTCGGTCGGGGAGAGCTCGACCTCGACGCCGGCGCGGTGGACCTCGTGGGCGTCCTCGTCCAGGACCAGGTCGGCGACGCGGACGACGCCGTCGTCCTCGCCCTCGACGGCGTGGGTGCGGCGCAGGATCGCGCGGATGCGGGCGACGACCTCCTCGAGGCCGAAGGGCTTGGTGACGTAGTCGTCGCCGCCGACCGTGAGCCCCTGGACCTTGTCGGCCATGTCGTCGCGGGCGGTGAGGAAGAGGATCGGGGTGGTGACGTCGCGCTCGCGCAGGCGGCGGGCGACGGTGAATCCGTCCATGTCGGGGAGCATGACGTCGAGGACGATGAGGTCGGGGTCGTCGTTCTCCGCGGCGTGCAGGGCGGCGTTGCCGTCCGCGGCGGTGGAGACCTCGAAGCCCGCGAAGCGCAGGGACGAGGCGAGCAGGTCCCTGATGTTCGGCTCGTCGTCGACGACGAGGAGATGGGCCTCGGTGCGGGAGTCCTGGGAACGATCCATGGCGCGTATGGTGCCCGCCGAGCCTGGACGTTCCCTGAGTGGTAGATGGGGGCTTGAGACGCAATCCGGCGGTTCCGGCCCAGGCGGTGCGAGGAACGCACCGGTCGGGGCCAGGACCGCCGGATCGAGGGCGTGGGCTCAGATGAACTTGAGCGGGTCGAAGTCGGCCAGCGGGATGATCCGGACGCGCGGCAGCGCCACGGTGAAGGCGTCGACGTCGGTCTCGAGGTCGTGCAGGCGCAGGCCCTTGGACTCCAGGCCAGCCAGGCGCGCGTTGAGGAACTCGCGGAAGCCGAGGACGCCGACGGAAGCGCCGGCGTCGAGGAGGCGCTCCACCTGCGGGATGTAGTCGCCGTCGTGGGAGCCGAGGAGCACCTGCGCGCTCTCCCCGGACTCGGCGCGCTCGGCGATGGCGTCCAGGGTGCGCTGGATACCGATGTCGACGACCTTCTCCTCCGGGTTCCCGGAGCCGGCCAGCGGGACGGGGCGGTAGTCCATGGCGAGGAGCGCCTGGACGAAGCCCATCGGCATGTGGCCGCTGGTCGCGTTGAGGAAGAACAGGGCGGTCGTGTCGTCTCCCTGGCCGCCGGCCTGGTCGTCGGAGAGGCGGTCGCAGAAGGACAGGACGCGGTCCCAGCGGGGACGCTCCTCGGGCTCGGGGCGACGGCCGAGGACGCTCATGCCCAGGGTCGCGTCGATGTTCTCGCCGTCGACGAGGAGGTACGTGGGTGCGCTCATGCGCTCATGCTAGCGGCCGGGCGCGCGGGAGCCTGCGCGCGACGGCGCCTCCCCGTGTGTGGGGAGGCGCCGTCGGTGCCTCGGGGCGCGGGGCGCCCGGGTGGGGTTGCTCAGTACGAGGAGGTGTCCGAGTCGTCGGCCTGCTCGACGGGCTCCTCCTGGCCCTGAGCCTTGAGCGCCGCGAAGGCGGCGTCGACGTCGTCGTCGCCGTCGGTGATCTGCGCGGCGGGCGCCGTGCCGGACTTGAGCGCGGCGAGGCGCAGCTCGGCCTCGGACTGCGTCGAGGAGGCCTCGAGCTCGGCGAACTGGGACTCCAGGGAGTCGCCGGCGAGCTCGGCCTGACCGGCGGCCTGCGCCTCGACGCGGCGGACCTGGTCCTCGTAGCGGGCGATCTCGCTCGTCGGGTCCATGACGTTGATGGAGCGGATCGCGCCCTGGACCTTGACCTGGGCCTCGGCGCTCTTCTGACGGGCGACGAGCTGGTCGCGGCGGGACTTGAGCTCGTCGAGCTTGGCCTCCATCTGGGTCAGGCCCGTCTTGAGCTGCTCGACGACCTGGCGCTGCGACTCGATCATCGGCTCCGCGGACTTGGCCTCGTTCTCCGCGTTGATCTGCTTCGTGATGGCGATCTTGGCCAGGGAGTCCCACTTGTCGGCGCCCGCGGCGTCGCCGGAGGCGCGCAGCTGGTCGGCCTTCTGGGAGGCGGCGAGGGCCTTGGCGCCCCAGTCCCTGGCCTCGGCGACGTCGGCGTCGTGGTCCTTCTCCGCCAGACGCAGGTTGCCGATCGTCTGGGCGACGGCGTCGCGGGCCTCGGCGATGGAGGAGGTGTAGTCGCGCACGAGCTGGTCGAGCATCTTCTGCGGGTCCTCAGCGCGGTCGAGGAGGGCGTTGACGTTGGCGCGGGTGAGCTGGGCGATGCGGCCCAGGATCGACTGCTTCTCAGCCATGGGGTGTGGTCCCTTCCGTTGGTCCCCGGCGGAGCCGGGAGGTCTGCAGGTGTGTCGTGCTGCTGTCGTGCTGATGCGGTCCGTCCGCGAGGCGGTGCCTGGACGGGGCGTCCGCGTCAAGGCTCGCACGCGGGCGCCGTGGTGGCGAGGGGATGCCGCCCGGTATCGCCGCCCGCGGAGCGCCGGCGGGTCCGGGCGGGTCAGAAGCGGCCGCCGCCGCCTCCGAAGCCCCCGCCGCCCCCGCCGAAGCCTCCGCCGCCGCCGCCGAAGCCCCCGCCCCCGAAGCCGCCGCCTCCGAAGGGGCCGCCGCCGGGGCCGCCGAAGCCGCCGCCGAAGGGGTCGTCGTGGTGCGGACCGCCCCAGCCGCCGTAGCCGCCGCGACCGCCGCCCAGGAGGATCCCGCCCAGGATGAGCGAGCCGAGGTCGAGGCCGCCGCCGGAGGAGGAGCCGCCTCCGAAGCCGTTGCCGCCGCCGCCGCGGACGTCCGCCTCCGCGAGCGCCTGGGCCTGCGCGACGAGGGGCTCGCCCGCCGCCACCTCGGCCAGGGCCGCCTGCGGGTCCGTCGACTGCAGCGACGTCGCCGCCGTCGCGTGGCGCGTCGCCTCGGACAGCGCCGTCCGCGCCGAGGAGCCGACGACGCCGCGGTGCGTCGTGATGTAGGAGGTGACGGCGTCGATCTGGCTGTTGAGGCGCGACAGGCGCGAGCCCAGCGACGAGCGGGCGCGCGAGTCGTTCTCCTCGCGCTCGCGCGCCGGGGCGAGGGCGGCGTCGATGGCCGCCTCCGCACGAGCCAGGTGGTCCAGCGCCGCGAGCGGGTCGCCGGTGGCGCTCGGCCCGGAGGCGGCGCGACCCTCGGCGACGGCGGCCTCGGCGTCGGCGACGAGCGGGCTCAGCGTCGCGGCGGGGACCTGCGAACAGAGGCGCTGGGCGTCGACGAGGTCGGAGGAGATCGAGGCGATCGCCGCCTCCAGGTCCGCGCTCGCCGAGGCGAGGCGCTCGCGGGCACCCGTCACCTGCGCGGCGAGCTGACCGGCCTGCGCGATCGAGCCCTGCGCGATGCGCACCTGCTCCACCGCGGTGGCCTGCTGGCCGGCGTCGACCGAGGCCTGCGCCTGGTCCAGGGCCGTGCGGCCCGCGGCGACGAGGCGACCGGCCTGGTTGGGCGCGCCGGAGACGGAGCTGAGGGCCGAGTCCGGGTAGGTCGCGTGCAGGGTGACGAGGAGCGTCTGAGCGGCGCGGATCGCCTGCTCGGTCTCGTCGGCGCGCTGCCTCGTCTCCGCGATGGAGGTCGGCAGGTTCGCCTCGATGCCGCGACGGTCGGTGAAGGCCTTCTCCTGCGCCTGGATCGCCGCGACGGCGCGCTGGCAGCGCTCGAGGATCTCGCCGTACATCTGCCGCTGCTGCTCGGGCGTCTCGGGGACGTCGTCGTCGAGGCGCTTCTTGAGCTCGAAGGAGGCGGCGAGGTCCTCACGGGCCGCGGTGAGCGTCTGGGTGAAGGCGTCCGTGGCGGACAGGCCGAACTGCGCCTGGGCGTAGGAGAGCTCCTCGTCGGCGGCGCGCACGGAGTCGTCGGCGGTGACGAGGGCGGCGCCCGCCTGGCTCTCGAGGTCCTCGAGCGCGGGGGCGGAGCCCTGGGGGGCCTCGTCCCCGCGCTTGCGGTTGAACAGCACGTCGTTCCCTCCCTGGTCGGAGGAGGCCGACCTCCTCCTGCGCGTGCCGGCGAAGATCGCGGTAGCACCGCCGATCGCCACCGCGCCGAGGGCGATCGGCAGGGCGGCTGAGCCGGAGCCCGACGAGTCCGAGCCCGACGAGTCGGACGATCCGCTGCTCGCCACGTCGGCGATCGCGGTCACGGCACCGTCGTAGTCCCCGTCGCTGAGAGCCCGGTAGACGTCCTCCCTGGCCCGGCTGAGCATGTCGTCGGACCAGATCGAGTCGTCGGCGGAGCCGTCGAAGGCGTAGGAGCGGGTCGAGCCGTCCGCCGCGTTGATGACGAGGAGGAGGTCGTTCGTTCCGAAGCCCGAGCTGCTCCAGGCGGTCTCGGCCCAGTCGTCGGCCGTCTGCGAGTCGTCCTTCATCGTGACGACCCAGAGGGCGGCGCCGGTGTCGGAGGAGACGGCGTCGACCGCGGACTGCGCGGAGGAGGCGTCGAGGATCCCGGCGTCGTCGGTGACGTGCTTCGTGATCGAGGTCGACGGCGCGTCCGCGGTGAGGGTGGCTCGGGTGAGGGCGCTCGGGGCGTCCGCGGTGACGTCGGCCGCGCGCTGGGCATCGGCGAGGGGCGCGGCTCCCGCGGCGGGCACGACGAGCACGGCTCCCACGAGCAGCCCGCAGGCCGTGAGCCGGGCGAGGACGCCCCCGAGGGGCCGGAGTGTCTGGCGCATCACGCCCCATCGTTCCGGGCGGCGAGCGGGACGGCAACCGGTTTCGCCCCGGGCGCGCCGTGGGCGGCCGCTGCCACGCTCTTGCGCGGCCTCGACCGGGTCGGGCTCAATGTCGTCATGACCGACGCCGCCCCCCGCGTCACGATCATCGAGCCGGACTGCCTCGCGCCGGTCGGGCGTCTCGGCACCTGGCTCGAGGAGGCGGGCGCCCAGGTCCGCACGGTCCGCCTCTGGGACGGCGACCCCGTCCCCGCGCTCGGCGAGGTCGGCGGCGCGATGCTCCTCATGGGCGGCGTCATGTCCGCCCACTCCGACGATGAGCACTCCTGGCTGTCGGGCGTCCGCGCCCTCCTGAGCGACGCCGTCGACGCGGAGCTGCCAGCCCTCGGGGTGTGCCTCGGTGCGCAGGTCGCCGCCGAGGCCCTCGGCGGTCGCACCGCCGTGCCCTCGCCCGAGGGATCCGAGGACGGGGTCGTCGAGCTGCTCCTGGACGACGCGGCCGACGAGGACCCGCTGGTCGGCCCCGCTCTCCGAGCCGGTCTCGAGGCGCGGGCCCCGCTGCCGAGGAGGGCGCTGGACGGTGGATCGGCCAAGGGGCTCTCCGCGCGGGGCGGGGACAGTACCGCGGCGTCGCCCGCTCCCGACGCCTCCGGCGAGCTCGGACCCGGCCCCGCCTCGGACGGTGCCCGCCTGCCCGTCATCGTGTCCCACGACGACGCCGTCGCCGAGCTCCCCGCCGGTGCCCGTCTCCTCGCCTCCACCGCCCAGGTGCGCGTCCACGCCGGGCGCGCCGGCAGTCTCCTCGCCCTCCAGCACCACCCCGAGGCCGACCCCGACCGCGTCGCCTTCTGGGCCGCCCGCGGTGCCGCGCGCCGTCTCGGACTCCTCGACGACCCCGCCCTCGCCTACGGCACGCCCACCGACGCAGTCCCCGAGCCGCTGCGGCCGGGCGCGAGCGCCGCCCGGGACGGCGCGGAGCCATCGAGCCCGTCACGACGGCCTTCGGCCGGGCGCTCGCGGGCGCCGTCGTGGAGGCCGCGCGTGGCCTGTGAGGGTTGTCTCAAGGTTTGCGCCGGCGTGTCCGCACCCGCTCAAATGGGGCAATGACCGAGACGATCGACGTGACCCGCCACGGCGGGAACGCCCCCGTGATCACCGTCATCGAGCCCGAGGCCTTCGCGCCCCTGGGCCGCCTGGGTGAGTGGCTCTTCGCCGAGGGGGTCACCCTCGACGTCGTCCGCCCCTGGAACGGGGAGGCAGTGCCCTCCTTCGAGGAGATCGGCGACGGGCTCGTCGTCCTCGGCGGCGCCATGAGCGCCCACGACGACGCCGAGCACCCCTGGCTCGGGGACCTGCGCGCCCTCCTGCGTCGTGTCGTCGACGAGCGCCTGCCGGCCGTGACCATCTGCCTCGGCGCGCAGGTCGCCGCGGAGGCCCTCGGCGGCGCCACCGCCGTCCCCTCGCCGCACGGCTCCGAGGGCGGGATCGTCGACCTCCACCTCACCGAGGGCGCCGCCGACGACCCGGTCTTCGGCGAGCTCGTCGACGAGGCGGTCCGTGCCGCGGTCCGCGCGGGCATCTCCACGCAGGACGGCACGCGCCTGCCCGCGATCGTCTCCCACGACGACGGCGTCGTCCGGCTGCCCGAGGAGGCGATCCTCCTGGCCTCCTCCGAGGGCGCGCCCGTGCAGGCCTGGCGCGCCGGGCGGCTCCTCGCCCTCCAGCACCACCCCGAGTCCAACCCGGAGCGGATCGAGTACTGGCAGGCGCGCAACGCCGCCCGCCGCATGGGCCTCGTCCAGGACGAGGAGACCGCCGAGGCGCTCCCCGAGGGCGTCCTGCCCGACGAGGCGCTGGCGGCCGGCGCCGCCGCGCGCGCCGAGGCGGAGCGTGTCGACCCGGTCATCCAGGCCTTCGGCCGGGCGCTGGCGCGGCAGCTCGCGCGCAACGCCCGCGCGCGCCGCGCGTCCCGAGCACGCGGCGCCCTCTGACGCGCCCGCTACGGCGCCCCGCGCGCTTCAGGTTCCGCCGGTGTCCCTTGCACCGGCTCCATCGCGGCGATCCGGCGGTTTTGGCCCCAACCGGCGGGAATTACGCGCAGGTTGGGGCCAAAACCACCGGATCGACGGCTCGTCGCACTCAGCGGAGGGCGCGATCGGGGCGTGCGGCGGCCGCCACGTGCGCGGGCACGAGCCTCAGGATGTCCTGAGCCATGAGCGCTGGATCCGCCAGGTGGCGTCCGGTGAACCTTCCGGTCCGCCATCCGAGGCGTGCCAGGTCGTCCTGACGGATCTTCTCGGCCCATGCGGCCTCGGGGGAGAGGTACTTGCCACGCCCGTCGTACTCGAGGTTGACCTTGAGACCGGGCATGGCGACGTCGAGGAAGTAGGTGCGTTCCCCGTTCACACGCAGCTGGACGGACGGCGTCGGTAGCCCGAGGGCGTACACCTGCCATCGCAGCGCGCTCTCCCCGGCGGACTCGGAGAACGGCGAGGCGATCGACGTCACGGCCCGAGCCCGTACGGCACCCGGCCGAGTGCCCTGGGCCTCGACCCGGTTGATGAGCTCGACCCGCAGTCGTGCCCACCTAGCCGCTGACTCCTCCTCGTGGAAGCGCTCGGGAACGACGAGCGCCCTCATCGCCGAGTCCACGATGGGTACGGAACGGCGCGGTGGGAGCTCGAAGGCGCAGTCGACTGCGGTCTGCATGAGGCTCGTGACGAGCAACGGCCCGACGGCGGTGACGTCGCACTCGTGGGCGGCACGTCGACGCCTTCGGAGGCGGACCCGTGTTCGGCCAGGGACGGGATGACCGCTCCGAGGGCCCCGGAAGGTGACGCCCGGCAGCCAGGTCGTGGCACGGCTCGGCTCGGTCCTTGTGAGGAGAAGGAGGTCGGGCTCCGCCTCGGTGACCCAGAGACCGTGGATGAGTGCGGCGGACGTGCCGGCGAGTGCGAGCCGCGAGCGGCTGCGGCTCCAGACGCCGGCGCATCGGGCGAGGCTGGCCTCACGGCGCTGCTGCCAGAGCGGCGTCGTCGGCGAGGGGACGTAGGAGACGCCGGGCATGACGGGGACAGGCGCGGGGACGGCCGCTCGTCGGTCGCGCGCGCCCCTCAGCCGGAGCTCGGGCAGTCGTGGCGGGTGAGGGATGGTGGGGTCCATGACGCCAGCCTGGGCTGTGCTGCCGGCTGGTGCGCGCCACCCTGTGATGGGCTTGCTGGAGGGCGTCATGGCTAGGGCTGTGGAGCCGCGCACCCTTGCGGCGATCCGGCGGTTTTGGCCCGATCCGGCGGGAAATTCACGCCGGATCGGGCCAAAACCGCCGGATCGATGGGGCGGGACGGAGAGGAAGCGAGGGCGTGCGCGTGCGGGGACGTCAGGCCCCGGCGGGCGAGTCCTCCCCGTCCCCGGCGAGGTCCTCGGCGTCGACGACGTCGTAGGCGTAGCCCTGCTCCGCCAGGAAGCGCTGCCGGTGCGCCGCGAACTCCTGGTCCACCGTGTCCCGCGTGACCACCGTGTAGAAGTGCGCCTGGCGGCCGTCCTCCTTGGGGCGCACGATCCGCCCGAGGCGCTGAGCCTCCTCCTGCCGGGACCCGAAGGACCCGCTCACCTGCACGGCGACGCTCGCCCCCGGCAGGTCGATGGAGAAGTTCGCGACCTTGGAGACGACGAGCGTGTCCACCTCCCCGGCGCGGAAGGCGTCGTAGAGCTTCTGGCGCTCGCGGACGGTCGTCGCACCGGTGATGACGGGCGCGCCGAGGTGCTCGGCGAGCTCCTCGAGCTGGTCCACGTACTGCCCGATGACGAGCGCGGACTCGCCCCGGTGCCGCGCCAGCACGGCGTCCACCACCGCGACCTTGCGAGGCGTGGTCGCGGCGAGGCGGTAGCGGTCCTCGGACTCCGCGGTCGCGTAGGTCATGCGCTCCCCGGCGTCCAGCGTCAGCCGCACCTCCGTGCACACCGCGGGCGCGATCCAGCCCTGGTTCTCCAGGTCCTTCCACGGGGCGTCGTAGCGCTTGGGACCGATGAGCGAGAAGACCTCGTCCTCGCGCCCGTCCTCGCGCACCAGGGTGGCGGTGAGCCCGAGCCGGCGACGCGCCTGCAGGTCCGCCGTCATGCGGAAGATCGGGGCGGGCAGGAGGTGGACCTCGTCGTAGACGATGAGGCCCCAGTCGTGGGCGTCGAGCAGGTCGAGGTGCGGGTAGACGCCCTTCCGCTTCATGGTGAGCACCTGGTACGTCGCGATGGTGACGGGCCGGACCTCCTTGCGGGAGCCCGAGTACTCGCCGATCTCGTCCTCCGTCAGGGAGGTGAAGCGGATGAGCTCCTCCTTCCACTGGCGTGCGGAGACGGCGTTGGTGACGAGGATGAGCGTCGTGGTCGAGCTCCTCGCCATGGCGGCCGCGCCGACGAGGGTCTTCCCGGCCCCGCAGGGCAGGACGACGACGCCGGAGCCGCCGGCCCAGAACGCGTCCACGGCCTGCTCCTGGTAGGGGCGCAGCGCGAAGGCGCCGGGCTCACCCGCGGCGACGCCCTCGGGGGAGTCCTGGAGCACGATGGGGTGCTTCTCGCCGTCGACGTACCCGGCGAGGTCCTCCGCGGGCCAGCCGAGCTTGATGAGGACCTGCTTGAGGTTGCCGCGCTCGGAGGGGTGGACGACGACGTCCTCCGGGGAGAGGCGCTCACCGAGCAGGCCCTTGGTGCGCTTGGAGCGCATGACCTCCTCGAGCACGGGGACGTCGGTGGCGTGGAGGACGAGGCCGTGGGCGGGGACGGTGACGAGCTGGAGACGCCCGTAGCGGCCCATGGTCTCGGCGATCTCGGTGAGCAGCGAGTGCGGCACCGGGAAGCGCGAGTAGGTGATGAGGACGTGGATGACGGTCTCGGCGTCGAGGCCGGCGGCGCGGGCGTTCCACAGCGCCAGCGGCGTGATCCGGTAGGTGTGGATGTGCTCCGGGGCGCGCTCGAGCTCAGCGAAGGGCGCGATGGCGCGGCGCGCGTCGGCGGCGTCGGCGTGGGCCACCTCGAGCAGGACCGTCTTGTCGCTCTGGACGATGAGCGGGCCGTCGGGGACCGCGGGGGAGGGGGACATGGGCGGGAGTATCCCAAGCGGCGGCGTGCGGCGCCGTGACCGAGGCGACGGCTTCACCGGCGGCGGAGGGCTCCGGGCCCCGCCCTGGACACGCGCAGTAGATTTGACCGGATGAGCACCTCGACCTCGGACACCGCAGCCGTCCCCGACCCCGCCGCGCCGAACGCGCCCGCGGTCGCCTCCGTCGAGGAGCTCGCCGCCCACCTCACCTCCCTGTCCAACCAGGACGTCGCAGCCCTCCTCCTCGCGCGTCCGGACCTCGCCGCCCCGCCGTCGGGCTCGTTCACGGCGCTCGCGGCCCGCGCCGGCGCCCGCCCCAGCGTGGAGGCGGCGCTCGCGGACCTGGACGCCGTCACCCTCGCCGTCGCGGAGGCGGTCATCGCGCTGGGCCAGCAGGACACCGACGCGCTCGCCGCCGGTCTGGCCCTGCCGGCCGATGACGTCGCCCGCCGTCTCGGGCTCCTGCGCTCCCTCGCGCTGGTCGTCGAGTCGGGGCCGGTGGCCGGGCTGGACGACGCGCTCGGCCCGCACCCGCTGGGACTGGGGCCGGTGTCCACGAGGGCGCCTCAGAGCCTCCCGCCGAGCCTCGAGGAGCTGGAGAACCGCGGGACCACGCAGGCCCACGCACCCGCCGACGCCCCCTTGGGCGCCCTCGTGGACAGCGCGCCCCTCTCCGAGCCCGCGCTCGCGATGCTCCGCGTCCTCACCTGGGGCCCGCCGGTCGGCACGGTCCGTGCGGGCGGCCGCGCCCCCGGCGCCGCCGAGCTCCTCGAGCGCGGCTGGCTCGAGCGCGACTCGGACGCCTCCGGCCGCACCCGCCTCGTCCTGCCCCGCGAGGTCGGCCTGGCCCTCCGGGGTGGCCGCCTCCTGCGCGAGTCCCTCGCCGCCCCGGACCCCTCCGGTCTCGACGTCGTCGACCCGGCTGCTGTCGCCGCGGAGGCGGCGCGCCTGGCCGAGGAGGTCGTCCGCCTCACGGGCGCGCTCCTCGACGAGTGGGGCCGCGAGGGCGGCGCCATCCTGCGCACCGGCGGGGTGGGCGTGCGCGTCCTCGCCCGCACGGCCGGCGCCCTCGACCTCGAGGCGCCCGTCGCGGCGAGCCTCATCGAGATGGTCGCCGCGTCCCGGCTCCTCGGGCTCGACGAGGCCGGCGCCACCTGGGTGCCCGCCTCGACCGCCCGCGCCTGGCGCGCCGCCGAGCTCCCCGAGCGCTGGGCGCCGCTGGCCGCCGGCTGGGCGGTGAGTGCCCGCACTCCGTGGCTCGTCGGCACCCGGAACGACGACGGCTCCCTGCGGCCCGTCCTCGGCGCCGACGTCGAGGCCTCCTGGGCCGCCGCCCTGCGCCGTCGGGTCCTGCTGCTCCTCGACGCCCTGCCCGAGGGGACGGCCGTGACCCCGGAGTTCGTGCGCGCCGCCCTCACCCACGCGCGCCTGCGCCGCCCCGTCCCGGAGGGCGCGGTGACCGCCGTCCTCGCGGAGGCCGAGCTCCTCGGCGTCACCGCCGGAGGGGCGCTCTCCAGCGGCGGCCGTGTCCTCGCCGTCGCCCTGCGCGGTGAGAGCGGGGCCCGCGGCGCCTCCGGGAGCCCCGCGGCGGGCTCCGATGGCGTCGCCCCCGCCACCGAGGCCGAGCTCCTCTCCGCCCTCGAGGACGCCCTCGCCGCGGACCTGCCCGCCCCGGTCGACATGCTCCTCGTCCAGTCGGACCTCACCGCGATCGTCCCCGGCCGTCCCTCGTCCGAGCTCGCCACCGTTCTCGAGCGCGCGAGCGTCGTCGAGTCCCGCGGCGGCGCCCTCACCGTCCGCCTGACCCCGGAGTCCGTCCGCGGCGCGCTCGACGCCGGATGGTCCGGCCCGGAGCTCCTCGAGGCCCTCGGGCGCTTCAGCCCGACGCCGCTGCCCGCCACCCTCACCTCCCTCGTCGACGACGCCGCCCGGCGTCACGGGGCCGTGCGGGTCCGCGAGGTCGCCTCCGTGCTGCGAGTCCCGGACCCGGCGACCGCGGCCGGGCTGCTCGCCGACGAGCGCCTCCGGGACCTCGGCCTCGACGAGGTCGCTCCCGGCGTCCTCCTCGCGACGGCGCCAGCGGGGCAGGTCCTGCGTGAGCTGCGCGCGGGCGGCCTCGCCCCGGTCCTCGAGGACGCCTCCGGGCGCCTCCTCGTGGCAGCCGACGGCGTGCCGGGAGCGCGTCGTGGTGCGCCGGCACCGGAACCGGCGGGCCCGGGCGGCGAGGTCTCGGTCCGACGCCGTCGGCCCACCACTCGTGAGCTCGCGACGCTCGTGGGGCGTCTGCGGGCGGGGGAGGAGGCGCGCGCGGTCTCCGGCGCCCCGGCCGGCGCCGTGACGGACCCGGTCCACGCCCTCGCGCTGCTGCGGCAGGCCCAGGCCTCCCGCACGCGGCTCAGGCTCCGCCTGGCCGGTCCGGACGGCAAGGTGCAGGAGCGCCGCGTGCGGGTGCTGGCCGTCGAGCCGGGGCGGGTGCGTCTGGCCGACGTCGTGCGTGAGACGGAGCTGACGGTCGCGGTCCACCGGATCGTCTCCGTCGAGGCGCTCTGAGGGGGCGGCGCGTCGCCTGCCCGCGCTGCGCCCTCGCCGAACGAGGACGGGCCGTCCTGGACGCGGCCCGTAGACTGGCCGAGTGACTGACGCAGCGACTTCCACGTCGACCGAGGCCGAGCAGGCGACCCTGGGCGAGACCGCCCCGGTGAGCGCCGCCGCCCGCACCACCATCGAGCGTCCCGGTTCCCTGCCCGCCAAGGCGCAGCAGACCGCCGCCAACAAGGACAAGACCCTCACCTCGCCGGTCGCCGTCGAGATGGCCCACGCCGCCCTCGGCGAGATCACCGACCCGCTGAGCGTCGGCGCCCACGCCGGCTCCCGCGCCGAGGCCGAGCGCCTCGTCACCCACCTCTTCGAGTGCAACCTCGCCGGCTACCACGGCTGGCGCTGGGCCGTCACCATGACCCGCCCGCCGCGCTCGCGCACCGCCACCATCTGCGAGATGGAGCTCCTCCCCGGGGAGGACGCGCTCCTGGCCCCCGCGTGGGTGCCGTGGGCGGACCGCCTCCAGCCCGGCGACGTCGGACGCGGGGACCGCCTTCCCAAGCGGGAGACCGACGAGCGCCTCGAGCCCGGCTGGGAGGCCACCGGTGAGCACGAGGGCGACCGGACCGGTGAGGACGGCCTCCTCGCGGCCGGCACCGACGCCGTCGACTTCGGCCGTGCCCGCGTCCTCAGCCCCGAGGGCGTCCAGCGCGCCGCCGACCGCTGGTACGACGGCGACCACGGCCCCGAGGCCGACGGCGTCCGCAAGGCCCACGCCACCTGCGCGACCTGCGGCTTCTTCATCCCCATGTCCGGGCCGCTCCGCAACGTCTTCGGCGTCTGCGCCAACGAGTGGGCCGCCGACGACGGCCGCGTCGTCTCCCTCGACCACGGCTGCGGCGCCCACTCCGAGACGGACCTGCCCGACCAGGGACCCGACTGGCCCGTCACCCCGTCGCGCCTCGACGAGGCCGCCATGGAGCCGATCGGCACCGACGGCTCCTCCATCCGCGAGGGCCGGAGCCTCGAGGAGGCTCAGGCCGAGGCCGCCGCCCAGGCGGAGGCGGCCGACGAGTCCCGGGCGAGCACCGAGCGGCCCGAGCAGGCTGAGCGGTCCGGGAGGCAGGAGGAGGCCGCGCAGGCGGAGGACGGCTCCGCATCCGACGAGGAGTCCCGGTCCTCGCGCGCCCGCTCGCGCTCCACCGGCGCCCGCCGCCTCGGGCACCGCAAGGCGACCTCGACGACGGGGACCACCGCGGACGCGACCGATGTCGATGCTGAGGACGCCGCGGCGTCCGACATCGCCGCCGCCGGCTCCGACGAGCACGCCGGCTCCGAGGACGCTCCGGCCACCGCCACCGCCACCGACCCGGCAGAGCCCGCTGAGGAGTCCGGGACGCCCGAGAAGCCCGCGAAGGCCGGCGGGTCGCGCAAGCGCGCCAAGACCGAGGGCACGGCGGCCGCTGCGGACTCCGCCGACGGCAAGCGCTCCACCCGCTCACGCCGCACGCGCAAGAGCCGCACCGGCGAGGACCCGGACGCCGAGCACACCGCCCCGGTCGAGGACGGCGACCAGCGCCACTCCTCCGCGCTCGACGCCGTCGCCGAGCTCGCCGCCTCCCGCGGCCACGCCGACGGCGCCGGAGCGCACGACGCCCCGACGACCCTCGCCGAGCTCGAGGCGCACCTGCCCACCCGCGGGTGATTCTCGGGCACCAGCGTGCCTCGGCCGCTCCGGTGCTGCTAGTACGACCTCAGTGCAGGAGGGCGCAGCTCACGGGGACGGTGAGTCTCGTGGGCCACTGGGTGACGCGGATCGTCCCCGTCGTCTCGTCGCAGCCCGTGGCCCGGGCCTGGGCGATCGCGACGGACCACGACGGGCTTCCCGTCCTGTAGGTCAGTGGTGCCTGGAAGCCCGCCGCTGCGACGCCGACGGCCAGGAGGACCGTGACCACGCGCACCGGAAGCCAACCGATCCGGTCGACTGCCACGAGCAGTGCGATCGTGACGAGCATCGCGCCGGCCGCCCCCCAGCGCCACAGGAGCGGCTGATCGTCCTGGGACATTGGGAGGCCGCCGTTGCCGAGGCACCCGGCGCACCAGAGGGCGGCCGCGAGCGCCACCCAGGCGGTGGGTGCCCATCGCTCGAGGGAAGAGGCGCGGGGTGCGCGCCTCGAGCGGGCGCTGAGGCTGCACGCCAGCACCTCCGCGCCGAGGAGCAGCGCGAGCCCGCCCCAGCCGATCGACGTGACGACGCGGTGGGCGATGTCGTCCGACGACGTCACCGGTGCGAGCACCGTGTGGAGCAGAGCGCCATCCAGCACGTCCCGGACGGTGGAGTGGTTGCCTGCGTAGGCTTGGGCGCGCGATCCGGATACGGCCGCCCACCCCTGAGCCAGCGAGCCCAGCGCCCACCCGCCGGTGAGCGGGTCCACGCCCCTCCCTCCCGTCCGACGGTGCCGCACGGTGCGCCAGACGAACAACGGGGCCAGGAGGATGACCTGGACCTCCGTCAGGGTGAGGGTGAGGGAGACCGCGGCCGTACCGGCGGCCCTCAACACGCGTGGCGCTCGGTGTCGGACGAGACCCGTGGCAGCGGGCGCGCAGACCCACACGCCCATCGTGACCAGGCAGTAGGTGTGGAGGCAGTTGAGGTTGCCGAGGACCTGGTCGCCCGTGGCCGGGGTGAGGGCGGGGACCAGTGCGACGGCGACGTGGAGCGCGCGAGAGCGCAGGAGACCCGCACTGCCGTGCCACAGGATCGCGCTGAGGAGGCCGACGACGAGGCAGGCGCCGCCGGTGACGGCGCGCCCCCAGTCGTCGACGGGGATGACGGCGTAGACGGCGCCCGCGACCAGGCGTGGCACGAGGTGGAGGTAACCGCTGTACGGGGCGAGGACCGAGCCGGCGCCTCGGGAGACCCATCCCCCGAGGAAGAGCCACCCGTCCTCGGAGTAGAGCGAGTCCCACGTGGAGGGACGCACTCGCAGCGCCGTGACCGTCGCGGCCAGGACTCCGATCGCGACGGTTGAGAGGAACGATGGGGGCGCTGTTGGGAGTGAGTGCGGCGCGTGGTCACAGGACCGGACGTCGTCGTGGGTCATGGGGGGAATCCTACTGGACGGTGGGCCACCGAGGCCCTGGGGCTGCCTCGGCCCGGTTCCTGGGTCAGCGCGTCACGAGCGCCTCGAGGCCGGTGGGCACCTCGCCCTCCGGCGTCGCCTCGATGAGGGCCGCGTTCTTGATGATCCGGTCCACCGCGCCGACCGCCCGGCCGCCCGCGCTGTGCGGGGTGATGACGAGGTTCGGGGCGTCCCACAGCGTCGAGTCCGCCGGCAGCGGCTCCGGAGCGGTGACGTCGAGGCCAGCGGCGCTGATGGCGCCGGAGCGCAGCGCCGCCTCGAGGGCGTCCTGGTCGACGGTCGCGCCGCGGCCCACGTTGACGACGACGCTGCGTCGCGGCAGCAGGGCGAGGCGCTCGGCGGACAGGGCCCCGGTGGTCTCCGGCGTCGACGGCAGGATCATGACGAGCAGGTCGGTCTCCGGGAGCGCGGACTCGACGTCGTCGACGGCGATGACCTCGTAGCCGGCGCGCGTCCCCGCGCTGCGGGCGACGCCGCGGACCTGCGCGCCGAGGGCGGTGAGCACGGAGGCGGTCTGCTGGCCGATCGCCCCGAAGCCCCACACGAGGGCCCGGGCGTTGAGGAGGGTCGTGAGGCGGTCCGGGGCGTCGAGGGGGTGGGCGCCGCCGAGCTCGGAGTCCCAGACGTGGTCGGACTGCGCCTCGAGCGCGCGGGGGAGGGAGCGGACGCAGGCGAGGGCGAGGGCGGCGGCGTGCTCGGCGACGGTCCGGTCGTGGAAGTGGCGGCCCGAGGTGATGGCCACGGAGTCGGGGAAGCCGGCCGCGAGGACGTTGTCGGGGCCGGCGGCGAGCGTCTGGACCCAGCGCAGCCGCGTGAGGTAGCCGGGCATCGCCTTGAGGACGTCGGCGGAGCCGGAGCCGCCGCCGCCCCACAGGACCATGGCCTCGGCGTCGCGGTGCTCCTCGGGCACGGGCTGCGACTCGGTGAAGAGGACGACGTCGTGGCCGGCGGCGCGGATCGGCTCGGGGTCGAGGTAGCTGGTGTCGGAGAGAAGGATCTTCATCGCCCCAACCCTGTCACGGACGGGCCTCTCCCGGGGCGTCCCGTGTGACGAGGCTCAACGCGACGGCAACGCGCCCTCTGGGACAATCGCTCCACGTGAGCACAACCTCCCCGTCCCGCACGTCCCAGGGACAGGCCGCCGCCCCCGCGTCCGGCCTCGACCGCTTCTTCCACATCACCGAGCGCGGCTCGACGATCGGCCGCGAGGTCCGCGGCGGCGTCGTCACCTTCTTCACGATGGCCTACATCCTCGTGCTGAACCCGCTCATCCTCTCCACCCCGCACGACGGCATCGCGCCGCTCGGCACGACCGAGCAGATCGCCGCCGGCACCGCCTTCGTCGCGGGCCTCATGACGATCCTCATGGGCGTCGTCGCCAACTACCCCATGGCCCTGGCCGCTGGCCTCGGCGTCAACGCGATGGTCGCGTACACGATCGCCGGCACCGACGGCGTCACCTACGCCGACGCCATGGGCCTCGTCGTCATCGAGGGCATCATCATCCTGGTCCTCGTCCTCACCGGTTTCCGCGAGGCCGTCTTCAAGGCGGTCCCGCCGTCGATCAAGACCGCGATCAGCGTCGGCATCGGCCTGTTCATCGCCCTCATCGGCCTTGTGGACGCCAAGGTCGTCCGCGCCGGCGGCACCCCGCTCGAGCTCGGCCTGGGCGGCAGCCTCCAGGGCTGGCCCGTCCTCGTCTTCCTCTTCGGGCTCTTCCTCATCATCGTGCTGCACGTGCGCAAGGTGAAGGGATCCATCCTCATCGGCATCATCGCCTCCACCGTCCTCGCGACCGTCATCGAGGCCGTCGCCCACCTCGGCGCCTTCGACGTCGACACCAACCCCACGGGCTGGTCCCTGTCCGTCCCGAGCCTGTCCGGCTCCCCGATCGACATGCCGTCGCTCGCGACCCTGGGCCGCTTCAGCCTCCTGGGCAGCGTGGACAAGATCGGCGTCGTCAGCCTCGTGCTGCTCGTCTTCTCCCTCATGCTCGCCGACTTCTTCGACACCATGGGCACGATGGTCGCCATCGGTGCGGAGGGCGACCTCCTCGACTCCGAGGGCAACCCGCCCAAGACGCGCGAGATCCTGGTCGTCGACTCCGTCGCGGCCATCGCCGGCGGCATGGGCGGCGTCTCCTCGAACACGTCCTACGTCGAGTCCGCCGCGGGCGTCGGCGAGGGCGCCCGCACCGGCCTGGCCTCCGTGGTCACCGGCGTGCTGTTCCTGCTGAGCATGTTCCTCGCGCCGGTCGTCTCGATGGTGCCCTACGAGGCCGCCACCCCGGCCCTCGTCATCGTCGGATTCCTCATGATGACGCAGGTGACGGACATCGACTGGAAGCGTCCGGAGATCGCGCTGCCCGCCTTCGTCACGATCATCATGATGCCCTTCTCGTACTCGATCACGAACGGCATCGGCGCCGGCTTCATCGCCTACACGGTCGTGCAGCTCGCGCGCGGAGAGGGAAGGCGGATCCACCCGCTCATGTGGGTCGCCTGCGCGCTCTTCGTCGTCTACTTCACCCTGACGCCCATCAAGGCGATCCTCGGCGTCTCCTGACGCGTGCCGCACCGGTCCGGGAGGGCCGACGACGACGGGGCCGCCCGACGTCGTCGGCCCTCCCGGCCGTCTGCCGGCCGTCGGGGCCCGGCGTAGCATCGACGACGGCGCCGCCGGGGCCGTCCGCCGACGCCGCACCCCGTGCCCCCCGAGCAGAACGAGGCCCCCGACGCCGTGTCCTCCACCTTCGACTCCCTGAGGTTCCACAACTACCGGATCTGGTTCTTCGCCGCCCTCGTCGCCAACACCGGCACGTGGATGCAGCGGGTCGCCCAGGACTGGCTGGTGCTGAGGATCCTCACGGAGGACTCGGCCTCCGCCACGGGCATCACGACGGCGCTGCAGTTCCTGCCCGCCATGGTCTTCTCCGTGCACGCCGGCCTCGTCGCGGACCGGGTGGACCAGCGGCGCTTCCTCGTCCTCACTCAGACCTCGATGGGAGTCGTCTCGCTCGTCCTGGGCGCCGACGTCATCGCCGGGCACGCCGAGCTCTGGCACGTCTACCTCGCGGCCCTCCTCACCGGCTGCGCGAGCGCCTACGACTCCCCGGCCCGCCAGATCTTCGTGGCGCGCATGGTGCCCGGCGACCACCTCGCCAACGCCGTCGGCCTCAACTCCGCCTCCTTCAACGCGGCCCGCCTCCTGGGCCCGGCCGTGGGCGGCCTGGCCATCACGTGGGTCGGGCCGGGCTGGGTCTTCGTCGTCAACGCCCTCACCTTCCTCTTCCCGGCGGCGGCGCTGCTGTCCATGCGCGTCAAGGACCTCTACGACGTGCCGCGCGCCGAGCGCGCCAAGGGGCAGATGCGCGAGGGGCTCGCCTACGTGCGGCACCGGGCGGACATCGTCGTCATCATCGTGGTCATCTCGGTGGTCTCGATGTTCACCCTCAACTTCCAGGTGACCATGGCCGCGATGGTGCGCCACGCCTTCAACATGGAGTCCGACGCCTACGGCACGGTCTCCTCGGTCTTCGCGATCGGCTCCCTCGCCGGGGCGCTGTGGGCGGCCCGCCGCAAGCGGCCGCGCGTCCGTACGCTCGTCATGGCCTCCTTCCTCCTCGGCGTCTCCTCCCTCGTCATGGCGGCCATGCCGACCTACCCGCTCTTCGCGCTGTCCTCGATCCCCGTGGGCCTGTGCGTCCTCACGGTCCTCACGAGCGCGAACCAGACCGTCCAGCTCACCACGGAGCCGGCGATGCGCGGGCGGGTCATGAGCATCTACATGATGTTCTTCCTCGGGACGACGCCGATCGGGTCGCCGGTCATCGGCTGGGTCTCGGACGAGTGGAATCCCCGGGTGGCGATCGCGGTCGGCGGCGCGGCCGCCATCATCGTCTCGCTGCTGGCCGCCCTCTGGGCCCGCGAGCACTGGCACATCGACCTCACCCACACGGCGACGCGCTCCATCCTCGCCGCCGTCGGCCGTGGCGACCCCACCGGCATCCAGGCGCCCGGGCCGCTCGCGGGGGAGACCACCGAGGCGGTCGGCGCCGAGATGCTGGCCGAGATCACGGGCAACGACGACGAGCTCGTCGCGGGGCTCGACGGCGTGGGCGGCGTCGCCCCCGACCGCGGCGCCGGGGCCCCGGGTGACCCGGCTGACGGCGTCGACGGCTCGCACCGGCCCGACGACGACGGCCCCTCCGGCTCGCGGCCGTCGTCGGCCTGAGACCGGCGCGGCGGCTCGCGCCACTATCCTTGGACGGTACCTTGCGAGCACGGCCGGGCGCCCAGCCCTCGCCGCCGGAACGCGCGGACGACCCGCCAGGAGGCCACCGAGATGAGCGAGCTCATCGACACCACCGAGATGTACCTCAAGACCGTCTACGAGCTCGAGGAGGACGGCGTCACGCCGCTGCGCGCGCGCATCGTGGAGCGCCTCGACCACTCCGGACCGACGGTCTCCCAGACGGTGGCCCGGATGGAGCGCGACGGCCTCATCCGCGTCGCCGAGGACCGGTCCCTCGAGCTCACCGACGAGGGGCGCGAGCGCGCCACCGAGGTCATCCGGAAGCACCGCCTTGCGGAAAGGCTCCTCCTCGACGTCATCGGCATGGACCGCCGTCTCGTCCACGAGGAGGCGTGCCGCTGGGAGCACGTCATGAGCGAGCAGGTCGAGGAGCGCCTCGCCGCCATGCTCGACGACGTGAGCGTCGATCCCTTCGGCAACCCCGTCCCCTCGCACTCGGACGACCACCCGGCGCCCGCCGCGGGCGAGGTGGGCGCGACGGCGCTCGCGGGCTCGCACGACGTCGAGGCCACCGTCCGCCGTATCGGCGAGCCCATCCAGGCCGACCTCGAGCTCATCGCCGCCGTCGAGGACGCCGGCGTCGAGGCCGGTGCGCAGGTGCGCCTGCGTGCGACGTCGGGCGGGGTCCGGGTCGTCGGACCGGCCGGGGTTCCCGTCACCCTCGCCGAGGACCTCGCGCGGCACCTCTTCCTCGTCCGCTGAGAAGGGGTACCGCTCCGGCTTCCAGAACCACTGGAGCGGGCCTGAGAGGACCCTGAGCCGAGTCCTCCGCGGAGTCCCGCCGATCTGTGACCTTTCCGCATCATCGCTTTGGAAAATCTGGGTCGCTCCGAGTGCCGGACGCCACACGAAAATGGTGATCCAGACGTCTCGTCGGACGGCGTCGGGTCGTATAACGTTGCGGTCGCGGTCAGGGACTGACCGCGAGAACGCGCACGGAGCCAAAACCTGCCGGCGTGCACGTCCTCCGCAAGAACACAGCATCGGCAGGTCCGGGGGAACCAATTTCCTTCCGGCCAGACGGTCACTGCGACCTGAAGGCCTTGGGGTGAAGCCCGCGCAAGCGGGCCGGGCAACTCCTCGCCCGAACCCGACAGCTAACTCCGTCGGCTCACCAGGAGATACAGCAGTGACTACCAGCGTCAAGGCCCGCCACCGCAAGGCCGCCCGTCCGCTCACCCCGCTCACGAGCGCTCCGCGCATGGCCCGTCGTGGCCTGGCCGTGGCCGCCTCGTCCGGTCTCGCCCTCACGATGATCGCGTCGGGCGCGAGCGCCGCCAACCAGAGCACGGAGAGCGCGAACGCCTCCGCGGGCACTCTCAAGGCCGGCCTCACCGCGCAGGCCGCCAAGGCCGCCACCCAGAACGCCTCGATCACCGTCGCCGCCGACGCCAAGGCTGCCGCCGACGTCACCGCCGCCTCCGGCGTCGCGAAGACCGAGGACACCGCCAAGATCGAGGCTGAGAAGAAGGCCGCCGAGGAGAAGGCGGCCGAGGAGGCCGCCGCCGCGAAGGCCGCCGAGGAGGCCGCCGCCGCCACGGCCACCGCCGCCGCGACGACGACCACCACGTCGACCGGCTCCACCGCGAGCACCTCCGCCGCCACGACGACGGCCGCCGCCTCCAGCTCCTCCATCGTGGCCACCGCGATGCAGTACGTCGGCTCCGCCTACGTCTACGGCGCCGCCGGCCCGTCCGCCTTCGACTGCTCCGGCCTGGTCTCCTACGTCTACGCCCAGTACGGCATCTCCCTGCCGCACCAGTCGGAGGCCATCAAGAACTCCGGTACGGTCATCTCCGCCTCCGCCGCCCAGCCCGGCGACGTCATCTGGTGGTCCGGCCACGTCGCCATCTACGTCGGCAACGGCATGATGGTCTCGGCCGACAACCCGAGCGCCGGCGTGACCTACCGCGCCGTCGACGCCGGCGGCACCTACGTCCGCATCGGCTGATCCTCAGCTCTTCACGGGGCCCGCCGCTCACTGAGCGGCGGGCCCCGTTGCGTCCTCGAAGATCCTCCTCGAGGAGGAGGTGCGAACCCGCAATGTGTGTCTCCTCATGCCGCAATGCGCTCGGATCACCTGACAGCGCCGCCAATGTCTCGGTAGCGTCACGATCGCAATCCCGGAAGCTCACCTCGAGGAGATCGCATCCCATGGCATCCCACGCCCTTCGCCGCACGCGCAGCCCCCGCACGGCCGTCGCCCTCGTCGCCTCCACCGGCCTGGCGCTCACCGCCGTCGCCGCCGGTGCCGCCGCCGCGGACACGGTCCCCGCCGACGCCTCGGCAGGCTCCCTCCACGGGTCGGGCACCGCTGCCCTCGCCTCCGGTGCGCGCGAGGTCATCACGACCAACAAGGCCGTCACGGTCAACGCTGACGCGGCCGCCTCCGAGGACGTTACTACCGCCTCCGCCGTCGAGAGGACGGAGGACACGGTCGCCGTCCAGAAGGCCGCCGTCGAGAAGAAGGCGGCCGAGGAGGCCGCCGCCGCGAGGGCCGCTGAGGAGGCTGCGGCGACCGAGCAGGCCTCCGCCGCCGCGACGACGCCGGACACGACGACCCAGGACGCCGCCGCGACGACCTCCTCCTCGGGTGCGAGCACCGCGAGCACGACGACGTCCGGCTCCTCCGTCGGCGCCGCCATCGCCGCGACGGCCCTCCAGTACCAGGGCGTCCCCTACGTCTCCGGAGGCTCCACCCCGAGCGGCTGGGACTGCTCCGGCTTCGTCCAGTGGGTCTACGCCCAGCACGGCATCTCGCTGCCGCGCACCTCCTACGCCCAGGGCGCCGCCGGCACCACCGTCTCCGCCGCCCAGGCCCAGCCCGGCGACATCGTCTACTACGGCTACCACGTCGGCATCTACGTCGGGAACGGCATGATGGTCGACGCCGGCAACACCGCGGTGGACACGGTGTACCGGGCCGTCTGGGGCAGCCCCACGTACGTCCACATCGGCTGAGGTCCTCCGGCCTCCACCAGCTCCCGAGCGGGGCGGTCGCCACCCGGCGGCCGCCCCGCTCGTCCGCACCCGGAGCCCGGGCCCGCCCTGCGGCGTCCGTGTGACCGAGGCTCGCGCCGATCCGATAAGGTTCCCCACGCAGTGGTTTGGACCACAGTATGCGAAGGGGCACAATGGCCCCATCGGTACTCACGACCCCATCGTGAAAGGGGCAGAACCCATGGCTGAAGACAAGGTCGTCCTCGTCGGAGTTGACGGCTCTCCGGAGTCCCTCGGGGCGGTGGACTGGGCGGTCGCCCGTGCCTCCCGCGCCGGATGGCGGGTCCACCTGCTGTGCGCCTACTCCCTGCCCTCCTTCACCACCGCCTCCCTCGACGGCGGATACGCCGCCCTCGACGACACCGCGATCCGAGCCGGCGCCCAGGCCGTCGTCGACGAGGCCGTCGCCCGCGCCCAGGGATCGGGCGTCACCGTCACGAGCTCCCTCGAGACCGGCGACCCCTCCGGCGTCCTCATCGACCTGTCCGACGAGGCCGCCCTCACCGTCGTCGGCACCCGCGGCGGCGGCGGCTTCACGGACCGTCTCCTCGGTACCGTGTCCTCCGCTCTCCCGGCCCACGCCCACTGCCCGACGATCGTCGTCCCCCGCCACCTCGAGGGCGCCGACTACACGCCCGTGCGCCGCATCGTCGTCGGCGTCGACGGCTCCGAGTCGGCCCGCAAGGCCCTGCGCTGGGCCGTCAACGAGGCCGAGGTCTGGGGCGCGGAGCTCACCGCCATCGCAGCCGTCCCCATGGCCTCCGGCGCAGGTGCGCTGGCCTGGCTGCCCGCCGCCGTGGACCGCGAGCAGGTCCTCATCGACGTCCGCTCCGGCCTCGACCGCGCCATCGCCGAGGCCACCGAGGGGCACCCGGGCGTCACCGTGCGCCGCCACGCCCTCGACGGCAACGCCGCCGAGCTCATGGCCGAGTTCTCCACCGCCGTCGACCTCGTCGTCGTCGGCTCCCGCGGTCGTGGCGGCTTCTCCGGGCTGCTGCTCGGCTCCACGAGCCAGGGCGTCCTCTCGCACGCCGCCTGCCCCGTCATGGTCGTGCCGACCCGTTCCAAGGATGACCAGCTCGACGGCCGCAACATCGGCACCCCGTGGGGCCGCGCCTGAGCGCCGCCCACCGAGACGTCCGACGGCGCCGCCCCGCAGCTCGTGGGACGGCGCCGTCGTCGTGCCGACGGCCGGCTCGCGATCTCGGCCCGGCCGGCGCACCGCGCGAGCCCGGGGACGCCGAGGCGGTACCGCGACGCCCCGGGCAAGCGCGGGGCGTCGGCCTCGCGCTGGTAGGGTGTCCCGCTGCAGGCCCTCGTAGCTCAGGGGATAGAGCACCGCTCTCCTAAAGCGGGTGTCGTTGGTTCGAATCCAATCGGGGGCACGGCCGGGAGCCCCGACCACGTCGCGTGGTCGGGGCTCCCTCGTGCTCCTCGCGCTGAGCGGGCGTCGGGACTCGCTCAGACCCGCTCGGCCCGACGACGGCGCAGGGTGAGCGTGAGCCCCCCGATCCCGAGCAGCCCGGCGGACATGAGGACGAGCTCGGAGTCCGCACCGGTGTGGGCGAGCGCGCTGCCGTCGGTGTCGTCCTCCGATGCCGATGCCGATACCGAGGCCGCGACGACGTCGCCGTCCGAGGCTCCCGTCGTGGAGGACGCGGACGTCGTGGTCCCGTCCTCCGACGTCGTGGTGGCGCTGGAGCTCGTCTCGTCAGCGGTGGTGGTCGCCGTGCCGGCCGCCTCCTGCTCGGCGGGTGCGACGGCCGCCTCCACCGTGAGCACGGCGTCCTCGGCAGCGGCCCCCGCCGCCCCGGCGGTGGTGGTCGCCGTGCCGGCCGCGTCCGTCGTGGTCGCGAGCGGTGTGGCCGTCGTCGTGTCGAGCCCGGTCCACTGCGCGGCGAGCGCGTTGAAGATCGTGGGCTGCACGGTCGCGCTGGTGGTCGTGGCCGCTGCCGCGTCGGCGACGGTGGCGTCGGTCATCCCGGTGGTGGTCGTGCTGTCGGGAGCGGCGGGCGGGGTGGAGCCGTCGGTGGTGCCCGTGGGTGCGGTGACGTCGGGCAGGGCAGGGGGAGTGGCCCCGTCCGTCGCGGCCGTCGGCGCGGTGCCGTCGGGCATCGTGGGCGGCGTCGTGCCGTCGCCCGAGAAGTCGGCCGGTGCGCCCTGGGCGCCCGGGTCTCCGAAGGCGGTGGACTGCTGGGCCTCCGTCGTGGCCGTCGCGGTCGCGCTGGAGCCGCTTGAGACCGTGATCGTGTACGCCTCGCCGTCGACGAGGCCCTCCGTGGAGAACACCACGTTCCCGAAGGCGGTCGTCGCCGTCGTCGCCGTCGTCGTCGCGACGACCGTGCCCGAGGAGTCCGTCACCGTGATCGTGTCCCCGGCCGAGCCGGACACGTTCGACATGAGGTAGGCCCGGGTGGTCGAGGTGAAGGCCTGGGCCATGCCGGTCTGGTTGATGAACCACACGGTGCCGCCCGTGAGCGTGCCCGTCTCGTCGTAGTCGAGGGCCGCGTTGTCCTGCGAGGACTGGCTCGCCGTGACGGTCCCGGAGTCGATCTCCACGGACCCGTTCGAGTCGATGCCGTCGCCTGCGGCGGTGACGACGACGGTCGCGCCGTCGACGAGGATGAGAAGGGGGTTCTCGGGCGTCGTGTCCGTCAGGTTCGCGACCTCGTCGGCGTAGTCCTCGTCCTCGGTCCACTCCTTGGCGTTGATGCCGTCGTCGCCCGCCGTGAGCGTGAGCGTGCCGCCGGTGAGGTTGACGAAGCGGCCCTCGAGGCTCTCGTCTCCGGAGACGATCGTGACCTCTCCGGACTCGACGGCGAGCTCGTCGCTGACGGTGACGCCCTTGTCCTCCGACGTGATGGTGAGCGTCGAGTCGGACAGGAGGAAGTCGCCGGAGTCGACGTCGGAGGTGTCCTCGACCTGGATGCCGTCGCCCGGCGCGGTGATGGTGACGTCGGAGCCGTTGACGACGGAGACGGCGGTGGTGGCGTGGATGCCGCCCTTGGGGGTCGAGGTGAGATCGAGGTTCGAGCCGTCGACCGTCACCGAGTCGGCCTTGACCGCGTGGGAGTCGTCCGAGCTGAGGGTGAGGGTCGCGCCGTCCTCGCTCGTGAAGGTGAGAGCCCCCTCGGAGGAGATCGCGACGTCGCTGCTCGAGGCGATCGAGGAGTCGGAGGTCGTCGTGATGGTGACGTCGGCGGTCGTGCCCGAGGTGATCTGGGAGTCGGTGAGGCCGAGGGACTCGAGGATGAGGGTGACGGCGTCCGAGATCTCCTTGCTGACCGCGATGGTCCAGCCGGATCCCGAGCCCGTGATGACGTACTGACCGGCCTCGTTGATCGTGATCGTCGCGTCGGAGACGGTGACCGCGCTGGTGGTGCTCGTCGTGTCGGTCGAGTCGGTGGTGCCGGTCGCCGCGGTGTCAGTGGTCGTGCCCGTCGACGCGGTCGAGGACAGCGCGCAGCCGCCCGCCACGATGAGCAGCGCGCCTGCCGTCGTCGTCATCGCCGAGCGGACTCCGGGGGCCTGCATCCACCGGGGAGTCGTGCGGGTCGTCGTGTCGCGCATGGGTTGCTGCTCCTTCTGCGTGCGCTGCCGGGTGACGACGCCGACGCTAGGAAGCCTGCCCGTGCCCGTCCTGTGCGGCGCCTGAGCCCCGCCCCTCGATGCCGGCCGATCCTGTGAGCCCCTGGGCCGGAGGGCCGGCCGTCCGGCGTCCGCCCGCCGCGCCGCCCGGAGGTCGGCCCGCGCTGCCGTAGATTGGGAGCATGACGCCTTCACTCTTCTCGTTCGGCCGCAAGCGACGCCACTCGGAGCCCGCCCCCGAGGAGAGCACGGGCGTCGACGGCCTCGAGGAGGCGATCACCGCCCAGTCCGGCGAGGCCGCCGAGGACGTCCCCCAGCCGGCCGAGGACCCCGAGCCGGAGCCCGAGCCCGTCGACCCGGTCGACGCCGCGCTCGCGCGGTGGCGCAGCGAGCTCGTCGAGCTCGGCGGCGTCGCCAGCCTCGACGACATCCACATGCTCGACGGCGTCGTCGACCTCTCCGCGGCCCACCCCTCCGGTCTCGCCCAGCTCTACGCCGGCCGTCCGACGCACCTCACGAGCCTCATCCGGGAGCACTCGGCGCTCAGCGTCGCGCGCCAGTCCCTTCGCGAGGTCGCCGGCCGCACCGACAGCCTCGCCCGCCAGTTCGGCGTCGCCCCCGTCTACCTCGCCATCGGCGTGGCCTCCTGGACGGAGACCGTCGTCTCCGAGCACGGCGCCGCCGCCTCGAGCGCCTCCGCCGCCTCCTCGACGACGGCGGCCTCCGCGGCCTCGTCCGCCTCGGCCCCCTCAGCCGCCCCCGCGGCGAGCGGCTCCGCGGGCGACTTCGACGCCGCCGAGGCCGAGCTCGCTCGCGCCACCGCCGCCCTCGACGCCTCCCGCGCCAGCCACCCCGACGCCTCCTCGACCTCCCGCACCGCCCAGCCGGGCGTCGTGCGCACCGTCAACGTCCCCGTCCTCCTGCGCCCTGTGCGCCTCTCGAGCGCCACCGCCGACGCCGCCCTCACGCTGGACGCCTCCATCGAGGTCAACCCCGTCCTCGCCCGCGCCCTGCGCCGCTACGGCTCCACCGCCGACGTCGACGCCGCCGCCCGCGCCACCCTCGCCGGCGCCGGCTTCTCGCCGCGCAGCGCCCTCGAGCGCGTCGCGGCGCTGGGCCGCGAGTACCTGCCCGGCTTCGAGATCCACGAGCAGCAGGTCATCGGCGCCTTCGTCCACCCGGGCCAGGCCCTCGTCGAGGACCTGGACGAGGTCTGGGACCGCGCCCGCGCCTCCGCCCTCGTCGCCGCGGTCGCCGGCGATGAGGAGGCCCGCGCCGCCCTCGACGTCGACCTCGGCGAGCCCGTCCGCACCGACCGCGCACCCAGCGACGAGCGCGGGGCCGGAGACCTCGACCCCGCCCAGCTCGACGCCGTCGAGGCCGTGAGCACCGGAGCCTCCCTCCTCCTCGACGCGCCCCCGGGATCCGAGGTCGCCGAGACCCTCGCCGCCATCGCCGCCGACGCCGCCGCCTCGGGCCGCACCGTCGTCCACGTCCCCGCCACGAGCGCCGACGGCCACGCCGTCGCCGGCGCCCTGCGCGACCTCGGGCTCGGCGACCTCGTCCTCGACCTCACCGAGGACGGTTCCTGGCGCCGCCACGTCGCCGACGCCATCAAGGAGTCCCTCGGCGTCGAGCCTCCCGAGCTCGACGTCCCCGCCATCGTCGACATGCGCGAGGAGCTCACCGCGACCCGCGACCGCGTCTCCCGCTACGTCGACGCCCTCCACCGCGAGCGCGCCCCCTGGGGCGTCTCCGTCGACGACGCCCTCGAGCGCCTCGCCGAGCTCACGAGCGACGCCCACGCCGCCCGCACGCGCGCCCGCGTCGCGCCCGGCCGCCTCGAGCGCCTCGACGACGCCGGCATGGACCGCGCCCACGAGCTCCTCGAGCGCGCCCACGAGCTCGGCGTCATGACCCGCGCCGCCAGCACGAGCCCTTGGAACGGGGTGTCCGTCGCCGACGTCGACGAGGCCACGGACTCCCTCGTCCGCCTCCAGCGCCTCTCCGACGAGCTGCTGCCCGCCGTCATCGAGAACGCCGGCTACGTCGCCGGCGCCACCTCGCTGCGCCGCGCCTCCACGATGGGGGAGTGGTGCGAGCAGCTCGAGATGCTCGACGGCGTGCGCGAGTCCCTCGACGTCTTCCAGCCCGCCGTCTTCGAGCGCTCCGCCGCCGACATGGTCATCGCGACCGCCTCCAAGCAGTGGCGCGAGGACCGCTCCGTCCAGATGGCCGCCTCCGACCGACGCCACTACGCCAAGGCCGCCCGCGACCTCGTGCGCCCCGGCCGCGTCGTCGAGGACCTCCACGGCGAGCTCGTCAAGGTTCAGCAGCGCCGCGAGACCTGGCGCAAGCACGACCCCGAGGGCGGCTGGCCCACCCTCCCGCACGGCCTCGACGCCATGCAGGCCACGGCCCAGCAGACCCGCGAGCTCATCGACCGGCTCCAGCCCGTCCTCGGCACCGCCCCGGACGCCCCCGTCCTCATGGACCTGCCGCTCGAGACGCTCCTCGAGCGCGCCGGCGCCCTCGCCGATGACGACGTCACCGCTCAGAAGCTTCCCCGGGTCAACGCCGTCCTCACCGAGCTCGACGAGCTGGGCCTCAGTCCGCTCGTCGCCGACCTCGCCTCCCGCGAGGCCGGCGCCGACGAGCTCGACGAGGAGCTCACCTTCTGCTGGTGGTCCTCGGTCCTCGCCCAGGCGCTGCGCACCGACCCCGACCTCGAGGGCCTCGACGCCGCCGCCCTGTCCGGCACGGCCCGCCGCCTCGCCGAGCTCGACGCCGAGCAGTCCGCCTCGCTCGCCGGCCCGGTCCGTCACGCCTACGCGCGCCGCGTGCGCACCGCCGTCGAGGAGCGCAAGGCCGACGCCCGAGCCCTCTACATCGCCCTGTCCCGCGAGGACGGCGTGCCGCTGCGCGACATCCTCGCCCTCCACCCGATCGCGCTCACCGTCAAGCCGATCTGGATCATCCCGCCGACCCTCGTCCCGCAGGTCCTCGCCCCCGACGCCCTCGTCGACCTCGCGGTCCTCGACGCCTCCGCGGACGTGCCCGTCTCGCGGGTCGTGGCCGCCATGGTCCGTGCCAGCCAGGTCATCGTCGTCGGCGACCTGCGCCGCGCGAAGACCGGTCTGGCCGCCGAGCTCGGCTCGCTCCTGCCGTCGGTCACCCTGCCGACCGGGCGCAACGCCCTCGACGCGGAGATCGCCGCCTTCCTCGCCACGAACGGCTACGAGGGCGTCGTCGACGCCGTCCCGGCCCCGCCGGGCACGGAGCGGCTCGCGCTCTCCCTCGTCGACGGCCGCGGCATGCCGGCACCCGGACAGAGCGCCGTTGAGACGGTGGGCGCTGAGGTGGACCGCGTCGTCGACCTCGTCATCGAGCACGCCCTCACCCACCCCGAGCTCTCGCTCGGCGTCGTGGCCCTCAACGCCCGCCACGCCGACGAGATCCGCCGCGCCGCGGCCGCCGCGGTCGCCGGCTCCCCGGCCCTCGAGGAGTTCTTCGCGACGGGGATCTCCGAGCCCTTCACGGTGGTCGACCTGCCCGAGGCGCGCTCCCTGCGCCGCGACCACGTCATCCTCGCCGTCGGCTACGCCAAGACGCCGCACGGCCGCACCATCCACTCCTTCGGCCAGGTGAGCGAGCGCTCCGGCATGGTCGAGCTCGTCGAGGCCCTGTGCGCCTCGCGCGGCACGACGCACGTCGTCTCCTGCCTCGCGGCCGAGGACATCGACCCGGAGCGCCTCCACGCGCCGGGCGCGCGCCTCCTGCGCGAGGTCCTCGCCCGCGCCGCCGGCGAGGCGCCGCAGGCCGAGGCCGGCTCCGCCGAGGTCCCCGACCGCCTCACCTCGGACCTCGTGGCCGCGCTGCGCCGCAGGGACCTCCTCGTCGTCACCGGCTTCGGCGTCGAGGGCGGCCTGCGCCTGCCGATCGCCGTCGGCCACCCCGACTACCCCGGCGAGCTCCTCGTCGCCGTCCTCACCGACGACGCCGACTACGTCGCCGAGCCGAGCCTGCGCCGCCGCGACCGCCACTGGGTCGAGCGCCTCGAGCACCGCCGCTGGCGCGTGCACCGCGCCTTCCGCGCGAGCGTCTTCCTCGACCCGGAGGCCGAGGCCGCGCAGATCGCCGACCTCATCGACGACGAGCTCGCGCTGCGCACCGTCATGGCCGCCCAGGAGATCGTCGAGCTTGTCCCCGAGGACGCCGAGGACCCGCTCACCTCCGCGTCGACCGCGTCGGCGGAGGAGGTCCAGCCGGAGCGCGCCACCGAGCCCGACGGCGCCGCCCCGGTCGAGTTCGAGCCCCTGGTCTCCAGCGCCGTCGAGTCCGGTTCGGAGGAAGCCGACGCCTCCGCCGGCAGCGCCTCCGATCCCGAGCCCGACTCGACCGCCGACGAGTCCGACGACGCCGCGTCCGCCGACTCCACCGCCGGCGACGCGGTCGGTGCCGAGGACGGCGCCGTCGACGTCGCGCCCGCCGCCGTCGACGAGGTCGCTTCCGCCGAGCCGACCGTGTCGGTGGATACGGCCGCCGCGTCGGAGGAGCCGGACGCCGGGCCCGACGAGGAGACGGTGACGGAGGCACCCGCTGAGGAGTCCGCGTCGGACGCGGACCCCGCCGAGGAGCTCCCCGACCGCGTCCACGACGAGCCCGTCCCCTTCTTCCAGCTGCCCGAGGCCGATGAGGCGACCGGAATCCCGGCCGCCGAGGCTCGCGCCGCCGCGCGCGACGTGCGCCCGCCGATCGCCCAGGGGCTCCCGCTCCAGGCCTACACGGACGACCAGCTCGACGACCTGCTCGCCTGGATCCGCACCGACGACGTCGTGCGGACCGAGGACGAGGAGGTCGAGGAGCTCCGCCGCGAGCTCGCCCTGCGTCGACGCGGCGCCGGCATCACCGCGGTCCTCCGCAACGTCGTCCGTCGCACCCGGTGAGCGCTCCGGTGAGCGGCCCCGCGGTCTCCAATGGTCCGGCTCCCGGTGCCGTCCGGGACGGGTCGCCGGATGCCCCTGAGCCGTTCGCACCCGTGGCCGGCACCAGCGGGTCGGACGGGGTGCGCTCTGCCGGGCGCCGTCACCGCCGTGTCATCGCGCTCTCCGCTCAGGACGCCGAGCGCGTCGCCCAGGGGCTCGAGCCGCTCGAGGTCGCTGAGGAGCGGCGCCGTCGCTCCGTCGACGCCCTCACCGACGCCCTGTCCCGCGACGGCGGTGTTCTCGGGCGCGACTCCTCGGCCTCGGAGCACGCGAACGACGCACGGCTCCTCGGCGACGTCCCGCCCCACTGGGGCCACGGTCCCGCCATCGGCTGACCCGCCGCCGGGGCTGGACCCACCGAGGCGACGGTGGTCCCCGGGCCGCCCGCTTCGAGCGCGCGTCGGAGCTCCGCCGACGCGCCGCGTCGGCGGACGGTCCATGCCGGTGCGTCGGCCTGTTCCCGCCCGCGCACGACGGAGCCCCGCCGACCTCATGGTCGGCGGGGCTCCGTGCAGTACTGGGGGAGCGGTGCTCCCGGGTGCGTCAGGCGCGGGGCGTCTCGATGTCGCCACCGGTGGTGGTCTCGGCGGTGACGTTGGCGCGGCCGCCGGCGAGCAGGTCGCGGATCTGGACGAGCAGCTCGGTGTCGGTGACCTCGACGGCCTCCTCCTCGACCTCGGTCTTGGCGGTGCGCTCCTTCAGCTTGTTCATCGGGAGGACGATGCAGAAGTAGACGGCGATCGCGATGAGGAGGAAGTTGACGATGGCGGTGACGATGGCGCCGGGCTGGATCGGGTCGGAGCCGTTGATGGTGAACTGGCCGACGGAGTCGAAGTTCGGGGAGCCGATGACGGCGCCGATGATGCCCATGATGACGGCGGTGATCGCGTCGACGATCGGCTTGAAGGCGGCGCCGATGATGACGGCGACGGCGAGCTCGAGGGCGTTGCCCTGCGCGATGAAGTCCTTGAAACCCTTAAGCATGGGTGGCCTTTCTGGGGATGGCAGAAGGCGCACGCGGGTGGCCCTCGCGCGGGTGGGAGGAACTGGGCCCGGAGGCTCCTGGCGCCGCCGGGCTGCCGCGGCGCGGATCATGAGGGACTCATGATGAGTCCCAGGGAATCATGCGTTGCGGCTCCAACGACAAGGCTAGCGTCGTCACGTCGAACGGCAAGAGTAACAAGTGTGACCTTGCTCCCCGCACGCAATTGAGAAGAGACGTCTACGGGTTCCACGCGGACGACGCGCGCGCCCGCGGCGAGGACGCGGTCCTCCTGAGTGCTGGCGAGCGCCCCACCGGAGCCCGTCGCACCCGTGACCGCGACTGCGTCCGACGACGTACCGGCCTCCGTCGGCGTACCGGCCTCCGCCGGCGCCCCGTCGAGCGACTCGGCCGGCGTCCCCTCATCGACCGGCTCCTGCTCCTGGGCCACGTCCTGGGACGCGGTGCCCGCTCCTGCGACGACGCTCGCCTCCCCGACGACGTCGACGCGGACGCCGGGCTGCGCCAGGCCGGCCCCGACCTCGACCGGCACCTGGACGAGCCGCTCGTCGGCCCCGAGCCCGACGGCGTCGGCGCCCGAGGTCATCGACCCCGTGAGCACCGTCCCGGCGGGCAGCGCGACGGCGGCACGACGGCCGATCACGCTCCCCTCGGCCAGACCGGACGCCGGCAGCACGGCATCCGGCACCGCCCGGCGCTCCAGGTCCGCGTTCTCGATGACCTGCCCAGCGGAGACGCCGCGGGCCAGCACGAGCACCTCGCGGCCCTCGGCCCCGGGTGGGCGCAGGAGGGAGAGGACGAGGAGGCTCGCCCCGGCGACGCACACGGCGACGACGAGGTGCCTCCACCGCCACAGCAGGAGAGAGGGGCGGACGGGACGACGGCGGGGCTCACGGCGCGGCATGCCACGAGCCTCGGGCGCGGGCGATGGTGCCCGTGCACCGACGGCGCTGTCCTGTGGACGCCGGTGTCACCGCGACGGCCTGTTGAGCCGGAGCCCCCCACCGGGGCGACCGGCAGCGGTCCTGCTCGCACGGCGCGGTCCGGTGACCACGCGGGACCGTGCTCAGTCGCGGGCTGTGCCCGCCCTCGCGCCGGCGCTAGCCGCCGGGCGGCGTTCCGCCCGGTCGCTCAGCGACCAGCCGCGAAGGAGGAGCCCTCGATGAGGAACCACTCGTCGGAGGTGATGACGGCGTCGACGCGCTCGTCGTGCTCCTCCGTCGGCAGCGGACCCGCGACGAGCTCGTCGGGGTGGACCATCGCGAAGGTCGGGACGCCCTCGGCCCTCAGCGGCAGCATCCGGTCGTACCACCCGCCTCCCTGGCCCAGGCGCCGACCGTTGCGGTCCACCGCCAGCGCCGGGATGATGAGCGCGTCGACCTCGCCGACCGCCTCGGCGGGCAGGGTCTCGCCGCTCGGCTCGGGCGGACGACCCGGGGCCCGGTCGCCCAGGTCCGCCGTCCCCCGGAAGCGCCCCCAGGAGCGCGACAGGCGCGGGCCGAGCACGGGCAGGAGCACGGACACCCCGCGCTGCTCGAGCCGGTCGAGGAGGAGGCGCGTGCAGGGCTCGAAGCCCACGGAGACGTAGGCGGCGACGGCGTCGCAGCCCTCGACGGCCTCGAGGGCCCGCTCGGTGAAGGCCTCGCAGACGGCGTCGTGCCCGGTCTCGGGGTGACGGTGGTGACCGCGGCGGTGCTGGCGCAGCACCTGACGCAGGCGGTCCTTGGCGTCGTCGACCTCCAGCCAGCCGGTGTCGGGCAGGTGTCGCGCGTCAGAAGTCATGGGCCCATCCTCCCAGGTCGGGACCGCTCCCGTGCGGTGGTCGGCGCCGCGGTTCCCGGTTCGTTGCCGCGCGGCCGGGTAGCCTGACGCGAGCGCCGCCGTCGGACGGGTTCGCCCGCGGTCGCGCACGCACCGACCCCGGAGGACCCATGAGAACCGTCGCCGAGCACCTCTCCGCCTGCCTCGAGATCGCCCAGGCGGCCGCGCCGCTCGACGTCGTCCTGCTCGACGCCGTCGGCTGCGTCCTCGCCGAGGACGTCGTCGCCGCCTTCGACCTGCCCGCGGCGGAGCTCGCGGCCCTCGACGGCTACGCGGTCTCCTCGGAGGAGATCGCCTCCGCCTCCCCGGAGTCTCCCGTCCACCTGTCCGTCGTCGACACGCTGCGCGCCGGCGACGTCCGCCCCGCCCGCCTCGTGCGCAGATCGGCCGTCCTCATCGACTCCGGCGCGCCCCTGCCCGCGGGCGCCGACGCCGTCGTGCCCTGGGCGGACACGGACCGCGGCGACTCCCGCGTCAGCCTCTCCGCGCCGGTCGAGCCCGGAGCCAACGTCCGGCACTGCGCCGAGGACGTCGCCGAGGGCGCCACCGTGCTCCCGGCGGGCTCCCGCCTCTCCGCCCGCCACATCGCCCTGCTGGCGGCGCTCGGTCGCTACCGGGTCAAGGTCCACCCGGCGCCCCGCGTCGTCATCGTCTCCATCGGGGACGAGCTCGTCGAGCCCGGACGCCCCGCCGAGCCCGGCGACGTCTTCGACGCCAACGGCCACGCGCTGGCCTGCGCCGTCACGGACTCCGGAGGCCAGCCCTTCCGCGTCTCCGCCGTGCCCGACGAGCTGCGCGCCCTCCAGGAGACCATCGAGGACCAGCTCGTCCGCGCCGACGTCCTCATCACCACCGGCGGCCTGTCCACCGGCCAGGGTGACACGGTCAAGGCCGTCCTCTCGCCGCTCGGCTCGGTCCGCTTCGACTCCGTGGCGATGTCCCCGGGCCGGCAGCTCGGCCTCGGCAGCGTCGAGGGGACCCCGATCTTCTGCCTCCCGGGCGACCCGGTGAGCGCGCAGATCGCCTTCGAGACCTTCGTCCGACCGGTCCTGCGCCAGATCGCCGGCTGGAGCGGCCTGCACCGCACGAGCCTCCCGGCGACGGTGACGGCCGGGTGGACCTCGCACGCCGGCATGCGCGAGTTCGTCCCGGTCCACCTCACCGGGGCCCCGTCGCGCGGCTACACGGCGGAGCCGACCGCGGAGCCGGGCAGCACGCACCTGCTCGGCCTCGCGGGCGCCAACGCGATCGCGGTCGTCCCCGAGGACACCCGCAAGGTCGTCGTCGGCGACACGCTCCACTGCCTCCTCCTGGACGCCTGATCCCGTGCCGGTGTGGCTGGACGCGCTCGCGGGCCGACGTGCGCTGGGCGCCGACGGCCGGCCACTCTGGCCGGTGACTCTCCGGGAGGACGACGTCGCCGCACGGGGACTGGCCCGCGGAGCCGAGTCCGTCGTGCTCCGCCCGATCCGGCTCGGCGACGAGCGGGCCTGGGGCAGGCTCCGGACCGACGACGACGAGCGGCTGGCGCCGTGGGAGGCGACCATCCCTCCCGGGACCGGTGAGCGGCGCCTGGACTTCCGCGGCTACGTCCGGACCCAGCACCGCGACGCGCTGCGCGGGACGGCCATGCCCTTCGTCCTCGAGGTCGACGGCGTCCTCGCAGGCCAGGTGAGCGTCGGTCCGATCGCCTGGGGGTCGTTGCGCTCGGCGACGCTCGGCTACTGGATCGGCGGCCCGTGGGAGGGGCGTGGCCTGATGAGCCTCGCGGTCGCCATGACCCTCGACCACCTGCTGTCGCCCGCGGTGGGTCTCCACCGCGTTGAGATCGACGTCCGCCCCGAGAACGATCGCTCCCTCGCAGTGTGCCGGCGCCTCGGACTGCGTGCCGAGGGGGAGCGGCTCGGACTCATGCACATCGCGGGCGCCTGGTCGGACCACGTCGCCTTCGTCCTCCTCGCCGAGGAGCTCACGGCCCGGCCCCGGGGGCTCGTGGCGGGACTGGAGACGCCGATCGCCGGAGGCGCTGACGACGCCCGACGATGAGGTTGGTGTGACTCGTGTGAATGGTGGGGCGTGTGACGCGAATGAGGTGGTGGGCTCGGCGTGGGACACGCCGGACACGCCGTTCCGCTCACGGTTGACGGGGACTGCTCCGCCTAGGTTTGAGCCGTGGGAATCGAGGTGTGGGCGCTCATCGCCCTGGTCGTCGTTTCCACCGTGTACCTCCTTCCCTTCCTGGTCGGCCGTCGCGAGATGATGGGGCTGGCGCACGCCGAGGACCGCTACTCCGCGGAGCTGCGGGTCCTGGCGACCGGCGAGCACCCACCCAGCGCGGACGAGGCCTGCACGGGCGGAGCGCACGCACAGATCTTTCGTAAACGACCGGAGGTCAAGGCGATGAACAGGCCCGCAGTGAGGAACGTGCGAGCGCTTCGCACGGAGCGCGAGCTCGCTCGGGCGCGTCGCGTGCACGAGGACGGACGTCGTCGTCGTGCCGAGGCGGCCTCGCACCGCGCCGTCGTCGCGTCGGTGCTCCTCGGTGTGACGCTCGGCGTCATCGTGGTCGCCGCGGTCACGGTCCTGCCGATGTGGACGGTGCTGGTCCCCGCCGTGCTCCTCGCCGGCTCCATGGCCGCAGGGCGCAGGGCGGCGATCGCCGCCCAGGAGTCCGATCGGCGCGAGCGACGTCGCATCGCCGACCTTCAGCGCCGCCTCGACGCGGTCACCGGGGACGCCCCGCGCACGGCGGCTCCCGGCCAGGTGCGCAGCAGCGTCGCCGGCGGCTCCGGTCCCGAGCGCCCCACCTCGCACGAGCGCGAGCAGGAGCGGCCGGCGGACCTCGGCTCCGACGTCCGTGAGGAGATCGCCTCGCCGATCACCGTCGACGCCGTGCCCCGCGAGCAGGTCGCCGGCCCCGCCGCGGAGCGCGCCACCGCGTCCGTCGCGGCCGAGCGCCCGGAGGCCGCCACCTCCACCCCGCCCCAGGGCTGGAAGCCGGTGCACGTGCCGGCTCCGACCTACACGCTGGCCGCCCGTGCGCCCCGCCGTCACTTCGAGGCGCCCGTCGAGGAGGCCGTCGCCTCGGCGCCGGTCCCTGCACGTCCTCAGAACGCCCGGAGCTTCTCCCCGTCCGACGCCGTCGACGAGGCCGCGCACAGGACGATCGACCTCGACGCCGCGCTCGAGCGTCGTCGCGCCGTCGGCGAGTGACCGTGTCAGCCGTGCCGGTGGCGCGGCTCACGGACGGTCGAGTTGCAGCCCGCGGGCACCGCGGTGTTACTATCTTCGAGCACTTGGGGCTATGGCGCAGTTGGTAGCGCGTCTCGTTCGCAATGAGAAGGTCGGGGGTTCGAATCCCCCTAGCTCCACCAGGTGTCGCAGAGGGTCCGGTCCTTCGGGATCGGGCCCTTCGTCGTCACCGGAGTAGGGCGCCTCGATCGGCGCCGTGCGCCGGCTCCGGCGACGGAACTGGCACGTGGTGCAGGTCACCGGATCTCGACTTGACGGTCGGGGGCTGGGTGAGGTTATAGTACTCCTCGCTGCCGGGCCGTCCGCAAGGTCGTCCGAGCAGTCATCGGACTGGAATTCCCTCCGGGGAATGCAGATCGAGAGAGCTGAGAGATCGGGATCACGGATCCTGAGCTTGAAACTCCGAAAACGATCTGCTTAAGATAGTCCGGCCGCCTTGAGGGACGGAAAGAAAGCCGCAAAGGTTTTCGGACGGAACTCATGGGTGTGTTGTTTGAGAACTCGATAGTGTGTCATGTTTTTTATGCCATAGTGAGCATTCTGGATGGCTGATCCTTGATGGTTTGGTTGTTTGGTTTGTTTGTTTTGTTTTGGTTTGCTCACCCCGGCTTCCTCGTCGGTTGCGGGGTGGGTTGAGCCTGGAGATGTTTTTTCTCTGAATTGTTTATTGTTTGGCTTCCTGCATGATCGCTCCTTGTGGGCCTTGGTCATTGTGGGTTGTTCTAAATGGTTTTTTTGGAGAGTTTGATCCTGGCTCAGGACGAACGCTGGCGGCGTGCTTAACACATGCAAGTCGAACGGTGAAGCCCCAGCTTGCTGGGGTGGATGAGTGGCGAACGGGTGAGTAACACGTGAGTAACCTGCCCCCTTCTTCTGGATAACTGCCGGAAACGGTAGCTAATACGGGATACTCATTCCCTGCCGCATGGTGGGGTTTGGAAAGGTTTTTCTGGTGGGGGATGGGCTCGCGGCCTATCAGCTTGTTGGTGGGGTGATGGCCTACCAAGGCTTTGACGGGTAGCCGGCCTGAGAGGGTGGACGGTCACACTGGGACTGAGACACGGCCCAGACTCCTACGGGAGGCAGCAGTGGGGAATATTGCACAATGGGCGCAAGCCTGATGCAGCGACGCCGCGTGAGGGATGAAGGCCTTCGGGTTGTAAACCTCTTTCGCCAGTGAAGCAGGCCAGGCCTTATTGGCTTGGTTGACGGTAGCTGGATAAGAAGCGCCGGCTAACTACGTGCCAGCAGCCGCGGTAATACGTAGGGCGCAAGCGTTGTCCGGAATTATTGGGCGTAAAGAGCTCGTAGGCGGCTGGTCGCGTCTGTCGTGAAATCCCCTGGCTTAACTGGGGGCTTGCGGTGGGTACGGGCCGGCTTGAGTGCGGTAGGGGAGACTGGAACTCCTGGTGTAGCGGTGGAATGCGCAGATATCAGGAAGAACACCGGTGGCGAAGGCGGGTCTCTGGGCCGTTACTGACGCTGAGGAGCGAAAGCGTGGGGAGCGAACAGGATTAGATACCCTGGTAGTCCACGCCGTAAACGTTGGGCACTAGGTGTGGGGGCTCTTTCCGGGGTTTCCGCGCCGTAGCTAACGCATTAAGTGCCCCGCCTGGGGAGTACGGCCGCAAGGCTAAAACTCAAAGGAATTGACGGGGGCCCGCACAAGCGGCGGAGCATGCGGATTAATTCGATGCAACGCGAAGAACCTTACCAAGGCTTGACATGTGAGTGACCGCCGCAGAGATGTGGTCTCCCCCTTGTGGGGCGCTTTCACAGGTGGTGCATGGTTGTCGTCAGCTCGTGTCGTGAGATGTTGGGTTAAGTCCCGCAACGAGCGCAACCCTCGTCCCGTGTTGCCAGCACGTCGTGGTGGGGACTCGCGGGGGACTGCCGGGGTCAACTCGGAGGAAGGTGGGGATGACGTCAAATCATCATGCCCCTTATGTCTTGGGCTTCACGCATGCTACAATGGCCGGTACAGTGGGTTGCGATACCGTGAGGTGGAGCGAATCCCTTAAAGCCGGTCTCAGTTCGGATCGGTGTCTGCAACTCGACACCGTGAAGTTGGAGTCGCTAGTAATCGCAGATCAGCAACGCTGCGGTGAATACGTTCTCGGGCCTTGTACACACCGCCCGTCACGTCATGAAAGTCGGCAACACCCGAAGCCCGTGGCCCTACGGGGAGCGGTCGAAGGTGGGGCTGGTGATTGGGACGAAGTCGTAACAAGGTAGCCGTACCGGAAGGTGCGGCTGGATCACCTCCTTTCTAAGGAGCCCTTCTATGAGTCACCACCGGTGACGGGCCAGCCGGACAGTGGTTGGTCGGTTGGTGGTGCGGGGTTGGAACGCTATCGGCATGAATGAGCACATCACCGTGCAGGTGGTCCTCTCCTTTGGTGGGGGCTGCTTGTTGGTGGTGCCCCCGTCCCTCCCCGGGTTCGCCTGGGGGTGGTTGCGGGGGTGGCGCACTGTCGGGGTTCTGGGGCAACACAGTGCCGGCCCTCTGTTTGGGGGTTGGTGGCCCTGGCGCCTCACCGCACGAAGCTCGCAGCCCGTGATGGTTGTTGGTGGGTGGTGGTGTGGGTGGGTTGGTTGTGAACTGCATAGTGGACGCGAGCATCTTTGATCTTTGTCAATCATGAGGCCTGTTGGTCTTGTGGTTGTTGCATGTTTTGTTTGTTTTTTTGAGCGTTCGGTGGATGCCTTGGCATCAGGAGCCGATGAAGGACGTGGTGGCCTGCGATATGCCTCGGGGAGCCGGCTAACGGGCTGTGATCCGAGGGTTTCCGAATGGGGGGACCCGGCACCAGTTATGTGGTGTCACCTGCATCTGAATTCATAGGGTGTAGGGGGTGACGCGGGGAAGTGAAACATCTCAGTACCCGCAGGAGAAGATATTCCGTGAGTAGTGGCGAGCGAAAGCGGATGATGGTTAAACCGTTTCCGTGTGATGACCCGGCAGGGGTTGCGGTTGCGGTGTTGTGGGGCGCATCTTTCTCACGTCTGCCGGCGTGGGGCGCAGTGAGAAACTCGCATGGTAGCTGAATCCTTTGGGAAGGGGAGGCGTAGTGGGTGAGACCCCCGTAGGCGAAACTGTGTGGGCTGTGTGGGTGCGTTGCCCGAGTAGCACGGGGCTCGTGGAATCCTGTGTGAATCTGCCAAGACCACTTGGTTGCCTGAATACTTCCTGATGACCGATAGCGGATAGTACCGTGAGGGAATGGTGAAAAGTACCCCGGGAGGGGAGTGAAATAGTACCTGAAACCGGGCGCTTACAAGCCGTCAGAGGCCTGCTGGGCTGATGGCGTGCCTATTGAAGAATGAGCCTGCGAGTTAGTGCTGTGTCGCGAGGTTAACCCGTTGGGGGGAGTCGTAGCGAAAGCGAGTCCGAAAGGGCGTTTTAGTGGCACGGTCTAGACCCGAAGCGGGGTGATCTACCCATGGCCAGGTTGAAGCACGTGTAAGAGCGTGTGGAGGACCGAACCCACTTCAGTTGAAAATGGAGGGGATGAGCTGTGGGTAGGGGTGAAAGGCCAATCAAACTCCGTGATAGCTGGTTCTCCCCGAAATGCATTTAGGTGCAGCGTCCCGTGGTCCCCGGCGGAGGTAGAGCTACTGGGTGGCTGATCGGCCCCACAGGGTTAGTGACGTCAACCAAACTCCGAATGCCGTTCGGGTTACAGCGGGGCAGTGAGACTGCGGGGGATAAGCTCCGTGGTCGAAAGGGAAACAGCCCAGATCGCCGGCTAAGGCCCCTAAGCGTGTGCTAAGTGGGAAAGGATGTGCGGTCGCGCAGACAACCAGGAGGTTGGCTTAGAAGCAGCCACCCTTGAAAGAGTGCGTAATAGCTCACTGGTCAAGTGATCGTGCGCCGACAATGTAGCGGGGCTCAAGCACACCGCCGAAGCCGCGGATCCGCAGCGTGTACTCTCCTGTCCCTTGATGGACGTGGCAGGGGTTGCGGGTGGTAGGGGAGCGTCCTGCACCGGGTGAAGCCTCGGAGTGATCCAGGGGTGGATGGTGCGGGAGTGAGAATGCAGGCATGAGTAGCGATACTAGGGTGAGAAACCCTAGCGCCGAATGACCAAGGGTTCCAGGGCCAGGCTAGTCCGCCCTGGGTGAGTCGGGACCTAAGGCGAGGCCGACAGGCGTAGTCGATGGACGACGGGTTGATATTCCCGTACCGGCGAAGCACCGCCCATGCTGACGCGCGGGTGCTAACCCACGCCGATGGCCACGAACGCGTCATGTGATCACTTCGGTGGTCCGTGTCGTGGTGGTTGTTGGTCTGGGGACCCTCCGTGCAGGTAGGCAAGCGTATTAACAGGGGTGACGCACAGTGGTAGCCTCCGCGGGCCTAATGGCTTGGCCCGTTCAAGCGAGCAGCCCGCTGCCTAGGCAAATCCGGGCAGCATGAGGGTCAGACGTGATGGTGACCCGCCCATTTGGGTGGGGAAGTAGGGTGATCCTGGGGTGCCGAGAAAAGCCTCGACGCGATGGTGCCAGCCGCCCGTACCCTAAACCGACACAGGTGGTCGGGCAGAGTATGCCTAGGCGCACGAGATAATCATGGTGAAGGAACTCGGCAAAATGCCCCCGTAACTTCGGGAGAAGGGGGGCCCAAGCCTTGAAGCTCCTTGCGGGCTAGGGGTGAGGGTCGCAGAGACCAGGGAGAAGCGACTGTTTACTAAAAACACAGGTCCGTGCGAAGCCGCAAGGCGATGTATACGGACTGACGCCTGCCCGGTGCTGGAAGGTTAAGAGGAACCGTCAACCCCTTTGGGGTGAAGCGGTGAATTTAAGCCCCAGTAAACGGCGGTGGTAACTATAACCATCCTAAGGTAGCGAAATTCCTTGTCGGGTAAGTTCCGACCTGCACGAATGGCGTAACGACTTCTCCGCTGTCTCCACCATGAGCTCGGCGAAATTGCATTACGAGTAAAGATGCTCGTTACGCGCAGAAGGACGGAAAGACCCCGGGACCTTTACTATAGCTTGGTATTGGCGCCCGCCATGACTTGTGCAGGATAGGTGGGAGACTGTGAAGCGGCCACGCCAGTGGTTGTGGAGTCGTCGTTGAAATACCACTCTGGTTATGGCGTGCGCCTGAACCTCGGCCCGTGATCCGGGTCAGGGACAGTGCCTGGTGGGTAGTTTAACTGGGGCGGTTGCCTCCTAAAATGTAACGGAGGCGCTCAAAGGTTCCCTCAGCCTGGTCGGCAACCAGGTGTTGAGTGCAAGTGCACAAGGGAGCTTGACTGCGAGACCGACAGGTCGAGCAGGTACGAAAGTAGGAACTAGTGATCCGGCGATCCCGAGTGGGTGGGTCGTCGCTCAACGGATAAAAGGTACCCCGGGGATAACAGGCTGATCCTGCCCAAGAGTCCATATCGACGGCATGGTTTGGCACCTCGATGTCGGCTCGTCGCATCCTGGGGCTGGAGCAGGTCCCAAGGGTTGGGCTGTTCGCCCATTAAAGCGGTACGCGAGCTGGGTTTAGAACGTCGTGAGACAGTTCGGTCCCTATCCTCTGCGCGCGCAGGAGACTTGAGAAGGCCTGTCCCTAGTACGAGAGGACCGGGACGGACGAACCTCTGGTGTGCCAGTTGTCCCGCCCGGGGCATGGCTGGTTGGCTACGTTCGGAATGGGTAACCGCTGAAAGCATCTAAGCGGGAAACCATCTTCAAGATGAGGTCTCCACACGACCCTTCGGGGTTGTGGTAGGCCCCCAGTAGACTACTGGGTTGATAGGCCGGGTGTGGAAGACCTGCAAGGGTTGGAGCTGACCGGTACTAATTGGCCGACACAAACAACACGCGCCCCCCCGGCCACGTTCGTGGCGGGGGGATGAAATGATCTTTTGCGCTTGCGTCCACTGTGCGGTTCACGACCAACCCACCAACCCCGAACCACAACAGGGGGGGGCCGGCCGGTCACGGCTCGAGCCTCACCTGGCGGGGTTGTGTGACATGTTGGATAGTGATTTTCTCCGACGACCGTGTGTTGCCTGCTTGGTCGTCTCGGTGGTCATAGCGGGAGGGTTCACGCCCGGTCCCATTCCGAACCCGGAAGCTAAGACTCCCAGCGCCGATGGTACTGCACTCGCTAGGGTGTGGGAGAGTAGGACACCGCCGAGCACACACGTTGAGTCCAGAGGGCGTGGTCCCCGCATTGATCTGCGGGAACCACGCCCTCTGGCGTGTTTCGTACCCTGATGGCGATGCGCTGTCAGACGGCAGACTGCCGGCGGGTGCGGTATTTCCCGACGGGGGCAGGGCGAGCTCCGCGCCGCCGGCTGTGGGGGACGGCTCTCAGGCCGCGGGGCAGGCCGCCGGGCCCTAGAGCACTCGCAGGTGGGGAGAAGGCGATCGCTTGGGCTCATCCCGCCGCGGTCGTCCGGGGACGGAGAGACCCCGCGGGCTCGGCGCTGCAGACGGTCTCATGGCCGTTCGGCAGCGGAGGTCGGTGCCGCCGTCAGCACAGGGCGGCAGCTCGGGGGACGAGCAAGGTGGAGGTGCGGGACCCCGAGAAGGTCGGCGAGGGGGCGTGGAGCCACGAGGGAGGGCACTCTCGGCCTTGACGCCCTGCTCTGGGAGGCTCGGGCGAGGCGCAGGCTGGCGGGGTGCGGCGGTCGACGGTGCCTGCTGGGCACGCGGAGGGGGCCGGGTACCGACGATGTCGGTACCCGGCCCCCTCGTGCCGTGGTGGAAGCTCCGCCTACATCCAGGAGGGCAGCAGCATGTGCCAGTGCCAGAAGTCGTAGGAGACCGTCTGACCGGTCCAGATCGGGTACCAGAGGATCGCGAAGAGGATCGCCGCCGCCAGGACGATGACGGTGAGCCAGAGGCCCTCGGAACGGACCCTCCAGCTGGCCACGCCGGTCCACGACGCGGGGAGCCTGCTTCGCGACGGATTGAGGCCGAAGCCCAGGTACTGGGAGACGGCGCCGCGCGGTGCAGGGCGGCCCTCGCCCAGGCGGCCTGCCTCGAGTGCCTCGGCCTCCTCCCGGGCTCGGGCAGTGCCCGGAACGGGTTCGAGGAGCCCCGCGGCCGAGCCCAGCACGAGCGTCAGGCACAGCACCACGAAGGGCACGAAGGCCACCGTGTAGAAGGTGAAGATCGTCCGGTGCGTGTAGTTGAACCACGGGAGGTACAAGCCGACGTAGCCGATGAGCGCGGCCCAGGCCCGCCAGTCGCGGTCACGCAGCACCATGAAGGCGATGAGCACAACCAGTGCGACGAGGGCCGACCACCACACCGGGATGTTGCCGATCGAGGTGATCGCCTGGATGCAGCGGTCCGAGCCGCACTGCGCGCCGGCCATCTCCGCGTCGCTCGGCCAGTAGAAGGACGTCGGACGCCACTGGACGGGCCAGCCGATCGGCTGGGACATGTACGGGTGCGTCGAGTCGAGCGTGACGTGGAAGTGGTACATCGACAGGTGGTACTCGAGCAGGTCGTTGAGCGCGTCCGGCAGCCAGGAGCGCGGGACCGTCTCGCCGGCGGCGCGCAGACCCTGCGCCCAGCCCCGGTCGTAGGCGGCGGGGTGCAGGAACCAGCCGAACCAGCCGGCCACGTAGACGGCGAAGGCGACGGGGACGAGGTGGAGGAAGTCGACCGCCCCCCGGCCCAGGACCCCCACGAGCGCCCAGGAGCGCCGCCCTGCGGCGCGCAGCGCCGTCGTGTCCCAGCAGACGACGAGAATGCCGATCGCGGCCAGGAGGTAGGCGCCCGACCACTTGATCGAGCAGGTGAGGCCCAGGCTGATCCCGGTCGCCAGGAGCCACGGGCGGAACCACGTCCGGAGCCGCCGCTCGCCGTCGGCCCGGGCCGCGTTGCGCGCCAGCCGCTCACGGAACCACTCGCGGTCGCGCACGAGGCAGTAGACGGACAGCGTCGCGAAGAAGCCGATGAAGATGTCGAGCAGCCCGATCCTGGACTCCGTGATCGCCTCGCCGTCGATCGCGAGGAACAGGCCCGCGAGGCCCACCAGGAGCGGGGAGCGTGTGAGCCGCATCGTGAGGCGGCACAGGAGGAGCACCGTGAGGACGCCGGCCAGGGCCGGCATGAAGCGCCAGCCGAAGGAGGAGTCCCAACCGAAGATCTGGCCGCCCAGGCCGATGAGCCACTTGCCGATCTCAGGGTGGACGACGTAGCTCCCCTGCGTCGTCAGGCCCGAGAAGTCGCCCTGGGCGAAGAGGGCGTCCGAGCCCTCGTTCCACGTCGACTCGTAACCGTTGTGCCACAGGGCGTAGGCGTCCTTGACGTAGTAGATCTCGTCGAACATGAGCGAGTGCGGGTGCCCCAGGTCGATGAAGCGCGTCAGCGTGGCCACCAGCGTGGCCAGCAGCGTCGCGATCCACCCGTTCCGGGCCGCAGCGGCCGTGACGACGGCGCCGCGCGGACGAAGCCCGAGGCGCTCGCGCCACCCGTCCTCAGACCTCCGGACCTCACCCGGCCCGTCGGCGCCCAGCACCGTGCCGGCGTCGACGGCGGACCGTTCCTCCTCGGAGCGCGCGCCGTGCCGGGAGGAGGCGGCGTGGTCGGCGGTCGCGGGGCCGGCGCCCCGCGCGCTCGTGGTCTCGTCGGGCTCGAGGCCCTCGTCCGCGGAGCTCGCCGACGGTGCACTGGGATCCATCACGCTGGCGAGTCTAGGTCGGGCGCCCCTCGGGGTCCCCATACTGGCCCCATGACTGAGACCACGCCGACGCCCTCCGACTCAGCCCCCGCACCCGACGGGGCCCGCGTCCCGACCGCGGACGCCGACGGCACGGACCTCGCACCCCGCCCCGGCACCATCACCCTCGCCGCCACCCCCATCGGCAACACCGGCGACGCGTCGCCCCGCTTGCGCTCCGCCCTCGCCCACGCCGACGTCGTCGCCGCTGAGGACACGCGGCGCGTGCTCAACCTCGCCCAGCGCCTCGGGCTGCGGATCCCCGGACGCGTCCTCGCCTTCCACGAGCACAACGAGCGCGATCGCGCCGGCGAGCTCATCGAGGCCGCGCGCGGCGGCGCCAGCGTCCTCATGGTCTCCGACGCCGGCATGCCCTCGGTCTCCGACCCCGGCTACCGGCTCGTTGTCGCCGCCACGCAGGCCGACGTGCCCGTCACCGTCGCCCCCGGCCCCTCTGCCGTCCTCACGGCGCTCGCCCTGTCCGGGCTCGCCTCCGACCGCTTCTGCTTCGAGGGCTTCCTGCCCCGCAAGGCCGGCGAGCAGGAGCGGGCGCTGGCCGAGCTCGCCGACGAGCGCCGCACCCTCATCTTCTTCGAGTCGCCCCGCCGCGTGCACGCCACCCTCACAGCCATGGCCGCCGCCTTCGGCGCGGACCGGCGCGCCGCCCTCTGCCGCGAGCTCACCAAGACCCACGAGGAGGTCCGCCGCGCCACCCTCGGCGAGCTCGTCGGCTCCACCGCCGACGGCGAGCTCGGCGAGATCGTCCTCGTCGTCGCCGGGGCCGAGCCCCGCAGCGCCGACCCCCGCGAGGCCGCCCGTGAGGCCCTCGCCCTCGCCGACGAGGGACTGCGCCTCAAGGCCGCCGCCGCCCGCGTCGCCCAGGAGTCCGGTCTGCGCACCAACGAGGTGTACCGGGCGGCGCTCGCCCTGCGCGAGGGCCGCCAGGACTGAGGGCTCCGCCCCGCCGCGCCGCCCGGCCCGGCCCGGCGTTGACGGTCCGCCGGGCGCCGCGGGCCGTCCGCATCGTCCGCCTGAAACCTCGCCGGTCTAGACTCCCGGCATGGCAGCCTCAAGCGGAGCACGAGCCCTCATCGTCGTCGACGTCCAGCCCACCTTCTGCGAGGGCGGGGCGCTCCCCGTCGAGGGCGGCAACGCCGTCGCCGAGGCGGTCGCCCGGTACGTGGCAGGTCACCGGGACCGCTACGGCCTCGTCGTCACGACCCAGGACTGGCACATCGATCCCGGGGACCACTTCTCCGAGCAGCCCGACTACGCCGACACCTGGCCGCCGCACGGCGTCGCCGGCACGGCCGAGGCCGAGCTCCACCCGGCGCTCGCCGATCTCCACGCCGACGCCGCGGTCCGCAAGGGCCAGTACGCCGCCGCCTACTCGGGCTTCGAGGGCGTCACCGAGGACGGGCAGGGACTCGACGAGCTCCTCCGGGCCGCCGGCGTCACCGCCGTCGACGCCGTCGGCCTCGCCGAGTCCCACTGCGTCAAGGACACCGCGCTCGACGCGCAGCGCCTCGGTTACCGCACCCGCGTCCTCACGGACCTCACCGCACCGGTGAGCGCCGACCAGGGCGCGGCCGCCCGCGAGGCGCTCACGGCAGCGGGCGTCGACCTCGTCGCCTCGAACGAGGCCTGAGGGAGCCCGCGCGGCGTACTCAGTCGCGCGGCCTGTTCCCGTCGGAGCCCCCCGAGGGCGGCGACGGACGGTAGACGACCTGCTTCGGCGCCAGCCCGTAGCCGCCCGCGGGCGCGGTGCCGGGGCGCTGGGCCCGCCCGGGCTGCTCAACCTGGCCGGGGCGCCGACCCTGACCCGTCTGCTGGGCCTGTCCGGGCACGGGGTACTGACCCGACCACGGCGTCCCGTAGGGACGCACCGCGGCCGGGGCGGCGTCCGCGCCGAGCCCCGACTGCAGACGCGAGACGACGGCCACCGCGCGCCGTCGGCGCCGCACGACGAGCCAGACCGTGCCCGCGACGGCCGAGACGAGACCGACGATGATCGTCGGACCCGAGACGACGAAGACGTTCTCAGCCCGGCGCCGGGCGGGGGAGACCTCCGCGGTGTTGAGGACCGCCGCCCGCGTCCCCTCGCAGGACACGGAGTAGGGACCCGCACCGCGCGTCGTCATCGACAGGACCTGCGGCGGCTTCGACTGGCTGCGGGCGATCGGGTCGGTCACCTCGACGGCCTCCCCGTCCGGACCCGTCGCCGTGCACCGCAGCGCCGTGTCCTGGGAGTAGAAGCCGTAGACCTCCTCCGCCTTGAGGTCGACGCTCGTCGTGGTCCCGTCCGTCGGCACGTCGCGCGCCTCCGAGGCCACGACCGAGGGCGCCGAGGTCATCGAGTAGACGAAGAGGACGAGACCGAGCACGAGGAGGGCGCAGCCGACCGCGGTGAGCGCCCGCGGCGCCGTCAGCGACGGCAGGGCGGCGTCCTCGCCCGCCCCCGGTGCCAGCCCGGGCGCGGGGCCCGCGGGGCGGCCGACGGGGCCCGGCTGCGCGCTCCCGCCGCTCACGGGGCTCACCGCGTCACGGGCGCGCCCGGAGCGCCCCACGACCGTCGGATCCGCTCGTCCTGGGCGCGGCGCACGAAGAACCAGATGACCCCGGCGATGAGCAGGGCGACGCCCAAGATCCCGCCGAAGACCGCGCCCGTGGCGACCAGGGTGCCCGAGACGACGCCGGAGACCGACAGCAGCCGGCCAACCCAAACCGGGTTGCCGGTCGTCGTCGTGCAGGTGATCGTGTACGTGCCCGCGGAGTCCGTCATGAGGCTCTCCTGCACCGGGTGCCCGTTGACCGTGACCGAGGCCGTCGACTCGCTCACCTCGACGGCCGAGCCGTCCGGGGCAGTGGCCTCGCAGGTCGCCGCGTCGTCGGCGTAAACCCCGTAGACCGTCGCGCCCTCGAGCTCCAGCGAGGTCTCCCGGCCCGACGCGACGCGCTCGAGCGAGGTGGCGGCCCGCGTCACCGAGACGATCGAGACGACGAAGGCGATGACCGCGATGATGACGAGGACGCCGCCGACCACCATGAGGACGACGGGGCCCCTCCGTCCCTTCGGCGCCGGTGCCGGCGCTCCCGGGGACCACGGGGCGGCGTAGGGGGTGCCGGTGCTCATGGGTCGCTCCTGCCTGGGTCGTGCGGTGCGCTTCGCGGCACGGCGCTAGCGTGCCGCTCCCACCATACGGGGGAGGGACCTGGGGGGCAGCCCCGAGCGACTAGGGTGAGCACCATGAGCCACATCCTGTCCGCGGTCGCCTGGCCCTACGCCAACGGTCCCCGCCACATCGGTCACGTCGCCGGCTTCGGCGTCCCCTCCGACGTCTTCTCGCGCTACATGCGAATGGCGGGCCACGACGTCCTCATGGTCTCCGGCACGGACGAGCACGGCACCCCGATCCTCGTCGCCGCCGACGAGGAGGGCGTGAGCGCCCGCGAGCTCGCGGACCGCAACAACCGGCTCATCGTCGACGACCTCGTCGCCCTCGGCCTGTCCTACGACCTGTTCACCCGCACCACCGCCGGCAACCACTACCGCGTCGTCCAGGACATGTTCCGCACCGTCCGCGACAACGGCTACATGATCGAGCAGGTCACCCGCTCCGCCATCAGCCCCTCGACCGGCCGCACCCTGCCCGACCGCTACATCGAGGGCACCTGCCCCATCTGCGGCGCCGACGGCGCCCGCGGCGACCAGTGCGACAGCTGCGGCAACCAGCTCGACCCCACCGACCTCATCAACCCCCGCTCCCGGATCAACGGCGAGACCCCCGAGTTCGTCGAGTCCAACCACTGGTTCCTCGACCTGCCCGCGCTCGCGGACGCCCTCGGCGAGTGGCTCGACGAGCGCGAGGCCTCCGGCACCTGGCGCCCCAACGTCATCCGCTTCTCCAAGAACATCCTCGAGGAGATCCGCCCCCGCGCCATGACGCGCGACATCGACTGGGGCATCCCGATCCCCGGCTGGGAGGACCAGCCCACCAAGCGCCTCTACGTCTGGTTCGACGCCGTCATCGGCTACCTCTCCGCCTCCATCGAGTGGGCCCGCCGCAGCGGCGACCCCGAGGCCTGGCGCCAGTGGTGGAGCGACCCGGAGGCCCTGTCCTACTACTTCATGGGCAAGGACAACATCGTCTTCCACTCCCAGATCTGGCCCGCCGAGCTCCTCGGCTACAACGGCCAGGGCTCCAAGGGCGGCGAGCCCGGCGAGATGGGCGTCCTCAACCTGCCCACCGAGGTCGTCTCCAGCGAGTTCCTCACCATGGAGGGCAAGAAGTTCTCCTCCAGCCACGGCATCGTCATCTACGTGCGCGACTTCCTCGCCCGCTACCAGGCCGACGCCCTGCGCTACTTCATCTCCGCCGCCGGCCCCGAGACCGCCGACGCCGACTTCACCTGGGCGGAGTTCGTCCGCCGCACCAACGGCGAGCTCGTCGCCGGCTGGGGCAACCTCGTCAACCGCACCGCCTCGATGATCCACAAGCGCTTCGGCGAGATCCCGCAGCCCGAAGAGCTCGAGGAGATCGACCGCCTCCTCCTCGACTCCGTCGAGGCCGGCTTCTCCGCCGTCGGCGACCTCATCCGCCACCACCGTCAGAAGGCCGCCCTCGCCGAGGCGATGCGCCTCGTGGGCGAGGCCAACAAGTACGTCGCGGACACCGAGCCCTTCAAGCTCAAGAGCGAGGAACAGCTCCCGCGCCTGGCGACCATCCTGCACACGCTCGCGCAGGTCATCGCCGACCTCAACCTCATGCTCGCGCCCTTCCTCCCGCACGCCGCCAACGACGTCAACCTCGTCCTCGGCGGCGAGGGGACCGTGGCGCCGATGCCGCGCGTCGAGATCGTCCCCGAGCTCGACCCCGAGGTGCTGCCCGAGGCCTTCGACGGCCGCAGCGAGTACCCGATCATCACCGGCGACTACACGACCGCCCCCACCTGGGAGCGCCACGAGGTCGTCGTCGGCACCCCGATCGCCAAGCCGAAGCCCGTCTTCGTCAAGCTCGACGAGGCCATCGTCGAGGAGGAGCTCGCCCGCTACGCCGACTCCGCCCCCGACGACGTCACCGGCGCCTGAGCCGGCCCACCACCCCACCCAGCCCGCCGTCGGCCGCCCGGATCACCCGGTGCGACCGGCGGCGGCGCCGTCCCGGACCGCCACCACGGAAGGACCGCCGCACCTTGAGCCACAAGAAGCGCGACCGCTCCTGGCCGCCCGCCGCCGCCGTCGAGCCCCTCCCCGCCGCCGTCACCGACGACCACACCCACCTGCCCGTCCCGGGCGTTCCGGAGGACGGGCCCGGCTCCGACGCCCCGCTCACCGCCGCCGAGCTCGTCGAGCGCGCCGCCGCCGTCGGCGTCACCGGGCTCATCACCTCCGCCTGCGAGACCCCCACGTGGGAGGGCTCGATCGCCCTGGCCCGCGAGCTGCCCGCCGTCCGCGTCGCGCTCGCCGTCCACCCCAACGAGGCCGTCCTCCACGCCGGGGTGCGCGAGGTCGGCCCCGACGGGCTCGACCCGGACGTCCGCCCCCACCATGGCGAGCCCCTCGACGAGGCCATGAGCCGCCTCGAGGCGCTCATCCGTGAGAACTCCGACGTCGTCGTCGCCGTCGGCGAGTCCGGCATGGACCTCTTCCGCACGGGCGAGCGCGGCGAGGCCGTCCAGCGCGAGGCCTTCCGCGCCCACGTGGCCCTCGCCAAGGAGCTCGGCCTGCCCCTCCAGATCCACGACCGCGACGCCCACCGCGAGTGCGTCGAGGTCCTCGAGGCTGACGGTGCCCCCGAGCGCACCGTCCTCCACTGCTTCAGCGGGGGAGCCGAGCTCGCCGTCGCCTGCACCGAGCACGGCTGGTACGCCTCCCTCGCCGGTCCCATCACCTACCCGGCCAACGGCGAGCTGCGCGCCGCCGTCGCGGGCCTGCCCGACGAGCTCCTCCTCGTCGAGACCGACGCCCCCTACCTGCCTCCCAAGCGCTGGCGCGGACGCCCCAACGGCTCCTGGCTCATGGCGGACACCGTGCGCCTCCTCGCCGAGCAGCGCGGTGCCGACCTCCGGGCGTTCTGCGAGCGGCTACAGCGGACCTCCCAGGAGGTCTACGGAGCCTGGTGACCGAGCACGGGAGCGCGTCGCGGGACACGGTCGGAGGCCCCGTCTGTGCCGCACCGCACCCGCACGGGGCTCGTATCACGTCCACCTGGGTGACCATTCTGTGACCTGGCGCATTGATGCGGAACCCGCGGGTCCGTTAGCGTGCCTCCAGTTCACCAACCGTTAGGAAGCTCATCGTGGGTCGTCACTCCCAGCGCAGCACCGCCAGCTCGAACGTCGCCGAGCTGAAGGCGCTCGTCACCCGGAGCCAGCACACCGCCTCCAGCCACCGCGCCGAGGCCGCGCCGAAGGCGCGCAAGGGCGGGGTCTCCCCGATGATGTACCGCGCGGGCGGCATCGCCGCCGCCCTGTCCATCGCCGTCTCCGGCGGCGCCTACGCGGCCGTCCAGTCCGGCGGCGAGTCCGCCGCCCCGCTCACGGAGACCCAGGCCCGCATCGGGGCCCTCGGCGCCGACACCGCGGCCACCGCCGGCCCGACCGCCTCCGCGGGCGCCGGCATCACGGTCGCCGGCGACTCCACCACGGTCACCACCAAGACCGAGGACACCACGGAGAAGTACGGCACCGTCAAGAAGGAGACCGACTCCCTCGACCAGGGGCAGACCAAGGTCGAGACGAAGGGCGTCGACGGCGTCACCCGCACGACCTACCAGGTGACCACCGTCAACATGAAGGAGGTCTCCAAGGAGGCCGTCTCCACCGTCGTCGTCACCGCGAAGGTCGACGAGGTCGTCCTCGTCGGCACCCACGTCGAGGAGACCACCACCGCCTCGACGGACAGCACCTCGAGCGCCGTCGCCACCTCGGGCGACCCGCAGACCATCGCCAGGTCCATGCTCTCCTCGTACGGCTGGGGCGACGACCAACTCTCCTGCCTCGTGAGCCTCTGGAACCGCGAGTCCAGCTGGGACTACACGGCCACGAACGCCTCATCGGGCGCCTACGGCATCCCGCAGGCACTCCCGGGCTCCAAGATGGCCTCCGCCGGCTCCGACTGGCAGACCAACCCCGCCACCCAGATCAAGTGGGGCCTCGGATACATCTCCGAGCGCTACGGCTCGCCGTGCGCCGCTTGGGCCCACTCCGAGGCGACCAACTGGTACTGATCGGCGGCCCACGGGCCACCACCTGACAGGCGCCGCTCCCGGAACCTCCGAGTCGAGCAAGGGCGCACCGCTCCGACAGGGAGAGCATCATCAACTCCTCGCTCCTCAACCGCCCCTCCGTCCGCGCCGGGGCCGCCGCCGCGGCTCTCTCGCTCCTCGTCTCCGGCGGCGCCTTCGCCGCCGTCCAGACGGGAGGCTCGACCAACGCCCCGCTCAGCGAGAGCCAGGTCCGGCTCGACGCGATCGGCGGCGCGAGCGCCACCGCCTCCGCCACGAGCGCCGGCCTGACGATCGGCGGGCAGGACGCCGAGGTCTCCACCACGACCGAGGACACCACCCAGGCGCACGGCACGGTCGCCAAGGAGACCGACGACCTGCCCCAGGGCGAGACCAAGGTCGAGACGAAGGGCGTCGACGGCGTCACCCGCACGACCTACCAGGTGACCACTATCGACGGGAAGGAGGTCTCCAAGGAGGCCGTCTCCACCGTCGTCGTCACCGCGAAGGTCGACGAGGTCGTCCTCGTCGGCACCTACGTCGAGCCGATCTCTGAGCCCACCGAGGAGGCCACCCAGGCCGCCTCCGGCGACTCGACGAGCAGCTCCTCCGGCACCTCCAGCAGCTCGTCGTCCTCGTCGAGCTCGTCGTCCAGCTCCTCCGCCTCCGCCTCCGGCGTGTGGGCCCAGCTCGCCCAGTGCGAGTCCGGCGGCAACCCCACGACGAACACCGGCAACGGCTTCTACGGCATGTACCAGTTCACCCTGTCGACGTGGCAGGCCCTCGGCGGCTCCGGGCTGCCCTCCGATGCCAGCGCCGCCGAGCAGACCGCCATGGCCCAGAAGCTCCAGGCCCAGGCCGGCTGGGGCCAGTGGCCCGGCTGCGCCTCCAAGCTCGGGCTCCTCTGAGACCCGCGCCCGCAGCACCCCGTCGCCCGCCCCGGCACCCGCCGGCGGCGGGCGACGCGCGTCCGGCGCGATTCGTGACCGCACCGAGGCCCGGACCGCGCCGCGCGCCCCTACCCGACCATCGCCGCCGCGCTTGGCGCCGCGCCCGCTGACGCCACGGTCGAGGTGGGCGCCGGCACCCACCGGGAGGGCGCGCTGTGGATCGAGCGCCCGGTCACCCTCGGGGCGGCCCCGGGGACCCTCCCCGTCCTCACGGGCGCCGACCCCGTGACCGCGTGGACGGCGAACGATGACGGCACCTGGACCACCGACGAGGACATGGTGCGCTTCTGCGACGTCTGCACCGTCAACGCCGACCCCGCCAAGGAGGGCATGGCCGCCCACCCGGAGCAGCTGTGGGTCGACGGCGAGGCGCTCCGCCAGGTCGCCACGCGCGACGAGGTGACGGCCGGGACCTTCTACGTCGACGACCCGCACCCCGTCAACCGCGGCACCGCGGCCGACGGCTCCACCGTCTACGAGCCGCGCCCCCGCACCGGCACCCGCTACGTCATCGGCACTGACCCCGACGGGCACGACGTCGAGATCGCCCAGCCGGCCCGCGCCGGACGCTGACGGGCCGGACCCGGACCGGCCGTGTCCGAGCGGGCGCGGAGGCGACGCTCGCCGCCCGCTACCCTGGCCCCATGTCCGAGCCCCCCTCCACCGCCCCCGACGGCGGCGCGCCCGCCGGGCCCGCCCTGGACCAGGGAGGCGGTCTCCTCGGCCCCGCCGACGTCCGCGCGCTGTGCGAGGCCCTCGGCATCCGCCCCACCAAGACCCTCGGACAGAACTTCGTCCACGACGCGGGCACCGTCCGACGCATCGTGCGCGCCGCCGGCGTCCAGCCTGGCGAGACGGTCCTCGAGGTCGGACCCGGTCTCGGCTCCCTCACCCTCGCGATCCTCGAGGCCGGCGCGAGCGTCGTCGCCGTCGAGATCGACCCGCCGCTCGCCCGCGCCCTGCCCGTCACCGTCGCCGACCGGATGCCCGACGCCGCGGACCGCCTGCGCGTCGTCGCCGCCGACGCCCTCACCATCGACGGCCCCGCCGCCCTGGGCCTCGCGGAGGTCGCCGCGTCGCCGACCCGGCTCGTCGCCAACCTGCCCTACAACGTCGCCGTCCCCGTCCTCCTCACGCTCCTCCAGGCCCTGCCCTCGCTGGAGTCCGTCACCGTCATGGTCCAGGCCGAGGTCGCCGACCGCCTCGCCGCCGGACCGGGCTCGCGCACCTACGGCGTCCCCAGCATCAAGGCCGCCTGGTACGCCGACGCGCGCCGCACCATCACCATCGGACGGACCGTCTTCTGGCCCGTCCCCAACGTCGACTCCGCCCTGGTCCAGCTCGACCGCCGCGAGCCCCCGTCCACGACCGCCACCCGCGAGCAGGTCTTCGCGGTCATCGACGCCGCCTTCGCGCAGCGCCGCAAGACCCTCCGCAAGGCCCTCGCGCCGCTCGCCGGCAGCCCCGATGCCGCCGAGGCCGCCATCCGGGCCGCCGGCATCGACCCGAGCCTGCGCGGCGAGCGCCTCGACGTCGCCGCCTTCGCGGCCCTCGCCGAGCACCTGACCCCGTCAGCCGTTGAACCGGCCTCCGGCCCGGCAGCCGACGAGGAGACCGGAGCATGACCCACCTGCGCGCCGTCCCCGGTGGCGGGGCCGCCGTCCCGCAGCGCTCCGGCTCCGCGACCCAGGTCCGCGTCGAGGCGCCCGTGCGCGTCACCCTCACGCACGGCGTCACGGGCACCGCGGACGACGGCGGCCCCGTGCTCAGCGGCGTCGTCCAGGCCGTCCGCCTCATCGAGACGGTGACGGCGCGCCGCCAGAGCCTCGACGCCCACGGCCTCGTCACCCTGAGCGACGACGACGCCCCCGCTGCGCCCGGCACCGCGCCAGCCGACGCCGCCGCCGAGGAGCCCGCCGCACGGGCCGCCCGCCTCCTCGCCGAGGAGCTCGACGTCACCGAGGGCGTCGACCTCCTCCTGCGCCGCCGCGCTGGGCTCGGCAGTGGGCTCGCCGTCGGCGCCGCCGACGCAGCAGCGGCGCTCCTCGCCTGCAACGCCCTGTGGGGCACCGGGCTGAGCACCGGCGAGCTCGCCGAGATCGGCGCGCGCCTCGACCCCGCCGTCCCCTTCGCCGTCACCGGCGCCACCGCCGTCGCCCACGGCACCGGCGAGCACCTCAGCCCCCTCATGACACGTGGCGCCTACCAGTGGGTCCTCGCCCTGCCCGAGGAGGACCTCGACCCCGCCGAGGTGCTCACCCAGCACGCCGCGCGCACCGGGGCGGAGCCCGCCGGCGACGCCACCGACGAGCCCTCCGCCGCCCTCACCGCGGCCCTGCGCGCCGGCGACCCCGCCGCCCTCGCACCCGCCCTCCGCAACGACCTCCAGGAGACCGTCATCGCCCTGCGACCCCGCGTCCGCGACGTCATCGAGCTCGCCGAGTCCGCCGGCGCCCTGCGCGCCCTCGTGACCGGCACCGGTCCCGCCGTCGCCTGCCTCGTCCCCAGCTCCGGCACCGCCGTGCGCGTGAGCCGGGCCCTCGCCGCCTCCGGGCTCGTCGGCACCGCCGTGCGCGCCGACGCCCCCGTGGCCGGCGCGAGGACGGTGGGCTGATGGCGCACCTCATCGGGCTCGAGTCCATCCGCATCATGGTGGGCTCGCGCGTCCTCCTCGACGACGTCACCCTCGGCATCGAGGACGGCACCCGCGTCGGCGTCCTCGGGCCCAACGGAGCCGGCAAGTCCACGCTGCTCGCCGCGATGGCGGGCGCCCGCGAGGTCGACGCCGGCCGCGTCACCCGCGCCGGCGGCACCCGCGTCGCCATGCTCTCCCAGACCGACGACTTCGCCCCCCGCGCCACCGTGCGCACCGCCGTCCACGGCGACGCCCCCGAGCACACCTGGGCCTCCGACCCGGCCGTGCGCGACATCCACGCCGGGCTGCTCGCCGACCTCGACCTCGATGCCGAGGTGGCCACCCTCTCCGGCGGGCAGCGGCGCCGCGTCGCGCTCGCGGCCGTCCTCACGGCCGACGCGCAGGTCGTCATCCTCGACGAGCCCACGAACCACCTCGACGTCGAGGGCGTCGACTGGCTCGCCCGGCACCTGGGCGCCCGCTTCGCCGGCCGCCGCGCCGACACCGGCGCCCTCGTCACCGTCACCCACGACCGCTGGTTCCTCGACGCCATCTGCACCAACGTCTGGGAGGTCGTCCCCGGCGTCGACCCCGGCAACGGCCGCCCCCAGGTGCCCGGCTCCATCGAGACCTACGACGGCGGCTACGCGGCCTACGTCCTCGCCCGCGCCGAGCGCGCCCGCCAGGCCGCCGTCGCTGCCGAGAAGCGCGAGAACCTCCTGCGCAAGGAGCTCGCCTGGCTGCGCCGCGGCGCCCCCGCCCGCACCTCCAAGCCCCGCTTCCGCATCGACGCCGCCGAGGCCCTCATCGCCGACGTGCCGCCCCCGCGCGACACCGTCGAGCTCATGGCCATGGCCACGGCCCGCCTCGGCAAGAAGGTCCTCGACCTCGAGGACGTCACCGTCCGCTACCCGCTCCACCGCGCGGACCCGTCCGCCGGTGAGCGGGAGGTCCTGCGCAAGGTGACCTGGCGCCTCGCCCCGGGCGAGCGCGTCGGCGTCGTCGGCGTCAACGGCGCCGGCAAGACGACCCTCCTGCGCCTCCTCGAGGGCGTCCAGGAGCCGACGGAGGGTCGGGTCGTGCGCGGGAAGACCGTCCAGGTCGCCACCCTGTCCCAGTCCACGCACGAGATCGACGCCCTCACGGACCTGCGGGTCGTCGAGGCGGTCGCCATGGTCGGAGAGCACGTCATGGTGGGCGGCAAGGAGCTCACCGCCGCCCAGCTCGTCGAGCGCCTCGGCTTCACCCGCCAGCGCGCCTGGACCCGCGTGGGCGAGGTCTCCGGCGGCGAGCGCCGACGCCTCCAGCTCCTGCGGCTGCTCATGACCGAGCCGAACGTCCTGCTCCTCGACGAGCCGACGAACGACCTCGACACCGACACCCTCGCCGCCGTCGAGGACATCCTCGACTCCTTCCCCGGCACCCTCGTCGTCGTCTCCCACGACCGCTACCTCCTCGAGCGAGTCACCGACCACCAGGTCGCGCTCCTGGGCGACGGCTCGGTGCGCGACCTGCCCGGGGGAGTGGAGCAGTACCTCGAGCTGCGCCGCGCCGCCGAGGCCGAGCGCTCCGGGGGCCCCGCCCCTCGGGCGACCGGCTCCTCGGCCGGGGGCGGCGCCCCGTCCGACGGCGCGCCCGGCTCCGCGTCGAGCGGCCTCACCGGCGCTGAGCGCCGCGAGGCCCAGAAGAACCTCGCCCGCGTCGAGCGGCGCATGGACAAGGCAGCCCGCGCCGTCGAGCGCCTCCACGCCCGCATGGAGGAGGTCTCCGCAGACCCCGCCCGCGTCGGCGAGCTCGTCGAGCTCGGGCGCGAGCTCGCGGCCGCCGAGGCCGAGAAGGACGACCTCGAGGCCGAGTGGCTCGCGGCCGCCGAGGTCCTCGAGGGCTGAGCCGGCCCGGCGGCGAGAGAGCCCGCACGCACGGCCCGCACGCGTGCCCCCCCCCGGCCTCGGACGCCGACGGCCCTCCGCATAGGATCGAGTCATGCCGAACGCCTCCCAGACCACCGTCGCGTCCCGCATCGAGGACGTCGTCCGGACCATGCGCTGCTCGGGCTGCGGCCTGTGCGCCCAGTACGAGGGCGTCACCATGGCCCTCGACGACGGCGGCTACATGCGGCCCGTCATCGCCACGGACTCCCGGACGCGCACCATGACGGCCCCGCGCGAGCTCGCCCTCTTCGACGGCTCCTGCCCCGGCGTGACCGTCGAGGCCCAGCGCCCGGAGGACGCCCAGCGGCACCCGGTCATCGGCCCCTACCAGGGGATCTGGGCCGCGCACTCGACCGACCCGGAGGCCCGCTTCAACGGCTCCTCCGGCGGCGTCCTCACGACGATCGCGCGCTTCCTCGTCGACACGGGTCGCCAGAGCACCGTCGTCGGCGCCCGCGCCGACGAGTCCGACCCCTCACGCACCCGCACCGTCCAGACGAGCGACGCCTCCGAGGTCACCAGCCTCGCCGGCTCCCGCTACGCCCCGGTGTCCAACGCCTCCGCCCCCGACGCCCTGCGCTCCTCGACCGTCTTCATCGGCAAGCCCTGCGAGGCGCAGGCGGTGCGCCGCATGTCGAGCGCGAACGGCGGGGAGGCGCCCGTCATCCTGTCCTTCTTCTGCGCCGGAACCCCGCGTCAGGACGCCACGGACGAGCTCCTCGACGAGCTCGGCGCCCACCGACCGCTGGAGTCCATGTGGTACCGCGGCCACGGCTGGCCGGGCTCCTTCACCGCCAACGGCCAGGACGGCGGGTCCGTCTCCGTGTCCTACTCCGACTCGTGGGGCGCCGCCCTCGGCCCGACCGTTCAGTGGCGCTGCCGCCTGTGCGCCGACGGCGTCGGCGAGTACTCCGACGTCACGGCCGCCGACTACTGGGAGTCCACTCCCGAGGGCTACCCGGACTTCGCCGAGAAGGACGGCGTGAGCGCCCTCATCGCCCGCACCCGCCGCGGCTACGAGATCGTCCAGGAGGCCGTCGCGGCCGGCGTCATCGCCGTCGAGCCCCTCGAGCCCGACGCCCTCGCCGAGGTCCAGCCCTACCAGGTCTCCCGCCGCCAGTACCTGCCCGCACGCCTGGCCGCCTCCCGCACCATGGGCGTCACCCCGCCCAGGGTCCGCGGCTTCGGCCTGAGCCGCATGGCCGTCAAGGACCCCAAGGGCCTGTGGCAGCAGTACCGCGGCTCCATGTCCCGGCTCCGCCGCAAGTTCGGCGTCGAGCCGCCGTGGCTCCGCGGCCGCGACTGAGGAGCCCGGTCCCGACCCCGGTCAGTCCCCGTCGGCGCCGCCGTCGCGCAGGACCGGGGCCGGCTCCATGGCGCGCAGCCCGTTCCAGGCGAGGTTCACCATGTGCGCGGCGACCTCCTCCTTCGTCATCGTCCGGTTCTCCAGCCACCACTGGGAGGGCATGGCGACGATCCCGACGAGCATCTGCGCGTAGAGGGGCGCCGTGCGCGGGTCGAGCCCGTGCGCGGAGAACTGCGACGCCAGCAGCCCCGAGACCTGGATGGCGACGTCGGCGAGCAGCGTCGAGTACGTGCCCGCCGAGCGGTCCGAGCCCGACGAGAGGATCCGGAAGCCGTCCGGGGAGTCCTCGATGTAGGTGAGCAGCGCCAGGGCCGCCCGCTCCACGATGATCGAGGCCGAGGCCGAGGTCGAGGAGCGCAGCGACGCCGTGATCGTCGTCGAGATGGTCATGAGCTCGCGGTCGACGATGACCGCGTACAGGCCCTCCTTGCCCCCGAAGTGCTCGTAGACGACCGGCTTGGAGACCTTCGCCCGCGAGGCGATCTCCTCGATGCTCGTCGCGTCGAAGCCCTTCTCGGCGAAGAGGCCCCGCGCCACCGCGATGAGCTGCTCGCGCCGCTCGCCGGCGCTCATCCTCGTCCGCTTGCTCGCCTTGGCCGTCATGGGGCCATCATGCCCCGGCCCCGGGGCCCGGGCGCGTCACGGCGACGACCGGGAGCCGTCGGCGGCCCGGAGAGCGCCCGCCCGGTCAGTGCGCGGCGGTCGACGTCGGGATGACGCCCGGGCGCGCGCCGACCTCCCCCAGGACGGGGACCGTGAGCAGGCTGTGGTGGATGAGCACGATCATCGCCGCGAGGCCTCTCACGCCGTCGAGCTCGACGAGGCGCTGGCTCCGGGGACGAGCGCGTCCGCTCGAGGTGGGGGAGGAGGGGGCGTGACGCCATCCTGTCCCGAGGCCCCGCCCCGGCCCCAGCCCTGCGACGCCGCCGTGCTCCGTTCCACACGCCCGGGTGGCCCGCGGTCGGGGACCGGGCTCGGCCCGGGCCGCCGCCGTGAGAGACTGGCGCGGCGCCGGGCTCCGCAGGGCCCGGCACTCCGCCCTGGTGTAGCGGCAGCACGCAGGCCTTTGGAGCCTTGAGGCCCGGGTTCGATCCCTGGGGGCGGAACGCGCGAGCGACGCGTCGTAGGATGGCGCTGCTCCCTGCACGGACCCCGGTGCGACGAGCACGACCGGGGCGAAGCGAGAAGAGGACCCGTGGCTTCCACCACCCCCGCCGCCGTCATCGTCATGGCCGCCGGCAAGGGCACCCGCATGCGCTCCGCCACCCCGAAGGTCCTCCACCGCATCGGGGGGCGGAGTCTCCTGGACCACGCCGTCACGGCGGCCCGCGGCCTGCGCCCCGAGCACCTCGTCGTCGTCGTCCGCCACGAGCGCGACGCCGTCGTCGCCCACCTCGCCGACGTCGCCCCCGACGCCGTCCCCGCGGACCAGGACGAGGTCCCGGGCACCGGCCGGGCCGTCGCCTGCGGGCTCGCCGCCCTGCCGGAGGACCTCGACGGCGCCGTCGTCGTCACTTCCGGGGACGTCCCCCTCCTCGACACCACCACCCTCGAGGCGCTCGTCGCCCAGCACGAGGAGCGCGGCGACGCCGTCACCCTGCTCACCACCGAGCTCGAGGACCCCACCGGCTACGGTCGCGTCATCCGCGGCGAGGACGGCACCGTCACGGCGATCGTCGAGCACCGCGACGCCACCGAGGCGCAGCGCGCCGTCCGCGAGATCAACGCCGGCGTCTACGTCTTCGACGCCGCCCACCTGCGCGAAGCCCTCGCCTCCCTCGGCACCGACAACGACCAGGGCGAGGTCTACCTCACCGACGTCGTCGCCCGCGCCCACGACGCGGGCCTGTCCACGAGCGCCCTCGTCGCCACCGACCACTGGCTCGTCGAGGGCTGCAACGACCGCGCCCAGCTCGCCGAGCTCGGCGCCGAGCTCAACCGCCGCGTCCTCGCCCGCTGGATGGAGCAGGGCGTCGGCGTCACCGCACCGCAGTCCACCTGGGTGGACGTGACCGCCGAGCTGGCGCGCGACGTCCAGCTCGAGCCGGGTGTCCTGGTCCGCGGAACCACCCGGATCGGCGAGGGCACCCGCGTGGGCGCCTACGCCGTCCTGACCGACGTCGAGATCCCGGCGGGCGCCGTCGTCGCGCCCTTCGCCCAGCTCGACGGAGACGCTCCCGCGTCCACCGCGGGGGAGCGCTGAGCGTGCGAGCGCACGCGGAGATCACCAACGAGGGCCGCACCGGCTCCGAGAGGGGAACCACCACATGACGGGCATCATCACCAACGGCGAGAAGCGGCTGGTCATCGTCTCCGGACGGGCCCACCCGGGGCTCGCGCAGCAGGTGGCCGGTGAGCTGGGCACGGAGGTCCTGTCCTCGACGGCCTACGACTTCGCGAACGGTGAGACCTACGTCCGCTTCAACGAGTCGGTGCGCGGCTGCGACGCCTTCGTCATGCAGTCCCACGGGGACCGCGTCAACGACTGGCTCATGGAGCAGCTCATCATGGTCGACGCCCTCAAGCGCGCCTCGGCCAAGCGCATCACGGTCGTCGCTCCCTTCTTCCCCTACGCCCGCCAGGACAAGAAGCACCTCGGCCGTGAGCCCATCAGCGCCCGCCTCGTCGCGGACCTCTACAAGACGGCCGGCGCGGACCGCATCATGAGCGTGGACCTCCACACGGCCCAGGAGCAGGGCTTCTTCGACGGTCCCTGGGACCACCTGTGGGCCCAGCCCGTCCTCGTTGAGTACATCCGCGGCCGCGTCGACCCCGCCAACACGACGGTGGTCTCCCCGGACGCCGGCCGTATCCGCGTCGCCGAGCGCTGGGCGCACTCCCTGGGCGACACCCCTCTCGCCTTCGTCCACAAGACCCGCGACGTCACCCGCCCGAACGAGTCCGTCGCCAACCGCGTCGTCGGCGACGTCGCAGGCCGCTCCTGCGTCCTCGTCGACGACATGATCGACACCGGCGGCACCATCGCCAAGGCCGTCAAGGTCCTCCTCGACTCGGGCGCCAAGGACGTCATCGTGGCGGCCACGCACGGCGTGCTCTCCGGTCCCGCCGTCGAGCGCCTGTCAACCTGCGGCGCCCGCGAGGTCGTCGTCACCGACACCCTGCCGATCCCCGAGCAGAAGCGCTTCGAGCAGCTCACGATCCTCCCGATCGCGCCGCTTCTGGCCGAGGCCGTCAAGGCCGTCTTCGACGAGGGCTCGGTGACGAGGCTCTTCGAGTCGGCCGGCGTCTGAGCCGGGCGGAGCCGTCCGCGCGCGAGCGGGTGAGACGGAGGGGCGGGAGAGGGCACCCTCTCCCGCCCTTTCCTTCACCCGCGGCGGGGGTACTCCTTCACCCGAAAGGGTGGGCTGACCCCCTCGCAGACCCCCGGGTGGAGTGACGTGGGTCACATGGTGCGGATGCCCGCGGATCCGCAATGGGGGCGCTGGTAGCGTGACATGCGCCTGATGAATGAGTACCGCTGTCGTAATGACCTTCGATTCATAAGCATTGGAATCCATCGTGCGCGCGATGCGCACTCAACGAGGGACTCCGAGGGGAACAGGATGCTGTACGCCACCAGCCAGCGCCGGCAGTTCACACGGGAGATCGCGGACCGGCTCCGACGCGGCCTCGGCTCCCTCTCCCTCGTCGCCGCGCCCTCCGCCCCGGGCGTCTGGTCCCTCGGCCCCCTCCTCGCCGCCGAGTGCTCGGACCACGTCCTCATGCCCCGCGTCGTCCAGATCGACGCCAGCACCACCGACTCCGTCGTCCTCGCCGGCCCCGACCCCAGCGGTCGGCCCAGCATCCTCGAGACCTGCGTGACCCAGGTCTTCGAGCGCCTCCGCTTCGACGCCGAGCTCGACGGCGTGCGCGACGAGCTCGACCGCCTCCGCCAGGGCGTCCGCAACGCCGCCCAGGCCGAGTCGCAGATCGTCCTCACCTCGCGCTTCGCTTCGGTCCTCGCCCGTGTCCGCCCCCTCGTCGTCGTCCTGTCAAACCTCGGCGACACCTCCGAGCCGACCGTCGCCCAGCTGCGCCGCGCCGCCTCCTACCTCGCCGGCGTCCCCTGCGCCGCCATCGTCCTGCTCCCCGCGGGCACCCAGGTCGGCAACTCCGTCCCGCCGCTCTTCACCGCCTCCATCCCCCAGCTCGACCCCGACGACGCCCACAACCTCCTCAGCGCCGTCACCGCCGCCCACGTCGACCCCATGACCGCCGCCGTTATCGCCGAGAGCTGCGGCGGCCGCATCGAGGACGTCCGGGAGAACGGCGCCGCCCTGTCCGCCGCGGCCCTCGGCGGCCGTGAGCTCCTGCCCTACGAGCCCGTCGTCTCCGCCTCCACCCGCGCCATGGTCGCCGAGGAGGTCGGACTACTCGCCCCCGACGAGCTCGAGGCCCTCGTCGCCTCCCAGCTCCAGCTCGTCCAGGACGACGACGTCGTGGAGCGCGTCACGGGTGCCCGCCCCGTCCGCGTCGTCGAGGGCCTCGTCCCGGCGCCCGACGCCGCCTTCAACCCGCCGCCGCGCTCGGTCACCTCCCGCGCCGTCATCGACTCCGTCGACGAGGCCGCGCGCGCCGACCTCCACCTCCGCCTCGCGCAGGCCTACCCCGAGGGCACCCGGGAGCACGCCTGGCACCTCATCGGCGCGGGGCGGGGCCGCACCGAGGACGCCGACACCCTTCTCGACGCGACCGCGGCGGAGCTCGACCACGGCAGCCTCCTCCTCGCGCGCCGCCTCACCGAGGTGTTCCGCGACGTGCCCAGCGGCACGACGGCCCAGCGCAGCCGCGCCCGTCTCCTCGAGGCGTCCCTCGCCCTCCACCTCGGTGCCGGGCTCACCGCCTCCACCACCTACCTCGAGGTCACGGAGTTGGACGAGCTCATCCCCGAGCACGAGATCGAGGCCATCACCGGCTACGTCTGCGCCCGAGGCGGTGAGGAGATGAGCGCCCAGGAGGACCGTCGGATGGTCGAGCGCCTCGTCGCCCTCGCCCCCGGCCACCCTGCCCCCGTCGCCCGCTGCCTCATCATGATGGCGGCGCAGGAGATGCTCGTCGGCGACGAGGTCGGCCCGGCCTCCCACCTCGGGCGCGCCTCCGAGATCATCGAGGCCGCCGGCTGCGAGAGCCTCGCCGGCTGCGCCTCCCTCGTCGACGAGCTCGTACGTCGCGAGCCGTGGAGCCTCACCGACACCCTCATGAAGGTCCCCGAGGCGACCCCTCGTTCCGACATCGGGGTCTGGGCGGAGCTCATCATCCGCGCCTACCTCGCCATCACCGGCGAGGCCGGGCAGCGCAACACGGTCGCCATCGAGGCCATGCTGGGCCGCCTGTCCGGCGTCAGCCCCCTCATCGAGGCGCACGTCTCCGCCCTCCACGCGCTCCTCGCCGAGCGCCGCGGCTGGACCGGCGCCGCCCGCGAGCAGCTCGAGGCGGACCGCGCCCGCGTCCCCATGCGCGTGGGCCTCAACGGCGTCGGCGTGGCCCTCGCCGCCCAGGCCGCCATGCTCTTCGGCGACGACCTCACCTTCCGGGCCTGGCGCGAGGCCATGACCGCCTCCGGCTCAGGCGGCTGGTCCTCACCCCGCCAGCTGTGGGCGAGCGTCCTCGAGGCCGTCTCGCGCCTCGTCGACGGCGACGTCTCGCTCGCCTCGCTCGTCCTCGGGCCCGCGGTCTCCGCCCCGGTCCCGCACGCCTACCTCATGGCCGTGTGGTCCTCGGTGGTCGACATGGTGGTCCTCGAGCCGAGCCTCACTGACCGGGTCCCGGGACTGGCGGCCTGGCTCCGTCAAGGAGCCCCCGAGCCCCGCGGTGGCAGCCTCGACGACCGCGTCATCGAGGTGCTCCTCGTCGACGACGACGAGGCCGTCGCCGTCATCTCGCGCCTCGTCCTCGACGCCGTCGTCGCCGGCTCCATCATCTGGCAGGTGCGCGCCAACATGGCCTGCGCCGCCCGTCTGCGTCGCTCCCCGGAGCTCGACGTCGCCACGCTCGGCATCAGCTCCGACGCCGTCTCCTCGGCCTCGGTCCTCCTGGAGCGGGCCCGCGAGCTCGCCGCCTCCCACGGGATGGAGTTCTGGGTCGCCGCCGCCCGGCGCCTCGAGCCGGAGCCCGAGCCCGAGCCGACCGCCCCGTGGCGAGCGCGCCGTCCTCGCCGAACCTCACCGACACCGAGCTCCAGGTCGCCCGCCTCGCGGCGCAGGGCTGGCGCAACAAGGAGATCGCCGGCGAGCTCTACATGGCCGTGCGCACCGTCGAGCTGCGCCTCACGGGCGTGTACCGGGCGCTGGGCATCTCGAGCCGCAAGGACCTCGCCCAGGCTCTCGCCGACGCCCATCTCATGGAGGACTGACCGGCGCCCCGGCCACAGCCGGGCACGCGCGCAGCGCCCGCAGGACACGGTCCTGCGGGCGCTCTCGTGCTCGGCTCGGGGTTCCCACTGGATCCTCGACCGCTCAGCCGGGCGCCGCTCGAGGGCGGACGCGGAACGGGCCCCGCACCGTGGGGTGCGGGGTCCGTTCCGAGGCGACTGCCCAGGTGGCGGAGCCGGCGGCTCAGGCGGTGAGGCCCGCCGTGATCGCCTCGCGAAGCATCGTCGAGGAGGTCGAGAGCGTGTAGGGCATGTAGACGACCTCGGCGCCGACCTCGGCCATCTCGGCCTCGAGGCGCTCGCCCTTGGCGGTGCCCTGCCAGTCCGAGCCCTTGAAGATGACGTCGAAGTGGTTGGCCTGCCAGGCGAGGCGCTTGTCCTGGGACGTGTCCGGGACGGCGAGGTCGACCATGCGCAGCGCGCCGACGATCTGGATGCGCTCGTCGAAGCTGATGACCGGGTACCGGTTCTTCTGGGCGTACAGCGACTCGTCCGTCGCGACACCGGCGATGAGGCGGTCGCAGCGCTTCGCGGCCTCCCGCAGGATGTTGAGGTGGCCGATGTGGAGCATGTCGAAGCCGCCGGGAACGTAACCGGTGATCATCAGTAGGCGCCCTTTCCGCCCAGCACGGCCTTGGCGGTCGCGGAGGCGATGTGGAGATCGAGTGCGGGGGAGGCGTTGTCGACGTAGTGCCCGTCGAGCTCGACCGTCCTCTCCCAGGACAGGTCGGAGCGGCCCGAGACCTGCCAGAGGCCGGTCATACCGGGGCGCACCAGGAGGCGACGGCGCGCCTCCGCGTCGTACTTGGCGACCTCCTCGGCCAGCGCGGGGCGCGGACCGATGAGCGACATGTCACCGAGCATGACGTTGAAGATCTGGGGGAGCTCATCGATCGAGAAGCGACGGATGAACTTGCCGACGGGCGTGATGCGCGGGTCGTCGGCGGACTTGAAGAGGACCTCGTTGCCCTCGCCCTTGTCCTGCATCTCCGCGAGGACGGCGGCGCGGCGGGCGTCGGCGTCGACGTACATGGAGCGGAGCTTGAACATGGTGAAGGGGATGCCGTCCTTGCCGATGCGCTTCTGCGTGTAGAAGGCGGGGCCGCCGTCGGTCATCTTCACCGCGATGCCCGCGGGGACGATGATGAGGAGGGCGATGAGGGTGAGGATGCCGCCGACGACGAGGTCGACGACGCGCTTGCCCATGCCCAGGGCCTGGCGGGGGGTGACCTCGACGGCGCCGGTCCAGGCGGCGGCCGAGGGCAGGGCGTGCATGCGCTCGGGGGCCACGTGGGACAGGCCCGGCATGACGATGAAGCGGGCGTCCGTGCCCTCGACGCCGCGCAGCGCGGCGGTCTGGTCCGAGGGGTGGACCGCGCCGACGGCGAGGACGACGTCGATGTCGTGACCGATGATGAGGTCGTGGAGCTGACTGGGCTTGCCGAGGATCCGGGGGAGGGCGACGTCCGCGGCGGGACGCGTGGAACCGCACACCGCGCCGACGACGAGGTAGCCGTCGCCCGGGTGCAGGCGCATCTGGTGGATCATCCCCTCGCCGCCGTCGCCGACGACGACGAGCGCGCGGCGCAGGCCGTGTCCGTCCATACGGGCGCGGCGGAGGAAGGACTGCTCGGCGATGCGGCCGACGATGATCGCGAGTGCGCCGAGCGGTGCGACGACGAGGGTCGCGTACCACGGGACAAGGGTGCCGAGGACCTGGGCGACGAGGAGCGCGCCCATGACGGTGACGGGCAGCGCGGAGAGGGTCCGGCGCCAGCCGGTGGTGGCCTCGCCGAGGACGTCCTCGCTCATGGTGCCGCAGGCCCAGGTCATGACCACGAGGAGCGCGTTGGTGCCGAGCACCCACTGGGCGTCGGAGGGGGTGCCGGCGACGGCGAGGGCGATGGCGGCCGCGGGGACCATCGCCAGGACGAGGTCCTGCACGACGAGCCACGCCCGCAGACGGCGGCGGTAGCTGCGCCACGAGCGGCGCAGCAGCGCGGGGTCCTCCATCGCGGCGGCGCTCGCACGGCGTGCGGTGCGCTGCGCGCCTGAGGGCGCCTGGTGCGAGGTCTGAAGGAGGGACATGGCCACCTAACGGTCGTTCTTGAGGGCTGTGTCGTCCGGGCGGGGATGCGAGGACGTCGCGCGCGTACGGCGGGAGTACCTGGGGGGAGAAATGCCTGTCCCGCTCGTCTCCGCGCGACGATCAGTCTGCCCGTGCGCGGGTGGGTGAGAAATGGCGTGACTCACGCGTCCGGTCGTGTTGCGGTAACCATGCGGTGCGTGCGGAAAGGTGACGGTGACGCGCGGCACGCTGCCGTGATCTTGGCGTGATCTCGCCGTTTTCTGGCGCTCGGACCGTGATCTTCGGAGAATTACGAGTAGGTTGCGAAATCGTGTTCCGGGTGTCTTCCGGGTCACCGCGGTGGTCAAATCCGAATTGTTTTCTCCTGCCATTCTGTGATGCTCGTCGCGAAGAATCCGGTGGCGCGTCGGGCGTGTCACGCGCCCGGGCCGCCAGGGGCTCCGCGCGGTCGTCGCGGCTGGGAGGTCCGTCCTGGATGGGCCGTTCACCTCGTGGCTACCATCGGGGCGGACGAGGGTCGGTGCATCCGCGCGAGCGCCCGACCCCGGCTCGGTCCCTGCCGAGCCCCCTGCACGTCCCGCTCGCGACGCACCCCGCCGAGCCCACCGCTCGTGCTCACCCCCGACCGGAAGCAGCCATGACCGCCGCCCCCACCCGCACGCACCACGACTCATCGGACGCCGGACGCCGTCCGACCGTCTCCGAGAACATCCAGGCACTCGCGTCGGCTCAGAAGTCGAACGCCGGCGCCCCGCTCTACTCCCGCGTCATCAACCGCCCCGCCGGGCGGGTGCTCGCCGCCGTCGCCCACCGCATCGGCCTCACCCCCGACCAGGTCACCGCGATCTCCGCGGTCTGCACCTACCTCGGCGTCATCCTCATCGCCGTCTGGCGCCCCAGCGTGCTCGCCACGGTGGTGACCTCGCTCCTCCTCATGCTCGGCTACGCCCTCGACTCGGCCGACGGGCAGCTCGCCCGCCTCCGCCACGGCGGCTCGCGCGCCGGCGAGTGGCTCGACCACGTCGCGGACGCCATCAAGCTCTCGACCATCCACGGCGCCATCGCCATCAGCCTCTACCGCTTCGCCCTCGGCACGGACATCCGCAGCGCCTCGCTGCTGCTCATCCCGCTCGCCTTCGGGGCCGTGCAGAACATCCACTTCTTCAGCTACATCCTCACCTACCAGCTCCGCTACAACGGCGGAACCCCGCTGGCCAAGAACGAGGGAAAGCCCGGCTTCCTCAAGTCCGTCCTCTCCGCGCCGACGGACTACGGCCTCATGTGCTTCGTCCTCATGCTCCGCTTCGTCCCCGTGGTCTTCCTGTGGGTCTACGGCCTCATGCTCGTGGGATACGCCGCCTACGTCGTCCTCGCTCTGCCCAAGTGGTACGTGGAGCTGCGGCGCGAGGGCTGACTCCGAGCCGTCGCGCCCCGATGCTGTGGGGCGCGACGACGCGACGCGGGGGAGGGGCGCACGAACCACTGGTTCGTGCGCCCCTCCATCGTGCTCGGTGAGAACCGGCTCAGCGACCGACCATCTCCTGGACGATGCCGGACATGGCCTCGCGGTAGACGGCGGTGGTGAAGCGCTCGGCGGCCTCGCGCCGGCCGTCCGCGGCGAGGCGGGCGGCCAGGGCCGGGTCGGCCGCGATGCGCCCCAGCGCCGTCGCCAGGGCGTCGGGGTCCTCCGAGGGCACCAGGAGGCCGGTCGCCTCGTCGGTGACGACCTCGGCGAGGCCCTGGACGCGGGAGGCGACGAGCGGACGGGCCGCGTGCATCGCCTCGACCGCCGTGTTGCCGAAGGGCTCGGCCCGCGAGGGGACGACGACGGCGTCGGCGGCCTCGAGGACCCGCCAGGTGGGGTGGACGTAGCCGAGGAGCTCGACGTGCCCGGCGAGGTCCGGCTGGGCGGCGCGCTCGCGGAGCTGCTCCTCGTACCACTCGTACCCCGGGAAGATCGAGCCCGCGACCTGCAGGGAGGCGTCCACTCCCCGCTCACGCAGGAGGGCGATCGCCTCGAGGAGGACGTCGACGCCCTTGCGGGGCGACAGGCGCCCGACCATGGCGACGCGGAAAGGGTCCCCGGCGGTGCGCTCGCGGAGCGGGGCGAGCGGGGACTCCGGCGCCGCGACGCCGTTGTGGACGACCTGCGTGCGGGAGGCGAGGAGCGGCTGCGCGGCGAGGAGCGCGTCGCGGGCTGCGCCGGAGTTCGACACGATCCGGTTCGCCGCGAGGAGCGGGGCATTGAGCCCGGCGCGGATGACGAGCCGCTGGGTGTCCTCCGCCTCGTGCACGTGGGAGAGGACCGGGACGCCCGCGAGGCGTCCTGCGACGGGCCACCACGGGATCGTCACCGTGTTCGACAGGAGCAGGTCCGCCCCGCAGGCCCGGATGACCGAGCGCAGGCGCGCGACCTCGCCGGGCGTGCTCGCGGCGAGACCCGCCAGCCCCTTGGGGGTGAGGAGCGCCTTGCGCAGGACCGTGAAGTCCATGACGGCGACCTTCGCGCCGACGCCCTCGAGGACGGGGACGAGCGGTCCGTCCAGGGGGAGCGCGACGTTGACGCGGTAGCCGGACTCGATGAGGCCGGTGACGGTCTCGACGAGCTGCCAGTCGGAGCCGTAGAGGTCCGGCGAGGGATGCGCGACGAGGACGAGGGGGGAGCTGGAGGCGGTGCTCATGCGGGGAAGGCCCCCGTGCGGCGGCCCGAGGGGCGGTGGCGGACCGGGCCCTCGACGGCGAGGCGGTGGCACAGCTCCTCGTAGAGGTCGGCGACCTCGTCCCAGTCGTAGAGGGCGGCGCGCTCGCGGGAGAGGCGTCCGCGGTCGACCTGCGCGACCGGGTCCGCCTCGGCGGACTCGACGAGGGCGCGCACGTCCTCGGCACTCGTCCAGTAGCGGCCGGCGTCGCCGAGCACCTCGCGGTTGAAGGAGACGTCGAAGGCGTCGACCGCCGCGCCGGCGCCGATCGCGCGCAGGAGCGAGGGGTTCGTCCCGCCCACGGAGTGCCCGTGGTAGTAGACGAGCGCGTTGCCGTAGAGCTGGTCGAGGAGCTCCTGGTCCCACAGGCCCCCCACGAGACGGACGCGGTCGTCCGCGAGGGCGTTGATCCGCTCGGTGTACTCGTTGGCGTAGGGGGCGGAGCCGACGACGACGAGCGGCAGCCGGGCGCTGGAGCGCACGTAGCCGTCGACGACGACGTCGACGTGGTTCTCGATCTCGAAGCGGGCCACGACGAGGTGGAACTGCCCGGCCGCCAGGTCGAGCTCCTCGAGGCGGTCGGCGGCCGCGTGGATGCGCGGGGCGCCGTAGGCGATGAGGTCGGTCGGGGCGTTGAACTCGTCGGTGTAGTAGTCGGAGATGCCCCGGGCGTCGGCGATGAGCGCGTCGGAGTAGCGCACCGCGACGGCCTCGGCCGTGCGGTAGTAGCGCTGGCCCGTCGGACCCCACTTGCCGCGCCGCCACTCGAGGCCGTCGACGTGAGTGGCCACGGGGATGCGGGCGGCCCGGATGGCGGGCAGGAAGGGGGAGTTCGCCGCGTTGAAGACGATGGCGCAGTCCGGGTGGACGCGCGGGAGGAGGTGGGCGACCGAGGCCGCCGTGTGGGAGAGCGTCTCCAGGCTCCGCTTCTTGACGGCCGGTAGCTCGACGACCCGCATGCCCTCGTGGACGCGGGGGAGCGGCCCCTCCTCGGGAGCGGGGTTGCGGGAGTAGACGAGGACCTGGTGCCCCTTGGCGGCCAGGCGCTTGCCGACCTCCTCGATCGCGGTCTCGAAGCCGCCGTAGCGGGCGGGCACGCCGCGCGTCCCGATCATGGCGATGCGCAGGCGGTTCGGGTCGGGGGAGGTCATCCACGTGCCTTTCGGGGTCGACAGGGAGCGGCGAGTGCTCGGGCCAGGGTATCCGGTCGGGATCTCGGACGGGCTCCGGCCGGGCGAGGGAGGGGTACGGCCCGACCGGATCACCCGTCCGCCGGGTCCTTGGTCCCCCGTGGTGCCTGCCGGGGTGAAGCGGTGGCACGGGCGTTCACCCACCGTAGGTGAGAGTGAGTGGGGCGGTGCTCACCCTCGTCGTGACGTCACCGAGACCGATGAGATCCGGGTGTGACGATTGCGGTGACCTGCGTCTCCGCGCAACCGCAGTGAGTGCATCGTGCTGGGTTCTCACTCCTCGGCGCTGCGCTGGCGCCCCACACTTCCTCCAGCTCGAATCCGCGTCCCTCACCCCGTGGGACGCCAGGGTGTCTCACCCGGACTCCGACCACCGAATTCCCCCGTCTGGAGGACCCCATGAAGCTCACTCGCACCGGCCGTCGCGGCCTGGCCGCCCTGGCCGCCGCGCCGCTCATCGCCTCGTCGTTGGTGGTGGCCGCTCCGGCCTCGGCCTCGGCGGGCGACGTCGTCGACGGCACGGGTCGTCAGCAGACCGGGTACACCGCCGAGGCCCCGCCGACCGTTCAGGTGAACGGCGTCGTCTGGAACCAGCTCGTCGTCGGCGACGTCGTCTACGTCGTCGGCCAGTTCACCTCCGCCCGTCCCGCCGGAGCCCAGGCCGGCACCGACGAGACCCCGCGCTCGAACATCCTGGCCTACGACCTGAGCACTGGTGAGCTCATCGAGGACTTCGCCCCCGTCCTCAACAACGCCGGCCGCACTCTCGCGCTGAGCGACGACGGCGCGACGCTCTACGTCGGCGGCTCCTTCTCCACGGTCAACGGCACCGCGCGTGCGGAGCTCGCCACCGTCGACGCCTCCACCGGCACCCTCCTGGACTGGACCGCGAACGCCGTCGGCCCGAACTCCCAGGTCTACGGCCTCAAGGCCTCCCCGGACGGCTCGAAGGTCGTCGTGGGCGGCTCCTCCCAGACGCCCAACGGCTCCTCCAACCCCGGCTACGGACTCGCGCTCCTCGACGCCTCCACCGGCTCGCTCCTCGTGACCCCGGTCAACTCCGCCGTGTGCAACGGCGGGCGCGTCGCGGGCATCCGCGACATCGAGGTCGACGACACCGGCTTCTACGGCACCGGCTACTCCATGAGCTTCACCGAGGCGAACCTCGAGGGCTCCTTCCACGCCGACTGGGACGGCAACCTCATCTGGGTCGAGCCCTGCCACGGCGACACCTACTCCATCGCCCGCGTCGGCGACGAGGTGTACACCGTCAGCCACGCCCACTCCTGCGAGACCATCGGCGGCTTCGGTGACCGCGTCCAGACCACCTCCTCGGGCACCAGCCAGCTCATCAGCCACCGCGGCCTCGCCTTCACCAACAGCCCCGACGACGAGCCCCGACGCCGTCAGCCTCGACGGCACCGCCAAGGCCACCGCGCAGTCCGTCGAGTCCGACGGCGACCTCCAGACCTTCAGCCTCGAGACCTGGGTCCGCACGAGGTCCACCGCGGCCGGCGCGATCATCGGGTACTCGAACAACATCGGCAACTACGACCGGCTCCTCTGCATGGACGGCGACGGGCACCTCCTCCTCGGCCTCTACCCCGGCGCCTACCGGATCCTCACCACCGCGGGCTCCTACAACGACGGCCAGTAGCACCACGTCGTCGCCACCCTCGGCGCCGCCGGCGAGATCCTCTACGTCGACGGCGAGCAGGTCGCGGCCGACACCACCACGACGAGCGCCCAGGCCATGGCCGGCTACTGGACCCTCGGCGTCGGCAGCCTCGGCTGGCCCGGAGCCCCCAGCGGCGCCACCGTCCTCAACGCGGACGTCGACGAGACCGCCGTCTACCCGACCCAGCTCGACGCCGACGCCGTCGCCCGCCACCACGACCTCGGCCTCGACGAGCCCCCGTCGGCCTCCTTCACGGCCTCCGAGCACTACCTCGACGCGACGCTGGACGCCTCGGCCTCCACCGCGCACGGCGACGGCACGATCGCCTCCTACGCCTGGGACTTCGGCGACGGGACCACCGGGACGGGGGAGACCGCCGAGCACGCCTACGCGACGCCGGGCACCTACACGGTGACCCTCACGGTCACCGACGCCCTCGGCGCGACGAGCACGACGACGTCCGACGTCGTCGTCACCGCCCCGCCGCTCGCGACCGACTCCTTTGAGCGGACCGCGACGGCGGGCTGGGGCGACGCCGAGATCGGCGGCGCCTGGACCGTCTCGCCGGCCTCCCGCTTCTCCGTGGCCGACGGCGCGGGCGTCATCGCCATGGACAAGGCCGGCTCGACCTCCTCGGCCTCGCTCGCCGGGGTCTCCTCCACCTCCACGACGGTCGACGCCGACTACACCTACACCGAGACCCTCACGGGCGGTGGCGCCTACACGACCGTCAACGCGCGCCAGACTGCGGCGGGCTCCGACGGCGTCAAGGTGCGCGCCACCTCCTCGGCGACCCTCCTTGTGAGCCTCGTGCGCAAGGTCGGCGCGACGGAGACGAGCCTCGGCTCCACGAGCGTTAAGGGCTGGACCGCTGGCGAGCCGATCCACGTCTCCGTGACCGCTGACGGCACGGGGACGACGAACCTCGCCGCCTCGGTGTTGCTGGGCGACACGGCCCCCGACGTCGCGATGCTCACCGCGACGGACTCGACGGAGGGTCTGCAGGTCGCGGGCGCCGTCGGTGTCACCGAGTACCTCTCCGCCGGTGCCGCCTCGACGACCGGGGTCATGCGCCTCGACGGGCTCACGGCCACCACCGCGGACTGACGCAGGAGGGCTCCGCACGCGGGCGGGACGGGCACGAGCCCGCCCCGCCGCGCGCTCCCCGACTCGGAGCCACACGGAGCCGTCCCCTGACGGGGCGCGGGCCGTCACCCGGGTGACTCGGTGGATCGCCCGACGCCCCCTGGGGGTGAACCCCTCGGGCCGGCGCCTCACCCTCGCCCGTGACCGCACCGTGACAACGGTGACGCGTTCGTAACCCATGCTGTTACGTGCGTCCCACACCGGCCGCAGGGACGTCGCAAGCAGGGCATCGTTGCCCAGCCGTTACCTAGTGGCTCGCACGCGCGCCGGATACTCGGTCCCGTCAATCCCTGGTCGACGCGTCCCTGCCGCCGCCTCGTTCCCCCCACTACTCCTTACTCGGAGGACCCGTGAAGCTCTCTCGCACCGGCCGTCGCGGCCTGGTCGTCCTGGCCACCGTGCCCGTCGTGGCCGCATCCCTCTTCGCCCCCGTGGCGGCCTCCGCCGCCCAGGTCGACGACGCCTCCGGGCGCCTCCAGACGGAGTACAGCGCGAAGCCCCTGCCGACCGTGCAGGTCAACGGGGTCGTGTGGGACCAGGTCGTCGTCGGCGACGTCGTCTACGTGACCGGGCAGTTCACCTCGGCGCGCCCGGCGGGCGCGAAGCCCGGCGTCAACGAGACGCCCCGGACGAACCTCCTCGCCTACAACCTCCACACCGGTGAGCTCATCGAGGACTTCGCCCCGGTGCTGAACAACACCGGGCGCAGCCTCGCCGTCTCCGACGACGGCAAGACCCTCTACGTGGCCGGCTCCTTCGACAAGGTCAACGGCGAGTGGCACGGCCGCCTCGCCGCCTTCGACCTCACCAAGGGCCACGGCCAGCTCATCAGCTCCTTCAAGCCGATCTTCTCCACGACCATCAACGCCATCGACGTGCACGGGAACACCGTCTACGCCGGCGGCGCCTTCAAGACCGTCAACGGCGTCGCCCGCACCGAGCTCGCCGCCGTCTCCGCGGACAAGGGCACCCTCCTGGACTGGAAGGCCTCCGCGACCGGCACCAACTCGCAGGTCTACGCCCTCAAGGTCTCCCCGGACGGCTCGAAGGTCGTCGTCGGCGGCTCCTTCCAGACCCTCAACGGCTCCTCCAACCCCGGCTACGGCCTGGCCATGCTCGACGCCTCCACCGGCGCCATGCTCTCCACCCCCGTCAACTCGACCATCCGCGTCGCCGGCAACTACGGCGCCATCCTCGACCTCGAGGTCGACGACTCCGGCTTCTACGGAGCCGCCTACTCCCAGTCCGTCAGCCGGGCCAACCTCGAGGGCACCTTCAAGTCCGACTGGAACGGCAACCTCACCTGGGTCGAGCCCTGCCACGGCGACTCCTACGGCATCTACCCCGACGGCGACCAGGTCTACGTCGCCAACCACGCCCACTCCTGCCAGACCATCGGCGGCTTCCCCGACTACACCTGGAAGACCGACTCCGGCACCACGCTGACCAAGTACTACCGCGGGCTCGCCTTCACCAACAGCCCCGACGTCACCATCTCCAGCACCGGCACCAACGGCTACAAGGACTGGTCCGGCTACAAGAGCCCCGAGCTCCTCGACTGGTACCCCGACCTCACCGCCGGCACCTTCACCGGCATGAACCAGGCCGCCTACAACGTCACCGGCACCGACGACTACCTCCTCATGGCCGGCGAGTTCACCGCCGCCGACGGCACCACCCAGCAGGGCCTCGTCCGCTACGCCAAGCGCACCGCCACGACCTCCGAGGCCCCCGAGGGCACGGGGGACGACCTCAAGCTCACCGCGAGCTCCTACGTCAACGGCCTCGTCAGCATCAGCTACCAGCCGACCTGGGACCGCGACGACACCTCCCTCACCTACAAGCTCTACCGCGACGACCAGACGGCCCCCGTCGACGAGCGCACCATCTCCTCGCGGCACTGGGACCTCCAGGCCCAGAGCCTCACCGACAAGGGCGTCTCCGAGGGCACCCACACCTACCACCTCGTCGTCACCGACGCAGAGGGCAACTCCGTCGACGCCACGACCACCGTCGAGGTCGGCGCCGGCTCCACCCTCAGCCCCTACGACACCCGCTCCGTCGAGCTCGGCGCCACGCACCTGTGGACCTTCGACGAGACCAGCGGCTCCACCCTCAAGGACCTCATCGGCGGCGACGACATGACCACCGCCTCCGGCGTCTCCCTGGGCCGGTCCGGCGCGCGCGCCGGCTCCTCCGCCGTCGGCCTCAACGGCCAGAGCAGCGCCACCGCGGCCGCCGCCGCCTCCGACGGCGACATCCAGACCTTCACGGTCGAGACCTGGATCAAGACCGACTCATCCTGGGGCGGCCCGATCGTCGGCTACAAGAACGGCACCTCCCTCGACCGCCTCCTCTACATGGACTCCGCCGGCCGCGTCCGCTTCGGCGTCTACCCCGGCTCGGTCAAGGCGCTCCAGTCCGGCACCGGTTACAACGACGGGCAGTGGCACCTCGTCACCGCGACCCTCGGCAAGGCCGGCACCGCCCTCTACGTCGACGGCAAGAAGGTCGCCTCAGACTCCCGCGTCACCTCCGCCCAGTCCTTCAACGGCTACTGGACCCTCGGCGTGGGCACCACCTCCGGGTGGCCGGGCTCCGTCTACGACCGCTCCCTCGAGGGCTCCGTCGACGGCGTCACCGTCTACCCGACCCAGCTCACCGACCAGCAGGTCTCCGACCACTACGGCCTCAGCACCAACCAGGCCCCGACGGCCTCCTTCAGCGCCTCGACCGCCGATCTCACCGCCGACGTCGACGCCTCCGAGTCCGCCGACGCGGACGGCTCGATCGCCTCCTACGCCTGGGACTTCGGCGACGGCAGCACCGGCGAGGGCAAGGCCGCCTCGCACACCTACGCCGAGGCCGGCACCTACACGGTCGCCCTCACCGTCACGGACGACAAGGGCACGACGACCCGTACCACCTCACAGGTCACCGTCACGGCCCCCGTCGCCGCCAACGTCGCCCCCGAGGCCGCCTTCACCAGCGCGGTCAGCGGCCTCACCGCCGACGTCGACGCCTCGCAGTCCGTCGACCCCGACGGCTCCATCGCCTCCTACTCCTGGGACTTCGGCGACGGCACCACCAGTGAGGGTCAGAAGGCCACGCACACCTACGCCCAGGCCGGCACCTACACGGTGACCCTCACCGTCACCGACGACCAGGGCCTGAGCTCCCAGGTCACCCAGGAGGTCACCACCAGCGAGCCGGTCGCCGAGAACCAGGCGCCGACCGCGGCCTTCTCCGCGCAGCCGAAGGACCTCGACGTCGCCCTCGACGCCAAGGAGTCCTCCGACCCCGACGGCTCCATCGCCTCCTACTCCTGGGACTTCGGCGACGGCACCACCGCTGGTGAGGGCAGCTCCCTCACGCACACCTACAAGGAGGCCGGCACCTATACGGTGACCCTCACCGTCACCGACGACAAGGGCACCACCGCCCAGACGACGCAGACCGTCGTCGTCGCCGACCCGGCCGTCGCCGACGGCGTCCTGGCCAAGGCGAGCTTCGCCCACGACACGTCCGCGGGCTGGGGCGACGCCGACCGTGGCGGCTCCTGGACCGCCGCCCCGCGCTCCCAGTTCTCCGCCAGCGGCGGCAAGGGCGTCATCCGCCTCGACCGCCCCGGCTGGACCTCGACGGCCTCCCTCAAGGACGTCAGCTCCGACTCCGCCGAGACCCTCGCCTCCTACACGCTGACCGAGGCCCCGACCGGCGGTGGCGTCTACACCTCCGTCGTCGGCCGCCAGACCTCTGCCGGTTCCTACACGGTCAAGGTCCGCACGGAGGCCAACGGCGTGCTGACGGCCTCGCTCATGGCGGTCTCCGGCGGCCAGGAGACCCGGCTCGCCTCAGCCCGCGTGGAGGGCACCTGGACCCCCGGCACGCCCATCAACGTCCGTTTCCAGACCGTCGGCACCTCGACGACCACCCTCCAGGCCAAGGTCTGGACCGGTGACACCGAGCCTGAGGCCTGGACCCTCACCGCGACGGACTCCACCGAGGGCCTCCAGACGACCGGCTCGATCGGGCTGAGCGCCTACACCTCCGGGTCCGCGACCTCGACGACCGGTGCCCTCGAGCTGCTCTCCCTGAGCGCCTCCTCCGTCACCGAGTGACCCCACCCGCCGCGGGGCCCGCCGCGCCGTGATCCGAACCACGGCCGGCGGGCCCCGCGGCGCAGGCGCCCGACGCACCGCGGCGGGCACGCAGTGCCCCGCACGGCGCGCGGCACAATCGCACTCGTCCGCGCCAGGACGCGGACCTCCCCGGAAGGAAGACCCCATGACCTTGTCCACCACCGTGCGTCGCACCGCCGCCGGCCTCGGCGTCGTCCTGCTCGCCCTCGGCGCGGGCGCCTGCTCCACCCACTCGGGCTCCAGCGCCAGCGCCTCCGCGACCGCCACCACCTCGGCGGGGGCCGGCGCCACCGCGGCACCCGCGCCCACCGCGACCACCGGCTCCACCGCCGCGCCCTCGGCGGCCGTGGCCGACCCCTCTGACGGCGCGAGCCTCTTCCCCGGCCAGGCCGGCTACACCCAGCCCGAGTCGACCCCCGTCGCCCTCGACGACGACCAGAGCGCCGGCGACGTCAGGGTCGCCCTCGGAAAGATCACCTCCACCAAGGGCGTCGCCGACGGACCGGGCGAGGTCTCAGGCCCCGCCCTCGTCGTCACCGTCACCCTGGAGAACACGGGTTCCAAGGCCGTCGACCTCTCCGCCGCTTCCGTGACCCTGTCCTACGGGAAGGACGAGACCCCGGCCACCACCTTCGCCAGCATGGACCAGGCGAAGAGCCTCCCGTCCTCGGTCGCCGCGGGGAAGTCGGTCACCGGCTCCTACGTCTTCGCGGTCCCGACCGGCTCCCAGGACGACGTCACCATCGACGTCATCGTGACGACCGACCAGCCCGTCGCCGTCTTCGACGGCTCCGCCTCCTGACGCGGCCGCGTAGGTAGTGACGAGGACGCGAGGAGGGGCGAGCAGCACGCGCTGCTCGCCCCTCCTCGTCTATCCGGGCGCGTCCTGCGCGGGAAGCCCGCGGCTCAGGACTCCTCGGCTGCCGGCTCCGTCTCCGGCTCAGCCTCTGGCCCCGTCTCCGGCTCCGCCTTGACCTCCGTGCTCGTCTGGGCGCGGCGGCCGTGGCCGACGGCGCGCTTGCCTTCGCGGCGCTCCGCCCACATGGCGTAGAGGACCGCCAGCATGAGGCCCACGGCAGCGGCGACGATGACGTCGCCCTTCGCGCCCGTGCGGGACATGGTCGCGGTGTCCGTCGTCGCCGGGGTGGTGACCGCCGGGTTGAGGACGGTGCCGCCGACGCCGAGCAGCTCACCCGAGGCCAGCTTGCCCTGGAGGGCGTCGACGGTCGCGTCGACGCGGGCCACGGCCTCCTTCTTCGTGGGGGCGGTCGCCTTGATCGAGAGCAGGAGCGTGCCCGTGGGGTTCGAGGCCGTCACGGCCTTGGCGAGGGAGTCGGAGTCGTCACCGGTGGTCTTCGCCGCCTCGTCCATGACGGCCGGGCTCGTGGTCAGCTCGACGAGTGTCGGCATCGCGGCCATCGCGTAGGTCGCGAGCTGGTAGCTGTTGCTGGTCGCGGCGGAGCCCTTCGTGGCCGCCGCGAGCGCGGCCTCCTGCTGCGACGGGGGCTTGTCCGCGGAGGACGACGTGGCCCCGCTGCTCGACTCCTCGCTCGTCGAGCCGGCCAGGCCCGGCTGCATGACGAGCTGGGCCTCGACCGTCGCCGACGGCTGGATCCGCAGTGCCATGCCGACCCCGGCGAGGGCGAGGATGACGACGATGGCGAGGAAGCCGACGAGGTGGTGACGGATTGCGGAACCGATCTGAGGGGGGTTCACGTTACTCCTGAGAGTGAGGGTCGCCGCAGGACCGCGGCCCCGCCATCGTAGTAGCGTGACCATCCGGTGAGGCTATTGCTCGGCTCACCGAAGACCCGCATCATCGGCGGAGAGGCCCTCGTGCACCACCAGCTCATGCTCCTCGTCGAGCTCGCCCTCTGCGTCGTGCTCGCGGTCGCGCTCGTGAGGGCGATGGGGCGCCGCCCCTGGCTGGCGATGCTCCTCGTCCTGTGCTCCATCGCCTTCGTCCCCGTCTGGGTCGCCGCCCCGGTCAACCCCTACGTGCCGCCGGCCACCCTCATGTGCGTCCTCGCGCTGGTGGCGCTACTCCCGCGGTTCTCCTTCAGGCTCACCGCCGGGGACGTCCTCATCCTCTCGGCGATGCTGCTCGTCATGGCCTCCCGCTTCGTGGGCGCGAACAAGCTCTACGTCCAGTCCGACGTCTGGTTCGGCGCCCTGCCCGCCTACCTCGTGGGCCGCTGCGCGATCGAGACGGTGGGCCGCAAGCGGGTCTATGGGCTGATCGCGGGAGTGTGGGCCGTCGTCGCCGTCCTTGCCCTCGTCGAGTTCGTCACGAAGACGAACATCTTCGTCAATATCCACTTCTCGAACTCCATGTACAGCAACTGGTCCCAGATCCAGGTGCGCGGCGGGCTCTCCCGCGTCGAGGGCGCCTTCGGGCACTCCATCGCGCTGGGCACCTCCCTGGCGGCCGGCATCCCCTTCGCCGCGGCCGCGCCGTGGAGGCGCAGCGTGCGCGTCGGCGTCATGCTGCTCATCCTCGCCGGCACGCTGCCGACCCTCTCCCGCACGGGCATGCTCTGCGCGGTCCTCGCGCTCGCGCTGTCCGTGACCCTCATGCGCTCGGACCTCGGGGCCGTCGCCCGCGGCTCCGTCATCCTCCTCCTCGGCGCGGGGGCCGCGGCGATCCTGCCGACCATCCTCCAGGTCTTCGCCGTGGCCGGCACGGAGCAGTCCGGCTCCGCCGACTACCGCGGGCACCTCCTGCGGCTCATCACGCGCCTCATCCCGCTGGGCCAGTCGCCGGCCGCCCAGAGCAACGGGCGCTCGACCACCTGGGACGGCTTCGAGTCCGTCGACGACCAGATGCTCCTCGGCGCGCTGCGCTTCGGCTGGGCGCCCGTCGTCCTCCTGAGCATCGGGCTGGCCGTCCTGGTCGTCCGCGCCCTGGGCACGCGGGCCACCGCGCCCCAGATCGCCGTCGTCTCCTTCATCCCCGCCTACGTCACGGTCGCCTTCATCACCCAGCTCGGCACCGTCGTCTGGCTCGTCGTCGGCCTCGCCGTCGCGACGCAGGCCGAGCGCGTCCAGGGACTCGCCGGTGTCGGCGAGGAGCGGGACCGCCCCCGAGCGGCTGCGGTCAGGAGTGCGGACCCCGCTCCCGTCGCGCGGGCGCTGACCGCGTAGGGTGACCGCGGCGCGATGCGCCTCCCTGATTAGTCCCCGTCCCACAGCCAGGAGCTCCCCATGAGTGACACCCTGCCCGAGAGCCGCTCCCCGAAGGCCTCGGTCGCCGTCGCGGTCCTCACCTACAAGCGCCCCGACCACGCCGCGCAGCTCGTCCCCGTCCTCGACGCCGCCATGAGCGAGGTGACCGACGACCGCCCGCTGCGGCTTATCGTCGTCGACAACGACCCCGAGGCCACGGCCCGCGAGATCATCGCTGCCGGCGCCGCCACGGCCGTCCACGAGGTCACCTACGTCCACGAGCCCGAGCCCGGCATCGCCGCGGCCCGCAACGCGGCCCTCGAGGCCTGCACCGAGGACGCGATCGTCTTCATCGACGACGACGAGCGGCCGGAGACCGGCTGGCTCCCCGCCCTCATCGCCACCTGGGAGGAGACCGGCGCGGAGGCCGTCGTCGGCCCCGTGCTCCCGGACTTCGAGGTCGAGCCCGACCCGTGGGTCGTCGCGGGCGGCTGGTTCGACCACGGCCGTCACACGACCGGATACGTCATGCCGGCCGCGGCGACGAACAACCTCCTCCTCGAGATGGCGACGATGCGCCGTCTCGGCCTGCGCTTCGACCTCGGCTTCGGGATCTCGGGCGGCTCGGACACGATGCTGACCCGCACCCTCATCCGCGACGGCGGCCGCATCGTGTGGTGCGACGAGGCCGTCGTCAACGACGAGGTGCCCGCCAAGCGGCTCACCAGGCAGTGGGTCACCAGGCGCGCCTACCGCTCCGGCAACTCCTGGGCCTCCGTCGACCTCGCCCTGGCGCGCCAGGAGGGCCGCGGCGCCGAGATCCGCTCCCGCCTCCACCAGGGCCTGCGCGGCGCGGAGCGCGTCGCACTGGGCTCCGTCATGGTCGCCGCCGCCCTCCTGCGCGGCTCCGAGCGCGCCCACTCGAAGTCCGTGCGCTTCATCCAGCGCGGCCGCGGCATGGTCGCCGGGGCCCTCGGCAGCAAGTACATGGAGTACAAGCGCTCCTGAGCCCGCCCGGGCCCGCCGCCCGGACGACGACGGCCGCCTCTTCGCACGGGGAGGCGGCCGTCAGCGCATGGGCCCGGTCAGCGATCCGATCCGGGCCGCGCCCGGGCGGCGCCGTGGTGCCGCCCAGCGGTCCCCGAAGCGCACGCGGTGCACGTCGCGCAGCCCGTCACGGGCCCCGCGCAGCGCGGGCAGGAGCGTGAGCGCGGGGTGCTGGACCATCTGGCGCCGACCACCGCGCATGAGGATCGCCCAGGACTCCTGCGGGGTGCGCAGCACCCACCGTCGCAGCTCCCCGCGCCGGGCCCAGTGGGCCCCCAGGAGCAGGCGGTTGCGGACGTTCCAGTAGTAGTAGGTGGGGGAGTGCCGGGTCTCCTGCGCCTCCTCCGCCTGTGTCCCGCCCTGGTCGTGGACGGCCCTGACCGAGGTGTCGTTGAGGAGCGCGCCACCGGCCGCGAGCACCCGCAGCGAGAGGTCGACGTCCTCCCAGTACAGGAAGTAGTCCTCCGCCATGCCGCCGCAGGCGCGCCACAGCTGGGCGCTCACCGCGAAGCAGGCGCCGGTGAGCCACTCCTCGTGCCGGTGGCCGGGGACCCGCGGCGCCCGGGGCGAGCGGGTGGCGCCGTCCGTGAGGTCCACGGCGTAGCCCTCGAAGGCCGGCCGCCCCTCGGCGTCGACGATGAGGGGGGCGACCATCGTCATCGGCTCGGCCTCGACGCGGGCGACGAGGCGCTCGAGGTCATCGCGGGCGATCGTGGCGTCCGGGTTGAGGACGACGACGGTGCGCGCCCCGTCAGCCAGGGCGCGCTCGACGCCGAGGTTGACGCCGCGACCGAAGCCCGTGTTGCCCTCCGGGAGCACCGTCGTCCAGCCGTGCTCGTCGGCCAGGGCGGTGACGGCCTCGCGCTCCTGCGCCGTCGTGAGGTTGTCGACGACGACGCCGCGGGGGCCGCCCTCGGCCGTGACCGGGGCGAGGTTGCGCGCGAGCAGGTCGTGGGAGCCGTAGCTGACGACGACGACGGCGGTCGTGCTGAGCGGCGCTGAGGGCATCGAGGCGGGCCTCCCGGTGGGGGACCGGGTCCTCCCCGGTCCTGGACGACGTGGCCCGGCGATACTATCCCGGCACCACCAGCCAACGATGGGAGACCCCCGTGCCGGCCCCTTCCCGGACGCTCGACGTCGCCGTGTGCACCTACCGCAGGCCCGAGCGGGTCACCGCGCTCATCCCGCTCCTCCTCGAGCAGGGCCGCGCGCTCGAGGACGTCGACGCCCGGGTCGTCATCGTCGACAACGACGCCGCCGGCAGCGCGCGCGACGCCATCGCCTCCGCCCTCGGGGGCGAGGAGGGCCTCGTCGTCGTCGTCGAGGAGGCTCCCGGCCTCACCGCCGCCCGCAACCGCGCGTTGTCGGAGGCTGAGGACCGCGACCTGCTCGTCTTCATCGACGACGACGAGACGCCCCACGACGGCTGGCTCGCCGCCCTCCTCGCGCTCCAGGCCGAGCGGCGCCCGGCCGGCGTCGCCGGCCCCGTCCTGTCCGCCTTCGAGGCCGAGCCCGACGCCTGGGTGGCGGCCTCGCCCGTGTGGATGCGTCGCCGTCGCGCGACGGGGACGCCCGTGCCCTCCGCGGGCGCCGGCAACCTCCTGCTCGACATGAGCGTCGTGCGCCGCCTCGGGCTGTGCTTCGATCCCCGCTTCGCGTTCACGGGTGGTGAGGACACCTTCTTCACGCGCGCGCTCGTCCGCGACGGCGGCGAGCTCCTCTGGTGCGACGAGGCCGTCGCGACCGAGTCCGTCCCGGCGGACCGTCTCACCCGCGAGTGGGTCCTCACCCGGGCACGGCGGAACGGCGAGGCCTGGGCGATGGTCCGGGTGCTCACCGCCGCCCCGGGGGAGCGGCGGGCTCTGCGCGCCCGGCTCGCGGCCCGCGGCGCCGCGCTCGCGGCCGTCAACGGCGCTCGGGCGCGCCTCACGCGGGACGTCGCCCGCCGGGCCGAGCTCGACCACCGCGCCGCCGGCGCCCTCGGGATCCTCCGTGCCGCGATGACCGGCCGCGTCACCGAGGAGTACGCGCGCTGAGCGCGCCGGCCGGCCCGTCCGTTCCGGGACGGCGGCCACGGTCCCCGCGCCCGGACCGGGGCGCGTGAGTCCGCTCACGGGACGCCCGCATTCGGGCCGAGAGCGTCCTGAGTCACGGCGCCCGGCGCGCGCGGGGCGCTACCTTTGCGGAGCCTCTGAGCGCGGCGTCCTGCGGACGCCACGGCGCCCAGCCCCACCGACTGCATAGGACGACATGCGCATCCTCATCCTCTGGGCCTCCCTCGACCAGCCGAACCTCGGTGTCCGCGCCCTCGCGGTCGGCACCAAGGCCCTCGCCCAGCGCGTCTTCCCCGACGCCGAGATCGAGATCCAGGGCACCGGTCGCGGCGACGCCCCCATGGGCATCATGCGCGGTCGCAGCCTCGTCAAGGAGCGCGTCACCGGAGAGCACGGCCTCTTCGACTGGCTGAGCTCCTTCGACCTCGTCCTCGACACCCGCGCGGGCGACTCCTTCGCGGACATCTACGGCTTCGACCGCCTCAAGCGCATGTCCCTGTTCCCCGAGCTGGCGCACCGCGTCGGGGTCCCGGTCGTCCTCACGCCGCAGACCATCGGCCCCTTCACGACCCGCCGCGCCACTCTTCTCGCACGCCGGTCGCTGCGCCAGGCGAGCCTCGTCGCCAGCCGCGACCCCCGCTCGGCGGCCTTCTCCGCCCAGCTCGGCCGCCCCGTCGACGTCGAGTCCACCGACGTCGTCTTCGCCATCGACCACCCGGCCGTCGAGCGGACCCGCGACGTCGTCCTCAACGTCTCCGGCCTGCTCTGGGGCGAGAACCCGCACGTCGACGCCGCCCGCTACCGCGCCGACGTCACCGCCGTCGCCAAGGCCCTCCAGGCCGAGGGGCGCTCCGTCACCCTCCTGTCCCACGTCGTCCACGAGGACGACGCCCCCGGGGACAACGACCGCTACCCGCTGGCCGCCCTGCGCGAGGAGCTCGGCGACGTCGACGTCGTCATCCCCTCCGGCCCCGACGCCCTCGACGAGGTCCGCCGCGCCGTCGGCTCCGCACGGCTCGTCATCGGCTCGCGCATGCACGCCTGCCTCAACGCCCTGTCCATGGGCACGCCCGCGGTGCCGCTGGCCTACTCCCGCAAGTTCGCGCCGCTGCTCGCCCAGCTCGGCTGGGATCACGTCGTCGACCTGCGCGAGGACGAGGTCGTACCACGGACCCTCGCCGCCGTCGCCGACCCGCGCCTCGCCGAGGACGCGGTCACCCTGCGCGAGCGCGCCGACGGCATGGTCGGGCGCTTCTCCCAGGCGCTCGGCGACATGGGGGCGAGCCTCCGATGAGCCAGAACGAGCTCGACCCTCTCGTACCCGCCGACGACCCGGAGGGAGCGTCCGGCGAGCCCTCGAACACCCCGCTCACCGGCTCGGCCGGCGACGAGCGGATCACGGACGACCTCGGTACGGGCTCGGCCGGCGCGGACGCCGCGACCGAGGAGGGCTCGCACAACCTCGGCAAGCGCGCCGCCAGGGCCGCCGGGCAGACGATCTGGACCCAGGGCCTGCGCATCCTCGTCCAGCTCGGTAACGTCGTCGTCCTCGCGCGCCTCCTCGACGACCACGCGTACGGCGTCGTCGGCATGGTCACCGCGATCGTCGGCGTCGCGACCATCTTCCAGGACTTCGGCCTGTCCACCGCGGCGATCCAGGGCAAGCACCTCACCCGCGGCCAGCGGTCGAACCTGTGGTGGATCAACTCCGGCGCGGGGCTCGTCCTCATGCTCATCACGCTGGCGATCTCGCCCCTGCTCGCCGGCTTCTACCACGAGCCGGCCGTCGCGGGCGTCTCCATGGCCATCGCGCCGACCTTCCTCATGGCGGGCATGGTCAACCAGTACCGCGCGGACCTCACGCGAGGCCTCCAGGTGGGCAAGCTCCTCACCATCGACCTCGTCGCCTCGATCCTCGCGCTCGTCGCGGGCGCGATCACTGCAGCCTGGGACTGGAGCTACTGGGCGCTCGTCGTCCAACGCGTCGTCACCGCGCTCTTCCCGCTCATCGCCCTGCCGATCGCGGCGGGCTGGCTGCCCCGCTGGTACGACAGGCGCCAGTCGATGCGCGCCCTCCTCAGCTTCGGCGTCTCCATGGCCGGCACGCAGGTCGTCGCCTACCTGGCGAGCAACCTTGACGCCATCCTCATGGGCCGGTTCTTCGGCGCCAACACGCTCGGCCTCTACAACCGGGCCGTCCAGACGCTGCGCACCCCGCTCAACCAGTTCCGCCCGCAGGTGACGAGCCTCGGCCTGTCCGTCATGGCCAAGCTGCAGGACGACGACGAGCGGGCCCTGGCCTACCTGCGCCGTGGCCAGCTCGGGCTGGGCTACCCCGTCTTCCTCCTCATGGGTCTCGTCGTCGCCGCGGCGCCGGCGGTCGTCCGGGTCGTCCTCGGCGCCCACTGGATCGCGGCGGTGCCCTACATGCGGCTCGTCGCCATCGGCGAGGGCCTGTCCACGCTCGCCACCGTCGGCGGCTGGATCTACACCTCGCGAGGCCTCGGGCGCGCGTACCTGCGGTACACGATGCTCTCGGCCCTCATCCGCATGGCCTCGATCATCGTGGGCGCCCAGTTCGGGGCGCTCGGCGTCGCCTACGCCTACGTCGTCTCCCCGATCATCCTGTGGCCCGTCTCCATCCTGCTGGCCGGCCGCGCTGGCAACCTGCACACAACGCCGCTCGTGTGGAACGGGTTGCGGATCTTCGCCGTCTCCGCCGTCGCCACGGGCATCACCTGGGCCGTCTGCGGGGTAGCCGCCGGCCTCCCGGACGTCGTCGTCTGCCTCCTCGCCTGTGTCGTCATGGTCGCCGCGATGGCGCTGCTCGCACTCGTGCTCCCCTTCGTCCGGCACGACATGAAGGACCTCGGGACCATGGTGCGGATGATGGTCAAGCGCTGACGCCGAGCCTCCGCACCGCCTGCCGGCCCCGCCGCTCCCCGAGCGGCGGGGCCGGACCGCGTCTCCGGGGCCGGTCCCTCGCGCGAACGTCCCCGGGGACGAGGGGAGCGCTGCGCTCCCGCTGGTGGCGAAGCCGCCTGCCGGGGGCCGAGGCCGCGCCCCTAGGTGTACTGATCGGGGAGGTTGGTCAACCTCGTGATCGGTGGGAGGGCGCCGGTGGCGGTGTGGGGGCGGTGGTGATTGTAGAAGTGGGTCCATGCCGGCAGTGCGGCGCGGCGCTCGGCCTCACTGGCGTAGTGGCGGGAGTAGGCCCACCCATCAGCCAGGGTCCTGTGGTACCGCTCGATCTTCCCGTTGGTCTGAGGCCGGTAGGGCCTGGTGTAGCGGGGCTTGACCCCCAGGCGCTCGCAGGCCTGGGTCCAGGCCCGTGACCTGTAGGCGGCCCCGTTGTCGGACAGCACCCGCTGAACGACCACCCCGCGGGCGGCGAACCACGCCACCGCCCGCTGCAGGACACCGACAGCGGTGGCAGCCTTCTCGTCGTCGTGGACCTCGGAGTAGACCACGCGCGAGTGGTCATCGAGCACGGAGTGGACGTAGGCCCACCCCAGACGAGGCTGACCGTGCCTGCGCCTGGCGCCGTCGGTGGTCTGGCGGTTGTGGTCACCCTGGGTGCGTCCCACGTACCTCCAGCCACCGCCGTCGGGGATGTTGCCGACCTTCTTGACGTCGACGTGGACCAGGGAACCGGGGCTCTCGTGCTCGTAGCGGCGTACGACCTGCCCGGTGGCGCGGTCGAGGTAGGAGAGGCGGTTCAGCCTGGCCGTGTTGAGGATGCGGTGCACCGTCGAGGGTGCGATGCCGGTGCGGGCGGCGAGCTGGACGGGGCCCTCCCGCAGGCGGCTGCGCAGGCTGACGACCCGGCGTACCACGGTGGTGGGGGTGCGGTTGGGGCTGGAGTGGGGGCGGCTGGAGCGGTCGGTCATCGCCTCCCCGGCGCGGTAGCGGTCCACCCAGCGTTTGACGGTGGGCCATGAGCATTGGGCCTGTTCAATGGTTTGTGTAAGCCCTGCTGGAAGGACTGACACTGATGACCATGACGGATCAGAAGGCGCCCTCGGGTGGTGCGGGTCGTGAGGCGGTCGAGGCGCTGGTGGCCTGCGGTGGCCTGGACGGCCTGTTCGAGCAGATCAACTCAGGGCAGGTCGCCCTGACCGGCTCGGACGGGCTGCTGCCGGCGCTGCTGAAGGAGACCCTGGAGCGGGGCCTGCAGGCCGAGCTGACCGACCACCTGGGCTACGACAAGGGCGAGCGAGCCCCGGCGGCGCGGGGCAACGCCCGCAACGGATCCAGCGTCAAGACGATGGACTCCGAGGTGGGCCCCTTCGAGATCGAGGTGCCTCGGGACCGTGCCGGCACCTTCACGCCCCGTCTGGTGCGCAAGGGTCAGCGGCGTATGGACGGCCTGGATGGCATGATCATCAGCCTGTACGCCGGGGGGATTGATGCGTGCGCGAGCACCGGCCACCACCTGGAGTCCACCCTCGGGGCGGGGGCTGTCGGCGGGGACGATCAGCAACATCACCGACGCGGTCGCTGACGCCGTCCTGGAGTGGCAGATGCGGCCGTTGGAGGAGTTCTACCCGGTGATCTACCTCGACGCGATCCGCGTCAAGATCCGTGACCAGGGGCGGGTGTCCAACAGGGCGGCCCACATCGCCGTCGGTGTCGATATGGAGGGCGTTAAGCACGTGCCTTAAGGATCTGGGTGCAGGCCGAGGGGGCGCCTCGTTGAAGGGCGGGGCGTGTGCGCCCGGGCTCGGGGCCGCGGCATCCAGGACGTGCTGATCGTAGAGGGGGCACCTCCCGCACGGAGCGCAGCGCGCGGGGGCATGCGACGGGCTGACGGGCCTTGCCGAAGCGGTCGAGGCGACGTGGCCCGACTCGATGGTGCAGACCTGCGTGGTGCACCTGATCCGCTCCTGGACGGGGGTTCGTGTCCTACGGGGACCGCAAGGAAGGTCGCCGCCGCCCTCAAGCCCGTCTACACCGCCTCCAGCGCCGACGCCGCCGAGGCGGCCCTGGACCGGGTCCGCGGCCAGTCCGCTGGGGACCCGCTACCCCGACACGGTGGGGGTGTGGGAGCGGGCGTGGGAGCGGTTCACGCCGTTCCTGGCCCTCCCTCCGGCCCTGCGGCGGGTCATCTCCTCTCCCACGCCCGTGGGAGGTGCCCCCTCGACGAACTCGATCGAGCTCGCACGAGCTACCAGCTGCGCAAGGTCACCAAGAACCGCGGACACTTCCCCTGTGACGCCGCAGCCGTGAAGCTGTTGTGGCCGGCAGGTCTGCAACATCGAGGACAAGCGAGCCGCTGAGAGGACCAAGGAGACCGGCCTGACTGCCGAGCAGCGCCGCAGCCGAGGACGCCTCATCCAAGGACAGGCCACCAACGGCTGGAAGCAGGCCCTCGCCCAGCTCACCGCCGCCTACCCCAACCGAATCAACCCCTACCTCTGACAACCCCACTTACACAAAAACATTGACAGGCTCGCGGTCGGTCATCGCCTCCCCGGCGCGGTAGCGGTCCACCCAGCGTTTGACGGTGGGCCATGAGCACTGGAATCGGGCGGCGACCTCGCTGATGGGGTAGCCCTTCTCAACGACAAGGCGGGCCACCCGCTGCCGGGCGCGTGGGGTCAGGGCTGCGTTAGCGTGGGACATGAGGAGAGCACCTCTCGTACTGCTCGGTGAGACTGTCGCAAGCCCCACCCTGCCAGCACCCGGTGCTCTCCTCACCTCATACAAGCCGATCGCAGTCCTTCAACCAACCTCCCCGATCAGTACATCTAGGTGTTGGTGGCAGGCAGGTTGGTGACACTGGAAGGGTTGACGTGAAGGGGAGGACCCCCGTTGTGTGTGACTTGTCGACGCTCACACCTACAAACGGAGGTCCCCCATGGCTCACTCTAGGGCTCGGCTGAATGTCAACGGTCGGCGGCTGCTGGTTGAACGGGTCCGCACCCAGGGCTGGCCGGTGGCGCACGCCGCCAAAGCGATGGGCTTGTCCCGCCAGTGCGCCCACCACTGGCTCAAGCGCTACGACGAGCTGGGGGACGCGGGCCTGTACGACAGGTCGAGCCGGCCGCACACGATGCCCAGGCGCACGAGCGCCTCCACCGAGCAGCGTGTGCTGGCGCACCGCCGGCAGCACCGGCAGGGGCCGGCCTCGATCAGCGCCGCGACAGGGGGCCCGGTGCGTACGGTCACCGCGATCCTGCGCCGTCACGACGTGCCCCCTTTGGCGTGCCTGGATCCCATCACCGGGGAGGTGATCCGCTCCAGCCAGGCCACGACGCGCCGCTACGAGCGCGAGCGGCCAGGCGAGCTGGTCCATGTTGACGTCAAGAAGCTCGGCAAGATCCCCGACGGGGGCGGGTGGCGCGTGCTGGGGCGGGCCGCGACCCAGGCCGACACGTGCCGGCGGGGCCGGATCGGCTACGACTACGTCCACTCGATGGTCGATGACCACTGCCGACTGGCCTACAGCGAGATCCATGACGACGAGAAGGCCGACACCTGCGCCGGGTTCGTGCTGCGGGCCGCGGCGTACTTCGCGGATCACGGCATCGAGCGCATCGAGCGGGTGATCACCGACAACGCCTTCGTCTACCGCCACTCGGGCGCCTTCGCTGCCGCCGTCGCCCAGGTCGGTGCCAGGCAGAAGTTCATCAAGCCGCACTGCCCGTGGCACAACGGCAAGGTCGAACGGTTCAACCGCACCCTGGCCACCCAGTGGGCCTACCGCAGGGCGTTCACCTCGAACCAGGAACGCCGTGACGCCCTTGCCCCCTGGATCGAGTTCTACAACACTGCACGAGGCCACAGCGCACTCAACGGCAACCCCCCAACCGCCCGACTGTCATGAACCTGTCTGCCACCAACACCTAGACTGCCCGCCGTGCGCCTGACTGCCCTCCTGCCCCCGCTCCTCACCGACCCGACCACGGCTGCGCTCGTGGACGCGGCGGGCAGCCGCGCGCGCACCGACCGCTCCGTCGTCGTCGCCCCCGGGGCCCGTCCCGCCGTCCTCGCCCTCATGGCGATGGGACCCGACGGCGTCGCCCGCGCCGTCGGGCAGCGCGCCGCCGCCCCCTCGGCCGGCAACCGCCTCGACGCCGCGGGGCAGGCCCCCGCAGAGGGGGAGGGCACGCCGCTCCTCGTCCTCACCGCCACCACCCGCGAGGCGGAGGAGACCGCCGCGGCCCTGGCCTGCTACCTGCCGGAGAGCGACGTCGCCGTCATGCCCGCCTGGGAGACGCTCCCGCACGAGCGCCTCTCCCCGCGCGCCGACACCGTCGCCACCCGCCTGTCCGTCCTGCGCCGCCTCGCCCACCCCGAGGACGGCGAGACCACCGGCGACGCCTCGCGCGGCCCCATCCGCGTCCTCATCACCCCCGTGCGAGCCCTCCTCGCGCCGATCGTCGCCGGGCTCGGCGAGCTCGAGCCGATCCGCCTCGCCGCCGGCGAGGAGGCGGGCCTCGAGGCCACCGCCCAGCGCCTCGCGGACGCCGCCTACACCCGTGTCGACATGGTCGAGAACCGCGGCGAGTTCGCCGTGCGCGGCGGCATCCTCGACGTCTTCCCACCCACCGAGCCGCGCCCCGTGCGCGTCGACTTCTTCGGCGACGAGATCGAGTCCGTCTCCTCCTTCGCCGTCTCCGACCAGCGCACCGTCGAGGAGCTCGGCCCCGTCACCGCCACCGCCTGCCGCGAGGTCCTCCTCACCGACGAGGTCCGAGAGCGCGCCGAGCGCCTCAAGGGCGTCATCCCCGGTGCCGGCGACCTCCTGGAGAAGATCGCCGCCGGCATCCCCGCCGAGGGCATGGAGTCCCTCGCCCCCGTCCTCGTGCCCCGCATGGTGCCCCTCCTCGACCTCGTCGGGGACCGCCTCGTCGTCGGCCTCGAGCCCGAGCGCCTGCGCAAGCGCGCCGAGGACCTCACCGCCACCACCCAGGAGTTCCTCGCCGCCGCCTGGACGAGCGCCGCCAACGGCGGCAACGCCCCCATCGACCTGTCGGCCGCCGCCTTCGCCCACCTCGCCGAGGCCCGCGGGCTGGCGCTCTCCTCCAACCTCGGCTGGTGGTCCCTCACCTCCCTCAAGGCCACTCCGGACACCGTCGAGCTGCCGCTGCGCGACCCCAAGGGCTACGGCGGCCGCCTCGAGGAGGCCGTCCGCGACATCGGCGGCCTCGCCAAGGACGGCTGGAGCGTCGTCATCGCGACGAACGGTCCCGGGCCGGGCCGCCGCATGGCCGAGCTCCTCGGAGACGGCGGCGTCCCCGCCCGCATCGTCACCCAGCTCGACGAGCCCGCCGACCTCGGCCGGGGCGAGCCGGGCTCCGCGGGCGACGGCGCAGGTGCCGGCGACGGGGTCGTCCGGGTCACTCAGGCCAGTGCCGGCCACGGCTTCGTCTCCGAGGAGCTGCACCTCGCCCTCCTCGCCGAGTCCGACCTCACCGGCCGCGCCGGGGGAGGGCCCCGTCAGCGCAAGGTCCTGCCCGCCCGTCGCTCCCGCAAGAGCGTCGACCCGCTCTCCCTGCACCCCGGCGACCTCGTCGTCCACGCCCAGCACGGCGTCGGGCGCTTCGTCGAGCTCCTGCGCCGCGGGGTCGGATCGGCTAAGAACACTGCAAATCCAGCAACGCGCGAGTACGTCGTCATCGAGTACGCGCCCTTCAAGAAGGGCCAGCCCGGCGACCGCCTCCTCGTGCCCACCGACGCCTTGGACCAGGTGAGCAAGTACGTCGGCGGCGACAACCCCACCCTCAACAGGATGGGCGGCGCCGACTGGCAGAGGACGAAGTCCAAGGCGCGCAAGGCGGTCCGCGAGATCGCCGGCGAGCTCGTGCGCCTCTACGCCGCCCGCTCCGCCACCACCGGCCACGCCTTCGGGCCCGACACCCCGTGGCAGACCGAGCTCGAGGAGGCCTTCCCCTACACGGAGACCCCCGACCAGCTCTCCACCATCGACGAGGTCAAGCGCGACATGGAGTCGCCCCAGCCGATGGACCGCCTCATCTGCGGCGACGTCGGCTACGGCAAGACCGAGATCGCCGTGCGCGCCGCCTTCAAGGCTATCCAGGACGGCAAGCAGGTCGCCGTCCTCGTCCCGACGACGCTGCTGGTCTCCCAGCACGCCGAGACCTTCACCGAGCGCATGGCCGGCTTCCCCGTCAAGATCGCCCAGCTCTCCCGCTTCCAGTCCGCCGCCGACTCCGAGAAGGTCCTCGCCGGCCTCGCGGACGGCTCCATCGACGTCGTCGTCGGCACCCACCGCCTCATCACCGGCCAGGTGCGCTTCAAGGACCTCGGCCTCGTCGTCATCGACGAGGAGCAGCGCTTCGGCGTCGAGCACAAGGAGACGCTCAAGGCCCTGCGCACCGACGTCGACGTCCTGTCCATGTCCGCCACCCCGATCCCGCGCACCCTCGAGATGGCCGTGACCGGCCTGCGCGAGATGTCCACCCTGGCCACCCCGCCCGAGGACCGCCACCCGATCCTCACCTACGTCGGCGCCTACGAGCGCAAGCAGGTCTCCGCCGCCGTGCGCCGCGAGCTCCTGCGCGACGGCCAGGTCTTCTACGTCCACAACCGCGTCGAGGACATCGACCGCGTCGCCGCCCAGATCTCCGAGATGGTCCCCGAGGCCCGGGTCGCCACCGCCCACGGCCAGATGAGCGAGTCCCGCCTCGAGCAGGTCATCGACGACTTCTGGCACAAGGAGATCGACGTCCTCGTCTGCACGACGATCGTCGAGACCGGCCTCGACGTCTCCAACGCCAACACCCTCATCGTCGACCGCGCCGACCGCATGGGCCTGTCCCAGCTCCACCAGCTGCGCGGGCGCGTGGGCCGCGGGCGCGAGCGCGCCTACGCCTACTTCCTCTACCCGGCCGACAAGCCGCTCACCGAGACGGCCCTCGAGCGCCTGCGCACCATCGCGACGAACACGGACCTCGGCGCCGGCATGCAGGTCGCCATGAAGGACCTCGAGATCCGCGGCGCCGGCAACCTGCTCGGCGGCGAGCAGTCGGGGCACATCGCCGGGGTCGGCTTCGACCTCTACGTTCGCATGGTCTCCGAGGCCGTCGCCGCCTACAAGAAGGCCCTCAAGATCGACCCGTCCAAGGCCGGCGACGCGGCCGAGCGCGCCGGCGAGGCCGAGGCCGAGATCGACGAGGACCTGCGCGTCGAGCTGCCCGTGGACGCCACGATCCCCGAGAACTACGTCCCCCACGAGCGCCTGCGCCTGGAGGCCTACACGAAGTTCGCCGCGGCCCGCTCGGCCGCCGACGTCGCGGACGTCCTCGAGGAGCTCACCGACCGCTACGGGCCCGTCCCCGAGCCCGTCCAGCGCCTCGCGGCGCTCGCCCGCCTGCGCGCGCTGGCCGCCCACCTGGGCGTGCGCGAGATCGTCGCCCAGGGCAAGTCGATCCGCTTCGCGCCCCTCGACCTGCCCGAGTCCGGACGCATGCGCCTCACCCGCCTCTACCCGGGCACCACGCTCAAGCCCGCCACCCGCACCATCGTCGTGCCCGCACCCGGCGCCGCCCGCATGGGCGGGGGAGTGGTCGAGGGCGAGGAGCTCCTGCGCTGGGCCGAGGTCCTCCTCCACGCCGTCGTCGAGGGCGACGAGGACTACGCCACCGAGGCCACGAGGTACCGCCGGCGCCGCTGAGAGCGGCACTGACGGCGGCACCGCCGACGTCGCGACGGGTGGCGGCGCGCCGCCCGGGGAGACCGCGCGTCGCGCCCCTGGACGGTCGGGCCCTGGCGGTGCACGGCCCCGGGCTACACTCGCCCCGGACCCCGCCCGCTCACCGGACGCGGTTCCCGCCAGCAACCAAGGAGCACACCGTGACCCGTTCCGTCCCGCGCCGCACCCGCACCCGCGCCCTCGCCGCCGCCGGCGCCCTCGTCCTGGCGGGCTCGGCGCTCGCGGGCTGCTCCGCGCACCCCGGCCAGGCGGCCACCGCGTCCTACGACCTGCCCGACGGCACCCACGAGTCCGTCACCATCACGGAGAACCAGGTCCAGTCCGCGGCCACCCAGCTCAAGAACGTCCAGGGCCTCACCTCCGACGCCGTCCTCACCGACCTCATCTGGCTGCCCGCCTACGAGAAGGTCGGCAAGGAGCACGGGATCACCGTCACCGACGACGACGCCCGCTCCGCCCTCGACTCCGCCAAGCTCGACGCCTCCTCCGCCTCCCAGACGACCATCGACGTCGTCCGCTCGGTCCTCTACTCCAACGCCTTCTCCTCCCTTGACCAGGACACCCTGGCCAAGGTCGCCGTCGAGTTCCAGGACATCCAGGACAGCTCCTCGATCAAGGCCTCCCCGCGCTACGACACCAGGCGCGACTTCCTCGACACGACCGGCTCCTCCTCCGTCAAGGTCGGCTGACCGGCCGCCCGGGCCTCCCGACGGCGCCCCGCACCACGGTGCGGGGCGCCGTCGTCTCGCCGGGCGTGAACGCCCCGGATGAGAGGACCATGGCCCTCGTGCGCGTCCGCGGGGCCCGGTACTCTAGGGATCGCATCCGGATTCTCACAACAACAAGGAGCACCCACCGTGGCCCTCATTGAGAACGTTCACGCCCGCGAGATCCTCGACTCCCGCGGCAACCCGACCCTCGAGGTCGAGATCCTCCTCGAGGACGGCGCCTCCGCCCGTGCGGCCGTGCCCTCCGGCGCCTCCACCGGCGCCTTCGAGGCGGTCGAGCTCCGCGACGGCGACAAGAAGCGCTTCGGCGGCAAGGGCGTCGAGAAGGCCGTCGCCAACGTCAACGACGTCATCGCCCCCGAGATCATCGGCTTCGAGGCCTCCGACCAGCGCGGCCTCGACAAGCTCATGATCGAGCTGGACGGCACCCCCAACAAGGGCAAGCTCGGCGCGAACGCCATCCTCGGCGTCTCCCTCGCCGCCGCCCAGGCCTCGGCCGAGTCCGCCGAGCTCCCGCTCTACCAGTACATCGGCGGCCCGAACGCCCACGTCCTGCCCGTCCCCATGATGAACATCATGAACGGCGGCTCCCACGCCGACTCCAACGTCGACATCCAGGAGTTCATGATCGCCCCGATCGGCGCCGAGTCCTTCCGCGAGGCCCTGCGCATGGGCGCCGAGGTCTACCACTCGCTCAAGGCCGTCGTGAAGGAGAAGGGCCTGTCGACCGGCCTCGGCGACGAGGGCGGCTTCGCCCCCAACCTCGACTCCAACCGCGAGGCCCTCGAGCTCATCATGGTCGCCATCGAGAACGCCGGCTACAAGCCGGGCAAGGACGTCGCCCTCGCCATGGACGTCGCCTCCTCCGAGTTCTTCGACGACAAGACCAAGACCTACGCCTTCGAGGGCGAGGCCCAGGACACCGCGTCCATGGTCGACTACTACGAGCAGCTCGTGAAGGACTTCCCGATCGTCTCCATCGAGGACCCGCTGTCCGAGGACGAGTGGGACGACTGGAAGGCCCTCACCGACCGCATCGGCGACAAGGTCCAGATCGTCGGCGACGACTTCTTCGTCACCAACCCCGAGCGCCTCGCCAAGGGCATCGAGCTCCGCGCTGCCAACGCCCTCCTCGTCAAGGTGAACCAGATCGGCTCTCTCACCGAGACCCTCGAGGCCGTCGAGATGGCGCACCGCGCCGGTTACAAGACGATGACCTCCCACCGCTCCGGCGAGACCGAGGACACCTCCATCGCCGACCTCGCCGTCGCCACCAACTCCGGTCAGATCAAGACCGGCGCCCCGGCCCGCGGCGAGCGCATCAACAAGTACAACCAGCTCCTCCGCATCGAGGAGGAGCTTGGTGAGGACGCCGTCTACGCCGGCGCCTCCGCCTTCCCGCGCTTCCAGGCCTGAGCGCGGCGCGGCCGGTGACCCGGCTGCGGTGAGCAGCCCCCGGGCTGCTCGAGCCTGACGCACCGACGGGGTGCGACGGAGAGATCCGTCGCACCCCGTCGTCGCGTCCACCGGCACGACCCGCCCGCTCGCGCGGAAGTGCGCCGATCGGGTCGCCCGGACGCGCGACGCACCCCCGTCGCGTCGAGTCTCTTCCCAGGGCCGTCTGCCAGGATCGGAGCATGTCACCACGCCGCCCCGCCGCCCGACCGGGCAACCGCGCGGGCGAGCACCCGAACCCCTCGCGCAGCCGTGCCTGCGACGCCCGCGGCGCCGGATCGACGCGCCCCGCGGGCCAGGCCGAGGGCGGAAGCCGATCCAGCCGCGCCCGCACCGTGCGCAGCGCAGACCCGGCCGCCGGCACGAGCGGCTCGAAGGGCGGCCGCTCCTCCCGCGGACGGCGCACGGGCGCCGCCGGCGAGGCCGGCGCCCCCCAGCACACCGTCCTCCGGCTCGGAGGCCCCGACGGCGTCGCCGTCCCCGCACGCCTCCTCGTCCTCGTCCTCGTCCTGCTCGGCGCCTTCATCGTCACCTTCCCCTCGCTGCGCGGCTACCTCCACCAGCAGGCCCAGTACGACGCCGTCGTCGACGAGATCGCCTCCGCCAAGGCCACCTCCACCGCCCTCGAGGACCAGCTCGCCGACTGGAACGACGACGACTACGTCAAGGCCCAGGCCCGCGAGCGCCTCTCCTACGTCATGCCCGGGGAGACCACCTACGTCGTCGTCGGCGCCCAGGCCTACGAGGACGGCTCGTCCTCCTCCAGCGGCGACGCCGCCTCCAACACGGCCACCGGCCCCTGGTACGACACTCTGCGCGAGTCCGCGCGCGTCGCCGGCGAGGACGGCGAGGAGAACCAGGACCCGGCCCAGCAGGGCTGGTCCACCGCCGTCCCGACGGTCCCGACCCCGACCTCCGCCCCCACCGACCTGAACGCCTACTCCCGCACCCTCGGCGAGCCGTGAGGAGACTCCCCATGACCCAGCAGCCCACCACCCGACCCGGCGAGCCCGGAGCCGTTCCCGACGACGTCGCCGCCGGGGCCGTGCCCGCGCAGGCCACCTCCCCCGCGGACGCCGCCGTCGCTCCCGAGGACCTCGAGGCCCTCCGCGAGCAGCTCGGCCGCGTGCCCCGCGGCGTCGTCGCCATCGCCGCCCGCTGCGTGTGCGGACGGCCCACCGTCGTGCGCACCGCACCGCGCCTGCCCGACGGCTCGCCATTCCCCACGAGCTACTACCTCACCCACCCCGCGGCCGTGAAGGGCTGCTCCACCCTCGAGGCCGAGCACCTCATGGAGCAGTACAACGCCGAGCTCGCCGAGGACCCCGAGCTCACCGCCGCCTACGCCCGCGCCCACGAGGACTACCTCGCCCGCCGCGCCGAGCTCGGCGCCGTCGAGGAGATCGAGGGCGTCTCCGCCGGCGGCATGCCGACCCGCGTCAAGTGCCTCCACGCCCTCCTCGGGCACGCCCTCGCCGCCGGCCCCGGCACCAACCCCATCGGGGACCGCACCCTCGCCGTGCTCAAGGAGCGCGGCTTGTGGGACTCCGAGCGCTGCTCCTGCTGAGCGCGCCCGACCCGCCCGTCCCCCCCGTCCCGCTCGCACCCGCCAGGAGCCCGTCGCCATGACCCGCGTCGCCGCCATCGACTGCGGCACCAACACCATCCGACTGCTCGTCGCCGACCTCCGCGAGCCCGGTGCGAGCGGGCCCGCTCTCACCCCGGTCACCCGACTCAACGAGATCGTCCGACTCGGCCAGGGCGTCGACCGCACCGGTCGCCTCGACCCCGAGGCGCTCGAGCGCACCATGACGGCCCTGCGCTCCTACGCCGCCACCGCCCGCGAGCTCGGCGCGCAGCGCACCCGCTTCGTGGCCACGAGCGCCACCCGCGACGCCGAGAACCGCGCCGACTTCGTCGACGGCGTCCGCGAGGTCCTCGGAGTCGAGCCCGAGGTCGTCACCGGTGAGGAGGAGGCCCGTCTCTCCTTCGCCGGCACCCTCCTCGGCGTCGGCGGGACCGGCGACGGCCCCGAGCGCCTCGTCGTCGACCTCGGCGGCGGCTCCACCGAGCTCGTCCTCGGCCGCCGCGCCCCCGAGGCCGCCTACTCCATGAACACCGGCTCCGTGCGCGTCACCGAGCGGCACCTCGCCGACGGCGTCACGCCCGAGGCGGAGCGCGCCGCCCGCGACGACGTCCGCCTCCTCCTCGACACCGCCTGCGCCACCGTGCCCGTGGGGCGCGCCGGTGAGCTCATCGGCCTGGCCGGCACCATCACCACCATCACCGCCCACGCCCTGGGGCTGAGCGCCTTCGACCCCGAGGCCCTCGACGGAGCCCGGCTCACGGTGGATGAGGCCCTCGCCTCCTGCGACGCCGTCCTCCACTCCACCGCCGCCGAGCGCGAGTCCTGGGGTTACCTGCGCCCCGGGCGCCGCGACGTCATCGCCGCCGGCGCCCTCGTGTGGAGCGAGGTCATCGGCCGGGTCGTCGAGGAGACGGGCGCCGCCGGTCGCCCCGTGGCCGGCACCGTCACGAGCCTCACCGACATCCTCGACGGCATCGCCCTGTCCATGGGTCGGAGCGCGGACGCCGCAGGACCCGACGGCGTCACCGGCGCCCCTGAGACGCCGCGGGACTGAGTGCCGTGGCCGCCCTCGCCGAGCTCCTCACCGGCCCCGGTCCCCTGCCCGTCATCGCCGTCGCCACGACCGCCCCCGCCCCCGACGCCGACGGCGCCGCCCGGCAGGCCGGTCAGCCGGTGGCCGAGGGCGCCGAGGTCGTCGAGCTGCGCGCCGACCTGCTCGGCGATGCCGGCGACGGCGACGGCGCCGGACCGGCGGACCGGCGGACCGAGCCTCCGACGCCGTCGCCGCGCTGCGCGCCGTCCGTGCCGTCCCCGGAACCGCCGCCGTCCTCCTCACCGTCCGCTCCGGGCTCGAGGGAGGGGCCCTCGACGGCGGCGAGGATGCCTACGCGGCCCTCCTCGACGCTCTTCTCGGCTCCCTCGCGGACCTCCCGGCGGCTGACCGCCCCGACGCCCTCGACGTCGAGATCGCCCGGCCCGCCGCCGCCCTCATCGCGCGGGCCCACGCCCTCGGCCTCGACGCCGTCGCCTCCTTCCACGACTTCCACGGCACCCCGGCCGACGACGCGCTGCGCGGCCGGCTCACCGCCATGGAGACCGCCGGCGCCGACGCCCTCAAGATCGCCGTCACGCCCGCCGACGCCGCCGACGTCGCCCGTCTCCTGCGCGTCACCGCCGAGGCCTCGACCGCCCTGACCGCCCCCGTCATCACCTTGTCCATGGGCGACCTCGGGCTCGTGAGCCGCCTGACCGGCGCCGTCTTCGGCTCTGCCCTCACCTTCGCCACCCCCGGAGACCGCCCCTCCGCGCCCGGTCAGCCCCCGATCGGGCTCGTGCGCGAGGCGCGCCGGGTCCTCGCCTCCTCCCGCTGAGGGAAGGGCCCACGCGTCCGAGCCGAGTGAGCAGCGTCGCGCTGCTGCGGCGTACCGCCGTCGGGCGCGGCTCGGGTAGAGTGCCTGCGTTGCCCCGGCGAGGGACGCGCGGTCGCCCGCGCGCATCCGTGATCGACGTGGTGGTGCCGGAAGGTGCTGCGCGTCGTCGCGCCCCGCCGGACCACCAGAGCCGCGGGGCGTCTCCCCGCACCGACCGAGGAGAACCTCATGGCTAACAAGGCCACCACCCTCAAGGCCCAGAACCGTACCGACTTCGGCAAGGGCTCCGCCCGCCAGGCCCGCCGCGACGGCCAGGTCCCCGCCGTCGTGTACGGCCACGGCACCGATCCGCGTCACGTCCTCCTCGACGAGCACGCCACGCGCCTGGCCCTGCGCTCCAACGAGAACGCCCTCATCGAGCTCGACGTCGAGGGCGAGTCCGTCCTCGTCCTCACCAAGGACGTCCAGCGCCACCCGATTCGTCCGGGCGTGCAGCACGTCGACTTCCTCCTCGTCAACCGCAACGAGCGCGTCGACGTCGAGGTCCCGGTCGCCGTCATCGGCGAGCCGGAGCCCGGCACGATCCACATGATCGACTCCTCCCACATCCTCGTCTCCGCCCGCGTCGTCTCCATCCCGGAGACCATCGAGGTCGACATCACCGGCGTCGCCGCCGGCACCGTCATCACCGTCGCCGACCTCAAGCTCCCCGAGGGTGTCGAGGCCGCCGTCGACGCCGAGACCGGCGTCGTCAACGTCGCCGACGAGGAGGTCGTCACGGACGAGGTCCCCGAGACCGTTCCCGCCGAGGGCGAGGGCGAGTCCGAGGGCGAGGCCGAGGCCGCCGAGGAGGCCTCCGAGGAGGAGTGATCCTCATGGTGCCGCGCCCTCACGGGTGCGGCGCCGCCGCAGCGGAACCCTCACGAAGGAGCTCCCATGAGCGACCCCTGGCTCATCATCGGGCTGGGGAACCCCGAGGCCCGGTACGCCCGCAACCGCCACAACGTCGGCCACATGGTCATCGACGTCCTGGCAGGGCGTGCCGGGTCTCGGCTCACCCGCCACAAGGCGCGCGCCCAGGTCGCAGAGGTCCGCCTCGGCACCATGCCCGGCGGTGCCCCCGGCCCCCGCGTCATACTCGCCGAGCCCTCGAGCTTCATGAACCTCTCAGGTGGTCCGGTCAAGGCTCTCGCCCAGTTCTACGGGATCGAGCCCACGACGAACCTCCTCGTCATCCACGACGAGCTCGACCTGCCCGCCCACGAGCTGCGTCTCAAGCGTGGCGGCGGCGAGGGCGGCCACAACGGCCTGCGCTCCATCTCCTCGGCCTTCGGCACGAAGGACTACGCGCGTCTGCGCGTGGGCATCGGCCGGCCGCCGGGGCGCCAGGACCCCGCCGACTACGTCCTCTCAGACTTCCCGGCTCGCGAGCGCGACGAGCTCGCCGTCACCCTCGAGCAGGCCGCGGACGCCGTCGAGGAGGTCGTCACCCTCGGCTTCGAGGCCGCCCAGCAGAGCATCCACGCCTCCTGACGCGACTCGGGCGGCGACCGACAGGTCGCCGCCCGGATGGGTCTCTCAGGCCCTCGGGCCGCCCTCCAGGCGGCCTCACAAACTTGATCCCGCCTACGCCGTCAACCCCGTCTCATAGGCCACGACGACCGCCTGGACGCGGTCGCGCACGTCGAGCTTGGCGAGCACGTTCCCCACATGCGTCTTGACGGTCGTCGAGGACACGACGAGCTCGTCGGCGATCTCCTGGTTGGACAGGCCCTGAGCCATGAGCACGAGGATCTCCCGCTCCCGCGGCGTCAGCGAAGCGATGCGCGCGTCCTCGGCGGACTCCGCCGAGCCGTCGTCCGGCAGGGACGAGGCGAACATCTCGAGCATGCGCCGCGTGATCCGCGGGCTCACCACCGCCTCGCCGCTGGCCACCGTCCTGATCGCGTCCGCGAGCTCGGCCGGCCGCGTGTCCTTGAGGAGGAAGCCGCTCGCCCCGGCCCGCAGGCCCGCGAAGGCGTACTCGTCGAGGTCGAAGGTCGTGAGGATGAGGATCCGCGTCCCCGGGCACTGCGCGACGATCTGCGCCGTCGCATCGATCCCGTTCATCCCCGGCATGCGCACGTCCATGAGGATGACATCCGGGTGCAGGGCGCGCGCCTGCGCGATCGCCGTGGCCCCGTCGTAGGCCTCACCGACCACCTCTATGCCGTCCTCGGCCTCGAGCACCATCCGGAAGCCCATACGCATGAGCGCCTGGTCGTCGGCGAGGACCACCGTGACCGGCCCCCCGCCGCGGCCCGCGGCCCGCACCTCGTCGCTCCCGCCCGCCTCGTTCACCGGGGTGTCTGCCACGGCGCGCTCCCTTCGTCGTCCTCGTCCCAGCGCAGCACGGCGCGGACGCGCCAGCCGTCGGCGGTCGGTCCCGCCTGAACGGTGCCACCATAGACGGCAGCCCGCTCCTTCATCCCGATAAGCCCCTTTCCGGAGCCGTGCACCGGGGTCGACCCCGGCGCCGCGTCGTTCTCCACCGTGAGCACCGCGCGCCCCGTGAGCCGCTCGAGCCGCACCCGCACCCCGCGCGTCGTCGGCGCGTAGCGCAGCACGTTCGTCAGCGACTCCTGCGCGATCCGGTACACCGTGAGCTGGAGGCCCTTGTCCTCCGGCAGCTCGCAGCCCACCCGCTCGAAGCTCACCGGCACGCCCGCCGCCCGGAACCGGTCCACGAGCACCGCGAGGTCCGCCTGCTCCGGCGCCGGCGCCAGCGGTGTCATCCCGGTCGACGTGTCCCCCCGCTCATCCGTCGCGAGCCTGCGCAGGTCCGCGATCGGCGCGCTCGGCTCCACGGGAACCACCGTCCCCGGCGGCGTGAACTCCGGCACCGGCAGGTCCCGGACCACCGGGATCGTCGCCGTCCCGGGCGTTCCCGCCGTCGGCGCGCTCTGCCGGCGACCCGCCCGCTCCCGCAGCGGCCGCCTCGCCAGCGGGCCCCGGCCCCGGGCCGCGTCCGCGCTCCCGGCCTGGCCGGGCTGCGCCGTCGGCCCTGGGGGAGGGGGCGGAGCGGGCGCGGGAGCCGACGGCGCAACTGCCTCCGCCTCCCGCATCGCCTGTCGCATCGCCTCCCGGGCGGCCGGGTCCGAGGTGGCCCCGGGGTCGTCGCGCAGCACCCCCACGAGGCGGCGCGTGTCCGCCAGGGCCGAGCGGCCCGTCTCCGACAGGACCGTCAGCGCCTCCCGGGCCATCTGAGGGTTGCGCTCCAGGGCCGCCGAGGCGCCGTCGGCCATCGTGATCATGACGGCGAGGGAGTGGGCGACGATGTCGTGCATCTCGCGGGCGATGCGGCTGCGCTCGTTCGCGGCCGCGAGCTGCGTCTCCTGCTCGCGCACGAAGGCGAGGCGCTGCGTGCGCAGCTGCACCTGCGCCAGCTGGGCGTGCTGGATCCGGATGAGGAGGCCGGCCATCGTCCCGATGACGTAGACCAGCCCGTACGGGTTGACCACCGACCACAGGTCCACGGCCCGGAAGCCCGCCACGAGCGCCTGCTCGATGACCGCCACGGCCGTCGAGCCCGCGCAGGCGAGCCACGCCCACACGGCCCGGTGGCGCCCCGCCACCGCGGCCAGGACCAGCGGCACGCCGAGCAGCTCGATGCCCACCAGCGCATTCGACACGAAGGAGGTCCCCACGACCCCCAGGTCCATCCTCGCCATGTGGAGCAGCTGGTGGGCCAGGGGCAGCAGCGAGACCGCCAGCCAGGCCGCGACCGGGAAGCGGCGGCGCACCGCGAGCGCCTCCCAGCACAGGACCGCCGCGATGATCGACACCGGCCACAGCGGCCCGGGCACGCCCACCGGCGAGTACCGCATCGGCAGCAGCCCGAAGGGGATGTTGAGACCGACCACGGCCGACGCCAGGACGGCGTCGGCCAGGGCCGGGTGCGCGGTCTGCCAGCGCAGCGCGCGGGTGGCCGCGGGGGAGATGCTCATCGGGGTCTCCGGACCCCCGCGGGGCGTGGGCGGCTGCGGCATGCCACCATTCTCGCCTCCCGCGCGCTCACGGGCTGTCCCCTCCCTCAGGCGTCGCGCCGGGTGAAGGCGAGCCAGCCCGCCACGAGCGGCACGAGCACCCACGCCGCGAAGACGAGGACCGCCTGCGGGTGCGTGAGGATCCTCGTCGGGTCCGTCGGCGCCCAGCTCGACTGGACCTGGTGCGGGTCGATGACCGAGGTGACGACCACCGCCGGGGTGAAGTTGACGACCTTGCCGGCCCACTCCCAGAAGCTCGCCGCGATGGTGAGCGGGATGTTGATGACGAACATGAGGACGGTGACCATCGTGATCGAGCCGGCCGTGGAGCGGAAGAGGAAGCCCAGCCCCAGGCTCATGAGGGCGATGGCCGCGTAGGCCAGGCCGGTGCCCCAGACGTAGCCGAGGAAGGACGTGTTCGTCAGCGCCACGGCGCGGCCGCCCACGAACGGGGTCGACAGCGCCCACACGAGCAGGATCGAGAGCGCGCCCATGAGGAAGGACCACGCGGCGATGACGATCGCCTTCGCGGTGAAGGCCCGGCTTCGGCGCGGCACGGCCGCGAGCGTCGAGCGGATCTGCCCGGAGGAGTACTCGCCGGTGATGACGAGCGCCCCGAGCACGGCGACGACGATCTGGCCGAAGGTCGTCCCGATGATCGCCATCTTCCAGCCCTCGGCCCCCATGTACGTGGGGCCGGAGGCCTCGATGCAGGCGATGGTGCCGATGCCGGAGGTGAGCAGGACGGTGATGGCGCTCGTGATCCAGGTCGAGCGCAGGGTGCGCAGCTTGATCCACTCGGAGCGGATCGCGCGACCCAGGCTCTGGCGGCCGGCGACACGCCGGGCGGATCGGGGGACGGACAGGGGACTGGCGGTGGCGGATGAGGTGGTCATGGGTTTCCTCCCAGGAGGGGCCCGGCGGGCGGGCGGGGACGTGGGTCGGTGTCAGGCGGCGTGGGCGCCGGCGTAGGTGGTCTGCGCCGCGGCGGCGTGCGTGTTCTGGCCGGTCGCGTACTCGACCTCGCCGCCGGTGAGCTCGAGGTAGGCGTCCTCGAGCGAGGCCTGCTGGGTGACGAGCTCGTGCAGGACGATCCCGTGCGCGGCGGCGAGCTCGCCGATCCGGGCCGCGGGCGCCGTCGTCGTCGTGAGGACGCCTGGCTGGGGGGCCTCGACGGCGATGCGCTCGGTGGCGAGCACCGCCGCGAGCCGCTCGGCGTCCGGCGAGGCGACGCGCACGACGTTGCTCGTCGCCGCCGCGATGACCTCCTTGACCGGCCCCTGCGTGAGGATCCGGCCCCGCCCGATGACGAGGAGGTGGTCCGCGGTGAGCGCCATCTCGCTCATGAGGTGGGAGGAGATGAAGACGGTGCGGCCCTCGGCGGCGAGCGACCGGCAGGTCTCGCGGACCCACTTGACGCCCTCGGGGTCGAGGCCGTTGACCGGCTCGTCGAAGATGAGGACCCGCGGGTCTCCCAGGAGCGCGGCGGCGATGCCGAGGCGCTGCCCCATGCCGAGGCTGAAGCCCTTGACGCGCTTCTTCGCGACGGCGGTGAGGCCCGTGAGCTCGAGGACCTCGTCGACCCGGGAGACCGGGATGCCGTTGGACACGGCGAGCTGGGCGAGGTGGGCGCGGGCGGTGCGCGAGCCGTGCAGGCCCTTGGCGTCCAGGAGGGCGCCGACCTCGCACAGCGGGGCGGCGAGCTCCTTGTAGGCCTTGCCGTCGATGGTGACGTTCCCCTCCGTGGGGGAGTCGAGGCCCATGATCATGCGCATCGTGGTCGACTTGCCGGCGCCGTTGGGGCCGAGGAAGCCGGTGACGGTGCCCGGCTCCACGGTGAAGGAGACGTGGTCGACGGCGGTCTTGCGGCCATAGCGCTTGGTGAGGTCGGTTGCCTGGATCATGGACGTCCTTCGTGCGGGGGCGGGGGCGGGGCGGGCGAGGGCTCGCCGCGGCCTGTGGCACGAGGGTAGGGAGCGGCGCCGGGGGAGGGCGTCGGCCCCGGTGAGGAAACCGACCGGGCGGCCGCCTCGTCCGCGAGGAGGAGGCCGGTGGGGGAGGGGCCTGACAGGCTTCCCACGCGCCGGTGGGGAGGCCTCCCCGGGGAGCCGGTGCCCGCACGCGCCGGAATGTGGGGCAGGATGGCCGTGTTGGACCGGGAGAACCGGGGCGCGAGCGTCGCCCCACCGGTCACCACCTCCGTCCCCCCGCCTCCGAGAGGACACAGAAAAGATGAGCAACCCCTACTTCGACCGCGCGCCAGCCTTCCGCGAGGGCGGCTCGGGCGCCGGCACCGCGACCTCGCCCTCGCGCACGCCCAACGGCTACCCGACGATGCCCGGCTACCAGCCCGGTCACCAGTCCGGGGACGGCGCGCAGCGGTCCTACGGCCAGCAGTACGGACAGGCGCCCGCCTACGGGCAGTACGGACAGAGCCAGTACGGCCAGCAGTCCGGTTACGGGACCGTCCCGCCCGAGCAGGTCTCCGACCTCGAGCGCCAGTACGGCGCCCCCGCCGCCGGCAACGTCGACCGCGGCCTCATGACCTACGACGACGTTATCGTCCGCACCGCGGGCATCTTCGCCGTCATCGTCGGCGTCGGCGCCGTCTCCTGGTTCCTCGCGACCAACCCGGCCACGTACGCCCTCGGCGCACTCGCCATGATCGTGGGGTGCCTCGGCTCCCTCGTCATGGGCCTGGTCAACTCATTCAAGAAGGTCCCGAGCCCGGCCCTCATCATCACCTACGCGGTCTTCGAGGGCGCGATGCTCGGAGCCGTCTCCGGCGTCGTCAACCTCCGGGCCCCCGGCGTCGTCATCGAGGCCGTCCTCGCGACGCTCGCGACCTTCGCCGTCATGCTCGTCGCCTACAAGGTCGGCGGCTTCCGAGTCCAGGGCAAGGCGGCGAGGATCCTCGTCATCGCCATGGGCGGTTACGCCCTCTTCGCGCTGGTCAACCTCGTCCTGCAGCTCACCGGCGTGCTCGGCGGCTGGGGCCTGTACGACGTGACCTTCATGGGGATCCCGCTCGGCATCGTCATCGGCGCCGTGGCCATCCTCATGGCGGCCTTCAGCCTCGCCATGGACTTCGAGTCCATCCAGCGCGGCGTCGAGCGCGGCCTGCCGCGCGTCTACGCCTGGGCCGGCGCGTTCGGCCTCGTCGTCACCCTCGTGTGGCTCTACGTGGAGTTCCTCCGCATCCTCGCCATCCTGCGCGACAACTGACGCGCCGCTCGCCGCGGGGCCTCAGACCCCGCCGACGACCCCTCCCGCAGCCCGCCCGGCCCCGTGCCCGGCGGGCTGCGGCGCGCCCGGGACGGCGGCGCGTTCCGTGAACGGGGCGCCGCGCGCACGAGGTGGCCGCGCACCCGGCGCGGCGCCGCCCGGTTCGCCCCTGGCCGACGAGGCGGCGCGGGCGCCGTCGTCGGTTCCGCGCGCGGGCCACCTCCCGTAGCCTGGCCGCATGATCAACACGCACATGCCGTCCGTCGAGGGCGCCAAGGGCACCAAGCCCGTCCTCTCCTTCCCCTCCGACGAGGCCCCCGAGGGCCTGCAGATCCAGGTGCTCGACGAGGGCACCGGCGACGTCGTCGAGGCCGGCGACCACATCGTCTGCCACTACCTGGGGCAGTCCTGGGGCGGCGACGTCTTCGACAACTCCTACGACCGCGGCGCCCCGCTCGACTTCCAGATCGGCGTCGGCATGGTCATCCGCGGCTGGGACGACGGCCTCGTCGGCCAGCGCGTCGGCTCCCGTGTCCTGCTGTCCATCCCCTCCGAGCTCGGCTACGGCGACCGCGGCGTCCCGCAGGCCGGCATCCGCGGCGGCGACACCCTCGTCTTCGTCACGGAGATCCTCGGCGTCATGTGAGCCCTGCCGGGCCGGCTCGTCGCGGCGAGCCGACCGGCACGGTCCCCACGGCGCCCCGGCGCACCCCCAGCGGTGCCGCCGGGGCGCCGTCGCGCGCGGGCGGACGAGGGGCGCCCGGCGGACGCCGCCCGCGCCGTCGTCGGCCCCGGGTCCAGTGAGCGACCCCTCGTCCGGGGTGCCGGACCCCGCCGCTACCCTGGAGGCAGCACCCACCCACATCGTCAGGAGCACCCATGCCGCAGTACCGCAGTGCCACCTCCACCTCCGGCCGGAACATGGCCGGCGCGCGCGCCCTCTGGCGCGCCACCGGCGTCAAGGACGGCGACTTCGGCAAGCCGATCATCGCGATCGCGAACTCCTTCACCTCCTTCGTCCCCGGCCACGTCGGCCTGCGCGACGTCGGCAAGATCGTCGCCGAGCAGGTCGAGGCCGCCGGCGGCATCGCCAAGGAGTTCAACACCATCGCGGTGGACGACGGCATCGCCATGGGCCACGACGGCATGCTCTACTCCCTGCCCAGCCGCGACCTCATCGCGGACTCGGTCGAGTACATGGTGGGCGCCCACACCGCCGACGCCCTCGTGTGCATCTCCAACTGCGACAAGATCACGCCCGGCATGCTCATGGCGGCCCTGCGCCTCAACATCCCCACGATCTTCGTCTCCGGCGGCCCCATGGAGTCCGGCAAGGTCACCGCCGCGGACGGCACCACCCGCAAGCTCGACCTCATCGACGCGATGATGGACGCCGCCGACCCCACCGTCTCCGATGACACCATCTCCGCCATCGAGCGCCTCGCCTGCCCCACCTGCGGCTCCTGCTCCGGCATGTTCACCGCCAACTCCATGAACTGCCTCACCGAGGCCCTCGGCCTCGCCCTCCCCATGAACGGCACCCTGCTCGCCACCCACTCCGACCGCGGCGAGCTCTTCAAGGACGCCGGCCGCCAGATCGTCGAGATCACCAAGGCCTACTACGAGGACGACGACGCCTCCGTCCTCCCGCGCTCCATCGCCACCAAGCCCGCCTTCGAGAACGCCATGAGCCTCGACATCGCCATGGGCGGCTCGACCAACACGGTCCTGCACCTGCTGGCCGCCGCCCAGGAGGGTGAGGTCGACTTCAAGATGGCCGACATCGACCGCCTCTCCCGCCAGGTCCCGCACCTGTCCAGGCTCGCGCCGTCGACGAACGTCTACCACGTCGAGGACTGCCACCGCGCCGGCGGCATCATGGGCATCCTCGGCGAGCTCGACCGCGCCGGCCTGCTCGACACCTCCGTCACGAACGTCCTGCACGAGACCCTCGCCGAGGAGCTCGCCCAGTACGACATCGCCCGCCCCGGCGCCGACGGCGTCCCCGGCTCCGACGTCGCCCCTGAGATCCTCGAGCGCTACCACGCCGCCCCCGCGGGCGTGCGCACCACCGAGATGTTCTCCCAGTCCTCCCGCTGGGAGACCCTGGACACCGACCGCGAGAACGGCTGCATCCGCTCCAAGGAGCACGCCTACTCCCAGGACGGCGGCCTCGCCGTCCTCTTCGGGAACGTCGCCGAGAAGGGCTGCATCGTCAAGACCGCGGGCGTCGACGCCTCGATCCTCACCTTCTCCGGCAACGCCGTCGTCTTCGAGTCCCAGGAGGACGCCGTCGACGGCATCCTCCACCAGAAGGTCAAGGCCGGCGACGTCGTCGTCATCAACCACGAGGGACCCCGCGGCGGCCCGGGCATGCAGGAGATGCTGTACCCGACCACGTACATCAAGTCGATGCACCTCGGTAAGGAGTGCGCCCTCATCACCGACGGCCGCTTCTCCGGCGGCACCTCGGGCCTGTCCATCGGCCACGTCTCCCCGGAGGCGGCCGCGGGGGGCCTCATCGGTCTGGTCGAGACCGGCGACCGCATCGAGATCGACATCCCGAACCGCAGCATCGAGCTCAAGGTGGACGAGGCGGAGATCGCCCGCCGCCGCGCCGCCGAGGAGGAGCGCGGGGACGACGCGTGGAGCCCGCACGTGAGTCGCCCGCGCAAGATCTCGACGGCCCTGCGCGCCTACGCGATGCTCGCGACCAGCGCCGACGTCGGTGCCGTCCGCGACGTCACCAAGCTCCCGCGCTTCTGAGCTCCCCGCCGAGATCGGGACATCCTGATCTCGAGATCGGGACATCCTGCTCGGTGAGCGAGCGCCCGGCGTGCTGGACCCCACGGTCCGGGGCGCCGTGTCGTCGGCCCGGCGTGCCGCCCGACTACCCTGGGCGCCGTGAACGAGCTGACGAGCAACGGCACCGACTGGGACTCCGCGACCTACCTGCGGGAGGTCCTCAAGGCCCCCGTGTACGAGGCCGCCGAGCACACGCCCCTCCAGGAGATGCCCGCCCTCTCGGCCCGCCTCGGCAACCGCGTCGCTGTCAAGCGCGAGGACCTCCAGGCCGTCCACTCCTTCAAGATCCGCGGCGCCTACAACGCCATGCACGCCCTCTCCGACTTGCAGCGCGCCCGCGGCGTCATCACGGCGTCCGCCGGCAACCACGCCCAGGGAGTCGCCCGCTCCGCGAGCCTCCTCGGCGTCACCGCCACCATCGTCATGCCGACCGTCACCCCGCGCATCAAGGTCGACGCCGTCCGTGCGCTCGGCGGCGAGGTGGTCCTCTCCGGCGACAACTTCGACGCCGCCAAGGCCGAGGCCGTCCGCCTCGCCGACGCCGAGGGCCTCACCTTCATCCCGCCCTTCGACGACCCCCACGTCATCGCCGGCCAGGGCACGATCGGCCTCGAGCTCATCCAGCAGGACGCCGAGCTGGACCGCGTCTTCGTGCCCGTCGGCGGCGGCGGCCTCGTCTCCGGGGTCGCCGTCCTCATCAAGGCCCTCATGCCGCACGTCGCCGTCATCGGCGTCGAGCACGAGGAGTCCGCCTGCCTCAGCGCCGCCCTCGACGCCGGCGAGCCCGTCACCCTGGAGCGGGTCGGCCTCTTCGCGGAGGGCGTCGCCGTGCGCCGCATCGGCGACGAGACCTTCCGCGTCTGCTCCGCGCTCCTCGACGACGTCGTCACCGTCTCCTCCGACGAGACCTCCGCCGCCGTGCGCGACCTCTTCGAGGACGTCCGCGCCGTGCCCGAGCCCTCCGGCGCCATCGCGCTCGCGGGCCTCAAGAAGTACGTGGCCGAGCACGAGCTCGCCGGGGAGCGCCTCGCCTGCGTCCTGTCGGGCGCCAACCTCAACTTCCACCAGCTGCGCTACATCTCGGAGCGAAGTGAGATCGGTGAGCAGCGTGAGGCGATCCTCGGCGTCACCATCCCCGAGGAGCAGGGAGAGTTCCTGCGCTTCGCCTCGGTCCTCGGCGGACGGGCCGTCACGGAGTTCAACTACCGCGTGGGTGCGGCCGACGACGGCGCGCCGGCGAGGATCTTCGTCGGTGTGCGGCTCACGCGCGGCCGGGAGGAGAGCACCGGGATCGTCGCGGACCTCGAGAGGGCCGGCTACGGCGTCGTCGACCTGACCGAGGACGAGCTCGCCAAGGTGCACGTGCGCTCGATGATCGGCGGGCGCGCGCCGGCAGGGTTGGCCGAGCGGCTCTTCAGCGTCGAGTTCCCGGAGGCGCCGGGCGCTCTCGTCCGCTTCCTCGAGGTGCTCGGGACCCGCTGGAACATCACGCTCTTCCACTACCGCACGGACGGTGCCGACTACGGGCGGATCCTCTGCGCCTTCGAGGCGGGCGCCGACGACGGCGAGCTGACCGAGCACATGGACCGTCTCGGCTACGCGTACCACGAGGAGACGGAGGACCCGTCCGCGCGTTTCTTCCTGTCGCACTGACGGCGGCGCCGGGAGGCCGCGCGACAGGTCCCGACCGAGCTCAGCGAGCAGGGTGCCCCGATCTCGAGGTCAGGATGTCCCGATCTCGGTGCGTTTGCGCTGGATGCGGGCGGCCGACTGAGCGGGGACTGAGAGGCTGGGGTCATCACTGTGTCGCGAATCATGGGCTGAGACTTTGTTGAATCATCTACTTCTCCCCTACGGTACTTCACGTCTCAAGTACTTCGTTCCCTGCAAGGAGCTCTCCATGAAGATCGCCATCATCTCAGCCTCCGTCCGCCCCGCCTCCGTCGGCCGTCCCGTCGCCGACTGGGTCGCCGAGAAGGCCAACACCGTTGAGGGCGTCCAGGTCGACGTCGTCCGCGTCGCCGACTTCAACCTCCCGCTCTTCGCTGAGGACTACCCGACCGCCATGCGCCCCGCGCAGGACCCGACCGCCGTCGAGTGGAACGAGACCCTCGCCGCCTACGACGGCTACATCATCGTCACCCCCGAGTACAACCACTCCATCCCCGGCGCCCTCAAGAACGCCATCGACTTCATCTCCCCGGCCACCCTCGCGAACAAGACCGTCGGCCTCGTCGCCTACTCCTTCTCCGCTGGCCACCGCCCGATCGAGCACCTGCGCCAGATCCTCGCCACCTTCACCACCGGCGTCGTCCGCGAGCAGGTCAACCTCCACCTCGCCAGCGACTTCAAGAACATGAGCGAGTTCGCCCCGGCCGACTTCCACGACGCCGAGGTCCCCACCATGGTCTCCTCGATGGTCGCCCTCGACGGCGCCCTTGCCACCCTGCGCTGAGCCGCTGAGAGCTCCCGGCGTCGAGGCGCCGCCGCCCAGACAGCCCGAACCGGCCCGCCACCCCTCTCGGGGCGGCGGGCCGGTTCGTCGTGCGGCTAGGAGCTGGGGCGGGGGAGGCCGTCGTTGCGCCGCGCCGACGGCGCGTGGTGCTCAGACCGTCTCGGTCTCCGCCACGTCGTCGTCCTCGCCCGACTCGGCGAGCTCGAGGCTCCGGTACCGGTTGACCGCCGCGGCGACGTCGACCGCCCGCGGGCGCGTCAGGAAGGCGGGGCGCTCGGTGCGGCCGCCCAGCGCGTCGAGGCCCTCGTCGTCGAGCAGCGCGTCGAGGTCCTCGAGGCACTCGGTGAGCGTCGACTCGCCGTCGAAGCGACGCTCGAGCAGCGCGCGCAGCGCCCGGGCGATCGCCTCCGCCTGGCCCGGGTCGACGATCCCCGCCACATCGGAGACGTCGATCTCCTCGCGGTCCAGGCTCAGTGCCTCCGTCCCGCGGGAGCGGACCTTGACCGGGCCGCGCCGGTCGGCGTCGTCGAGCCCCGGCAGGGGGACGCGGCCCGCCGCCTCACCGAAACCGGTCAGCGCCGTCGCCTCGCGCGGGGAGGCGGCCGCGACCTCGTGCGCCCGCTCGGTGGCGTCCTCGAGACGGTAGGAGTCCATGAGGAGGACGCGGTCGGCGACGTCGAGGTAGTCCCCGGAGCCGCCCATGACGAGCACCGTCGAGACTCCCCGGTCCTCCGCCAGGGCGGAGACGCGGTCGACGAGCGGCGTGATCGGCTCGCGCTCGGCGGCGACGAGCTCGCGCATGCGGGCGTCGCGGATGAGCAGGTTCGTGGCCGAGGTGTCCTCGTCGAGCAGCAGCGCGCTCGCGCCGGCCTCCACCGCCTCGATGATCGAGGCGGCCTGCGAGGTGGAGCCGGAGGCGTTCTTCGTCGTGAAGGAGGCCGTGTCGCGCCCGCCGGGCAGGTGCGAGATGAAGGGCGTGAGGTCGACGCCGGTGACGGCGCGGCCGTCGGCGGCCCGGACCTTGACGGCGCTCGGCGCGGTGGCGACGAGCTCGCGGCCGTCCCCGGGCACGTGCGGGTAGACGCCCCGCTCGATCGCGGTGAGCAGCGTGGACTTGCCGTGGTAGCCGCCGCCGACGACGAGGGTGACGCCCGCGCCGATGACGGTTCCGCGCACCGCGCCCGCGTGGGGCAGTGTCACCGAGGCGGCGAGGGACTCCGGGGCGGTGAGCGCTACGGCGCCCGAGCGCATGGGCTCGTCGGAGACGCCGGACCGGCGGGGGAGGAGGGAGCCGTCGGCGAGGAAGGCCACCCAGCCGTTCGACTCGACGGCGCGGGTGAGCGCCCGGTGGTCCTCGAGGGCGGCGAGGTGGGCGCGCAGGCGCTCGGCGCGCTTCCCGCTGAGGTCAAGGGCCGTGTCCAGGGCGCGCGGCAGGTCGAGGCTGACGATCCGGGCGGCCTCACGGCCCTGGATGGAGCGGCCGCGAGCAGGCAGGGCCAGGCGGGCGCGGATCTCGAGGGAGGCGGCGCTCGCGGCGGCGCCGTCGGACCGTGCGTCGGTCGCGTCGTCGCCGGCCTCACGCTCGTCGCCGTCGCCGTCGCCGTCGCCGTCGGCGACGACGAGGACGCTGGAGCGCTCGAGGATCTCCTGGCCCGGCGAGGCGATGGACAGCGCCGTCCCGCGGAAGGCGGCGTGCAGCTCCCGCGTGAGGAAGTCGCCCACGGCGATCCGCCGGTCGCGCGTCGAGAGCAGGTCCTCCGCGGTGAGCACGGCGAGGCCCGGCACGCTCAGCGGCACCTCGAGGTGGACGCGGCTCGGCGGCGCGTAGGGGTCCGGCTGGACGCGGTCGATGACGAGCGCCCAGCCTTCCGGTGCCTCGTACCTACCGACGATCGCCTTGTAGGCGGCGTAGGAGCGCGAGTCGAGGGCGTGGAGGTGGCCGACGAGGTCGCTGAGCGCGCCCTCGCGGGGCTCGTCGTCGTAGTCCCGGCGCCGTCCGCGGTCCTGGTAGCCGTTGCCGTAGCCGCCGTGTCTCCCCGAGTGGCGGTCGTCGCGACCACCTCGGTACCCGCCGCCGTTGCCGCCGCGACCCCGGTAGCCGCGATCGCCGTCCCGACTCCCGCTCCGCGCGCCGTCGTAGCCGCGCCCGCCCAAGCGCCCGTCATCGCGCCCGCGGTGTCCCGATCCGTGGGGCTCCCTGTCGTCGTATCCACTCATGGCGCCGATCCTGGCACAGGCTGCGGCACACTCCTCCCATGGAACCCAGCGACATGATGGCCGCCGTCTCCGCCACCCTCGCGGAGCGCACCGGCCGCAGCCTCGAGCAGTGGGGCGAGGCCGTCCAGGCCCAGGCCGCCACCGGCGCCTTCGACGTCCTCGACCAGAAGGCCGTGCGCGCCTGGCTCAAGTCCGAGCACGGGATGGCGCAGAACTCGCAGTGGGCGGTCGCCGACGCCGCCCGCGCGGCCGGCTGGGAGCCGCCCACCGTCGAGGAGTACACGGAGGCGATGTACGCCGGGGGGAAGGCCGCCGCCCGGCCGCTGCACGACGCCGTCGTCGAGGCGGCCTGCACGCTCGGCGACGTCGAGGCGCAGGGGCGCGGCACCTACGTCCCGCTCGTCCACCACTCGCAGTTCGTGACCGTCGGCCCCGGCTCCTACGGGCGGCTCAAGGTCGGCTTCCGGTTCCGCGACGCCGTCCCCGAGGACGCGCGGCTCGAGCCCGCGAAGGGCTTCGCGCAGGCGACCCATGTCATCCAGGTGGCGCCGGTCGGCGAGGACGGCGCAGCTGCCGACCCGTCCGAGCTGGCCCGCTCTCTCGAGCCTCTCCTGCGGGCCGCCTGGGAGCAGAACTAGTCCACGCCGGGCATCCTGCGCTCCGAGCTGGCGTGACCTGGTGCGCATCCGGCGGACCGGGTGCCGTTCCCCGGCGTGCGGACGGGGCGCGTGGTCTCGGAGCACCTCGAGAGGCGTGCTCGATGCTGTGCCGGCGCCCCTTGCACACGCGAGTCGCCCCGTCGGCGCAGCAATCCGGGCCTTCTCCTGTGATGGGTGGGGCGATCGATGCCTCCCGTGTGCAACGGCAGGCTGGATGCACGCGGGAGACCCGGGGCGTCACAGCTGGACCGCGGTATCCCGCGGGCCACGTTCGCTCGCGTGTGCAGCGCGCGCCTCACTTGGCTGCGAAGGCCTCGGCGACGTCGTCGCTGAGGGCGTCGAGGCTTGGTGAGGTGATCGACCAGCGGTGCCAGAAGAGCTCGCGGTCCACCGGCTCCAGCCCGGGCACCGCTGCGAGGGTCGGGTGCGCCGCGAGCTGGCCCGGCGGGAGCATGCCCCAGCCGAGGCCCGCCTCGATGGCCGCCGCGAAGCCCGCCGCGGTCGGGACGAGGGCCCGTGGTCGCTGCGGCGGGAGACCGGCCGCTGCGAGCGCGAGGTCCTGGAGGTCGTCGTCCGCGTCGAAGCGGACGGTCGGCAGGTCGCCGGCTGTCGGCTCGTGACCGAGGGTGCGCCGCGTCCGCTCCAGCAGCGCCGGCGCGATCGAGGGCGTGTAGCGCAGCGTCCCGAGCCGGGTCGCGCGGCAACCGGCCACGCGGGCGCCGGTCGTGGAAACCGCGCACATGACGCGGCCCGAGCGCAGGAGCTCGGCGGTCCGCTTCTCGTCGGCGACGACGAGCTCGAGCACGACGTCGCGATCCGCGGCCCGCCTGAGCAGCCCGGTGAACCAGGTCTGGAGGGAGTCCGCGTTGACGGCGACCGAGGGGCGCACCGGCGCCGTCGAGGCTCCCGGCGCTTCACCGTCGGTCGGCTCGAGCTCGAGCTCGCCCGCCATCTCCTGAGCGAGGAGCGCCTGCTGCCGGGCGTAGCGCAGGACGACGGCGCCGTCGTCGGTCATCGTGGACGGCGTCCCGCGGCTGACGAGGATTCGGCCGAGCGAGGCCTCCAGCGCCCGGACCCGCTGGCTCACCGCGGAGGTGGAGACTCCCAGCGAGCGGGCGGCCGCCTCGAAGGTGCCGTGGGTGGCGATGGCGTCGAGCGCTGCGAGCTGGTCCGGGTGCATGAAGGATGTCTTCACGGCCTGAAGATTATCGCGCTGGTCTTCATCGGAGGCGTCGCCCTAATCTCGCTGTCGTGCTCACTCCCGCGCTCGCTGCCTTCGCGCCCCCTGACCGCCGCGCCCTCCCTCGCTACCGGCGTCCCCGCCTCGGGCGGCCTGGCCCCGGCCCTCACGGGCTTCGGGACCGGCATGGGGCTCATCGTCGCGATCGGCGCGCAGAACGCCTGGGTGCTTCGTCAGGGCGTGCGCCGTGAGCACATCGGGCTCGTCATCGTCATCTGCGCGCTGAGCGACCTCATCCTCATCGCCGTCGGCACCGGCGCGATCGGCGTCGTCTCCGCCCTTGCGCCGTGGGTGCTCGAGGTGCTGCGCTGGGCCGGCGTCGTCTACCTGCTGGCCTTCGCCGTGAGCTCCTTCCGCTCTGCCCTCAAGCCCGGGTCGCTCGAGGCCTCCGAGCCGCAAGGCGCCTCCTCCGTCGCGGTGACGACGCTGGCTCTCACCTGGCTCAACCCGCACGTCTACCTCGACACCGTCCTCATGCTCGGCACGGTGACGAACAACTTCGGCGCCCTGCGCTGGTGGGCGGCCCTTGGCGCCGGCATGGCATCGATCGTCTGGTTCACCGGGCTGGGGCTCGGCGCGCGGGCGCTGTCGAAGCCGCTGTCGAGCGAGCGGACCTGGCGCGTCGTCGACGTCCTCGTCGGCTGCGTCATGATCGCGGTCGCCGTCCACCTCGCCATGGGCGCCTGAACCCCAGCGGGCAGCCGCCACCGCGCTCGCTGCCCCGCCCACCGAGCTCGCCGAGCCGGTTTGGGCCACTTGGCGCGCTTTGGACCATCTGAGCCGCCGGTGGTCCGAGCACTGGCACGTGGTCCAAACCCGGAGAGGGGTGACGGTTCAAGGTCGGTTGACGCCGGACCAGTCCCCGTAGCCGACGGCCTCGGGCGAGACGGACCTCGGCTGGAGCTGCCGCAGCGAGAGCTCGCCGTCCGGCTCGAGCGCCTCGCCGGCGGCGTCACGCTCCGCGATGAGCCGGCGGACCCGTGGCACGGCCTCCGTCGGCAGGTCCATGCCGAGGCCGACCATCTGCGCGGAGGTGCGGAGGAACAGGTTGTCGGAGTCGTGGCGCTGCGAGTCGGCGGCCGCGCGCTCGGTCTCCGAGGCGGCTGCCCATGGCCCGCCCGCCGTCCCCGCGGTGCTGCCCGGGTCGGCGCGGCGCAGCATGCCGAGGAGGACGGTGATGACGCCGCGCAGGGCGAGCGGGTTCCAGACCTTGGCGATGCGCACGACGGTCGTCCTCGGCATGCGGCGGACGACCTCGACCATGCGCTTCACCTCGCCAGTGCGGGGCTCGGTCGGCGTGATGAAGAGGTTCGCCGCCTCGTGCCCCGTCCACTCCTCGGCGTAGGCCTCGAGCTCCGCCTCATTCATGGACTGCCACGAGGGGTCCTCCATCGCGGCCCGGAGGTTGAGCAGGAGGAGCTGGGCGGTGAGGGGCTCGACGCCGAGCGTCTCGAGCGAGATCCCCTCGACCTCGAGGCCCTTGAGCGCCTGCTCGGCGACGGGGAGACCGAGGCGGCCGGCGACCTCGAGGCAGCCCTTGACCTCGGCCAGCTCGGCGTCGGACAGGGGCGGCCTCGTCCCGTCGGCGAGTCGACGGTCGCCGTCGAGCGGGCCGTCGAGGCGGGCGACGGTGCGGCGAAGCTCGGGCAGACCGGCGACGTCGTGCTCGGCGACGCCGAGGGCGAGCAGGAGCTCGCCGGCGGCCTGCCAGAGGAAGTCCTCGTCGTGCATCCACGACGTGTCGAGCTCGGGCACGGGTTCTCCTCCGTAGTGGGCGGGGCGGTGGCGGACGGACCGGGGCGGGCTCGGTGGCAGGGGCTCAGACCTCCGGAGCGTCCTCGGGGGCGAGGACGTCGGTCTGCGCGGGCAGGTTGGCGACGCCGACGGGGCAGGTGACGCCGTTGGGGCCGTGGTTGCAGTAGCCGTCGGGGTTCTTCTCGAGGTAGCCCTGGTGGTAGTCCTCGGCGAGGTAGAAGGGGCCCCCGAACTCCGAGTAGAGGGAGTCGGCCGGGTCGATCGTGGTGACGCAGGTGCCGAGGCCCAGGCGCGTCAGCTCGCCCTGGAAGAGGTCGCGGACCTCGTGTGCGGCGGTCTCCTGCGCGGGCGTGGTGGTCCAGACGGCGGAGCGGTACTGGGTGCCGATGTCGTTGCCGTGGCGGTTGAGGTGCGTGGAGTCGTGGTTCTCCCAGTACGTGCGCAGGAGGGCCTGCGCGCCCTCGCCGACGACGGCGGGGTCGTAGACGACCCGGACGGTCTCGGCGTGCCCGGTCTGGCCGGTGCAGACCTCGCGGTAGGTGGCGTTGGGGGTGGTGCCGCCCATGTAGCCGACGGCGGTGTTGATGACGCCGGGCTGGCGCCACAGGATGCGCTCGACGCCCCAGAAGCAGCCGGCGGCAAGGTAGATGACGCGGGAGCCCTCGGGCCAGGGGCCATCGATGGGGGTGTGGAGGACGACCTGGTCGCCGGGCTCGGGGAGGAGGGTCTCCTCGCGGCCGGGGATGAGGGGGTTGCGGGCGGGTGCGGCGTTCGTGGTGCTGCTCGACATGCCGGTCACGCTACCGCGTGCGCGACCTCGGTCCCGACGGCTTCCACTGAGCGCGAGCGGGGAAATCGTCGGGAGGCTGCCCGTGCGTGGTGTGGTTCAAAGCGCGGCACAGACCGCATGGTTCATCGGTGGAGCGGGCGAAGTCCTGCGGGACGCCTATGTGGTCAATGCGGCTCCGCATTGCCTGGCAATTGTATGCCCGGGCTCATTCCCGATCGGCTCTGGGCGCCCCGTCTCCTGATCCTGTATCCCTCGGAAGGGACCTCCCATGAGAGTCCCTCAAAGACTGAGGACCCGGCAGAGGAAGGCGCTGGCCGCACTGTCGGCGCTCGTCCTCGGTGCCACCGGTGTCGTCGGTGCGACGGCGGCCCTGTCGCCGTCCGCGACAGCAGACGCCGCGCATGGCGACCCTATGAGCTGGAACGCGACGGTCTCCTTGATCGCTGCACCGGGGTCGACCATCAAGGCGACGGGCACCGTGACGGTGGGCCGAGTCGTCGATGAGGCGTGGAACGCAGGCGACCCCGTCAGCTACTACATTGACGCCAACGGTGTCGAGCACCCCGCGCTTGACGCAGCGCACCGCAGCAGCGTCGTGCCCGGCGAGGGCGTGTGCACCTTCCGGGACGAGTACACGTTCAAGACGGACGGTAGCGGCGACCACGGCGCTTACGTAGACGGCATCACCATGGAGCTCAACGACAATAGGGACGCGCTCGACTACGCGGGCAGCAGCGCGGTGCGAGCTCTGAGGCCTCACATCGACGGCGTCACGCTCACCCTCGACGGTAACGACGTCCTTGGACAGGCGGGCACCAGCCTGGGCCTGACCGACATCGATCAGAACTATGACCACGTTCGAGACGATGACGCTACCGACGTCGACACGTTCGTGACGCGGGTCGCCGTCTCCGATGACAACGGCAACGTCACCGGCTACGAGAACGCTCCCGGCTATTCCTCGTACGAAGGAGCGTCGATCCAGTTCGGCGACGCCAGTGCGAACGCGCAGAGCCTCACCTCTCCGCTCTGGATCCGTCACTCGAGCACCTTCGTACTCGGCATGACCTACACCGCTCCGTGATCCGTGAGTGGCACTCGCGTTGGTATCAACATGCTCCGCCCCGCGGAGGACGCGAGCGTCACCACGACGAGCACACTCAACGTGGCGGCCAAGGCCGCGGAGTTCAAGGTCGCCAAGGTGGCCCTCGACGGCAGGGACGTGACGGGCACCTATCAGGCCGGTATCGGTTACAAGATCAGTGACGGCGTCACCCTCGCTGGCGAAGGCGAGACGAAGGCCTTCAAGGTCGTCGTCACCTACACGGTTGACCCGTCGGAGATCACCGCGGCGGGCTGGCCGGCGCTCGACACCGCCTGCACGGTCGACGGCGCCCAGGACGCCACCCTCCACGGCCTCGCCAACGTCGTCTCCACGACCGGGGACACCGACGGTGCGGCCAACAACGAGGCGTGCACGACCGTTACGGGTACGCCTGGTATCAAGATCGTCAAGTACATCAACGGCGACGACGCCGACACCGCCCCCGGTGTCGAGGTCGCCGTCGGCTCGACGATGAACATCACCTACGTCGTCACCAACACCGGCAACCAGCCGCTGTCCGGCGTCACCGTCACCGACGACAAGGTTGCTGAAGCTGACATCAAGGCCGCCACCGGCTTCGACGGCAACCTCGCCGTCGGTGCGTCGACGACCTTCACCGCCACGTACGCGGCCCCCGCCGCGGGCATGCAGCACACCAACGTGGGTACGGCGCACGGCACGCCGCCGTCGACCCCCTCGAACCCGAACCCGCCGGAGGTCACTGACCACAACCCGGCCAACGCGCACTCCGTCGCGGGCCCGAGCTTCAAGGTCAGCAAGGCGCTCGCCCCCGACCAGACCACTCCGGTCACGGTCGGTGACGACAACACCTTCACGGTCAAGTACGTCATCACCGTCACCAACACCGGCGACAAGGCGGGCGTCTTCGAGGACCTCACCGACGAGCTCTCTGACTCCCCGCCCGCCGGATTCTCCGGGACGGTGGCTCCGGCCACCATCGCCGGCGAGTCCCTCGAGCCGGGCGAGTCGAAGTCGTACACCGTGACGCTCTCCGGCATGGTCGACCCGGCCGAGGCCGGTGCTGACAACACCTTCGCGGTGAAGTACGACGTGACCGTCGAGAACATCGGCAAGACCGCTGGGGCCGTCCCGGCCGTCACCGACACGCCGACCCTCGCGACCGGCTTCACCGTCACCCGCGTCCAGCTGAGGACCGCGACGGACCTGACCGCTGACGCGAAAGGCGTCTACACGCTCCTCGACGGCGGCGCCCTGACCCTCGGCGCGGGCAAGTCCCAGACGCTGCAGGTCACCGTGTACGGCACCGTCGACCCGCAGACCGCTGACTGGACCGCTGCGGGCACGTGTGACACCACCGGCGCCGGCACGCCGACGAAGGGGCTGTTCAACAAGGTCGACATGACCGGCGACACGGACGGCCCTGACAACAACAACGCCTGCGCGCCCGTCAAGGTCCCGGCCCCGACCTTCAAGGTCCAGAAGACCACCTCCGACGGCCCCGTCGCCCTCACGGGCACCGAGGCCACGGACGTCGACCGGACCTACACCGTCACCGTGACGAACTCCGGGTCCGTCGACGGCACGTCCGCGGCCGTCATCGACACTCCCGCGACTCCCGCCGGGTTCACGATCACGAAGGTGACCGTGGACGGCACCACCGTCGCCGCCGGCAACGGTGGCTACGAGGTCGCCGCGGGCACCCAGCTCGCCCCTGGAGCCTCGAAGGACCACACGGTGGTCGTCACCCACTCCGTCGACCCCAAGGTCATCGGAGCTGACGCAGCCAACTGGACCGCCCTCGGTACCTGCGCCGTCGACGGTGCCTCCACCGACGCCACCAAGGGCATCTACAACAAGGTGACCATGGACGGCGACTCGGGCGGTGCGGACAACAATGACGCCTGCACCACGGCGACGGGCAGCCCGTCGACCAAGATCACGAAGTTCATCAACGGCGACGACGCCGACACCGCACCTGGTGTCTCCGTCCCCGTCGGCTCCACGATGGACCTCGAGTACCGCGTCGAGAACACCGGCAACCAGCCGCTCACCGACGTCAAGGTCACCGACCAGGTGACGGCGCCCGCCGACGCCACCCAGGTCAGCGACCTCACGTGCCCGAAGACGACGCTCGCCGTCGGCGAGGTCATGACGTGCACCGCCACGCTCGCCGCTCCGGCCGCCGGCGTCCAGCACACGGACGTGGGCCCCGTCACGGCCGTTCCGCCGCAGACTCAGGGGAACCCGCCCACCGTGGCGGACCACAACCCGGGCAACGCGGTCTCGACGCCTGACCCGGCCTTCTCCGTCGAGAAGGAGACCTCCGCCTCGCCCATCACCCTCACGGGGACCGGCAAGCAGAGCCTCACGGTCGACTACACGGTCACCGTCTCCTCCGCGAACGGCGAGGCCGGCACCTCGAAGCGCGTCACGGACGTCCCCGAGAAGCCGACCGGCTTCACGATCACGAGCGTGACCGTGGACGACAAGGCCGTCTCGGCCGACGCCGACGGCGCCTACCTCGTTACCGCCGGCGACACCCTCGAGGCCAACGGCTCGAAGGAGCACACCGTGGCGGTGACCTACGAGGCCGACCCGACCGCGCTCACCGCGGCGGACTGGGGCGACCGGGGCGTGTGCTCCACCCAGGGTGCCGGTGACCGTACCAAGGGCCTGTTCAACCAGGTCTTCATGGCGGGCGACACCGACGGCGTCGAGAACAACGACGCCTGCGTCCCCGTCAAGGGCACGCCGGGCACCAAGATCATCAAGAGGATCAACGGCGACGACGCCGACACCGCCCCCGGTGTCGAGGTCAAGGCTGGTTCGACGATGAACGTGACCTTCGAGGTCACGAACACCGGCAACGAGCCGCTCACGGATGTCACGGTCACGGACGACAAGATCGCGGCCGCGGACATCAAGGCAGCTGCGGGCTTCGACGGCAACCTCGCCGTGGGTGCCACGACGACCTTCACGGCGACCTACCCGGCTCCCGCCGCGCGCGCCGAGCACGTCGACGTCGGCACCGTGACCGGCAACCCGCCGGCCACGCCGCCCACGCCGGAGAACCCGAACCCGGAGCCTCTGACGCCGGTGACGGACCACAACCCGGCGCACGCGCACACGCCGAGCTCTCCCAGCCCGACGCCGACGCACCCCGTCGTCAGCCCGCCGACGCACCCGGCGGTCCCGGTCACGCCGGTGACGCCGCACAAGCCCAGCAGCCCGAGCCACTTCCTCGCCCACACCGGCGCGAACGTGCTCGGCGGGATCGTCCTCCTCGGCGGCCTCCTCGTCGCCGGCTCGATCCTCCTGGCCCGTCGTCGTCGCACCGACGAGGACTGAGCCGCTGAGCCCACGGTGACCGGCCCCTGAGGCCGTCAGCCGCACCGGAGGCCCGGCACCCCGCAAGGGGCGCCGGGCCTCCGCTCGTCCTCCGGACGGGGCGCCTCAGCGCAGCAGGGGGCGCGGCCGACGCGCGATGACGCGGAGGACCGCGCCGACGAGGCGGGGCGGCCTCTCACCAGTGCCTTTTGATCGTCGGGTGGGCGGCGGCGACTGCCGTCCACGCACGAGACGTCCCCGGTACCCGTCTCGGCGCCGTCACCGTCATCGTGCGCCCGCGCTCATCGAGGCCGGTGACGTCCATGCCGAGAACTTCGCCGAGCACATGGCCTCCACGATGACCTGCGCGGCGCCGTGCCGGGGCGCAGGCGGGTCTAGCGGCGGCGCGGGCGCATGCGACCGTCGCGCCCCAGCACGCCCCGCTCCTCGCTCCAGTCGGCGCGCGGGAAGCGCTCGCGGAGGAGCTCGGTGGGCGTGCCGACGGGGAGCATGACGGTCCGACCGTCGCGGGCCGTGAGGCGGGTACCGCGCCGCGGCACCGTCGCGTCGTCAGAGTCGCCCCAGTTGTAGACGGGCTCGACGTCGCGGACCTCGTCCAGCGCGACGCGACCCTCGCCGTCGGAGCCGGTGCGCCAGCAGACGGCCTCGCGGTCCACCCGGATCCGCCAGGTGAGGGTGTCGTGGACGAGGTGCCACGTGATGAGCGCCCAGACGATGACCGCCAGCGCGAGGATCCAGACCCTCATCGACGCCGACGGGTCGACGACGGCGATGACGCCCGCCGCGAGGAGACCGGCGCCCACGAGCGCGTCCATGCTCCCGACGCCGGCGCGCAGCCATCCGTGGCGCAGCTCGAAGGAACCTGCGTCGTCGAGCTCGCGCACGACCGGCCGCGCCATGAACGGGTAGAAGGCGACCGCCGCGACCACCAGGCCGACGAGGACCCCGATGACGGTGCCCATCAGGCCGACTCCTCGGAGTCGGGCAGTCAGGGCGCGACCTGGCGCGGCACCCAGACCGGCACGACGACCACGTGCGGGGCGCCGGAGGAGTCGTGGCCGGCGACCTCCCACCCGGCCCTCTCGTGCCGGGTCGAGTCGCCGTTGGAGTGCGTCTCCCAGTGGTGCGTGGCGGCGGTGACCGAGCCCAGCTCGAGGCTCGTGCCCGGGCCGAAGGCCGGGACGACGGTCAGCGTCGTCGTCGTGACGATGACGCGGGCGCGCGCCAGCTCGACGACTCCCCTGAGGGCGATCCACGGGCCGTACAGGCCGATGAGTCCCAGGACCGCTCCCGCCCACCACGGCAGTCCCTCGGAGACGCCGAGCACTGCGAAGAGGCCCAGCACGGCGCCCACCAGGAGGCCGAGGAACACGTGCGCCAGCATGCGGCCGACGGGCGGTCGGACCGTGAGGGCCCCGTCCTCGCTGCGCCTGACCGGGCCCTTCGCCTTGAGCGACCAGACCCCAGCGGCGCACAGGACGATGATCAGGACCACTCAGGGCAGGTCACCCATCAGCTCTCCTCGACTCTCGTTCGGGTACGGGCAGAGGCCTCGTGCTTCACGCCCCGGCCCTTACAAGGAGGTTCTCACCGCTCCCACGACCGCCGGTGGGCAGTGCTGCCCGGGTCCTGCCCGGTGACCACCCGCGCCCGGGGCCGCGTCCCCGCCTCGGCGGCGACGTCGTCACCGTCGCCGCACCGCTGGGGAACGACGACGGCGGCCGGCCCCTCGCTGGGAGGGGCCGCACCGCCGTCGTCGGCGTCAGGGGAGCGTCAGAGCTTCTTGACGTCCAGGATCTCGGCCTTGATCTCCTTGCCGTTCGGAGCGGCGTAGGAGACGGTCTCGCCGGCCTTGTGACCCATGAGGGCCTTGCCGAGCGGCGCGTCGGGGGAGAAGACCTTGACGCCCTCGGGGACGTCCGCGGTGATCTCCTGGCCGCCCAGCGCGAAGGCCTGCTCCTTGCCGGCCACCTTCGCGGTGACGATCATGCCGGCGGAGACGCGGCCGTCGTCGGCGACCTCGCCGATCTGCGCGTTCTCGAGCATCTCGGTGAGCTGGACGATGCGGGCCTCGTTGAGCGCAGCCTCCTCGCGGGCGGCGTGGTAGCCGGCGTTCTCGCGCAGGTCGCCCTCCTGACGGGCGGCCTCGACGCGCTGCGCGATCTCCTTGCGGTCCGTCTCCTGGCGGCGCTTGAGCTCCTCGGTGAGGCGGTCGAAGGCCTCCTGGGTGAGCCAGGTGCCCTGCTGCTCGGTGTTCTCCGTGGTCTCGTCGGCCATGGTTCCTCCTCGGTGTTCTGCTTCGGGGCGGCGGCGTCCCCGAGGGGACTCCGCCGGTCGGTCAGGGCGCCGACGCCGTCGAGGTCGTCGACGGCGCACGCGGCCCCGGCCCGTGTCAGGTGGGCGAGTCTACCGCCCGGTGCTACTTCGCGGCCTTCTTGCCCGGCTTCCGCGACGCGGCGGCGCCGGCCCCGGCGGCGGAGTCCTTCGAGCCCTTCGCGCTCTTGGTGCGCTTGGAGGACCTCGGGGCCTTGGGCTCGGAGCCCTTGGCCTTCGCGCTCTTCCTCGACGCGGCCCCCACGGGTGCCTTCGCCAGGCTGTCGGCGGAGCCGGGCGCGTCGTCCTCGCCCTCGGCCTGGATCTCCTTGGCGGCCTCGTCGACCGCGGCGATCCGGCCGGAGACCTTGGCGAGCTTGGCCGTCAGCTTCTTGTCGTAGCTGGCGAGCGCCTCGTCCGAGATCGTGGCGCGGACGCGCTCGCGCTCCGCGTCGACGTCGAACTTGCCCTCGGGCCACGGGATGTCGAGGTCCGCGAGCGTGCGCAGCAGCATCTCGGTGACGGCGACGCGCGAGTACCACTTGTTGTCCGCCGGGACGAGGTGCCACGGGGCCTCGTCGAAGGAGGTCGCGGTGAGCATGCGCTGGTAGATCGCCTGGTAGTCGAACCACTGGCCGCGCACCGACATGTCGTTCGTCGAGTACTTCCAGTGCTTGTCCGGCCGGTCGACGCGCTCGAGCAGCCGCAGGCCCTGCTCCTCGTAGGACACCATGAGGGCGATCTTGATGATCGCGGTGCCGGACTGGACGAGCTCGTGCTCGAAGGCGCGGATCTGCTCGACCCGCTCGTCGAAGGCGGCGTCGTCGAGCTGGCCGTTGGCGCCCGGCACGAGGATGTCCTCGTAGTGGGAGCGGTCGAAGTAGCCGATGTAGCCGGCGTCGGGCACGGCCTTGCGGATGCGCCAGAGGAAGTCGTGCTCCTTCTCCTCCTCCGTGGGCGCCTTGAAGGCGGTGAGCTCGACGCCCTGCGGGCCCACGAGCCCGATGACGTGACGGGCGATGCCGCCCTTGCCCGCCGTGTCCAGGCCCTGCGCGACGATGAGGACCCGCTTGGTGGAGCCCTCCTTCGAGGCGGCGAAGAGCCGCTCCTGGAGCGTGGCGAGCAGCGGGGCGATCGCCGTCTGGTAGGCGACGGCGTCGTCCTCGTCGCCGTCCCAGCCGGGGGTGGAGGCGCGGTCGATCGAGGCGAGGTGGAAGTCGGGGCCGACGCGCAGGGCCTCGCGGGGGTCCTCGCTCCACAGGTCCGCGTTGACGGTGGCCTCGGCGGAGTCCTTCTTGTTCTTGTTCCTGCCCATGGGGTCCTCCTGCCGGGACGGGGCGACGGCGACGGCGTCGTCGAGTGGTTGGAGGCAGGCTAGCGCCGGGGGAGCGGTGTCGAGCGGCGGTTCAGGGACGGTTCGCGCTCAGCCCAGGACGGCGATGTAGCAGGCGACGCACTGGCAGGCCCAGGCGAGGACCGTGCACACGTGGAAGATCTCGTGGAAGCCGAACCAGCGCGGGGCAGGGTCCGGCCACCGGCGTGCGTAGACCGCTCCGCCGACCGTGTAGACGATGCCGCCGGCCAGGATGAGCCAGACGACGGCGGCGCCGTCGGCCCGCCAGAAGGACGGCAGGAACCAGATCGCCACCCAGCCGAGGATGACGTAGAGGAGGGTGGCGAACCAGCGCGGGGCGGTCCGCCACACGAGGGTGGTGACGATGCCGGCGAGCGCACCGCCCCACACGATCGCGAGCACGAGCCGCGCCGTGCCCGGGGCGAGGAGCGCGACGCTCAGCGGCGTGTAGGTGCCGGCGATGAGCAGGTAGATGTTGGCGTGGTCGAAGCGCTGGAGAACCGTGGTGACGCGCGTGGGGAAGTGCCCGTTGGACAGGTGGTACACGCCCGAGTTCGCGAAGAGGACGAGGGAGCACGCGAGGTAGGCGGCGCAGGCCCAGGTGAGGCCCGCTCCGGGCGCGAGGACCGTGAGGACGATGCAGGCGGCGAGTGCCAGGGGCGCGGTGCAGGCGTGGATCCACCCGCGCAGGCGCGGCTTGGAGGCGAGGACGGCGGCCGCGGCCTCGGCGGCGGCGGACGCGACGGAGCCGGCGGCGCCGGCCGCGCGGGAGGTCGCCTCCGAGGCGGCGTCGCGGACGTCCTCGGCGAGGCGGGCGCCTCGGCCGCGCGTTGCTGCGTGTGGGCTCACGGTGGTCCTCCTGCGGTGGGTGAGCGGGTGCGACCCGAAGGTTACGCTTCCGTAGGTTACGCGACCGTAGGTTCGGCGTCACCCCCACGTGCCGAGAGTCTCCTCCTCGCACCCTGCGAGCAACAGGGCCGCGCTACGGTTGTCCCAGCAGTCCGACGCGGCCGCCCTGAGGCGCCGCGCGCCGACCACCGGACCCGAGGAGAGGCATGGCAGGCGACAACCTCGTCTACGAGCTCTACGAGCGCCGGCTCATCGCGCAGACGGACAACGACCGCACCCCCGCCCACGTCGGAGTCATCCTCGACGGCAACCGCCGCTGGGCCAAGGCCATGGGCTTCGGCACCGCCCAGGGGCACAAGCGCGGCGCCGACAAGATCGCCGAGTTCCTCGGCTGGGCCGACGACGCCGGCGTCAAGGTCGTCACCCTGTGGATGCTCTCCACCGACAACCTCAACCGCGACCCCGCCGAGCTCTCGCCCCTCCTCGACATCATCGCCCACGCCGTCGAGGAGCTCGCCTCCGACAAGCAGTGGCGGCTGCGCCTCGTCGGCGCCGTCGATCTCCTTCCCGTACCCGTCGCGGACCGCCTCTGCGCCGCCGTCGAGTCCGCCAACGACGGCGCCGAAGACCCCGACGCGCGCATGCAGGTCAACGTCGCCGTCGGCTACGGCGGCCGCCAGGAGATCGCCGACGCCGTCCGCGAGATCCTCCGCGAGCGCGCCGCCGCGGGAGACACCCTTGAGCAGGTCGCCGAGTCCCTCTCCGAGGAGGACGTCACGGCGCACCTCTACACCAAGGGCCAGCCCGACCCCGAGCTCGTCATCCGCACCTCCGGCGAGCAGCGGCTCTCCGGCTTCCTCCTGTGGCAGTCCGTCCACTCCGAGTACTACTTCTGCGAGGTCTACTGGCCGGACTTCCGGCGCATCGACTTCCTGCGCGCCCTGCGCGACTACGCGCACCGCGAGCGCCGCCTCGGGCGCTGACGCCGACCCCGACAGGGCATGGACGACGGCGCCTCCCGGAACGATCCGGGAGGCGCCGTCGTCGGGCTTCAGCCCGGCCCCGTGGGGCCGGGAGGGCTCAGTCCCGATCGAGGGAGCCGGTGAGCTCGGCGCGCGTGGGCGGGTTCGCGCCGGCGCGCGAGACCGTGATGTCCGCGATCGCGGCCGCGTGCTTGACGACACGCTCCAGCGTCTCCGGATCGATGGCGTGCAGCGCCTCGCGACGGTCCGCGCCGACGAGGTCCTCCGTCCACAGCGCGTCCTCGAGGCCGCCCATGAAGGAGTCGCCCGCGCCGACGGTGTCCGCGACGACGACGCTCGGGTCCGCCGGGACGCGCATGCGCACGCCGGAGGAGGTGAGCGCCAGGGCGCCCTCCTTGCCGCGGGTGACGACGACGACTGCGGGGCCCGTCTTGAGCCAGCCCTCGAGGATCGACTCGAGGTCCTCTGTGCTGAGGTCCTCGCGGCCGTAGAGCCAGGCGACGTCCTCGTCCGAGCACTTGACGAGGTCGGAGCGCGCGATGAGGGACTCGACGGTCGCGCGGGCGTCGGCGGGCTCGCCCATGAGCTGCGGGCGGGCGTTGGGGTCGTAGCAGATCGTCGAGGTCGCGCGGAAGTCGTCGAGGACCTTGGCGACGGTCTGCGCGCCCGGCTGGAGGATCGCGGCGATCGAGCCCGTGTGGACGAGCACCGGGGGCTCCGAGCCGGCCTCGCGCTCGGGGTAGGGCGGGTTCCAGTCGAGGTCGAAGAAGTAGGTGGCGGCGCGGTCGGTGCCGATCGTCGCCTGCGCCGTCGAGGTGCGCTCGGCGCCCTCGGAGCCGGTCGTGAGGCGCACGCCGGAGGCGGCGAGGTGCTCGCGGACGGCGCGGCCGCGGTCGTCGTCGGCGATCCAGCAGTCGAGCTCGGCGTCGCGGCCCAGGCGTGCCAGGCCCAGGGCGACGTTGGCGGGGGAGCCGCCGGGGATGTCCTCGGGGTCCTCGTCGGGGCGGATGACGACGTCGACGAGCGCCTCGCCGATGACGAGGGCGGTGCCCTCGCGTCCGGGTGCGGTCATGGTGCGGCTCCTTCGTGCTCGTGTGACTGCGGTGGTCGTGGCGTGTGGGGGAGGGGACGGGGCGCCGGGGCCGGTTGGTGGCCCGGCCGCGGCGGGCCGCTCAGGACTCGGCGGCGTCGTGCTCGGCGACGGCGGCCAGGCGGGCGCGGGCGTCGTCGAGCCAGTGCTGGCAGCGGGCGGCGAGGGCCTCGCCGCGCTCCCAGAGGGTGAGGGACTCCTCCAGCGGGACCTGCCCGGCCTCGAGGCGCTGGACGACCCCGACGAGCTCCTCGCGCGCCTGCTCGTAGGAGAGGCGTTCGACGTCGGCGTTGGCGTCGGGCGCGGCGGTGGGCTCGGACTCGTCGGGGGTGAGGCTCATGCGCCCGATTGTGGCACGCTGCCCGCCAGGGCGTGCCCGTCCGAGACAGTGCGGACACCCGCCATCCACGGCGACGCGCCCGGGGAGAGCCGTATGGTGAGGCGGCCTGCACGCGGCCGGCGCACGACGTCGACGCCGCTCCGTCCGACCTGAGGAGCCACGATGACGAGCCGCCCCGTCGAGCCCGAGCCCACCGCCCATGACTACCCGAGCACCCCCGCGCGCCGCGTCGAGGTTCCCGAGGCCGTCCAGCGGGAGCGCGCCGAGGCCGACGCCGCCCGCCCGCGCTGGCACGTCACCCCGCCGTGGGGGTGGCTCAACGACCCCAACGGGCTCACCGTCCAGCCGGGTCCCGACGGCGCCCCGCTCGTCCACCTCTTCTACCAGCACAACTCCCACGCCCCGGTCCACGACCTCATCCAGTGGGGGCACCAGTACTCGGCGGACCTCGTCCACTGGACCGACCTGCCGATCGCCCTCGAGCCCGGCCCCGAGGGCCCCGACTCGCTCGGCTGCTGGTCCGGCGTCATCGTCGACGGGCCCGCCGACCCCGCGGACCCCGACGGCGCCACCGTTCCCACGATGGTCTACTCCGGCAACCACGGCGGACCGACCCAGGTCGCCTGCCTCGCCGTCCCCGCCGCCTCCCCGTCCGAGGACCCGCTCCTCACGCGCTGGGCCAAGGACGGCGCCAACCCCGTCGTCGACGTCGCCCCCGTGAGCGTCGGGCAGGACCTGCCCGAGATGCGCGACCACTCCGTGTGGCGCGAGGACGGCCGCTGGTACCAGGCCATGGGCTCCGGGATCCCCGGCGCCGGGGCCGACGGCGCCCAGGGCGGAGCCGCCCTGTGCTTCTCCAGCGACGACCTGCGCACCTGGACCTACGAGGGCCCCCTGGCCGTCGGCGACGGAGACGTCAGCGCCACCGGCACCATCTGGGAGTGCCCGGAGCTCGGCACGGTCACCGGGGAGGCCGGCAGCGGCGTCGGCGGCGCCGACCTGCTCACCGTCTCCGCCTGGCACGAGAGCGCCACCATGCGCTCCATGTGGATGACCGGCGAGCGCACCGGCACCCGCATGACGATCACCGCCCAGGGCCGCTCCGACCTCGGCGAGAACTACTTCTACGCCCCGCAGTCCGTGGCCCTTCCCGACGGCCGCCGCGTCACCGTCGGCTGGATGCAGCCCAACGGCACCGAGGAGCAGCGCCTCGCCGCAGGCTGGGCCGGCTCCATGAACGCCCCGCGCACGGTGACGCTGGCCGCCGACGGCACCGTCCGCTTCACCCCCATCGCCGAGCTCGCGACCCTGCGCGGCGAGCGCCTCGCCGACCTCGACGGCGACGCCGCCGCCACCGCCGAGCTGCGCGGCCGCAGCCTCGACCTCGTCCTCACCGGCGCCCTCGGCGAGGAGCCCCTCGTCATCGACGTCCTGGCCTCCGAGGACGGCAAGCGCCGCACGCGGCTGACCCTGACGCACCGGGAGCCGGCGGGCGCCGCAGGCCAGGACGCCTGGACCGGGTGGCTCAGCCTGGACCGCTCCGCCTCCGCCGAGGCCGGTTCGCCCTGGACCGGGGAGGAGGCGCGCGAGCTCTCCGGCCCCGTGCCCGTGGGAGAGAACGGCGCCGTCGAGCTCCGCCTCCTCCTGGACCGCTCCAGCCTCGAGGTCTTCGTCAACGGCCAGCCCCTCTCCGCCCGCGTCGGCTCCGACCCCGCCGACGAGCGGGTGGTCCTGCGCGGCGGCGGCCTCACCGGGGCGCACCTGGACGCCTGGGCCATGGACGACACCTACGACGAGCGCCTCGCCGCCTCCGAGTGAGCCGACAGGATCCCCGATGAGCCCCCGCGTCACCCATCCGCGACGTCGCCCACGAGGCGGGCGTCTCCGTCACCACCGTCTCCCAGGCGCTCAACAGCCCCGAGGGGTCGCGCGTCTCGGAGACGACCCGTGAGCACGTCAAGGACGTCGCCGCCCGCCTCGGCTACCGGGCCAATACCTCGGCCCGCGCCCTGCGCACCCGGCGCACCGACACCATCGCCCTGGTCGGACGCGACCTCGTCACCACTGAGTTCCTCGGCGGGCTCATCCGCGGCGCCCAGGAGGAGGTCCGCCGCCACGGCGGCATCCTCATCGTCGCGGACACCGGGGACGACGGCGAGGGCGTCGTGCGCACCCTGCGCGACCACCAGGTCGACGGCGTGATCCTCGGCGCCTTCTACCACCAGCAGATCGACGTGCCCGCCGCCCTCGAGGGCCTGCCCACCGTCGTCGTCAACGCCTTCACCCAGGACCCCGACTCCTCCTGGGTGGTCCCCGACGAGGTCCGCGGCGGCCGCGACGCCGCCGAGGTCCTCCTCGCCGCCCGGCACCGCCGCGTCGCCATGATCGGCAACCGCGACGACATCCCGGCCGCTCACGGACGCCGCCAGGGCTTCGAGGCGCGGTGCCGCGAGGCCGGCGTCGAGCCCGTCGTCATCGAGATCGAGCCGACGGCCGAGGCTGCCCGGATCGCCACGACGGGGCTCTTCACGGGTCCCGACCGCCCGACGGGGCTCTTCGCCTTCAACGACGCCATGGCCATCGGTGTGTACTTCGCCGCCTCCGCACTGGGCCTCCGGATCCCGGAGGACCTCAGCGTCGTCGGCTTCGACGCGATGCGACTCATCGACGTGTCCTTGTCCCCGGTGCTCACGAGCGTCGCGCTGCCGCACGCCGAGATGGCGGCCTGGGCCGTTGAGCGCCTCTACGAGGTCATGACGCCGGGCGGGCACGAGCGCCGTCACGAGCGGCTCGTCGGCCGCGTCGTCGAGGGGGCCTCGGTCGCGGCTCCTGCCCGCGCCTGAGCCCGGGCCGGGCGGAGCCGGAGCCGGCCGGCCGAGCCGCTACCCGCCGTCCGCCGGGACCGCGGGAGCGGGCTTCGTCGCGCCGACGACCTGCGCCACCATGCGCCCGGAGGCGAGGACACCCTCGATGAGGTCGCCCTTCCTGATGTGGTCCGCGCTGCGGATGACGCCGCCGCCCGGCTTGCGCAGGATCGCGTAGCCGCGGTCGAGCACCCCCTGCGGGGACAGCGCGGTGAGTCGGGCGTGGTCGGCCCGCAGGTCCGCGGCCGCCAGGTCGATCGCCGTCGTCATCGCCCGGCGCATCCGGGACCGCGCGTGGTCCAGCTCGACCACCTTGTCCCGCACGATGACGGTGGGGTCCTGCATGACCGGGCGCTCGCGCACCTGGTCCAGGCGCCGCTGCTCGTCCTCGATCCGCTTCGACAGGCTCACCCGGATGCGCTCGCGGGCCTGGTCCAGGCCCACGGTCTCCTCGGCCAGGTCCGGCACGATCCGCCGGGCGGCGTCCGTCGGCGTCGAGGCCCGGTAGTCGGCGACGTAGTCCAGGAGCGGCCGGTCCGTCTCGTGGCCGATCGCGGAGACGAGGGGGGTGCGGGCGGCTGCGGCGGCCCGGACGAGCCCCTCGTCCGAGAAGGGCAGGAGGTCCTCGACGCCTCCGCCGCCGCGGGCGACGACGATGACGTCGACGCTCGGGTCCGCGTCGAGCTCCTGGATCGCGCGGGTCACCTGCGGGACCGCGTGCACGCCCTGGACGGCGACCTCGCGCACCTCGAAGGGCAGCCCCGGCCAGCGCAGGCGCGCGTTCGTGATGACGTCGTCCTTGGCCTTCGCGTCGCGCCCGCACACGAGGCCGACCCTGCCCGGCAGGAAGGGCAGGGGCTTCTTGCGCTCCGGCTCGAAGAGGCCCTCGGCGGCGAGGATCCGGCGGAGCTGCTCGATGCGCGCCAGGAGGTCGCCCTCGCCCACGGGGCGGACGTCGTCGACCTGGAGCTGGAGGGAGCCGCCCTTCGTCCAGAAGGTGGGGCGCCCGTGGACGACGACGCGGGACCCCTCGCTCAGCTGTGCGCCCATCGCCCGCTCGGAGCGCTCGAGGTCGCGGCGGTACATGGAGGCCCGCAGGCTCATCTCCGCGTCGGGGTCGCGCAGCGTCAGGAAGGACATGCCGGCGCGACGGTTGAGCTGGACGATCTGCGCCTCGACCCAGACCTCGGTCATGCGGGCGACGTAGGCGTCGATCTTCGAGGAGAGCAGTCGCAGCGGCCACGGGTTCTCCGCCGTCGTGTCCCGGGCCAGGCGGGCGGGCTCCTTGCGGGTGGCCGGGTTGCCGCGCTGGTCGTCGGCGCGGGCTCCGGCCCCGCCGGGTGCGTCGGTACGGCCGGGGGCGGGTGATCCCTGGGCGGGGGGCTGCTGCGTCACGGCCCCACTGTGCCACGTGCCCCGCGCACGACAGCGCCCGCCGCAGCGGTGCTGCGGCGGGCGCTGATGTCCCGACTCGATGCGCCCGGTGCGCCGACGAGGCCGACGGCGGGCGGTGCGGCTGGTGTCAGCCGGCGATGATCTGCGCGAGGCGCTTGGCGTCGGCGCACACGCGGTCGAAGGGCACGTACCAGATCGGCCCGTCCGGGCCGAGCGTCTGGGTGACGAGGCCCTCGGCCTTGAGGCACTCAAGGCGGCTGGCGGTGTCGTCGCCCTGGGTCTGCCAGGCCGGCTCCTTCATGGGGATGGCGTAGCCGCCGATGGTGGGGGAGGCCCACCGCAGGAGGAGGACGCGCGCGCCCTCACGGGCGGAGACGTCCGGGTTCGTGGCGAGCGAGGAGGCGACGCCCTTCGCGGACCCGATGCCGACGGCCGTGGCCAGGGCTCCGTAGGTGGTGCACAGCGCCGGCTTGTGCTCGACGAGGCGGGCGACGGCGTGCGAGACGCGCTCGCGGGCGGAGGAGGAGGCGGCGGCGTCGGCGATGGCGCGGACGCGGGCGCCGGTGAGGTGAGAGGTGCTGGCGAGCTCCGAGGAGGAGATGCCGTGGGCGAGGCCGCGCAGGATGAGCGAGTCGCGCTCGTCGCGCAGGGAGGCGAGCTGCTCCTGCAGACGCTCCTGCTCGCCGGCGAGCTCATCGAGGCGCGTGAGGATCGGGGCGGACTCCGCCGTGAGGCGGGCGCCGGAACGGCTGCGGGCGTCGTTTGCGGTCATCGCGACCGGGGCGCCGATCATGCCTTCGTCGAGTGCCATGAAAGAGACCTTCGTGTCGAGTAACTGAGGACGCGCGCAACCATATATTGAGGGGCCCGCCGGAACTCAAGTGCGGACCGCAGTCGGCACCTTTCTGCGGAATGATGAGAAAGAACCCGGATGCGCTTGCGGTCCTTGCGTTCCCGTAGAGCACCTGAGAACCCGCATGCGTAATGTCAATACACCCCGGAGGGGCGCGTGGGTGGTGCGGGTCTTTCGGGGGTAGGACGCCGAAGAGCAGCGATTGGCGTAAAACCTGGGAAAACCCCGAATGGCCCGAAAGTTCACCCGCGAGGGCGGGGGACTTGGCCCGGGTGGATTTTCAGGACCGCAAGGGGTGATCCGTGAGCTCCGGCGCCGTCAGCCTGCGCACCTGGGCGGCGTCCGGGTCGACCTCGTGGAGCTCCGGCAGCGAGTCCCCGAGCGCCTCGAAGGACCGCGCCGTCACGAGCAGCCGCGACTCCACCGAGCCCACCGCCCTGTTGTAGGCGGTCACCGACCGTGTCAGGGCGCTGCCGAGCTGGTCAAGGTGCCCGGCGACCGTCCCTAGCCGCTCGTAGAGGGTCCGCCCGAGGTCGAGGAGCTCCCGGGCGTCCTCGTTGACCGCCGTGCGCGCCCACGCCGTCGCGCAGGTCCGCAGGATGCCGAGAAGCGACGCGGGGGAGGCGAGCGCGACGCCGCGGTCCAGGGCATGCTCCATGAGCGCCGGGTCCGCGTCCAGGGCCGCCGCGAGGATGGGCTCCGCCGGCACGAAGAGGACGACCAGCTCGGGGGAGTCCCCGAGGGAGCGGTCGTAGTGACGGTCCGCGAGGGCGTCGACGTGACCGCGCAGCGCCCTCGCGTGCTGGGCGAGGAGCCGTGCGCGCTCGGCCTCCGCGGGGCCCGCCGGGGTGGCTGAGCCGCCCGCCGCGCCGTGGGCGGGCCGCGCCCCTCCCGGCGCGGCTCCCCGCGCGTCCTGCGCGACGGTGGTGCCCTCGATCCCCGGCCCGGTGCCGGGGTCGGCGTCGTGTCCGGTGCCCTGCGCCGTCGCGCCGGAGTCGTCGGCGCCGTGCGCCTCCACGCCGACGCCGCAGGCCCGCAGGTAGGCGTCCAGCGGCACCTTCGCGTCCAGCGCGAGGTGGCCGCCGCCGGGCAGGTGGATGACGGCGTCGGGACGCGACCGCCCCGCCCCGCGGCCCGCGTCGTCGAGCGCGCCCGCGCCCGCCCGGCGCCCCACGACGGAGGCCACCGAGCGCTGCTCGACGAAGTCGATGTGCCGCATCATCCCCGAGGCCTCGAGCACCCGGGCGAGCTCGACCTCGCCCCACAGGCCCCGGCTCGAGCGCGAGCGCAGCGCCCCCTCCAGCGAGGCCGTCGCCCGCCGCAGCTCCTGCTCGCTGCGGGCCCCGGCGCGCAGCTGCTCCGCGAGCGTCGCGTGCTGCGCGGCCCGCTGCCGCTCCATGCTCTCGACGCGTGCCCCAACCTGCTCGAGCTGCTGGCGCACCGGCGCCAGGGCCCGCAGGACCGCGCCGTCCCTCTCGGCCCGCTCCTCCGCGAGCTGCGTGCGCTCCGAGAGCTCCTCGGCCCGAGCGCGCCACTGCGCCGCCTCAGCGCGCAGGGACGCGGCCTCGTCGCGGCCGCCCGCCCTCGCCGTCGCCGACCGGGCGACGGCCAGCGCGTAGCCGAGGGCGGCGCCCACGGCGAGACCGAGGACGAGGAGCAGGACGGGCAGGGCGGTGGTGCTCATGCCCCCACCGTCCCACGACCCCACGACACGAATCCGGTGCACTCCGGATGACCGGGCCCACGTCGCCGCTCCTCCTCCAGAACGATCCCCGCGGGCTTCGGCCTGAGGCAGATTCAGCACCATGAAGCAGATCGGCGCCATCCCGCTCACCACCGTGGGCGCCGTCGTCACCGCCGCCGTCGCCACGGTGCTGGTGAGCATCCTCGTGGCCGCCCTCCTGCCGCGACTACGAGGGTCGGGCGTCGCAGGGGCGTCGCCGGACGGCGCCCCGTGCCACCGCGCCCGCCGCCTCCTCGGCGCCGTCGCCGCCGTCCTCGTCCCCGCGCTGCTCGCACTCTCGACGGGAGCGCTCGCCCTCAACCGCTCCGGCGACTACGTGCCCACCGTCGCCGACCTCGTCAGCACCGCCACCTCCTCCAAGCCGGTCACCGGCGACGTCGGGTCCCTCGCCTCCACCGCCCGGCTCGACGCCGTCCCCGCCTCCAGGTGGAAGGCGCGCTTCACCCGCCTCAAGGACGGCACGCTGACCGCCACCTTCCGCGGGCCGGTCAGCGGGCTCGACCTCGACGTCCGCGTCATCCTCCCCAAGGGCTACAGCCCCACCGACGGCCGCACCTACGACGTCATCGAGGGCCTCCACGGCTACCCTGGCGACCCTGGCTCCTTCTCCACCGCGCTGGACGCCCAGACCGGGCTCGACCAGGCCATCAGCTCCGGGCTCATCCCGCCCTCGATCATGGTCATGCCCTCCCTCGACCCCGACGGCCGCCAGCACGACTGCGCCAACATCGCCGGCCGCCCGGCCGTCGGCACCTGGGTCGCCCAGGAGATCCCGCGCATGGTCGCCGCGACCATCCCCAACACCACGCACGAGCGCGACGGCTGGCTCCTCATGGGCCTGTCCTCGGGCGCCTACTGCGCCGCCTGGCTCGCGATGAACGACGACGCCCAGTACGGCGCGGCCGGCGTCATGTCCAGCTACGACCGCCCCGTCGAGGGCGGCATGGCCCACGGCGGCAACGCCGTCGCCGCCGCCAACACCCTGTCCACCATGGTCCGCGAGCGCACCGGGCGGCCCGGGCTGCGCTACTACGTCCTCGGCTCCCAGGACGACCCCTACGCCGCCGCCCTCACCGCCTGGCGCATGCAGGCCGCCCAGAACGCCGACGACGCCGTCACCACCGACACGCCCGTCACCGGAGGCCACACCTGGCGGCTGTGGTCGAGCCACCTGCCCACGATGCTGCGCTGGTGGGGCTCCGACCCCGCGGTCTTCCGCGCGGCCGGCCTCAGCACGACGCAGAGCGCCCAGGCCGCCGCCTCCAGCAGCATCACGCCCGTCGTCGACACGCCCCTGGCCCAGCGCACGAGCAGGACCGTCGCCGAGGCCCAGAAGGCCACGCCGACCGACCCCGGCGGCCCCGTCACGCTCGCCGCCTGCGTCATCCTGTGCCTCCTCGGCACCGTCGCGCTCCTGCGCTGGGGGCCGTGCGGGCGGGGGGCGGGCGCCCTCGCGGTCCGCAGCCTCGCAGTCCTCCTCCTCGGTGCCGCGATCGCCGCGACCATCGGCCTCGTCGGCAACTTCCTCACCGGTTTCGCCACGTCGTGGGACGACCTCGGCGGCATCATCATCGCGGCGTTCCACTAGGGCCCGCGCACGCCGCCCCTCTCCTCGGGAGGGCGCGCGTCCCCCGGGATGAGAGCGCCCTCCTCCTGCAGGAGGGGGAGGGGGTGCGGGGTTCGCCCGGTGGGACGATCCGGGTCGTCGGCCTCCCGGCGCACGATCCTGGCGTGAATGAACTCCTCCGCCTGTCGCTGAGCTCCGACGGCGTCCTCATCGGCGCCGTGGTCGTTGCGGTCCTCCTCGCTGTCATCGGAGCCGCGGCGCTGGGCCGCCACCGCGGTGGAGCCGTCCGGCGCCTCGCGGCCGTACTCCTCGTCCTCGTGCTGCCGGTCGCCGGCGTCATGGCCGTCGGCGGGCTCCTCATCAACCGGCACGGGCAGTACCTCCAGACGGTCGGGGACCTCGTCGGCGTCCACGCCACCGAGTCGACCGACTCGGCGAGTGCCGCAGCGTCCGGTGGCGGAAGCGCCGCGGCTCCCGGTGGGGCCGGGGTCTCCGGCGCCACCCGCCGTCTGGCCGCCGCGACCGAGGAGGTCGCCCGCTCCGCCGTCGGAGACCGGGGGACCGTGGCCGCGGTCCCGACGACGCAGGCCGATGCTCCCGCCGAGCCGGCCCGCGCCGCGACGGCGGCCCCGACGGCGACGACGGCCGCTCCGAGCACGACCTCGACGGGCCCCGCCCTCGTCGGCGACGTCCGGCCGCTCGCCGCCGCCGCGCAGCTCGACGCCGTCCCCGCCTCCGCCTGGAGGGCGACCTTCACGAAGGGCGCCGACGGCGTCCTCACCGCCACCTGGACCGGCCCCGTCAGCGGCATCAGCCTCGAGGTCAAGGTCGTCGTCCCCAGCGGGTACAGCGCCGCCGACGGCCGCGGCTACGGCGTCATCGAGGCGCTGCACGGCTATCGGGGCACACCCGACTCCATGATCGGGGCCCTCGAGTCCCCGTCCGCGCTCCAGGCCGCCATCGACGCCCACCGCATCCCGCCGAGCATCATCGTCATCCCGTCGCTCAACGCGGACGACAACGCCCACGACTGCGCCAACCTCGCCGGTCGCCCCGCCGTCGGGACCTGGGTGGCGCAGGAGATCCCGCGGATGGTGCGCGCCAGCTTCCCCAACGTCACCGGTCAGCGCGAGGGCTGGATGGCGCTCGGCATCTCCGCGGGCGCCTACTGCGCCGGCTGGGCCGCCCTCGCCCAGCCCGAGACCTTCGGCTCCGCCGCCGTCATGTCCAGCTACGACCGGCCCGCCGAGGGCGGGCTCGCCACCTCCGGCGACGCCGTGGCCGACGCCTACACGCTCTCCCACCTCCTCGCCGCCAGCCACCCGGTGCTCGGCACCCGTTTTTACGCGCTCGGGGCGCAGGACGACGCCCTCAAGTCCGCCCAGACCGCCTGGTCGATGGCCGAGGCCGTCCACGCCCCTGACACCGTCACCACCGACACGCCGCCCACCGGCGGTCACGCCTGGAGCCTGTGGAGCGCCCGCTTCCCGGCCGTCCTCGCCTGGTGGGGCTCCGACCCCGCTGTCTGGAACGCCGTCGAGGGGGCGGCTCCGTCGACATCCGCGACCCGCACCGCCGACGCCGCCCTCCTGGGCACCATCACCGACACGCCCCGCTCCCAGCGCAACGCGGGCCCCGTCACCCCGGGCACGTGGGCCCCCGTGGGCGCCCCCGTCCTCGGTGTCGCCGCGGCCGCCTCGGCACTCTGCGTCGCCGCCCTCATCCTCGTGGCCCGGCGGCGAGGTCGGGTCCTCGCCGCCGTCCGCGCCGGGGAGCGCCGGCGGGCGGGCCCGGTGCTCGCCGTGAGCGGGTGGGCGGGGCGCGTCGTCCTCGTCGCAGGCTGCGCCGTCGTCATCGCATGCGCGCTGGGGCTCGCCGGCAACGCGGTCACCGGCTACTGCACCACCTGGGCCGCGATCCTCGCCTCCTTCTGAGGTGAGGACCCACTGGGGCCTCGACCGGGCCGTCCCGCCTTGCGCGGGGCGGCCCGGTCGTCGTGCGGCACGGCCGCCCGGCGGGGGAGGAGGGACTCCTCCTCGTCGAGGGGAGCGTCACGCAGGACTCGCCCCCGTGGGCGAGTCGCGGCCGGGAGACGCGGACGCATGATCGGCGACGTGAACGAGCTCCTGCGCCTCTCCTCCGACGCCGCCGCGCACCTGCCCCTCATCGGCACCGCGACCCTCGCCGTCGTCCTCACCGGAGGGGCCGTGCTCGGGCACCTGAGGCGCAACGCGGCTGAACGGGCCGTCGCCGTCGCCCTCGCCCTCGTGCTGCCCGTCCTCGGCGTGCTCGCCGTCGGCGCCGGCCTCGTCGCCGCCCACGCGCGCGCCGCGGGAGCGGTGGTCGCCGGTGCGTCCCGCAGCTCCGACGGGGCTGCCGTCGTCCCGCTCGCCTCGCGGCTCGGCGTCGTCGGCTCGAGCGCCTGGTCGCCGCAGGGCGTCCCCGTGCTCGTCCTCGCCGCCGCGGCCGCCGGCGCCTGCATCGGCCTGCTCATCGTCACCGCCCGCAACCGCGAGCAGGAGATCCACGACGCCCGCGCCCACCGCCTTGCCGCCGCGCCCGCCGAGGGCCTGCGCGGCTGGGGCCTGCGCGTCGCGCTCGTGGCGGGCACCGCGCTCCTCGTCGCCGGGATGATCGGGCTCTTCGCCCACGACGTCCTCGGGGCGCCGACGACGTGGAGCGGGCTTCTCGGGTCCTTGTGAGCCGTGCCTCGGCGCCCGGGTCCGCCCGCGGGTAACCTGGTCCGTCGGCCCGTAGTCCGGTCGGTGGGGCGCCGTCGGGCCAGTCGCTAGACTCGCGGCCGTGGCCCTCACTATCGGAATCGTCGGACTGCCCAACGTCGGCAAGTCCACCCTCTTCAACGCCCTCACCCGCGCGACCGTGCTCGCGGCGAACTACCCCTTCGCCACCATCGAGCCCAACGTCGGCATCGTCCCGCTGCCGGACCCGCGCCTGGACCGCCTCACCGAGATGTTCAGCTCGGCCAAGACCGTGCCCGCGACCGTGTCCTTCGTGGACATCGCCGGCATCGTCCGCGGCGCCAGCGAGGGCGAGGGCCTGGGCAACCAGTTCCTCGCCAACATCCGCGAGGCCGACGCCATCTGCATGGTCACCCGCGCCTTCGACGACCCCGACGTCGTCCACGTCGACGGCAAGATCGAGCCCGCCAGCGACATCGAGACGATCGCCACCGAGCTCGTCCTCGCCGACATCCAGACCCTCGAGAAGGCCGTCCCTCGCCTCGAGAAGGAGCTGCGCGGCAAGAAGATCGACGCCTCCGTCCTCGACACCGCCAAGAAGGCGCTCGAGATCCTCGAGCAGGGCACGCTGCTCTCCGCCGTCGCCGAGAAGGAGGGGCTCGACGCCGAGGCGCTCAACTCCTTCCAGCTCATGACGACCAAGCCCTTCATCTACGTCTTCAACATGGACGACGCCGGCATGAACGACGAGGCCAAGCAGGCCGAGCTGCGCGCGCTGGTGGCCCCGGCCGAGGCGATCTTCCTCGACGCCCAGTTCGAGTCCGAGCTCGTCGAGCTCGAGCCCGAGGAGGCCGCCGAGATGCTCCACGAGAACGGGCAGGAGGAGTCCGGCCTGGACAAGCTCGCCCGCGTCGGCTTCGACACCCTCGGCCTGCAGACCTACCTCACCGCCGGTGAGAAGGAGTCGCGCGCCTGGACCATCCACAAGGGCTGGACCGCCCCGCAGGCCGCCGGCGTCATCCACACCGACTTCGAGCGCGGCTTCATCAAGGCCGAGATCATCTCCTACGACGAGCTCATGGAGCTCGGCAGCATCGCCGAGGCCCGCGCCCACGGCAAGATGCGCATGGAGGGCAAGGACTACGTCATGCGCGACGGCGACGTCGTGGAGTTCCGGTTCAACGTCTAAACCGCTGGATAGCAACGGAAAGGCTGTCGCAAGGGGCAAGAATAGCGTTGCCCTCCCCTCAGATTTGCCCTTCTGGGTGCCCTTTATTGCTCGATAGTGTGCCCTAAGACGCATTTGCCCATTCCTTGGAACCAGAAGCACGTCGGCCACTCCGGCATTACTGGCGGGGTCCCCGCGGAAGTTAGGGTTGGCCGGTGAGCCTCCTGGACAGTGTCGAACCGCGTAGCCGCGCCGTGCTTGACGCCCTGGACTCGGACCACCGGGAGTCGTTCGCCCAGTTCTTCACACCCGGCCCAGTCGCTCGCATCATGACCTCGCTTATTGAGTGTCCGCGGCGTGAAGTGGTGCGCGTGCCTGACCCGGGTGCGGGCGCAGGCGTGCTCACGGCGGCCGTCATTGACCGTCTTCGTGAGGCGAACCAGTGGAGTCCCGCATAGTGGTGTAACCGCTCGGTGGCCGGAGGCGTCGTGAACGTCGGCGCGGTCACCGTGTGATCCTTCGAGGAATCTCCTACAACCCTGTCAAAGGAGTCGTCACGATGACCGCTCCTCATATTGTCGACCCTGCAGGCCTACTTGCAGAAGCCTTGTCCGAGGCGTCGCCGGACCTGATGGGTGACCTGCTGCAGACAGTGATCAACGCGCTTTTGTCCGCGGACGCTGACGCCGTGTGCGGCGCCGAGTGGGGCAGGCCCAGCCCCGAGCGCACCGCGCAGCGCAACGGCTACCGCCACCGGCCTCTGGACACCCGCGTCGGCACGATTGACGTCGCTGTCCCCAAGCTACGCAAGGGCACCTACTTCCCCGAGTGGCTCATGGAGCGACGCAAGCGCTCCGAGGCGGCGCTGATCACCGTGGTCGCCGACTGCTACCTCGCTGGGGTCTCCACCCGCCGCATGGATCAGCTGGTCAAGACTGTGGGGATCGAGTCTGTGTCCAAGTCGCAGGTCTGGCGGATGGCCGCGGACCTGGACGAGCACGTCACCCAGTTCCGCCACCGCCCTCTGGGCGAGGCGTGCCCCTTCACGTTCGTCGCCGCCGACGCCCTGACGATGACGGTGGGTGAGGGCGGGCGCGTGGTCAACACGGTCGTCATGGTCGCCACCGGCGTCAACGCCGATGGACACCGCGAGGTCCTGGGAGCCCAGGTCGCCACTGCCGAGACCGGTGCGGCGTGGAACGCGGTCTTCGCGGACCTGGTGGCCCGGGGCCTTGCCGGGGTGCGGCTGGTCGCCAGCGACGCTCACGCCGGCCTGGTCGAGGCCATCAGCGCCAACCTCCCCGGCGCCTCGTGGCAGCGGTGCCGCACGCACTACGCCGCCAACCTCATGGCCGTCACCCCCAAGAGCCTGTGGCCCGCGGTCAAGGCCATGCTGCACTCGGTGTACGACCAGCCCGACGCCGCCGCGGTCAACGCCCAGTTCGACCGGCTCCTGGACTACGTCGCCGACAAGCTCTCCGCCGTCGCCGAGCACCCAGGCGCCGCACGGGACGACCTGCTGGCCTTCACCGCCTTCCCCAAGGACGTGTGGGTCCAGATCTGGTCCAACAACCCAGGCGAGCGTCTCAACAAGGAGGTCCGCCGCCGCACCGACTCCGTGGGCATCTTCCCCAACCGCGACGCCATCACCCGCCTGGTGGGAGCCGTCCTGGCCGAGCAGACCGACGAGTGGGCCGAAGGCCGCCGCTACCTCAGCCTCGAGGTCCTGGCCCGCTGCCGCCTCCACATCGTCCCCACCAATGAAAGCCAGACCATCACCGACCAGCACCTCCCAGCCCTGACCGCCTGACCCCCACAAGCAACCCGAAGAACGGTTACACCACACAAAGGGACGTGACCACGAGCCGACTGAGTGGCAGGTAGGCATCGGCGACGGCGTCCAGGCGCCGCTCCACTGCCGCCACCTCCTCCGCCGGCCCGGAGACCTCGATCCAGGCGAGCTTCGCGTGCGGGGCGGCCAGGCGCTTGGACAGCCCGTCCAGGGAGAAGGTGAGGACGTCGTCGCGGCCGGTCACGCGGACCCGGTCCGGGCATGCGGCGAGCTCGTGGTCGAGGAACACCTCATCGGCGATGAGCGGCAGCCCATGACGCCGGCAGATCGCAACCAGCCGCGCGTAGTCGTCCGCGGTGACGTAGGAGCCGGTGGGGTTGTTCGGGTTGATGACGATGAAGGCGCGCACCGGGCTGCCGTCGGCGTCGTCGAGCTGCTCCTCGACGTCGGCGACGTCGATCTCCCAGCGCCCGTAGCGGTGCAGCGGGTACGTCCTCGCTTCCACTGCCTCGAGCCGCGCGACCGACTCGATGAGGAGGTAGCGCGGGGTGGGGCGAGCACCGCGCCGCCGTGACGGGACAGAGGCCCGACGTGGCCGCGGGCGCTCAGGGGCCCCGCGGCCCGGTCGTCACCACTCGTGAGGACGAGCCCGCCCCGAGCGAGCACGCCGTCAGCGCGCGCGAGCCTCGCCCGACCGCTAACCTCGAACTATGTCACGCGTCATCATCGCCGGGGCCAGCGGCCTCATCGGATCCTCCCTCGTCACCGCCCTCAAGGACCGCGGGGACGAGGTCGTCCGCCTCGTCCGCCGCGGCTCCGGAGGGGAGTCCAGTCCCGGCGCCGCCACCTGGGACCCCTCCGCGCGTCAGCTCGACCCCTCCGTCCTCGAGGGGGCCGACGCCGTCATCGTCCTCAACGGCGCCAGCATCGCCAGGATCCCCTGGACCCGCTCCTACCGCCGTACCCTCGCGGTCTCCCGGCGCGACCCCGTGCGCACCGTCGTCACGGCGCTGCACACGATGCAGGGCGAGCGCCCGCGACTCCTGTCCGCCTCCGCCGTCGGCTACTACGGCTCCCGTCCCGGGGAGCGGCTCACCGAGACCGACCCGGCAGGGACCGGGTTCCTCGCCGGGCTGTGCGAGGCGTGGGAGCGCGAGGCCCTCAGCGCCGACGACGTCACCGACGTCAGCCTCTTGCGCACCGCCTCACTGCTGGACCAGGACGCGCTCCTGCGCCCCCTCATCCCCCTCACCCTCGCAGGCCTCGCCGGGCCGCTCGGCCCTGGCGACCAGGTCCTTCCCTGGATCACCCGTGAGGACGAGGTCCGCGCCATCCTCCACGTACTTGAAGCTGGCCTCACCGGCCCCGTCAACCTCGCCTCCCCCGCGCGAACCACCTTCGACGAGCTCGGTCGAGAGGTCGCGGACCGGCTCCACCGGCCGTACTGGCTCCCCGTGCCCGCACCTCTCCTGCGCGCCACGATGGGTCGCGGCCCGGCCGAGGGACTGCTCCTGGCCGACGCCGACGTGCGCCCCACGGCGCTCGAGGACTCCGGCTTCACCTTCCGTCACCCGGGGCTCGGGTCCGCCCTCGACGCCGCCCTCACGCACTGAGGGCGGCCCGGCTGAGCGCTCAGAGCGTCTCCAGCGGCACCGGGCCGTCCGGGGCGGGGAAGGCCTCGTCCAGCGCCGCCAGGTCCTCGTCCGTCAGCTCGAGCTCCGCGGCGCCGGCGTTCTCCCGGGCGCGCTCCGCGCTCGCGGACTTCGGGATCGCCAGGACGCTCCCGTCGCGCACGCACCAGGCGAGCGCCACCTGCGGCGGCGTCGCGCCGTGCGCGTCCGCCACGTCCTCGAGGACCTCGGACCCGGAGCCGAACAGCAGCCGCGCCTGCTCGAGCGGCGAGTACGCCATCACCGGCATACCCGCCTCGCGGGTCATCGGCAGCAAGTCGATCTCCGGGCCGCGCCGGGTGAGGTTGTAGAGCACCTGGTCGGTGACGCAGGCGTCCCCGCCGGGCACGCAGGCGAGCTCGCGCAGGTCGTCCGGGTCCAGGTTGGACACGCCCCAGGCGCCGATGAGGCCGTCGTCGACGAGGTCCTCGAAGCCGGCGACCGTCTCAGCCAGCGGGTACTGGCCGCGCCAGTGCAGGAGGTAGACGTCGAGGTGGTCCGTGCCCAGGCGCTCGAGGCTCGCCTCGCAGGCGCGGCGCACACCGCCGCGCGAGGCGTGGTGCGGGTAGACCTTCGAGACGAGGACGGCGTCGTCGCGCCGCCTGCGCAGCGCCTCGCCGACGACCTCCTCGGCGGCGCCGTCGCCGTACATCTCGGCGGTGTCGACCACCCTCAGCCCGGCGTCGAGGCCCGCGCGGATCGCCGCGACCTCCTCGGCGCGCGTGGCGCGGCCCTCGCCCATGTACCAGGTGCCCAGTCCGATGGCCGGCACCTCCTGACCTGCGAACTCCAGCGTTCTCATGTCCCCAACCTATCGCGTCGGCCCTCCACGGCGGCCGCCGTGTGCCGCTCCCGGTCCATCCACCGGGCCCGCCGAGCGCGCACGCAACCGCCTGCATCGGCTCGCGCACGTTCCCCGGACCCGATGAGGTGCCCCATGCCCCACACCGTCGACACCCTCCCCGACTCCCGTCCGACCCCTCCGTCTACCTGGACCCGCGCCCTTGGGCAGATCGGCCCCGGCATCGTCCTGGCCCTCGCCAGCGTCGGCGCCTCCGACATGGTGACCACCCTGAACTCCGGCGCCCAGTACGGCATGGCCCTCGCCTGGGTCTTCGTCGTCGGCCTCGTCATCAAGTACGCCGTCAACGACGCCGTCGCCCGCCTCCAGCTCAGCGACGACCGCTCCTTCTCCTCCCACCTCACCGACGCCGGCGGCCGCACCTTCCCGGTCCTCATCCTCATCGCCGAGCTCCTCATCGGGATCTTCGCCGTCGCCATGACCGCCGTCGGCGCCTACTGGCTCTACGGCAAGGGCTACGAGATCGACTCCAACGACGCCGTCTTCGAGGTCGGCGACATCATCGGCACGAACATCGGCTCCGTCGCCCACGTCCTGTTCCTCCTCGCCTTCTTCGCGGTCGTCTACTCCGGCGTGCTGGGCGGCTTCCAGGGCATCGCCTACGTCACCGGCGACTGCGTCCGCGTCATCCGCCGCTACCCGCACCAGGACGAGCCCGACTTCGACATGTCCGCCAAGGCCCCGGAGTTCCGCGGCGCCCTCCTGTGGCTGACGCTCTGGTCCGTGGTCATCCTCACCGCCGGCAAGCCGGTCACGCTGGTCCTCGTCTACGCGGCGATCAGCTCCCTCATGCTGCCGGTCCTCGCGATCGCCCTCCTCATCCTCCTCAACCGCTCGACGACGGCGGCCGAGCTGCGCAACGGGATCGTCTCCAACATCATGCTCGTCGCCTGCCTCGCCCTGTCCGGCTTCCTCGCACTGCTCCAGCTGCGTGAGACGCTCGCCGACCTGTTCTGAGACCCGCGTACGGTCGAGACGGTCCCCGCCCGCGCACCAGGAAGGAGACGGGATCCGTGTGCCGCCTGCTCGCCGTCGTCTCGCCCGCCCCGCGCACGCCGCGGGAGGTGCTCGGCGACGCCGTCGTCGACGTCTACCGCTCCATGTCCCGCCTCCACGCGGACGGCTGGGGCGCCGCCTGGATCGAGGAGGCCGGCTCCGAGGGCGGTGTCCCGGTCCTGCGCTCCCACCGGTCCCCGTCCAGCGCCGCCGACGACCCCGCCTTCGACGAGCGCACCGTGAGCCCCTCGCGCGCCACCCTCTTCCACCTGCGCTGGGCCTCCACCGGCATGGACGTCACCGGCCTCAACGCCCACCCCTTCGTGACGGACGGCGTCGCCGTCGCCCACAACGGTCTCATCGGGCCCGCGTCCGAGGTCGAGGAGCTCCTGCCCGACGACGTCCGCGACCTCCCACGCGGCGGCACCGACTCCGAGCGCATGGCCGCCCTCATCCACCACCACCTGCGCGCCGGCGCGGACCTCGGCGAGGCCGTGGCCCTCGCGACCGGGGCCCTGCGCGAGCGCTTCCCCGCCTCGAGCCTCAACATGCTGGCCCTGAGCAGTCGGACGCTCGTCGTCGTGCGCGCCTCGGCCGACGCCGTCGCCGACACCGACGGCATGCGCGCCGCCGGCCTCACCGACGACACGGCCCCGGCGAGCCACCTGGACGGCGGCTACTTCCGCATGGGGGTGCGCCGCTTCGACGACGGCTCGATCGCCTTCTCCTCCTCGGGCATCCCGCGCGACGGCTTCCAGCTCCTGCCCGACGAGACCGTCACCGCCGTCGACCTCACCACGCTGCGCATCGACCAGCGGCCCGTCCTCCCGGGCTCCGCCGAGCCGGCCACCGCTACGATCCCGGTATGACCCACCGGATCCTCACCACCACCTGGGGCACGATCCACCCCATGTACGCCGCCAAGGTCGAGCGCAAGGGGCAGCCGATCGAGCACCTCGACCGCGTCATCACCTGGCTCACCGGCTACAGCGAGACCGACCTTGCCCGCGTGCGCGAGGACGGCGCCACGATGGAGGACTTCTTCGCCCAGGCGCCCGCCCTCAACCCGAACCGCGAGCTCATCACCGGCTCGATCTGCGGGGTCAAGGTCCAGGAGGTCGAGGACCCGACGATGCGCCTCATCCGCCAGCTCGACAAGCTCGTCGACGAGGTCGCCAAGGGTCGCCCCATGGAGAAGGTCCTCCGCAGCACCTGAGGAGCGGCTGTGGGCGTGCGGGACGCGGACCGGGCAGTGGCCCGCGACTCACCCGCGCTCGTCGCGGTCCATCAGACGGTTGAGACGCTCGGACATGACGAGGCCGAGGACGACGAGGGTGCCCAGGTACCAGGGCAGGGGGTGCGGCGAGGTCCACCCGGCGGGCCGGCTCGCGTCGGTGATGAGCGCGCGGCCCATGATGAAGGGGCTGATCGAGGCGCCCACGCCGCACATGGCGTGCAGCCAGTTCATGTGCCGCGCCTTGTAACGCACGGCCGCGACGTTGTTGAGCGCGGCGTCGACGGCGCCCGCGCCGAGCCCGTACGGCACCGCCCACAGGCGCAGCGCCCAGTACGAGCGGGCGGAGGAGAAGCCGAGGAGCGCGACCGCCGTCGTCGCCACGGAGAGCGCGGTGACGAGGCCGGAGCCGACGAGGGAGTCGGGCAGACCCAGGCTGATGCAGGCGAGGTAGGTGATCGCGAGGAGGAGGGAGGGCGCGGGACGTCCTTGTCGGGCCCGGGCTCTGGCGGGGTGAGTGACCACCGTAACGACCGTGCGGTCGGTTTCGCGAGGGTGCGTCCGTTGGTGACGGGCCGCCCGCGGCGGTGAGGGGGTGAACCGGGGTGAGTCTGCCCCGGTATGGCGCGGAAGAAGCGGGTGACTGATGATGAGTTCCTGCCACTTGATAGGATCCGCATACAACCTACGAGCACGACGCAGTCGGGCGGCCGGTCGCCGCACCCGCGCCGGCGATGGTCCCGTGACGCCCCGGTCGTGCCCCGCACGGAAGGAAGACATGTCCGATCCCCAGACCCCGGACTCCCAGAACCTCCACCCGGCTCCGCCCGGCGAGCCCGCCCCCGCCGCCGAGCAGACCTCCACCGCCGCGAGCGAGCTGCGCGACCTCCTCGTCGCCAGCCGTGACACGGTCGCCTCCGCCGCCCCCGCCGCCGAGGAGATCACCTACGAGGCGGACAACAACGACGCCAAGGTCGACTGGCTCGTCGCCCTGCCCGCCGCCCTCATCGCCCTCGCCGTCGTCATCTGGGGACTGAGCTCCCCCGACAGCTTCGCCTCCGTCGCCGACTCCGCCCTCGGTGGCCTCCTCCACGGCTTCGGCTGGGCCTTCGTCCTGTTCACGACGGTCTTCGTCGTCTTCGTCGTCATCATCGCGGTCTCCCGCTTCGGCCAGATCAAGCTCGGCCGCCCCGACGAGGAGCCCGAGTTCTCCACCGGCTCGTGGATCGCCATGATGTTCGCCGCCGGCATGGGCATCGGGCTCATGTTCTACGGTGCCTCCGAGCCGCTGACCTTCTACCGCGACGGCATGCCCGGGCATCAGGCCCACGAGGTCGGCACCGCGATGGCGCAGGCGATGTTCCACTGGACCCTGCACCCGTGGGCCGTGTACGCGATCGTCGGTCTCGCCATCGCCTACTCCACCTACCGCATCGGACGGCCGCAGCTCCTCTCCGCCGCCTTCACCCCGCTGGTCGGCGAGAAGCTCGCCAAGGGCTGGCTCGGCAAGATCATCGACATCGCCTCGATCGTCGCCACCGTCTTCGGTACCGCCTGCTCCCTGGGCCTCGGCGCCCTCCAGATCGGCGCGGGCCTGCAGGCCTCCGGACTCATCGACGACCCGAGCACCAAGGTCATCATCGGCATCGTCCTCGTCCTCACCCTCGCCTACCTGCTCTCCGCCATGTCCGGCGTCGGCAAGGGCATCCAGTACCTCTCGAACGCGAACATGGTCATCGCAGCCGTCCTCGCCGTCTTCGTCTTCGTCCTCGGCCCGACGGTCTCCGAGCTCAACCTCATCCCGGGCTCGATCGGCTACTACCTCTCGGAGTTCTTCGAGATGGCCGGCCGCACCGCGGAGTCCGCCGACGGCACGGCCGGTGACTGGCTCGGCAGCTGGACGATCTTCTACTGGGCGTGGTGGATCTCCTGGAGCCCCTTCGTCGGCATGTTCATCGCCCGCATCTCGCGCGGTCGCTCGATCCGCGAGTTCTGCCTCACCGTCCTCTTCGTCCCCGCCGGCGTCTCCGTGGTCTGGTTCGCCATCATGGGCGGCACCGCCATCACCCTCGAGCGCGCCGGCGAGTCGATCTGGGGCGACGGCTCCGCGGAGACCCAGCTCTTCGCCCTGCTGCACACGATGCCCGGTGGCACGATCGCCGGCTTCGTGGCGATGGTCCTGCTCGCGACCTTCTTCATCACGTCGGCGGACTCCGCCTCCACGGTCATGGGCTCGATGAGTCAGCGCGGCCGGGCGACGGCCAGCCCCTGGCTCTCCGCCCTCTGGGGCCTGATCACGGCCGGGATCGGCCTGACGCTCCTGCTCTCGGGCGACGGCGCGAACGCCCTCAACAACCTGCAGAGCGTCACGATCATCGCGGCGAGCCCCTTCCTCATCATCCTCGTCGCCCTCATGTTCGCCATCGTCAAGGGGCTGCGCGAGGACGTCATCTACCTCGAGTACCGCGAGCACCAGCAGTGGCAGCGCCGGCTCGCTCGCGAGCGCCGCCTCCACCGCGAGCAGCTCGAGGTCGAGGCACTGCGCCAGCGCATGCACCCGCGCGGGCCCCGCACCCCGCGCAAGGGGCGCGCGCCCAGGTCCGAGCAGCACGCGGGCTCCCACGACGCCGGCGTCACGGACGCCGACCCGGCCCCGAAGGGCTGAGTCCCGGCGCACGCCGCGGACGCGGTAGGAGGCGGCCGTCCCCCAGCGGGGCGGCCGCCTCCCGTCTCTTCGGCGGGTCCGGGGACGGCCCCACGGGCCCGCAGGGGCGGGACGCTCGCCCTACGCTTCAGCCATGAGCGCCACCACCTCGCCCCTTTTCACCGCCGCCGAGCTCGCCGCCGCCCTGAACGGCCCGGAAGGGGTGCGCCCCGTCGTCCTCGACGTGCGCTATCCCGGCGTCGGCTCCACCGAGGACGGTCACGCCCAGTACCTCGCCGGCCACGTCCCCGGCGCCGCCTACGTCCCCCTCGACGACGCCCTCGCCGCGCCGCACGTCCCCGGCGTCACCGGCCGCCACCCCCTGCCCCTGCCCGCCGTCCTCCAGGACGCGATGCGGTCCGCCGGCGTGCGCGAGGACCGTCCCGTCGTCGTCTACGACGACTGGCTCTCGATCGCCGCCGCCCGCGCCTGGTGGCTGCTGCGCTGGGCCGGGCACGACGACGTCCGTGTCCTCGACGGCGGCTGGCGCGCCTGGCGCGGCTCCGGCTGCACGGTCGAGACCGGCGAGGCGGCGCCCGAGCCCGGTGACCTCACCGTCCGCCCCGGCCACCGCCGCACCGTCGACGCCGACGGCGCCGCCGCCCTCGCCCGCGACGGAGTCCTCCTCGACGCCCGCCCCGCCGGCCGCTTCCGCGGCGAGGGCGAGACCATCGACCCCGTCGCCGGGCACGTCCCCGGCGCCCGGTCCCTGCCCGCCATGGGGCTCGTCGACGACGCCGGGCGCTTCCTCGCGCCGGAGGCTCTCGCAGCACGGCTGGCCGCCGTCGGCGTCGAGCCCGGAACCGACGGCGCGAAGGTCGGCATCTACTGCGGCTCCGGCGTCCAGGCCTGCCACGCGGCGCTCGCGGCCGAGGCCGCCGGCGTCGTCGCTGACCCGGCCGTCTACGCCGGCTCGTGGAGCGAGTGGGTCACCGACCCCTCGCGTCCCGTCGCCACCGGGGCCGGGGACTGAACCGGGCGATCCGCGGGCTCTTACTCAGCGCCCGGCCGGCGCCGCTGGGCCTTCAGCTCCGAGCGCCGCTTCTTCGCGGCGAGCCTGCGCCGCTTCGATCCGCGCGTCGGCTTCGTCGCCCGCCGCACCGTCTCCGGGGCGAGCGAGGCGCGCAGCAGCGCCCCCAGACGCGCCCGCGCCGCCTTGCGGTTGCGGAGCTGGGAGCGGTCGTCCGCCGCCGCGACCGTGAGGACCGTGCCGTCGAGCCGCTCGGCCAGGCGCACCAGGGCCCGCTCGCGCTGCTTGTCGGTGAGCGCCGTCGTCGTGGCGAGGTCGAGGCTCAGCTGGACGCGCGAGTCCGAGGTGTTGACGCCCTGTCCTCCCGGCCCGGAGGCGTGGGAGAACTGCTCGTGCAGCTCGCCCGCCGGGACGGTGAGGCCCTTCGGGCAGCCGGGGCCGGGCTCGATGCGCAGGTCGTCCATGTCGAGGAGGAGTCGGGCGCGCGCCCGCTCAGGGGCAGGTGATGGTGAGCTCGAAGGGGACCACCGGTGAGCCCGGGGCGGGGGAGGCGTCCGTCGAGGTCGTGCCCTCGCCGCGCACCGTCCACGTCTTCCCGTCCTGCTCCGCGATGGCGCTGCCGACGTTGAAGCCGTCGGAGTAACTCACCGGTCCGGACTCGGCGGTGGTGATGTCGGCGAGGAGGACCTGCCCGTCGGCGTCGATGACGACGCTCGCGGAGGAGCCCGCGGTGCCCGACTGCGAGGCGACCGCGATGGTCGTCCGGGCGGCGTCGGACGGGCAGGCGACCCCGGCGTCCGGGATCGTCACGGCCTCGTCGTTGACGGTGCCCTTGAACGAGCCGCCGACCGCGATGACGGTGCTCGACGGCGTGGGAGAGGCGGAGGCGGATGCGGAGTCGGAGGAGCCGGAGCACGCGCCCAGGGCGAGGGCGGCGACGGCGGTGAGGCCGCGGGCCGAGAGGCGGCGGGTGCTGGAGTGACTCATGAGGGTCCTTGCGTCGGGACGGGGTGCGTCGCCGCGGCGGACCGCGGCGCCACCGAGGGTAGGCGCCGTTCCGTGCCGGGGTGGGGAGCCGCTCCGCGCCGGGGCGGTGCGCACCCGCCGGACCGCCGTCCGGACCTCCGCGTCTCGCCCGCCGGGACGGCCCTACGCTCGAGCCGAGCAGCCGGGGCCGCGAGCCGGCCCGGACCGACCGACGCGAGGAACCCACCATGCCTGAGACCAGGACCGCCCGCGTCAGCGCCGGGGCCGCCGCCTTCCTCGCCGACTGCGCCGTCGACCCCGCCGTCCTCGAGCTGCGCCCCGACTACCGCGCGATGCTCGTCGTCGTCGAGGGCATCGACGCCGGTGCCCCGTCCTCGGTCGCCGACGGCCTCATCGCCGCGGCTGAGGAGCGCGCCCGCGAGCTCCTCGCCGGCACCCCCGTCATCGAGCTGCCGCACGTCGCCGTTTGGCGCGAGGCCTACAAGGCCTTCGGCGCCAAGCTCAAGCGCACCCGCAACAGCCTCGAGGCCCTCACCCGCCGCGCCGGCGACGGCCTTCCGCGCGTCAACGCGCTCACCGACCTCTACAACGGATCTCCGTCCTCTACCAGATCCCCCTCGGCGGTGAGGACCTCGCCCGCTATGAGGGGCCGGCCCGCCTTGTGCGCGCCACCGGCGAGGAGGACTTCGACACGATGAGCTCGGGTGAGGGCGTCATCGAGTACCCCGAGCCCGGCGAGGTCGTCTGGCGCGACGACGGGGGCGTCACCTGCCGCCGCTGGAACTGGCGCCAGTGCCGCCGTACCGCCCTCACCGACGAGACCCAATCCGTCTACATCGTCCTCGACCTCCTCGAGCCCGTCTCCGACGACGAGGCGAACGCCGCCGTCGACGCCCTCCTCGAGGCGCTCGCGCCGCTCGGCGAGGACGTCCGCTCTGCGCGGCGCCTCATCGGCCGCGACTGAGCTGGCCCGCGCCGACCGCGCCTCAGGCGCCGGCCGAGCCCGAGGCCGCCTCGTCCTCGGTGCGCAGCCGCGGGACGCAGGTGAGCTCGGGCCGTACGCCCTGCTTGCCGTCGTAGAAGGCGCGGATGACGTCCATGTCCGCGCGCACGTCCCCGGTGAGCCGGTACGTGGGGCCCCAGCCGAAGGTGCGGTCGCGACGGTCGATGAAGCCGAGCTGGATCGGCACGTCCGCCGCGGTCGCGATCCGGTAGAAGCCGGACTTCCAGTACTCGCGCCGCCCGCGCGTGCCCTTCGGCGTGAGGCACAGGGTGAAGGGGGCTCCGTCGGCGAAGCGCTCGATCATCTGCTCGACCAGGCCGTGCGAGGCGGAGCGCTCCACCGGGATCCCGCCGATCCCGCGGATGAGTCCGCCGATGACCGGGGCGTGCGCCGCGGAGTCCTTGACGAGGAAGCGGAAGTCGCGATCCGTCGACCACAGCGAGACGGCCATGAGGACGCCGTCGAGGTAGGAGGTGTGGGGCGCCCCGATGAGGACGACCCGCTCCGGCATCTCCTGCGTGACCACCCTCCACGGCGAGACGGCGAGGAAGGCGCGGGCGACGGCGTGCTTGAGGCTCACGGGACCTCCGGGGGGAGCGGGGCGGACGGGGTGGTGGTGCGCCGCCACTCTAGGGCGCGGGAGGCCCCGCGCGCGCCCCGCCCGGTGCTGACGCAGGGGCGGCCCGCAGCGCCCGCGGGTGGCGACGCTCCGCGGCCGACCGCCGGGCATGCTCCCGCCATGGCCGCGAGCGAGAACAAGATCCAGCCGACCGACGTGCCCGTCGCCGACTTCCTCGACGGCGTCGCCGAGGGCCGCGCCGGGCGCCGTCGAGGTCGTCTCCTACGGCCTCATCGGCTACCGGATCGGCAAGCCCAAGGCCTGCCGGATGTACGTCTCCGGCTGGAAGGACCACGGCGCCGTCTACCTGGTGCCAAGGGACGAGGCCCTCGAGGCGGAGCTCGCGCCCTACCGCCACGGCAAGGGCACCCTGTGGTTCCCGCTCGACGAGCCCCTGCCCCGTGACCTGCTCCTGCGCACCGCGGCCTTCATGACCCGGCCCTGACCCGCAGACGGGCTGCTGAACCGCCGCCCCGGGACGACGTCGAGCCCGGGCCCGCTGGAGAGCGGGCCGGGGTTCGAGGTCGTGAGTACCTCCGGGCGGGAGCACCCGGAGGGCGAGGGACTCAGACCGTCTCGACCTCGCGGAGCTCGCCGGTGGCGACGTCGAAGACGAAGCCGCGCACGGAGTCCTTGTGCGACAGGTACGGGTCGGCGGCCACGCGGGCGAGGGAGTCCCGCACGTCGGCGTCGAGGTCGGCGAAGTCGCGGGAGCTCCACTCGGGGCGCGAGCCGGTCTCGGACTCGATGGAGTCGCGGAACTCGGCGTCCTTGAAGCTGAGCATGCCGCAGTCGGTGTGGTGGATGAGGACGATCTCGCGGGTGCCGAGCAGGCGCTGGCTGATGGCGAGATAGCGCAGGACGTCCTCGGTGATGACGCCGCCGGCGTTGCGGATGACGTGGGCCTCGCCCTCGCCCAGGCCGAGGAGGCGGTAGACGTCGAGGCGGGCGTCCATGCAGGCGACGACGGCGACCTGCTTCGACGGCGGGAGGGCGAGCGTGCCCTCGAAGCCCTTGGCGTAGGCGGCGTTGTTCTCGAGCAGCTCCGGGATGACGGACACGGTGGTCTCCTTCGTGGTGGTGGTGCCCCTGGAGCCTAGGAAGGCGGGCGCGTGAGGCGAACCCGCGTCCCGGGACCTCTCACCTGCTGGGACGTGCGCCGCCCGACCGCCCTGCCGGGGACCCGGTGGCTGAGCCGGCGCCGTCCGACACGGTTCGGCCACGGCCCCCGCGCGGTCCCCAAGCGGGCCCGCACCGAGGGACCATGGCGTAGGGTGAAGCCATTGTTCGACAGTTGGCTGCTCCGATCGGAGCCCGGCCACGGGGCCTCACGGTTCCTTCTGCTCGCTCGAGCATGCTCCAGGGAGTGCCCGACCCGCGGTCGCTCCACCCTCCAGAAGGAAGATCTCATGGCCACCGGAACCGTCAAGTGGTTCAACCCCGACAAGGGCTTCGGCTTCATCCAGCCCGACGACGGCACGGACGACGTCTTCGTCCACTTCTCCGCCATCAACTCCACCGGCTTCCGCTCCCTCGACGAGGGCGCCAAGGTCGAGTACGACGTCGAGTCGGGCCCCAAGGGCCTCCAGGCCGCCAACGTCACCACCATCTGAGCACCCGCTGACCGCCCCGCACGGGGCGTCACGGTTGTCGATCGGGCCGCCGTCCCCTCCCGGGGACGGCGGCCCGATCGCGTCCCTGGGGTGGAACGGGACCGGCGACCACGGCGGGCGCGGACTACGGTGGGGAGCAGGTGAGAAGAGACCACCATGACCACTCGAGGCATCGGCCACGTCGGCGTCACCGTCCCCGACCTCGACGCCGCGACGGACTTCTTCGTCCGCGCGCTCGGCGCCCAGGTCCTCTACGACACGCTCCCCAGGGAGGACGGCCCCAAGGCCGGCGACCCCACCGATGAGCGCCTCGGCGTCCCGCTCGGCACCGAGGAGTGCGCGATCCGGATGATCCGCCTGCCCAACGGCCCGGGCCTCGAGCTCTTCGAGTTCCGTGGCCCGCGCCAGCAGGACCCGTCCCTGCCCTGCGACCTTGGCTGGCAGCACGTCGCCGTCTACACCGACGACATCGAGGCGACCTCGGCGGACGTCGTCGCCGCCGGAGGCAGCATGCTCGCCGCGCCCCGCCCGCTGCCGAGCGTCGAGGCCGGTGACGGCAACCGCTTCGTCTACGCCCGCACCCCGTGGGGATCGACTCTCGAGCTCATCAGCTACCCCTCGCCCCAGCCGTACACGGAGACGACCGAGCTGCGCCGCTGGCGCCCCTGACCGGGCGGCCTGCGCGCGGCGGTCTCAGCGCGTCGAGGCGCTCACCGTGGTCGTGCCCCGGCGTCGCAGCACCTCGTCGACGGCGATGAGCGCGGCCACCAGCGCGAAGCCCGCGGAGCCGAGCACCAGTACCGTGGCGGCGTCGGCGCCGGGCGCGAGGAGGTCGCCTGGGGGACGACGGCTCCGGTTGTGGTGACGTGTCAACACGGGCAGGATGTCCGGCATGGCACAGGGAGAGGGCCTCGCCGTCCCGGGCGATGACGAGAGCGCCGCGCGCGACTACGAGCTCTGGTCCCTCCTCAAGGAGGCCTTCCACGCCGTCGAGCGCGACGTCGTCGCCGCCGCCTCCACCGCCGCGGACGTGACCGACACCGAGATCGCCGTCCTCGTCCGCCTCGACGTCGCCGGGACCTCACTGCGCTCCTCCGCGCTCGCGGGCGCGCTCGGCTGGGAGCGCAGCCGCGTCTCCCACCTCCTGGCCCGTATGGAGTCCCGGGGCCTCGTGCGGCGCGAGTCCGGCGCCGGCGCGGTCGCCGTCCACCTCACCGGGGAGGGCGCGCGCCGCCTCGGCGCCGCCCGGCCCGCGCGCCTGCGAGCCGTCCGCCGCCGCCTCGTCGAGCCCGTCGGGGACGACGGCGCCGAGGACCTCGCCCGGCTCCTGCGCCGGGTGGTCGCCGCCGGCCGCTGAGGACGACGGGGTCAGCGCCAGGCGAAGCGCTCGGCGTGCAGCCGCTCCGTGGAGCGCTCGGCCCGCCGCAGCGCCGCGCGGACCGCCTTCGTGAGGTCCTGTGGCCCGCACACGTACCAGGACGCCTCCGCCGGGGCGTCCGCGACGAGCGCGTCGAGGGTCTCGTCCTCGAGCCTGTCACCCGACTCCGTGAAGGCGGGCACCACCGTGAGCCAGTCGAGCTCCTCTCCGGCCGCGCGCAGCTCCTCCCAGGCCGGAGCGTCCTCCTGGGAGTGCGCGGCGACGACGAGCCGGACCGGCCAGCGCTCCGGCGGCTCGCCGCCCGCCGCGCGCGTCGCCCGATCCTCGGTCAGCACCGGGCGGATCGTCGCCAGGAAGGGCGTGACGCCGGAGCCGCCCGCGACCCAGACCTCCGGAGTGCCGGAGGTCGCCGGGAGGAAGCCGCCGAAGGGACCGTCGATGAGCACCTCGTCACCGACGTCGAGCCCGTCCTGGAGCAGAGCCGTCCAGTCGCCCACGGCCCGCACCATGACGGACAGTCCGTGCTCGTCCGAGCGCGTCACCGTGAAGGGGTGCCCCTCGCGGACGCCGCCGGGCGACGCCGTGAGCACGATGAACTGCCCGGGCCGCACCGGTGGGACGCGGCCGCCGTCGTCGGAGGGGACGAGGTCCACCTCGAGGGCCCGCTCCCGCGGCGTCGTCGCGGTGACCCTCATCCGCCGACCGCCGAGGTAGCGGTGGTGGATGCGCTGCGCGATCCCGCCAAGACCGATGACGGCGAGAACCGCGGTCCACGCCGTCGTCACCGCGCCGTGACCGTGGCCCGTGGCCGCCGCGACGACGGCGTGCAGCGTGAGGATGAGGAAGGCGGCCCCGGCCAGAGAGCCGTGCACCTTCTGGAAGCGCGAGTGCGACACGTCGGACAGGGCGACCGCAGCCGTCCCCGCCAGGACGAGCAGCCCCAGCGCGCCGAGCCCGATGACGAGCGGCTGCGGCTCGATGATGCCGACGCTCGAGGCCGAGGCCGTCGTCGCCAGGGTGAGGTGGGCGAGCACGAGGACGAGCGCCGTGATGCCGAGGACCTTGTGGACCCCGTAGGCCCGGTCGAGGGGCCCGAGGACCGTCTCCACGAGCGGCAGCCGCGTCGAGATGCCGATCGCCATCGCCAGGCAGGCGTAGGCGGAGGTGCCCAGCGCGAGGACCACCGCGATGAACGGTCCGGAGCCCGGGGCGGCGGCGACGAGCACGGAGACGGCGATGACGGTCACGGACAGCAGGACGGGGAACCAGCGGCGCACCCTGCGAGGGTAGCGGGAACGTCCCCGCACGATCCGGCCCCGGTCCCGGGCGGGAGGTGGCCACGGGTGCGACCGTGCCCGACAATGACCCCATGAGCTCCCCGTCGCACCCCGGACGGGGCAGTGAGGAGCGCCCCTCCTCCGCCCCCACCCTCTCGAGCACCCTCCCGCTGACCTCCCGCACCGCCGTCCTCGTCGTGGCCGCGGCCGTCATCACGATCGTCCTCGGCCTCCTCGCCGTCGGCGTCACGGGCGGGCCCTCCGGGAACGACGCCTCCGCGGGCGCGACGACGGCGGCGTCCGCCTCCCGCACGACGCGGGCCACCGCCTCCGCCGTGCTCTCGGCCACCCCGAGCCCGACGGCGAGCGGCCCCGCGACCGCGACGGCCCCGACCTCGGCGGAGCCCGGCGCCAAGGCCTCCTCCTCGGCGACGGCGGACGCCCACCCGACGCCGACGGCCTCCTACTCGGTCGACTCCGACGGCATCATCCACACCGCGACCACCGGCCACGAGCAGTGGACCGTCGCGGACCCGGTCGCGCAGCCCGAGGGCCTGCCCCAGGCCGTCTACTCCTACGTCCTCGAGGCCGAGGACGGCTCCGGCGTCGACGTCAACGCCATCGCCCCCACCATCACCAAGATCCTCAACGACGAGCGCGGCTGGCGCGCCATCGACAACGTCTCCTTCAAGCAGGTGAGCGACCCGGCGCAGGCGGGCTTCTTCATCAAGGTCGCCACCCCCGGCACCGTCGACAGGCTCTGCGCCCCGCTCGAGACCGACGGCACCTGGGACTGCCAGATCAGCGCCGACGTCGTCATCAACGCGGACCGATGGAGCCACGGCGTCCCCTGGTTCAGCTCGCTCGAGGACTACCGCGGCTACCTCGTCAACCACGAGGTCGGCCACTTCCTGGGTCGCGGTCACGAGCAGTGCGGCGGCAAGGGCCTCAAGGCCCCCGTCATGATGCAGCAGTCCAAGGGCCTCGGTGAGTGCCTCGCCAACCCCTGGCCCACGCAGGACAACCAGCCGGGCTGAGTCGAGCGGTGCCGCCCGGTCCTGGTTCTCGACCCGGTGACCAGCGCGCGGGGCAGAACGTGTGCGAGGTCGCACCGTCGAGGCCGGTCTGCAACGCGGGGCGACGGCGTGGCGGGACCAGCAGGGAGGAGAGCGCCGCACAATGCCGTCCATGACATCCGGATTGCCAGGTCGGCGCGGCCAGGGGGCCACCCCGCGACGACCGCGGGGTCTCGGCGGTGCAGGGCGCGCCGACGGCACCAGGGCGTCCGGTCAGGGCCCCGAGCGCGGTCGCTCCAGCACCGCCCCCGGGCCCGCGGAGCGTCAGCCGGGCCGCGCCCACGACGGCGTGCCCCCGTCCGCGCCCGCCCGGCACGGCTCCCGAGGGGGCCGGAAGGGCCGGAGGCCGGAGCCGCCCCGCCCCCGCCGCACCGAGAGAGCCGCGCGCGGCTCCCGCTCCCGCCAGCGCGACCTCGAGGGCGCCCCGGACGTCGTGACGAGGTCCTCGTGGCCGCACGCCGGAGCGCCGTCGAGCCGGCGCGCAGGCGCCTCCCGAGAGCAGGCGTCGCGGACCGACAGGTCCCGGCGAGGAGCAGCGCACCAGCCTGCCGCAGCCCGCTCCCGTCGCGGGGCCGCCGGCCGCGCCGTCCCAGCCCCCGGCCGCCGCCGCGGCGGGCGCGACGTCCCCCCAGCGCGTCCAGTGCGCTCCGCTCGCCCCGGGCGCCCCGGCGGCTCGGGTGAGCTCGTCCTCGCGGAGCCCTGGAAGCTCGTCCGCGGCGCGGGCGTCGCCGTCGCCGCCCTGCTCGTCCTCAGCGCCGCCCTCCACGGCTGCGCGGCCGACGACGCCTCTGCGGCGCCGGGATCCGCCCCGGGCGCCGCCGCCCGGGCCACCCTCGCGCCGACCCATGAGCCCACGCAGGCCGTCGCCCCGGCCGCCGAGCTCACGCCGACCGTGCCCACGCCCGTCCCGAGCCCCGCCTCCGACGGCATCACCCGCTCCCACGCCGTCGGCGACGGCACCTTCACGTTCGCTCCCGTGCCCGGCGAGGCGGATCAGGGTCAGGGCGCCGCTGTCCCCTCGCCTTCACCGGCGCCGGTCGGGGGAGAGCGCACCGTCGCCGTCGCCGTCGAGCACGGGACCGGCCTCGACGCTGCCGAGGTCGCCCGGGCCACCACCTCCGTCCTCACCGACCCCCGTGGGTGGAGCGTCATCGACGGCGTTGCCTTCCGGCAGGTGGCGGACCAGGACGACGCCGACCTCCTCGTGGTCCTCGCCACCCCCAACACCGTGGACGAGCTCTGCGCGGGCCAGGACACGCAGGGCACCTGGTCGTGCGCGAGCGCCAACCGGCTCGTCCTCAACGCCGACCGCTGGCGCCACCTCGTTCCCGCGTTCACCGACGCCGCCACCTACCGTGCGTACCTCATCAACCACGAGCTCGGCACCTGGCTCGGTCACCCTGTCGAGACCTGTCCGGGGCCGGGAAGATCCGCTCCGGTGATGCAGGCCCAGGCCGTCGACCTCGGCGGGTGCGTCGCCAACGCCTGGCCCGGCTCCGGCTCCTGAGCGACGCTGACGCCTTCCTCCGCGTGCTCGCCCCCTCCTCACACTGCCCGGTCTCGCGGTTCGGGTGGGGCACCGACGCCTCCCTCCCGTCGTGGCGATCGAGCCCTCGACCGTCCGGCCAGGCCCTCGGCGCGGCGGGTCACCGGGCCCGGCTGAGCACCTGCCGCCCCTGCACGGACGGCGGCGGGCAGGGCCCGTCAGGCCTGCCGCGGGCGCCGACCTCGGCGGCCGGGGCAGGCCGACCAACGACTGCTATGACTCGGATCCCGCTCGCTCGCGGGCGTGCGAGATCCTCATGACCGGCGCCCCCCCCTGCCGCGGGCCGCAGACCGATGGAGGGAGCCGGCTCCCGGACGTGGGAGGGTGGGGGAGTGAACGACTTCGCCCCCTACGAGCCCGACGCCCACGGCACTCCCGTCTCAGGCATCGTCATCCGCCCGGCCGAGCCCGCTGACGCGCCGCGCGTCGCCCAGCTCCTCGCCCTGCGCGGTCAGGACGTCGACGAGGCCCTCGAGGAGGCGCCCCGCATGATCGGGGCCCTCCCGGTCCTCCTCCTCGCGCTCGTCCCGGCCACCACTGACGAGCACCCCATCGACGCCCAGCTCACCCCGGTCGCGCTCTCCGGCGCCTTCCCCATGCCCGAGGGCATGGCCGCCTCGGCGCAGATGGCGCCGGGCTGGATGGTCTCCGGGATGGTCGTCGACCCGGATGCCCGGAGGCACGGCATCGGCCGGGCCCTGCTGTCGGCCGTGGCCGACGCCGTCGCCGAGCAGAGCCCGGGGGCTGTGCTCCACAGCGTCGTCAACGCGACGAACCACGCCTCCCTCGCCGTGCACCTCGCCGTCGGCTTCGAGGAGCTGGCGCGGGTCGAGGAGCTCGCCGGCATCACCTTCGAGGGCGGCGAGGGCGTCCTCCTCTGGATGGACACCTCCGGGCGAGTCCCGACCGGGGAGTGACGCGAGCATCAGCGCCGCGTCAGCCCCACTGCGCTGAGGGGCTGGTCATGTTCCGAGATTTCAGATGGTTTAACCTTCCATGAAGTGATTCGGATTCCTGTCCTTCGGCCATTACGGCGAGGGCCTCGGCCACGGTGCCCCCGACGCCGCCCAGGCCCTCCACGACGCGGTCGAGATCGTTGTCGGCGCCGACGAGATCGGCGTCAACAACGCCTCCTGGCGCGTCCACCACTACGCCGCCCAGCACTCCTCGCCCATGCCGCTGCTCGCCGCGGCCGGTGCCCGCACCAAGCACCTCGAGGTCGGCACCGGCGTCATCGACATGCGCTAGCGCGTATCGGAGTTATAGCACTCGATGATCCCTCCTACTTCCTCGTCCTGGCGGCGCGGAGCCCGTTGAGGATCACTATCACCTCGGCGATCTCGTGCACGAGCACCACCGCTGCGAGGCCGAGTACGCCGAACAGGGCGAGCGGCAGCAGGGCGGTGATGATCAGCAGGGACAGGATGATGTTCTGGTTGATGATGTGCCTGCCGCGGCGGGCGTGGTCGAACGCCCGCGGGAGGAGCCGCAGGTCGTGGCCGGTGAAGGCGACGTCGGCGGACTCGATCGCGGCATCGGAGCCGGTCGCGCCCATCGCGATGCCGATGTCCGCGGCCGCCAGGGCGGGGGCGTCGTTGATGCCGTCGCCGATCATCGCGACCGAGCCGTGCCTGCCCAGCTCGCTGATCGCGGCGGCCTTGTCCTCGGGACGCAGCTCGGCGCGCACGTCCCCGATCCCGGCCTGCGCGGCCAGCGCGCGGGCGGTGCGGGCGTTGTCGCCGGTGAGCATAGTCATCCCGACGCCCTGGGCCGCGAGGGTGCGCACGACCTCTGGGACCTCGGGGCGCAGCTCGTCGCGGACCCCGATCGCGGCGACCGGGACCCCGTCGAGGTGCACAATGACGACGGTCATGCCCTGCTCCTCCAGGCCCGCGACCTGGTCCTTGAGCGTCCCCGAGTCCAGCCAGCGAGGGCTGCCGACGGTGACCCGGGCCCCGTCGAGGGTGCCTTCGATGCCGTGCCCGGCCTGCTCGGTGACTTCCAGGGCGGCGGGGGCTCCGGGTGCGGCGGCGGTGATCGCGGCGGCCAGCGGGTGGGTGCTGTGCTGCTCCAGGGATGCCGCCCAGGCCAGGGCCTGCGCCTCGGTCACGCCGTCGGCGGTGAGGACGGCGGTGACGGCGGGCTCGTTGCGGGTGAGGGTGCCGGTCTTGTCGACGGCGACGTGGCGGATCACGCCGAAGCGCTCGAACACGGCACCGGACTTGATGATCACGCCGAACCGGCTCGCCGAGCCGATCGCGGCGACGACGGTGAGCGGGACGGAGATCGCCAGCGCGCACGGCGACGCGGCGACGAGCACCACGAGGGCGCGGGTGATCCACAGCTCCGGGTCGCCGAGCAGCGAGCCGATGATCGCGACGAGAGCGGCGAGGATCAGCACGCCGGGCACGAGGGGTCGGGCGATCCGGTCGGCCAGCCGAGCGCGGTCTCCCTTCTCGGCCTGCGCCTGCTCGACCAGCTCCACGATCGTGGTCAGCGAGTTGTCCGTACCCGCCGCGGTCGCCTCGACCTCCAGGGCACCGGCGGTGTTGATCGCCCCGGCCGACACCGCGTCGCCGGGCTCGACCTCGACCGGGATCGACTCGCCGGTGATCGCGGAGGTATCCAGGCTCGACCGACCTGTGCGGACGATGCCGTCGGTCGCGATCCGCTCGCCGGGGCGCACCAGCATGAGCTGCCCGACCTGGAGGTCCTTCGCGGCGACCTCCACGGGCGCGCCGTCCCGCCGGATGGTCGCGGTCTCCGGGACGAGCTTGAGGAGAGCCCGCAGCCCGCCGCGGGCGCGGTCCATGGCCTTGTCCTCCAGCGCTTCGGCGATGGAGTACAGGAACGCCAAGGCGGCGGCCTCCTCGACGTAGCCGAGGATCACCGCGCCGACCGCGCTGATCGTCATCAGCAGGCCGATGCCCAGCTTGCCCTTGAACAGCTTGCGGATCGCGCCCGGGGTGAACGTCGACGCGCCCAGCAGCAGGCCGATCCAGAACGCCACCAGCGCCGGGACCTCCGCCCCTGTCCATTCCAGGACCAGGCCCGTGCCGAAGGCGACGCCGGAGAGCACCGGGACCATGATCCCGCGGTCACGCCACCACGGACGCTCCTGCTCCTCATCGGCTTCCTCGCCGACCCGGGTCTCCGGCTCGTCGCAGCCGCACGCCGCGCTCACGCGCCCGCTCCCGTCCCGCAGCAGCGCGGCACAGTGCACGCGGCGTCCAAGCACGGCGCGTGCTCGTCCACGGCCAGCGTCACGTCCACCAGCGCCGTGAGCGCCGCCGCGAGGTGCGGGTCGGCGATCTCGTAGCGCGTCTGCCGACCCTCGGGCTCGGCGACCACGATCCCGCAGTCGCGAAGACAGGTCAGGTGGTTCGACACGTTCGAACGCGTCAGCTCCAGCTCGCGCGAGAGCACGGCCGGGTAGCTCGGCCCGTCCAGCAGGGTCATCAGGATCCGGGAGCGCGTCGGGTCCGCCATGGCCCGGCCCAGCCGGTTCATGACGTCGAGGCGAGAAGCAATAGTCAGCATGCACTGAACTATACAGTAGTGGCTGACCTATTGTCACTCTGGGGAGTTCTGCCGCACGCGCTCCGCGCGCTTGCCCTCGAGAGCTGGGGTCACCTCCGCCAGCGGGGCCATGACGGCATCCCGCGGCCCTTCCACGTCTCCGCGAGGCCGACGACCCAGCGGGCGGAGGCGAAGAGGGCGTAGCCGGCCCCGGCGAGGCCAGCGCCGACTACGAGCCACCGCCCGATGCCGAGCCACACGCTCCCGTCCACGTCCAGCGCCCACTGAGCACCCGTGATGAGGCCCGCTGCGGCCATCCAGACGCCCGCGACCAGCATCGCGAGCGGCACGAGCGCGAGGAGCATCGCGGCGGCGGCGCTCCAGAGCTGGCGCGCCTCAACCTTCGCTGTCGCGGCGATGATCCGCTCGGCCCGCTCGTTCGCGGCGTCGAGGTTCGCCGTCATCGTGGTCGAGGCATCCCCGGCGACCTGCTCGACGGCCTTCTGCACGCGCTCCTCGGTGCGCTTCTCGATCCGCTGCACCGCACCGCCGACCTGGCTCACGAGCTTCTGGTTCGCCGCGGCCTGCACCTTGAGCCCGTCAATCGCCGAGGCCGTAGCCGCGCAATTCTTCTGCGCCTCCGCGACCAAGCTCTGCGACGCGGCGCTCAAACGCTTCCCGTCGAGACTCTGCGCGAACTCGCCGAGCGTGCTCTCGATCTCGCTCAGCCTGCTCTCGACGCTCGCGATCTGCGGCGACGTGCTGGCGGACGGCTGCGAGATCGACGCCCGGTCGATCCGCTTCGTCAGCTCCTCGTCCATGATCTTCTGATGCCCGGTGAGGTCCCTCACGGCCTTCGTCAGCGTCGTGAGCTGCTGCTCGACGGCGGCGTGCTTCGAGACCAACGTCTCCAGCATCTCCGTAGTCCGCTGCTGCTCGATCTTCTCCGTCGCCCTCGCCGTGGCCATCGCGGTGATGCTGTCCATGTCCCTGCTCCTCCTGCGCGCGGATGCGCTGCTCGATCTCGTTCGTGTACTCGTCCAGCACCTGGCCGAACGCCTCTGGATGCTGCTGCTCGAAGAACTGGCCGAAGTCCGACTGTTCGACCTGCTCGCGGACCGTGGCGAGGTGCTGCGCGGCCTCAGCGGCCCGTTCGCGGGCCTGGTCAACCTTCTTGGCGAACTCCTCGCTGCTCAGGTGCTCCTTCGAGCGCTTGGTGACCTTGAACTCGACGTCGTACCCGGCATCGGCCAGCGCCTGGCGGTGCGCCTTGTGCTGGCGCTGGAGATCGCCGGGACCCTTGAAAAAGTCCTTCTGGCTCAGCCTCCCGTCCTCCGTCACCGGGGTGAACAGGAGCTGGAGTTGAGGATTCGTCTCATCCATATGCACGGAGTAGCCCGGAAGGTTCTGCTGCCCGAACTCCTGGGCGGCCCAGTCGAGCTGCGTGCCGATGTACTGCTCTGCTTCGGCGTTCAGACCGTCCTCGCGCCAGTCCGGGTTGTGCTCGGCGGACCACTTCGGATCGAGCTGCAAGACGAGGGGGCGCATCGCCACCGCGTCGGCCTTGATCTTCTTCTCGACCGTCGCCAGGCGCGCGTCCAGATAGTCCGTCAGCTCTGCCGACGGCGGCCGGTCGTTGCCCTTCTCGTCCTGCGTCACGACCGGGGCACGCCAACCTCCGTTGCCGTCGTTGACCATCGTGATGTTCATCGACGTGCGCGCCGGATCGATGTTCGGGTTCCGCTGAGCGAAGGAGAACCCCGCGGCCTGATCCGCATCGCGGGCGATGTGGCGAACGAAGTTCGTCGCGTGAGCGCCTGACGCCTTGACCTTGTGGCTCGCGTCAAAAGTTGCCGTGTAGCTCATCGCGCACCTCCCGATGATCCGACGCCCGCCGCTGCGCGACGTGCCCCGGAGCCTCCGGCGGCACTCCCGTGGGGCCTTCCGTTCCGGAGGTCATCGCCCCTCCACATCTGGGACCCTGCGCCCTGATGTGGAGCCTCTGCGACAACCTCCGGAACGGAAGGTGTAGCCCCATACACCTTTCCGCTGCGCTCCAAGGTTCCCGGGGCCCTCCGGGGGCCGCTGCGCGGGCATGCAGCCCGATCCGCCAGCGCTCCACCGGAGCCCTGACGAATCGGCTGCGGCTGGCCGTCGAAGGTACTCATCGTGCACCTCCCACGACCAGCAGGCCGCCGTTCGCGCGGAGCCGCGCGACCTTCCGCTCAAGCTCGGCCTGACGGTGGACCTCCGCCGCCGCTTCGCGCTCGGCCTCGCGCTGGCGCATCTCCGCCAGCGCCGCCTCGGCATCCGTGCGGATCGGGCAGGACTCGGTGTGGTCCAGGGCGTAGCCCTGCCACTCGTCGCAGATGCAGCGATCGCGGGGGCTCGGCTCACTCGGTGCAACTGCGACCTCGACGGAACTCTGCGGGATTGGCTGCCCGACCCCGGCGAACTCCGCGAACAGATCGTCCGCGTCAATCGCGTCCAGCTCAGGGCATGCGATCCGGTCGTGCTGCTCCACGATCGGCGCGACCGTGCGCGCCTCGATCGCACCGCGAACGCGCTCCCGCTCGGCGGTGTCCTTGATCGCCTTGCACTTGCGTGCCAGCAGCTCCAGGTCCTGGCGCATGTGCTCGTACCGCTCGTAGCTCTGGTACTCGCGGGTGCCGTTGAGCACGCCGGAGTTCACGAAGATCGAGAACTCACGCTCGGCCACCGGGATGATCACCGGGAAGCGGCGGAACCCCTGCCCGAGGTTCTCCGGATGGTGCTTGACCCGAACTCCGCCCTGCATCGACTCGTACTCGCCCGCCAAGCCCCGGAGGAACTCCTCGTAACCCTCAGGCCCCGTCACAATGTTCACCCGGTTGAGCAGCTGCGTCTTGGACCCCTTGATGTTCACGACCGGCTTCTCGTCCGGCTCGCGCCACGGGCCGAGAATGCGGAAGAGCATTCCCCGGCTCTTCGCCGTGCGGATCATGTCGCCGACGCGCATGTCCTCCCAGATCACGACCGGCTCGCCGTCGTATCCCTCCCACGAGACGTTCTCGCCGCCGACCTTGAAGTACGGCTTGTCCGCGTCCGGGGTCAGGGCGCGAGCGAGCGCCTTCGCGAGCAGGTCCTTGTCCGTGCCGCCCTCGCCGAACACGTAGAAGTTCATGACCGACTCCGGCGCGTCCTGGTGCGAGAGGAAGTCGCCGCGCAGCTTCTGAAAATGCGCCAGGTTGCCCTTCGCAAAGTAGATCGCAGGCTCCTGATCACGGACCTGCTTCAGCGTCAGCGAACCCTTGTCCACGGCCTGGAAGAGCTTGCTCAGCTTCGCGCTGCCGCCGCCCTCCGCGGCGGTGCGGCGCATCGCCATGTGCGCGTCCAGCTCCCGGCCGAAATCGAAGTTCGCGACGATCCGCCCGCGCCCGTACTGGTACTTGCCGGGCTTGCCCTCCTGCGTCTTGTCCACGAGGTAGTGCCGATCCGACTGGTGGATGCCGGGGGTTGCGTCCCTCCCGCGCGATTCGTGCGGCAGGTACTCGGCGAGGTCGAAAAACGCCTTCTCCGCAGCGCCTCGGCCCTTGTGCTCGGTGCCGTCCTGCTCCGCGGTCTCCTTCGGCGGCTTCACCCGCGCCGAAGGGATCGAGAAGGCATCGGAGACCGTGCGGATCGTGGGGCGCGGACCGTCCGCATCGGCGACCCACAGCACCATGTGCGCGTGCAGGCCCTTGATTCCGCAGCACACCGTCTCGCCGGTGCCCTCGTCCACCTCGACCAGGCGGTCGTACGGGTGCCACACGTAGGCCCAGCGGTGGAGGCGATCGCCCAGCGCCGCGAGGCCCTCGTCGATCTGCTCCTGCGTGAGCATGACCTCGCCGGTCTCCGGGTGCTCCCGGTACTGCATCACCGAGAACACGCGCGACTGCATCCGTGCGCGCTTCACCTGCTCCGAGCTCTCCGCAGCCTTCGCCCGGGCGAAAAAATCCTTCGCCTCGGCGACCTGCGCGGTCGTGGATTCGACCACGAACGCCTCAACCTCATCACCGGGATCGGCCCCCGGCACGTCCATCTCGGCGAAGTCCACGGGTGTAGCCGAAGTAGGCGCCTGTGCAGCCGTTTCTGAAACGGATGCGCGGCCACCCAAGGAAGGCCGCGCATGAATTGCGGCGGTAGATCCCAGGTCAGAGCTGAGATCGGCGGTCGTGTCGGAGCCAGCGGAATCGCTCTGTGCAGCCGTATAGCCGTTTTCTTCGAGAAGGTCCTCGACGGCGAGAACCGGGTTCGCGACATTCGGATCGACGACGGGCAGCCCGCCTTCGGCGGGTGCCAGGCCAGGCCCTCCGGGCGGGGTCAGGTCGGCGGACACGAGGGCGCTTGTGCGTTCGGCGGCGTTCATCGGGCACCGCCCTTGCGGTAGCGCTTGATGACGGCCTGGTGCGTGACGCCGAGGGCGTCGCCGATCTTGGCCCAGGTCACACCGTCGGCGCGGGCATCGGCGACGGCGATCTCGACGGCCTCCTCCAGCACGGAGCGGAGCACACCGAGGTCGTAGAGGTGCGCCTCGCTGTCGGCGAGGGCGGGATCGCCCAGACGCCAGCGGAAGCCGTTCACGTAGTCGAAAGCGGTGGAGTTGGCGCTCATCAGCGATCACCGCCCATCACAGCGGCGACCGCGGCGCGCTGGCGCGGGGTCAGCGGCGTGCGGGCCAGGCGCTCACCAGCTCGGCGACCGGCGGCGAGGGCGGCAGCGATGACGGGATCGAGCCCATCAGCCTGCGGAACGGGGTTCAGGTCCTGGTCGAGCCCAGGACGGTCCAGCGCAGATGCGCGGGGAGCGTCGATAACGACAGACATCGGAAGTCCTCAAACATGAGTGTGCTTCCCGTTCCCCGCCACGTTCGTTGGGCTGTTTGACCGGCTACTCATCCGGGAGCAGAACCCCGCGCTTCTAAGTCGCGGCCCCGGTGGGATCTTCTTGTCTGCAACTATTCTCCCACGACTCGACTCACCGGTCCACTGACGAGTCGACTCGCGTGTCAGTCGCGACGAGGCTCTATTCGAATGAGGTCGGGGTCGAACTTCACGTGACCCGGCGCGATGGGCTCGATTGTCACCGTCACCAGCTCGTCCACGAGCATCCGGCGACGGTCCACGTCCAACTCCTTCCACTTCGACTCGACCACCTCGCGGCGCTCCGCGGTGCCGACCAGCTCGTCCACGTCCGCGAGCAGCTTCGCCGCCACCGACACCGATCGGTCGAGCAGCTCCGCGTCGATCTCGTCGATGCGAGCCTTCACGTCGTTGATCGCCGCGGTGATCTCCAGCACGGGCTGGTGGATGTCGCGCAGCAGCGGGCTCAGCTCCTTGACGCGCTCGACCAGGGCGTTCCGCTCGCTCAGCAGCTCTTCGCGGTCCGGCCCAGCATCTTCCTGCGGCATCACGAGGTCGTGCACGTCCACCGAGGACAGTCGGGTGAGCACCGCCTCGGTGACCATCGCATCGACGGGCTCGCGCTGGCGGGTGAGGTGGAACTGCTCACCGCAGCGGTACGTCGGCTGCTTGCGGCTGTTCGTCCCCGAGACGAGCGTCGCGCCGCACTTCCCGCACAGCCCGATCGTGGACAGGAGGTACTTCGGTTGGTTGCCCTGCCTCGCCGACCTCCGCACGTTGTCCTCCAGCTTCGCCACCGCAGCCCGCCATGTCTGTTCGCTGACGATGGGCGGGAACCCCGCGCCCTGCACCGGGTACAGCTCGCCCGAGGCGTAGTGCTTGATGTAGCCAGCGTAGAGCGGGTTCGCCAGCAGGTACCGCACGGCATCGACGGAAAACTCCGCCCCGCGCGCGGTCAGATGACCGGCGTTGTTCAGGTCCTCGCGGATGCGCCGGATCGACAGCGACGGCTCGCCGAGGAACGCGTCGAAGGCCCGCCGAATCGCGTCGGCCTCCTCCTCGATCAGCTCGCCCTCCCTTGTCCAGCCGAATGCCTTCCAGGTGGACGCCGGTATGCCCTCGGCGCGGCGGCGCTCGTTCGACCTGATCTGACGCTCGGCCTTGCGACGCGCCTCGAACCGCGCGAGAGCGGCGAGCATCGTCGCCCGGAACTCTCCGTCCGCCGTCGAGAGGTCGATCTCGCCGTCCACGGTGACGACCCGCAGACCGAGGTCGATCAGCGTGTTCAAGTCCTTCGTGCTGCGCAGCAACCGGTCCATGTCCACCGCGACGACCATCGAGAACCGACCCGCCCGGGCGTCATCCAGCATCTCGGCCCACCGGGTGCCAGCGCAGCGCTTCTTCGTCGCCGAGACCGCGTTGTCGTCGTAGACCTCGACGACCTCCCAGTCCTTCGCCTCGGCCAGCGCCCTGATCTTCCGCAACTGGGTCTCGACCGTCCACCGGTCGCCCTTGCGATCCATCGAAGCGCGGACGTACGCGGCGACCTCGTTCGTCTTCCTCAGCGATACCAGTTCAACCATGCAACCAAGCTTGCGTGAACGGGTGTTGTAACCCTGACATGTGCTAGCGCATGTCGGGGTTGTGGCGTTGGCGCGAACGGCTCTGCCGTTTACAGGTATCGGCAGACCTGGTCCGCGCTGCACGAGTCGGGGTCGGGCTGCGCGGCGTCGTGCCTGAGCTCGGCGATGGTGTCTCGGAGCGCTGTGAGCTGGGCGATCTGCTGCTCGATCTCGGCGAGGCGCGCGTCGAGGAGGTCGCGCACGTGCTCGCAGGGAGCAGCGCCGCCGTCGCGGATTTCGAGGATCTGGCGGATCTGGGCGAGGGTGAGGCCCGCGGCCTGGCCGCGGTGGACGAAGTCGATCCGGGCGGCCGTCTCGGGCGCGTAGTCGCGGTATCCGGACGGCGTGCGCTCGGCCGGGGGCAGCAGGCCCTGCTCCTCGTAGAACCGCAGCGTCTTCGCCGTCGTTCCCGCCCGCTCGGCGAGTTCCCCGATGCGCATCGCAGGCCCCCTGTTCTTTCGGCAGAAGTCCTCTTGACCTTCCCCTGCACTGGAAGGTCCAGTATGGCTGAGATAGACCGGAAGTCCAAGTATTGACAGGAGCTGCGATGCCCACGAAGTACGACCTCGCCATCATCGGATCGGGCGGCGGTGCGTTCGCCGCCGCGATCCGCGCGACCACGCTCGGCAAGTCGGTGGTGATGATCGAGCGCGGGACGCTCGGCGGCACCTGCGTGAACACCGGCTGCGTGCCGTCGAAGGCCCTGATCGCCGCGGCCGACGCATGGCACTCCGCGGCCGACGCCGCCGACCGGTTCCCGGGGATCGAGACGACGGCGGGGCCGGTGGACATGCCCGCCCTGATCGCCGGGAAGCAGGCGCTGGTCGAGTCGCTGCGGGGCGAGAAGTACGCCGACGTCGCCGACTCCTACGGGTGGGCCGTCCGCCGCGGGGACGCCGCGTTCGCCGGCACCCCCGACGCACCGGTCCTCCAGGTCGCCGAGGACGACGGCAGCACCGAGACGATCGAGGCCGCGCACTACCTGGTCGCGACTGGCTCTCGGCCGTGGGCCCCGCCGATCGACGGCCTGGACGAGACCGGGTACCTGACCTCGACCACGGCGATGGAGCTGACCGAACTCCCTGAGTCCCTGCTCGTGCTCGGCGGCGGCTACGTCGCCCTGGAGCAGGCGCAGCTGTTCGCCCGGCTCGGCTCCCAGGTCACCGTGCTGGCCCGGTCCCGGCTCGCGTCGAAGGAGGAGCCGGAGGTGTCCAGGACGCTGCAGGAGGTGTTCGCCGACGAGGGCATCCGGGTGGTCCGCCGCGCGCTGCCGACGCGGGTGTCCCGCGACGCCGCGACCGGGCAGGCCGTCGTCACCGCGGACGTCGCCGGCGGCCGGGAGGAGTTCCGCGCCGACCAGGTGCTCCTCGCCCTCGGACGACGACCGGCCACCGACGGGCTCGGCCTCGACGCGGTCGGGGTCAAGACCGGGGACCTCGGCGAGGTGGTCGTCTCCGACCGGATGCAGTCCTCCCACCCGCGGATCTGGGCCGCGGGCGACGTGACCGGCCACCCCGAATTCGTCTACGTCGCCGCCCAGCACGGCACCCTCGTCGCCGAGAACGCGTTCACCGACGCCGACCGGGCCGTGGACTACGCCCGGCTGCCGAGGGTCACGTTCACCGGCCCGGCGATCGGCGCGGTCGGGATGACCGAGAAGGACGTCGTCGCCGCCGGGATCCGCTGCGACTGCCGCGTCCTGCCCCTGCACCACGTGCCCCGCGCCCTGGTCAACCGCGACACCCGCGGCTTCGTCAAGATCGTCGTGGACGCCGACACGGGGAAGATCCTCGGCATCACCGCCGTCGCCAAGGACGCCGGCGAGCTCGCCGCCGCCGGGGTCCACGTGCTCGGCAAGACCGTCGCCGAGGTCGCCGACGCCTGGGCCCCCTACCTGACCATGGCCGAGGGCATCCGGATCGCCGCCAAGGCCTTCACCACCGATCCGTCGCTCCTGTCGTGCTGCGCGTGAACGCGCACGCAGACAATCGGGGGGAACGCTCAGCTGGGAGAGGACCAGACGATGAGCGGCGATAAGGGCCACGACTCGCATCGCGCGGGCGTGCTTGTCGGTGCTGGGACGGGCTTGCTCCTGTTGGCATGCTGCGCGCTTCCGCTGCTGATCTGCTGCGGCCTGCCTCTCCTCGCCGCGGGCGGAGCCCTTGCAGGTATCGGAGGTTTCCTCGGCAACCCTTGGCTCATCGGTGCCGGGATCGCAGTCGGGGTGGCCGTCACAGCGGCGATCGTCCTCCGGCGACTGCCGCGGCACCGACGTCGCTCGACCGGCGGCTGCGGCAATCGTTCGACTACTGACCGGGGTCAGTAGTTCGAGTGGCTCCAGTCATCGTCGCCAGCTCGGCCACGTCGGCATCCCGCGACCCTTCCAGGTCTCCACGAGACCAGCAACCCAGCGGACGGACGCGAAGACCCCGTAGCCGGCCGCCGCGAGGCCCACGGCGATCACGAGCCAGCGCCCGATCCCGAGCCACACGCTCCCGTCCACGTCCAGCGCCCACTGAGCGCCGGTGATGAGCCCGGCGATGCCCATCCAGAGCCCGGCGATGACGACCACCACCGGCAGGAGCGCGAGGCACATCGCGGCGGCGGCCGACCACAGCTGCCGGGCCTCCAGCTTCGCGGTGGCGGCGATGATCCGCTCGGCCCGTTCGTTCGACGCGTCGAGGTTCGCGGTCATCGTGGTCGAAGCCTCTCCGGTGACCTGCTCGACGGCCTTCTGGACCCGCTCCTCGGTGTGCTTCTCGATCCGCTGCACCGCCCAGCCGACCTGTCTGACGAGCTTCTGGTTCGCCGCGGCCTGCGCCTTGAGCCCCTCAATCGCCGATGCCGTAGCCACGTGGTTCCTCTGCGCCTCCGCGACCAAGCTCTGCGACGCGGCGTTCAAGCTCTCGCCGTTGAGACTCTGCGCGAACTCGCCGAGCGTGCTCGCGATCTCGTTCTGCCTGCTCTCGATACTCGCGATCCTCGCGGACACGTCGCTGGAGGGTGAGGAGGTCGACGCCGGGGCCGTGATCCGCTCCAGCCGCCTCGTCGTCTCCTCGTCCATGACCTTCACGAACCCCGCGAGCTTCTTCTGCTGCTCGGCCAGCCGGTCGAGCCTCGCGTTCTGCGCCTCGACGGCGGCGAGGATCGAGGTCAACGCCTCCATCGTCTCCGGACTGCCGAGCTGCTGCTGCGATCCGCTCTGCGCGTTCTGCTGCTTCAGCCTGTCGAGCGCTGCGCTCATGTTCCTGCTCCTCCTGCTGCTGGTGGTAGTCGAAGAACGCCCGCGCGCCCTCCGGGGTGAAGTCCGCCGAGAGGGCGCTCGCGCGCTTGCGTCGCTCGGCGCGGCCGGACTCGCCGCGGCGATCCTCGATGTAGAGCGTCCAGGTCTCTTGCCCGGCGCGCTTGCCCTTCTTGCTGACGGGGCTGTGCAACCGCATCCGCGGCACCCGCTCCCCGTCATCGCCGAGCCGCTGGTTCTGCTCCTCGATCACCGAGACCAGACCGGCCTTGTCCACCGCCCGGGGATCAGCCAGCGCCGCGCTCATCCGGTCGCCCATCCCGCGGTCGAGCGATCCCTCGGCGAAGTCCTCGCGGCGCAGCTCCCAGTCCTTCGGTGCGTGCTCCAGCCGCTTCACGACCGAGAGCCCGTGTTCTCGCATCGGCTGGTCGTTCGCCGACTGGACGCCCCGCTGATTCCCGGCCTTGCGGTCGTGGAACGTGCGATAGTCCGAGGGCGCCTTCCCCGTCCGGTTGTTGTGGTTGATGACCAAGATGTGGTTGTGCGGCTTCTTGCCCCGCTCATCCACATGACTGACTACGAGGCAGTCGGAATCCGGGTGCATCTTCTTCGCGAGCTGATAACCGAGATCGTTCACCCGCTGCACGTCCTCCGGACTCTTCGGGTCGAACTCCTCGTCGCTGAAAGACTGGCGGTAATGCACCGCCTCGACCTCGCGCGTCGTGTTCTGCGTGAGCGACCGAGCGCGCGCCGAGAACGCGCCGGGGCCTCCCGGCACATCGCACGTGATCGCGATGCCCCGCTCGTCCACCTTGCCACGGATATAGCGCTCCGTGTCGGCGGCGCTGGCGCTCGGGCTGTAGTGCGTAGTGCTCACGAGGCCGCCCGATCCCCGAGCAGGGCGCGGACCTCGCGCAGCAACTCGATCAGCTCGGGCACCTCCGCCGACAGCGCCACTGACTCACCAGCCCGCGCCCGGCGGTCGAGGTCGTTGACGTTGATCGCCAGCGGGCGAATCTGCGCGGCCAGCTCGCGAGCATCCGCCGACGCCTGCACCCGCGCCTCGACCCCGAGCAGGTGCGCGGCCACGGCGGCGTCCAACTCCTCGCTCCGAGAGGCGTGGAGGGCATCCCGGACGACGGTCTGCACCCACGTGCTCGGAGCCAGCCCGAGCCGCTTCGCACGAGTGCGAAGCGCCGCGAGCGTCTCCTCTCCGAAGTCGGTATCGAGCTTCGCGCGGCCCCCACGACGACGCTTCGCGCCGCCGTGACTCTGACGCACAGCCTCCGCATCAGCCCGACCGGTGTTCACCCGGGAGTCGGCCTGCTGCTCCACCTGTACGCCACAGTGGCAAGCAGTAGCCGTGTCGGACATTTCGCTGGCGCTCATGTCCTCCCCGGCTGCTTGCGAGGGGCCTCCAGCCCCCTCGACCCCCTGGAAGAGCGCATCGCGTTCGGTGCTCATGCGGCACCTCCGATCAGCGCCAGCGGCACGTCAGGGCTCCGCACCGCGAGCCCACCCAGCAGCTCAGCAACCGCGCCATCCGCATCATGTTCCGCCGAGGTCTCCGGACCGTAGGTCAGTTCCCGCGACCCGACGTTCTGGTGATACGCGTTGCCGTACATGCCGGGCGTGTGCGCGGCGGCCGGAACGCTGCACTGGTGCCACTCGTAGGGCTCGATCTTCCCGATGTGCTGCACGAGGTAACGATTGATGTCGTCGGCACGATAGACCTTCACGACCGAGGCCAGCCGGCGGATGAACTGGTCCAGTGAGGTTTTCTCACCAGCGGCCTCGAGTCATGGTGGCAATGACGAGGGCGGCGGCGACGATCGCGCCGATGCGGGCTGGGTCGAGGGTGATGTGCCGTAGGGCTCGGTAGTGCTTGAGGATGGCGTTGGCGCGTGCGGCCGGGGCCCGCAGGGCGCGCAGCAGTCGGTTCGTGGTGCGGGTGCCGCGGTCGAGGTTGTGGCCCTTGATCGGGGTGTGGATCCCGATCCCAGCGCCGGCGTAGCCCTTGTCCGCCAACGTGGGAAGGCCTTTCGCGGCGGCGGGGTACAGCAGGGGGAAGGCGTGGGTGCGGGCAGCGGTGATGTCGTGGGTGGACCCTGGCTCGACCGGGCTGGTCCAGATCGGGAAGCCGGTGTGGTCGGTGAGGACCTGGACGTTCCCGCCGTGCGCGTGGTGCTTGCCCGAGTACCAGATGTCGTACCCCTTCACAGCGCCGTTCCCGCTGGTCGAGCGGGCAGAGCACCGGTTGGTGCGGATGAGGGTGCCGTCCAGGCAGACGAACGGCGCGGCGGTGTCGAGCTGGCCGGCAAGGACGTCTTCCAAGGTGGGGGCGCGGTCGGCGACGACGTCGATGGCCTCGTGCAGGTACCGGTACGCCGTCGCTTGGGACAGGCCGTGGTCGGCGGCGAGGCGGTGAACAGGGGTGGCGTTGATCAGCCAGCGCAGGAACAACACGGCTTGCGTCCAGCACGTCGCGGCCCGCTGCCAGGGGCGCGCGTCGTGGACCGTGCGGTGATGCTGGAGCCACGCCGACACGCGGCGCACGACGACGAGGGGAACGGGCAGGGTGGCACGATAGGACAGCACGCGGGGCTCGGTTCGGGCGAGGGGACAGAGGTGAAACCGAGCCTGGTCACCGGGCCCTGCCTGCGCCTATCCGACACGCCGTCCCCGCAGGTCACAGCCCTGCGGCACCGTCGAACCGCCAAGCCTGGTGAGAAATCCTCAGTGCCTCGTCCACGTTGCCCTTCTGGCGGGCGTAGTAGAAGAACTCGACAGGCTCGATCGTCGCCGTGATGACGATGAGGCGCGGGGCCACCTCGCCCTTGTTCTTGTAGCGGGGTTCTTGTAGCGGGCCTTCGCAGGCGAGGCGTTGTACGGATCAAGCAGCAGCAGCCAGTCGTTCGCATCCATCGCCGAGGCCCGCAGATCGTCCAGCAGCAGCACCTCCTCGCCCCGCCAGTCATCAAGCGGGTTCCCCGTCGCGGCCCGGTAGACCTGCCACCGCTCTCCGTGCGCGTTCGCCGCGTTGATCACCGGCTCATCCGAATTGAGGGTGTAGGTGTGGTCTGAATCCGCCGGCTTCGAGGAGTGCGCGGGCGATGTAGTTGGTGAGGTTGCGGAAGCCCAGGGCCAGGCCGCGCAGGTGCTCGAGGCGACCGTTCACGGCTTCGGTGGGTCCGTTGCTCGTGCGCGGTCGCTCGAAGTAGGCCAGGACGTCGCAGGCGCGTCTGGTCAGGGTGGGGGCGAGCTTGCGCAGTTCTACCAACGCCTCAGGCACACCCTCGGCGAGGGCGTCGATCACGGGACTCATCTCGATGCGGCCGGCTGTCCGGTCGGGGTGACGGTAGGCGCAGATCATGGGCTGGTAGATCCCCCAGGTGCACTCGAGGTGCACGTGCCGGTCCCCAGCGAAGAGCTTGTCAAGGCGCTCGTGCTGGCGGTCGGTGAGCAGGTCAGTCCCGGTGTGCAGGGTCGGCCGCGCGGTGTAGAGCGGGTCGCCCTTGCGTTTGCGGTGTCCGTGCAGTTCCTGCTGGACTCGGCGGCGGCACTCATCGAGAGCGTTCCCGGCCAACCGGATGACGTGGAAGGGATCCATAACCGTCACGGCGTGCGCCAGCTCCTCGGTGGTGGCGGTGTTGAAGCCCGCGAACCCATCCATGGCCACGACCTCGATCCCATCGCGCCAAGCCTGGTCCCGCTCGGCCAGCCAGTCCTTGAACGCCTTCTTCGACCGGCCTTCGACCACGTCCAGCAGGCGTGCCGGGCCGGTGCCGTCCCTGATCGGGGTGAGGTCGATGATCACGGTGACGTACTTGTCACCGCCCCGGGTGTGCCGCCACACGTGCTCATCGACCCCGACGACCTTGACACCGTCCAGGCGGGTCGGGTCCTCGATGAGCACACGCCGGCCCTCAGCCAGGACCGCGTCGTTGGCGGTGTTCCACGCCACGCCCAGTCCTTGGGCAGCTCGGGCCATCGTCAGGTGGCCGACGACGATCCCGACCAGCCCCCACCGCAGGCCGGCGCGGGAGATCTTGGCCCGCGGCGGCGCCGCGGCGGTGGTGTCCTGAGGCCACACGTGCGAGCACTCCTTGCAGCGGTAGCGGCGCGCGGTGAGCACCAGCGTGGTAGGGCGCCACCCGAACGGCTCGTGCGCCAACTGCCTGCTCACCGTGTCACGGGGCACGCCCTGGCAGCCGCACCGCCTGCACCAGTCGTCCGGCTCCACGACCCGGCACGCCAGCACGGACCGGTCAGGCTCGAGCAGCTGGCCGGTGACCTCCACACCGAGGCCGTCGAGGCGGGTGAAGGTAGTCAGGTGGGGCGCGTGAAGGTAGCGTCAGGCACGTCGAGGTCTTCCGGACGGGTTGTGTGAGAACTCCCATCATCGGAAGACCTCGACCCTCACCCCGACACCGACGCGCCGCCCCAGGTCGCACCACAGCTACACCCTCATCTGTGAAGAGCCGGTTTTTCTGACGCGGCTCACCGGAGCAGGCCCTGCGCGGCTGGGAGTCCTTCGGCTACCACGGTGAGGACCCTCGCGGCGCCGACGTCGTCCACGACCACACCGCCCAGCTCCTCGCCGCCGTCGACGGCGTCCCCCAGGCCTGCAAGGACCGCGAGAACGGCACCACCATGGGCGGGACCGTCGCCCAGGGCGACGAGCTGCGCATCGAGCCCTACTCGCCCGGTCTGCGCCGCCGACTCTGGTGGGGCGCCGGCAGCCGCGCCACCGCCGAGTGGACCGCCCGCGAGGGGCTCAACCTCATGAGCTCCACGCTCCTGACCGAGGCCACCGGCGCCGGCTTCTCCGACCTCCAGGCCGAGCAGATCCGCGTCTACAAGGACGTCTGGCGCGCCGCCGGGCACGACTGGACGCCGCGCGTCTCCGTCTCCCGCTCGATCTTCCCGATCACGACCGCCCTCGACGAGCGCTTCTTCGGCCTGCGCAGCGAGGGATCCCGCGACCAGATCGGCATCATCGACGGCGGTCACGCCACCTTCGGCCGCACCTTCGCCGCCGAGCCCGACGTCCTCATCGAGCAGCTCAAGCAGGACACCGCCCTCATGGAGGCCGACTCGCTCCTGCTCACCATCCCGAGCCAGCTCGGCGTCGACTACAACCTCCACATCCTCCAGTCCTTCGCGGAGCACGTCGCCCCGGCGCTGGGCTGGGAGCCCAGCACGCAGGGGCCGGCCACCGGCTACCCGCTCGACTGATATGTAGGGGTTTCCTGTCAAGTGGCAGGGTGAAGAGGGGGCATCCACTGGCCGGTGGGTGCCCCCTCTTCGGCGTTGGCCGGTGGGGTGGGGGTGGCGTGTCTGGTGTCGACGCGTGGTCAGTCTGATATGCGCGGGTCTGTGTGCCGCATGACGCTGGTTTCGGTGGGAGGAGCTGGCTTGTCTGAGGTCGAGCGTGCCCTTGGGGGTGCTCACAGTCGAATCGCCGGTGTCCTCCTCACGCTGCTTCCCCTCTGGGCCCTGGTGGTGCCGGTCAGCGCGGTCTGTGGGCGTTCTAGTGGTCCATGACGGCCAGGGACCAGCACCAGCCTGCGAGCTCCCGGGCGATGGCGGTGTTGGCGATCGTGTGACGTTTGTGGTGGCTGGCCAGGGTCTGCCAGCGCCTGTTCAGGCGCCTGTTGCCGGTGTCGGCCCGGGTGGCGACGTCCCCGGGGACCTTGGCCCATGCGGCTCGCAGGGCGGGGCCGGGGCGGTAGGGGCTCTTGTGCTGCCAGGCGGCTTCGGTCAGGAGACGTCGGGCGTGGGTGTTGCCGGTCTTGGTGATGCCGCCCTGGGTGCGGGTCTGGCCCGAGGAGTGCTCGCAGGGGACCAGTCCGAGGTAGGAGGCGATGGTCGCGCCGGTGAAGCGGTGCCAGTCGCCGATCTCGACGGCGAGGGCGAAGCCGGTCAGTGTGGAGATGCCTCTCAGGCAGGACAGGCGGGCGGTGACGGGGGTGAACTCACTGTCGGCGGCCAGGGCGGCGATGGCGGTATCGAGGCGGTCGCGTCGTGCCAGGGCGTGGGTGACGGTGTCGTAGGCGTCGTCGAAGGCCGCGGTGGCGCCGGCGCCCAGGGCGGGGACGTCCTCGCGGCGCAGTGCGCGCAGCCAAGCGTCGTGGGCGGGTCCCCAGGTGGTCTTGCCGGGGTAGACCCATCCGCGGCGCAGCAGCATCTTGGACAGGCGGTGGCGGGCGGCCATGAGGTCGGTGCGGGCGTCGTCGCGGGATCGCACCAGGTCGCGGGCGCCCTCCTGGGCCAGGGTAGGGATGCGCACGGGCGTGATCGTGCCGTTCAGGGCGCACTCGGCCAGGAACATCGCGTCGGTGCGGTCGGTCTTGACCCGCTGTCCGGCGGGGCGGGCCAGCTTCGAGGGTGCGGCGACCTGCACCCGGTGGCCCGCGGCGGTCAGCTCGCGGGCCAGTCCGAAGCCGGTGGGGCCTGCCTCGTAGGTGATCAGCAGTGGTCCGTGCTCGGCGGCCAGGCGTGAGGCCAGGTCGATGGTGTGGCTGTACTCGCCGTCCAGGCGGCGTTGGATCACCTCGCCGGTGAGGGTATCGATGGCGGCGGCGCTCACGCTGCGGGCGTGAACGTCCAGCCCCAGGCTTGTACGCTCAGTAATCACCAGGGTCTCCTATGCATGTCGGCACCCCGCAGCGGTCCCCTAACGACCGCCTCGGTGGTGATCCACGAAGGTTGCATACGCGAGGCCCTGGCCCACAAGACCACGACGGCCTCGCGCACCCCCATAGCGTCTGAGGGGCCCGCGCGGTCCCGCTGCTCACCACGAGGTCGCCCGTGGCCCCCGGTGCGAACCGGGAGTCACGGGCGACCTCGTGGGCTCCGAAGAGGGCCGTCAGGAGACGGCGACGCGGATCTCGCCGACCTCGCCTGACGCGACGCGTCGGCGCAGGGTCTCGCCGCGCTTGACGACCCCGGCGCCGATGCCTGTGCAGACGCCGGTGACGACGAGCAGCCAGCCCGCCCAGTGGAAGGGCATCGAGGAGCCGCTCCGCCAGGACGAGTAGCTCTCGTAGTCGGCCTGGGAGACGGTGCAGGACTCGCCGTCCTTCTGGATGGTCCAGACGGAGGCAGAGGGGTCGAGGCAGGTGACCTCGGGGGCGGAGCCCGTGCGGGGGATGAGCACGAGGACGACGCCGACGACGATCGCGAGGGCGGCGAGGATCGCCAGGGTTCGGGACTTCATGCCGCAACCGTACCGTTTCGAGATCTTCCGGCCAAGGCCGTGAGAAACGCTGGGAGGGGCGGCCGGAGTGCCCGGCCGCCCCTCCCAGCGGCGTCGGCGGTCCTGCTCAGTCCTGGACCTCCGGCGGCCACTCGCCGCCGTGGACGATGGAACCCGTCGCCTCGTCCCAGGTGAAGGTCGACACCGACCGGCCCGAGGCCTCGGCGTTCGCCTCACCCTCGAGCGTGTACATGTAGGTCACCTGGATCTCCGAGTCGGACAGGCGCACGACGTCGGGGTGGAAGCCGATCCCATCCGACGCCGTCGTCCCGATGTACCGCCCGTGGTGGAACAGCATGATCTGGTACGGCGAGGAGGCCGTGCCGCCCTCGATCGAGACGGTGATCCAGGACAGCGCCGCGCAAAGGCGACGAGAAGCGCTGCCGCGCCGGCGCGCGGTCGCCTCGTCCTCGTGCGGGGGCTCCTCGTCCGAGGGGCCGTCGGTGTCGTCATCATGGTGTCCTCCTCGGTGCTGGGTTGTCGTGCTGGATGCGGCTCGAGGGCCCGTCGTCAGTCGGCGGTGGGGGAGCCCGGTCGGACCGGGCCCGCGCCGCGGTCGTCATCGGGGCGGGCGGTCCCGTCGGGGCCGTACCCGGAGGTGGGCGGGACCGACGGCGGAGCCGCCCGGGGCGGTGTCTGCCGGTCGCTGTCCGGGCCGCTCCGGGGCGGCTCGACGACGGGCGGCGCGGTGCGCGGCACGGGCGTCGGGTCGGCCAGGCGCACCGCGTCGCGCGGGACCTCGTAGGCGACGCCCGGGTAGCGGCCGAACTGCTCCCCGCCGTCGACTCGCGGCGCGACGGCGTCGAGGTGGGCGAGGACCTGCGGCGGCGAGGGCCAGGCGCCCGAGGCCTCCGTCCCCGCGGGCTGCACCGGCGGGAACCAGGCGGTCGTGGCGGGCGGGCGCAGCATGAGGCGACCCGGACGGCTGCGGTCGCGCAGGGCGTGGGCGCGCCACGTGCTCACCGGGTGCGAGGCGCCCCAGACGACGAGGTGCAGCCACAGGTCCCGCTCGCGCGTGGCGCGGTCCGCCACCGAGTGGAGGTTGACGTGCGCACCGAGGTACTTGCCGGCCGTGAGCAGACCGATCATCCCGGGCACCCCCTGCGGCGCGATCGCGTAGCCGTGATTGTCCGCCGTGTACTCCTGGGCGCGGGAGAGCGCCGGTCCGAGCAGCGGCACCTGGGCCGCGAGGGTCGTGAGGATGAGGCGCGTGTAGGAGACGTGGCCGGCGGCGAGGTGGCCGACCTCGTGCGAGATGACGAAGCGCAGCGCCTCCGGGTCGCGCACCGAGCCGCCGACCTCGAAGAGGTCGGAGTAGACGACGACGTAGCGCCGGAAGCCGTGCCCGGCCGCGAAGGCGTTGACCTGCCCGTTGCCGAGGAGGACGTAGGCGTCCGGCACCTTGCGCAGGCCGAAGGCGTTGGCCGCCTCGACCACCATGCGGTAGGCCTCCGGGAACTGCGTCGGCCCCATCTGGACCGCCATCGCGCGCTGCCGGGCGTACATGAGCGCGCGGCCGATCCACAGGATGACGGGGAGCGCCGGGACGACGAGGAGCAGCTGCGTGCCCGTGCCCTCGGTGAAGAAGCTGCGGACCTCGCCGGCCGCGCCCGAGGTGGACGGCCCGTGAGCGAGCCACACGAGGACCACGACCCACGCGGCGTAGGCCAGCGCCGTGACGACGACGCAGGCGTAGACGAGCGGCATCTCGGCCGGGTGCCTCAACGCGCTCGTGCCCCGGCGGCCGTGGATGGTCGCCCCGTTGAAGAGTGTCGGCTGCTCGTCCATGCTCACACGCTATCGGCGTGCGATGGTGGGGCGGATCCTCCTCGGGGACGAAGGGGCGGGGAGGGGCCCCGCCGCTGGGCCGTAGTGTCGGCTCATGAGCACCGGAGACGGCGAGCACCTGGATGAGGCCCTGGCGGAGGCCCGCGCCTTCGTCGACGACGATCCCCTGGCCGCGGCGGTCCTGGGCTGGGCGCTCGACGCCGTCGACGAGCTCGGCAGCCGCCAGGACGGGGAGTGAGAGCTGCGCGTCGCACGCACCCAGCTCACCTTCGCCCGGCGCCGTGGCTTCCTCGTCGTGTCCCGCCCGGAGCGGATGGGGCGCCGACGCTACCCCGTGGCGCTCTCGCTCGGCGTCGGCCGTGAGATCGAGTCCGATCGCTTCGCGGCCGTCGCCCACCCGACCAGGAGCATGTGGATGCACCACCTCTGGCTCCTGCGCGACGAGGGCACTGCACCGCTCGAGGGCGGGGCCGGTGAGGAGCTGCGCGGCTGGGTGGTCGAGGCCTGGGAGGACGCCGCACCCGGCCGGTGACCGGTAGCCTCGTGCCGTGAGCGACATCCCCTGGAGCGACGGCCGCTGGACCCACGAGCCCGAGGGCGTCGAGGAGCGCGACGGCGACCTCCTCGTCACCGCCGTCGAGGGCTCCGACGCTTGGCGCACCACCTCCTACGGGTTCGTCCACGACTCCGAGCACGCCCTCCTCGCGCCCTTGCCGCAGGACAGCGCCGTCGAGGTCGAGCTCACCACCGCCTTCACCGAGCAGTTCGACCAGGGCGGCGTCCTCGTCCGCGTCGACTCCGAGCACTGGGTCAAGGCCGGGGTCGAGTACTCCGACGGCGCCTGCCAGCTCGGGGCGGTCGTGACCGCTCCCGTGTCGGACTGGTCCGTCGCGCCCGTCCCGGAGTGGACCGGTCGCCGCGTCCTGGTCCGGGTCTCCCGCAGCGGCGACGCCCTCACGGTGCGCGCCGGCGTCGTCGAGGCGCCGGGCACCCGGCCCGAGCTCCGGCTCGTCCGCGTCATCCCCTTCCCGGCCGACGCCGTCGCCGAGGCCGGTCCCTTCACCTGCGCCCCCACGCGGCCCGGGCTCACGGTCGCCTTCCACGCCTGGCGCCTCACCGAGGCCGACGCCTCGCTCCACTGAGTCCACCGAGGGCGGAGCGCCGGCCCCGCGCCCGTGCGGCGGCGCTAGGGTCGCGGGCGTGACTCCCGCGCACCCCTCCGACCGCACCAGCGCCGACGCCCCCGTCTCCCCGCTCACCGGGCCCGTGCCCGCGTCCGTGGCCGACGCCGAGCGCCCGGCCCTCGACCCGGCACTGCCCGGCAACCCCGACCACGCGGTCCCGTGGGGCATGCAGATCGCGGTCCACTACGACAAGGTCGACCCCGCCCGCCGCATCGACGTCGCCGAGGCCACCGCCCGCGCCGTCGTCACCCTCCTCGCCTCCCCCGAGGCCGCCCCGGGCGGCCCCTGGCACGAGGCCTGCGACTACTGGCGCGACGGCCGCATCCGCAAGCTCGTGCGCCGCGCCCGCGGCAAGCGCTGGGACGAGGTCCAGGACCTGCCCGGCGCCACCGTCGTCCAGGACGGGCCGCGCGGCTGGGGCAGGGCCGAGGCCCGTGCCTTCGTCCCCGGCCCCGTCAAGCCGCTTCCGCCCGCGCTTGCCAAGACGCAGGTCGAGGGCACGCACTTCCCCCACGGCGACGAGCTCCCGCCAGCCCCGGCCGCCATCACCGCCCGCGTCGAGCGGGACCCGGAGGCCGCGTCGCAGATCGAGCTCGGGGAGGACTCCGCCTCCACGGACGCGATCGTCACCGTCGAGGTGACGCCGCTCGAGGTCATGACGAGCGGCAAGCTCTGCGCCCAGGTCGCCCACGCCGCCCAGCTCGCCTGGGAGAGCGAGGAGATGCCGGAGGCGGTCCGCGAGGCCTGGGCCGCCGACGGCTACCGCGTGCACGTCGTCCTCCCGAGCCGGGAGTCCTGGGAGGCGACGCCGCGACCCGTGTCCATCATCGACGCCGGCTTCACCGAGCTCGACGGGCCCACGGAGACCACGCGCGCCTTCTGGTGACGGGTGGACCGCCGGGGCGACGTTCGGGGGCGGGCCGTCGTCGTCGGGGCCGGTGCGGCCGGGCCGTTGAGCCGCGGGCTCAGGCCGCGACCCGGACGGCGGACTCGTCGTCGGGATCGGCGTCGGCCGGCTCGGGCGTCCCGCGGAACACCCACAGGCGCATGAGGACGTACAGGTAGAGGCCCTCGCAGCACGCGGAGCTGAAGCGCGCCAGCTCGGCGTTGACGCCCGCCCAGTGCAGGAGCGAGGACAGCCCGAGGATGAAGATGACGTACTGGCTCACGAGGCCGACGGCGTAGCGCGAGCCCTGGGACGCGAAGTGCCCGCGCGCCTGGAAGTTGAGCCAGCGGTTGAGCAGCAGCGAGTAGACGCCCGCGACGGCGTAGGAGACCGTGACGGCGAGCGGGTACAGCAGGTGCAGGTGGTCGTAGAGGACCCACAGGACCGTGACGTCGAGGCAGAAGCCGGAGCCGTTGATGAGCGCGTAGCCGACGAAGGTGACCGGCACGCGGCGCCGCAGCGAGCGCGGGAGCAGCCGGTGCAGGCGCGTGATGAGCCGGAGGAAGGCGCGCGGGGCGATGCGCGAGGGGTCGTCGAGGCGGTTGCTCACGCGCGCGTGGGCGGCGCTGACGCGACTTCCGGGGCGCCGGGGCGCGCGTGGCGACGCGCCGTCGCGCTGCTGCGATCCCGCCATGCCGTTCCTCACCCGGGCCCTCGCGGCCCCGTCGTCCCCGAGTCTGTCGCGCGACGACGCCGTCGGACAAGTCCGGGAGAGTGAGAGAAGAGTCGCCGTTCCTCCTGCCGAGGAATGAGACGGGGCGTGCGCGAGCCCACCGATCGGATCCGGCGCCGTCGAGTCCGGACCAGGGCGCCGACTCTCAGGCGGTGAGCGCCTCGATGATCTCCTGGCGCAGCGCGGCGTCCCCGCCGTCCGCCGGGTGGTGCACGGTGCGGATGCCGAGGGCCGCCGCGCCGACGACGTTGCGCTCCGAGTCGTCGACGAAGAGCGCCTCCTCGGGCCGGGCGCCCGCGAGCTTCAGCGCGGCGGTGAAGTAGGCCGCCTCCGGCTTCGCGGCGCCGAGCGAGCAGGAGTAGGCGTCGACGTCGCACAGCCCGTCGTAGCCGAGGCTCTCGCGCATCCAGACGCGGCGCTCCCAGAACTGGTTCGTGGCCAGCACGGTCCGGTACCCGGCGGCGCGCAGGTCGCGGACCACCTGCCAGGCCCCGGGGTCCGGGACGGCCCGCTCCCACAGGATCTCGATGTCGGGCACGGGCGTCGTGGCCCCGGTCTCCGCGCGCACCCGCGTGATGAGGTCGCGCATCGTCTCGCGGCCCGCGAGCCCGGCGCCCTCCTCGGAGAGGAGGCGCTCGCAGAACTCCGGGCCCCCGACGGCCGTGAGCGCCTCGACCCACGGGGTGCCGATGATCTGCAGGACGCCGTCGGCGTCGAGGAGGACGGTCGTGATCGGGCCGGTGCCCGCGGGCGGGATGGAGGGGACGTGGCCGGCGGTGGGCTGCGAGGTCGTGGCGTCGGGGGAGGGGGTCATGCCCCGAGTCTGTCAGCAAGGCGTGAACGGCGGGCGACCGCCGGACCGACCGTGACGCCGCGCGCCGAGCCGCCGGGTGCGAGACTGCCCGCATGCCCTCCGCCGCCGACACCGCCGCCCCCGGCTCGCCCGCACCGACCGTCCGGCTCCTGCGCGCCGAGGACGCCGTACGCCTCTCCGAGCTCGAGACCCGCAACCGCGCCTCCCTGCTCATCGGCGCCCCCGAGCGCTCCGACCACTACGTGAGCCCCCAGGGGCAGCGTCAGGTCATCGCCTCCCTCCTCGCCGCCGCCGAGCTCGGCACCGCCCTGCCGCTCGTCGTCGAGCTCGACGGCGAGGTCGTCGGCCGCGTCACCGTCTCGAACGTGGTGCGCGGCCCGCTCCAGTCCGCCAACGTCGGCTACTGGCTCGACGCCGCCGCCCGCGGCCTCGGCGTCATGAGCGCCGCCCTGCCCCGCGTCGTCGAGCGGGCGCTGGCGCCGCGCTCACGGACCTTCGCCGACGGCTCCCGCGGCCTCGGCCTCCACAGGCTCGAGGCCGGCTGCCGCCCCGACAACCCCGCCTCAGGGCGAGTCCTGGAGAAGTCGGGCTTCCGCGAGTACGGCCACGCCGAGCGCTACCTGAGGCTCGGCGGGCAGTGGCACGACCACCGGCTGTTCGAGCTCCTCAACGACGAATGGGAGGACGACGCCGCGGACCTGCCGCGATAGGCGACGCCGATGACGGGCCGTGGCGGTGCTGCGGGTCCCGTGCACGGGGTCGGTTCACCCGCAACGGGCCCGGATCGTGTCCCGAGGAGGTGACAGACTGGCTCCATGTCATCGCGTCCCACCCCCGCCCAGACGCTCACCGACCCCGACGACTACACCGCCTCCCTGGCCGACCTCGTCACCGCCTCGCCCACGAGCTACCACGCCGTCGCCGAGGTATCCGAGCGCCTCGGGGCCGCCGGGTTCACCCGCCTCGCCGAGACCGAGCCCTGGAACGAGCTCCCCGCCCGCGGACTCGTCGTCCGCGACGGCGCCGTCATCGCCTTCATGCTCCCCGAGCGCCCCGGCCCGGCCACCGGCTTCCGCATCGTCGGCGCCCACACCGACTCCCCGGCCCTCAAGCTCAAGCCGCGCGCCGCCCTCGACCGCTCGGGCTGGCAGCTCGTCAACGCCGAGGTCTACGGCGGCCCACTCCTCGACTCCTTCCTCGACCGCGACCTCGGCCTCGCCGGCCGCCTCACCACCCGCGACGGCGCCGTCCACCTCGTGCGCACCGGCCCCGTCGCCCGCGTCTCCCAGCTCGCCCCGCACCTGGACCGCAGCGCCAACGACTCCCTCCGCCTCGACCGCCAGGCCCACCTCATGCCCCTGTGGAGCCTCCTCGACGACGAGGGCTCCGACGCCGCCTCCCGCGGCGAGCACGACGCCGTCGAGCAGTACCTCTGCGAGCTCGCCGGCGTCGACTCGGCCGAGCTCGTCGCCCACGACGTCCTCACCTACCCCACCGAGGCCCCCGCCCGCATCGGCCGCCACCGAGAGTTCCTCGCCTCCGCGCGCCTGGACAACCTCACCTCCGTCCACGCCGGCCTCGTCGCCCTCGAGGCCCTCGCCGCCGGCGGCGAGGGCGCCTGGGACGCCGCGAACGCCCGCGACGTCGTCGTCCTCGTCGCCAACGACCACGAGGAGGTCGGCTCCGAGACCCGCTCCGGCGCCGCCGGCCCCTTCCTCGAGGACGTCCTCGCCCGCCTCGCCGCCGGCCTCGGCTACGAGGGCGAGGAGCGCGCCGCCCTCATGGCCCGCTCGATCTGCGTGTCCGCCGACGCCGGTCACTCCGTCAACGCGAGCTATCCCGAGAAGCACGACCCGCAGGTCCGCCCCCTCATCAACCACGGCCCCCTGCTCAAGATCAACGCCTCGCAGCGCTACGCCACCGATGCCGTCGGCACTGTCGTGTGGGACCGCGCCTGCCGCGCCGCCGGCGTGCCCTACCAGGACTTCGTCTCCAACAACGCGGTCTCCTGCGGCACCACCATCGGCCCGATCACCGCCGCGCGCATCGGCGTCACCACCGTGGACATCGGCCAGCCGCTCCTGTCCATGCACTCCCAGCGCGAGATGGCGGGCGTCCTCGACGGCCCGTGGATGTCCCAGGCCCTGCGCGCCTACTGGGCGGGGGAGTGACCCCGCCCGTGCGCCGCCCCGCCCTCGGGCTCCTCGGGGCCGACCGCCGCGCCCAGCGCGCCGCCGGCCCCGCCGAGTCCTGCTGCCCCTGCGGCTCCGGCCGCTCCCTCGTGGCCTGCTGCCAGCCCTACCTCGACGGCGAGCCCGCGGCGACCGCCGAGGCCCTCGTGCGCTCGCGCTACACGGCCTTCGCCCGCGGGGACGAGGACCACCTCTTCCGGACCTGGCACCCCCGTACCCGCCCCGCCGGCCCCTACGGGGACCCGGCCACGACGTGGACCGGACTCACGATCGAGGAGACGGTCGGCGGTGGCGACGACGAGCCCGACGGCGCCGAGGCCGTCGTCGAGTTCACCGTCCGCTACCGCCTCACCGGCGCCGACGGCGCCGCAGGGCCCGAGCAGTCGATGCGCGAGCGCAGCCGCTTCCTGCGCCGCGCCGGCCGCTGGCTCTACGTCGAGGCCCTTTGACTGACCGAGGGGCCGCGCCCCGGTCCGCAGAGCGCGTACCCGTCCCGGCGCAGTGGGAGCCCCGGGTCGTGCCGGACGCCTGGCACGGCCCAGGGCTCCCACCGTCGTCGGCCCTCCTGGACCGGGCGGCGCTGCAGCCGCTCAGCGTCGCCAGGCGCCGCGCCAGTAGGGGACCGGGAAGCCGGCCTCCTCCCAGTCGTTGACGCCGAGCTCGTGCGCCCAGCGCAGCGGCACGTAGGGGTCGCGCAGCGCCACGCGCCCGACGGCGACGGCGTCCGCCCGGCCGGACTCGAGAATCTCCTCGGCCTGGGCGCCGTCCTCGATGATGCCGACCGCCACGACGACCGGGGCCGCGCCGGCCGCCGTCGTCATCCCGGCGAGGGCCTCCTTCACCTGCGCCGCGAAGGGCACCTGGTAGCCCGGGCCGATCGGGACCGTGCCCGGCACGTTGCCGCCCGTCGAGACGTGGACGACGTCGACGCCCGCCTCGACCAGCTCACGCGCGAAGTCCGCCGTCTCCTCCCCGGTGAGGCCGCCCTCGGCCCAGTCGGTCGCGGAGAGGCGGATGTCGAGGACGCGGTCCGGGCCGATGACCCCGCGCACCGCCCGGACGACCTCCAGCGGGAAGCGGAGGCGCCCCTCGACGGAGCCGCCGAACTCGTCGTCGCGCCGGTTCGACAGCGGCGAGAGGAACTCGTGGATGAGGTAGCCGTGCGCGCCGTGCAGCTCGATGACGTCGTAGCCGGCCTCGACGGCTCGCGCCGCGGCGTCGACGAAGGCCGTGACGAGCCCCCGCACTTGCTGGGTGGTGAGCTCGCGCGGGACGGCGTGGCCCGGGTAGGCGATCGGGCTCGGGCCGATGAGGTCCCAGCCGGGCAGCGTCCCCTGGCGGGCCTTCGTCACGTCGGGGCGCCACGGGGCGGTGCCGGACTTGCGGCCGCCGTGCCCGAGCTGGACGCCGGCGAGCGCGCCGCCCGCGTGGACGGCGTCGACGATCGCGCGGTGGCCCTCGATCTGGGAGTCATCCCAGAGGCCGAGGTCGTAGGCCGACAGGCGGCCGCGCGCCTCCACGGCGGTCGCCTCGACGATGACGGTTCCGAAGCCGCCCTCGGCGCGGGTCGCGTAGTGGATGACGTGCCAGGGGGTCGGGACGCCGTCCTCCTCCGGCACGTTGTACATGCACATGGGCGGCAGCCACAGGCTGTTGCGCGCCTGCTTCGCGCCGAGGTTCAGGGGCTGGAGGATCCGGGGCTTCGTCATGCGCCCAGGCTAGGGCTGCGGTCCGTCCACGGGCACGGGGCGTTCGCCGACGGCCCTCGCCCGGGCGGTACGGTGAGCGCCATCATGAGCTGCGCACAGGATCCCCGTCCCTCCGTCGGTCGCCCCGTCCCCTACGGGCAGCCCGGCCACGAGCCCGCCCCGATCACGACCCGCGTCGACGACGTCGCGCTCGTCTTCGAGGGCGGCGGCATGCGCGGCACCTACACCGCGGCCCTCGTCCAGGTCCTGCTCGAGGCGGGACTCCACTTCCCGTGGGTCGGCGGCATCTCCGCCGGGTCGACGAACACCGTCAACATGGTCTCGCGCGACCTGTGGCGCACCCGTGAGGCCTTCGTCGGCCTCACGACGGACCCCGAGGCCGGCGGCTGGCGCTCCTTCGCCCACCGCCAGGGCTACTTCAACTCGGAGCACATCTACCAGCACACCTCGCTGCCCGAGGAGTCCATCCCCTTCGACTGGCCGACCTACAAGGCCTCCGACGTCACGGTGCGCATCGGCTCCTACCGCTGCGACACCGGCGAGGAGGTCTACTGGGGCATCGAGGACATGCCCGACCTCGCGACCCTCGGGACCCGCTGCCAGGCCTCCTCCTCGATGCCGGTGCTCATGCCCGTCGTCGAGATCGACGGCCACCCCTACCTCGACGGCGCGCTCGGCCCGACGGGTGGGTTCGCCACCGATGCCGCCCGCGCGGACGGCTACACCCGCATGCTCGTCGTCTCGACCCGCCCGGCCGGCTACCGCAAGCCCGAGGAACGCCGCCCGCGCGCCTACCGCCGGATGTTCCGCCGGATGCCGATGGTCGCCGAGGGCCTCATCAACCGGCCCGCGAACTACAACGCCGAGCTCGAGCGCATCGAGCAGGGCGTGCGCGACGGCGAGGTCTACCTCTTCACGCCCGACCGCATGAGCATCGAGAACGGCGAGCTGCGCTACGACCGCGTCATCGGCGCCTACGAGGCCGGCCTCGTCCAGGCCCGCCGCGAGCTGCCGAGGATCCTCGAGTTCCTCCGCGTCTGAGCCCCGCCGAGATCGGGACGTCCTGACCCTGAGATCGGGACGTCCTGACCCTGAGATCGGGACGTCCGCGGGCTCAGCTCGGTCGGACGGCGCCGCGCGCCCGGTCGTCTGAGTCCGGGATCACGGAACGTACTCCCACCTCTTGTGGTTGACTGTTCAACGAACAGGAGGTCCTCATGACCAGCGCTCCCGCCACCTCCCCGCTCCTCGACGTCGCCCACCGCGGCGACGCCGTCTCCCGGGCCGCCCACCCCGTCGCCGACGGCGAGCGCCTCGACGCCCGCACCCGCATGGGTGCCGTCGAGCTCCTCGTCGCCGACCGCCGCGCCATGGAGGACTTCTACGTCCGCGGCGTCGGCCTCACCCCGCTCGCCACCGACGCCGGCCGCACCGTCCTGGGCCTGGGGGAGCGCGTCGTCGTCACCCTCGTCGACGCCCCGGACCTCCGCCCGCGTCAGCAGGGCACGGCGGGTCTCTTCCACACCGCCGTCGTCTTCGACTCCCCGCGCGAGCTCTCCCGCTCCCTCGTGCGCATGTGGGTCCGCCACCCCGAGCTCTTCGAGGGTCCCGGCGACCACCTCGTCTCCCAGGCCTTCTACTTCCACGACCCCGAGGGCAACGGCGTCGAGCTCTACTACGACCGCCCCCGCGAGACCTGGCAGTGGGACGAGAACGGCGTCCGCATGGACACCCTCGCCATCGACCCGGGCGAGTTCCTCATGAGTCACCTCGGCGTCTCCGGCACCCAGCGCGAGATCGCCGCCGCCCGCGAGGGCCTCGCCGTCCCCGCCGGCCGCGAGGTCTCCGCCGACGACGGCCTCGACGTCGGCGGTCAGGTCGGGCACGTCCACCTCCAGGTCGGCGACGTCGGTACCGCCCGGGACTTCTACGTCGACGCCCTCGGCTTCGACGTCACCAGCGTCATCCCCGGTCAGGCGCTCTTCGTCTCCGCCGGCGGCTACCACCACCACATGGCCATGAACGTCTGGGGCACGCGAGGCGCCGGCCTGCGCACCCCGGCCCTCGGCCTCGGGACCGTGGACATCACGCTCCCCGACGCCGTCGGGATCGCCGCGACGGCCGAGCGCCTGCGCTCCCACGGCGTCCGCTTCACGCAGGACGTCGACGCCGGCGACGGCGCCGGGCGCCTCGTGGTCCCCGACCCGTGGGGCAACGAGCTGCGCCTCTCCGTCGGCTGAGCCTCAGCGCCCGCGCCGCCTCAGTGCTCGCGGGCCTCGCGGTAGAGCTCGATGCTCTCGCCCTCCCGGAACCCGAAGGTCGTGATCGGCGGGACCGGGGCGCCCCCGGGCTCGAGCGAGGCCGCGAGCAGGCCCAGCACGACGCGCTCGTGCGGCGGCACCCGCTCGGGCAGCGCGTCGAGCGCGAACCACTCGAGGCCGCCGTTCCTCTCCGGCTCCTGCACGGCCGGCTCGCCGTCCCACTCCCGGAGGACGAGGAAGAAGTCGACGCGCTGCTCGATGGCCGCGCCGCCGAGGTCGCCCGTGCGGTGCATCGCCGTGAGCGGCTCCAGCGCGCTCTCCTCGACCTCCAGACCGAGCTCCTCGCGAGTCTCGCGCACCGCCGTCGCGAGCACGGACTCGCCCGACTCGACGTGCCCTGCCGCCCCGCAGGCCCAGTGCCCGTCCATGTAACCCGTGTTCCGGCGCAGCTGGAGGAGCACCTGCGGCGCAGCGCCCTCGCGCTCGCGCAGGAGCAGGACGTAGGCGGCGGGGACGAGGCTGAAGGAGTGGACGGCCATGGGAGCACCGTAGCCTCGAGCCGGCCCGGGTCCCTGCCGGCGCCGTTCTCAGCGGACACCCGGGCCCGCCCTCAGCGACCTCCCGGGATCGGCCTCCAGAGTTGACCCCGTCAACGGAGTCCGGGCGCCCCAGGACGGCCCGTCGCCCGCACGGGGCCGACAGCGCGCCGGCGGCGAGGGCGGCAGGACGCGATCACGGAGCCCGGGCGCCCCTGGGCGACCCCGCGACGCCTCCTCACGATGCAGGACCGCGCTCAGCCGAGCGCAGCCGCCCGGACGACGACGGCGACGAGCTCCTCGACCCGCTCCGGCCTGTCGGTCGGCAGGGTGACGACGAGCGGCCAGCCGGTCACGCGCTCCTCCCCGCCCAGGTCCTCCCACGCGCCCGAGCGCCCCGCGGCGATGAGCGCGCCCGGCCAGTCCAGCGGGCGCGCGAGCACGGCCCGTCCTCCGACGGCGTCCGAGCCGTCCCACAGCGCCGGTCCCCACAGTCCTCGCGCCGACAGGTCCTCCGCCAGCGCCGTGAGCGCCTGCGCGCGGCCGGTCACCGCGACCGCGCCGGACCAGGGCGCGTCGAGAACGCGGAGCGCGGGCCCGGGTGCGCGGCCGGGACCGGCTCCGACGGCGTCGGCGCCCCGGGTGCCGCGGGGCGTCCCGCTCGGCGCGGCGGCGACGCGCAGCGCCTCGCCCAGCCGGATCCGGAGGTCCTGCGCAGTCGCCCCGCGCCAGGCCGCCTCTCCGCCGGCGGCGCGCCCGAGCGCCTCGACGACCGCCTCGCCGGCGGCGACGGGGGAGAGCGCTTCCTCGATGGCGTCCTCGTGCCGCTCGGCGAGCTCGCAGACCTCCAGGCGCGCAGTCCCGAAACCGGGCGCTCCCGGGGCGAGTGCGCGCAGCCGCGCGACGGCCGCGGCGAGGGCGGCCCCGAGCGCCGTCGACCCCTCGTCCACGGGAGCGCGCCCCACGAGGTCGCCCGCCGGGTCCCAGCCCCGCGTCCAGCCCTCCCCCGACCAGACGAGCAGGGCTCCGTCGGGGACGGGCAGCGTCTTGCGCAGGCTCGCGACGACGACGTCCCAGGGCCCGTCGTCGTCCGCCGGCCCACCGGCAGTCCGACCGTCGCCGGCCCGACTGCTGTCCGTGGCCCCGTCGTCGGCCGTCCCGGCGGCGCCGGCCCCCGCACGGAGCAGCACGGCCCGGTCGAGCACCGAGTGCGAGGCGTCGAGCACCACCGCGGAGCCCGCCTCGCGCGCCGTCCTGAGCGCCGCACGCAGCCCCGCGCCCGCAGCTGCCCCGTAGGTCTCGCAGTGCAGCACCGCCGCCCCGGGCTCCACCACGAGCGCCTGCTGCAGCGCCCCCGCGTCCATGAGCAGGTCCGCACCGCAGGGCACGCCCCGCACCCGCAGGCCCTCGAGCTCGAAGGGCGCGGCCATCGTCGCGCAGCGGTACGCCGGGACGAGCACCGCCCGCACGCCGAGGCCCCGCAGGCGCCGGGCCACGAGCGCGAGCGCCTGCTTCCCGTTGCCCACCAGCACCCGGCCGCCCGTCGCGGCCGAGCGGTGGCCGGGCGCCCGGCTGCCCGTCGTGACGCTGATCTTCACCCGCACAGGCTGCCACGTGAGACGGATCCCGCGGTATCCGCAAGAAGGTTCACAGGGGCCCTTGCGGCCCACTCACCCGTCGGAGCCTGTTACTAGCCTGTGACCGTCCTTGCGCCCCTCGATCACCGAGCCTCCTGTGAAGTCCACCAGCTCCTTCCTCACCGCCACGGACGGCAAGCGCCTCGCCGTGCGCTCGTGGGTCCCCGACGCCGTGCGCGTCCTCGGCAGCCCCGCGCGCCCGGAGCCCGCCACCTCCGACGGCGGTGACGAGCGCGCACCGCGCGCGCCCCAGGTGCGCACCGACGTCGCCCCCGAGCCCGGCTCGCCGCGCGCCGTCCTCCAGGTGGTCCACGGGATGGCCGAGCACTCGGGCCGCTACCGCCGACTCGCTGCGGCCGCCTGCGCCCGCGGCCTCGCCGTCGTCGCCGACGACCACCGCGGGCACGGCGCCACCATCGCCGCCGACGACGAGCGCGGACACACCGGCGACGCCTCCTCCTGGCGCCAGCTCCTGCGCGACCAGGACGTCGTGCGCGACGAGATCGCCCGCACCTGGCCCGACGCCCCCGTCATCCTCCTGGGCCACTCCTGGGGCTCGCTCATCGTGCGCGGGTCGCTCGCGCGCTGCGACCGCCGCCGCGTCGTCGGCGCCGTCGTCATGGGCACGGCCGGCGACCCCGGGGCCCTCGGCCGCGTCGGCCGCCTCCTCGCCCTGGCCGAGGCCCGGGCTCGCGGCCCGCGCCACCCCAGCGCGGTCCTCGAGTCGCAGATCATCGCCCCCTACAACGCCCCCTTCGCGCCCGCGCGCACGGTCGTGGACTGGCTCGCCCGGGACGAGTCCGAGGTGAGCAGCTACCTCGCGGACCCGCTGTGCGGCTTCACCTGCACCGCCGGCTTCTACCGCGACCTCCTCGAGGCCGGCCTCGCCGTCAGCTCCCGCCGCGCCTTCGAGTCCATCCCGTGCGACCTGCCGCTCCTCGTCGCCTCCGGGGCCGAGGACCCCGTCGGGGGAGCGGGCAAGGGCGTCACCGAGGTCGCCACCCGCATGCGGCGGGCCGGCGTCCGCGACGTGACCCTCCGCCTCTACCCCGGAGCCCGGCACGAGCTCCTCAACGAGACGAACCGCGAGGAGGTCACTCGCGACCTCCTCGCCTGGGTCGAGGAGCACCTGCCCGAGCGGCGCCTCACCGCCTGACGCCCCGCCGCTCCCGACGGCGCCCGGGCCGCAGCCGCCCGAACCCCTTGTGGGGATCCTCCAATTCGGACGGCCCGTTACCGGCGACCTCGCCCGATGCCGTGCGGCACCGTCCTTCCTACGCTTGTCGCATGACGATGAACGAGATCCTCAGCTCCCGCACCGCCGCCCCGTCGACCGCCGACGTCGCCCCGCGCTCCCGGGCCCGGCTCCTCGCCCGCGAGGCCGGCCTCGTCCTCGCCGGCACCGCCGCCATCGCGCTCATCGGTCAGGTCGGTCTGCCCCTTCCCTTCACCCCCGTGCCCGTCACGCTCGGCACCCTTGCCGCCCTTGGCGTCGGCGGCGTGCTCGGCTCGCGCCGCGGCGTCGCCTCCGCCCTCCTGCTCGCCGGGCTGGCGGCCCTGGGGGCCCCGGTCCTCGCCGGCTGGTCGGGCGGCGTGACCGCGTCCTTCGGCTACGTCCTCGGCTACGCGCTCGCGGCGGCCGTCGCCGGTCGTGCCACCGCTCGCCGAGACGGCGCCCGGCCGGGGCTGCTCGCCCGGGTGCTGATCATGGTCGCCGCCTCCGCGGTGGTCTACGTGCCGGGGCTCATCTGGCTCGCCGTCGCCACCGGCATGGGGCCCGAGGCGACGATCGGCGCGGGCCTCGTCCCGTTCATCGTCGGCGACCTGCTCAAGTCCCTCGCCGCCGCGGGCGCGCTGCGCGGCCGGGTCTCCTGAGCCCCCGGAGTCGACCGCCTGCTGAGACGCCCCGTCCCACAGTGAGGACGGGGCGGTAGGAGGGCAGCATGAGCACTCCCCAGGTTCGGACGTCCCAGGCGAGCCCCGCCCCCGCGGCGGGCCCCAGCAAGGAGGACCGGTCGGCGCGCGTCGCCGTCACCGTCTTCCCCCTCCTCATCCTGGCGTCCTTCGTCATCGCCATGGTCATCCCGGACCAGGCCGCCTCCCTCGCCACCGGCACCAACATCGCCCTCGGCATCATCATGTTCGGGATGGGCCTGACCCTCACGCTGCCCGACTTCGCCCTCGTCGCCCGGCGCCCCGTGCCCGTCGTCATCGGCGTCATCGCCCAGTACGTCATCATGCCGAGCGTCGCCTGGGTCCTCACCAAGGTCTTCCAGCTCGACCCGGCCCTCGCCGCGGGCGTCGTCCTCGTGGGCTGCGCCCCCGGCGGCACCTCCTCCAACGTCATCTCCTACCTCGGCAAGGGCGACGTCGCCCTCTCGGTCACGATGACCTCGATCTCCACCCTCATCGCGCCGATCATGACGCCCCTGCTCACCAAGTGGCTCGCCGGCCAGTACATGCCGGTCGCCGGCGGCGACATGGCCCTGTCCATCGTCAAGATCGTCCTCGTGCCGGTCCTCGGCGGCCTCCTCGTGCGCATGGTCGTCGGCCGGCTCGTCGAGAAGGTCCTGCCCGCCCTGCCCTGGATCTCCGTCCTCGGCATCTGCTACGTCGTCCTCGCCGTCGTCGGCAAGAGCGCCGACACCATCAAGGCGGCGGGCCTCCTCGTCGTCCTCGTGGTGGCCTGCCACAACGTCTTCGGCTACCTGCTCGGCTGGTGCGCCGGCCACGTCGCCGCCAAGGACGACCCGCGCGTCGCCCGCACCACCTCCATCGAGGTCGGCATGCAGAACTCCGGCCTCGCCGCGGGCCTCGCCATCCAGTACTTCACGCCCGAGGCCGCCCTGCCCGGCGCCGTCTTCTCCATCTGGCACAACCTCTCCGGCGCGGTCCTCGCGACCGTCTACCGCCGCTCGGACGCCTGGATCCGGGCCCGCCGGGCCGACGTCGGCGCCCCGAGCGCGTGAGCCTCCCCGGCCCGGGGGTCGTGTGGCGCCCGCGGGCCCCTGACCTGGGCCGTCGTGCCGGGCGCTGAGACCCCCGCCACCGCGGCGTGGGCCGTGCGTCCCGGGCGCACGCCCGCACCGCGCCGTTATGGTGGCGCGGTGACCGCAGCCAGGACCCCGGCAAGCAGCACCTCGCCGGTGCTCTCCGTCCTCGACCTCGTCCCCGTCTCCGCCGGCCGCAGCCGCGCGGACGCCCTCACCGAGATGGTCGAGCTCGCGCGCACCGCGGACCGCTCCGGCTACGAGCGCTACTTCCTGGCCGAGCACCACGGCTCCACCACCTTCCTTGCGAGCGCGACCACCGTCCTCATGGGGCAGGTCCTCGCGGCCACCGAGCGCATCGGCGTCTCCTCGGGCGGCGTCATGCTCCCCAACCACGCCCCGCTCGTCATCGCCGAGCAGATCGGCACCCTCGCGACGATGTACCCGGGCCGCGTCGGCCTCGGCATCGGGCGCGCGCCCGGCACCGACCCCATCACCGCCGCCGCCCTGCGCCGCCGAGCCGCCGACCCGGGCCGCTTCACCGAGGAGATCCTCGAGGTCCTCGCCTACCTCGGCGAGGTCGCCGGCGACGCCACGGCCGTCCCCGGCTCCCTCCTGCCCGACGACGACCCCGACGCCGTCGCGCCCGCGATCCCGCAGCGCGTCCGCGCCGTCCCGGGGGAGGGGACGAGCCCGCGCGTCGCCGTCCTCGGCTCCTCCGTCAACGGCGCCCGCGTCGCCGGCAGCCTGGGCGTGCCCTTCATCGTCGCCTCGCACTTCGCCCCGGCCCCCGCTGAGGCCGCTCTGGTCACCTACCGCTCCGTCTTCGACGCCGGGGCCCCCACCGTCGTGGAGGATCGTCGGCCTCACGCCGCCGCCGCCGTCAACGTCATGGTCGCCGAGACCGCCGAGGAGGCCGAGCGTCTCTTCTCCACCCAGCGCGCCGCCTCCGCCCGCACCGTCGGCGGCCGCCCCGCGCCCCTCGACCCGCCGAGCGAGGACGCCGCGGCCTGGCGGTCCCTCGCCTCCGGCAAGGACAGGGCCGTCGAGGCCTCCCTCGCCCTGTCCTTCGTCGGCACCGCCGACGACGTCGCCGCCCGCCTGCGCGAGCTCGCCGAGCGCTGGGACCTCGACGAGGTCCTCGTCCTCACCTACGCCCACGACGCCGCGGCGCGTCGCCGCTCCTACGAGCTCCTCGCCGCCGCCTGGTGATCTCCGGGAAGGGGCGTGCGCCCGTCGGGGTCCCGCGACCCGCGAGCCCCGCATGGGTGTGACGTGAACCGCACATGAACGCGGGAGGTGACCGGCCATCGAGATCGATGCATACTCATGCAGTCGACCGGCGCGTCAGGCCCCGGCCCGCCGGAGACACCGGCACCCCGTCCTCGGAGGTACATCACCCCATGAACACCCCCCAGATCTCCCGTCGTTCCTTCGGCCTCGGCATGGCCGGCATCACCGCCGTCATCCTCGCCGGATGCGGATCCAGCTCGGACTCCTCGTCCTCCTCGAGCGCCTCCGCCTCCGCCGCCTCGGGCGGCCAGGGCAAGGCCTCCGGCGGGTCCCTCACCCTCGCCTACAACTCCGACGGCCCCCACAAGGCCTGGGTCGAGGCGGTCTGCAACTCCGTCAGCAACACCCTCGGCATCACGATGGAGCCGCTGCCCTTCGCCCAGTTCTCCGAGCTGCGCGACCAGATCACCAAGCACACCCTCGTCGGCGCCTTCCGCTCCGGCTGGCAGGGCGACTACCCGTCGATGGCCAACTTCCTCGGCTCCGTCTACCAGACCGGCGCTGGCTCCAACGACGCCCAGTACTCCAGCGCGGACTTCGACGACCTGCTCGCCCAGGCCGCCGCCGCGAGCGACGACGCCACGGCCCTCGCCGACTACGAGAAGGCCCAGACGCAGCTCCTCACCGACCTGTCGGCCATCCCGCTGTGGTACCAGAACGGCTTCGGCGGCTACTCCAACAACGTCTCCGACGTCGAGTTCGACTGGCACGCCGTCCCCGTCTACCACGCCATCAAGACCACCGCCGACGACGGCGTCGTCCTCGCCAACGGCACCGAGCCCCAGAACCCGCTCGTCCCCTCCAACACGAACGAGGTCGGCGGCGGCCGCATCGTCGACCTCCTCTTCGCCGGCCTGGTCTCCTACAAGACCGACGGCTCCGTCGAGAACGAGGTCGCCGAGTCGATCGAGACCAGCGACAACCAGAACTTCACCGTCAAGATCAAGGACGGCTGGAAGTTCTCCGACGGCACCGCCGTCACGGCCGACTCCTTCATCAAGGCCTGGAACTACGGCGCGCTGCTCTCCAACGCCCAGCTCTCCAGCTACTTCTACGAGCCCATCGAGGGCTTCTCCTACGACAAGGACTCCGAGCTCACCGGTCTCAAGAAGGTCGACGACCTCACCTTCACCATCAAGCTGACCGCCCCGGCCTCCGACTTCGCCCTGCGCCTGGGCTACGCCGCCTTCTACCCGCTGCCGGACTCCGCCTACGACGACATGGACGCCTTCGGCGAGTCCCCCGTCGGCAACGGCCCCTACACGCTGGACAGCTGGGACCACGACTCCCAGGCCGCCCTCGTCGCCAACGCCGACTACGACGGCGTCCGCAAGCCCGCCAACAAGGGCGTCACCTTCACCTTCTACACGGACTACGACGCCGCCTACAACGACCTGCTCTCCGACGCCGTCGACGTCATCGACTCCGTCCCGGACTCGGCCCTGTCCTCCTTCAAGGACGACCTCGGCAAGCGGGCCATCAACCAGCCCGGCGCCGTCATCCAGTGCTTCGCGATCGACGTCAACACCGAGCACTTCAAGATGGACGAGGAGGGTCGCGCCCGCCGTGCCGCCCTCTCCCGCGCCATCGACCGCGCCCAGATCTGCGACACCCTCTACTACGAGACCCGCACCCCGGCCTCCGACTTCACCAGCCCCGTCATCCAGGGCTGGACCGACAAGGTCGACGGCAACGAGGTCCTCACCTTCGACGCCGACGAGGCCAAGAAGCTCTGGGACCAGGCCGAGGCCATCTCGAAGTTCTGACCCGCCGACACCACGGGCGAGGTGCTCGTCGCGCGCCGCGACGAGCACCTCGCCCGCTGTCAGGGCGCGCCACCCCGCGCTCCCGCGCCACCCGCGCACCCCACCCGAACCCACCACCCCACGAGGAGGGCTGATGCTCCGATACACCGGACGCCGGCTCCTGCAGATGATCCCCGTCTTCTTCGGGGCCACGCTGCTCATCTACGCCATGGTCTTCGCCATGCCCGGGGACCCCGTCTCCGCGCTCGGCGGCGACCGCACCCTGAGCCCCGTGCTCCAGGACCAGATCCGGGCGGAGTACAACCTGGACAAGCCCTTCATCGTCCAGTACCTGCTCTTCCTCAAGGGCGTCTTCAGCCTCGACCTGGGCACGACCATCCGCGGGCACAAGGAGATCATCGACGTCCTCGCCCGCGCCTACCCGGTGACGATCCGCCTCGCCCTCATGGCGCTCGTCCTCGAGGCCGTCTTCGGGATCGTCGTCGGCCTCCTCGCCGGCATGCGCAAGGGCGGCGTCTTCGACTCCGCCGTCCTCTTCCTCTCCCTCGTCGTCATCGCCGTGCCGACCTTCGTCATCGGCTTCGTCCTGCAGTTCTTCATCGGCGTCAAGGCCGGCTGGCTCCCCGTCACCGCCGGCAGCCACCCGGGGTTCAAGCAGCTCCTCATGCCGGCCGTCGTGCTCAGCGCCGTCTCCTTCGCCTACGTGCTGCGCCTGACGCGCACAGAGGTGGGGGAGAACCTCTCCGCCGACCACGTGCGCACCGCCCGCGCCAAGGGCCTGTCCGGCTCGCGCGTCATGGTCGTCCACGTCCTGCGCAACTCCCTCGTCCCCGTCGTCACCTTCCTCGGCGCGGACCTGGGGTCCCTCATGGGCGGCGCCATCGTCACCGAGGGCATCTTCAACATCAACGGCGTCGGCGGCACCCTCTACCGGGCGATCCTCCAGGGCGAGGGCCCGACTGTCGTCTCCTTCACGACCGTCCTCATCATCGTCTTCATCGTCTCCAACCTGCTCGTGGACCTGCTCTACGCAGCCCTCGACCCGAGGATCCGCTATGCCTGAGCCCATCGAGAACCAGCGCCCGCAGCCCGGCGACAAGCCCACCGACGCCCGCTCCGGCACAGCCGCACCGCTCGCCCCCGGGGCAGCCGCCCCGTTCTTCGCCTCCGAGGGCGCCGTGCTCGCCGGTCAGGAGCGCTTCGTCGCTCCCGACGACGAGCAGGGCCTGGGGGCGGTCGACGCCGTCGCCGACGACTCCGCCCCGTCCTCCATGTGGGGCGAGGCCTGGAAGCAGCTGCGCCGACGGCCCATCTTCTGGGTGTCCGCCGTCCTCATCGTCGGCGCGGTCCTCCTGGCGCTCCTCCCGGGCCTCTTCGCCCGCACGGACCCGACCTACTGCCAGCTCTCCGACTCCTACGGCGGGCCGGTCAGCGGGCACCCCTTCGGCTTCGACCGTCAGGGTTGCGACATCTTCGCCCGCACCGTCTACGGCGCCCGCGCCTCCGTCACGGTCGGCGTCCTCACCACCCTCATCGTTGTCGTCCTCGGCTCCGTCATCGGCGCCGTCGCCGGCTACTTCGGCGGCTGGGTCGACTCCCTCCTGGCGCGCTTCACCGACATCTTCTTCGCGGTGCCCTTCGTCCTCGCCGCGATCGTCGTCATGCAGCTGTTCAAGGGCCGTTCCTCGATCCTCACGGTCGTCCTCGTCCTCGCCCTGTTCGGGTGGCCCCAGATCGCCCGCATCACCCGCGGCGCCGTCATGAGCGTCAAGAACGAGGACTTCGTGACCGCCTCGAAGTCCCTCGGCTCCGGGCGCCTCGCCATCCTCGTCCGGCACGTCATGCCCAACGCCGCCGCCCCCATCATCGTGACGGCCACGGTCTCCCTGGGCAGCTTCATCGTCTCCGAGGCGACCCTGTCCTTCCTCGGCATCGGCCTGCCCTCGACCGTCGTGTCCTGGGGTGCCGACATCGCCACCGCCCAGTCGGCGCTGCGCGACCACATCTCGGTGCTCCTCTACCCGGCGGGCGCCCTGGCCCTGACCGTGCTCGGATTCATCATGATGGGCGACGCCGTGCGCGACGCCCTCGACCCGAAGGCCCGCAAGTGACTGACAACCGCACCAGCACCGCCGCCGCGGCCGGCTCCGCCGCGCCCCGTCCCCTCCTCCAGGTCGAGGACCTCGAGGTCGCCTTCCGCTCCTCGACCGGCATGGTCCCGGCCGTCCGCAAGGCGAGCCTCTCCCTCTACCCCGGCCAGTCGGTGGCCATCGTGGGCGAGTCCGGCAGTGGCAAGTCCACCCTCGCCAACGCCGTCATCGGCCTCCTGCCCGGCACGGGCAGGGTCACCGGCGGCCGCATCCTCTTCGACGGCGAGGACATCTCGCACCCGAGCGCCAAGCGCCTGCGCGAGCTGCGCGGCAGCGAGATCGGGCTCGTCCCGCAGGACCCGATGAGCAACCTCAACCCCGTGTGGTCCATCGGCTTCCAGGTCAAGGAGGCGCTCAAGGCCAACGGCCTCGCCGGCGTCGCCGACGACCGCCTCAAGAAGCTGGCCGCCGCCGAGGACGGGGAGACCGACGTCCAGGCCGAGGTCCACGGGGGCCGCATCAAGGTCGAGGACCAGGTGGCCCTCCTCCTCGAGGACGCCGGCCTGCCCGACGCCGCGCGCCGCGCCCGTCAGTACCCGCACGAGTTCTCCGGCGGCATGCGCCAGCGCGCCCTCATCGCCATCGGCCTGGCGGCGCGCCCGCGCCTCCTCATCGCCGACGAGCCGACGAGCGCCCTCGACGTCACCGTCCAGCACCGCATCCTCGACCACCTGGGCCGGCTCACCCACGAGCTCGGCACCGCGATGCTCTTCATCACCCACGACCTGGGCCTGGCCGCCGAGCGCGCCGAGCACGTCGTCGTCATGCACCGCGGCCGGGTCGTCGAGTCCGGGCCGAGCATCGAGGTCCTCCAGGACCCGCGGCACCCCTACACCCAGAGGCTCGTCGAGGCCGCGCCCTCCCTGGCCTCCCACAGGATCGAGGCCGCCCACGCGGAGGGCGTCCAGGTCACCGCCGACGAGCTCGGAGTCCACGAGATCGCCGCGGACGCAGACGAGATCATCCGCGTCGAGCACCTCACCAAGATCTTCGACGTCCGCGGTGCCAAGGGTGCCGCCTCGACGCTCAAGGCCGTCGACGATGTCACCTTCGGGGTGCGCCGTGGCACGACGACGGCGCTCGTGGGGGAGTCCGGCTCCGGCAAGTCCACCGTGGCCAACATGGTCCTCAAGCTCCTCGACCCCACTGAGGGCAAGGTCCTCCACAACGGGGTCGACCTGTCCACCCTCAAGGGCAAGGAGCTCTTCGACCTGCGCCGCACGATGCAGCCGGTCTTCCAGAACCCCTACGGCTCGCTGGACCCGATGTACTCGATCTACCGCGTCATCGAGGAGCCCCTGCGCGTCCACGGGATCGGCTCGCGCAAGAAGCGCCAGGCCCGGGTCTCCGAGCTGCTCGACATGGTGGCCCTGCCGCGCTCCGCCATGCGCCGCTACCCCAACGAGCTCTCCGGCGGGCAGCGCCAGCGCGTCGCCGTCGCCCGCGCCCTCGCCCTCAAGCCCGAGGTCGTCGTCCTGGACGAGGCCGTCTCCGCCCTTGACGTCCTCGTCCAGGCGCAGATCCTCCGCCTGCTCGCGGACCTCCAGTCCGAGCTCGACCTCACCTACCTCTTCATCACGCACGACCTCGCCGTCGTCCGGCAGATCGCCGACGACGTCGTCGTCATGCAGCACGGGAGGGTCGTGGAGACGGGGGAGTCAGACGCGCTCTTCGCCCACCCGCGCCAGGACTACACACGCGAGCTCATCGACGCCGTGCCCGGGGCGAGCATCGCCCTGTACGGGGAGCGGTGACCGGCGCCCGGCAACCCGTTCGGTCACACCGAGGGCCGCAATCCGACGGCGCCCCGCGCGGCGGGCCGCCCCTGACCAGGGCGGAGCGTTGCGCAATCTCCTCCGACAACGTGTCCGCAGGATTTCCTGGTGCGGGTATCGTGAGCGCAGCCGTCCGGTTCCGAGCACCCCCGAGGGCCCGTGTACGGACGGTGTTGTCCGCAACCGGCGGCTCCGGCTCCCACCAGGCGCCGACCCCGGTCCCCCGGAAGAGAAGACCGCATGCTCCCATACCTTGCGCGGCGGATCGCGAACTACGCGATCCTCCTGGTGATCGCCACCGTGATGGCGTACTTCCTCGCCGCGACGCAGCTCAACCCGCTGGGTCTGTACGACCTGAGCAACACCAAGCTCAACTGGGACGGCATCTACGCCACCCTCACGTCGTACAACATCAACCCGCACGACCCGGTCATGGGTCGCTTCAAGATCTGGATCACGGGCGTGCTCGGGCACTGGGACTGGGGCAAGACCCCGCAGGGCCAGTCGGTCAACGCCGAGGTCTCCCGCCGCATCTGGGTCTCGGTCCGCCTCGTCTTCCTCGGCTCCTTCATCGGCATGCTCCTCGGCACCGCCCTGGGCGCCTGGACGGCCGTTCGCCAGTACTCCTTCTGGGACCGCTTCTTCACCGTCCTGTCCCTCATCATCATCTCGACGCCGGTCATGGTCCTCGCGCTCTTCCTCAAGCTCGGCGCCATCGAGGCCAACCACGCGCTCGGCGGCCAGTACTTCGAGTTCGTCGGCGAGGGCTCCGGCTTCGCCGGCCGAGCGCAGCACCTCCTGCTGCCGACCATCTCGATGTCCCTGGGCGGCATCGCCTCCTACTCGCGCTACCAGCGCAACCTCATGCTCGACACGCTCGGCGCCGACTACGTGCGCACCGCCCGCGCCAAGGGCCTCATCAAGCGCAAGGCCATCACCCGCCACGCGCTGCGCACGGCCCTCATCCCGATGGGCACCTACTTCGCCTTCGCGCTCGCCGGCCTCTTCACCGGCGCGGCCATCACTGAGACGGTCTTCTCCTGGCACGGCCTGGGCGAGTACTCCATCAAGTCCATCTCGACGATGGACATCAACGGCACCGTCGCCGTGACGGCCTTCGGTGCACTCATGACCCTGATCGGCGCGTTCCTGTCGGACATCCTCGTCGCCATCATCGACCCGCGAGTGAGGGTGAGCTGAGCCATGGCAACCACCGAGTTCAACCAGGGCGAGCCGGGCCACACCGGCACCGACCGCCCCGCCATCGGCACGGAGGGCGGCGAGCTCGTCAACGAGGCCAACATGGGGGCCACCGAGGGCACCGGACCGGCGCTCGAGGAGGGCGACACCGCCTTCAAGCGGCTCTCCCGCGGTCAGATCTTCCGACGCCGCTTCCTGCGCAACCGCAGCGCCGTCCTCGGCCTCGTCGGCTTCCTCCTCATCGTCCTGTTCGCGCTGCTCGGCCCGCACATCGGGCACTACAAGTACACGGACTCCGACTTCCTCAACTTCCACGTGCCGCCGAACGCCGACCACTGGCTCGGCACCACGAAGGACGGCTCGGACGTCTTCGCGATGCTCGTCGAGGGCCTGCGCAAGTCCCTCGTCATCGGCCTGTGCGTCTCCGGCATCCAGACGATCGTCGCGGCCGCGATGGGCTCGGCCGCCGCCTACTTCGGGGGCTGGTTCGACAAGTGCGCGCTGTGGGTCATCGACCTGCTGCTCGTCGTCCCGTCCTTCCTCCTCATCGCCATCATCAGCCAGTCGATGGGCGCCGCCTCCAAGGGCTCCATCCCGATGTTCATCATCCTGCTGGCCGCCTTCGGCTGGATGCTCTCGGCCCGCGTCATCCGCTCGATGACCCTGTCCGTGCGCAACATGGAGTACGTGACGGCCGCGAAGTACATGGGCGTCCCGGCGCCGACCATCATCGCGCGGCACATCCTGCCCAACATCTCGTCGTACATCATCATCGACGCGACCCTGGGCGTGGCCAGCGCCGTCCTGTCCGAGACGACCCTGTCGTACTTCGGCTTCGGCGTGAAGCCCCCGAAGACCTCCCTGGGCACCCTCATCGCCCAGTCCCAGGGCGACATCGCCGTGTACCCGTGGACCTTCGTCTACCCGGCCCTCATCCTCATCGTCATGCTCGTGTGCATCAACCTCGTCGGCGACGGCGTCCGCGACGCGCTCGACTCCTCGTCCAAGTCCGGAGGCCAGGCATGAGCCCCGCTACCACGTCAACCAGCGCCGCGCCCGAGCAGAGCGCACCGACCACCACGCGCAAGCGCTCGCAGCGCTTCGAGTCCGACGCCCAGCCGGACCCCACCTCGAGCGCCCCGCTGCTCGAGGTCGAGGACCTCAAGGTCTCCTTCCCCTCCGAGGACGGCACCGTCCACGCCGTGCGCGGCGTCAACCTCTCCGTCGCCCGCGGCGAGGTCGTCGCGCTGGTCGGCGAGTCCGGTTCCGGCAAGTCCGTCACCTCGACGGCGATCATGGGACTGCTCGACGACTCCGCGAGGGTCTCCGGCTCCGTCCGGCTCCACGGCACCGAGCTCCTGGGCCGGTCCGACGGCTACATGTCGAAGCTGCGCGGCACCCAGGTCGCCATGGTCTTCCAGGACCCGCTCTCGGCGCTCACCCCCGTCTACACGGTGGGCCAGCAGATCGAGGAGGCCCTCAAGATCCACCGCAAGGGCATCAGCGACCGCGACGCCCACAAGCGCGCCATCGAGCTGCTCGACCTCGTCGGCATCCCGAACCCGGACGTGCGCGTCAACGCCTACCCGCACGAGTTCTCCGGCGGCATGCGCCAGCGCGCCGTCATCGCGATCGCCATCGCCAACGACCCGGACCTCATCATCGCCGACGAGCCGACCACGGCCCTCGACGTCACCATCCAGGCCCAGATCCTCGACGTGCTCCGCACCGCGAAGCAGGAGACCGGCGCCGGCGTCATCATGATCACCCACGACCTCGGCGTCGTCGCCGGCATGGCTGACCGCGTCGCGGTCATGTACGCCGGCCGCATCGTCGAGACCGGCGACGTCGACGACATCTTCTACCGCTCGCGCATGCCGTACACGATCGGCCTGCTCGGCGCCCTCCCGCGCCTGGACGCCAAGAAGGACTCGGCGCTGGCCACCCTGGACGGCAACCCGCCGTCGCTGCTCAAGGAGCCCACGGGCTGCCCCTTCGCGGCGCGCTGCCCCATGGCCTCCGAGGAGTGCCTCAGCGGTGAGCCCGAGCTCACCCTCGTGCGCCCCGAGGGGGCGCTGGACGCCTCCGGCCAGGTCCCCGCCGGCCCGCAGTACTCGGCCTGCAAGCGCTTCCCGGAGATCGAGGAGAAGAACCTCGACTACCAGGACATCTACCCGCTGCCGAGGCTCAAGACCCCCGAGGCCCTCGACCTGCCGCACGAGGAGCGCGAGGAGGTCCTGCGCGTCACGGACCTCGTCAAGAACTTCCCGCTCATGAAGGGCGCCGTCTTCAAGCGCCGCGTCGGCACCGTCCACGCGGTCTCCGGCGTCTCCTTCGACGTCCGCAAGGGCGAGACCCTCGCCCTGGTCGGCGAGTCCGGCTGCGGCAAGTCGACGACGCTTCTCGAGGTCCTCGACCTCAAGGCCCCCGAGGAGGGCAGGATCGTCGTCCTCGGCCGCGACACCTCGGAGGTCACCCGCTCGGAGCGCCGCCGGATGCGCCGCGACGTCCAGATCGTCTTCCAGGACCCGATGGCCTCGCTCGACCCGCGCCTGCCGGTCTTCGACCTCATCGCCGAGCCGCTGCGCGCCAACGGCTGGAAGAAGGGCGACGTCTCCAAGCGTGTCGACGAGCTCATGGAGCTCGTGGGCCTCGAGCCGAGCCACGCCAACCGCTACGCCCGCAACTTCTCCGGCGGCCAGCGTCAGCGCATCGGCATCGCCCGCGCCCTCGCCCTCGAGCCGAGCCTCCTCGTCCTCGACGAGCCGGTCTCCGCGCTCGACGTCTCCATCCAGGCCGGCGTCATCAACCTGCTCGACGAGCTGCGCGCCACCCTGGGCCTCTCCTACCTCTTCGTCGCCCACGACCTCTCCGTCGTCCGCCACATCGCGGACCGCGTCGCGGTCATGTACCTCGGCAAGATCGTCGAGATCGGGGACGTGGACGCGGTCTTCGCCGCGCCGGCGCACCCGTACACGCAGGCCCTCCTGTCCGCGATCCCGATCCCTGACCCGGCCAAGGAGCGCACGCGCTCGCGCATCATCCTCGAGGGCGACCTGCCGAGCCCGGCCAACCCGCCCTCGGGCTGCCCGTTCCGCACCCGCTGCCCGAAGTTCAAGAACGAGCTCACCGACGAGCAGCGCTCCCGCTGCCTCGAGGCGCTCCCGGGCTTCACGACGATGGCCGAGGACCACGAGGTCTCCTGCTACTACTCCGAGCACGCCAACGTGTTCTGAGTCGGCGCGGACGGCCGGGTGACCGGCCACCGGACGAGTGAGAGGGGTCACGCACCGAGGGTGCGGGGCCCCTCTCGCATCGGTATCCCGCGGGGTACATGGGGATACGGGGATGTGCATAGTCATTTGTTTCCGACGCATGACGTTTGTGAGAACCGCACCACAACGGGCGGAAACCTCCGTATGGTTTGCTCACCGAGATGGGAGACCGACCTCACACCCAGTCGGCACCACTCTCTCCCCCCTTTGAACAAGGAGATCCCCATGATGATCAACCGTCGTCTGTTCCTCGGTGGCTCGGCCTCGGTCGCCGCCCTCGCCGCCCTGGCCGCCTGCAGCGGCTCCGGCAGCAGCTCGTCCTCCGGCGCGTCCGCCACGCCGACCAAGCTCGCCGCCTCCGACATCAACAAGGTCGACCGTGACAAGCTCCAGAAGGGCGGCGAGCTCACCATCCCGATCGGCACCTGGATCCCGAACTACAACCGCCTCCACATCGACGGCAACACCGGCGACGCGCAGAAGCTCGCCGACTTCGTCCTCGGTTCCAACTTCATCTGGGCCGACGACGCCTCCATCTCCGTCGACGAGGACTACTGCACGGACTACAAGGAGGAGGAGGTCGACGGCAACACCGTCATCACCCTCACCCTCAACCCCGACGCCAAGTGGAACTCGGGCGACCCGATCAACTACGAGGACTACAAGGCCGCCTGGGAGTTCTGCAACGGCACCGACGACGCCAAGACCGCCGTCGTCGCCTCCACTGACGGCTGGGACCACATCAAGTCCATCGAGCAGGGCAAGGACGAGTTCGAGGTCGTCACCACCTTCGACGGCGTCTTCCCCGACTGGTCCTCCATCCTCGGCGGCGCCACCATCCCGGCCGCCCTCGCCAAGGACGTCGACACCTTCTCCGGCTGGACCGACGCCAACAACACGGACTACTGGACCGGTCCCTTCATCGTCACCAAGGTGGACGAGACCAAGCAGATCATCACCCTCGAGCACAACCCCAACTGGTGGGGCGACGAGCCGCTCCTCGACACCGTCACCATCAAGGTCATCGACGACTCCCAGCTCGGCACCGCCTTCGCCAACTCCGAGATCGACACCGTCGACACGATCATCGACGCCTCCACCTACCAGCAGTGCCAGCAGCGCGCCGACGGCGAGATCCGTCAGGCGGCCGGCCTCCAGTGGCGCCACTTCACCATGAACGGCGCCACCGGTCTCCTCCAGGACCAGAAGCTCCGCCAGGCGATCGTCAAGGGCATCGACCGCGAGACCATCACCGAGGCCGACCTCCAGGGTCTGCCGGTCCCCGCCTCACAGCTCCAGCTCGGCAACCACTTCTTCATGCCGAACGACGCCGACTACCAGGACAACTCCGGGGACTACAAGTTCAACAAGGAGCAGGCCATCAAGGAGCTCGAGGAGCTCGGCTGGACCCTGCCCGACGGCAAGGAGTACCGCGAGAAGGACGGTCAGACGCTGTCCATCAAGTACCTGCGCCTGCCCGACACGGCGACCTCCGCCACCGAGGGCAAGGTCCTCCAGTCCAACATGAAGGACATCGGCGTCGAGATCGTCATGGACGACACCAACAACGACGACTTCTTCCCCGAGCGGGTCAAGAAGGGCAACTTCGAGATCGTCGCCTTCACCTGGATCGGCACCGACTGGCCCATGGCCAACATCGGCCAGATCTACGGCAAGGACTCCGCCTCCAACTACACCGGCGTGTGGAGCGAGGACCTCGAGAAGCTCATCGACGAGGTGGGCTCCGAGGCGGACCACGCCAAGCGTGTCGAGCTCGCCAACCAGGCCGACAAGCTCATCTGGGACGAGGCCATCGTGACCCCGATCTACTCGCGCGCCGGCTACGTCGCGGTCCCGAAGACCCTCGCCAACTACGGCTCGTTCGGGCTCTCGTCGCGTCGCATGCAGGACGTCGGCTACACCGACCTCTCCGGCGCCACGGCGACGCCGACGGCCTGATCCTGAGCCCGCGCCCCTGAGGGGGCGGTCAGACCCGCGGGGCCCGGGTGGTGCGCACGCACCGCCCGGGCCCCGTCGCGTGCGCTCGCAACGGGGGTCCCGCCGGCGGCGGTGGACGGTCTGGGCCCGATCGCAGCGGAGCGCTGGCAAGGGCTCGACCGGGGCGTCCCACGCACCTGTGACCTCCCTGAGCGCGGTGAGCGGTCTCACTCCGCAGGACGGGTCCCCCTGGTGTCACCCGTTCGTCGCCGACGCTTAACATGTTGGCTACATCACCATCCCGACGAATGGATCCCACCCCATGATGATCAACCGTCGCCTCTTCCTCGGAGGCTCCGCGTCCGTCACCGCCCTCGCCGCCCTCGCGGCCTGCGGCTCCGGCTCCTCGAGCAGCTCGGACGCCTCCGCCACCCCGGTCAAGCTCGCCGCCTCGGCCATCAACAAGCAGGACCGCAGCAAGCTCTCCCAGGGCGGCTCGCTCTCCATCCCGATGAGCTCGATGGTCCCGAACTACAACCCGCTCCACATCGACGGCGGCACCACCGACAACTCCGGCATCCAGGACTTCGCCGGCATCCACAACTTCATCTACGCGGAGGACGGCAGCTTCTCCGCCCGCGAGGAGTTCTGCAAGGACTTCACGGAGGAGGAGAAGGACGGCAAGACGGTCGTCACGATGCACCTCAACCCCGAGGCCAAGTGGAACTCCGGCGACCCGATCACCTACGCCGACTACCAGGGCTGCTGGAAGGCCTGCAACGGCACCGACGACGCCTTCACCGAGATGGTTTCCTCCACCGACGGCTGGGACCACATCGAGTCCATCGAGCAGGGCTCCGACGAGTACGAGATGGTCGTCACCTTCAGCTCGGTCTTCCCCGACTGGTCCGCCGTGCTCTCCGGCACCATCGTCCCGAGCAAGCTCACCGAGTCGCCGGAGGCCTTCGCGTCCTGGACCGACGCCTCCGACACCGACTACTGGGCCGGCCCCTTCATCGTCACCAGCGCCGACTCCACCAAGCAGGCCGTCGTCCTCGAGCCGAACGACGCCTGGTGGGGCGAGAAGCCGCTCCTCGACACGGTCACCTTCAAGGTCGTCGACGCCTCCGCGCAGGGCACCGCCTTCGCGAACAAGGAGCTCGACGTCGTCGACACGATCATCGACGCCTCGACGTACCAGCAGTGCGAGCAGCGCGGCGACGGCGAGATCCGTCAGGCGGCCGGCCTCCAGTGGCGCCACTTCACCATGAACGGCTCGACCGGTCTCCTGGCGGACCAGAAGCTGCGTCAGGCGATCGTCAAGGGCATCGACCGCGAGACCATCACGAAGGCCGACCTGCAGGGCCTGCCGGTCCCCGTCTCCCAGCTCCAGCTCGGCAACCACCTCTTCGCCCCGCAGGACGCCGACTACCAGGACAACACCGGCGACCTCGCCTTCAACAAGGAGCAGGCCGTCAAGGACCTCGAGTCCCTGGGCTGGACGCTGCCCGACGGCAAGGAGTACCGCGAGAAGGACGGTCAGACGCTGTCCATCAAGTACCTGCGCCTGCCCGACACGGCGACCTCCGCCACCGAGGGCAAGGTCCTCCAGGCGAACATGAAGGAGATCGGCGTCGAGATCGTCATGGACGACACCAACAACGACGACTTCTTCCCCGAGCGGGTCAAGAAGGGCAACTTCGAGATCGTCTCCTTCGCCTGGCAGGGCACCCCCTACCCGATGAACAACATCGGTCAGGTCTACGGCAAGGGCTCCGCCTCGAACTACACCGGCGTGTGGAGCGAGGACCTCGAGAAGCTCATCGACGAGGTCGCCGTCGAGGCCGACCACGCCAAGCGCGTCAAGCTCGCCCAGGACGCCGACAAGGAGATCTGGCAGCTCGCCGGCGTCATCCCGATCTACTCGCGCGCCAGCTACACGGCCGTCCCGAAGAAGCTCGCCAACTACGGCTCCTTCGGCCTGTCCTCGGTCCGTCCCGAGGACGTCGGCTACGCCAAGTGACGCACTGACGACGGCGCGGCTCGGGCCCCGGGCGCCGCTGGGACTCCTCCCCGCGGCGCCCGGGGCCCGCGTCGTGCTCGAGGCGGTCCCGATCATGGGACCTTCGACCGATGTCATGACACGGACATGTGCGCTAGGGCACACTGGCTGGACGGCCGTCCCCCGCGGTCACCCGTCCCCATCGAGAGGTCCAGCGATGATGCTCAACCGACGACTCTTCCTCACCGGATCCGCCTCCGCGGCCGCCCTCGCCGCGCTGGCGGCCTGCTCCTCCTCCGGCTCGGGCGGCAGTGGCTCCGCCACCGGCGGCGCCAGTGCCGCGGGCCTCGCGGCCTCCGACCTCAACGAGCGCGCCCGCGACGAGCTCGCCCAGGGAGGCACCCTCACCGTCCCCATCGACGCCTTCGTCGGCAACTTCAACGTCATGCACCTCGACGGGAACACCGTCGCCAACGCCTCGATCCAGAGCTTCTGCGGCGTCGTCAACTGGATCTACGCCGACGACGCCTCCTTCGAGGCCCGCACCGAGTTCTGCGAGGACTACTCCGAGGAGATCGCCGACGACAAGACGGTCGTCACGATGCACCTCAACCCCGCCGCCGTCTGGGCCTCCGGCGACCCCATCACCGTCGCGGACTACCAGGCCTGCTGGAAGGCCTGCAACGGCACCGACGAGGCCTTCACCGCCGTCGTCGCCTCCACCTCCGGGTGGGAGCACATCGAGTCCATCGAGCAGGGTGCGGACGAGTACGAGATGGTCACCACCTTCGACGCCGTCTACCCCGACTGGTCCTCGGTCCTCGGCGGCGGGATCGTCCCGGCCTCCCGAGCCGCCGACGTCGAGACCTTCTCGGCATGGACCGACGCCTCCGACACGGCGGGCTGGACCGGACCCTACGTCGTCACCGCCGCCGACCAGGGCAAGCAGACGATCACCCTCGAGCCCAACCCGTCCTGGTGGGGCGACGCGCCCCTCCTCGACTCCGTCGTCCTCAAGGTCGTCGACGCCTCCGCACGCGGCCAGGCCTTCGCCAACAAGGAGATCGACGTCGTCGACGACATCGCCGACGCCTCCACCTACCAGCAGTGCGAGCAGCGCGCCGACGGCGAGATCCGCCAGGCCCGCGGCCTGGACTGGCGCCACTTCACCATCAACGGGTCCACGGGACTCCTCGCCGACCAGAAGCTGCGCCAGGCCATCGTCAAGGGCATCGACCGCGACACGATCGCCGAGGCCGACCTCCAGGGCCTGCCCGTCGCGGCGAGCGAGCTGCGCCTCGGCAACCACCTCTTCATGCCGAGCCAGACCGGCTACCAGGACAACTCCACGCCCCTGGCCCTCGACAAGGAGAAGGCCGCCTCCGAGCTGGACGCCCTGGGCTGGACGCTCCCCGACGGCAAGGAGTACCGGGAGAAGGACGGCCGGACGCTGTCCCTCAAGTACCTCCGGTTGCCGAGCGCGACGACCTCGGCCACCCAGGGAAAGGTCCTCCAGGCGAGCATGAAGGAGATCGGCGTCGAGATCGTCATGGACGACACGAACTCCGACGACTTCTTCCCCGAGCGCATCTACAAGGGGAACTTCGAGATCGCCAGCTTCAGCTGGACGGGAACCCCCTACCCGATGGCTTGGATCGGGATGATCTACGGCAAGGACTCCGCCTCCAACTTCGCCCAGGTGTGGAGCGACGAGCTCGAGGCGCTCATCGACCAGGTCGCCGTCGAGGCCGACCCCGATAAGCGCATCGAGCTCGGCAACGAGGCCGACGCCGCCATCTGGGACCTCGCCGCCGTCATCCCCCTCTACGTCAGGGCCGACTACACGGCAGTCCCCAGGACGCTCGCCAACTACGGCTCCTTCGGTCTGTCCTCGGTCCGCCCCGAGGACATCGGCTACGCCGAGTGACGCGATGACGACGGCGGCCCGCCGCCTCTGCGCGGACGGTGGTCGTCGCGATCGACGGCCCCGGCCCGGACGAACCCGCGTCCGGGCCGGGACGCGTCCCGGTGACCGGGCGGCGCCATGGGGCAGGATGGGGCCGTGCCCACCGTCATCCTGCGCTCCCTCCTCGGCCGCGTCGGCGTCGTCGCCGTCGCCCTCGGAGGCCTCTACGTCGTCGTCGCGATCTGGTTCTCCGACGGCTACCGCAACGGCCTCCAGGCCCTCGCCGTCGCCGCCTGCGTCGAGACGATCGTCTGGCTCCTGTGGTGGCGCCCCCAGGCGGTCCTGGCCGAGGACGCCCTCACGATCCGCAACGCCTGGCGCAGCCACGTGCTGAGCTGGGACGCCCTGCGCGCCGCGCCGACGCGCTGGGCCCTCGCCGTCGAGGTCACCGGCCCCGGGAACGGGAGCCATGCGGACGGTGGCACCGACGGCGGCGACGACGGCGCCTCCGAGAGGGCGCGCCCGCGCTCCGTCACCGTCTCCGCCTGCCAGCGCGGCGGCGTCATCGCCGCCACCCGCCACGCGCGCCGCGGCAGCGCCGCCCGCGAGGAGTACGTCACCGCGAGCCAGGACCTCGACGCCGCCCCGCGCCGCTACCGCACCCACCTCGACGCCGCCGACGGCGCCTACCTCATCGACCTCTACCAGGCCTCCCGCGAGGAGCACCTCCGGCTCGTCACCCGGCTGCGCCGCCGCGAGCAGCGCCTCGGGCACGCGGCCGCCGCCCGCCCCGACGGCGCAGCGGGGGCGGCCCCCGCGATCGTCAGCCGCTGGGGCGCCGCTCCCGTCGCCGTCGTCGCACTCGTCGCGCTCGCCCTCCTCCTCACGACCACCGTCCTCTGACACGGGCGGGCGCCGTGCGCCCCGCCGTCCGCAGCGGGCCCGTGAGGCGACGCACACCGGGCCTGTCGCCGCCGTCATGGCAGGGGAGCGGCCCCGGCCACTACCCTTGGCTCGCTGTGCGCCCTGCGCCGGCGGCGCCCCTCGGCCCGTCGGAGCGAACTGAGCGGGGCGCGACCTCCCGGATGGAAGAAGACCCCCGTATGACCGTGCGCCAGGACCTGCGCAACGTCGCCATCGTCGCCCACGTCGACCACGGCAAGACCACCCTCGTCGACGGCATGCTCTGGGAGGCCGGGGCATTCGGTGCCCGCGCCACCGAGGAGTCCACCGGCGACCGCGTCATGGACTCCGGCGAGCTCGAGCGCGAGAAGGGCATCACCATCCTCGCGAAGAACACGGCCATCCACTACCGCGGCCCCGCCGCGCAGGACGCCGGGTTCCCCGAGGGCATCACCATCAACGTCATCGACACCCCCGGCCACGCCGACTTCGGCGGCGAGGTCGAGCGCGGCCTGTCCATGGTCGACGGCGTCGTCCTCCTCGTCGACGCCTCCGAGGGTCCCCTGCCCCAGACCCGCTTCGTCCTGCGCAAGGCCCTGGCCGCGAACCTCCCGGTCATCCTCGTCGTCAACAAGGTCGACCGCCCCGACTCCCGCCTCGACGAGGTCGTCGCCGAGTCCACCGACCTCCTCCTCTCCCTCGCCTCCGACCTCGCCGACGAGCACCCCGACATCGACCTCGACGCCGTCCTCGACGTCCCGGTCATCTACGCCTCCGCCAAGGCCCGCCGCGCCGACACCGAGCAGCCCGCCGACGGCCAGCTCCCCGCCAACGAGGACCTCGAGCCGCTCTTCCGCACCATCATCGAGCGGATCCCCGGCCCCGAGTACGACGAGGACGCCCCCCTGCAGGCCCACGTCACCAACCTCGACGCCTCGCCCTTCCTCGGCCGCCTCGCCCTCCTGCGCATCCACAACGGCACCCTGCGCAAGGGGCAGACCGTCGCCTGGGCCCGCCACGACGGCACCATCCAGAACGCCCGCATCTCCGAGCTCCTCGTCACCGAGGGCCTCGAGCGCAAGCCCGCCGAGGAAGCCCACGCCGGTGACATCGTCGCCGTCGCCGGCATCGAGGACATCACCATCGGCGAGTCCCTCGTCGACCCCGACGACCCGCGCCCGCTGCCCCTCATCACCGTCGACGACCCGGCGATCTCCATGACCATCGGCATCAACACCTCCCCGATGGCCGGCCGCACCAAGGGCGCCAAGGTCACCGCCCGCCAGGTCAAGGACCGCCTCGACCGCGAGCTCATCGGCAACGTCTCCCTGCGCGTCCTGCCCACCTCCCGCCCCGACGCCTGGGAGGTCCAGGGCCGCGGCGAGCTCGCGCTCGCGATCCTCGTCGAGCAGATGCGCCGCGAGGGCTTCGAGCTCACGGTCGGCAAGCCGCAGGTCGTCACCAAGATGATCGACGGCAAGCGCCACGAGCCCGTCGAGCGCATGACGATCGACGTGCCCGAGGAGTACCTCGGCGCCGTCACCCAGCTCATGGCCGCCCGCAAGGGCCGCATGGAGACCATGACCAACCACGGCACCGGCTGGATCCGCATGGAGTTCCTCATCCCGGCCCGCGGCACCATCGGCTTCCGCACCCAGTTCCTCACGGACACCCGCGGCACCGGCATCGCCTCCTCCATCGCCGAGGGCTACGAGCCCTGGGCCGGGGAGATCGTCGCCCGCACCACCGGCTCGCTCGTCTCCGACCGCGCCGGCGCCGTCACCGCCTACGCCCTCATCCGCCTCCAGGACCGCGGCACCTTCTTCGTCGAGCCCACCCAGGAGACCTACGAGGGTCAGGTCGTCGGCGAGAACCCGCGCAACGAGGACATGGACGTCAACGTCGTCCGCGAGAAGCAGCAGACCAACATGCGCTCCTCCACGGCCGACTCCTTCGAGGGCCTCGTCCCCCCGCGCAAGCTCACCCTCGAGGAGTCCCTCGAGTTCGCCGCCGACGACGAGTGCGTCGAGGTCACCCCGGACGCCGTCCGCATCCGCAAGGTCATCCTCGACTCCCAGGAGCGCTTCAAGGAGGCGGCCAAGCGCCGTCGCGGCCAGGCCTGAGCCGCACGGGCCCACCGGCCCACCCCCGGCAGCGACGGCCGGCGCCCCCGCACCCGCGGAGCGCCGGCCGTCGTCGTCCCGCGGGGGAGGGACGGGACAGGTCAGGGCTGCCGTGGGGCGCCGGCGGGGCCCGCCGCGGCCCTCGCCGCGCGGGGGAGCGGGAACCTGCCCCGGACCAGCGGGTGGGGACGGGGATCACTCTCCGGTCACGGCACCGCAGGACCGGGCCCGCCTCCTGGGCGCACGCCCCGATCTTCGTCAGGATGGGGCCATGAGCGCCCCCACGCCCGACCCCGCTCCCGAGACCGACGCCCTCCCCCGAGCATCGCCCCCGCCGCCTCCGAGCGCTCCGCGCAGGAGAGGGGTGCCGAGCAGCCCGACGCCGCTGCCGCCGACGCGCCCGAGAGCGCCCTGGAGGCGGCGGACACCGCGCAGGCCGAGGGCGCTCGGAGCGATACCGCGCAGACCGTCGCTCCGGAGCGCCGCCGTCGCCCCCTCCTCCTCGCCGGGGCCGGTGTGCTCGCCGTCGCCGCCGTGTGGGGCGGCCTCGCCCTGGCCACCGCCCAGCACCTCTTCGGGGACGCCTCCGTCGCCGGCACGAAGGTCGGCGGGATGAGCCCCGCCGCCGCACGCAGCGCCGTCACCGCGGCCGTCGACGCCGAGCTCGCCGAGCCCGTCACCATCACCGTCGGCGACGCCTCCGACACCCTCGTCCCCGCCGACTCCGGCGTCAGCGCCGACGCCGCGGGCGCCGTCGAGCGCCTCACCTCCTTCACGCTCAACCCCGTCACCATCGCGCGCCGCCTCGCCGGTGAGACGGTCGAAGCCGCCGGCGCCACGACCGTCGACTCCGACGCCCTGCGCTCCGCCCTCGTCGCCAAGCTCTCCACCCTGTCCACCGGCACCGCCGACGCCTCCGTCACCCTCGACGGCGCCACCCCGGTCCTCCACCACGGCACCGTCGGCACCGGCCTCGACGTCGACGCCTCCGTCGAGGCGCTGGCGGCCGGCTGGCCCCTGGGCGAGAAGTCCGTCGCGCTCGTGGCCGGCGAGTCCCAGCCGGGCATCACCGACGCCGACGCCCAGGACCTCATCGACACCACCCTCACGCCGCTCCTGTCCGGGGACGTCACCGTCACCGCCGCCGGGACGCCCGCGGAGACCGCCGCAGCCGGCCGCATCCTCACCCTCACGCCCGAGCAGACCGCGGCCCTCACCCGGATCACCTCGGAGGGAGGCTCCCTCACCGCCGCGCTCGACGCGCAGGGCCTCCACGACGCCGTCACCGCGGCGATGGGCGCTGCCGTCGACGCCCCCGCCCAGGACGCGACCTGGACCATCGAGGGGAGCGACGACGCCACGCCCACCTACGTCGCCGCCGAGGACGGGCTCGGCATCGACTCCGCCGCCCTCGCCGCCGCCGTCCTCAAGGCCGGCACCACCGACGGCGACCGCACCGCCGTCCTGCCCGCCTCCGTCTCCAAGCCCGAGGTCACCACGGCGGAGAAGGACTGGACGATGGACGAGATCGTTGGCGAGTACTCCACGCCCTACACCTCCCAGTACGGGCGCGACCAGAACCTCATCGCCGGCACCGCCGCCATCAACTCCACCCTCGTCAAGGCCGGTGACACCTTCTCCCTGTCCGACGCGCTCGGCCCGGTCGACGCCGCGCACGGCTTTGCCGCCGCGGGCGTCATCAACGACGGACAGCACACCGACGCCATGGGCGGCGGCCTCAGCCAGGTCGACACCACCGTCTTCAACGCTGCCTTCGAGGCCGGCATGGATGACGTCGAGCACCACCCCCACACCTACTGGTTCGAGCGCTACCCGGCGGGGCGAGACTCGACCCTGTGGACCGGGGTGCTGGACCTCAAGTTCAGGAACTCGACGCCGAACGCCGTGCTCCTCCAGGCCTGGGTGAGCGGGGGAGAGGTCCACGCCCGCCTGTGGGGCACCCACTACTACGACGTCACCATCGACAACGGCACCCCGCACAACTACCGCGCCTACGCCACCAAGGTCGACACCGGCGCCTCCTGCACCCCCTACGGCGGCGGCGAGCAGGGCTTCGACATCACCGTCACCCGCCACCGCACGAAGCCCGACGGCACGAGCACGCCCGACGACGTCCTCACCACCTCGTACCAGTCGGACAACCCGGTCGTCTGCCGCTGAGCGCGGTCGGCCCCTGCGCGCACGCCAGGATCCGCGCAGCGCCCCTTTCCGAAATAAGGCCGGAGCGCGCCGTGCGAAACGGCGTGGTGACGAGCACTCCCGCCGTGGCTTGGGCCCTGCGGGGGCCGGGACGATACTGGGGGGCAGCGTCTACCGCGACCAGCGGAGACGCCCGCCTTCGAGAGGATCGTCGCTCATGACCTACGTGATCGCCCAGCCCTGCGTCGACGTCAAGGACCGCGCCTGCGTCGACGAGTGTCCGGTCGACTGCATCTACGAGGGCGAGCGCAGCCTCTACATCAACGCCGACGAGTGCGTCGACTGCGGCGCCTGCGAGCCCGTCTGCCCGACCGAGGCCATCTTCTACGAGGACGACGTCCCCGAGGAGTGGGAGGACTACACCCGCGCCAACATCGACTTCTTCGAGCTCAAGGGCCTCGGCGCCCCCGGCGGCGCCCAGAAGACCGGCGTCCTGCCCTACGACGACCCCATGATCGCCGCCCTGCCCCCGCAGAACCTCGAGTACCGCCAGGAGAACGGGCTCGGCTGATACGACGCCGGCTCGGTCCCTGCGCGCAACGGCTCCGGCCCACCTGTAGGTGGGCCGGAGCCGTTCTCGGTATGGTGGGTGTGATGGGATGACTGCCGCCTGCCCTTGCGGATGTCGCTGATCCCCGTGGCCGCCGCCGCGGCGGCGATGATCCGGAGCGGGAGGAGCTGAAGGACAGTTAGTACCAGTGGCATTGCCGTGTGAAGGCTGTTGAGCCCCATGAATTCTTCTCCCTTCTCATCGGGCGAGTGGATGGACGTCGGTCAGGAGATGTTTACGCGCCTGCCTGACTTGGTGGTGTCGAGGACAAGGGTGGCCGGCCCGCCCGCGGAGCCCGCGAGACTGCTGGCGCTTCATGTGATCGTGGCTCCGGCCGGGGGGGGCGAGCGGCGCAGAGCCGAGCCCCTCAAGTCTTTCCGTTGCCCTTGAAGACGCAGCTCGAGCGCCGGGTATATCCGGATCCTTTCCGGGAAGTGCAGCTCGTGATGGACGTGCCCACGAGGGGCGAGTTGGCTCGCACGCCGGGGTAAATGAGAGTGAGACATCATTATCTGCTGTGAGGTGGGGCGCCCGTGGCGCCCCACCTCACAGCGACGTTACTTCGAGTCGGCGTGCAGGGCCCAACGGCCGCCGAGCCCCGAGGCGATGAGCGACGCTCCCAGTATCCCCGCCGGGATGACGACGGGCGAGAGTGGGCCGTTCCCTCCAACCCTTATCCACGACAGGCTGTAGAGAGCAGCACACATCAAGGCCAGGACACCGAGAATGATGCTCCCTGTCGAGATGTATTCCACTAACCGGACTGAGTGTGTGCCGCGCGTCGAGGGCATCCTCGTCTCCTCGGTTCTGATTCCTCCATCGCCTGGTTGCACTTTCATGTCAACAATGTGTGCCGACCCACACGAAGAACGTGTCGACGCCGTATGCCCAGACGTACGCAGCGATGGCTGCGCCCGCAGCGCCCTGTGTGGCGAGGAGGGCTGCGGCTGCGGTCCATCCCCAGGAGTGGATCCAGCCAACAACCGTGATCGCCATCGAGCAAGCAAATGTGCTGTGCCTCGCCGCCATGTCTGACGTGTGGACGTTACCGCTGGACTCGAGGTCTGGTGCTTGCAGAGCGTTAACCGTGACCGAGTGCCCGTCGGGGAACGTGAGCGTGACAGTAGAGCCGTCGGCGGAGCGCTGAGCCGTATATGTCCCGGTCGAGGTGAGTGCTACGGCACGACCTGCGGTTGGTGAGTACACCGTCATGGTCGAGTCGTTCGGAACGACGCTCGTTGGCGATTGTCGAGCAACGGGCTGCGTGGGGCTAGCGGCTGCGGCCAACGGAGTGGGGCCGAGGATACCGAAGGCACATACGAGCAAGCTGGCGAGGATGGGCTTGATTGGGACGCGTGCGCGATTCATGGTCGTGACCTTTCAGGGAGTGAGTAGGGTGTGACCAGTGTCGCATTCGCGGATGAAGGGGGGTGCCCCTATGTTGTTGGTCAAGCGGCGGCGGGTAGCTGGTGGGTTGGTTGGGGGTCATAGAGGGCGCCGTCGCGGATCATGGCATGCAGGGTGAGGATGCGGCGGTGGGCCAGGGCCATGACGGCTTGGTTGTGGCGCTTGCCCTGGGCGATCTTGCGGTCGTAGTAGGCGCGGCTGACTGGGTCCGAGCGCAGTGAGGCGAAGGCGGAGCGGAACATGGCTCGCTTGAGTCTCTTGTTGCCGGCGTGGGAGGTGTACTCGCCGCGGATCGAGGACCCCGAACGCCGCGTCACCGGGGTCAGGCCTGCGTAGGAGGCCAGGTGCGCCCCGGAGGCGAAGGAGCGTCCGAGGGTCTCGGCGACGCAGCACGGCTGCGGTCCTGACCCCGATGCCGGGCATGGAGGTCAGGACCTGGCACATGAGGGTGGGCCTCCACCAGGGCCTCGACCTGGGAGGCGACGTCGGCCCTCTGGGCGTGCAGGGAGATGAGCTGACGCGCCAGGTGAGGCAGGACCACCCCGGCGGCGTCGGTGCCTGCCACCACCACGGACTGGGCCGTCAGGGCGTCGATGATGGCGCCAGCCCAGGTGGCGTGGCGGCGGGCGCCGTGGGCCTTGAGCTTGGCGTCCACGCGCGCCCGCCCGGCCTTGCGCAGTGCGGCGGGGGTGGGCCAGGAGACGATGACCTCAAGGACGGCGTCGTGCTCGAGCCATGGGCCCAGGATCTTCTCCAGGGCGGGGCGAGGTCTGGGTGCACACGGGCCCCGGATGCGGCCCGTGGTCTGGTTGACCTGGCGGGCCAGGTCGAGGCCTGGAGCCGGTGAGCATCGACAGGGCCGCCGCCTCCTCATCAGATGCGTCCAGGGCTCGCAGGGTGTGGGGCATGGTGCGTGCGGCCTCGGCGATGACGGCGGCGTCTCTGGCGTCGGTCTTGGCGTTGCCGGGCGTCAGGTCCGCGATGCGTCTCATGGACAGGCCGGGCAGGTAGCCCACGGCGATGCCCATGTCCTGGGCGACGGCGACGGCCAGGGCGCCGATGGTGGCGCACCTGGTCCACGACCACCAGCACCCGGCCGTGCTCCCCGAGCCGCTTGTAGAGGTCGCGTAGGCGGGCCTCGTCGTTGGGCAGGGCCTTGTCGAACAGGCGCTTGCCGTCCCTGTTCAGGGCGGTGGCCCAGTGGTCGGACTTGCCCACGACCGGTCCCGATGAACACATCGATCTCGTCGGTGCGCATCGCGGTGCTCCTTCGTCTCGCAGGACACGGGGCCAGCCTCGAGCGGCTGGTCCCGCACCCACGTTACGAAAGGACTCGAGTCTCGGTCCGTTCCCCTGATCAGCGGTGAACCAGCAGCCCTGCGGCGGCCGGTGACAACACCCCCCGGATCATTCAAGACAGGGGCAAGACATCATGCCGACCACCGCTGGCCCGGCCACCGGCATCCCTCGCCGGCAACCACCAACAAGGTAACGGGCAAGTGCTTGTTGGATGCTTGCGATGGTGCCGATGACAGCCGCCCGCTGGACGGCTCGGCGCCGTCGCCGCGTCCCGGGGCACAATCAGCCCGTGACCACGCAGACGAGCCCCCGCTCCCGCACCGTCCTGCCGCGCCGCCTCGCGCTGCCCGACTTCCCCTGGGACTCGCTGGCCCCCTACCGGGCACGCGCCGCCGAGCACCCGGACGGCGTCGTCGACCTCGCCGTGGGCGCCCCCGTGGACGACACCCCCGCGCTCGCCCGTGAGGCCCTTGCCGCGGCCTCCAACGCCCCGGGCTACCCGGCCACGGTCGGCACCGCGGCCGTGCGGGCCGTCATCATCGGGTGGTTCGCGCGCCGCCGCGGCGTCACCGGCCTCACCGACGCCTGCGTCATCCCGACGATCGGCTCCAAGGAGACCGTCGCCCTCCTGCCCCTCCAGCTCGGCGCCCGCCCCGGCGACCTCGTCCTCCACCCGCGGGCCGCCTATCCCACCTACGACGTCGGCGCCCGGATCTCCGGCGCTACCCCCGTGCCCGTCGACACCGACGCCGACCCTGCCACCTGGGAGTTGCCGGGCGGCGAGGTGGCCATCGTCTGGGTCAACAGCCCCGGCAACCCCGACGGGCGCGTCCTGTCCGTCGAGCAGTTCGCCCGCGTCGTCTCCTGGGCGCGCGAGCGCGGCGCCGTCGTCATCTCGGACGAGTGCTACGCCGAGCTCGGCTGGGAGGGAGCGGCCGCCGACGGCGTCCCGAGCCTCCTCGACGCCCGCGTCGGCGGCGCCGGCCCCGACGGCGAGCCCGACCGCTCCGGCCTCCTGGTCCTCTACTCGCTGTCCAAGCAGTCCAACCTCGCCGGCTACCGCGCCGCCATGCTGGCTGGCGACCCCGAGCTCGTCGGCGCCATCACCGAGGTCCGCAAGCACTCCGGGCTGCTCGTGCCGGCCCCCGTCCAGGCCGCCATGGTGGCCGCGCTCAGCGACGAGGCGCACGTCGCCGCACAGAAGGAGCGCTACCGGGCCCGCCGCGAGCAGCTCGTCGAGGCGACCGCCGCCGCCGGCCTCACCAACGACCCCGCCAGCGTCGCGGGCCTGTACCTGTGGCTCTCGGGGCCGGAGTCGATGAGCGCCTTCGACCTCGTCGGCGCCTTCGCCGAGCTCGGGATCGTCGTCGCCCCGGGCGACTTCTACGGCGAGGCCGGGGCGGGTCGCGTCCGCGTCAGCCTCACCGACTCCGACGAGCGCGTCGCCGCCGCCTGTGAGCGCCTGCGCGCCACCGACCTGTTCCGGGCCTGACCTGCGGCGATACCCTCGGAGGGCACTCGTCGTCCCGTCACCGGGACGGCGCCCCGCCCGAGGAAGGACGCCCCATGACCAACGCAGCCAACGAGAACCCCGCCGTCGAGGTCACCGACGCCAAGCACGCCAACCGCTACGAGGCCAGGATCGACGGCGAGCTCGCGGGCTTCCTCGAGTACGTGGTCGACGGCGACGTCGTCACCATGCCGCACACCGAGGTCGACCCGCGCTTCGAGGGACGGGGCGCCGGCTCGGCGCTCGCCTCCAGCGCGCTCGACTCGGTGCGCGGCGTCGGCGGCAGGGGCGTCCCGACCTGCTCCTTCGTCGCCTCCTACATCGAGCGCCACCCCGAGTACGCCGACCTCGTCGCCGAGGGCTGAGCCCCGCCGTCGACCACGGGTCCAGACGGGTGAGCCGGTGCCCGACGCGGCACCGGGCCCGCCCGGCGTCCGTGCGTGCTGACGGCTGACGCCGATCCGTCACCGAAGGCCAGTCCACTTGGACCCGGTGTGGCCCAGCACCCACTACAGTGGTCCACGGAACAGGACCTTGGCCCCGGTCGCGGCTCTGCGCTCGTCGGAGAGCGCCGCGACGGGGCTGCTGCGTCCTCCGTCGTCAGCCGCAAGGAGGCACCATGACCAACGCGAGCGACTCGTCCACCGAGCCCCAGGCCCCTGAGCAGGGCGGCCCCGCGACCCTCACCGTCGAGGGCACGACGCTCGAGCTCCCCCGCTCCACCGCCTCGGAGGGCTCCGACGGCCTCGGCATCGGCAAGCTGCTGGGCACCACCGGGCTGGTCACCCTCGACCCGGGCTTCACCAACACCGCCTCGTGCACCTCGGACATCACCTACATCGACGGCGGCGCCGGCATCCTCCGCTACCGCGGCTACCCCATCGCCGAGCTCGCCAAGTCCTCCTCCTTCCTCGAGGTCGCCTACCTCCTCATCAACGGCGAGCTGCCGGACCAGGAGACCTTCGAGCGCTTCGAGCGCCGCATCGCGCGGCACCGCCTCCTCCACGAGGACTTCCGCTCCTTCTTCACCTCCTTCCCCTCCTCGGGCCATCCCATGGCCATCCTCCAGGCGGGGATCTCGGGCCTGGCCACCTACTACGAGGAGACCCTCGACCCGCACGACCCCTACGAGCGCGAGCTCGCCACCGTCCTGCTCCTGAGCAAGATGCCGACGATGGTCTCCTACATCGCCCGCCGCGCCGTCGGCCTGCCCCTGCTCTACCCGGACCCGAAGCGCGGCTACGTCGACGACTTCCTCCACATGACCTTCGGCATGCCCTACCAGTCCTACGAGATCGACCCCGCGGTCGTGAAGGCCCTGGACATGCTCTTCATCCTCCACGCGGACCACGAGCAGAACTGCTCCACCTCCACCGTCCGCCTCGTCGGCTCCTCGGACGCGAACATGTACGCCTCCGTCGCCGCCGGCGTCGGCGCCCTGTCCGGTCCGCTCCACGGCGGCGCCAACGAGGCCGTCCTGCGCATGCTCGACCGCATCCAGACCGAGGGCATGAGCACCGAGGAGTTCGTCCGCAAGGTCAAGGACAAGGAGGACGGGGTCAAGCTCATGGGCTTCGGCCACCGCGTCTACAAGAACTACGACCCGCGCGCCGCCCTCGTGAAGGAGACCGCGCACGACGTCCTCACCCGGCTCGGCTCCGACGACGGCGACCGCAAGCTCGAGATCGCGATGCAGCTCGAGGAGGTCGCCCTCCACGACGACTACTTCGTCTCCCGCAAGCTCTACCCGAACGTCGACTTCTACACGGGCCTCATCTACCAGGCCATGGGCTTCCCGACGAAGATGTTCACCCCGCTCTTCGCGATCGGCCGCCTGCCCGGCTGGATCGCCCAGTACCGCGAGATGATCACCGACCCGGCCAAGCGCATCGGCCGCCCGCGCCAGGTCTACACCGGCGAGACCGAGCGCCACTACGTCGCCATGCACCGTCGGGAGAAGAAGGGCCAGGCCTACCCGGGCACCCGCGTCGGCGTCCCGAGCCTGGACCGCGTCACCCGCGTCTGAGGCTCTCGCGGGCTTCCGCCTTCCGCGCTGGTCGACCGTCTATGCACCCGTCGACCGTCTAGATCCGGGGATTCAGACGGTCGACGGGTGCATAGACGGTCGACCACGGGTTGGGGCGGGCGGGGGCTGGCCGTCCGACCACACTGCGCCGTCGACCACGGGTTGGGGGTTGGGGTTGGAGAGGGGCTGGTCTCCTCAGTCGTCCCGGCCCCAACCCCGCCAGGCCGCGCGGTGGACCTCCCGGTTGAGGACGCTGATCGCCTCGATCGCGATCCCAGCCGGGCATGTGAGGACGCACTCGCCGTACAGCGAGCACGGCCCGAAGAGCTCGTCGAGGGCGGCGCTCATCCGCCGCGCGCGACGTGAGCGCTCGGCCGCAGCCTGCGGGATGAGCGCAAGGTGCGCCTCCTTCGCTCCCGCGAAGAGCGCCGCCGACCCGTTCGGGCAGGCCGCGACGCACGCCCCGCACCCGATGCAGGCCGCGAAGTCGAGCGCGAGCTCGGCCCGGGCGTGCGGCTGGAGGACCGAGTCGGCGTCGGGCGCGGTCCCGGCCGCGACGTCCACGGTTCCACCCGCCCGGATGAGCGCATCCAGGCTCGAGCGGTCCACGACAAGGTCCCGGATGACCGGGAAGGCCGCCGAGCGCAGCGGCTCGAGGCGGAAGCGCGTCACCCCGGGGAAGGCGCGCAGGTGCTGCCGGCACGCCGGGGTGCGGTCCACGGGCCCGTGCGGCCGGCCGTTGACGAGGAAGCCGCAGGCCCCACAGACCCCCTCGCGGCAGTCCGACTCGAAGGCCACCGGATCGCCACCCTCGCTCACGATGAGGTCGTTGAGGCGGTCGAGGAGCTCCAGCAGGCTCATCTCCGGCTCGGCGTCCTCCACGACGTACTCGACGAAGCGCCCCTGCGCCCGCGGCCCGTCCTGACGCCAGATCTCGAGGTCGACCCTCATCGGTAGCTCCTCACCTGCATGGGGACCAGGGAGTAGGCGAGCGGCTCGCTGCGCCTCACGTGCCAGCCGTCGGGCGTGGTCTCCCAGGCCGTGACCGAGCACCAGTGCTCGTCGTCGCGCTGGGCCTCGCCCTCGGCGGTGGCGTGCTCCTCACGGAAGTGGGCGCCGGCGGACTCGCGACGGTCGAGGGCGTCGAGGACCATGACCTCGGCGAGCTCGAGGAAGTCCGCGACCCGCAGGGCCCGCTCGAGCTCCTGGTTGAGGCGCTCGCCGCTGCCGACCACGCGGACGTCCCGCCAGAACTCCTCGCGCAGCGCCCGCACCTCCTCCAGGGCCGGGAGGAGTCCCTCGCGGCTGCGGCTCACCCCGCAGCCGGCGTAGAGCACCTCGCCGAGCCTGCGGTGGAACCAGACGGGGCGGTGGGCGCCGTCGACGGCGAGCAGCGCTGCCACGCGCCGTCGCGTCGCCTCCACCGCCTCGATGGCCTCTGGGGCGTCCTCGCCCAGCGGCTCGGAGCCGACGAGCCCGGCGAGGTAGGACGGGACGCTGAGCGGCAGCGTGAACCACCCGTCGACGCTCGCGCTCAGCAGCGAGTTCGCGCCGAGCCGGTTCGCCCCGTGGTAGTTGTTCGAGGCCTCTCCGCCCACGAAAAGTCCCGGCACGGTCGACATCTGGTCGAAGTCGACCCAAAGCCCGCCCATGGTGAAGTGGGCGCCCGGCGCGATGCGCATCGGCACCTCGTAGGGGTCCTCGCCGGTGGCGTCGAGGTACATCGAGAAGAGGTTCCCGTAGCGCGAGGCGATGACCTCCCGCCCTAGGCGCGCGATGGCGTCGCGGAAGTCGAGGTAGACGGAGTTGCGCAGCGGCCCGACGCCGCGGCCCGCCTCGATCTGCTCGCGGGCGTTGCGGGAGGCGACGTCGCGCGGCGTGAGGTTGCCGAAGGCCGGGTACTTCCGCTCGAGGTAGTAGTCGCGCTCCGCCTCGGGGATGTCGCCCGCCGGACGCGGGTCGCCCGGCGCCACCGGTACCCAGATGCGCCCGTCGTTGCGCAGGGACTCGCTCATGAGCGTCGTCTTCGACTGCCAGTGGGAGCTCACGGGCAGGGCCGTCGGGTGGAACTGGACGTAGCAGGGGCTCGCGAAGGCCGCGCCGCGCCGGTGCGCCCGCCAGGTCGCCGTCGCGTTGGAGGCCATGGCGAGGGTCGAGTAGTGGTAGACGCTGCCGTAGCCGCCGGTGGCGAGGACGACGGCGTGGGCCGTGAGCGCCCGGATCTCCCCGGTGAGCAGGTCGCGGGTCACGACGCCCTGGGCGCGGCCGTCGGCGACGATGAGGTCGAGCATCTCCGTGCGCGTGCGCAGGTGCACCGTGCCGCGCTCGACCTGCTCCTGGAGCGCCTGGGCGCAGGCGATCTCGAGCTGCTGGCCGGTCTGCCCGCGGGTGTAGTAGGTCCTGGAGACCTGGACGCCGCCGAAGGAGCGGGTGGCGAGCCGGCCGCCGTACTCGCGGGCGAAGGGTGCGCCGATGGCCTCCATGTGGTCGATGACCCGGACGGACTCCTCGCCGAGCCGGACGACGTCGGCCTCCCGCCCGCGGTAGTCCCCGCCCTTGACGGTGTCCTTGACGAAGCGGGCGAGGCTGTCGCCGTCGACCTTGCGGGCGCGCGCGGCGTTGATGCCGCCCTGCGCAGCGACCGAGTGGGCTCGCCGGGCGGAGTCGTGCAGGGTGAGGCACTCGACCCGGTAGCCGAGACGGCCCAGGCTCGCGGCGGCCCCGGCGCCGGCCAGTCCCGTGCCGACGACGATGACGGACAGGCGGCGCCGGTTGGCGGGGCTGACGAGCCGGTACTCGGAGCACCGCTGCTCCCACGCCCGCTCGGGCGGGCAGTCGGGCAGGTGGGCGTCGAGGTCCGGGCCGACGCCGTAGAGGCCGTCGACGGGCGCCGTCGGCTCGGCGGTGGTGCGCTGCGAAGGGCCGGAGGGGCCGGTGGTCGTGCTCATGAGACGGCTCCTGCGAGAACGAGGACGGCGAGGATCCCGTCGCCGATGGCCACCGCCGCGGCGACGAGCGCGGCCAGGGCTCCGAGGAGGCGGCGCGTGCGCGCCCCGGTCACCCCGAGGTCGGCCACGGCCGTCCACAGCCCGTGGGCGAGGTGGACGCCGAGGACGGCCATGACGAGGAGGTAGAAGCCGGCCATGGGCGGCCGGCTGAGGCTGGCGACGAGGTTGGCGTAGGCGTGGGCGGTGACAGCGCCGTCCGCCCCGCTCGTCAGCCCGAGGAAGCCCGAGGGGGCGACGAGCCGACCGATGGTGAGGTCGAGGAGGTGGACGGCGATGAAGACGAGCACCAGCAGCCCGGTGACGGTCATCGACCGGGCGGCGAGACCGCGCCTGGCGAGCCCGCGGCGCAGCTCCGGGCCGCGGGCCGCGCGTCCTCGGGCGCGGATGGTCAGTGTCGCCGCGACGTGGAGAACGAGGCAGGCGCCCAGGACGATCCGCAGCGCCCACAGGAGCCCCTCGTGGGGGAGGAGCGGGTAGCCGATGCCGCGCAGCCACGCGGCGTAGGCGTCGTAGGCGGCCGGCCCCTGGTACGCCTTGAGGTTGCCGATCATGTGGATGAGGACGAAGGCGGCCATGACGAGGCCGGTGAGCGCTGCCGTCGTCTTGAGGACGGGCGTACGGGCCCACGGGGGCCGACGGCGGAGCCTCCGCGGCTCCGGGGCGTCGCCCGTGAGGGGCGGCTGGGGTGAGGGGCGCAGGTGGGTCATGGCGCTCCGATCGCGGCTCGACAGCGTCTCTCCACTGTAATGCGCGTCATATCGCCGTGGGAGGCTCAGCGGGGCCCGACGGATCCGCTGGAAGCCGCTCCTGCGCCGTCGGACCCCGGAACCATGACGAAAGGCCCGGGAGAGCTCCTCCCCTCGCCCTCTCCCGACCGCCTGCGCACTGGTCGACCGTCAATGCACCCGTCGACCGCCTGAATCCCGGGAATCAGACGGTCGACGGGTGCATTGACGGTCGACCATGGGTTGGTGGGGGTTGGTGGGGGTTGGTGGGGGTTGGTGCGGGAAGGGCGAGGGGTCGACCTGCAGGGCCCCGGGCTAGGAGGTCACTGGTTGCCGTGCAGCTCCGAGTTGAGCTCGATGCCCTTGCCGCCGCGGGCCAGGGCCTCGACGGCGCCCGACTGCGAGTTGCGGCGGAACAGGACGTTGGAGGCTCCGGCGAGCTCGCGCGCGGAGATGACGCGCGGCTCGGCGAAGAGCCCGTGCTTGCCGGGGACGACCCCGCCCGACGGCATGAGGGAGACCTTCGTGCCGGCGGTGAGGTAGAGGCCCGCCTCGACGACGCAGTCGTCGCCGAGCGGGATGCCCAGGCCGGAGTTCGCGCCGAGGAGGCAGCGCTCGCCGAGAGCCACGCGCTGACGGCCACCGCCGGAGAGCATGCCCATCGTCGAGGCGCCGCCGCCGACGTCGGAGCCGTCGCCGATGACGACGCCCTGGGAGACGCGGCCCTCGATCATGGAGCGGCCGAGCGTGCCGGCGTTGTAGTTGACGAAGCCGGCGTGCATGACCGTCGTGCCCTCGGACAGGTAGGCGCCCAGGCGGACGTTCGCGGCGTTGCCGATGCGCACGCCCGACGGCATGACGTAGTCGGCCATGCGCGGGAACTTGTCGACGGAGTTGACGCGGATCGGGTGGCCGGCCTTGACGCGCAGGAGGGCGCGGGTCTCCTCGAAGCCCTCCGGTGAGCAGGGGCCCATCGAGGTCCACACGACGTTGGGCAGGCGGGAGAAGATGCCGTCGAGGTTGACGGTGTTCGGCTTGGCGAGCCGGTGCGAGAGGACGTGGAGGCGCAGGTAGGCACCGGCCACGGTCTGCGGGGCGTCGTCGAGGTCCGCCCAGGTGCGCACGACCGTCGTGTGCACCTTGCGCGCCTCGTCGCGCGTCTCCATCGCGGAGAGCTGCTCCAGGAGGGCCGCGTCCCCGTCCTCGGGCTCGTCGCCGAGGCGCGGCTTCGGGTACCAGACGTCGAGGGTGTTTCCGTCGTCGGTCACGGTCGCCAGACCGAGACCCCATGCGCTGCGAGTGGTCATGGATCACACGATACGGGACCCAGGTCCCCCGCGTCGGTGAATGGTCGAAGTGCGGCCGTGCGAGAATCCCGTCCATGGCGCGAACCACGATTCACCTCATGAGGCACGGCGAGGTCCACAACCCCGAGGGCGTGCTCTACGGCCGCATGAGCGGGTACCACCTCTCCGGACTCGGGCACCGCATGGCCGCCCAGGTGGCCGACGTTCTCACCGCCTCGGACCACGACATCGCCGCCGTCATCACCTCCCCGCTCGAGCGCGCCCGGGAGACCGGTGCCCCCACGGCTGCCGCCTACGGCCTCACCGCCACGACCGACCCCCGCCTCATCGAGGCCGGCAACCACTTCGAGGGCGTCGCGGTCAACCGCAACCGCTGGGTCCTCGCCCACCCCGAGCACTGGCGCTACTACCTCAACCCGGCCCGGCCCAGCTGGGGCGAGCCCTACACGGAGATCGTCGAGCGCATGAGCGGCGCGATCCGCGACGCCATCGGCCAGGTCGAGGGCCGCGAGGCGCTCCTCGTCTCCCACCAGCTGCCCGTGTGGACCACGCGCCTGTGGCTCGAGGGCCGCTCCTACCTCCACGACCCGCGCCGTCGCCAGTGCTCCCTGGCGTCACTGACCTCCCTCACCTTCGACGGCCGCACCCTCGTCGGCCTGGCCTACTGGGAGCCCGCCGGGGACCTCCTGCGCTCCGCCGAGGACATGGTCCCGGGAACCTCCGCCGCTGCTGAGAAGATCGGGGACGGCTCCGTCGCGGGGAACCGGGCGTGAGCGAGTCCGTCGGCGGGGGCCTCGTCCCCGTCCCCGCAGGGCACGACGCCGGAGCCGCGCGCCCGGCGCCCCAGCGCCCCTGGACCGGCCAGGACTTCGTCTGGTGGAACACCGCCGGGGTCCTCACCGCCCTGGCGAACGGGCACCGGCCCAACCCGGTCTCGCCGGTGGTCGACCCGGTGCGCCGAGCCTTCGCCGCCGACGAGGTCATGCTCGCCACCTGCGACGCCGAGATGCTCATCTACGGGCGCGGCGACGCCACCTACAACCCCTCGCGCGGCTTCTTCCTCGCCGGCGGGCCCGTGGGCCTTGCCCTGACCGCCGCCTTCTTCGGCGGCCAGGCCTACATGAACTCGCGCCGCAGGAAGGCGGCCGAGGCCGACGCCGTCGAGCGCTGGCGCTCCGTGGCCCGGGCCCGCCTCACCGTCTCCACCCACGCCATCTACCTGGGGACGGGGGAGGGGATCCTCCCGATCGCCTACGCCGACGTCCAGGAGGTCCAGCTCACCGCCCCGGGCGAGGCGGTCATGGCCGCCTCGAACGCGAACGGCTCCGCCCGCTGGAAGCTCCGCGGGCAGTGGGCCGAGCTCATCCTCGTGCTCTGGGCGGCCCGCTACATGCCGGACCACCCGCAGATCCTCGGGCGCACCTGGCTGCCGGCCGACTGGTTCGTGCACGCCGCCGCGCACGGCTACGACGTCGACACGAGCCGCTGGCCCCGCTGGTCCCGGACCGCGCTGCGCTGAGGCCCGAGCGCTGAGCCGCCGCGGCCCCGCACCCGGGACGGTGACGGCGGGACGGCCTCAGGCGCTCGGCGCCTGCGGGGCGTCGCCGTCCACGTCGTCGGCTCCGCCGTCGCCGTCGCCGTCGTCGTCGTCGTCGGAGGCTCCCTCGCCGCCGCGACCGCCGTCCTGCTCGCGGCGCTGACGCCGGATGTCCTCCTCGAGGCCCCGCAGGAAGTCGGGGTCGTCGTCGGGGGCGACCGGGCGCGCCCGCTCGGGCCGGTGGAAGCTCGTGCCCTCCCGGGACGACCAGACCGTCGGCTCGACGGCGCCGCCGCGCTCCTCCGCCGCCTTGACGCGGCTGACGATGATCCAGGCGATCGGGCCCACGCCGGTCACCATGACGATGATGACGACCCAGAGGAGCTTGGGCATCCGTGCCGGCATCGACTCGTCGGGCGTGCGCGCGCAGTCGAGGAGGGCGTAGATGGTCAGGGCGAGGACCAGGACCGTGAGTGCGACGCGCATGGCCGCATCCTACGGGCGTGCCCGCGCCGCCCGGCTACCCCGGTCCGCGGTGACCTGTGCGACCCTGGGACCGTGACGGGCACGGAGCAGGGATCAGCGCAGGACGCGGTGGACGCGGAGGCGCGGACCCCGGAACCGGCCGGGGCGCCGACGCCGACGGCGCCCATGAGCGTGGCCGGCCCGACGCCGTCCCAGCAGCCCACCGCCCCGCTCGCCGAACGCACCCTCGACCTGTGCGTCGGCGGCACCCGGCCCGACGACGTCGGCCTCCTCACGAGCGCGCTCACCTCCGTCCTCGCCTCCAGGGGACTCCTCGAGGCGCTCGGCCCCGAGCAGGTGGCCGCCGTCCCCGCCGGACCCCGCCCCCTCCTCGTCCCGGTCGGTCCCGCCGAGGACCCCGGCGAGGTCGAGGCCGACCTCCGCGCGCGCGTCGACGCCGTCCCCGAGGCCGCCGACCTCGTCCTGAGGACCTCCGGGTCGACCACCGGCACGGGGTCCCTCGTCGCCATGAGCGCCGCCGCGCTCGCGGCCTCGGCCCGCGCCACCCACGCGCGCCTCGGGGGGACGGGGACCTGGGTCCTCGCCCTGCCCGCGCACCATGTCGCCGGGCTCCAGGTCCTCGTCCGCTCCGTCCTGGCCGGTACCCGCCCCGTGGTCGTCGACACCTCCGACGGCTTCCGGACCGCCGCCCTCGTCGGGGGGCTGCGGGCCGCCCGCGAGCAGGCGGGCTCGGCGCCCGACGGGCGGGTGTACGCCTCCCTCGTCCCCACCCAGCTCCTGCGCGTCCTCGACGACGCCGACGCCGCCGAAGCGCTCGCCGACGCCGACGGGGTCCTCCTCGGAGGGGCCGCCGCGGACCCCGGCCTCCTGGCGCGCGCACGCGCCGCGGGGGTCCGCTTCCTCACCACCTACGGCATGAGCGAGACCGGCGGCGGCTGCGTCTACGACGGCCTGCCGCTCGACGGCGTCGGCGTGAGCATCGAGGAGCCCGACGGCGAGGGCGTCGGCCGCGTGGTCCTCGCCGGTCCGGTCCTCGCCGAGGGCTACCTCGCCGGCGGCGGCGCGACCACCTTCCGGGAGACGGTCCCAGCGCCCGGCACCGGTACCGGCCACCGCCGAGAGGTCCTCACGGCCGACCGCGGCCGCCTCCTCACCGGGGACGACGGCGTGACCCGCCTCGAGGTGCTCGGCCGGCTCGACGACGTCATCGTCACCGGCGGGATCAAGGTCGAGCCGCGCGCCGTCGAGGAGGCCCTCACCCGGCTCGACGGCGTCGGTGAGGCCTGCGTCGTCGGACTGCCGGACGCCCGCTGGGGGAGACGCGTCGTCGCCGCCGTCGTCCCCGAGACCGGCAGGGCGCTCGACGCGGAGGCCGTCCGCGAGGCCGTGCGCGACGTGCTCGACGGCGCCCACGCCCCCAAGGAGGTCCTCGTCCTGAACGCCCTCCCGACGCGCGGCCCCGGGAAGGTCGACCGCCGCGCCGTCGCCGCCCTGCTGGCAGGGGACTGAAGCGCGCCGCCCGCTGCGGCCCGATGTGCCGGGATCGAGTGAGACGGCCTCGGACCACCGTCCCCGAGCTCGATCCGGGGGCCTGTCCCTCGATCCCGGGGCCTGGCAGGGTGAGCGGTAGGCTCACGGGTCGCCGGCACCCCGCAGGAAGGACCCCATGAGCACCTCAGCCGCTCCCGACGCCCCGGGCACCCCGAGGCCGCGCGAGCCCCGCGCCACGAGCTGGGCGGAGGTCGTCCGGCTGCGCACCCTGCCCGCCGCCGTCGCCCCCGTCATCCTCGGGGGCGGAGCCGCCGCCGCGCTCGGCGGCTTCTCCCTCGTGCGCACGCTCCTCGCCGCCGGCGTCGCCCTCGCCCTGCAGATCGGCTGCAACCTCGCCAACGACTACTCCGACGGCGTGCGCGGCACCGACGACGACCGCACCGGCCCGCCGCGCCTGACCGCCTCCGGCGATGTCTCCCCGCGCGCCGTCAAGCTCGCCGCCTTCGGCTGTTTCGGCATCGGCGGTCTGCTCGGCCTCGTCCTCCTGGCCCTGTCCGGGCAGTGGTGGATGCTGCTCCTGGGAGCCGCTGCCATCGCCGCCGCCTGGTACTACACGGGCGGCTCCCACCCCTACGGCTACGCGGGCCTGGGGGAGGTGTTCGTCCTCGTCTTCTTCGGCCTCATGGCGACCACGGGCACGACCTACGTCCAGACCGGCACGGTCCCCGGGTGGCTCTGGGCGGCGGCCTGCGGCATCGGCCTCATCGCCTGCTCGCTGCTCATGGTGAACAACCTGCGCGACATCGAGACGGACCCGGCGCACGGCAAGCGGACCCTCGCGGTGCGCCTCGGCGACGACGGCGCTCGGACCTCCTTCGTCGCGATGATCCGCCTGCCGGTGCTCCTCGCCGTCGTCTCCCTCGGCTGGGCGCGTGCCGTGGACTCCCGCGAGGGCGACGGGACCGCCCTCGGCGGCGGGATCCAGCTCCTTATCGTGCTCGCGGTCCTCACGTGGATGGCGCACAAGGTGACCCGCACCGTCACGGCGGGCGCCAAGGGGCGCGCGCTCATCCCGGCCCTGCGCGACGCCGGCCTCTTCGAGCTCGTCTACGGCGTCGTCGTCGCCGTCGCGCTCGTTACCGTCACCGCCGCCTGACCGCGCTGCCCGTCGCCGAGATCGGGACATCCTGACGTCGAGACCGGGACATCGTCACCCATGGGTCCCGGCTGGGCGTCGGCCACCAGGTGCGAGCGACCCGGCCTGAGGGGACGGTCGGAGGGATGTCCCGATCTCGCGGTTCACGTGTCCCGATCTCGCGGACGGAGCTGCGGCGGGGAGACGCGAGGACGCCCGCCGCTCCTCAGGGGAGCGGCGGGCGTCCTGCGTGCTGCGGCGTCGGCGCCGGGATCAGCGGGTGGCGGCGAGGGCGACCTCGGCGTCGGGCTCGTGCGTGATGCGGTTGCGCAGGTCGCGGCGGACGATCTCGATGGACCACATCCACACGATGTGGCCGAAGCACTCGGAGAAGTGCTCGGACCAGCTCTGCGGACCGTACTGGTTGATGCCGGTGCGGGCGACGTCGGCCCACGGGAAGGGGTTCGGGGCCCAGTGGAGCAGCGGCATGACGATGATGTGCGCGCCGATCCAGACGGCGACACCGAAGGCGGCGCCCTGCCACAGCTTGACGCGCGGGAAGTACTCGGCGAGCACGCAGTAGGCGATGCCGAAGACGATGGCGAACGAGAAGTGCACGATGAAGGACATGATCGGCAGGTCCGTGTGGCTGAAGCTCACGGTCGCGTGCGACATGTCGTGGCTCATGCCGAACCACTCGAGCATGGCCTGCGGCGGGTTCGTCAGCTGGCGCTCGGGGGTGCGGGGCGGGAAGGGGACCTCCCAGCCGAACTTGACGATGGCGGAGAAGGTGCCGGCGATGAGGCCGACGATCGCGGCGACGCCGAGACGACGGCGCGGGCTGTCGGTCAGCGGGCCGGTGATCCTGAGGATCCAGGCGGGCATGGGTGCCTCCAACGGGGGAGCGGCGGTGCCGCTCGGGATGGGGAGGAGGCGCCCACGGGGAGGGCACGTCCTCGTGGTCGGACAGGACTCTGTCACGAAACCGTCTCGAGGTGAACGTCCGATGACCGTGACAAACACCGGATAGTCGGTGGGACGAAACGCCCGCGGTTCCGGGCCGGAACGACTTTCGTCGCCGGAGCTCCCCCGGAAATGTCACGGGAGGGGCTGCCCGGGGCGGCGCGCACGACGACGTCGCCGGACGCGCCGCCCCGATCGGCTCACTTGCCGTCGTTCATGGAGTCGGTGCTCATCGAGGACGGGTCCGAGGACGAGCCGTCCTTCATGGAGCCGTCGCTCATCGAGTCGTCCGACATCGCCGTCGAGTCGTCGCTCATCATGGCGTCGGCGCTCGGGGAGGCGGACATCGAGTCGTCCTTCATCGAGTCGTCGGTCATGGCGGGCGAGGCGCTCATCGTGTCCTTCGGGGTCATCGTGTCGCCGGCGTCCTCGTTCCCGCAGGCGGCGAGGCCGAGGCCGGCGCTGAGGGCGAGGGCGGTGACGAGGGCGGTGGTCTGGCGGCGCATGGTGGGTTCCTCTCTGGAGACGCCCCGCGGGTCGGGGCCTGTCACCGAGGGGTTCGGAGCGGAAGGGACCGCGGATGCCGCCAGAGCATGTGATGCGCATCGCATCATGCGAGCGGGCTCGGCCCCATCCACGGCGCCCTCGGCTCCGAACCCCGGGTGAACCACCACCCAGCCAAGGAGGCCACCGTGCTCAGCCTCATCCTCATCGGGCTCCTCGGAGGAGCCGTCACCGGGATCTCACCGTGCATCCTGCCCGTCCTGCCCGTCATCCTCGTCGCGGGCGGCGCCGTCGGAGCCGGCGACGGCGACGACGCCCAGGGCGCCGCCCGCCGGAGCCGCGGGGAGCGGGCCCGCCCCTTCCTCGTCGTCGGCGGCCTCGTCCTGTCCTTCACCGTCTTCACCCTGCTCGGCTCGACCCTCCTCAACCTCCTCCACCTGCCCGACGGCGTCATCCGCTGGGCCGGGGTCGTCCTCCTCGTCCTCATCGGGATCGGCATGATCGTCCCGCGCGTCATGGGGCTCCTCGAGCGCCCCTTCGCCCGGCTGCGCGGCCCCGACGGCGCCGGCCCCTCCAACGGCTTCCTCCTCGGGCTGGTCCTCGGCGCCGCCTACGTGCCCTGCGCCGGCCCGGTCCTCGCGGCGGTCGCCGTCGCCGGGGCCACGGGGCGCATCGGCACCGACACGGTCGTCCTCGCCGTCTCCTTCGGCGTCGGCACCGCGATCCCGCTCCTCGCCTTCGCCCTCGCCGGCCGCGGCGTCACCGAGCGCGTCGCCGCCTTCCGCCGCCACCAGCGCGGCGTGCGCGTCACCGCAGGGGCCCTCCTTGTCGCCCTCGCGGTCGGCATCGTCCTCGACGCCCCCGCCGCCCTCCAACGGGCCCTGCCCGACTACACCGCCTCGGTGCAGGCCCGCACCGACGCCCTCCTCCACCGCGACTCCGCCTCCACCGCCGCCGGCTCCTGCGAGCCCGGCGCCGACCACCTCGCCAGCTGCGGACCCCTGCCCGCCATCACCGGTGCCACCGCCTGGCTCAACACGCCGGGCGAGCGCGCCCTCACCGACGCCGACCGCGCCGGCAAGGTCACCCTCATCGACTTCTACGCGTACTCCTGCATCAACTGCCAGCGATCCGTCCCCGCCGTCGAGCGCCTCTGGGAGACCTACAAGGACGCCGGCCTCCAGGTCATCGGCGTCCACTCGCCCGAGTACGCCTTCGAGCGCGACACCGACAACGTGCGCGCCGGCAGCGAGAGGCTCGGCATCACCTACCCCGTCGCCGTCGACTCCCGCCTCGAGACCTGGACCGCCTTCGACAACCACTACTGGCCCGCCCACTACCTCGCCGACGCCTCCGGCACCCTGCGCCAGGTGGCCTACGGCGAGGGCGGCGAGGAGGCCCTCGAGAAGCTCGTGCGCTGCCTCCTCGTCCAGGCGGACCCGGACGTGACCCTGCCCGCGCCCGTCCTCACCGACGACGGCGCCTCCGTCGCCGCCGACCGCACGCCCGAGACCTACCTCGGGGCCGACCGCGCCGAGAGGATCGCGAACGGGCCCCTGACCACCGGCGTGCAGGACCTCACCCTCCCGGACTCCCTCGAGCCCGACGAGGTGGGCCTCGGCGGCACCTGGGAGGTCACCGGGGAGTCGATCTCCCCCAAGGGCGGCCCCGGCACCGTCCGCCTCGCCTGGCGCGGCAAGCAGGTCAACCTCGTCGTCTCCGGCACCGGCGCACTCACCTGGACCGTCGACGGCGTGGAGCACCGCGAGGAGGTCTCCGGGACCCCCAACGGCGTCCGCCTCATCGACCGCCCCGAGGCCGGCTCGGGCACCCTCGAGCTGCGGGCCGACGAGGGGCTGAGCCTCTACTCCTTCACCTTCGGGTGAGCGGTGCGCGCACCGGCCTACGATCTCCCCGTGGAAGCCGACGACGCCCCGAGCGACGAGACGCTCCTCGGCCGGGTCGCAGCCGGCGACGAGGGCGCCTTCGTGCTCCTCTACGACCGCTGGGCGGGCCGGCTCCTCGCCCTCGTCCGACGGGTCCTCGTCGACCCGGCGCAGAGCGAGGAGGTGCTCCAGGAGGTGCTCCTCGAGGTGTGGCGCACCGCCGGCTCCTTCGACCCGGCCCGCGGCAGCGCCCGCGCCTGGATGGCCGTCATGGCCCGGCGCCGTGCCGTCGACCGCGTCCGCGCCTCGGAGTCGGCCCGGCGGCGCGAGCAGCGCTGGGTGCCCACGATGCCCGACGCCGACTCGACCGCCCAGAGCATCGAGGACGCCTTCGAGGCCGAGGAGGTCCGGGCGGCGCTCGACGCCGTCGGGGAGCCCCAGCGCACGACCCTTCTCCTCGCCTACGTGGAGGGCCTCACTCACAGCCAGATCGCCGAGCGGACCGGCACCCCGCTCGGCACCGTCAAGACACGCGTCCGCGACGGCGTCGCACGCCTTCGCACCGAGATGGGGGTGGACCGATGAAGCACGATGAGCAGCCGGCCCTCGAGCCCGAGGACCGCGAGCAGGACCCGCCGGCCGTCGCCGACGACGCCGACCTCCTCGACGGCGCGGCCGTCTCCGACGATGGCGCGGACATCGAGGACCCCGAGCTCCTCGGGCTCCTCATGGAGTCCCTCGCACCCGTCGAGCCCCCGTCCTCGCTGCGCGCCGACCTCCTGAGGGCCCTCCACACGGAGACGAGCGGAGCGTCCGAGGCCGTCGCGGCAGCCGGCACGGCACCGGAGGCGACCCCGGGGGAGACCTCGACCGGGGCCGCCGCCGAGGACCCCGCCGAGAAGCCCGTGGAGCGGACCGGGGAGGACGCGGTCGGGGACCACGGCGCCGTCGTCGTCCCGCTGCGCCGCCGACGCCGCAGGACCGTCCTGCTGAGGTCCGCGGCCGCCGTCGTCATCCTCGGCGTCGGCATCGGGATCGGAACCGGCATCGGCCGCTCGACCGCCATGAGCTCCATGGCCTCGACCGAGCACTACGCCCACCTCAACCAGGCCCAGGACGTGCAGCGCGTCACCGACACCATGCCCGACGGGCACGTCGCCACCCTCACCTGGTCCGAGGACATGTCGATGACGGCCCTCAGCCTCCCTGAGGCCATGATGGCCGCCTCCCAGGGGCACAGCCTCCAGGTCTGGCTGGTCAAGGGCGGGACCACGAGCTCGCTCGGCCTCTACGACCCGAGCGCCGGCACCGGCTTCACCTTCCTCGACCTCATGCCCGAGGACGGCGAGCAGATCATCATCACCCAGGAGCCCGAGGGCGGCTCGACCCAGCCCACCGGGGCCCCGCTCGTCACCTTCGACGTCAACGCCGACGGCACGACGACGCAGCGCACCACGCCCTCGGGCCCGGGCGGCGCAGGCGGCACCGCCTCACCGAGCGCGTCGGCCGGCCGCGCCTGAGCGCCGGCCCGCGGCGCCCGGCCGCCGGGCGCCCTCGCGCCGACCGGCCGGGGCCCAGGGGAAAGGCACCGCCCGCTGCGGCGAGGCCCGTCAGAAGTAGTACGGGAAAGGGGACCAGTCCGGCTCGCGCCGCTCGAGGAAGGCGTCGCGCCCCTCGACCGCCTCATCCGTCATGTACGCCAGGCGCGTCGCCTCCCCGGCGAAGACCTGCTGGCCGGCCAGGCCGTCGTCGGCGAGGTTGAAGGCGAGCTTGAGCATCCGGATCGCCTGCGGGGACTTGCCCGTCACCGTGCGCGCCCACTCCAGCGCCGTCGTCTCAAGCTCGGCGTGCGGGACGGCCTCGTTGACGACGCCCCAGCGCTCCGCGGTCTCGGCGTCGTAGGTGCGCGCGAGGAAGAAGATCTCGCGGGCGCGCTTGTCACCCACCTGGCGGGCCAGGAGCGCCGAGCCGTAGCCGGCGTCGAAGGAGCCGACGTTCGCGTCGGTCTGCTTGAACCGGGCGTGCTCGAGGGAGGCCACCGACAGGTCGCAGACGACGTTGAGGGAGTGGCCGCCGCCCGCCGCCCAGCCGGAGACGGCCGCGATGACGACCTTCGGCATGGTGCGGATGAGCCGCTGCACCTCCAGGATGTGGAGCCGCCCGGCGCGGGCGGCGTCGACGCGGGCGCGGCGCGCTGCGACCTCGGCGTCGTGGCCCTCCGCCTGCGGGAGGTCCGCGCCGTCGGCGCCGCGGGCGGCGGTGCCCGGCGCCGACTCCCCGGAGACCGCCCCGCCGACGCCGTCGGTGGACTCGTAGTGGTAGCCGTCCCGGCCGCGGATGCGCTGGTCGCCCCCGGAGCAGAAGCCCCAGCCGCCGTCCTTGGGGGAGGGGCCGTTCCCCGTGAGGATGACGGCGCCGACGTCGCCGCTCATCCGGGCGTGGTCGAGGGCGCGGTAGAGCTCGTCGACGGTGCGCGGGCGGAAGGCGTTGCGCAGCTCGGGACGGTCGATCGCGACCCTCACGACCGGCAGGTCGCGGACCCAGCGGCCCTGCGCGTCGCGCTCGCAGCCGCGGTGGTAGGTGACGTCGGTGAGTGCCCGGTCATCGACGTCGCCGTCGCTGGACGGTGCCGCGGCGTCGGTCCCGTCCCCCGGCAGCGCGTGCCGGGCGTGACGGAAGCCCTCGACCTCCCGCCAGACGGTGGGGTCGAAGATCTCGGAGACACGAGGCGGCAGCGTGTCTGACGGCGGCGTGTCGATGTCGGGGGTTGGCATACGCGTCAGAGTAGCCGGGTGGACGCGGGCCGGATCATCTCGTGATGTGTGCGGCGAGCAGCTCAGTGCGCGAGCGGTATCCAAGTTGCTGGAGAATCTCGGAGACGTAGAGGCGGACGGTGTTCTGTGAGAGGTCTAGGAGAAGCGCGATCCGTTTGTTCGTCAGTCCTTGCAGCAGGTAGGCGTGGACGGCCTGAAGGTGTGGAGGCATGCTGTCCACGGCTGCTTGGGTGCGCCGTACGGCCTCATGCTGCGCCTGCTGTGTCATGTAGGCGTCGACGAGGAGCTCCGTGGGACGTGCAGACATGACTGGTTCGCCCTGGTAGGCGCGGACCAGGGCGAGGGCGACGTCCTCAGGTGCCTCATCCTTGGTGATCACGCTGTTGACACCGAGGGACAGGAGATCGCCAAGAGAGTCCTCACGGTGGAACACGGTGAACATGACGATCGCCATGTTGGGGTGCTCCTGCATGATGGCCTGTGCGGTCTCAGGCCCAGTCAGCCCAGGCATCTCGATGTCAATGAGCGCTACGTCGATGGTCACCTCGCCGTCATTCAGAAGGCTTACGGCTGTCAGTCCGTCCGCGGCCGTCGCAGTGACGGAGACGGGCGGCTGGGCATCGATCTGGGCAGCGAATGCGGTTCGAATGAGCGGGTCGTCGTCGACGATCATGATCCGCAGTGGCGCGCTGAGGTCCGTCATCGACTACCTCGCGCGTCTCGCGCCGGGCTGAGGGCGGCTGAGGTTGTGTGGTGTTGAGGTGGTGGAGCGGCAGGGATGGTTGCGATGACGCTCCATGAGTTGCCGACCCTGCTGGCGACGAGACTCCCTCCGGCCCTATTGAAGCGCCTGGTGAGGGCGTACATGCCGTGACCGCCATGCAGCTCCGCCGGCACCTCATGGTCACGCCAAGGAGCGGTGAAGGATATCGCCAGCTCTGTCTCGGTCGGCTCCGCGATCAGGGAGAGGAGGTCTCCGTCCTCGCTGTACTTGAGCGCGTTGATGGTGCACTCGCGAACAAGTGAACCGAGGAGCTGAGGCCCGTGAGTTCCGTACTGCGCCAGACGGAGCTCAGCTTCGTCAATGTCGGTGTCCAGCGTCATGGAGCGTTGTGCAAGCGCCTTCTGGCAAGTGCGCAGGAGCTCGGCAATCGAGGTCTCCTCGGTCAGCGAGCCTGGGGGTGCAGCGAGGCTGTCGATGAGCGCGCGGAGGTGAACGAGTGAGTGCCGCAGTATTGCCTCTATGGTGGCCACTTCCTTCTCATGCCCAGGGGTGGAGTCTCGCAAGTGACGACTCAGGATGAGAACGTGAGTCAAGTCAGCGGCGAGATCATCGTGCAGGGTGTCAGCCACATCATGCTGGAGTCGCTGGCTCATGGACGTCATCGCCTCGCGGGACTCTTGGGCGTCCCGCTCCAAGAGCCTCATTCGCTGGAGGAGTCGCCGGAGAAGCAGGCCGGCGACTACGCAGATGGCGCCCCACAGCAGAGCCGAGGCGAGGAGCTCTCGTGGTGTGAGCCAACGGGTCTGACCCCCGTAGAAGACCAGAAAGATGCCCGTGGCTGTCCAATGACGACCTCGACTGACGAGATCGATGATGATGACCCACGTCAATGCTGACGCCCACAGAAGGTGGGCGCCTGGTGTGAGGAGTGCGGCGCACAGTACTGCGGCGAAGATCGCAGCGCCGAGGCGCTCGTAGCGGGCGTAGGTAACGAAAGCAAGAACCTGCCCGACCTCCCAGGCGGTCGAGACAGTAGACGACGTCGTGAGGAGTGTGTGCAGATCGAGGCCGAAGACCAGCGTCACACTGATCATGAGTACCCACCCTCTGAGGGGCGAGGCGTATCCAGAAGATTGTGCCGAAGTCATTTCGACGAGCATAAGAATGGGGGTGGTAGGTACCGGCACCAAGGGATGTTGATCGTCCCTGCGGGGAGAGACGTGGATGGACCGGGTGGTACCGGGGTCGCGAGGGACACGAGTATCATTACCGTAACGAGAGTGCTTCTGGCGGGATGACCGTGGAGCATCGTCTATCTTCCGTCCTTGATCCGACGACCGTTCTCATCGACGTAGTAGCCTTCATCATCGATCTCTGAAAGGTTCAAGCGTCCTTCCTGAATCTCCTCGGAAAAATGTGTTCGCGTCATCAGTCGCACCTGCCGACCGCGTTCCATCATGTCAGTGTGCCGGTGGGACGTGTCCCAGGGCTGGTCGAGCGTGATGATGACGACGACGTAGAAGGCCCATGTCATCAGGGTGAGAGGGATGAGTGAGTCTGGTGCCAGAAGCGTGGCGGCCGTAGCGGCTGCCACGGCTGGGCATATGACTGCGGCGATGGTCAAGGGGATGCCCTCTGGGTCGTCCGTCCGTCGAGCATGCATGATCAACCGTGCGGCTGCTGCGTCAAGTAGCTCTCGTACCGCGGCGGCCGTGGCCGCGAACGCGGCGACACGGCCGAGACTCAGCCCTGGTTGCGTCAGTGTCGACCAGATCCCCGTGATCAGACTGAGGCAGAATCCGAGGAATAGCGCCATCATGACTCGCCCGCAGATCAGTGCCCAGACTGGGATCTCTGGATGCCAGGGGGCTGTATCCGCTTCTGGGGTATTCGCTGTGGGTTCGTCTTCCATGGCCTCTCCCTTGCTCGCGCCCATCTTGGATCGCCGTGGTTATCTTCCTGGGTTCTCCGGGGCTCATCCGAAGCAGGCGGCGATCACGTCTCCGAAGCCCAGCAGAGCCTTGAGCACCTCCACTCCCTCGGGGCCGATCTGGGCCGCTGCGGCTCCGCTACGGATTGCACGGATGATTCCCCTGACCCCACCCCATAGCCTACGAGCGGTACGGATCCAGGAGAGGACCTTCGCGACCGGGATGCCGTACTCGATGATGACCCCCGCGACCTCGATGGCGCACTGAGCCGGATTCATCGCAGGGCTGTTTCGGAGTGCGGACGACGTTGGCATGACAACAGTGAGGCCTCCAAGCGCCACTGAAAGCCGGTGCGCATAGTTCGGTGTGGTGGCCGGGTCGGCCGTTCTCAGGTCTGCGGGGAGCGACTCAAGGGCGCCCTGGATCTCGTTGAGCTGGTGATCCTCATCCAGGGTGCGGTTGGAGGGAGCGGCAGCGGCCGATGATGCGGTACTGAGCATGATGCCCCCGGCGCCAACGGCGGTGGAGAGCTGCAAGAACTTCCTGCGGTCCATGGTGATGACTCCAAGTCTATCTGTCTGTCATGACAGGTGGCTCCCCTCACAGGGACTGTAGGATCTTGGGTGCTCGCGGTGCAGGTTGATCTTCGTCAGGGTCGCTTGCGCAACGTCAGGTGCTGCTCGGGCGGGCTTGCGGCGTCTTGAGGGGACCCACCTACTTCAGGCATGTTGCCGGAGCCCTCGTTACCCTGGGGTCATGACACGGACCGAGGAAGCTGCTACGACCACCGCCGCCGGCGCACGGCCGTTCATCCCGGCGAGCCAGGGAGGCGGCCAGGTCTGCTCGGAGACGGGCCGCCTGCGCGAGGTCATCGTGCACCGCCCCGGCGCGGAGATCGCCAGGCTCACCCCGATCAACGCCGACAGCCTCCTCTTCGACGACGCCCTGTCCGTGCGCCGCGCGCAGGCCGAGCACGACGCCTTCACCGCGATCCTGCGGGCCGAGGGCGCCCTCGTCCACGACTTCCGCGACCTCCTCGTCGAGTCACTCGACTACCCCGAGGCTCGCGCGCTCGTTCTCGAGGAGACCGTCGGCCCTCTCGCCGTCGGCGTCTCCACCTCGGAGGTCCTCACCGACTACCTCTCCGGCCTGCCCTCCGCCGAGCTCGCCGAGGTCCTCATCGCCGGCATCACGCGCACCGAGCTGCGCGAGCGCCTCACCCCCGCCGACGCCGAGGTCCTCTTCTCCACGACCTTCCTGTCCACCCTCGAGGGCCAGTTCGTCATCACCCCGCTGCCGAACCACCTCTTCACACGCGACACGACCGCCTGGCTCTACGGTGGCAAGCACGTCAACACGATGGCCCTCGGTCCCCGCCGACGCGAGGCCGTCAACTACGAGGCCATCTACCGCTACCACCCGGCCTTCAAGGACCGCGGGATCCTCTGGTCCGAGCAGCACGGTGCCTCCCCGGCCACCGTCGAGGGCGGCGACTTCCAGGTCGTCGGCAACCGCTCCCTCGTCATGGGACTGTCCCACCGCTCCTCCGCGGCGGGCGTCGAGAGGCTGGCCTCGCGGCTCTTCGCCGACGGCGTCGCCGACCGCGTCATCGGCGTGCACATGCCGGACCGCGCTTTCTACACCGAGCTCGAGGCCGTCATGCACCTCGACACCCTCATGACGAAGGTCGCCCCCGACACCTACCTGCGCTTCCCCGGCTTCAACGACGTCACCACCGTCGAGATCGAGCCCGGAGCCGCCCACGGCTCCACCAAGGACGCCGTCGAGGCCGGCGGCGGACGGCGCGCCTCTCTCCACGTCACCGTCCACGACGGCTCGGAGATGGACCACGTCCTCGCCCGGGCCGCGGGCATCGACTCCTTCCGCATCATCAGCCCCGACATGAGCGACGAGGCGGAGGCCCTGCGCGAGCTCGCCCGCGACTCCTGCAACGTCGTCGCCGTCGCCCCGAGCCGCGTCATCGGCTACGCCCACAACGCCCGCGCCAACGACGCCCTGCGCCAGGCCGGCGTCGAGGTCATCGAGACCCCCGGCGTCGAGCTCGTCCGCGGCCGCGGCGGCTCGCACTGCATGACCTGCCCGGTCACCCGCGACGCGGTCTGAGCGCCACGGACGGCTGAGGCTGCGGCCATGTGGGGACTGAACGGCCATGCGCTCCACAGGAGGGTGCCGAAGGATTGACTGGATCGTCCCGGGTGTGGTGGAGGGTCTGAATCCACGGAAGGACGAGGTTCATGCCCGTGACCTGCGGAAGTACCCCGACGCGGTCAAGGAGCGTGCGATCCGGCTGTGCCTAGACGCGCTGAAGGACCCGGACCGTGCGAAGGGGTGTTTCACGCGGATCGGCGACGAGCTCGGCGTCAACGGCGAGACCTTGCGCGGCTGGGTGCGCCGGGCCCAGGTGAATGCGCGTGAGCGCCCCGGCACCACCACGGAGGACGCGGCCCGTATCCGAGATCTGGAGAAAGAGGTCCGTGAGCTGACGCGGGCCAACGCGATCTTGAAGAGTGCCTCGGCTTTTTTCGCGGCGGAGCCAGGCCGCCCATCCCGATGATCTGCCAGTACATCGAGGACAAGGAGGACGGGTTCGGGGCCCGTGCCGATCTTTACCACGCTGACCAGCGCCGGGTGCAGCATCGCCCCTTCTACCTTCTACGCCGCCAGGTCCCGGCCGCCCAGCGCCCGGTCGCTGTCGGACGCCGTGGTCGACGGGAGAATCGCGGCTCTGCGGGCGTCCAACGCCCTCAACGGGCTCTTCACGAACGAGGGTGTAGTCGGTTGAGCGCGTCGGTGGCCGGGTAGGGGTCGAGGTCTCCCGGATGATGGAAGTTCTTCACGCTCGCCATCCCGAAAGACCTCGACGTGCTCCACCCTACTTTCGCGACCCCTGACCTGACCGTGTTCTGCCGCCTCGACGAGCTCGGCCTCGTCGCCGTCGGCCAGCTGATCGAGCCGGATCGGGCCACGATCGAATGCCGCGTCGTCGAGGACGACCCGTGGTGTCGGAAGTGCGGTGTCGAGGGCGTGCCGCGGGACACGGTCACGCGTCGACTGGCGCACGAGCCGTTCGGGCACCGGCCGACGACCCTGCTGGTGCGGGTGCGCCGGTACCGGTGCGGACACTGCCGGCGCACGTGGCGCCAGGACATGACGCGGGCAGCGGCGCCGCGTGCGAAGATCTCCCGCGGCGGCCTGGAGTGGGCGCTGGGGGGCATCGTCATCGACCACCTCACCGTCACCGGCGTCGCCGCAGGTCTCGGGGTGTCCTGGAGTGCCGCGAACGCCGCCGTCCTCACGGAAGGCAAGCGGCGCCTGGTCGACGACCCCGCCCGGTTCGACGGGGTCACCACGATCGGTGTCGACGAGCACGTCTGGCGACACACGAGGCTGGGCGACAAGTACGTCACCGTGATCATCGACCTCACGCCCGCGAGGAACAAGACCGGGCCGGCCAGGCTGCTGGACATGGTCGAGGGCCGCTCCAAGGCGGTGTTCAAGCAGTGGCTCGCCGCCCGCCCTGCGGACTGGGCGAAGCGGATCGAGGTGGTCGCGATGGACGGCTTCGCCGGGTTCAAGACCGCTGCCGCCGAGGAACTCCCCGACGCCGTCCCCGTCATGGACCCGTTCCACGTGGTCCGCCTCGCCGGCGACGCGCTGGATGTCTGCCGGCGTCGGGTCCAGCAAGACACCACCGGTCACCGCGGGCTCAAGGGCGACCCGCTCTACAAAGCCCGCCGCACCCTGCACACCGGGGCGAGCCTGCTCACCGACCGGCAGCGGGCACGCCTGGACGCAGTGTTCGCAAGCGAGGAGCACGTCGAGGTCGAGGCGACCTGGGGCATCTACCAGCGCATCGTCGCGGCCTACCGGGAGCCCGACAAGAACAAAGCGAAGGCGATGATGCAGGAGGTGATCGCTGCGATCAGCAGCGGCGTTCCCGCGGCGCTCGTCGAGGTCCGCAAGCTCGGCCGGACCATGAAGCAGCGGGCGGGCGACGTGCTCGCGTTCTTCGACCGCCCCGGCACCAGCAACGGTCCCACGGAGGCGATCTGTGAGTCTGGAATCGGCCGGTCTGGGACTGGCTGGTCATGATGGATGTCGGCCGTGTCGACCGGGGTGTGACTCTCGAAGCAATTGGCCCGCTTGCGGTGTCTTTCCGTTGAATTGTCCGCCCGGGTCGGCGCGGCCGGCGCCGTCCGGCCCACCTCGGTGGCCTCATCAGGAGACTGCCCGACCCCTGCGGGGTCGTGGCCCATCACAGATTCGCCCCGACGTGACCTCTTCCCGGACCGGTGCCGGCCGCTCAGCGACCGTGACCCTGTCGGTTTGAAGAGAGGAGCGTCGATCGCCATGGCTATCGTCGCGCATGCCCGCCCGTTCGTCATCGGCGTGGATACCCACGCCCGCAACCACGCCATCTCGATCCTGGCCTGCCCCACCGGTGAGATCGTCGATGAGGCCCAGTTCCCCGCCACCGCAGCGGGTCTGTCACGAGCCGTGTCCTGGGGCGGACGACGCACCGGCGGCGACGCCGGCGTGCTCTGGGTGATCGAGGGCACCGGAACCTACGGGGCACGCCTGGCGCGCGCCGCATCGGATGCTGGATACGCGGTCGTCGAGGCCCCGCGCATGAACGCCCGCGCGAACCGCGGCATCGGCAAGTCCGACCCGTTGGACGCCCGCCGCATCGCCGCCGCAGCGCTCCCGCTCCAGGACACGCAGCTGCGCGAACCGCGCGCTGACGACGGTATCCGCGCCGCCGTCAAGGTGCTGCTGGCATCTCGTGATCACATGAGCACCGAGCGCACCGCGACGATCAACGCGCTCACCGCGCTGCTGCGAGTGGTCGACCTCGGAATCGACGCCCGCCGCCCGCTCACCGCGACGCAGATCGTCACGATCGCGGCATGGAGAACACGCGACGAAAACCTCGCCACCGCTACAGCCCGAGGCGAAGCCACCCGTCTCGCCAAGCGCGTCGCCGCACTCGACACTGAACTCAAGGACATCACCAAGCGGATCACCGATCTCGTCCGCCAGAGCCCTGCAGGCACGCTCCTTGACCAGCCCGGAATCGGGCCGGTCACCGCCGCCGTCGCGTTGACCGCCTGGTCGCATCTGGGTCGCATCAGATCCGAGGCCGCGTTCGCCAGCCTCGCCGGTGTCAGCCCGATCCCCGCGTCCTCGGGCAACACCGTCCGGCACCGCATCAACCGCGGCGGTGACCGACGCCTGAACCGCGCCCTCCACATGGCCATCGTCACCCGCATGCGCATGGACCCCCGCACCCGCGCCTACGTCGAGCGCCGCACCGCCGAAGGACGCAGCCTCCGCGAGATTCGTCGCTGCCTCAAGCGATACCTCGCCCGTGAGATCTACCGACACCTCAACACCGCAGCCCGGGCCCAGCTCAAGACGACTTGACAGACATAGGAGATTCAACGGGCGACTCGAACACCTCCGCGGCTCCGCCCTCGGCTTCCGCAACCTCACCCACTACATCGCTCGGTCGCTGCTCGAAGCCGGAGGGTTCAGACCCGCGCTACACCCTCGTTCGTGAAGAGCCCCTCAACGAGGCTCTCGGGTCGAGGAAGACGTGGCGGCTGCTCAATGCAGAAGACCGCTCCTGCCCGGTTGCCCGGTGCACCGTAGAGCGCAGGATGAAGGCCCTCGATCTGACGGGTATCGGTCCGGGACGCTCGATCCGCACCACCCGCCCGGCCAGGTGCAGCCAGCAGCCCACCGACCTGCTTCGCCGCGACTTCACCGCCTCCGCGCCGAACGAGCGGTGGGTCGTGGACTTTCCCCCACTTCGTGGAAGGTGCCCCCTCCTAGGCCCGTACGTGGAGCGGGTTCTGCTACACCGCCTTCGTCATGGACCTCGACTCGCGGGCCATCGTGGGCTGCGCCGCCTCGACCGTCATGGACACCGACTTCGTCCTGGGCGCTCTCGAGCAGGCCGTCTGGTCGCGCGGGGCCCGCACGGGCCGGAGCCTGCACGGGTTCGTGCAACACAGCGACCACGGGTCGCAGTACTTGTCCATTCGCTACTCCGAGCGGCTCATCGAGGAGGGCATCGAAGCCTCCACGGGCGCCGTGGGCTCTTCTTACGACAACGCCGCCGCCGAGGCGCCCAGCAAGTCCTACAAGCGCGAGGTCATCTGGCCCCGCTCCTGGCCCGGCCGCGACGAGGTCGAGAAGGCCACCGCAGGGTGGGTGTCCTGGTACAACACTACGCGAGCGCACAGGTACAACCCCGACGACATGGCCCCCACCGCCGTCGAGGCACTCTACGATCAGCACTGCGTCGGCCAACCGGCCGCCGCCTGACAACACAGCCTCCACCAAACGTGGGACGATCCATTCTGCCTACTCGGCCACGAGCATCAGGCCGCCCACCGCGGCATCCTGGGGAGGCTCCTGCTCCCCTCTAAAGAGGGACCGCATGGGTCCCGGATACCCGAACCGCATGGCTCGCGCGGAAGCCGGGATGACGTCACCCCACACGTGGAAAGCTTCCGATTGAACCTGCCACATCGATTCCGAACCGTCCTTGTTTGGGAATGCCTCCGCCAACGGGTGCACTAACTCCTGAGCGACATAGCCTCCGGCCGGAGGGGTGGCGATGAGCGTCTCCCACTCCGCTCGGTCCAGGTCGCGGCCGTAGACGATGCCCTTGCCGGAACTACTCACGCACGGCTTGAGGATGGTCTCCTGCTGGGCCACCCGCAACCAGTCCAGTCCCTTCTCGTCGCAGCCGAACGTCTCACCCCTGCTGACGATGACCGAGCGCGGCAGCATCCGCGCAACCACTTCCCGCTCGTCGGCACCCAACGAAGGCTGAACTAGATCGCTCTGAAGCAGCGCCAGGCTCCGCTTGTCGCTGATGCTGGTGGAGCTCAGCGGCAGCACCATCGGGACGTCCACGGCATCCAATTCCCGCAGCAGGTGGCTCCAATGCTCGAGCTCGGCAACAGATGCGGTGAGTTCGCGTCCCTGGAACACGCGGTAGGCCAACGCGAAGGGGCGTCCCTGGCATGTGGCCTGGCCGCCACGAACCTCGACGTCGCCGAGGGAACCGCTGAACGTCTCCACCCCATGCGAACTTAGCAAGGCAGCGAGGAAATCGTGGACCTGATGAGAGACCGCGTAGCTGTCCGGGTGGTCCAGGAGCACCATCGGTCCGGCCTGCACCTCGGGGAAGGTGGCCAGCAGCGCAGAGCCGAGACTCTGTGCCGGATCGATGAAACTCAGGCCAGCCTCCTTGACGTGCTCGGCGAACCTCTGATCGCGCAGATAGGCATCCATCAGCAGCCGACTGTCCAGTGCACCCACTGCCGAACTCGAATTGACCTCGAGCAGTTTGAAGCCGGATGCGTCCTGGAAGAGGTCGCAGCGACCGATCTTACCGAGCATGTCCTCGCGATGGCCGATGCCGATCAGGTCCTGCTTGGCCTGGTCATAGCCTAGGAGGGTCCAGAAGCGGCGGATGTCACCGTCCGCCAAGATCTGGGGCAGCTTCACCAGCGCCGCCATGACTGTGGCGATGTCATGCGTGAGTGCCGTCAACGTCTGTTGGTCGACGATGGCAGGACGCCCCATCTGGTAAGTCCCGGAGTGCGCGTGCACACGCTCGATGTCACCCCCATCTGCGATGGTGCGGATATCACCCAGCCATGGTCCACGCCAATGTCCATCGTACTCAGCCACGGTGGTCCTCTTCCTCGTCGTTGACGTAGGTTTCCCCCGCCGGAACGGCGCGCCGCACAGCCAGCCCCATCAGTCGGCCCGCTAGAACGAGGGTGGCGGCGAGAATCCACCAACCAGCAAGGCTTGGGGCGGAGACAAGCATGCCGAAGACCGCCGGGCCCAACATGAGGCTGAGGTCCATTCCGGAGTTGAACGCTCCCTGGTACTCGCCCAACCGGTCCTCCGGGGCCAGCTCGAAGGCGAGTTCCCAACTTGCCGCAGATTGCCAGACCTCGCCGACGAGGTGGAGCAGCGCGGCCACCACGATCACCGCGGCCTGGAGCAGGGCACTGCCCTTGCTTGAGTACACCAGCAGGAGCGAGGCGCTTGCCAGGGCCACGCCAGTCGCCAAGCAGGCGCGTGCGGCATCACGCGGGGTCTTGACGAACTTACTGATTGGAACCTGTAGCAGCACCACGCCGACCGTGTTGATGAGCACCACGACGGAGATCAGGTAGCTGGGTGCCGAGGTACGCCCGCTGATCCACAGCGGGAACGCGACCCCGAGCAGCGGCACATGGACCATGAGAACGGCGTTCAAACCCACCACGATAAGGAACCTGAGGTTGCGCTGCACCGGCAGAGACTGCGCACTGGGCTGCGTGGCGACGGCGCTCTCCTTCTTGGGGCCAGCTTTGGTTCCTCCAGCATGGGGAAGGGTCACCGACGCTGTGAGTAAGGCGCCCAGGAGATATCCCACCGGCACCATGCCCATAGCGGTCCCCACCGCCAAGCCGGAGCCGAAGCCAAGGGCGATACCGCCCAGGGCAGCTCCCACAGCCATCGCGGCGTTGGCCACCGACCGCACCTTCGCTCGATAGGTGACCAACCGTTCGCGGCCAACCAGGGCAGCCATAAACGGGCCCCGGACAGCAGCGCCGCCGCGTCCTGCGATGGCCCCCAGCCCCACCACAACGCCGAGCAGCCATACCGACGACGACACCAGGTAGCCCGCCGCGGTCATCGCCTGGAGAACGCCGAAGGCTGGCATCAGACGCCGCAGGTTGCGGCCGTCGGACCACTTGCCCAAGGCCACCCCTGCAAACAGTCCCAGCACGGCACCGCAGGTTAGTACGAAACCGAAGTGCGCCGGCGAGATCCCCAGGTTCTTCGTGACAAAGACAGCCTGCACGGTGAGCATCAAGCCGGTGCCCAGATTGTTCAGGAAGGTCGACGCCAAGTACCTCATCTCGCTGGAGAACATGCGGCGCCCCGAGGGGTTCGGACGGTGGCCGTGGTGGCATCCACCTCAGCGGACATCGAGGCTGACCAACCTTTCAAACTGGAAGAACTCGGTCATGCGGGCAATCCCCTCTTTCACGCCCATGCCGGAATCCCCGATGCCACCGAAGGGCGTCACCTCGAGTCTCCAGCCGGGCACTTCGTTAATGTTGACCGATCCGGTCCGCATGCACCGCGACACCTGGGTGGCCTTTGAAAGGCTTTCGGTGAACACACCGCAGGACAGGCCGTAGGGGCCTGCGTTGGCTACCTCGATCGCCTCGTCGACATCCCGCACCCGGATCACCGGAGCGATTGGGGCGAACACCTCCGAGTCCACAAGGGTCATGCCCAGACGGCAATGATCGACCAGCATAGGCACGAGTTGTGCGCCGTGGCGTTCGCCGCCAGACACCAGCCTCGCGCCCATGTCGACTGCAGCCGAGACTGCGGCTGCCGCCGCGCTCGCCGCGGTCTCGTCGATGACCGTTCCGATCCGCGTGGCCGGGTCCAGCGGATCGCCACAAGTCCAGTCCGCGAGCCCAGTGACCATCGCATCGACGAGTGCGTCGGCCATGTCGTCCACGACCACCACTCGTTTCACCGCAGTGCACCGCTGCCCTGAGTTGGCCAAGGCACCGCGCAGGACGGTCTGTGCGGTCCGCGCGATGTCGGTGGTGTCGAGGACGATGGCCGAGTCGATGCTACCCAGCTCGAGGGACATACGCCTGGGGCCAGCCTGGTACCCGAGCATCCGGCCGACGCGGGTGCTGCCGGTGAAGGCCAGACTGGTGATCTCATCGCAGCCGAGGGCTGCCCCGACGACCACCTCCGGATCCCCGGTGACCACCTGGACCTGTTGCTGAGGCAACCCGGCTGCGCGCAGCAGGTTCACGAATCTGATCGCAGTCAAGGGCGTCTTCTCGCTGGGCTTGAGAACCACCCGGGCCCCCGCCGCGATGGCGGGGACGAGTTTGTGCACCACCTGGTTGAGCGGGTGGTTGAACGGCGTCACGACCAAGGCCACACCGGGCATCGGGCCGCGGAAGGAGCAGCACACCCGATCGGCGTGACCACGCGCGACATCTGAAGTCCAGGTCTCTCCCCGCTCGGTCACGGCGACGACTGCACCCCACTCGATTACCTCCAGGGCTCGTGACACCTCGTGCCGGGTGTCATGGAGAGACAACCCAGACTCCTGGGAGATGAGGCGGGCCCAGTCCTCGGCCTCCTGCTCGATCAGCCGCGCGACGCGGCGGAGGCACGCCGCGCGCTCGTGGGCCAGCAAGTCGACCTGGGAACTCATACAGAACGAGACCACGTCGCGAACCTCATCGGCCCCCATACTGGGCACGGTGCCGACTATCTCGCCGGTCCAAGGATTGAGGACGTCGGTCCGTGCTTGGGTCATCGTCGAGCCACCTCGGTCTGCAGGCGGGTGAACATGTCGTTCATCCGGATCAGGGTCGAGGCACGCGGGACGTCGTTACAGACATCGTCATTGGTGCGCGCCACGATCAGCGTCGCACCGGCGCCCTCCACAGCGGCGCGGAGTGCCTCTGCGAGGTCCACCGCGTTGCTGACGTCCGCGCAGTGGTCATATTGATAGGCTTGGGCCAGCTGGTGCCACTGCGGCACCATCGGTAGCGCCTGGGAGCCGGTCGAGGCATAGGTGCCGTTGTCGACCACCACGTGCACGACGTGCAGCCCAGCACGGCCGACCAACGACATCGCGCCGGGGTGCATGGCGAGGGCGCCGTCGCCATCCAGGATGACGACGGGTTGCCCGCTGGCCGCTGCGAAACCGGCGGCCAGGGCCGGGACATGGCCCATGGAACCTTGCATATAGAAGTTTGTGGGCAGATCGCCGAAGCTGGCGAGATAGCGGGACGAGAATCCCGTCGTCGCAAAGGTCGCCACCTCCGGTGGCCTGACCTCAGCGACCACGCGAGCCACGTCCATGGCGGACATTGGTCGTCTCGCACGCTCATCGTCGCGGACCGGCGACGCTGCCTCCCAGACCAGCATGCCCTTGGGCACCAGAAGGAAGCGCGGTTTCGGCTGGGTGCCGTGGAGCAGTTCGTCCATCTGATCGGCGTAGCAAGCAGCGTCCATCACCTGCACCATGGCACCGGTCTCGCGAAGGATTCCCTCAGTCGCGCCACCCATAACCACGTGCTGCGCCTCGTCGGACTCCGGCGTCGGGTAGCCGCGCAGGCTCACCAGCGAGAAGACGGGCACGTCGCACGGCAGGGCCAGCGAGGTGAGAGCGTTTATCAAATTCCCCACGCCGCTGTTCTGGCTGATGACCCCGGTCGGGCGACCCGCCAAGTGTCCGCCGACAGCCCAGGCGTAGGCCAGGCCCTCGTGGGGCGCCGGGAGGTACTTCAGCTCCGGGGCGTGGAACAACCCCTTGAAAGTGGAGCATGGAACCCCGGTGAAACGAGTCATGCCCAGTTCGACGAGCGTAGCGACGAACTGTTCGCCAGCAAGCTTCTCCATCACGCCACCCCTCCTGCCAGCGACTGTGCCAATGCGGAGATGTCCTCCCGGGAGCGGCTGTCGCACACCACGTCACCCAGCCCGAGTTGACTCATACGACGAGCGAAGGTGTCGGGATTGAGGAACGGCGGAACCACCCACGTGACCTCCGTCGCGACATCCCAGGAGTCGAGGAGATGACGGGCGCCCAGGGCGGCGGTCGGATCGCCGGGGATGAAGACGATGCGGCGCAGCGCCCGGGTGAAATCCTTAGTCTTCAGGATCTCCGGGATGTTGGCCCAGATGATGTCGCCACCCGCCTCTAGAACCGTGAGATCCGCGTCAGCACTCACCCGATCGAGCAGAGACCACAGTCGCGGACCGACGATCTCCCACTCCATGTAGGTAGACGGAAGCCCATTGTCGGGGAAATCCAAGACGGTCTTGGCACCGGCGTCGCGATACTCGGCTAGGTCCTCCAGACAGCCGGTACCGGCGATCTTAGCGCCCGCGACATGCGGGAGCTGACGGCTAAGCTCATGAACCAGGGCCCCCATGAACGTCGTCTTGCCGGTGTTGGTGCCACTAGCGCAGACCAGCACAAGTGGGCTGTGGAAGGTGGGCGTGGAGAGGGTTCGCGCACGTTCGATGGTGTTGAGCGGACCGTCCGCGTCGGCCAGCCGACCCAACAGACGCACGCGTGCCGTCGGCCCAAGGTAGTCGGGGGCTCGGTCGAGCAGGCCCACGATGCCTCCGTTCGAGAGGACGTTCATCTCGGTCTCCCGAGTCACTGCTAGGCCCTCAGACGGGATATGACCGCAGATGTAGTGACCGGATTCACGGTTGCCCAGAGGTGCGACGAAACAATCCCCGGCATAGAGCTTCTCGGAGCGCCCCGCGGGGTTCTCCATGTTGTTGTATGAACTCCCCAGAGCCACCACCTCGAAGAGGCAGACGTCGCCAAGCCGGACGGTTCCTGGCCGCTCCAGGCTCAGGCCATTTAGGGAGTCCAAGCGGGCGTTGGAGCCCAGGACCTTGACTGGTCCCTCAAATCCGCTCAAGCGGTGGACGCTACTCATGCGGGGGTTCCGTCGGCCAAGCGGCGCCACTCAGTCAGGTCCTGGCACTCGAAGATGTCGCTCACCGGCGCGATCTGCTCCTCGACGTCCAGCAGCGAACCGTGCTTGGAGAGAGTGGCGAAGACGTCCTGCATGGCGCGGACGGCCGCACGCATGCCCTGGTTGGCGAAGATGACAATGTCAGCGCCTGCCTCCTGGAGGTGGGGAGCCGAGTAGCGCGGGTAGGCCGTTGGCACGACCGCCACAGGGAGCTTGCGGCCCCAACAGGTGAGAGCCTCGCGTAGCTTCTCGGTGTGGGGGGCCTTGGCGTGGAACAGGAGGGCGTCGGCGCCCGCCTCACGGTAGGCCTCGGCACGGGCCAATAGTTCATCGACAGACTCGCCCGCGATAAAGCTCTCGGTGCGTGCCATCACGAAGAAAGAGTCCTCGCGCTGGGCGGACTTGGCGGCGACGATCTTCTGGACGAACTCGTCGGCACCCAGGATGGTGCGGCGCTGGTCCAGGAGGCTGTTCACCTTGGGGAACAGGTTGTCCTCCATACAGACGGCGGTGATGCCGGCATCCTCATAACTGCGGACCATATAAGCGACGTTCATCGAGTCGCCATAGCCGGAGTCACAATCGGCCAGTATCGGGATGTCGACGGCGGTCTGAGCCTGATGTGCTGCTTCGACGAACTGGTTCATACCCAGGAAACTCGCGTCGGGCACACCGTGGGAGGCGGAGACCTCCAGGCTGGAGGACCAGAGTGCCTGGAAGCCCGCTTGCTCGGCAAGGCGAGCGCTCAGAGCGTTATTGATCCCCATCAGGGTCAGGTGCTTGTACTTGGCTAGTGTGTCGCGGAAGTTAATCATCGAATGGTGACTCTCGTGTCGCAGTGGGATGGGCCAGCGAATGCTGGGAGTGGATGTGACGCGATGGCGTCACAAGTGCCAATGGAGCGACTCGAGGGTCGCCCGGAGTGCTGCGGAGGAGTCAGCGCGCACGATCATTCCTCCGACGGCGTCAACGGAGTGCTGCGGCGTGGAAGTGGTGCGCGGACGCGTCCACGTCGAGACGACCCACTCCGGGCGGGGGTCGCCCAATTCGGGCGCCGTGCTGGTGAACAGCATCCAACCGGCGGAGGTCTCCGGGGGCGGCGTGGCCTCTAGCGACCCACCGTAGCCAGCGGCGAAGAGGTAGCCCTCGCGAGCGATGTCGCGACCGGTCACCTCCCGCACTGCGGCGCGGATGCCACCTCCGCCCATTCGCGCGCCCACTTCGCCAGCGGTGAGGCCGCTGCCGTCGGGGTTCTCGAACAGCTCGAAGTGCAACATCGTCACGCCGTGTTTCGGGGGCATCGCGCCGACCAACTGCTCAACGCACTTGCGCGCCTGAGCATAGGTAGGATCGGTCCAGTCCAAGGTGTAGGAAGTATAGTTGTGCGTCGCGTAAGCGTGCGGCGGGGCGAGCGTGCGGGAAACCGAGAAGATCTTGATGTCCTTCTCCAGCAGCGTCACGTCGCAGTGGAGACCATCGCCAGGGACAAACTTCTCCCACATGAGTCGACCTGCGTGCAGTTCCTCTAGGAGGGGCGCGACTGCCTCAAAGACGTCGGCCTGTGCGGCTTCGGCAGGGATCACGACGAGGTCCTTGGCTCCCATGCCATCCAGCGGCTTGACTACGCCGCGACCGTGCTCGTGCGAGAGTGCGACGATGTCGTGCACGCAGCGGACCGGAGCTGCGGGAGCGGCGACGAGGCCCGCGTCGGCGAACAACTGCTTCATCACGAGCTTGTCACGGAAGGCTAAAGCCAGCTGGGCGGACATCCCGGGCAGGCCCAGCGCATCGCGGAGTTCCGCGACCCGCAAGACGTCCTGCTCGGCGTTGCTGACCACGTGGTCGGCCGCGATCTCGATAGCTGCGGCTCGCGCCACGACCATGGTCTCGGGAGAGAAGTAGTCGTCGGTCTCGACTACCTTCACCCCTTCTGCGTAAGAGCCCTTGCGGATCGAACCAGGCCCGGTGATGATAGCCAACCGCACCTGCGGATCGACCTCCCGCAGCCACTGGTCGATCGGCGACGACGAACCCGGCTGCTGCAGGATCAGGACGTTGGTCATGCGTAGACCAGCTTGAAGGACTCCGTGATGCGCGTGCCGTCGGCGATGACGTCGTCGGACTCGGACCGGTAGACGACGTAACCCGAGCCCACCGAGGAGTGACGGTAGCCGGAGGTGCGGCCTGCCTGGCAGGTGACAATAGCCTCCTCCACGCCGTCGAGGGCGGCGATTTCCTCAGCCGAGGTCCACTCGACCACGGGCTGCTCGGCCTCGGGCAGCATCACGCATGCGGTGACCAGGGACGTGACACCCGGCTTGGCAGAAGGGATCTCACGACGCAGAGTCGTAGCCACGAACGCGTCCCAGGCGTTCACGCCCAACTGGTGCTTCATCAGAGAGGAGACGCTGCCGCCGCCGGGACGGCCGGCGATCTCGCCCAGGACGAAGCCGTCGGGGGTCTCGAAGACCTCACAATGGGTGACGCCGTCGGTCACTCCAAGGGCAGCGACGGCACGGGCGCCCAGAGTCCGGACGGGCTCGAAAGCCGGGTCCTCGGGGTTGACGGTATGCGAACCCCGCAGACCGGGCTCTCGCCAGTTCATCGGAGGCGCGAAGTAGCGACCAACCATGTCATAGCAGATCCCGCCACGGGAGACGACAGCGTCGACGTGGTACTCTGCGATGACTTCCAACTTCTTCTCGACGAGGGCGTAGTAGTCGTCGTTGGTAACATAGGCCGGAGGGTTGGCCAGCACAGCCTCCCGCTCCTCCTCCGTAGTCACCGCGGTGATCTGGACGGCGCCAGTGCCGCGGGAGGGCTTGATGATCATAGGCAGCGAGCGGCTTGAGACGATCTCCCCGAAGTTGTCGACGCCGCGGACGGCCATGAAGTCGGCGACTGGCAGGTCGGCGGCGAGCCAAGAGCGCTTCATCAGGTACTTGTCCGTCAGGCGAGCACACTCCTCGAAGCCCGGGCCTTCTAGCCCGAAGTACGAACGGACGAAACCAGCCGGCTGCACGGCTCGCTCGGAGCCGCCGATGACACCGACGAAGTCGATGGTCTCCAGCAGTCGAGCGAACTCTGCGCGCACCGCGGTGAAGTCCTCGAGGGCCGGCACCGAAAAGACCGGCGAGAAGCCTGCGTCCTCATAGTCGTCACGGTACTTGTCCTCGGTAAAGATCACCATATGATAACGGAGATCCTCTGCCGCCTGCTTTTTCAAGCCAGAGACACGGTTAGTGGCGAAAACGACTAGGTTCTCATTCATTATATCCCCCTAAAGATAGGAATGAAAATGCGCAGGCAAAAGCGCACGGCAGCTATCGGCTGCAGCACCCCATCTGCGGAACAATGGAATTTCGCAGACCGGTGACGAACGACAACATGACAAACAGTCCCGTCAGGGTCACTTGAGGTGGGGCTCGCGCTCGCGTGACGTGGGACCGTCTCTCGTGGATCAGGGCGATCCGGGGGGGGCGATATCGGGAGGTTAGAGGCTACCGAAAGGCGTGTCAAGCATGCGACGAGACTCACGTGATGTGCCCGCGAAAGACTCGCGGTGCATCACGTAGCGAGTGCCCGCCAAACCCGTGCTGCTTGGGGTCGGCGGCGCAGGCTTGGGTATGGGGAGCAGGCTGTCGATGCAGGTCAGGGCTGAGATCACCCGCAAGTACGCCAAGGCGTACAGGAGGGCCTCAAAGTAGGACAAGGGGCGCATGCCGAGCGAGGTGTGCGCGGTGACCGGCTGGAGCCGCGACAACGCGCGCCGCCGGCTCACCGCCGCTGGCTCAGCGCCCGCCCGAGCCCGTGTTGCTCCCAGGCGCAGCGAGCGCAGGGCGCGTGCGCGCAAGTACTCCTACGATGCTCTGGTCGTGCTGCAGCGGGTGTGGGCGTCCTGCGGCTACCAGTGCGGTAAATACCTGGTCGTCTCGATGCCCGTGGTGCTCGATTTGCTCGAGGCCGCGGACGAGCTCGATGATGAGGCACGTGACGGCCCGCAGGTGCGCGGCGAGCTGGAGGCCATGAGCGCGGCGACCATCGACCGCTACCTCAAGCCCGCCCGAGAGCGCGCCAGGGTCGAGGCGCGGGGCCTGACGGCGACGAAGGCCGGGCGAGCCTGTCAAGTTTTCTGTGTAAGCGGATTGGTTTAGAGGTAGGGGTCGATGCGTTCGGGGTAGGCGGCGGCGAGCTGGGCCAGGGCCTGCTTCCAGCCGCTGGTGACGCGTCCCTGGACGAGTCGTGCCTTGGCGACGCGCTGGTGGGAGTTCTTGCCGGCGTCCTTGGCTCGGTCGGCGGCTCTCTTGTCCACGGGTGTCGCAGATCGCCAGGCACAGCAGCTTCACCGCCGCCTGGTCGGAGGGGAAGTGACCGCGGTTCTTGGTGACCTTGCGCAGCTGGTAGCTGCGCGACTCGATCGCGTTGGTAGAGGGGGCACCTCCCACGCAGTGGGGGAGAGATGACCCGGCGCAGCGCCGGCGGGAAGGCCAAGAACGGGATAAACCGCTCCCAGGCCCGCTTCCAGGAGGCCACCACCTGCGGGTGACGCGCACCGATCTGGCTGGCCTCAAGATCAGCCAGGGCCTGAGCGGCGGCCTTCTCGCTGGGCGCTGTGTAGACCGGCTTGAGGGCGGCGGCGACCTGCTTGCGCTCCCCGTAGGACACCAAGCGCATCGAGGAGCGGATCAGGTGCTACCCGCGCAGGTCTGGACTATGGAGTCGGGCCAGGTCGCCCAGGTCGCCTCCGAAAGGCCCGTGAGCCCGTCGCATTCCCCCGCGCGCTGCGCTCTCAAGCGGGAGGTGCCCCCCTCGACGATCATCATGTCGCTGATGCCGCGGCCCCGAGCTGGGCGCACACGCGCCGCCCGTCAAGGAGGCTCCCTCCTCGGCCTGGACCCAGATGCCCAGGACGTGCTTGATCCCGTCCATGTCCACTCCCACGGCGATGTGGGCCGCCCGGTTGGACACGCGGTGACTCTCACGGACCTTGATGCGGATCGCGTCGAGGAACACCACCGGGTAGAAGGCCTCCACAGGCCGCTCCTGCCACGCCAGGACCGCCTCGCACACGGCGTCGGTGATCTTTTCAGATCGTCGCCCAGGACAGCCCCCTCACCCAGGGTCTTGGCCAGGTGGCGGGCGATGTCGCGCACGGTCATGCCGCCGGCGTACAGGCTGATGATTCACACGCGTCCAGGCCGTCCATACGCCGCTGGCCCTTGCGCACCAGTCGCGGGGTGAAGGTGCCGGCGCGGTCCCTGGGGACCTCGATCCAGGAGGGACCAACCTCAGAATCCATCATCTTGGTGGTCGTGCCGTTGCGGGCGTTACCGCGGGCCACGGTGGTGGGCTCGCCCTTGTCGTAGCCCAGGTGATCGCTCATCTCGGCTTGCAGGCCCCGTCTCCAGGGCCTCCTTGAGCAGTTACGGCAGCAGTCCGTCGGCACCAGTGACCGGTACCGAGCCGGCGGTGACCTTGGCCAGGAGCTCGTCCAGGGCACCGGACTCGCGCAGGCGCCGGGCCACCTCAGCGCCCGAGAGCGCCTCACCGTTCGAGGCGTCGGCACCCGTCGTCGGAGTCGTTGTCGTCATCGTGCAGTCCTTCCAGACGGAGAGGGCTTACACAGAAGATTGAACAGCCCCGACCCTGGCGCGCTCTCGGGCGGGCTTGAGGTAGCGGTCGATGGTCGCCGCGCTCATGGCCTCCAGCTCGCCGCGCACCTGCGGGCCGTCACGTGCCTCATCATCGAGCTCGTCCGCGGCCTCGAGCAAATCGAGCACCACGGGCATCGAGACGACCAGGTATTTACCGCACTGGTAGCCGCAGGACGCCCACACCCGCTGCAGCACGACCAGAGCATCGTAGGAGTACTTGCGCGCACGCGCCCTGCGCTCGCTGCGCCTGGGAGCAACACGGGCTCGGGCGGGCGCTGAGCCAGCGGCGGTGAGCCGGCGGCGCGCGTTGTCGCGGCTCCAGCCGGTCACCGCGCACACCTCGCTCGGCATGCGCCCCTTGTCCTACTTTGAGGCCCTCCTGTACGCCTTGGCGTACTTGCGGGTGATCTCAGCCCTGACCTGCATCGACAGCCTGCTCCCCATACCCAAGCCTGCGCCGCCGACCCCAAGCAGCACGGGTTTGGCGGGCACTCGCTACGTGATGCACCGCGAGTCTTTCGCGGGCACATCACGTGAGTCTCGTCGAAGGATTGACTCCGTCGGGCTCGGGTGTTATGTTATCCTCAGGTAGTTAGGGATGGAATAGTTCCCCCGAACGTCAATTTGTGGAGGCCCCGTTTCGTGTGAGCGGGGTTTCTTCGCCTCGAATGTCGAGCCGCGGTCGTACGGAGCTCGCCCATCGCTGAGGACGACGGAGTCGGGATCGCGATGTTTCTTGCCTACATCGACGAGGTCGGGGAGCCCGGAGCATTCATCTCGCCAGATCATCCCAGGTTTCGAACCGGCCCCGGATTCGGGTATGTGGGTTTCGCCATCCCTGAAGACGCTGCACGAGAGATCAGAGCGAGGTTCCAGTGGCAGAAGGCGACACTCTTTCCCTAGGAGATCGTGAAGACGGAGCATCTGGGACGCTGGGAGAAGAAGGTCGCCGATGTCTTCAGGGAGCAGAACGTTATCCGATTCCCCCAACAGCTCAGGGTCTTCAACGCACTCGTGGGGGCAGTTCGACGACGTCGGGGCTCTTTAGTCTACTACGTCGACGAGAAGCCCTTGGGTACACCCAAGCAGACGCGACTCGTCCCCGCGAAGCGTGAGACAGACGCGATGTCCGAAACCTTGAACCGGCTGGCGCGGCATGCGGATGATCCCGGACAGAACCTCATGTTCATGCTGGACCAGATTAACGAGAAGGCCCGCGTAGATCGACTGCCTCGTATGTACGGGCACATCTACGCACGCTCAAGCAAACACCCTGAGACCATTCAGGACCGCGTCCGGCCGCTCTTTCCCGTTCCCGGAGGGCAGTTCGTGGCCGAGAGCATCGATTCAGACGTGGCACGTAAAATGAGGGGCATTGCTGAGTCCTCCCATTACCGCGAGCGGTGGCGGCTCGCACGGCATGGCCTGCCCCGGCACGCCGCCTCCGTCGCGCGCCGCGCTCTGGATACGATGTGCCCGGACCGCCGACCGAGAGGATACCCATGAGCAACCCACCCACCGACTACCAGCTCCCCGCGCCCGACGCCGCCGTTCTGGAGGCCCTCAAGGGGCGCTCCTTCCTACGCGAGCTCGACTTCACCCCGCAGGAGTGGATGACCCTTGTCGAGCTCGCCGCCGCCCTCAAGGCGGACAAGAAGGCCGGCCGCGAGACCCAGCGCCTGGTGGGCAAGAACATCGCCCTCATCTTCGAGAAGACCTCGACACGTACCCGCTGCTCCTTCGAGGTCGGCGCCGCGGACCAGGGCGCCCACACCACCTACCTCGACCCCTCCGGCTCCCAGATCGGGCACAAGGAGTCCGTCGCGGACACGGCCCGGGTGCTGGGCCGCATGTTCGACGGCATCGAGTACCGCGGCGACGACCAGTCCAAGGTCGCCCAGCTCGCCGAGCTCTCCGGAGTCCCCGTCTGGAACGGCCTCACCGACGACTGGCACCCCACGCAGGTGCTCTGCGACACCCTCACCATGATCGAGCACGCCGGCAAGCCGGCCGCCGAGATCTCCTACGCCTACGTCGGCGACGCCCGCTTCAACACGGGCCGCTCCCTCCTCGTCACCGGCGCCCTCATGGGAGCCGACGTCCGCATCGTGGCACCGCGCGAGCTGTGGCCCGACGAGGAGTGCGTCGGTGAGGCCCACCGCGTCGCCGAGACCACCGGCGCCACCGTCACCCTCACCGAGGACGTCGCCGAGGGCGTGAAGGGCGTCGACTTCGTCCACACCGACATCTGGGTCTCCATGGGCGAGCCCAAGGAGGTCTGGGACGAGCGCATCGCGCTGCTCAAGCCCTACCAGGTCAACGCCTCCCTCATGGAGAAGGCGGGCGCGCAGGCGAAGTTCATGCACTGCCTGCCCGCCTACCACGACCGCGACACCGTCATCGGTGAGCAGCTCTTCGAGTCCACCGGCATGGAGGGCATCGAGGTCACCGACGACGTCTTCGAGTCCGAGCGCTCCATCGTCTTCGACCAGGCCGAGAACCGTATGCACACCATCAAGGCCGTCATGGTGGCGACCCTGGGCGAGTGACCACCTCCAACCCCCTCGACCGCAGCACCCCGGCCTCCCCGGCGCCCGGCCACCGCGCCGGCGCCGGGGAGGCCGCCGCGCGCCCCGCCGAGCACGCCGACGGTCCCAAGGACGCGCCCGGGACCGACGTCGGCGAGCTCGACCTGGCGGCCCTGCGTCCCCTCGACCCCACCGGACTCCTCGAGGACGTCGACCGCGCCGTCGTCTGGGAGACGGCCATGCGCACGCGCTTCCGAGGCCTCACCCGCCGTGAGGGCCTCCTCCTCCACGGCCCCGCCGGCTGGGGCGAGGTCGCCCCGTTCTGGACGTACGACGCCGCCGCCTCCGCACCCTGGCTCGCCGCCGGCCTCGAGGCCGCCACGCGCGACGACGCCGACCTGCCCGCCCACCGCGACTCGGTCCCCGTCAACGTCACGGTCCCCGAGGTCGACGCCGAGCGCGCCCGCGAGATCGTCCTCGCATCCGGTGCCACGACCGCCAAGGTCAAGATCGCCGGCTACCGCCTGGGCACGGACGCCGCAGCAGGCTCCGGCCGCGGCGAGGAGGGTGCCGCCCGGGCCCGCGACCTGGCGCGCCTCGAGGCCGTCCGCGACGCCCTCGGCCCCGGTGGCCGCGTGCGCGTCGACGTCAACGGCGCCTGGGACCTGGACACGGCGCTCGCCCTCCTGCCCGAGGTCGACCGCGCCGCCGGCGGCCTCGAGTACGCCGAGCAGCCCGTCATGGACGTCGAGGACCTCGCGGCGCTCCGCCGCGCCGTCGACGTTCCCCTCGCCGCCGACGAGTCGATCCGGCTCAGCCACGATCCCCTCGCCGTCCGTCGCCTGGCCGCGGCCGACGTCGCCGTCCTCAAGGTCGCCCCGCTCGGCGGCGTCCGGCGCGCGCTCGCGCTCGCCGAGGCGCTCGGCCTTCCTGCCGTCGTCTCCTCCGCGCTGGACTCCAGCGTGGGCGTCGGGAGGGGTGCCCAGCTCGCCGCCGCGCTGCCCGTCCTCGACCACGCCTGCGGCCTCGGCACCGTCGCGCTCGCGGTCGACGACGTGCGCGACGAGCCCGCGCTCCCGGTGGACGGCGCGCTCGCCGTCGGCCGGTGGGAGCCCCAGCCCGGCGCCCTCGCGCGCGTCACCGCCTCCTCGGAGACCGCCGCCCGCTGGACCGAGCGCCTCAGCGGGATGCTCGCCGCCCTCGCGGAGCGCCGCTCCCGCGAGCCCACCGACCCCGCTGCCGCCCTCGCCGGAGTATTTCTGTGACCAGCACCGTCCCGTCCTCCATCGCCACCGCCCGCGACGTCGTCACGGCCCTCGTCTCCGGGGGCGTCCGCCTCGTGCTCCTCGCCCCCGGGTCCCGCTCGGCCCCCTTCGTCCCCGTCCTCGCCGAGGCGGAGGAGCGCGGTCTCCTCGCCGTGCGCGTCCTGCTCGACGAGCGCAGCGCCGGCTTCGCCGCCGTGGGCGCCGGACGCGCCGCGCTCCTCGCCGGGGAGCGCCGTCCCACCGCCGTCATCACCACGTCCGGCACCGCCGTCGGGAACCTCCATCCGGCCGTCCTCGAGGCCGACGCCGCCGGCGTCCCGCTCCTCATCGTGTCCGCCGACCGCCCGCACGAGCTCGTCGGCACCGGTGCCAACCAGACGACCCAGCAGGCCGGGCTCTTCTCACCCGCCCTGCGCGCCACCGTCGACCTGCCCGCGGACCTTCCCGTCGACCTCGGCGGGGCCGCCGGCCGCAGCGCCGTCACCGGCCTCGTCCGTCGGGCCGTCGACGCCGCGACGGGCCGGCTGTCGAACGATCCGGGGCCCGCGCAGGTCAACGTGCGCCTGCGTCCGCCGCTCGCCCCGGCCGCGGGGGAGGACCTGCCCGCCCTGCTCGACGGCGTTGAGAGCCGGACCAAGATCCGGCTCGCCGGACGCGTCACGGGTGGAGCCGGTCGCTTCGCCGACGCGGAGGCCGGCGCCTCCGCGAGTGACTCACCGGCACCGACCGCGGCCCCCTCGCCGGCCCGCGACGAGCGCGGCGTCATCGTCGTCGGCGACTGCCCGGAGCCCCTCGGGGCGCTCGCCGCCCGCCTCGCCCGGGACCTCGGCTGGCCCCTCCTCGCCGAGCCCAGCTCGGGCGCCCGCCACGCCGCCGGCGCCCTGCCCCGCTACGCCGAGCTCCTCGGCACCTCCGACGGCGCCGGGCTCACGGCCCGTACCGAGCACGTCCTCGTCCTCGGGCACCCCAGCCTCACCCGCCCCGTCAGCACCCTCCTCGCGCGCGACGACGTTCCCGTCGACGTCCTCGTGCACACCGCCCGCTGGACGGACACGGCCGGCACCGCTGCGCGCGTCCTGCCCGTCACCCTGGGCGTCACGACCTCTGAGGACGTCATCGGGGCGCTCGGCCTCGCCGCCGCACCGGCCGCCTGGGCGGGGGAGTGGGAAGACGCCGTTGCCGCCCTCACGGTCGCCCCCGCTCTCCTCCCCGAGGACGCCGCCGCTCCCTCCGCGCTCACCGCGGACGCCGCGGCCCTCGCCGTCTGGCGTGCGAGCGCAGCGGCCGCCGAGAGCCCCGCGGACCCGGCGGACCCTGCGGGGGCCCCGCCCCTGCTCGTCCTCGGCTCCTCGATGCCGATCCGGCGCCTCGACCGCCTCGCCCCCGCCGGCGACGGAGCCCCCGTCGCCGCCCTCGCCAACCGGGGCCTGGCCGGCATCGACGGCACCATCGCCACCGCGCTGGGAGCCCACCTCGCCTCGGGACGGCCCGTGCGCGCTCTCGTCGGCGACCTCACGTACCTCCACGACGCCATGAGCCTGTCCCGGGGACGGCTCGAGTCCGAGCCCGACCTCCAGGTGGTCGTCCTCGACGACGCCGGCGGCGGCATCTTCTCCACGCTGGAGTACCCGGCGGTCACGCCGGCCCCCGTCATGGAGCGCTACTTCTCCACCCCGCAGGTCGCCGACGCCGGAGCCCTCGCCGAGGCCCTCGGAGCGCGGGTGGAGCGGCCGACGGACCCCGCCGCCCTCGACGCCCTCCTCGCCGAGCCCGTCCGCGGTCTCTCCGTCGTCCACGTCCGCCTCTGAGAGCGCCCCGGTCCGGGCTCGAGGCTCCGCTCCGACTGCCCCTCGCCCGCCCGCACCGCGAACACCGGTCCCGCGCGTCGCCCCGAGGCGAGCAGACTCACATGCCAGGCTCAGGTTTCACGGCTCTTCACAATTCGGGGTGTAGGTGTGGTCTGAATCGGCCGGTTTCGAGGTGTGCGCGGGCGATGTAGTTGGTGAGGTTGCGGAAGCCCAGGGCCAGGCCACGCAGGTGCTCGAGGCGACCGTTCACGGCTTCGGTAGGTCCGTTGCTCGTGCGCGGCCGGTCGAAGTAGGCCAGGACGTCGCAGGCGCGTCTGGTCAGGGTGGGGCCGAGCTTGCGCAGTTCTACCAACGTCTCAGGCACACCCTCGGCGAGGGCGTCGATCACGGAGCTCATCTCGACGCGGCCGGCTGCCCGGTCGGGGTGACGGTAGGCGCAGATCATGCGCTGGTAGATCCCCCAGGTGCACTCGACGTGCACGTGCCGGTCCCCAGCGAAGAGCTTGTCAAGGCGCTCGTGCTGGCGGTCGGTGAGCAGGTCAGCCCCGGTGTGCAGGGTCCGCCGCGCGGTGTAGAGCGGGTCGCCCTTGCGTCCGCGGTGTCCGTGCAGTTCCTGCTGGACTCGGCGGCGGCACTCATCGAGAGCGTCCCCGGCCAACCGGATGACGTGGAAGGGATCCATAACCGTCACGGCGTGCGGCAGCTCCTCGGTGGTGGCGGTCTTGAAGCCCGCGAACCCATCCATGGCCACGACCTCGATCCCATCGCGCCAAGCCTGGTCCCGCTCGGCCAGCCAGTCCTTGAACGCCTTCTTCGACCGACCTTCGACCACGTCCAGCAGGCGTGAGGGCCCGGTGCCGTCCCGGACCGGGGTGAGGTCGATGATCACGGTGACGTACTTGTCGCCGTGACGGGTGTGCCGCCACACAGAGGGGGCACCTCCCGCTTGAGAGCGCAGCGTGCGGGGGAATCATCGACGCCGAGCACATGGACGCCGTCGAAACGCCGCGGATCGTTGATCAGGACCCGCTTGCCCTCGGCCAGGACGGCGTCGTTGGCGGTGTGCCACGACACTGCCAGCCCTTCGGCGATCCGGGCTACGGTCAGATGCGCGACCAGGAGTCCTTCCAACGCCCACCGCAACGCCCCTCGGGACAACTTCGCCCGCGGCTCGGCGGCTCCGCTCATGTCCTGACGCCACACGTGCCCGCACTCGCCGCAGCGGTAGCGACGCACGGTGACGAGCAAGATGGTGGGTCGCCAGCCGAACGGCTCGTGCGCCAGACGACGCACCACGGTGCCACGTGGTGTTCCCTGGCAGCCGCACCGCCGCCACCACTGGTCCGGCTCAACGACCCGGCAGGCCGACACGGCCCGCTTCGGCTCGATCTGTTGGCCGACGACCTCCAGGCCGAGCTCGTCGAGGCGGGTGAACGTGGTCAGGTTGGGGCGCGTGAAGGTAGCGTCAGGCACGTCGAGGTCTTCCGGATGGTGAGTGTGAGAACTTCCATCTTCGGGAGGCCTCGACCCTCATCCGCGGACCGACGCGCCGCCGTGATCACCCCGCCTCTACACCCTCAAATGTGATGATCCGGGTTAGCGGAGGCAGTAGCGCTGCCACTAGAACGAGTGTCGTGACGATTCGATGTGTGCGAGGCTTGTTCAACATCGTCTACTCTTCTTTGATCCGGTTGCCGTCTTCGTCAATGTAGTAGCCTTCATCGTCAATTTCCTGAAAACTCAAACGACCGTCTTGAATCTCCTCAGCGAAGTGCTCGTGCGTCATCAGCCGCACTTGACGGCCGCGCTTCATCATCTCCTCGTGGTTGAGGGTGGTGTCCCAGGGCTTGTCGAGCGTTATGATGACGACCACGTAGAAGATCCAGGTCACCAGGGTGAGGGTGAGTATCGAGGTGGGCACCAACAGCCTAGCAGCCACGAAGCCTGCTACGGCTGGGCAGAAGAGCGATATGACAGTAAGGGTCGCCCCTTCGGGGTCCTGACTCCGCTTGGCTCGCATGATCAGTCGCGAGGCCGTCGCGTCGAGAACCTCCCGTATGACTGCGGCCACGATCGCGAATGCAACCGTGCGATCGACGGTCAGGCCTGCCTGGGTCAGTGCCGACCAGATCCCGGTGACGATGCCAAGTCCGACTCCATTGAGCAAAGCCATGAAGGCTCTCCCGGAAGCCAGTGCCCAGAGCGGGATCGCTGGGCGCCAGCGTGGTGAGTGTGCGTTAGAGGGGGCTGATGCGCGAGCGTTGCTGTCCATGGCTCTATCTTCCTACGATTCCGTCTCGGATTCCCACCCTCATCCCGGGTGACCTAGGAGTCAGCGGAAGCAGGCCTTGACTACGCTATCGATGCCCAGCAAGGATCCGAGCACAGTCGCAGCCTCCCCGCCGATCTGGGTTGCGGCGACTCCACTGCGGATAGCACGGAGGATTCCCGAGACGCCTCCCCACAGTGCGCGAGCCTTCCTGATCCAGGAGATGATCTTCGCTACCGGGATGCCGTACTGGATGACGAGTCCCGCAACTTCGAGAGCGCACTTACCTGCGTTGAACGCAGCGGTGTTGCCGGAGGTGACCGAGGTAGATGTGACGACGGTGAGGCCTCCAAGCGCCGCCGTCAGTCGGCGCTCGTAGTTTGGGGCGGTGGCCGGGTCGGCGTTCTTGAGGTCCTCGGGCAGGGCCTCAAGGGCAGCCTGAATCTCATTGAGCTGACGATCCTCGTCCGAAATGGCAAGGACCGGCGCGGCGGTCGCCGACGCCGCGAGGCCGAGCATGGTGCCACCGGCACCAACGGCGGTGGAGAGCTGCAAAAACTTCCTGCGATCCATGATGAATCCTCCTTGATCATCTGGTTAGGTCTGGGATTTTATTTCCCGTAACCACCCTAAAATCCTGGCTGCGTGAACCGTAAGACTGATCTTCGTCAGGGTTGCGTGTGCCGGGCCGTTACACAGGCCGGACGTTCTGCTCCGGTGGCGCCTCTGTCGTTCATCGAGGGGACGATCCGTCGTCTCCCTCTGGTTCGGGGATCTTCCCGTACAGCCAGTAGAGCGGCCGGAAGGAGACCAGTGCCGTCGTGCAGAACACGAGGACTGTGGGCAGGGGCTCCACCAGCAGGACGGCGATGAGCGCCATGGCAGATGCCTGCACGACGAGTTCCAGCGCCCCGCCGAGGAGCTTGCCCACATGCGACTTGGAGACGATATCGGGCTCATCACATTTGAGGGTGTAGAGGCGGGGTGATCACGGCGGCGCGTCGGTCCGCGGATGAGGGTCGAGGCCTCCCGAAGATGGAAGTTCTCACACTCACCATCCGGAAGACCTCGACGTGCCTGACGCTACCTTCACGCGCCCCAACCTGACCACGTTCACCCGCCTCGACGAGCTCGGCCTGGAGGTCGTCGGCCAACAGATCGAGCCGAAGCGGGCCGTGTCGGCCTGCCGGGTCGTTGAGCCGGACCAGTGGTGGCGGCGGTGCGGCTGCCAGGGAACACCACGTGGCACCGTGGTGCGTCGTCTGGCGCACGAGCCGTTCGGCTGGCGACCCACCATCTTGCTCGTCACCGTGCGTCGCTACCGCTGCGGCGAGTGCGGGCACGTGTGGCGTCAGGACATGAGCGGAGCCGCCGAGCCGCGGGCGAAGTTGTCCCGAGGGGCGTTGCGGTGGGCGTTGGAAGGACTCCTGGTCGCGCATCTGACCGTAGCCCGGATCGCCGAAGGGCTGGCAGTGTCGTGGCACACCGCCGTCGCCCGACGCCACCACCGTCATGGACCCGTTCCACGTCGTCAGGCTCGCCGGTGACGCCCTCGACCGGTGCCGGCGCCGGACCCAGCAAGAACTCCACGGCCACCGCGGCCGCGCTCAGGACCCCCCTTGTACCGGGCACGGCCCACCCTCCACACCGGAGCCGACCTCCTCACCCCCCCCGACAACAAGCCCGCCTCGACGCCTTGCTCACCGGCGACGACCACGTGCAGCTGGAGGCCACCTACGGCGCCTACCAGCAGCTGGTCGCCGCCTACCGCGACCCCGACCGAGCCAACGGCCGCGCCCGCATGGAGGCACTCATCGCCAGCATCAGCACCGCGGTCCCCGGCGCCCTACGTCAGGTCACCGCCCTCGGACGCACCCTGAACAAACGCGCCACCGACGTGCTGGCCTACTTCGACCCACCCGGCACGTCCAACGGCCCTACCGAAGCCCTGAACGGGCTCTTCACGAACGAGGGTGTAGCGCGGGTCTGAACCCTCCGGCTTCGAGCAGCGACCGAGCGATGTAGTGGGTGAGGTTGCGGAAGCCGAGGGCGGAGCCGCGGAGGTGTTCGGGTCGCCCGTTGAATCTCCTATGTCTGTCAAGTCGTCTTGAGCTGGGCCCGGGCTGCGGTGTTGAGGTGTCGGTAGATCTCACGGGCGAGGTATCGCTTGAGGCAGCGACGAATCTCGCGGAGGCTGCGTCCTTCGGCGGTGCGGCGCTCGACGTAGGCGCGGGTGCGGGGGTCCATGCGCATGCGGGTGACGATGGCCATGTGGAGGGCGCGGTTCAGGCGTCGGTCACCGCCGCGGTTGATGCGGTGCCGGACGGTGTTGCCCGAGGACGCGGGGATCGGGCTGACACCGGCGAGGCTGGCGAACGCGGCCTCGGATCTGATGCGACCCAGATGCGACCAGGCGGTCAACGCGACGGCGGCGGTGACCGGCCCGATTCCGGGCTGGTCAAGGAGCGTGCCTGCAGGGCTCTGGCGGACGAGATCGGTGATCCGCTTGGTGATGTCCTTGAGTTCAGTGTCGAGTGCGGCGACGCGCTTGGCGAGACGGGTGGCTTCGCCTCGGGCTGTAGCGGTGGCGAGGTTTTCGTCGCGTGTTCTCCATGCCGCGATCGTGACGATCTGCGTCGCGGTGAGCGGGCGGCGGGCGTCGATTCCGAGGTCGACCACTCGCAGCAGCGCGGTGAGCGCGTTGATCGTCGCGGTGCGCTCGGTGCTCATGTGATCACGAGATGCCAGCAGCACCTTGACGGCGGCGCGGATACCGTCGTCAGCGCGCGGTTCGCGCAGCTGCGTGTCCTGGAGCGGGAGCGCTGCGGCGGCGATGCGGCGGGCGTCCAACGGGTCGGACTTGCCGATGCCGCGGTTCGCGCGGGCGTTCATGCGCGGGGCCTCGACGACCGCGTATCCAGCATCCGATGCGGCGCGCGCCAGGCGTGCCCCGTAGGTTCCGGTGCCCTCGATCACCCAGAGCACGCCGGCGTCGCCGCCGGTGCGTCGTCCGCCCCAGGACACGGCTCGTGACAGACCCGCTGCGGTGGCGGGGAACTGGGCCTCATCGACGATCTCACCGGTGGGGCAGGCCAGGATCGAGATGGCGTGGTTGCGGGCGTGGGTATCCACGCCGATGACGAACGGGCGGGCATGCGCGACGATAGCCATGGCGATCGACGCTCCTCTCTTCAAACCGACAGGGTCACGGTCGCTGAGCGGCCGGCACCGGTCCGGGAAGAGGTCACGTCGGGGCGAATCTGTGATGGGCCACGACCCCGCAGGGGTCGGGCAGTCTCCTGATGAGGCCACCGAGGTGGGCCGGACGGCGCCGGCCGCGCCGACCCGGGCGGACAATTCAACGGAAAGACACCGCAAGCGGGCCAATTGCTTCGAGAGTCACACCCCGGTCGACACGGCCGACATCCATCATGACCAGCCAGTCCCAGACCGGCCGATTCCAGACTCACAGATCGCCTCCGTGGGACCGTTGCTGGTGCCGGGGCGGTCGAAGAACGCGAGCACGTCGCCCGCCCGCTGCTTCATGGTCCGGCCGAGCTTGCGGACCTCGACGAGCGCCGCGGGAACGCCGCTGCTGATCGCAGCGATCACCTCCTGCATCATCGCCTTCGCTTTGTTCTTGTCGGGCTCCCGGTAGGCCGCGACGATGCGCTGGTAGATGCCCCAGGTCGCCTCGACCTCGACGTGCTCCTCGCTTGCGAACACTGCGTCCAGGCGTGCCCGCTGCCGGTCGGTGAGCAGGCTCGCCCCGGTGTGCAGGGTGCGGCGGGCCTTGTAGAGCGGGTCGCCCTTGAGCCCGCGGTGACCGGTGGTGTCTTGCTGGACCCGACGCCGGCAGACATCCAGCGCGTCGCCGGCGAGGCGGACCACGTGGAACGGGTCCATGACGGGGACGGCGTCGGGGAGTTCCTCGGCGGCAGCGGTCTTGAACCCGGCGAAGCCGTCCATCGCGACCACCTCGATCCGCTTCGCCCAGTCCGCAGGGCGGGCGGCGAGCCACTGCTTGAACACCGCCTTGGAGCGGCCCTCGACCATGTCCAGCAGCCTGGCCGGCCCGGTCTTGTTCCTCGCGGGCGTGAGGTCGATGATCACGGTGACGTACTTGTCGCCCAGCCTCGTGTGTCGCCAGACGTGCTCGTCGACACCGATCGTGGTGACCCCGTCGAACCGGGCGGGGTCGTCGACCAGGCGCCGCTTGCCTTCCGTGAGGACGGCGGCGTTCGCGGCACTCCAGGACACCCCGAGACCTGCGGCGACGCCGGTGACGGTGAGGTGGTCGATGACGATGCCCCCCAGCGCCCACTCCAGGCCGCCGCGGGAGATCTTCGCACGCGGCGCCGCTGCCCGCGTCATGTCCTGGCGCCACGTGCGCCGGCAGTGTCCGCACCGGTACCGGCGCACCCGCACCAGCAGGGTCGTCGGCCGGTGCCCGAACGGCTCGTGCGCCAGTCGACGCGTGACCGTGTCCCGCGGCACGCCCTCGACACCGCACTTCCGACACCACGGGTCGTCCTCGACGACGCGGCATTCGATCGTGGCCCGATCCGGCTCGATCAGCTGGCCGACGGCGACGAGGCCGAGCTCGTCGAGGCGGCAGAACACGGTCAGGTCAGGGGTCGCGAAAGTAGGGTGGAGCACGTCGAGGTCTTTCGGGATGGCGAGCGTGAAGAACTTCCATCATCCGGGAGACCTCGACCCCTACCCGGCCACCGACGCGCTCAACCGACTACACCCTCGTTCGTGAAGAGCCCCTGAGGCTCATCACAATGCAGGGTGTAGTTGGGGTCTGAATCCGCCGGTCTCGAGCAGTGATCTGGCGATGTAGTGGGTGAGGTTCGGCAACCCCAGGGCGGAACCGCGCAGGTGTTCGAGGCGGCCGTTCAGGGCTTCGGTAGGGCCGTTGGACGTGCCGGGTGGGTCGAAGTAGGCCAGCACGTCGGTGGCGCGTTCTTTCAGGGTGCTTCCGAGGGCGAAGGCCCGAAGCGGCCCGCCAGCCGACCCTCCAAGCCCGTTGCAGACGCCCCGCGAGCACGTATCAGCACCCATGGTCCAGAACCTGCCGCGCCGACTCAGTCGGCTTCTGCGACGACGACCTTGCCGGCCACGTGTCCGGTCTCGACGTCGGCGTGCGCTCGGCGCAGCTGCGTAGCATCGAGCGGCGAGTACGTCCGTGTCAGCGTCGTGCGGATCTGGCCCGCGTCGATGCGTTCAGCGACAGCATTGAGGAGGTTGTGCTGGGCGATGAGGTTCCAGCCGTGGCGGGGGCGGGCGAACATGAACTCCCAGTGCCAGGAGATCGCCTTGCCCTTCAGTGACATGAAGTCGAGGTCGCCTTCGTCGTCGATCGCGACGATCTGCCCGAACGGCCGAGTGACGGACTCGAACAGCGGCATCCGCCCCTTGCTCTGCGGCGTGAACACGTAGTCCACCCTCTCCGGTGCCGCCTACAAGATCTGCTGCTCGAAGTCGTCCGCGCTGTGATCGACGACCACATCAGCGCCGAGACTCTCGACCCAGGTTCGGGATTCCTCACGCGAGGCGGTGGCGATCACTCTGACGCCGGTTAGTGTCTTCGCGAGCTGGATGAGGATCGATCCCACGCCCCCGGCTCCGCCGAGGACGAGCAGCGTGCCCGTATCCTCCGCGGTCAGCCGCAGCTTATCGAACAGTGCCTCCCATGCCGTGATCGTCGTCAGCGGCAAAGCCGCAGCCTCCGCATGGTTGAGCGTCTTCGGCTTATTGCCAACGATGCGCTCGTCGACGAGCTGGTACTTCGCGTACGTGCCGGAGCGCTCCAGGCTGCCTGCGTAGTAGACGTCGTCGCCCGGTTGGAACAGCGTGACGTCCTCGCCGACGGCGACGACGGTGCCCGAAGCATCCCAGCCGAGGATGCGGTCGTCGGTCGAGGTCCCGCCGCCAGCGCGGACCTTCACGTCGACGGGGTTGACGGAGACGGCCTTCACCTCGACCAGGATGTCGTGGCCGGTGGGTGCCTCCGGTGCGGGGATCTCGGCATCGATGAGGCTGTCGGGGCCTTCCAGTGCTCCTCCAGCGCGGGAAACGACCGCGGGGATGGTGTCTGTTCCGAGAGCGGTTGCAGCTGCCATGGGTCAGAGTCCTTTCGTCGGTGTCGCTGCCGAGTGCAGCAACACGCTGTGACGATAACTCTGAGTCAGTGGTTACCTGCAAGAGCCATTACTACCCATTAGAAAGTACGAGTCAAGGGTGCACCGCATGCGAGGCCGCATGGACGTAGTGCGACTCGGCCCACTCCCGGAGCGCGAACACCGGACCGAGTGCGCTACGGCCGGCGCCGGTCAGCGAGTACTCCACATGCAGGGGAACGGACGGGAAGACCTCGCGGTCGACGAGGCCGAATCCCTCCAGCCGTCTCAGCGTCGAGGTGAGCACCTTCGGCGAGACCCCTTGCAGCTGCTTCTGTAACGCACCGAAGCGTTGCGGCCCCTCGGCCAGAGCGCCGATCGCCAGAGCCGCCCACTTGTTCGCCACCACATCGAGCAGATCCCGGCACGGGCACTCCGCCGAGTACACATCCCCGCGAGGTTCGCCATCCGCGCCCACCGTTGCCGCGTCACAGATCGTCATCATCCACTCCTCGAAGTCGCATCATCCCGCGGGCACTAACCAATGGATAGTAGCAGACCTTGCGGGTAACTATCGTCCGTTGAATATCTTCTACGCACTCGGGCGGAACGCTCCGTTCCACCCGAGGCATGGAGGGGTGAGCACCGGCTTCGCTCCCTAGGTTCGCCAGCAGGAAGCCCACCGCCAGGGAACGCCGGGGCCGCGACGACGCGGTCGGCCCGTCACTCCGCATCACCCAGCGGTCCACCGATACGTCCTGGAGAGGAACACCGCCATCATGGTCACCGGGCCCTGACCCCGGGTCTTGGACACGTGGAATCCAGCAGTTGCTGGAGGAAGCGAGATGATCAGGACTATGGCCACGAAGAACTACTCCGATGAGTTCGGTCGGCAGGCCGTCGACTTGTACGAGTCCACTGCCGATGCCACGTTGAAGGGCATCGCCGCCGATCTGGGGGTGTCCCGGGGAACGTTGGCGCACTGGGTGAGGGCGTTCGGGACAGGTTCGACGGCTGCGCCACCACAACACTCCTCCAGCGGCGCGAAGTCGGCCGGTACCGAGTCCGCGGCGGTGAGGATCGCCCGGTTGGAGGCGGAGAACGCCCGGCTACGGGCCGACAAGGTCAAGGTCGAGACCGAGCGGGACATCCTGCGGAAAGCGGCCAAGTATTTCGCTGGGGAGACGAACTGGTGAACCGCTTCCAGTTCGTCGCCGACCACCAGCACGCCTTGGAGGTGAAGCGGTTGTGTCAGGCTGTGGAGGTCTGTCGGTCATCGTTGTACGCCTGGTGCGCCGCCGCACCGGCCCGGGCCGAACGGGTCGTGGCCGATGCCGAGCTCGCCGAACGGATCCGGACCGTCCAGGACCCGAAGACCGGTGGTGACCCCGCCTACGGGGCACCCAGGGTGACCGCTGAACTCAACGACGGCGTGCCGGCCCAGGACCGGGTCAACCACAAGCGGGTCGCCCGGGTGATGCGCCACCACGGGCTGGCCGGGATCCGGCTCCGCCGCCGGGTCCGGACCACGCTGCCCGAGCCAGCCGACCAGAAGTACCCCGTCCTGCTCAGGCGGGACTTCACCGCACAGCGGCCCAACACCATCTACGTCGGCGACATCACCTACCTGCCGCTGCCTGAGGGCCGCAATCTGTACCTGGCCACCGTGATCGACTGTTTCTCCCGCAAACTCGCCGGCTGGGCGATCGCCGACCACATGCGCACCGAACTCGTCGAAGACGCACTCAAGGCTGCCCGCCGTGACCGGGGCAGCCTGGCCGGGGCGGTGTTCCACAGCGATCACGGGTCGGTCTACACCTCGGCTGACTACGCCAAACTCTGCGGCCAACTCGGCGTCACCCAATCCATGGGTGCCGTCGCCACCAGCGCCGACAACGCCCTGGCCGAGTCATTCAACGCCACCCTGAAACGCGAACTCCTCGCTGGCGCCGCCACGTTCACCGACGCCACCAGCTGCCGGCGGGCTGTGTTGCGGTGGGCCACCCGCTACAACACCCGCCGACGCCACTGCTGGTGCGGCCACCAGTCCCCGTCCACCTACGAGGCCCACCGGGCCGCTACGCTGCCAACCGCAGCATAATCAACCAACACCGTGTCCACGATCCGGGGCGAAGGCCCGTTCTTGCTGGGTCCGGCGCCGGCACTGGTCGAGGGCGTCACCGGCGAGCCTGACGACGTGGAACGGGTCCATGACGGTGGTGGCGTCGGGCGACTCTTCGGTGGTGGCGGTCTTGAAGCCGGTGAACCCATCCATGGCCACGACCTCCACGCCGGCCCGCCACGCTTCGAATCGGGCAGCTAGCCACGTCTTGAACGCCTGCTTGGAGCGGCCCTCGACCATGTCCAGCAGGGGTGCCGGGCCGGTGTCATCCCTGATCGGGGTGAGGTCGATGATCACGGTGACGTACTTGTCGCCGTGACGGGTGTGCCGCCACACAGAGGGGGCACCTCCCGCTTGAGAGCGCAGCGTGCGGGGGAATCATCGACGCCGAGCACATGGACGCCGTCGAAACGCCGCGGATCGTTGATCAGGACCCGCTTGCCCTCGGCCAGGACGGCGTCGTTGGCGGTGTGCCACGACACTGCCAGCCCTTCGGCGATCCGGGCTACGGTCAGATGCGCGACCAGGAGTCCTTCCAACGCCCACCGCAACGCCCCTCGGGACAACTTCGCCCGCGGCTCGGCGGCTCCGCTCATGTCCTGACGCCACACGTGCCCGCACTCGCCGCAGCGGTAGCGACGCACGGTGACGAGCAAGATGGTGGGTCGCCAGCCGAACGGCTCGTGCGCCAGACGACGCACCACGGTGCCACGTGGTGTTCCCTGGCAGCCGCACCGCCGCCACCACTGGTCCGGCTCAACGACCCGGCAGGCCGACACGGCCCGCTTCGGCTCGATCTGTTGGCCGACGACCTCCAGGCCGAGCTCGTCGAGGCGGGTGAACGTGGTCAGGTTGGGGCGCGTGAAGGTAGCGTCAGGCACGTCGAGGTCTTCCGGATGGTGAGTGTGAGAACTTCCATCCTCGGGAGGCCTCGACCCTCATCCGCGGACCGACGCGCCGCCGTGATCACCCCGCCTCTACACCCTCAAATGTGATGAGCCGGTTTCACAGGTCGGTCCCAGACAGGGGTCGGAAACGGTCCAGGACCCGGCGTGAGGCTTCAGCCATCTTGATGACGGGCCCGGCCCGAGGAGGACACATGAGCACCCGAGACGACGACGCGACCCAGCCCACGACCCCGCGCTTCAGCCGCGAGGCCGCCGAGGAGGCCCGGCAGCGGGCCGCCCAGGTGAACGCCACCGACCGCACGAGCCGGCCGACGGAGCAGGCGGCCGGGCGGACCCCGTCCACCGGCGAGGCCCCGACCGTGCAGCAGCCGGCCGTGCGCGGCCGGACCCCGGAGCCGCAGCAGGCCCCCGCCGCCCCGCCCACCGCCCCGCCCACCGCCTCCACGGCGGCCGACCCGTACCACGACACGAGCCGCTTCGACGCGACCCCGCTGCGCCAGGGCACGGCGCCCTCGCCGTACCGGAGCACCCCCAGCCAGCCCGCGGGCTACGACCTCTCGCGCCGCACGAGCCTCTACGGCTCCGCCTCCTCGGCCCCCGGCTACGCCACCGCGGCGAGCGCCCCCTACGCCGCCTCGGCGGCCGCCGCGGGCGCCCCGGCCCCGCAGACCGCCACCGGCGTCGACGGCTCCGGCCAGCCGCCCTACTCCGGCTACCCGAACGGCTCCGCCGCGGACTCCGCCGCCCCGCGCCGCCGCAAGCAGCGCCGCGGACCCGGCTGGGGCGGCGTCATCGCCGCGACCCTCGCCGCGGCCGTCATCGCCTCCGGCGGCACCGCCGCCGTCGTCCAGGCCATCGACGGGGACTCGTCCTCGACCAGCTCCGTCGCGACCGCCCGCTCGACGGCCCTCGCCACCGGCTCGACGACGAAGACCGTGTCCTCGACCCAGGCCGCCCCCGACTGGGAGGCCGTCACCTCCGCCGTCGGCAACGCCGTCGTCGCCATCACCGTCAAGACCTCCTCGGGCACCGCCGAGGGCTCCGGGGTCATCTACGACTCCTCCGGCCACGTCATCACGAACAACCACGTCGTCGACGGCGCCGCCCAGATCCAGGTGACCCTCGCCGACGGGCGCATCTACTCCGCCAAGGTCACCGGCACCGACCCCGCCACCGACCTCGCCGTCGTCGAGCTCGAGAACGCCCCGAGCGACCTCACCGTCGCCCAGTTCGGAGACTCCGACTCCGTCGCCACCGGCGAGGACGTCATGGCGATCGGCAACCCGCTCGGCCTGTCCTCCACGGCGACCACCGGCATCGTCTCGGCCCTCAACCGTCCTGTCGTCACGACGACCACCGAGTCCGACTCCTCGCAGGGCCAGTCCTCCGGCGGCCTCGGCGACCTCTTCGGCCAGTCGCAGGACCAGTCCCAGAGCCAGTCCCAGTCCTCCACCGACTCCAGCGTCTACACCAACGCCATCCAGATCGACGCCGCGATCAACCCCGGCAACTCCGGTGGCCCGCTCTTCGACGAGTCCGGCAAGGTCATCGGCATCACGAGCTCGATCGCCTCGATGAGCTCGTCCTCCTCGAGCGAGTCCGGGTCCATCGGCATCGGCTTCGCGATCCCCTCCAACCTCGTCCAGAAGGTCTCCGACCAGCTCATCAAGTCCGGCACCGCGACCCACGCCTACCTCGGCGTGTCCATCGGCGACGGCTCCTCCGAGGTCGACGGCGCCACCCGCGCCGGCGCCGAGGTCGGCTCCGTCGAGTCCGACTCCCCCGCCTCCAAGGCCGGCCTCGCGGAGGGCGACGTCATCACCGCGATCGACGGCAAGCCGACGACGCAGGCTGCGGCCCTCACCGGCTTCGTCCGGCAGTACTCCGCCGGCGACACGGCCACCCTCACCGTCATCCGCGACGGCAAGGAGATCTCGGTCCAGGCGACGCTCTCGGAGCGCAAGGACTCCTGAGGCGGCTCGCGCGGACGCGCCGCACCGGCTCGACGACGTCGCCGCCCTCCCCCGAGCCGGGGAGGGCGGCGACGCCGTCGTGGTACCGCGGACGAGTCGGACCGCGCGGGTCCGTGCCGGCGAGCGCCTGAGGCGAGGCCGTCAGCCCTCGGCGGCGCCCAGGGCCTCGAGGACGGGGCGCATCTTGGCGCGGGTCTCGGCGAGCTCGTCACGCGGGTCCGAGCCCGGCATGATACCGCCCCCGCCGAAGACGCGGGCCGGGGAGGACGGACCGATCTCCGTCGCGCTGAGCCTCGCGCTGCGCAGCGCGATGCCCCACTCGCCCTCGCCGTGCCAGTCGACCCAGCCGACCGGCCCGGCGTAGCGGCCGCGGTCCATCCCCTCGACCTCCTCGATGATCCGGGCCGCCGACGGCGTCGGCGCCCCGCACACGGCCGCCGTCGGGTGCAGGGCCCGCACGAGGGACAGCGCGCCCGTGTCCCCGGCGACGACGCCGGTGACGTCGGTGGCGAGGTGGAGGACGTTGGGGAGCGTGAGGACGAAGGGCTCCGGGGCCTCGACCACGGAGCACAGGGGGTCGAGGGCGCGGACCGCCGAGGCGCGGGCGAGCTCGTGCTCCTCGCGGTTCTTCTCCGAGCCCGTCAGCCAGGCGGCGAGGTCCTCGAGGACGTCGGTGGTCGGGGCGGCCTCCTCGCCGGTGGGGGAGGCACCGGGGGCGGGCGACGCGGTCCCGTCCGGCCCGGCTGGGGAGGCGGAGGGTGAGGCGGGGACCGCGTCGGCCGCCCCGCTGCGGCGCGCGGTGCCGGCGAGCACGCGGGAGAAGAGGCGCCGCCCCTCGAGGCGCACGAGCAGCTCCGGGGTCGCACCGATCATCCCGTCGACCGCGAAGGTCCAGCACGACGGGTAGTGGCGGGCGAGGTGCCCGAGGACGGTGCCCGTGGCCAGGCCGCGCGAGGGGCGTACGAGGACGTCCCGGGCGAGGACGACCTTGCGGGCCTCGCCCTCGGCCATCCGCCGCTGGGTCTCGACGACGGCCTCGCACCAGGCCTCCTCGCTGAGGGCCCCGGGGGACACCTCGGCGGTCTCCTGGCGCTCAGCGGCGGCCCGGTGGAGGCGGGCCGTGGACACGAGGGCCGGCAGGAGCGCCTCGGGGTCCGGATGCTCCTCGCCCTCGGCGACGGCGGTCGTGATCCAGCCGCCCTCGTCGTCGAGGCCCACGAGCATGCGCGGGACGAGGAGGGCCGATCGCTCGGCGGAGGCGGGGGAGAAGGCGATCGTGCCGAGCGCCACCGGGCCCGTGCCCGGGCGGACGAGCGGGTCCTCCCACCAGGAGGCGTAGACGGTGGCGCGCCACGCGGCGCGCAGCTCCTCGATCCTCTCCTCGCCGCGCGCCGAGATCTCCAGGGTGCGGCCCAGTGCGACGACGCCGCGGCCCTCGCGGACCCAGGAGGCGACGTCCCCGTGGGACTCGAGGAGGTCGATGAGGGTGAGGGGCGTGGCCGGGTCCTCGGGGATCGGCGTGCCGTGGAGCTCGCCGTCCTCGCCTCGCTGCGGCAGGGCGAGCGCCCCCTCGGGCAGGGGAGTCGTCCGGAAGGAGAGCCGGGGCGGGTGGGCGGCGACCTCGTCCGCCGGCCGGAAGGCCGTGACGAGGGGGACGGGGGAGACGGTCGAGCGGGAGAGCGCGGTGCGGCGGGCGCGCGGGGCGGCGCTCACTGCTCGGCGGGGCGCGTCGCGCGGTGCACGGCGACGATGCCGCCGGAGAGGTTCTTGTAGCCGACGCCGCGCCAGCCGGCCTCCTGCATGAGGGCGGCGAGGCGCTCCTGGTCGGCCCAGTCGACGATGGACTCGCCCAGGTAGGAGTAGGCCTCGGTGTTGGAGGAGACGAGGCGCCCGGCGGCGGGCAGGGCCGTGCCGAGGTAGAAGCGGTAGAGCTCGCGGAAGGGCCTCCACACCGGCTGGGAGAACTCGGCGATGACGACTCGTCCGCCGGGGCGGGTGACGCGGCGCATCTCGGACAGGGCCTTGACGGTGTCCTGGACGTTGCGCAGCCCGTAGGAGATGGTGACGACGTCGAAGGAGGCGTCGGCGAAGGGCAGCGCCATGGCGTCGCCGGCGACGAACTCGATCTCGGGGTGGCGGGCCTTGCCCTCGGCGACCATGCCGGTGGAGAAGTCGCAGGCGACGACCCGGGCGCCGTCGGCGGCGTACTCCACGGAGGAGGTGCCGGTGCCGGCGGCGAGGTCGAGCACCCGGGTGCCCGGGCGGGCGCCGACGGCGGTGCGGGTGACGCGGCGCCACATGCGCACCTGCCACAGGCTCATGACGTCGTTCGTGAGGTCGTAGCGGCGCGCGACGGCGTCGAACATGCCCGCGACCTCGCGCGGGTCCTTGGCAAGGGTGGCTCGGCTCATGGGGCCCATCATGTCAGGCGCCGAGGACCACCGGCCTGTCGGCGCCGTCGCCGGGGGAACGGGCGAGGTGCGCGCCTAGGACCAGAGACCCACTTCACAAACGTGAAATTCGCAAGGTGGTGCGGTGCTAAATACGTTCACCGGGGTGAGACCCGACCGTGACCGGCCCGACCCCCTCGCGGCACCATGACGCCGAAAGCGCGCCACGGCCCCGGTGCTGCCGGAGCGCTCCCGGCTCCTCGGTAGAGTCATGCGCGGCTCCGCCTGCCCGCGGAGCCCTCGGCCGCCGACCCAAGCGACCCCGCTCCCCGTGAAGGAGGTGCACGCGCTCGTGTCCGACGCCCGCACACCGCAGAGCCGCCGGGCCCACCAGGCCGCGCCGACGTCCGGCGAGCCCGCCGTGCGCACCCCCGCCCGCTCCGAGGACCTCACCGCCGACGTCGTCGTCGTCGGAGCCGGTCCCGCCGGAGCCTCCGCCGCCTACCACATGGCCACCCTCGGCCTCGACGTCCTCCTCCTGGAGAAGAACGAGCTCGGCCGCGACAAGGTCTGCGGCGACGGCCTCACCCCCTCCGCCGTCTCCGAGCTCGCCCTCATGGGCGTCGACACCACCGGCTGGCAGCGCAACGAGGGACTGCGCGTCATCGGCGGCGGCCACATGCTCCACGTCCCGTGGCCCGAGCAGCGCTCCCTGCCCTCCTACGGCATGGCGCGCCGCCGCTCCCAGCTCGACCGCGACCTCGCCGAGCACGCCGTCGCCGCCGGCGCCCGGCTCCTCACCGGGGTCACCGTCACCGGCGCCGTCACCAGCGCCTCCGGCCGGGTCACCGGCGTCGAGGTCAAGCCCACCCCGCGCGTCGGGAACCCGGGCGTCGAGGCGCCCGCCACCGTCACCGCGCCGCTCGTCGTCGACGCCGGCGGCGTCTCCGCCCGCCTCGCCACCTCCGTCGGCCGGAGCAAGGACGAGCACCGCCCGCTCGGCGTCGCCGTGCGCGCCTACTTCCGCTCCCCGCGCTCCGACGACTCCTGGATGGAGTCGCAGCTCGAGCTGTGGGACGGCCCCGCGAACCGCTCCGACCTGCTGCCCGGCTACGGCTGGATCTGGTCGGTCGGCGAGGGGCTCGTCAACGTCGGCCTGGGCTCGGTGTCCAGCCGCGCCGCGACGACCCGCATCGACTACAAGGCCGTCTTCAGCCGCTGGATGGAGAACTGCCCCGAGTCCTGGGGCTTCACCCCGGAGAACCAGGTCGGTCGTCTGTCCTCGGCCGCCCTCCCGATGGCCTTCAACCGCAAGCCCCACTACGCCGACGGGCTCATGCTCCTCGGCGACGCCGGCGGCATGGTCTCCCCCTTCAACGGGGAGGGCATCGCCCAGGCGATCATGTCGGGCCGCTACGCCGCACAGGCCGCGGCCCTCGCCTCCGCCCGCTCCACCGCCGCCGGGCGCGAGCTCGCGCTGGCCGAGTACCCTCGCGCCCTTGAGGCCCAGATGGGCGGCTACTACACGCTGGGACGCGTCTTCGTCTCCCTCATCGAGCACCCCGAGGTCATGCGCCTGTGCACCCGCTACGGGCTGCCGCGCAAGCGCCTCATGAGGCTCGTGACCAAGCTCCTCTCGGACGGCTGGGAGCGCCGCGGCGGCGACCCCACCGACCACCTCATCCAGATCCTCTCGAGAATGGTGCCGGCAGCATGAACCCCTACGTCTCACTGCTCATCATGGCGGCGGTCGCGCTCGTCGTGGCCCTCGGCGGTCTCGCCCTCTCGGCGATCGTCAGCCCGAACAAGCGCAACAAGATCAAGACGCAGAACTACGAGTGCGGCATCGACCCCACGCCGGCCAACACTGACCACGGGCGCTTCCCCGTCGCCTTCTACCTCGTCGGCATGACCTTCATCATCTTCGACGTCGAGGTCGTCTTCCTCTACCCGTGGGCCACGGCGTTCCACCGCCTCGGCTTCTTCGGGCTGAGCGCGGCCCTCGTCTTCATCGCCCTCATCACCGTGCCCTACCTCCTTGAGTGGCGCCGCGGCGGTCTCGACTGGGACTGACCGGCGCAGGCAAGACGGAGCGAAGGACCTACAGGAGCAGCACATGGACAAGACCGAGTTCAAGGCCTACAACGAGAAGATGAAGACCATCCCCTCCAAGCGGGACGATCTTCAGATCGAGGCCGAGCAGTCCGTCGAGGGCCCGGGCTTCATGCTCACCAGCGTCGAGAAGCTGACGGGCCTGGCCCAGGCGCGCTCTCTCTGGCCGGTCACGATGGGCCTGGCCTGCTGCGCCATCGAGATGATGGGCACCGGCACGCCCCGCTTCGACATGTCCCGCTTCGGCTGGGAGGTCTTCCGCGCCTCTCCGCGCCACGCCGACGTCATGATCGTGTCGGGCCGCGTCTCCCACAAGATGGCCCCGGTCATCCGCAACGTCTACGACTCGATGCCCGAGCCCAAGTGGGTCATCTCCATGGGCGCCTGCGCCTCCTCGGGCGGCATCTTCAACAACTACGCCGTCATCCAGGGCTGCGACCACATCGTCCCGGTCGACATCTACCTGCCCGGCTGCCCGCCCCGCCCGGAGATGCTCATCAACGCGATGCTCGAGCTCACCCGCCAGATCGAGCGCCGCCCGATCTTCGGCCACCGCGAGGAAATCGCCCGGGCCGTCGAGGCCGCCGCCCTCGCCGCCACCCCCACCCATGAGATGAAGGGCCTGCTCGCATGAGTGAGAACACCCCCTCCTTCGACGTCGAGGCCCCCGAGGTTGCGGCTCCGGCCGTGCCCGAGGTCGCGGGCCGCGAGGTGCGCCCCGAGCTGCGCCTCGAGGTCATCGGCACGCACACGGGCCAGTTCGGCCAGTCCGACGCCGGCGACACCTCCGGCTACGGCGGCACCACCAGCGTCGTCGCCCTCGCTCCCGCCGCCGTGCGCCCCTACGGCTCCTGGTTCGACGACGTCGTCGACGCCCTCGTCGAGGACCTTCAGGACGCCGGGGTCGAGCCGGCCGACGCGATCGAGAAGGTCGTCATCGAGCACGACGAGCTCACCCTCTTCATCACGCGCGAGCACCTCCTCGACGTCGTCCGCCCCCTGCGCGACGACCAGGACCTCCGCTTCGAGCTGTGCCTGGGCGTCTCCGGCGTCCACTACCCCGGCGACGCCGGCCGCGAGCTCCACGCCTGCTTCGAGCTGGTCTCGCTGACCCACGGCTCCCGCGCGATCCGCCTCGAGGTGACCTGCCCCGAGTCCGACCCGCACGTGCCCTCCATCGTCTCCGTCTACCCCGGCGACGACTGGCACGAGCGCGAGACCTGGGACCTCATGGGCATCGTCTTCGACGGCCACCCCAACCTCACCCGCTCCGCGATGCCCGACGACTGGGTCGGGCACCCGCAGCGCAAGGACTACCCGCTCGGCGGCATCCCCGTCGAGTACAAGGGCGCCACCACCCCGCCCGCCGACACCCGGAGGTCGTACCGCTGATGAGCACCGCCAGCAGCACCCAGTTCCACGCCACCGGCCCCGCCACCGACGCGCTCGCCGAGGGCGCCCCGCAGTGGACCGCCGAGGGCGGCGACTGGGACGAGATCGCGGCCGAGATCGCCGCGCGCGACGAGCAGGACCGCCTCGAGCACGACCGCATCGTCGTCAACATGGGGCCCGTCCACCCCTCCACCCACGGCGTCCTCCGCCTCGTCCTCGAGACCGACGGAGAGAAGGTCACCGAGGTCCGCGTGGGCACCGGCTACCTCCACACGGGCATCGAGAAGAACATGGAGTACCGCACCTGGACCCAGGGCGAGACCTTCGTGACCCGTATGGACTACGTGGCCCCCTTCTTCCAGGAGGTCGGCTACGCCCTCGCCGTCGAGAAGCTCCTCGGCATCACCGACGACGTGCCCGAGAAGGCCACCGTCGTGCGCGTCATCCTCATGGAGCTCAACCGCATCGCCTCGCACGTCATCGCGATCGGCACCGGCGGCAACGAGCTCGGCGGCACGACCCTCATGACGATCGCCTTCCGCTGCCGCGAGAACATCCTGCGCGCCTTCGAGATGGTCTCCGGCCTGCGCATGAACCACGCCTACGTCCGCCCCGGCGGCCTCGCCCAGGACGTCCCGGCCGAGTTCAGCGAGTTCGTCCGCTCCGTCATGCCGGACATCAAGAACGACATCAAGGAGCTCGGCGAGCTGCTGCTCGAGAACCCGCTCCTCAAGTCGCGCTTCATCGGAGTCGGCGAGATCACCCTCGCCGCGGGCATGGCCCTGGGCCTCACCGGCCCCTGCATCAAGGCCGCCGGCTACCCGCTCGACCTGCGCAAGACCCGTCCCTACTGCGGCTACGAGACCTACGACTTCGACGTCCCGGTCTACGACCGCTCCGACTGCTACAACCGTCTGCGCGTACGCTTCGACGAGTGCTACCAGTCCCTCAAGATCGTCTCCCAGGCCCTCGACCGCCTCGACGAGATCACCGCCCGCGGCGACGACCCGTCCAACAGCCACATGGTCGCCGACCCGACGATCGCCTGGCCCGCCCAGATGGCCATCGCCACCGACGGCCAGGGCCAGTCCCTCGAGCACGTCCGCGAGATCATGGGCACCTCGATGGAGTCGCTCATCCACCACTTCAAGCTGGTGACCCAGGGCTTCCGCGTCCCGGCCGGCCAGGTCTACCAGACCGTCGAGCACGCCAAGGGCGTCATGGGCGTCCACGCCGTCTCCGACGGCGGCACCCGCCCCTACCGGGTCCACTTCCGCGACCCCTCCTACTCCAACCTGCAGTCGCTGGCCATGATGGGTGAGGGCGGCATGATCGCCGACCTCGTCCCCTCGCTGGCGTCGATCGACCCCGTCCTGGGAGGCGTGGACCGCTGATGACCGTCGAGAACACCCCCACCGCGGGCCGCCACGCGGCCGCCGCCCCGGTGACGACCTCCGGCTACGAGCCCGAGGTCGAGGCGCGCCTGCGCGAGGACATCGCGCAGATCCGCTCCCGCTACCCCGAGGGCCACGAGCGCAGCGCCCTCATCCCGATGCTGCACCTCGTCCAGAGCGTCGACGGCTACGTCGCCCCCCGCGGCATCGCCATCTGCGCCGAGTCCCTGGGCCTGACCCGCTCCGAGGTCTCCGCCGTCGCGACCTTCTACAGCCAGTTCCGCCGCCACCCCGCCGGCGAGTACCACGTCGGCGTCTGCACGAACGCCCTGTGCGCCGTCATGGGCGGCGACGAGGTCTGGAAGGCCGTCGCCGAGCACACCGGTCTCGGCAACGACGAGACCAGCGAGGACGGCAGGATCTCCCTCGAGCGCATCGAGTGCAACGCCGCCTGCGACTACGCCCCCGTCGTCATGGTCAACTGGGAGTTCTTCGACAACCAGACGCCGGCCAGCGCCGTCGACATCATCGACCGCCTGCGCCGCGGCGAGGACGTCGTCCCCACGCGCGGCCCCGAGACCCTGCCCACCTTCCGCGAGAACTCCCGCGTCCTCGCCGGCTTCGAGGACGGCCGCTCCGACGAGGGCGGACGCCCCGGCGACCCGAGCCTCCTCGGCCTGCGCATCGCGCGCGAGAACGGCTGGACCGCCCCCAAGGAGGAGACCAAGTGAGCGAGAACGCCACGGACGCCGAGCCGCAGGGCCCCGTCTTCACGGCCCCGGGCACCCTCACGCCCGTCCTCACCGACATCTGGGACAAGGACCGCTCCTGGTCCCTGGAGACCTACCGCGCCAACGGCGGCTACCAGGGCCTGGCCAGGGCCAAGGAGATGAGCCGCGAGGACCTCGTGGGCCTCGTCAAGGCCTCCAACCTGCGCGGCCGCGGCGGCGCCGGCTTCCCGACCGGCCTCAAGTGGTCCTTCCTGCCGCCCGACGACGGCCAGCCCCGCTACCTCGTCGTCAACGCCGACGAGTCCGAGCCGGGCACCTGCAAGGACATGCCGACGATCATGTTCAACCCGCAGGCCCTCATCGAGGGCGTCGCGATCACCTCGCGCGCCATCGGCGGCGACCACGCCTTCATCTTCCTGCGCGGCGAGGCCGTCCACGTCTACCGCCGCCTCCTCCACGCCGTCACCGAGGCCGAGCAGGCCGGCCTGCTCTCCACCGGCTTCGGCCTGGACGGCACCAAGCCGCTGCGCATCACCGCGCACGCCGGCGCCGGCGCCTACATCTGCGGTGAGGAGACCGCGCTCCTCGACTCCCTCGAGGGACGCCGCGGCCACCCGCGCCTCAAGCCCCCGTTCCCGGCCGTCGCGGGCCTCTACGCCCGCCCGACCGTCGTCAACAACGTCGAGACCATCGCCTCCGTGCCCGGCGTCCTCGCCCGCGGCGCCGAGTGGTACTCCTCGATGGGCACCGAGAAGTCGAAGGGCCACGGCATCTTCTCCGTGTCGGGACACGTCGTGAACCCCGGCCAGTTCGAGGCACCCTTCGGCATCACGATGCGCGAGCTCATCGAGATGGCCGGGGGCGTGCGCCCCGGGCACGAGCTCAAGTTCTGGGTCCCCGGAGGCTCCTCCGTGCCGATCTTCGGCCCCGAGGAGCTCGACGTCCCCCTCGACTACGAGTCCGTCGGCGCCGCCGGCTCCATGCTCGGCACCCGCGCCCTCCAGGTCTTCGACGAGACCGTCTCCGTGGTCCGCGTCGTGGCGCGGTGGACGGAGTTCTACCAGCACGAGTCCTGCGGCAAGTGCACCCCCTGCCGCGAGGGCACCTACTGGATGCGCCAGATCATGGAGCGCCTCGAGGTCGGCAAGGGCCTGCCCGGGGACGTCGACAAGCTCGACGACATCGCCTCCAACATCGCCGGCCGCTCCTTCTGCGCCCTCGGCGACGCCGCGGCCACCCCGGTGCGCTCCGGAATCAAGCGCTTCCGCAGCGAGTTCGAGGCCGGGTACACCACCCCCGCCGCCGAGCTCTTCCCCCACGCCGCCTCCTCCATCGTTGAAAGCGCACGGTGACACATGACTGACATGGTCAACATGACGATCGACGGCATGCCCGTCGAGGTCGAGAAGGGCACCCTCCTCATCCGCGCCGCGGAGAAGGTCGGCGTCCGGATCCCGCGCTTCTGCGACCACCCGCTCCTGGCGCCGTCGGCCAACTGCCGCCAGTGCCTCGTCGAGGTGGCCATGCCGGGCCGCGACGGCGTCGTCCGCCCCATGCCCAAGCCCCAGCCCTCCTGCGCCATGACGGCCATGGAGGGGATGGAGATCAAGACGCAGGCCACCAGCCCCGTCGCCGCCAAGGCGCAGGACGGCACGATGGAGTTCCTGCTCATCAACCACCCGCTCGACTGCCCCGTGTGCGACAAGGGCGGCGAGTGCCCCCTGCAGAACCAGGCCCTCGAGCTCATGGCCTCGGGCGCCCAGAGCGTCACCCGCTTCACCGACGTCAAGCGCACCTTCCCCAAGCCCCTGCGTCTGACGAGCAACATCCTCCTCGACCGCGACCGCTGCATCCTGTGCCAGCGCTGCGTGCGCTTCGCCGACCAGATCGCCGGCGACCCGTTCATCGCGCTCCAGGGCCGCGGCGGCGGCCACGTCGGCGGCCACGTCGACGGCGGCCTCTACGGCGAGCAGATCGGCCGCTTCGACTCCACGGTCCTCGACTTCTTCGACCCCGAGGGCATCGCCGGGATCTCCACCCAGACCATCCGCGGCGGCGACTACCTCGCCCCCGAGGCCGGCCTGGCCGGCCCCTCCGGCGAGGCGGGTGTCGCGGGCGGCACCGTGACCGGCTCCGTCGCCGGCGACGTGCGCGAGGACCTCGACCTCTCCGGCCGTCCCTTCGCCTCCTACTTCTCGGGCAACATCATCCAGATCTGCCCCGTCGGCGCCCTCACCAGCGCCCGCTACCGCTTCCGAGCCCGCCCGATGGACCTCGTCTCCACCGACTCGGTCACCGAGCAGGACGCCTCCGGCTCCGCGATCCGCGTCGACATGCGCCGCGGCGTCGTGCTGCGCCGCCTGGCCGGCAACGACCCCGAGGTCAACGAGGAGTGGATCACCGACAAGGACCGCTTCGGCTTCGCCTGGTCGAGCCTCGAGGACCGCCTCACCGTGCCGCTCGTGCGCGACGAGGAGTCCGGCGAGCTCGTCCCGACGTCCTGGTCGGACGCCCTCGACGTCGCCGCCCAGGGCCTCGCCAGAGCCCAGGCCGACGGCGGCGTGGGCCTCCTGCCCGGCGGCCGACTCACCCTCGAGGACGCCTGGTCCTGGTCCCGCTTCGCCCGAACGGTGCTCGGCACCAACGACATCGACCAGCGCGTGCGCGACCACAGCGCCGAGGAGGAGTCCTTCCTCGCCAAGCGCGTCGCCGGCACGGGCCTGGGCGCCGTGACCTACCGCAGCCTCGAGAGGGCCGGCCAGGTCCTCCTCGTCGCCCTCGAGCCCGAGGACGAGTGCGGTTCCCTCTTCCTGCGCCTGCGCAAGGGCGTGCGCGCCGGCGGCGTCAAGGTCGCCACCGTCGCCACCGTCGCCTCCAACGGCTCCCGCAAGCTCGCCGCCGACACGATCCTCGCCGCCCCCGGTGACGAGGCCCGCGTCGTCGCGCTCCTGTCCCAGACGCACCCCGAGCTCGTCGAGGCCCTCAAGGGCGACGGCGCCACCATCCTCGTGGGTGAGCGCGCCGCCTCCGTCCCCGGCCTGCTCTCCGTCGTCGACGCCCTCGCCACCGGCACCCGCGCCCGCCTCGCGTGGGTCCCGCGCCGCTCCGGCGAGCGCGGCGGCATCGAGGCCGGCCTCCTGCCGAGCCTCCTGCCCGGCGGCCGCCCGGTCGCCGACGCCGCCGCCCGCGCTGAGGTCCAGGCCGCCTGGGGCATCGAGACCAGCGGCCTCCACCAGCGCCCGGCCCTGCCCGCGACCCCTGGTCGCGACACCACCGCGATCCTGGACGCCCTCGCCGACGGCGAGCTCGGCGGCCTGGTCGTCGGGGGCGTCGACGTCCGCGACTTCCCGGACCCGGGACTGGCCCGCACGGCGCTGGCCTCCTCCGGCTTCACCGTCCAGCTCGAGGTCCGCCGCTCCGAGGTCTCCGAGCACGCCGACGTCGTCCTGCCGGTCGCCCCGGCGGTCGAGAAGAACGGCACCTTCGTCAACTGGGAGGGGCGCGTGCGCCCCTTCGGCCAGGCCCACGTCTCGCGGGCCCGCACCGACCGCCAGGTCCTCGGCGTGCTCGCCGCGGAGATGGGCATCGACCTCGGCGTCGACGACCTCGAGACCCTCCACTCCGAGCTCGCCGGCCTCGGCCTGCACACCGGGGCGCGCGGCGAGGTCTCCTTCACCGAGGCTGAGGCCGCCGGCGCCGAGACCGGCGACGACGTCCCCGAGACCCTCTCCACGGTCTCCGGCCTCGACGCCGTCCTCACGACCCACAAGCCGATGCTCGACGCCGGGCGCCTCCAGGACGGCGAGGCCTTCCTCGCCGCCACGGCGCTGCGCCCGATCGCCCGCCTCGGCGCCGACCTCGCGGCCCGCCTCTCGGTCACCCCGGGCGAGCCCGTCGAGGTGAGCACCCCCACCGGCTCCATCACGCTGCCCGCCATCGTCGGCGGCGTCGCGGACGGCACCGTGTGGCTCCCGGAGTGCTCGGCCGGATCGACCGTCCACCAGACCCTGGGCGCCGGCCACGGCTCCCACGTCAGCCTGTCGCTCGCCCTCACGAACAGCTCGGAGGTGGTCCGGTGAGCACCGCGACTCTTCTCAACGCCGACCTCGGCTCGGCGCTCCCCACGATCGGGGGAGCGACGGCCGACTTCAGCCAGACGACCTGGTGGCTCTCCCTCATCAAGGCCGTCTTCATCATGCTGTTCCTCATCCTCAGCGTCATCATGGCCATCTGGGCCGAGCGCCGAGTCCTGGGGCGCATGCAGACCCGCCCGGGCCCCAACGTGAACGGCTTCCTCGGCATCCCGCAGCTCATCGCGGACGCCACGAAGCTCATCATGAAGGAGGACATCTGGCACAAGGGCGCCGAGACCTTCATCTTCCTGCTCGGCCCGATCATCACGGCCTTCGCGTCCTTCATGATCTACGCGGTCATCCCCTTCGGGCCCGAGGTCAGCATGTTCGGCCACGTGACGCCGCTGCAGCTGACCGACTTCCCGGTCGCGGTCCTCTACGTCCTGGCGATCACCGGCTTCGGCGTCTACGGCCTCATCCTCGGCGGCTGGTCGACGCACTCGACCTACCCGCTGCTCGGCGCCGTCCGCTCCGCGGCCCAGGTCATCTCCTACGAGCTCTCCATGAGCATGTCGATCCTCACCGTGTTCCTCGCCGCGGGCACGATGTCCACCTCGGGCATCGTCACCTCTCAGGAGCGCATCTGGTGGTGCCTCGCCATGATCCCGAGCTTCCTCATCTACGTCGTGTCCATGGTCGGCGAGGTCAACCGCCTGCCCTTCGACCTCCCCGAGGCCGAGGGCGAGCTCGTCGCCGGCCACATGACCGAGTACTCCTCGATGAAGTTCGCCTGGTACTACCTCGGCGAGTACATCAACATGTTCAACGTCTCGGCCATGTGCACCACCCTCTTCCTGGGCGGCTGGCGCTCCTGGATCCTCGGGTCCATCTGGGACGGCTTCAACCACGGCTGGTGGCCGATGCTCTGGTTCATCGCCAAGGTCTGGCTGTGCATGTTCTTCATGATCTGGACGCGAGGCACCCTGGTCCGCATCCGCTACGACCACTTCATGCAGCTGGGCTGGAAGCTCCTCATCCCGGTCTCGCTCGCCTGGTTCGTGCTCGTCGCCCTGGTCCAGGGCTACCGCTCCTTCTCCGGCGGGTCCTCGCGGGGCCTGCTCCTCATCCTCGGCGCGGTCTTCCTCGTCGCCATGCTCCTGCTGCTCCTCGTCCCGGAGCGCGGGGGAGACGAGAAGACCTCCGCCGCCACCGCGCGCACTGACGCCGACGGCGACCTCGTCGTCCCCGGCGAGGAGCTCGACGCCATCGCGGGCGGCTTCCCCGTCCCGCCGATGCCGGGCGAGCAGCTCCCGCTGTCGCCGCGCGCCCGCCGCGCCGCCGCCGGGGCCCCGCGCCCCGCGCTCGCCGGCGCCCAGTCCACCCCCGACTCCGTGACGAACGTCCAGGAGGGATCCGATGACTGACCAGACCCACGACCGCCGTGCACCGGGCGGGGGTGACCACGACAAGTGGCTGGCCGACGAGCCCTCGGCCATCGGCCGCTTCTTCGCCCCCGTCGCCGGCTACGGCGTGACGATCTCCTCGATGTTCCGGCCCACGGTCACCGAGCAGTACCCGTTCATCCGCCCGATCCTCATGCCGCGCTACCACGGCCGGCACCAGCTCAACCGCTACGCGGACGGGCTGGAGAAGTGCATCGGCTGCGAGCTGTGCGCCTGGGCCTGCCCGGCCGACGCCATCTACGTCGAGGCCGCCTCCAACGCCCCCGGCGCGCAGTACTCGCCCGGCGAGCGCTACGGCCGCGTGTACCAGATCAACTACCTGCGCTGCATCTTCTGCGGCATGTGCATCGAGGCGTGCCCGACTCGCGCCCTGACCATGACGCACGAGATCGACGAGCTCGTCGGCCCCAACCGCACGGGTCTCATCTACGAGAAGCAGGACCTCCTCGCCCCCGTGCCCGAGGGCGCGCTGGACGCCCCCCACCCCATGGTCGAGGGCACGGAGGACGGCGACTACTACCGCGAGGCCGTCACCGGCGTCACGCAGTCCCAGGTCGACTGGGTCCGCGCCAACCGCCCCGACGACCCGACCCTCGGCTCCGCGCGCCCCGTCGCCGCGGCCGCGAAGGAGGCCGTGCGGTGAACGTCCTCGTCCCCTCCCTCCTGGCCGCCAACCTCAACTCCGTCGGCGACATGGGCTCCGGTGAGACCGTCCTGTTCGCCCTCGTCGCGCTCCTGTGCGTCGTCTGCGGCTTCGGCCTGCTCACGGCGCGCCGCGCGGTGTCCGCCGCGGTCAACATGATCGCGATCATGGTCGGCCTGGCGATCCTCTACATCGCCAACGAGTCTCCCTTCCTCGGCATCACCCAGATGGTCGTCTACACCGGCGCCGTCATGACCCTGGTGCTCTTCGTCATCATGCTGGTCGGCGTCGGCGGCGACGAGCCGGTCTCCGCCGGCAAGTGGGGCATCGCCCTCCTCGGCGTCGGCCTCGTCGCCGTCCTGTCCGCCGTCGTGTGGCGCACCGCCTTCCCGAGCGCCACCGGCCTCAAGAACGGCGACTCCGCCACGCCGGCGGACCTGGCCGGCGTCCTCTTCGGGGACCACGTCGTCACCATGGAGCTCACCGGCTTCCTCCTCATCATCGCCGCCCTCGGCGCCCTGACCCTCACGCACCGCCAGCGCGTGCGCGCCAAGGTCACGCAGCAGTCGACCATGGACGACAAGATGCGGGCCTACGCCTCCAAGGGCGTCCACCCCGGTCAGAAGCCGATGCCCGGCGTCTACGCCTCGACCAACACCGCCGCCGCCCCGGCCCTCGAGGCCTCCGGCGACGCCGTCGAGGAGTCGGTCCCGCGCGTCCTGCGCGTCCGCGGCCAGGGCCTGTCCCTCGCTGAGGTCTCCCCGGAGTACGCGGCCGCCCAGCGCGAGGGCCGCGTCCGCGCCCGCGAGGACATCAACCCGGCCCGCTCCGGCATGCCCGCCATGCCCGGTGCCGCGGCCCCCGCCGTCGCCCAGCCCGTCGCCCCCGAGTCCGCGCCCGCGGTCGAGGCGGCCCCGGCCGACGACTCCCAGGAGAAGGAGGAGGAGAAGTGAGTCTCCCCGTCACCGCCTACGTCGTCCTCGCCGGGGTGCTCTTCACCCTCGGGGCGCTCACGGTGCTCCTGCGCCGCAACGCGATCATCGAGCTCATGGGCGTCGAGCTCATGCTCAACGCCGTCAACCTCGTCCTCGTCACCTTCTCGAGGATGTACGGCGACCTCACGGGGCAGGTCTTCGCCTTCTTCGTCATGGTCGTCGCCGCGGCCGAGGTCGTCGTCGGTCTCAGCATCGTGGTCTCCATCTTCAAGTCCCGCAGGTCCACGTCGGTCGACGACGAGAACCTGCTCCGTCTCTGAGAGGACCGCCCCAGATGACCACCGCTCCTCTCCTCCTCGCCGCCCAGTCCGTGGTCGGCGCCGCCGCCCCGGCCACGGGGCTGGCCTCCTACGCCTGGCTCCTCATCGCCGTGCCGCTGCTCAGCTCCGGGCTCCTCCTGGTCGCCGGCCGCGCCTCCGACACGTGGGGCCACTGGCTCGGCCTTCTGGCCGCCCTCTTCGACGCCTGCCTCGGCATCGGGATCCTGTGCCAGGTCCTCTCCCTCGACGCGGGGGAGCGCACCATGGGCGTCGACCTGTGGCACTGGTTCGGCTCCGGCTCCCTCAGCGTCGACGCCGGCCTCCGGGTCGACCCGCTGTCGCTGACCTTCGTCACGCTGGTCACCTTCGTCGGCTTCCTCATCCACCTGTACTCGGTGGCCTACATGGAGCACGACCGGGACCGCCGCCGCTTCTTCGCGTACCTCAACCTCTTCGTCGCCGCGATGCTCACGCTCGTGCTCGGCAGCTCCTACGTGGTCCTCTTCGTCGGCTGGGAGGGCGTGGGCCTCGCCTCCTACCTCCTCATCGGCTTCTGGAACACCGCCGACGCCGAGGACCCGCAGGCCGCCCAGGCCAAGAGCCGCGAGAACGCCACGGCCGCGAAGAAGGCCTTCATCATGAACCGCGTCGGCGACGTCGGCCTCCTCCTCGCCATGATGGCGATGGTCTCCCAGGTCGGTTCGGTCGCCTTCGACCAGGTCCTCCCGGCCGCGCAGTCCGGCTCGGTCTCCACCGGCTGGCTCACCGCGATGGGCTTCTTCCTCCTCCTGGCCGCCTGCGGCAAGTCCGCGCAGTTCCCGCTGCAGGCCTGGCTCGGCGACGCCATGGCCGGCCCGACGCCGGTCTCCGCCCTCATCCACGCCGCGACGATGGTCACCGCGGGCGTCTACCTCATGGTCCGCTCCGGCGCGATCTTCGAGGGCGCCCCCGACGCCCAGCTCGCCGTTGCGATCATCGGCACGATCACCCTCGTCCTCGGCGCCGTCATCGGCTCCGCCAAGGACGACATGAAGAAGGTCCTCGCCGCCTCCACCATGAGCCAGATCGGCTACATGATGCTCGGCGCCGGCCTGGGCCCGATCGGCTACGCCTTCGCGATCTTCCACCTGCTCACCCACGGCTTCTTCAAGGCCCAGCTGTTCCTCGGAGCGGGCTCGGTCATGCACGCCATGAGCGACCAGGTCGACATGCGCCGCTTCGGCGACCTCAAGCGCGTCATGAAGGTCACCTGGATCACCATGGGCATCGCCTGGCTCGCGATCCTCGGCGTCCCGCCCTTCTCCGGCTTCTGGTCGAAGGACAAGATCATCGAGGCCGCCTTCGTCGGCGACGGCGCGAAGCCGTGGATCCTCGGCACGATCGCGCTGCTGGCCGCCGGCCTCACCGCCTTCTACATGTCGCGCCTCTTCTTCATGATCTTCCACGGCAAGGCCCGCTGGACCACCGAGCGCGACGTCGAGGGCCCCGTGCACCCGCACGAGTCCGGCCCGCTCATGACGATCCCGCTCATCGTCCTGTCGGTCTTCTCGATCGGCCTGGGCGGCGTCCTCAGCATCAACAGCGCCTTCGTCACCTGGCTCGAGCCCGTCACGGGCCACGCCGAGCACGGCGAGCCGGTCCTCCCGGCGGGCGTCGTCATGGGCCTCACGCTCGCCCTGGTCATCGTCGGCGTCCTCGTCGCGTGGGCCATGTACGTGCGCAACGACGTCCCCACGGTCGTCCAGCCCTCCAACGTCCTGGTCGAGGCCGCGCGCCGCGACGTGTACCAGGACCCCATCAACGAGGCGGTCGCCATGCGTCCCGGCCAGGGACTCGTCATCGCCGCCGGCGCCTCGGACCACTACGTGGTCGACGGCGCCGTCGAGGGACTCGCCAAGGGCGCGGCCGGGCTCGGCTCGGTCCTGCGCCGCACCGAGAACGGGTTCGTCCGCTCCTACGCCGGCTACATGCTCGGCGGAACGGTCCTCGCCCTCATCGCCGTCCTGGCCAGCAGGTTCTGAGAGGACACGACCACATGCAGTCCATCACCGCATCGTTCCCCGTGCTGACCCTCATGGTGCTCGTCCCGCTCGTCGGGGCGCTGCTCCTCTGGGTCGTGCCGCCGCTGCGCCGCCTCGGCGGCACCGTCGGCCTCGTCCTCTCCCTCGCGGAGCTCGTCATCGGCGTCATCGCCGCGACGCAGTTCGACGCGGGCCAGGGAGGCGTCGTCCAGCTGGCCGAGACCCACTCGTGGATCCCCGCGCTCGGCATCTCCTGGGCCCTGGGCGTCAACGGCCTCGGCCTGGCCATGCTCCTCCTGGCGGCCTTCCTCGTCCCGATCGTCATGCTCGCCTCCCACGGCGAGGTCGAGGCCGAGCGGCAGGGCGGCTTCTCCGCCCTCGTCCTCCTCCTCGAGGCCTTCATCGTCGTGATCTTCGCGGCGCAGGACGTCTTCCTCTTCTACATCTGCTTCGAGGCCATGCTGCTGCCGGTGTACTTCCTCATCGGGCGCTTCGGCGGACCGGACCGCCACCGCGCGGCCCTCAAGTTCCTCCTGTACTCCCTGGCCGGCGGCCTCGTCATGCTGGTGGGCGTCGTCATGCTGTACGTGTACGGCCCCGGCGGCGACTCCAACTACCTGGTGTCCAGCCTCGTCGGCCAGCTCACCGCCTCGCAGTCGACGCAGCGGATCATGTTCCTCAGTCTCTTCATCGCCTTCGCGATCAAGGCCCCGATGTTCCCGGTCCACACCTGGCTGCCCGACACCGCCGAGCAGGCGACCCCGGGCACCTCGGTCCTGCTCATCGGCATCCTGGACAAGATCGGCACCTTCGGCATGATCACCCTGGTCCTGCCGCTCTTCCCCGAGGCCTCGCGCTGGGCCGCGACCCCGATCATGGTCCTCGCGGTCATCTCGATCCTCTACGGGGCGCTCGCCGCCGTCGCGCAGGACAACCTGTACCGCCTCATCTCCTACACCTCGATCAGCCACTTCGGCTTCATGGTGCTGGGCATCTTCATCGGCAGCCAGGTCGCCGCCACCGGCGCCATGGTCTACATGGTCGCCCACGGCCTGTCGATCGCGGGCCTCTACCTCGTGACGGGCTTCCTCGCCCGCCGCACCGGCACCGTCCGGATCTCCGAGCTCGGCGGCATGGCCCGCGTCCTCCCGCTCGTCGCGGGCACCTGGCTCGTCTCCGGCCTCGCCTCGATCGCGCTGCCCGGCCTGTCCGGCTTCGTCCCCGAGTGGATGGTCCTCACGGGCACCTTCTCGGTCTCCGTGGTCCTCGGGATCTTCGCCGTCCTCGGCGTCATCATCGCCGCTGTCTACGTCCTCCTGCCCTACCAGCGCGTCTTCACCGGCGCGCCCACGAGGGCCTGGACGGAGCGGGTCGCCCAGCGCGGCGACATGGACCTGCGCGAGAAGATCGTCGTCGTCCCGGTCATCGCCGCCATGCTCGTGCTCGGCTTCGCCCCGGCCTTCCTCACCGACGCCGTCGACGGCGTCGCCGAGGACGTCGCCCAGACGACCAGCACCACCTCCGGTGACGCGGCGGCCTCCGCCGTCATCGCCCCCACCGCTCAGGAAGGGATCACCAAGTGAGCTTCACCGCCCCGACCATCAACTGGGCCGGCCTCACCCCGGTCATCATCATCCTGGGCGCCGGCGTCCTCGGCGTCCTCATCGAGGCCTTCGTGCCCCGCAGGGCGCGCCACGGTGTGCAGACCGTCCTGTCGCTCCTCGCCGTCCTCGGCTCGGGCGTCGCGCTCGCCGCCCGCTGGGGCGTCATCCGCCACGACGGCGCCGACACCCTCTCCACCGGCTTCGCCGAGGACCCCTTCGCCGTCGCCGCCCAGGGCGTCCTCCTCGTCATCGGGCTGCTCTCGCTGCTCGTCATCGCGGACCGCACCTCCACGGGCGAGGGATTCTTCGCCGCCCAGCCCGCGGACCGCCCCGGCTCCGCCGAGGAGACCGAGTCCCTCCACGCCGGCTGGGTCTCCACCGAGGTCTTCCCGCTGACGCTCTTCTCGCTCGCCGGCATGATGCTGTTCCCGGTCGCCAACGACCTCATCAGCCTCTTCGTCATGCTCGAGCTCGTCTCCCTGCCGCTGTACATCATGGCGGCCACGGCCCGGCACCGCCGCCTCCTGTCCCAGGAGGCCGCGCTGAAGTACTTCCTGCTGGGCGCCTTCGCCTCGGCCTTCCTCCTCATGGGCTCCGCCTTCCTCTACGGCTTCTCCGACGCCGTCGACTACGCGGGCATCGCCACCGCCGTCCAGACCGGCGGCGTCTCCGGCATGGACTGGCTCGCCCTGGCGGGCATCGCCCTCGTGACGATCGGCCTCCTGTTCAAGATCGCGGCCGCCCCGTTCCACGCCTGGAGCCCGGACGTGTACCAGGGCGCCCCGACCCCGGTCACCGCCTTCATGGCGGCCGGCGTCAAGGCCACCGCCTTTCTCGCGCTCGTGCGCTTCTACTACGTCGTCGCCGGCAACCTCGGCTGGGACCTGGCGCCGTTCCTGTGGACGGTCGCCGTCCTCACGATGGTCGTCGGCACCTTCGTCGGCGTCGTCCAGGGCGACGTCAAGCGCATGCTCGCCTACTCCGCCATCGCCCACGCCGGCTACATGCTCATCGGCGTCATCGCCTTCAACGGCATGGGCGTGCGGGCCATCCTCTTCTACGCCCTCGCCTACGGCGTCTCCACGGTCGGCGCCTTCGCGGTCGTCGGCCTGGTCCGCCAGAGCCACGAGGGCGCCGCCGGCGCCGAGGCCACCGACCTCGACTCCTGGCGGGGACTCGGCAAGCGCTCCCCGTGGCTCGCCGGCGCGATGACGCTCTTCCTCCTGTCCTTCGCGGGCATCCCGCTCACCGCGGGCTTCATCGGGAAGTTCGAGCTCTTCATCGCCGGTGTCCAGGGCGGTGCCTCCTGGCTCGTCGTCGCCGCGGTCATCTCCTCGATGATCACCGCGTTCTTCTACATGCGCCTCATCGTGCTCATGTTCTTCCGCGACCCGGAGGAGGCCACGGTCATCGTGCGCTCCGACGGCCTTATCACGACCGCGGTCGCGCTCGCCGTCATCCTCACGATCGTCCTCGGCGTCCTGCCCCAGGTGGTTCTGACCGCCCTGGGCAACGCCGCTATGCTCGTCCCGTGATCGGACCGCTCCCGCTGGACACCCCTGAGCTCGAGGGCCGGATCTCTCCGGCCCTCGATGCCGTTGAGACCCGGCTGCTCGAGGTCGTCAACAACGCCGACGAGACCATCAACCCGCCCACCTCGCACCTCGCGCAGGCCGGCGGGAAGAGGCTCCGTCCGGTCCTCACCCTGCTCACCGCGCAGCTGGGCGACCCCGCCCTCGCCACGGGGGAGCAGGTCCGGGACGCCGGCGTGGCCGTCGAGCTCACGCACATCGCGACGCTCTACCACGACGACGTCATGGACGACGCCCCGCTGCGACGCGGCGCCCCCAGCGCCCAGACCGTGTGGGGCAACTCCGCCGCCATCCTCACGGGTGACGTCCTCGTCGCCCGCGCCTCCCAGCTCGTCGCGGCCCTCGGCCCCCAGGCCGTGCTCGCCCACGCGAAGACCTTCGAGCGCCTGTGCATGGGCCAGCTCCACGAGACCCTGCCCCGCCCGGCCGGGACGGACCCCGTCGAGCACTACATCGACGTCCTCGCGGACAAGACCGGCTCCCTCATCGCCGTCTCCGCCCGCTACGGCGTCATGCTCACCGGCGGCGGGGCGGAGACCGAGCGGATCGTCGAGGAGTTCGGCGAGAAGATCGGCGTCGCCTTCCAGCTCGCCGACGACGTCATCGACCTCACGAGCGACTCCGCCACCACCGGCAAGACCCCCGGCACGGACCTGCGCGAGGGCGTCGACACCATGCCCGTCCTGCTCCTGCGCCAGGCCCTCGCCGCCGGCGAGCTCGACGCCGCGGGCCAGTCGATCCTCTCCGCCCTGTCCACCGGCGACCTCGCCGACGACGCCGTCCTCGCCGACGTCGTCGACCGGCTCCGCGTCCACCCCGTCCTCGAGCGCACCCGCGCCATGGCGACCCAGTGGGCCCAGGAGGCGGTCGACCTGCTCGCCGGCCTCGAGGCGGCCGTGGTCGCGGGCACGCGCGAGCGGCTCGCCGACGCCGAGCCCGATGTCGTCGAGGCCGCGGTCTCCGACGCCCGCGAGCGGGTCGTCCTCGTGCGCGAGGGCATGGAGGAGTTCGCCCGCGTCCTCGTCGACCGGGCCGCCTGAGAAGCGCCTGCGCGAGGAGCCGCGGCCGAGTCGCAGCGCTCGGTACCGTCAGTCCACTGGAGCCGCCGTCCCACCACGGGACGGCGGCTCCGTGCTCGTGAGGCGACCCGTTGGTGGACGGCTCGGTGCGTCCCGGCGTGAGGCCCATACACTGTCCTGACACGGTCCCGGCCTCCGCCGCGACCGCTTGTCCCAACAGTCACAACAGGAACGAAGAGCAGTGAACGCACGTCCTCTCAGTGTCGCCGTCATCGGAGCCGGTCCCGCAGGCATCTACGCCTCGGACATCCTGTCGAAGTCGGGCCTGGACGTGAGCATCGACCTCTTCGAGCGGCTCCCCGCCCCGTACGGCCTCGTGCGCTACGGCGTCGCCCCGGACCACCCGCGCATCAAGCAGATCATCGTCGCGCTGTACAAGATCCTGCAGCGCGGCGACATCCGACTCATCGGCAACGTCGAGGTCGGCCGCGACGTCACCGTCGCGGACCTGCAGGAGCACTACGACGCCATCGTCCTGTCCACCGGCGCGGACACGGACCAGCCCCTCGACATCCCCGGCGTCGACGCCCCCGAGTCCTACGGCGGGGCGGACTTCGTCTCCTGGTACGACGGTCACCCCGACCACCCGCGCACCTGGGACCTGTCCGCCAGGGAGGTCGCCGTCATCGGCGTCGGCAACGTGGGCCTCGACATCGCCCGCGTGCTCGCCAAGCACCCCGAGGACCTCATGGTCACCGAGATCCCGGAGAACGTCGCCGAGACCCTCAAGGCCTCCCCGGTCACCGACGTCCACGTCTTCGGCCGCCGCGGCCCCGCCCAGGTGAAGTTCACCCCGCTCGAGCTGCGCGAGCTCGGCAAGCAGCCCGACGTCGACGTCACCGTCGACGAGGAGGACTTCGAGTACGACGAGGGCTCCGAGGAGGCCCTGCGCTCCTCCAACCAGCAGCGCCAGGTCGTCAAGGCCCTCGAGAACTACGCCATGCAGGAGCCCGAGGACCTCACGGCCTCGCGCACCATCCACATCCACCTCTTCCAGTCGCCCGACGCCGTCCTCCTCGACGACGCCGGCCACGTCCGCGCCCTGCGCACCGAGCGCACCCGCCTCAACGGCGACGGCTCCGTCTCCGGCACGGGGGAGTACCGCGAGTGGCCCGTCCAGGCGGTCTACCGCGCCGTCGGCTACGCCGGCAGCCCCATCGAGGGCCTGCCCTTCGACCACCTCCGCCACGTCCTGCCCAACGAGGGCGGCCGCGTCATCGGCGAGGACGGGCAGCCGCTGACCGGTGTCTACGCGACCGGCTGGATCCGCCGCGGCCCGGTCGGCCTCATCGGCTCCACCAAGTCCGACGCGCAGGAGACCGTCTCCAACCTCGTCGCTGACGCCCAGGCCGGGCTCCTGCACGCCGACACCGATGACGAGGCGCAGGTCGGCCACGACGCCCTCCTAGCGCTGCTCGAGTCCCGCGGCGTCCCCTTCACCACCTGGGAGGGCTGGGAGCTGCTCGACGCCTACGAGCGCGAGCTTGGCGAGTCCTTCGGCGAGGTCACCGTCACTGGCGGCGACTCCCACCCGCGCGAGCGCGTCAAGGTCGTCGACCGTCACGCCATGACGGCGATCTCTTGCTCGACGGAGGTCCCCGAGGACCTCATCGGCCAGCCCGATGCCGACCGCGTCCCCGAGCGCGTCGCCCACCGCCTCCCCGACGGCCTGCGCGAGGAGGCCCGGGTCGTTCGGGAACAGCGGGCACGGGAGACCAGAAGCGCCCAGCAGATTCCAACCTCCATCCGCGGTTGACTGTCCCCGAGCCGTAGCAGACCATAGGGTCATGGCTACGAAAGAGCTGACGCGCAATGAGCAGATTCAGCATCGCCTCCAGGGGCTCACTGAAGGGAGTCTCGTCGTAGCTCGTGTCGAGGTGGAGGACGAAGCCTGGCCCGACGGCGTCATCACTATCGTGAGGGTCTATCTTTCGAGCGAGTCGAATACGGACTGGGACGTCGATGAGGCGGCTCGGCTCCGGCGAACCGTGTGGGCCAGGACGAGTGAGCTCATGGGGATCGGAGAGCAGTTCCGAGTTCTCTATCACGATGCCGATGAGGACATGCTGGAGGTTCGCTCGTGACGAGCAGTCAGTTCCCGTCGCACCGCGCTGCTGATCTCACCCCGGAGCTACTGCTCGCGCACGCGAAGAGCCTTCTTCCGAGCGGCCGTGGTAACCCGCGAACCGCAGACCTTCGGCGCGCTATCAGCGCGTCGTACTATGTGGCGTTCCATCAGCTCAGCAAACACGCGGCTCAGTGCCTGATCCAGGGTGACGATTGGTACTCCGGTCGTCTGGGGTGGTCTACGGCTCACGCGCAGGTGGCCCGATGGATCACTCATACGGATCTTGTCGGACTGTGCGAAGACGTCGTCGCTCTAGCGAATAACTCGTCCAAACCGGTCCATCCGGGGTTGGCTCCTCGCGGGCTCGTCGACCCGAGGCTTGCGGAGGTTTGTCAGAGCTTGATCGACCTTCACAGTGCGCGTACGGACGCTGACTATGACGTCATGGTCAAGCCCTCAAAGCGGGAGACCGTGATGTACACAGAGGTGGCCGGGCGGCTCCTGGTGCTGACCGAGCAGCTCCTGCGTGAGGGCGAGGCGTCCTATCTCCGATTCCTCGCTCTCGCTCTGGGAGCGCGAAAGGTCGCCAAGAGGAGATAGACGCTGCGATGACACGGGGTATCACATCGGGACAAGGCGATCGCCGCCGTCGTGAGCAGATACCGACGGCTAGGTCTGTTAGGGATGGCGCCGTTGCCCGGAGTGGTCCTGAGCGCGGACCGGACCTGATGCGCACCCGCCGCGTCCGGCCGCTGACCCGGGCCGACCGGTGGGCCCGACGCGTCTACCGCGAGGCCTTCCCGGACTCCGAGCGGCTGCCCTGGGCGGCGCTCCACGCCATCAGCCTCCGCCCCGGCATCGACCTCATCGCCTGGTACGACGACTCGGACGGCGCGCGAACCGAGCGCCCGAGCGCTCTCACCTGGACCGTGCGGCGCCCCGGGGAGGACCTCCTCTACCTGTTCTACCTCGCGGTCGACCCGGCGGCGCGGGGGAGGGGAGTCGGCTCCCGGCTCCTGGCCGAGCTCTCGCGGCGCCACCCGGGCTGCACGGTCGTCCTCGACGTCGAGCCCGTCGTCGCTGACGCCCCGAACGCCGAGCAGCGGCGCCGTCGGCTCGCCTTCTACGAGCGGGCCGGCTTCCGGGACACCGGGCTCGCGCTCAGGGACGCGACCGGCGAGTCCTGGCCCCTCGTCCGCGAGGCCGAGGGCGCGCCCTTCTCCGAGGAGCAGTACCGGGCGCTGCTCCACCACCTCGACCGCGGTCTCACCGGGGCCCGGCTGGCCCCGCGGGACTGAGCGCAGCCGCCGCCTCCATTCCACGCCGCACCGGCGCGGATCGTGCTGTCCCGTCGGTGACAGGGGAGCCGCGGGCGGTCCTCCACAGAGGCGCCCGGCGTTCCCAGGCGCCTCACAGGAGACGCCCATACACTGGGCGCCATGACGGGGACCAACCATCACAACGGGCTCAAGACGGCCGCGCTCATGGGCGGCCTGTGGGGCCTTCTCCTCATCATCGGCTGGCTGCTCGCCGAGGGCACCGGCTCCTCGGTGTGGCTCTTCATCATGCCGATCATCGGCATCGTCCAGACGGCCTACTCCTACTGGAACTCGGACCGCCTCGCCGTGCGTTCGATGGGCGCCGTCGAGGTGTCCCCGGCCCAGGCCCCCGTCATGTACGCCGTCGTCCGCGAGCTCTCCGCGAGCGCGGGCCAGCCCATGCCGCGCCTCTACGTCGCGCCGACGATGAGCCCGAACGCCTTCGCCACGGGCCGCGACCCGGAGCACGCGGCCGTGTGCTGCACCCAGGGCATCCTCCAGCTCCTCGACGAGCGCGAGCTGCGCGGCGTCCTCGGCCACGAGCTCTCCCACGTCTACAACAGGGACATCCTCACCGGCTCGGTCGCCGCGGGCATCGCCGGCATCATCTCGAGCATCTCCTCGATGGTCCTGTGGTTCGGGGGAGGCGGCCGCGACCGCCGCGAGGGCAACGCGATCGCGCTCATCCTGCTCGCTCTCCTCGCGCCGCTCGCCGCGACCATCACGCAGCTCGCCGTCTCCCGCACCCGCGAGTACGACGCCGACCACGACGGCGCCGTCCTCACGAACGACCCGCTGGCGCTGGCCTCCGCCCTGCGCAAGCTCGAGACGGGCGTCGCCGCGCGTCCCATGGCCCAGGACCCCAAGGCCGAGCCCGTGAGCGCCATGATGATCGCCAACCCCTTCGGGCGCGCGAGGAACCTGTTCTCCACGCACCCGCCGATGGACCAGCGCATCCGTCGCCTCGAGGAGATGGCCGGCTACTGAGCCGATGCGTCCCCCTGCGCGGGCACGGCACGACGACGGGCCCCGGCCGCCGCAGCGCGGTGAACGGGGCCCGTCCTCGTGACTCAGCGGTAGTTGACGAACTGGAGCGCGGCGTCGACGTCGAGGCCCTTGAGCAGGGAGATGACGGCCTGGAGGTCGTCGCGCGACTTCGACGATACGCGCACCTCGTCGCCCTGGATGGTGGCCTTGACGCCCTTGGGGCCCTCGTCGCGGATCGCCTTGGTGATCTGCTTGGCGACCTCCTGGCTGCGGCCCTCCTTGAGCGGGCAGACCATCTTGTAGACCTTGCCCTGGGGCTTGGGCTCCTTGTCGCCCAGGTCGAGGGCCTTGAGGCAGACCCCGCGACGGAAGAGCTTGGACTGCAGGACGTCCAGGACCGCGAGGACGCGCTTGGCGGAGTTGGCGGTGAGGGTGATGGCGTCACCGGCGAGCTCGACGCCCGCGTCGACGCCGCGGAAGTCGTAGCGCTGGGAGATCTCCTTGGCGGTCTGGTTGACCGCGTTGTCGACCTCCTGCCGGTCGAGCTCGGAGACGACGTCGAAGGAGGACTCGGAGGCCATGGGCGTCTTTTCATGAGGTGCGGGGAGGAAGGCGCGTGCCGGGGTGGGCGGCGCCGTCGGGAGGACGGGCTCGTCCCGTCGTCGCGACGGTGGTGCCGAGCCGGCGGCGTGTGAGCAGGGTCCTACGCCCGCGATTGGCGCCCCGGTCCGTCGGCTTGCTATTCTTCCACGGCGCCAAGCGGTGAGCCCACGGGTTCCACGTCAGGCGCGAGGCGGGTTGCCCGAGCGGCCAATGGGAGCTGACTGTAAATCAGCCGCGGAATGCTACGGGGGTTCGAATCCCTCACCCGCCACCACGATCACCGGATACCGGTCCGATGATCCGGACGTTCCCCTCGGGGAGCGGCCCGCAGTGAGCGAGTCCACGCGGCTCCGGATTGCGACAGCGATCCGGATCTGCCTAGGATCCCGCTCGTTGCCTCGATAGCTCAGTGGTAGAGCACTTCCTTGGTAAGGAAGAGGTCACGAGTTCAATCCTCGTTCGAGGCTCGGATGCAGCGGGGGCCATTCGGCCCCCATTGTGTTGACATGGCGAGGTAGCTCAGCTGGTTAGAGCGCACGACTCATAATCGTGAGGTCGAGGGTTCGAGTCCCTCCCCCGCTACGCAAGATTCGAGCAAGGCAGCCCTCGCGCGCCCCTCGAGGATCAGACAGAGGAGAGACCCGTGGCTAAGGCCAGCGACGTTCGCCCCAAGATCACTTTGGCTTGCTCGGAGTGCAAGGAGCGCAACTATATCACCAAGAAGAACCGTCGGAACACGCCGGACCGGCTCGCGGTCAGCAAGTTCTGCTCGCGCTGCGGCAAGCACACCGAGCACCGCGAGACCCGCTGAGGCCGGTTCTCCTCGCAGCCGGTAGCATTTCGGCGTGAGCACCGCAAGCCCCGTCGACCCCGAGTCGGCGGGGCTTCGTCGTGCCCGGAGGACGGCGATGACGCGCGTGCTGCGCGACCTCCTCGGAGAGCCGCGCGACCGGGCTGGGACCGACGACGGGGCGCAGGACCACGCGGCGGTCGCCGCCGCCGCGATCGCCCCCGCCGTCGAGGCGCTCGGCCTCCTCGCCGACGGAGCGCTCAACGCCCCCTGGGACGGCCTCGTCCACCGCCGCTGCCGGATCCGACCCGCTGCCCGCGACGCCGGCGGAGCGGACGCGGTCGCGGAACCACGGGGGCGCGGGGTGTCACTCCGGTCGCTGCGCTCCGCCGAGCGCGCCGGCTGGTGGATCGCACGCGCCGAGGCGGAGGTCGACGGCATCCTCGTCATCCACGAGCTCGCCCGGCGCAGCGCCGCCTCGACGCCGGTGGAGCCGACGACGGGCGCGCCCCTGGACGCGGCCCCCGGAGCCGCGGACCCGCTCGAGACCGGTCGCCAGGCGGTCCGCGCGCCCTCCGACCTCCCTGCGGCGCCCTCGCCCGTTCCCGCCGCGGTCACGGTGCGCCTCACGCCCGACCGGGTCACGGCCTGGGCCGAGGCGACGGGCGACCGCAACGCCCTCCACCTGCGACCGGGCGCCGCTCGCGCCGCGGGCCTGCCCGTCGGGGCGGACGAGGTCGTCGCCCACGGCCTCCTTCTCGCCACGCTCAGCCTCGCCGTCGTGCCGCGCGGGGACGGACCGGTCGACCTGCGGTTCCTCGTACCCTGCACGGTGCCGAGGTCCGGCTGCGCGCTCGCCGTCGACCCGGTGACGGGCGCCGTGCGAGCCGGCGCGCGCACGCTCCTGCGCTGCGACTGAGCCCCTGACGTCGTCGGAGGGGTGACCGGACCCACGAGACCGCGCCGCACACGCGGTGATATACAGGTGCACCGGAGGTTGTTCAATCGTGAACGACCCGGCGAGGAGGCCCCGCGCGGCCTCCCGCGCGGGCACGAGGAACGGACGGAGAGGTCGATGAGCACCATCGAGCAGACGGAGACCGCGGCCCCCGCGGCCGCGTGCGGACAGAGCGCCGCCCCGGCGACGAGCTGCGGCCAGCAGGCCGCCGAGGCCCCGAGTTCGTGCGGCCAGGCGGCCGCCGCGCCCGCGAGCACCTCCTGCGGACAGGCCCCGGCGCCCGCCACCTCCTGCGGCCAGAGCGCCGCAGCCGCGGAGCAGCCCGCCACCTCCTGCGGCCAGTCCGCGTCGGCGTCCGAGACCGCCTGCGCCCAGTCCTCCGCTGCCTCGTCCTGCGGCGCCCCCGCCCAGGCCCGCTACCTCGACGCCACCGAGATGAACGCCTGGCGCGCCTTCCTCACCGCCTCGACCGCCGTCACCGCCAAGCTCAACCACGAGCTCGAGGCCGGTGCCGGCATCTCCATGCACGAGTACGAGATCCTCGTCCGCCTCTCCGAGGCCGAGGAGCACACGCTGCGGATGTCCGCGCTCGCCGAGAACGTCTCGCACTCCCGCTCGCGCCTCACCCACACCGTGGGGCGCCTCGAGAAGGCCGGGTACGTCGAGCGCACCGCCTGCACGATGGACAAGCGCGGCGTCAACTGCCACCTCACCGCCGAGGGCGAGGACTTCCTGCGGACCGCCGCCCCCATCCACCTCGACGGCGTGCGCCGCCACGTCATCGACCACCTCGACCGCGAGCAGCTCAGCGAGCTCACGGTCCTCCTCCACTCCCTCGTCGAGCCCGGCGACGTCGAGATCTGAGCCGGGCCCGACCCGACGACGTCGGCCCGCCCCACATGGGGCGGGCCGACGTCGTCGTTCCCGGGCACGGGGCGCCGCGCGAGGCGGGCCCCGCGGGCCCGATCAGTCCGTGAGCACCTCTGCCGGTTGGGGGAGCAGGACGGCCAGCTCGTCCCACACGGCCGCGAGGGCGGGCAGGAGCGGGCCGCCGTCCGCGCCCGAGGGCACCGGCGGAGCCCACGTGCCCGACGGCGTGGCCGTGAGCGGCGTCCAGGCGAGGGCGGCGGACTCGCCGTCGACCGGCAGCAGCGCGTCCCAGGTCCCGTCCGAGGGCGCCCCGGCCGTCCAGGTCGTGTAGGACCAGTCCGGGTGCTGCTGGACGTGCGGCGCGCCCAGGCGCAGCACGCGCGCCGGCAGCCCCGTCTCCTCCTCGAGCTCGCGCAGCGCGGCCGTCGCGGAGTCCTCGCCGTCGGCGACGGCGCCCCCGGGCACGCCCCACGTACCGCCCTGGTGCGTCCAGCCCGAGCGCAGCTGCAGGAGGACCTCGATCCCCTCGTCGCGGCGCCGCCACACGAGCAGCCCGGCGGCCCCGTTGAGCCCCCAGTGCCGCCGTCCGCAGCCGCACTCGACCCAGCCGTCACCCGGGTGGCGCACACCCCCGACAGGGCGAAGCAGCGGGGCGCCCGGACCGGGTGCGGAGAAGGCCCGGGCGAGGCGTGCGCGCGTGGTGGCGGGCGCGACGACCTCGGAGACCCAGCCGTGCTCGAGCGCGGTCCCCGGGGCCTCGGAACGCTCCTGCTCGGCGACGAGCCGGGAGCGCAGCTCCACCACCGCGTCCTCGCTCTGCTCGGAACGGGCCGCGGCGAGCTCGCGACGGTGGATGAGGTCGACGGCGGAGCCCGCGTCCATGACCCCGATCCGCGCGGTCGGCCACGCGAGTGAGAGCGCTCCCGCGAGCGCCGTCGAGCCCAGGGCGACGTAGGCGCCGCCGTAGGCCCGGCGCGTGAGGAGCGTGACGAGACGCGCCCGAGCGCCCGCTGCCGCGTAGGCCGCGACGAGCCGAGCGCCGTGCCGGACGACGCCGGAGGCCTCGGACTCCGTCCCCGGCAGGAAGCCGGGGGTGTCGACGAGCGTGAGGACCGGCAGGCCGAGGCGCTCGCACAGGGCGAGGTGCTCCTCGACCTTCTGCGCGGCCTGAGCCGTGAGCGCGCCCGCGAGGACCGCCGGCTGCGTCGCCACGACGCCGACCGGCACGCCGCCCACCCGGGCCAGCCCCGTCACGGCGGAGGCGGCCCAGTCGGAACGCAGCTCCAGGAGCTCGCCGCGGTCGGTGAGACGCGTGAGGACGTCCCGCACGTCGTAGGGCTGCGAGGGATCATCCGGCAGCACGGCGCCGGTCCCGGAGTCCGTGGGGACGGGGAGCGCCCCGGCGCCCCCGACCCGCATCGGCAGCGCCCTGCCCGGTGCCGGTGCGGTGAGGAGCGAGGGCGCGGACAGCGGGGCGTAGCCGAGGACCCGTCGGGCAGCCTCCCACGCGGCGCGCTCGTCCGGGACGGTGAGGTGAGTCGTGCCGGCGCGGCGGGAGTGCAGGGCCGCGCCCCCGAGGGACTCGGCGTCGACCCGCTCCCCGGTCACCGAGGCGACGACGGCGGGCCCCGTGAGCAGGACGCGCGCGGCTCCCTCGACCATGACGAGGACGTCCGTGAGCGCCGGCGCGTAGGCCGCCCCGCCGGCCGCGGCGCCGAGGACGAGCCCCAGCTGCATGGTGCGGCCGCGGGCCCGCGTCTCGGCCGCCAGGACGAGCCCGGCTCCGGCCAGGGCGTCGACCCCCTCCTGGACGCGCGCGCCACCGCCGTCGAGCAGGGAGAGCACGGGGACGACGTCGTCGGCGGCGGCGTCGATGAGGGCGGCGACGCGGCGCGACCCGGCCAGACCCATCGTGCCGCCCCGGACCGTCGGGTCCTGCGCCCACACGGCGACCTCGCGGCCGTTGAGCCGGGCGCGCGCGGTGAGGACGGCGTCCTCGTCGAGGAGGTCCCGCAGCGAGCCGTCGTCGACGAGCTCCTCGACGCGCTCGCGGGCGCTGCGGTGACGCGGAGACGCCGGCGACGGCCCGGCGGCGGAGCGCGGGTCGCGGACGCCCGAGGGGCTGGTCGGTGCGCCGACGTCCTCAGGATCGGCTCCACCGGGCAGGACGCGGCCGAGGAGCTCCCCCGCGCGCACGGGGCGCGGGGAACCGCCGACCTCGGGGACGAGGACGCCGTCGCCCTCGGCCCGCAGGGGCAGTCGCATCTTCATCGCCTCGAGGACCGCGAGCTGCTCGCCCGCGCGGACCGGTCCGGCGGGGTGCAGGGAGAGGAGCGTGGCCGCCATGGGCGCCCGCATCTCCTGGGGACCGGCCGGCGACGACGCCTCGGCGGGCCCCTGGCCATCGTCCCGGGTCTCGAGGACGGCGCCACGGAGGAGCCCGTCCTCGAGCCACCGGGTCCAGAGCCCCCGCGGGTCGAGGAGAGCCGGCTGGTGCAGGACGCGGCGCAGGAGCGGGACGAGGGTGCGCGGACCGCGGACCGCCACCTGGCCGAGCGCCTCGTCGAGGGCGGCCAGTGCCTCGTCCCGGTCGGCGCCGACGCCGGTCACGAGCGCGACCGGCTCGGAGTACTCCGGGCGCAGCGCGTCGCCCGGGAAGAGGCCGCGCTCGACCCGCAGCCGCGGCGCCCCGACCGGGGAGCCGGCCACCACGGCCGCGCGCTCGCGGCCCAGGGAGACCGGGACCTCGACGCCGAGCAGGTCGCCGTCCTGCGGCAGCAGCGTGACCGGGTCCTCGGCGTAGACGCGGGCCTCGACGGCGTGACCGCCGGTGAGGACCCGGTTGCCCTCGAGCCGGGCGCCCGGACCGGCCACGCGCAGCGCTTCCTCGACGTCCCGTCCCTCGGCCAGGAGGAGCTGGGCCGCGACGAGGTCGACGCCGGTCACCTCCTCGGTGACGGCGTGCTCGACCTGCAGCCGAGCGTTGACCTCGAGCAGCAGGGGGACGCCGTCCGCGGGCAGGAGGAACTCGCAGGTCGCGGCCCCGCGGTAGCCGACCTCGGAGAGCACGCGCCGTGTCGCCTCCTCCATCGCTCCGACCGCTCCGAGGCCCACACCGACGGCGGGGGCCTCCTCCACGAGCTTCTGGGATCGGCGCTGGACGGAGCACTCGCGGGTGCCGAGCGTGAGGACGCGCTCGCCGTCGGCGAGGGCCTGGACCTCGAGGTGCCGGGCGCGAGGCGCCTCCGCCTGGGCGATGAGCGGGCCGAGCCCGAGCGCCGCCGTCCAGGCGGCCTCGGCGTCGGCGCCGGGGAGCAGCCGGGTGAGGCCCCGTCCGCCGCCGCCGTGCGCCGCCTTGAGGACGACGGCGCCGTCCACCCGCTCGCGGAAGCGCTCGAGCGCGGGGACGCCGTCGAGGACCTCGGAGGTGAGCGGCGCGTCGACGTCGAGGCCGGCGAGCAGCTCCGCGAGGCGCGCCTTGTCCGAGAGCAGCGCGAGGGCCTCGGGCGAGGGCCCCGCCCAGGCCAGGGCGGCCGCGAGGGCGCCCCGGGCCAGGTCCGCCTCCTCGGCGGCGAAGCCCACCCCGGGGTGCAGGCCGGAGGCCCCGAGTGAGCGGGCCGCGGCGAGGAGGGCGTCGACGTCGTCGTAGGCGGTGACCTCGGCGGCGTCGTCGAGCGCCCGCGTCCACACGGCGTCGCGGTCGGCGGCGGTGACGACGCCGACCGGCGACCAGCCCAGGCGCCGGGCTGTGCGGGCCACGCGCAGCGCGGTGAGCCCGCGGGCGGCGACGAGCAGCCGCCTCACGCGCCCGACCCCGCACCGGTGGACCCAGCCGCTCCACCCGGGCGCCCCCACAGATCCGTCCACGTGACGCCGAGCCCGGCGAGGAGACGGCGCAGGAGGGGCAGGGAGATGCCGACGACGCCGTGCGGGTCCCCCTCGATCGACTCGATGAAGGCGCCGCCCAGGCCGTCGATCGTGAAGGCCCCGGCGCACCACAGGGGCTCCTCGGTGGCGGCGTAGGCCTCGATCTCGGCGTCGCTGACGTCGGCGAAGCCGATGAGCGCGGTGGAGACGCCCTCCGCGGTGGTGCCGTCCGAGGCGCGCACGAGGAAGTGGCCGGTGTGCAGGGCGCCGCGGTGCCCGCGCATGGCGCGCCAGCGCTCGACGACGCGCTCGGGCGTGCGCGGCTTGCCGACGACCTCCCCGTCGATCTCCAGCATCGAGTCGCAGCCGACGACGACGAGCCCCGGCAGGGCGCGCTCCTCGGCGCAGAGGGAGCCCACGACGGCGAGGGCCTTCGCGCGTGCGAGGGCCTGGACCTGCTCGGCGGGCGTGGGAGCCGGCGACCCGGCGGCGGCGCGCTCGTGGGCGAGGTCCGCCAGGACGGCGGGCTCGTCGACCTCGGAGACGCGCACGAGGGGCTCGACGCCTGCGGCGCGCAGCGTTGAGAGACGACCGGGGGACTTCGACGCGAGGAGGAGCACGGCCCCAGCCTAGTGAGACCACCACGGGGCGCCCCGGCTCCGGCGAACCGCGCGGCCCGTGACACGAGTCCGCTCCGCGTCGCCGCCCGGCCCCTCCCGACCGCCCGGGCCCCGGCTACGCTCACGGCATGACCGAGGCCCTGCTCGTGCGCACCGTCGAGCGCACCGGATCGACCAGCTCGGACCTGCGCGCCGCCCTCACCGGCCCCGGCGGCTCCCTCGACCCCGCCTCCGCCGTGGCATGGCCCCACCTCTCCGCCCTGCGCGCCCGCACCCAGACGGCGGGCCGCGGCCGCTCCGACCACCGCTGGGAGACCCCGGCCACCGGGGCCCTCACGGTCTCCGTCGTGCTGCGGCCCCTCGTCCCCGTCGAGCGCCTCGCCTGGCTCCCGCTGCTCGGCGGCCTCGCCGCCCGCGACGCCGTCGAGGGCCTCCTGCGCGAGGCCGGCTCCCCGTGGCTGGCCCGGACCAAGTGGCCCAACGACGTCGTCGCCGTGCCCGCCGACGGGCGCGTCGGGTCCGCCGCGGCGCCGGGCGACGGCGTACCGGCGATCCAGGGCTGGGGGAGGAGCCGCAAGCTCGTCGGCGTGCTCGCCGAGCTCGTGCCCCCCGCCGCGGCTCCGGAGCCCGGCGCCGTCCCCGCCTCCCGGGAGGAGGCCCCCGCCGTCGTCCTCGGCATCGGCGTCAACGTCGCCCAGCGAGCGGAGGAGCTCCCCGTCCCCTGGGCCGCCTCCCTCGCGAGACTCGGCGTCCGCACGACACCGGAGGCGGTCCTCGACGACCTCGGCGACCGCCTCGCCGCCGTCATCGGCGAGTGGGAGGCCGTCGGCGGCGATCCCGACGCCGCGGACGGAGACCTCGGGCGACGGCTGCGCACCGCCTGCCTCACGCTGGGCCAGGAGGTCCGCGCGGACACGCCCTCCGGACTCGTCACGGGCCGCGCCGTCGACCTCGAGCCGGGCCTCGTCCTGGAGACCGAGCGCGGCCGCGCCGCCGTCACCGCGGGCGACGTGACCGCCCTGCGCACCGCCTGAGAGCCCCTCGGACAGCGCCCTGAGCAGCACCTTCCGACCGGACGGGACATCCCCTGTGACCTGCGCTACCCTGTCGGGCGTGAGTGAGCAGCCGACCCCCGCGAAGGGAGACTCCCAGAGCCCCGAGCGGGGGCCCCAACCGGGGTCGGCCGCCGTCCCGCCCCCCGCCGCGGACTGGGCCACCATCACCGGCCACGAGCGCATGCTCCTGGGCGGCGACCCCGTCTACAGCATCCGCCAGCTCGCCCGCGAGGCGGGCACGAGCCAGTCCTTCGCCCACAAGTTCTGGCGAGCCATGGGCTTCGCCGACCTCGACCCCGACGCCGTCCGCTTCACCGCCCGCGACGTCGACGCCCTGCGCGCCATCGCCGACCTCATCGACGAGACCGACGACGGCATCCCCTCGCCCTCCGCCCCCGGCGGCGGCCTCGCCGCGAGCTCCATCCTCGAGCTCCTGCGCGCCCAGGCGCAGACCATGGACCGCCTCGTCCTGTGGCAGCTCGAGACCCTCGTCTCCGACGTCGCCCAGCGCTTCCACCTCGACGACACCTCGGCCCGCCTCGTCGTCCTCGACCACGTCGACGAGATGGCCCACTCCATGAGCGACCAGCTCACCTACGTGTGGCGCCGCCACCTCGCCTCCCTCCTCGGGCGCACCGAGTCCGAGGTCGCCCAGCGGGGTCGCGAGGAGACCGGCCCCGACCTCTACCCGCTGACCCGCTCCCTCGGCTTCGTCGACATCGTCTCCTTCACCCAGCGCGCCCAGACGATGGGGCGCAAGGAGCTGGCGACCATGCTCGACGACTTCGAGACCACGGCCCGCAACGTCGTCACCTCACGCGGCGCCCGCGTCGTCAAGACCATCGGCGACGCCGTCATGTACATCGCGGACGACCTCGAGACCGCCGCCGACGTCATCACCGCCCTCGTCGACGAGATCCAGTCCGGCCCCGAGATGATGCTCGTGCGCGCCAGCCTAGTCCAGGGGCGCGTCGTCTCCCGCTCCGGCGACGTCTTCGGCCCCACCGTCAACCTCGCCTCCCGCCTCGTCGACACCGCCGAGCCCGGCGGCATCCGCATGGACGAGGCGACCGCCAGGGCCATCGGGGAGCTCGAGGTCGCGGACCGCTACGTCGTGCGGCGCTGCCACGAGGTCGTCGCCAAGGGCCTCGGCAACGTGGTGCCCTGGTCCCTCGAGCTCGCCTGACCTGCGCCGGGACGGGGACCGCCAGGCGATCTCCCTCTCCAGAATGATGACGCGGGCCCGTCGACCGCCTAGGATCCATGGCATGACGACAGTGCTTCTCGTTGAGGACGACCCCGCGATCTCCGAGCCGCTCGCGCGCGCCTTCGGACGCGAGGGCTACGAGGTCCGCGCCCACGGCACGGGCAAGGGCGCTCTCGAGGAGGTCTCCGGGGCGGACATCATCGTCCTGGACCTCGGCCTGCCCGACATCGACGGCCTCGACGTCGCCCGCCAGGTGCGCGCCCAGGGCCTCACCACCCCCATCCTCATGCTCACCGCCCGCTCCGAGGCCACCGACCTCGTCGTCGGACTCGACGCCGGCGCGGACGACTACGTCACCAAGCCCTTCCGCCTCGCCGAGCTGCTCGCCCGCGTCCGCGCTCAGGTGCGCCGCGCCTCCGGCGAGGCCACCGAGGACGAGCTCACCAGCGGGGAGGTCCGCGTCGACGTCGCCGCCCACCGCGCCTTCATCGGCTCCCGCGAGCTGCAGCTCACGACTCGCGAGTTCGAGCTCCTGCGCGTGCTCGTCCGCGGCGCCGGCCAGGCCGTCCCCGAGGACGTCATCCTCAAGGAGGTCTGGGGCGAGGACCCGACCGGCAGCCACCAGACCGTCGAGATGCACGTGACCTGGCTGCGCCGCAAGCTCGGCGACGACGCGGACGCCCCGGCCCTGCTCGTCGCCGAGGGCGACGGGTACCGCCTCGTCGGCTGACCGGACCCACACGTCGCGGCGCCCCGGCCCTCGCCCACGCGAGCGCCGGGGCGCCGTCGTCCCAGAGGAGGGAGCGACATGCGCGCACGCGCGATGCAGATGACGATGACGGCGGTCTGCGTGGCGGTCGTGCTCCTGGGCGTGCCGCTCGGCGGGGGCTGGATCCTCGTCACCTTCCGCACGACCCGGGACTCCGACTACCGCTCCCAGGTCATCCTCACCGTCATCCTCACCCTCGTCCTGCTCACCGCCGTGGCGCTGCTCGCGGCCTGGGTCGTCGCCGCCCACTACTCCCGCCGGATCTCCGCGCCGCTCATCTACCTCGCCGCGGAGGCCGAGCAGCTCGGCTCCGGGCAGGTCCGCCCCCGTCTCAGGAAGAGCGGCATCGAGGAGATCGACCTCGTCCAGGCCGAGCTCGTCCGCTCCGCCGAGCGCGTCGCCGGCCGCCTCGCCGCAGAGCGGCAGTTCGCCTCCGACGCCTCCCACCAGCTGCGCACGCCGCTGACCGGGCTCTCGCTGCGCCTGGAGGAGATCGAGCTCCTCAGCGACGACCCCGAGGTCCAGGCGGGCGCCCGCGCCTGCGTCGAGCAGGTCGAGCGGCTCACCGGCGTCGTCGAGGACCTCCTCAAGATCTCGCGGCGCTCCGGCGGGGGCACCACCGAGGCGCTCCACCTCGAGGACGTCTTCGCCCAGCAGCGCGAGGAGTGGGAGCCCTCCTTCGCGGAGGCCGGCCGCACCCTCGTCATGAAGGACGAGGTCGGTCTGCCCGTGCTCGCCACCCGCGGCTCCCTCGCCCAGGAGCTCGCGACGTGCATCGAGAACTCCCTGCGCTACGGGGACGGGACCACCTCGGTCACGGTGCGCAGCGCCAACGGCGGCCACGGCGTCTTCATCGACGTCGCCGACGAGGGGGAGGGCGTCGAGGACGACCTCGCCCCGCACGTCTTCGAGCGCTCGGTCTCCGGGCACGGCTCCACCGGGGTCGGGCTCGCGCTCGCCAGGGACCTCGTCGAGGCCGACGGCGGCCGCATCGAGCTGAGCCAGCGGCGCCCCGCCGTCTTCTCCATCCTCCTCAACGCCGTCCCGAAGTCCCTCGACCCCAACAACGTTCTCCCGCAGGGCGCGCTCGTCTCCGTCGGGCGGCGCGGCAGGTTCTGAGGCACTCCGCCTGATCGCGCCGCCGTCGTCGCCTCCGACGGCGGTGCCGTCCTGGAACCGGCTCGTTCGCGTCGGCGGGCCCTCTCGAGCGCGCGCCCGGCCACGCAGGAAGGCGGCCTCACCCACTGGGTGAGGCCGCCTTCCTGCGTGGCCGGGGTTCCGCTGAGGCTCAGGCCTCAGGCTCCGCGCTCCCGCGGCGGGAGGCGAGCCAGCCGCGCAGGCCGGAGATGATCATCGGCAGGATCGAGACGAGCACGATCGCGAGGATCATGACGTCGATGTTCTTCTGGATCCACGTGATGGAGCCGAGGAAGTAGCCGAGCCAGGTGATGCCGAAGGCCCACGGGATCGCGCCCATGAGGTTGAAGGTGAAGAAGTGCCGGTAGTGCATGCGGCCGACGCCGGCCATGACCGGGGTGAAGGTGCGCACGATCGGCACGAACTGGGCGAGGGTGACGGCGGCGCCGCCGTGGCGCTCGAAGAAGACGCTCGTGCGGTCCACGTGCTCCTGCTTGAAGAACCGCGAGTCGGGCTTGTTGAAGATCGAGGGGCCGGCCTTGTGCCCGATGGCGTAGCCGGTCTGGTTGCCGATGACGGCGGCCAGGAGCACGAGAGGCGCGGCCACCCAGATGCTGACCCCGACGGCGCCCTGGCCCACGAACATGCCGAGGGTGAAGAGCAGGGAGTCGCCGGGAAGGAAGAACCCGACGAGGAGGCCCGTCTCGGCGAAGATGACGAGCATGACGCCGACGATGGCCCAGGGGCCGAACCACTCGACGATCTTGGTGATGATGTTCGCCGCGTCGAGCCAGGAGGGGCCGAGGGCGGGGAGCGGTGCGGTGGGCAGGCTCCCGGAGAGGGCGGCGATGGCCGCGGGCAGAGCAGTCACGTGCCCAGGCTAGGGACGGTGCCGCCGCGTCGCGCGGAGCGCGGTCACAGGGGGCGTGTGCGATCGGGCACGTGGCCGCGGTGCGCCGGGCGGAGCCTCGGCGCCGGGTCTCCGCGGTCGTCGCCGGAGTGCGCCGGGGGCCGACGGGCTCCGGGCGCTGGTGGTCCCGGCTCAGCGCCTCCGGGCCTCCGCGTCGGGTCGGTGGCCGTCGTTGGTCTCGTCGCGGGTCTCGGGGACCCCGCCGATCGAGGCGCCCAGGACGACGCCGTCGGCGGCCGGCTCCTCGGCGGAGCCGGTGAAGACGATGTAGTGGTAAAAGAGGAAGCGGAAGGCGGTGCCCAGGGCGAAGCCGACGACGTAGGCGGCGATGTTGTCCGCCAGCGGCCCCGTCAGGCCCAGGATGTGGTGCGTGAAGAGCAGGCAGAACTGCGTGATGAGCACGCCGCCGACGTTGGCGAAGGCGAAGAGCAGCGCCTCACGGGCCGTGTTCTCCTGCGTGCGCCCGCGGTAGGTCCACAGCCGGTTCGCCACCCAGGAGAAGATCGTCGCGATGGTGGCCGACGCGACGTTCGCCGTGTTCGGGTGACCGGCCAGGAAGGCGACCGGGCCGTGCTGGAAGAGGTTGAACAGCCCCATGTCGATGACGAAGGAGCAGGCGCCCACGAGCCCGAACTGGATGAACTCCTTGATCCAGGCGACCAGCCGGTCGCGCAGCGAGCCGGGCGCCCCCTCCCGCTCGTGGACGGCGGGGGAGGGGCTCTTCGAGGTGGTCACGCGAGCGATCCTAGGGGCGGCGGGCGCCCCCGGGCCCCTCGGCGCCGTGTGAGGTCGCCCGGCTCACGGCACCCACTGGACGGAGACGCTGCCGAGGTCCCACACCCAGCTGATCCACCAGACCTGCGCCAGCACGCCCAGGACGAGCACGGCGAGGCGGCCGCGGCGTGAGCGCAGCGACGCGGCCGCGGCCCAGCCGAGCGGTGCCAGGGGCAGGAGCACGCGGATGAGGGAGGCCGTCGGGTCGAAGAAGGCGAGCAGGTAGAGCGCGTAGCCGACGCACCAGCACCAGGCCGCGGAACCGAGCCGGCGCGACGCCGGTGCCGCGAGAGCGAGGGCCGTCACCGCGAGGCCGCCGAGGAGGAGCACCGGACCGAGGTGGGCCCCCGCCCACCAGCCGCCACGGTCGAGCCACGGCAGGAAGGGCGTGAGCTCCGTGCCGCGCCAGGCGGTCTCGGAGGCCGTGTAGGCGTCCCGGCGCCCGGTGGTGAGCCAGGCGATGACGGGCCAGACGAGGGCGGACAGCGCGCTGGCGACGGTGAGGCCGAGGAGACGGAGGCGCTCGCCTGCCGACAGCCGCGGGTCCGCGCGGAGAAGCCGGTCGAGCCACCCTGGGCGGCCCGCGCCGACGCCCCGCGAGGCGAGGAGCTCGAGCAGCCACCACAGCCCCAGGCCCGCCGCGAGCGGCACGCCCACCGGCCGTGCGAGGGCCGCGAGGAGGACGAGGTGGACCGCGGCGAGGAAGCGCCGTCGGTCCGCGAGGAGCAGGACCCCGCCGACCAGCAGCAGGCCCAGCGACTCCGCGTAGGCCACCTGCAGGACGAGCGCCGGCGCGGCGCTCCACACGAGGGCGACGCCCCACAGCGAGGCGCGCCCGCCCACGCGCGGCGCGAGCCACCGGTCCATGACGACGGCGGCGCCCGCCGAGGCCGCGAGGGACACGAGGGCGGCGCGGACGTAGAAGCCGAGGCCCGTCCAGGACAGGAGGCCGGCGAGCCACGGCAGCATCGGCATGAAGGCCCACGCGTTCTGGCTCACCGCGCCGTCAGCGCCGACGGGCAGCGTCGTCGGGTAGCCCTCGCGGGCGATGCGCTCGTACCAGCCGGAGTCCCAGAAGGCCAGGTGCTCCGTCCACGACGGCGAGGCCCCGCCCCACGGTGTCGCCGGGGTGTCCTGAGCGCCGAGGCGCGCCAGGAGGAAGGTGACGAGGGTGGCTGCGGCCCAGACGGCGAGGACGCGCAGCGCGCGCGTGCCCCGCGCTCGGCCCGCGGAGGGCGGGGCGTCCTCGTCGGGGACTCGGTCTCGGATGCTGTTCTCTGAGGTGGCCGGCACGAGCCCAATCTACGAGGGCGGGTAGCCTGAGGCCGTGAGCGCAGCCAGCAGCAGCGAGTCGAGCACCCCGTCCCCCACGAGCCTTCCCGCGGACGGCGCGGGCACGCTCCACGGCGACCTCCCCGTCGTCGCCGTCATCGGCGGCGGGCAGCTCGCCCGCATGATGCAGGAGGAGGCCGCCCGCCTGGGCATCCACGTGCGGGCCCTCGTCGAGGCCCCCGACGGCTCCACCGCCCAGGTCACCGTCGACGCCCCCGTCGGCGCCGCCGACGACGAGGACGCCGTCCGCGCGCTCGTCTCCGGCGCATCCGCGGCCGAGGGCGGGGACGCCCCCCGGCTCCAGGCCGTCGGCCCCGCCGACGCCCTCACCTTCGAGCACGAGCACCAGGACCACGAGCTCCTCCTCGCGCTCGCCGAGGAGGGCGTCTCCGTCCAGCCGAGCGCCCGGGCCCTCCTCCTGGCCCGCGACAAGCTCGCCATGCGCCGCGCCATGACCGAGGCCGGGCTTCCCCAGCCCGCCTGGGCCGAGGCCGCCGGCAGCGAGGCGGAGATGCGCGCGGTCGTCACCGCCTTCGGCGAGGAGAACGGCTGGCCACTCGTCCTCAAGACACCGCGCGGCGGCTACGACGGCCACGGCGTCCTCCTCGTCCGCTCGGCGGCCGAGCTCGACGACGGCGAGGCCGCCTCCTGGATCGCCTCCACCGCCGCGGCGGCCGCCGGCCGCGCCGACGGCGCCGGTGCGGGCGGGGGCGGCAGCCTCGGTGGAGCCGCCGTCACGAGCCTCCTCATCGAGCAGGCCGTCCCCTTCACCCGTGAGCTCGCCGTCCTCCTCGCGCGCAGCCCGCGGGGCGAGGTCGCCGTCTGGCCCGTCGTCGAGACCGTCCAGGACGGCGGCATCTGCTCCGAGGTCCTCGCCCCGGCCCCGGGGCTGGATCCCGCCGCCACCGCGGAGGCCGAGCGCATCGGGCGCACCGTCGCGGAGCGCTTCGGCGTCACGGGCGTCCTCGCCGTCGAGCTCTTCGCCGTCGAGGCGCCGGGCGAGCCGACCCGCGTCTACGTCAACGAGCTCGCCATGCGCCCCCACAATTCCGGGCACTGGACGCAGGACGGGGCGGTGACGAGCCAGTTCGCCCAGCACCTGCGCGCCGTCCTCGACCTGCCGCTGGGCTCCGCCGCCCCGACGGTCCCCGCGACCGTCATGGTGAACCTCCTCGGCGGGGAGCACGAGCCCGACGCCGGTGCGCTCGGTCGAGCCATGGCCCTCGAGCCCGAGGCCCGGATCCACCTGTACGGCAAGGGCTGGCGCACCGGCCGCAAGCTCGGCCACGTCAACCTCACGGGCCGCTCCGCGGAGCCGGCCGACGTCGAGACCGTGCGCGAGCGCGCCCGCGCCGTCGTCGCCGTCCTGCGCGGCGACGCCTGAGCCACCTTCAGCCATCCCCTCCTCCCCGATCCACTGAGTTCGGTCGATCCGCGCGCTGAGTTCGGTCAGCCCGGTCGACCCCGTCCCGGAAGGACACACCGTCATGAGCGAGAGCAAGCAGCCCGTCGTCGGCATCGTCATGGGCTCGGACTCCGACTGGCCGACGATGGAGGCCGCCGCCGACGCCCTCGACGAGATGAGCATCGCCTACGAGGCCGACGTCGTCTCCGCCCACCGCATGCCCACCGAGATGATCGAGTACGGGCGCGAGGCCGCCGGGCGCGGGCTGCGCGTCATCATCGCCGGCGCCGGGGGAGCAGCCCACCTGCCCGGCATGCTCGCCGCCGTCACCGAGCTGCCCGTCGTGGGGGTGCCCGTGCCGCTCAAGTACCTCGACGGCATGGACTCCCTCCTCTCCATCGTCCAGATGCCCGCCGGCGTTCCGGTGGCCACCGTCTCCATCGGCGGAGCCCGGAACGCCGGGCTCCTCGCCGCCCGGATCCTCGGGGCGGGGGAGGGCGCCGAGGCGGAGCGCATCCGCGCCGCCATGCGCGACTTCCAGGCGGAGGTCTCGCGCGTCGCCCACGAGAAGGGCGCCCGTCTGCGGGAGCGCCGCGCCCAGGTCTGAGCAGCGCGCGGAGGGGGCCTCGGCGGCCGGAGAGTCGCCTCACAGACGATCCGCAGACGCCTCACGGGCACGGCGGTAGCCTTGGCCCCATGAGCATCTTGGTCGCCGGCGGCGCCGGCTACATCGGGGCCCACGTGGTCCGCCTCCTCCTCGAGCGCGGAGAGGACGTCATCGTCGTCGACGACCTCTCCTACGGGACCCCCGAGCGGGTCGAGGGCGCGACCCTCGTGGAGCTCGACGTCGCCTCCGGCGACGCCGTCGAGACCCTCACGGACCTCATGGAGCGTCGCGGCGTCACCGCGGTCATCCACTTCGCCGCGCGCAAGCAGGTCGGCGAGTCCGTGGCCCGCCCCGCCTGGTACTACCAGCAGAACGTCGGCGGCCTGGCGAACATGCTCCTCGCCATGGACCAGGCGCGGGTCGACCAGATGATCTTCTCCTCCTCCGCCGCCGTCTACGGGATGCCGCCGGTCGAGGTCGTCCCCGAGGACATCGACTGCAGGCCGATCAACCCCTACGGCGAGACCAAGCTGATCGGCGAGTGGATGATGGCCGACGCCGAGCGCGCCTGGGGCCTGCGCTGGGCGGGCCTGCGCTACTTCAACGTCGCCGGCGCCGGCTGGGACGACCTCGGCGACATGGCCACCCTCAATCTCATCCCGATGGTCCTCGAGCGCCTCGCGAACGGTGAGACCCCGAAGATCTTCGGCACCGACTACCCGACGCCCGACGGCACCTGCGTCCGCGACTACATCCACGTCAAGGACCTCGCCGCCGCGCACATCGCCGCCCTCGACTACCTCGCGGGAGGCCAGGAGATGACGGAGCACGTCTTCAACGTCGGCACCGGCACGGGCTCGAGCGTCCGCGAGGTCGTCTCCAAGGTCATCGCCTCCACCGGTCTCGACCGCGAGCCCGAGGAGCTCGACCGTCGCGCCGGCGACCCGCCCCAGCTCATCGGCGACGCCTCCCGCATCGGCCGCGTCCTCGGCTGGAAGCCGGAGCACGACCTCGACGACATCGTCAGCTCCTCCTTCACCGCCTGGCAGGCGGACCCCAACCGTCCGCACTTCGCCTGACCTCGGACCCACGACGGCGGGGCCGGTTCCCCTCGAGGGAACCGGCCCCGCCGTCGTACTGATCACTCAGCCCTGGTTGAAGTCGCTCGTCGTGAGCGAGCCGTTCCTCACCTTGGCGAAGAAGTCGGGCGCCGTCGTGTCCTGGAGGAGGACCGCCGAGCCGATGCCGCCGGGCTCGTAGTCGAGCGAGGAGATCGGCGGCGCACCCGTGAGGCCGTGGCTCGAGGCCTTGTGGAAGGCCGCCATCATCTGCACGAGGTCGCCCGTGCTCGTGCCCTCGTCTACCGTGAGCGCACCGGTGCCGGCGTCGATGATCGCGTCCTGGCGGGAGAGGTTCACCAGGGTCGAGACCGTCGCGGCCTTGGCGACGACCGCGGCGATGACCGCCCGCTGCCGCTTGGCACGACCGATGTCTCCCGTCGGGTCGGACTTGCGCATGCGGGAGTACTGGAGCGCCTTCTCGCCGTCGACGTCCTGGCAGGTGCCCTGGGAGGTGTCCCAGACGAGGCCGGAGTCGGCGTCGTCGACGTCGTAGTCGAGGCAGACGTTGATGCCGCCGACGGCGTCGACCATCTCCTCGACGCCGCCCATGCCGACCTGGACGTAGTGGTCGACCGTGAGGCCCGTGAGGTCGTCGACCGTCGAGACCAGCAGGGAGGCGCCCCCGAAGGAGTAGGCGGCGTTGATCTTGTTGCCGCCGTACCCCGGGATGTCCACGTAGGTGTCGCGGGGCAGCGAGATGAGGGTGGCCTCCCCGTTGGGAGCCCGGTTGAGGACCATGAGCGAGTCGGAGCGCGCACCCTCCGTGGCGTCCTGGACGGCGCCGTCGGCGCGCGAGTCGGAGCCCACGATGAGCCAGGTCTCGCCGTCGGAGGTGTCCGTGGAGCTGAGGGCGTCCGTCCTCGAGATGTCGGAGTCGACGCGGTGCCAGACCCAGGCGACTCGCAGGCCCACGAGGGCCAGGAGGATGACGAGGATGAGCGCGATCGTGCGGAGCACCGGATGCTTCCTGCGGCGGCGTGACGAACCGCCGGTCCGCGGAGGGCGCTCCCCGGTTCCGGAGAGGCTCGATCGCGAGCCGGGTCGAGCGGGGGTCTCGCCGCCCCTGCTCGGCTCCACCGCGCGCGGCGCGGGACGGCCCTGCCCGCGCCCGGACGAGGCGCCGGGCACGGCTCTGGGCATCGTGCGCGTGCGGTCGGGAGCGGCCTCCGACCGTCCGATGGGGACGGCGGAGGAGCCGGGACGCGCGTGGCTCGAGACGCGACGGTCGCCCTGGCCCTGGGGCCGGCGCTGCCCCTGACCCGGACGGCGCGCCGCCGGCGTACGGCCGACCGAGGGCGACGAGTCGCCTCCGGTGCTCGCGGCCGCCGCGCCCCCGGCCTCGTCCTCGGGTTCCCCGGCCTGCGGGGCCTCCTCCGAGCGCGAGCGCGTCGGGTCGCCACCGCCCCTCGCGCGGCGCGCCGGGGACACCGGGCGTCTGCGGGGGCCGCGCGGCCCCGACCCGGCCCCTGGCCGGATGGAGGGGGGAAGCCCGTCGGAGGATGAAGTCACTGGTGGTGCGCCTCGATCAGATCGGTGGTGCGGTGGTGGAGGTGGATGGGGCTCAGTGGCACTGGGCCGCCGGATCCTCCGTCGCCTTGGTCGTGCTGGCCGCCGCCGGGGCTGCGGTCGTGGCGGCGGCCTCCGCGGTCTGCGCGTCCTCGGCCGAGGCGCTCGGTGTCGCCTGCGCGCTGGGGGTGCTCCCGTCCGCGGCGACGGAGACGGTCTGGGCCGGCACGGCCTTATCCACCTTGAGAGCGGCCCAGACCTCGTCCGCCTCGTCCGTCGGGACGACGCGGTTCGGGTTCCAGTCGGGGGCCTCGTTCGGCATCGTCACGAAGTTCACCTTGTCCATCCCGATGTCCTGGATGGACTGCGCCAGGCCGGCGAGCGTCGACAGCGAGCCGATCCCGGGGGAGGTCGTGAGCGAGGCGAGCGCGGACTTCGCGAAGGAGTAGAGGTCGTCCGCGTTGGTGAGGAGGTTCTTCTCCTTGGCGGTGCGCAGCATGGCGCTCATGAGGTTCTGCTGGCGCGTGATGCGCTGGATGTCGGAGCCGTCGCCCACGCCGTGGCGCACGCGGGCGTACTTGAGCGCCGTGGCCCCGTCCATGAGGTAGCAGCCCTTCTTGAGGACGAGCCCGGTGTAGTCGGCGTCGTCGATGTCCTCGGTCACGTAGACCTTGACCCCGCCCAGCGCGTCGATCATGTTGGACAGCCCGTCGAAGTCGACCACCATGTACTCGTCGATGTAGACGCCCGTGAGCGTCTCGACGGTCTTGATGGTGCAGGCCGCACCCGCGGCGATGGCGTTCTCGTCATCGTCCGTCCCGGCGCCGTTCGCGAAGGCCTGGTTGAACATCTCCGAGTCCGAGCCGGAGACGGTCGAGCCGTCCGAGCTCGTGCAGTCGGGGACCTCCACGAGGGTGTCGCGCGGGATGGAGACGATGTCGATGCGCTTCCGGTCGGCGGAGACGTGCATGACCATCGCCGTGTCCGAGCGGGCCACCGTCTCGGTCTCCGCCGAGCCGTCGACGTCGTTGTCGCCCTGCCGGGAGTCCGATCCGAGGACGAGGATGTTGACCGCCTGCCCCTTGTAGGAGTCGGCCGTGGCCGCGCGGGTCGGTCGGTCCGTGCCGAGCATGCTCGAGACGTCGACGCGGTTGACCTGGTGCTGGAGGTCCCACAGGGCGATGCAGGCCCCGGAGACGAGGAAGAGCACGACGGCGAGGACGGCGATGCCTGCGCGGCGACCGAGGTTCCGACGTGAGTCTCGCGCTGAGTGCCGCGCGTGCGGCGTGACGGTGGAGGACACCCGGCGATCATATGCAGCGGCCCTGTGAGTTGAGGGGACCAGCGCTCCTCCCGGAGGACGATCTTCACCGACTCCCCGCGTGGGCTGCGTCTCGATCCGCCCGACCGAGGTCTCACGGATCCACCAGGCCGAGCCGCCGCCCCGCTACTCTCCTCGTGTGACTGCCACCCACCTACCGGACCAGCCGGAGCCCGCGCCCGCCCGCTTCGCCGAGCCCGGCTCCGCCGAGGTCCGCGTCGTCACCGTGGCCTTCAACCCGGGGGAGGAGCTCGACCGCTTCCTCGACTCGCTCCACGCGGCGTCGACGCAGCACTCCGTGAGCGCCGTCGTCGTCGACAACGGCTCCGCGCACGACGTCGTGCGGACGGCCGCCTCACGGCACGGCGCCGTCGTCCGGGGTGACGGCAGCAATCGGGGCTACGGGGCCGGCGCCAACCTCGGTGCGGCGGGGCTCGCCGAGGACTGGGTCGTCGTCGCCAACCCCGACATCGTGTGGCGCCCCGGCAGCCTGGACGCCCTCGTGGCGGCGGCCGGGTCCCGTCCCGACGCCGGCTGCCTCGGCCCGCGGATCCTCAACACCGACGGCACCGTGTACCCCTCGGGCCGTGCGCTCCCGTCCCTCATCAACGGAACGGGCCACGCCCTGCTCGCACGCGTCTGGCCGGGCAACCCCTTCACCGAGGCCTACCGCGGCCGCTCCACCGGAGGGCTCCGCGAGGTCGGCTGGCTCTCCGGCGCCTGCCTCCTCCTCCCGGCCCGGGCGTGGAGGATCGTCAAGGGCTTCGACGAGGGCTACTTCATGTTCTTCGAGGACGTCGACCTCGGCGCCCGTGTGAGCGCAGCGGGCTGGACCAACGTCCAGGTCACCGACGCCGTCGTCGTCCACGACCAGGGGGCCAGCTGGCGCGCCCGACCGGAGGCGATGGTGCGGGCGCACCACGCGTCCGCCCGCCGCTACCTCAACCGCGCCTACGGCGAGCCGTGGCAGGCGCCCCTGAGGTGGGCGCTGTCCGCGGGGCTCCGCGCCCGCGAGGAGGTCGCGGTGAGGACCACTCCCCGCCGCTGAGCCGCCTCAGCGCTCCTCGTGCCGCGAGGGAGGCGCCGTCGTCCGGGTGCCGCCCTCGCCGGAGGACGTGGCGTCCCGCCCGTCCGGGCCCGGCGCCTCCTCGAGGGCGACGCGACGCGCGAGGCGGGTGAGCCGCCGCTCCATCGCCGCGTTCCGACGGAAGGACGAGAGCAGTGAGGCGAGGAAGGCGATGACGAGGGCGTAGAGCAGGAGGTCCGCGCCGCGCCCGACGCCCATGAGGTGGGCGAGGTCCGTCACGAGCGACGGCGTGATGATCGCGACGATCGCGAAGAGGACGAAGGCCAGGGTGACGAGGCGCCGGGCCGCGAGGTGGCGCGCGCCGCCGGGGGAGCGCAGCATCATCCACCCCATCGCCGCGACGGCGACGATGAGGACGACCTGGATGACGAGCTGGGTCCTCATGCGCGGTCTCCCTGGACGGTCCGGTAACGGGTGGTGACGACGCTCATGAGAAGAGCAGGTCGACGAGGATGTTGACGGAGTTCCACAGCGACTGCCCCTTCGATCGCGAGTAGTCCGTGTACTCGATGCGGACCGGGTGCTCCGCCCACGGCAGGCCCGTCTCCCCGAGCTGGCGGACGATCTCGCTGGCGTGCGCCATCCGGTTCTGCCTGAGGTCCAGCTGCGCGAGCGCGTCGCGACGGATGAGTCGCAGACCGTTGTGGGCGTCCGTGAGGTGCAGGCCCGAGGTGCGCGAGCTGGCGACGGCCGCGGTGCGCAGGATGAGGCGCTTGAGCCAGCCGACCTGGGTCGAGCCGTCGAGGAAGCGCGAGCCGAGGACGATGGCGAGATCCTCCTGCTCGGCGCGGGCGACCATGGCGGCGGCGTCCGCGACCGCGTGCTGCCCGTCGGCGTCGAAGGTGATGGCGTAGCGGGCGTCGGTCCGCTCGAGGAGGTAGGTGAAGCCGGTCTGGAGGGCGGCCCCCTGCCCGAGGTTGATGGGGTGGCGCACGACGACGGCGCCCGCCGCCCGCGCCTCGGCGGCCGAGGCGTCGCGGGACCCGTCGTCGACGGCGACGACGTGCGGGAAGACCTCGCGGGCGCGCTCGATGACGCCGCGGACCACCGCGGCCTCGTTGAACAGCGGGATGACGAGCCAGGCGTCCTCGATCGGCGCGCTCGGCGCGCCGGCCTCCGCCGCATCTCTCACCGTCATCCGTCCTGCCGTTCCCTCGGGTGCACGGCATTCTCGCACGGCCGCGGCTTAGACTGGGCGCGCCCGTCCGTGCGGGAGGGCACGTTCCACCCGCGCCGCGGCGGGCGAGCCGACGCCGTCAGCACACCAGGAGCCCCATGTCCACGCGCATCGCACCGTCCGCCGACGTCTCCGAGGAGGCCGTCATCGGCGACGGCTCGAGCGTCTGGCACCTCGCGCAGGTGCGCGAGCACGCCGAGCTCGGTGAGAACTGCATCGTGGGGCGCGGCGCCTACATCGGCGAGGGCGTCGTCATGGGACGCAACTGCAAGGTGCAGAACTACGCCCTCGTCTACGAGCCCGCCCGCCTCGCCGACGGCGTCTTCATCGGCCCCGCCGTCACCCTCACGAACGACCACTTCCCGCGCGCCGTCAACCCGGACGGCTCCCTCAAGTCCGCCTCCGACTGGGAGCCCGTCGGCGTCACCATCGAGGAGGGCGCCGCGATCGGCGCCCGCTCGGTGTGCGTCGCGCCCGTCACCATCGGCGCCTGGGCGACCGTCGCCGCCGGCGCCGTCGTCACCAAGGACGTCCCCGCCTTCGCCCTCGTCGCAGGGGTCCCGGCCCGCCGCATCGGCTGGGTCGGCCGCGCCGGCGAGCCCCTCGTCGCCGTCCCCGCCGGGGACCCCGCCCACTCCGACGCCGCGCCGCGCTGGCGCTGCCCCGTCACCGGCGACCTCTTCGAGGAGACCGCCCCCACTGATTCAGAGTCCGACACCACCATCCGAGAGGTCACCCACTGATGTCACGCGAGTTCATCCCCGCAGCCAAGCCGATCATCGGCGACGAGGAGCGCGCCGCCGTCGACGCCGTCCTCGCCTCGGGCATGGTCGTCCAGGGCCCCCAGGTCAAGGCCTTCGAGGAGGAGTTCGGCGCCCAGGTCGCCGCCGGCGCCCACGCCGTCGCCGTCAACTCCGGCACCTCCGCCCAGCACCTGGCGACCCTCGCCTCCTTCAACGAGACCGACCCGGCCGCCCTGCGCGAGGCCGAGGTCATCGTCCCCTCCTTCACCTTCGCCGCCACCGGCAACTCCGTCGCCGCCACCGGCGCCAGCCCCGTCTTCGCCGACATCGACCCGGTCACCTTCACCCTCGACCCGGCCAGCGTCGAGGCCTCCATCACGGCCAGGACGGTCGCCATCGAGGTCGTCCACCTCTACGGCCTGCCCGCCAACATGCCGGAGATCCTCGCCATCGCCGAGAAGCACGGCCTCAAGGTCTGGGAGGACTGCGCCCAGGCCCACGCCGCCGCCATCGACGGCAAGCCGGTGGGCACCTTCGGCGAGTGGGGCTCCTTCTCCTTCTACCCGACCAAGAACATGACCGCCCTCGAGGGCGGCATGGTCACCACCGGCGAGGCCGAGCTCGCCCGCCGCGTCCGCCTCCTGCGCAACCAGGGCATGGAGAAGCAGTACGCCAACGAGCTCGTCGGCTTCAACAACCGCATGACCGACGTCAACGCCTCCGTCGGCCGCGTCCAGCTCACCAAGCTCCAGGGCTGGACCGAGCAGCGCCAGGCCAACGCCGCCGTCCTCGACGAGGGCCTCGCCGGCGTCGCCGGCGTCGTCACCCCCGCCGTCCCCGAGGGCTACCGGCACGTCTACCACCAGTACACGATCCGCTTCGAGGGGGCCACGGGCGAGGAGCGCACCGCAGCCCAGGCCGCCCTCAAGGAGGAGTGGCAGGTCGGCTCGGGCGTCTACTACCCGATCCCGAACCACCGCCTCGACTCCCTCGCCGGCTTCGCGCAGGGCCTCGACCTGCCCGGCACCGAGAAGGCCGCCCGCGAGTGCCTCTCCCTGCCGGTCCACCCCTCGCTGACCGCCGAGGACCTCGACCGCGTCGTCGAGGCCGTCAGCGCCGTCGCGAAGGCGGGTGCCTGAGCATGAGCGAGACCGCGAAGAGCCTGCGAGTCGGCCTCATCGGCCTCGGGTCCATGGGGCGCCACCACGCCCGCGTCATCCGCGCCACCGAGGGCATGGACCTCGTCGCCGTCGCCGACCCCGCGGGCGACAAGTTCGGCGTCGCCGGGGACCTGCCGCTCCTGCCCGACGTCCACGCCCTCATCGACGCCGGGCTCGACGCCGCCATGGTCGCCGTCCCGACCGTCTACCACGAGGAGGTCGCCCTCGCCCTCGCCGAGGCCGGCGTCCACACGATGGTCGAGAAGCCCATCGCCCACACCACCGAGGCCGGTCGACGCGTCGCCGACGCCTTCGCCGACAAGGGACTCGTCGGCGCCGTCGGCTACGTCGAGCGCTGCAACCCGGCCCTGCGCGCCCTGCGCCAGCGCCTCGACGCCGGCGAGCTCGGGCAGGTCTACCAGGTCCTCACCCGCCGCCAGGGGCCCTTCCCGGCCCGCATCAGCGACGTCGGCGTCGTCAAGGACCTCGCGACCCACGACATCGACCTCACCGCCTGGGTCGCCGGCGCCCCCTACGCCAACGTCAGCGCGCAGGTCGCCCACCGCTCCGGCCGCGAGAACGAGGACATGGTCGTCGCCTCCGGGCGGCTCACCAACGGCGTCATCGTCTCCCACGTCGTCAACTGGCTCACCCCCTTCAAGGAGCGCGTCACGATCGTCACGGGGGAGAAGGGCTCCTTCGTCGCGGACACCCTCACCGGGGACCTCACCTTCTACGCCAACGGCACGATGGAGAACACCTGGGACCAGGTCGCCAACTTCCGCGGCGTCACCGAGGGCGACGTCACCCGCCTCGCCATCGAGAAGCGCGAGCCCCTCGCCCTCGAGCAGGAGCACTTCCGCGACGCCGTGGGCGGTGACGCCTCCGGCATCGTGACCATGACCGAGGGCGTCGGCACCCTCGAGGTCATCGACGCCGTCCTCACCTCCGCCGCGGAGAACAGGACCGTTGAGCTGTGAGAGCCCGCTCCGCACTGGCCCTCGCCGCCGCCGCGGCGGGGGTCGGCGTCGTCCTCACCGGCCTGCGCCGCCCCGCCCGCGACCCGTGGGACGACTCTCCGCGCGTCACCCTCGCCACCCGGCTCTACGCCCCCGAGGCCGCTGCCGCGGCCCTGCGCCTGCGCGGGCTCGCCCGCGCGCTCGCGGACCGCGACGCCCGCGTCACCGTCCTCACCTCCACCCCGCCCGGCGTCGTCGCTCCCGAGGACCCCGGCGTCGAGGTGCGTTCCGCGCGCACCCTGCGCGACGAGTCCGGCTACATCCGCGGCTACGCCCAGTACATGAGCTTCGACCTGCCGCTCGCCGTCCGGCTGCTCGCCGGGCCGCGCCCCGACCTCCTCATCGCCGAGCCCCCGCCGACGACGGGCGCCGTCGTGCGCGTCGCCGCCGCCCTTCGCGGCGTGCCCTACGCCTACTACGCCGCCGACGTCTGGTCCGACGCCTCCGAGTCCACCGGCGCACCCGCCTGGGTCGTCACCGCGCTGCGGCTCGTCGAGCGCCTCGCCCTGTCCGGGGCGGGCCGCGTCCTCGCCGTCAACGACGGCGTCGCCGAGCGCGTCCGCGAGCTCGGCGGCCGCGAGGTCACCGTCGTCCCCAACGGCATCGACACCGAGGTGTTCACGAGCGAGGGGGAGACCGCACCCGGTGCCCCGAGCGCCCCGTACCTCCTCTACGCGGGCACCGCCTCGGAGTGGCAGGGCGCCGGCGTCTTCATCGAGGCGCTGCGGATCGTCCACGAGACCCGCCCCGACGTCGAGCTCGTCTACCTCGGCCAGGGCAGCGACTGGGACGCCCTCCAGCAGGCCGCGGCCGGCGACGCCCGGATCCGCTTCGAGCCCCTCGCACCGCCCGAGGAGGCCGCTGCCTGGCAGCGCGGCGCCCTCGCCTCGGTCGTCTCCATCAAGCCCGGCCTCGGCTACGACTTCGCCTACCCGACGAAGATCTTCGCCGCCCTCGCCTGCGGCACGCCCGTCGTCTACGCGGGCCCCGGCCCCGCGCGCACCGACCTGCCCGCGAACGACCTCGGCTGGGCCGTCGACCACGACCCGGCCCTCGTCGCCCGGGAGGTCCTCGCCGCCCTCGCCGAGCGCGAGGCCGACGACGCCGACGGCGCCGCCGGCGGTACGGCCGGCCGTGGCCGTGCGAGCCGTCGCCGCCAGTGGGTCCTCGAGAACCGCTCCATGCAGACCGCGCTCGGCCGCGCCGCCGAGCTGCTCCTCGCCGGGACGGCCCGCCGGTGACCGCACCCGCGGGCGGGGCCGAGGCGCCCGGTCGCGGCCCCGTCGGGTGGGTGCGCGCCACGCTCGCCTCCTCGCCGGTCCTGCGCCACTCGCTCACCCTCATGTCGGGGACCGTCATCGCGCAGGCCGGCTCGATGCTCCTGTCAATCCCGCTGCGCCGCATCTTCACCGACGCCGACTACGGGCGCATCGGCGTCTTCTCCTCGATCGCCTCCCTCGTCGTCGCCATCGCCTCGCTGCGCTTCGACATGACGATGATGCTGCCCGAGTCCGACACCGACGCCCGGGTCCTCAAGCGCCTCGCGACCCGCTCCATCATCGTCATGTCGGCCCTCGCCAGCCTCGTCGCCGTGCTCGCCCGCCCGTGGGTCGCGGCCCACTACGACGGCGACTGGGTCCTCGCCGACCTCCTGTGCCTCGTCGGCCTGTCCGTCTTCCTCCTGGCGGAGGTCAACGTCCTCCAGTACTGGTACAACCGGAAGTCCGACTACAAGCGCATCGCCGTCAACCGGGCCCAGCAGTCCGTCGGCTCCTCCGCGGGGCAGCTCGGCGTCGGTCTCGTGGGTCTCACCAACGTCGTCGGGCTGTTCCTCGGCATGATCGCCGGCCAGCTCTACGCCTGGGCCAACCTCGGGCTGCGCGCCAAGGACCTGCGCGAGCCGCTGCCCGAGGACGCCCCCTCGATCCGCTCCATGGCCTACCGGTACCGCAAGATGCCGCTGCTCAACGGGCCCAACGCGATCGTCGACGCGATCCGGACCAACGGCATCACGCTGCTCGTCGGCGAGGCCTCGCTCAAGTCGCTCGGGCAGTTCAACCTGGCGTGGACGATGCTCCAGGTGCCGATGTCCCTCATCCAGAGCGCCATCAGCCAGGTCTTCTTCCAGAAGCTCACCACGCTCAGGCCAGGGGAGATGGAGCCCCTCGTCAAGTGGGTCGCCAAGCGCGCCTTCCTCGCCGGGATCATCCCCTTCGCGCTCATCTACCTCGTGAGCCCGTGGATCTTCCCCTTCGTCTTCGGCGAGCAGTACGTCGCCTCCGGCGACTTCGCCCGGGCGCTCACCCCGTGGCTCTTCATGACGATCGTGACCTCGCCGATCTCGACGACCTTCATCGTCGCCGAGCGCCAGCAGGTCATGCTCGCCTTCGCCTGCGTCTACTGCGCCGTGCCCCTGTCCATCCTCGCGTTCAGCCCCTGGCCGCTGCTCACGACCATCGACGTCCTCGGCGGCGCCATGACCGCCCTCCTGCTCATCAACACCGGGCTCGCGATCCGGGCGGCCCGGTACTTCGACCGGCACCCGCCGGCCGACAAGGCCGAGGCGCTCGCCGCGGAGGCCGTTGAGGCGGAGGCGGAGCGCGAGATCGACGAGGCGGAGGAGTAGCGCTCCGGTCCCGGGGGCCTGCGCCGTCGGGACCGACCTGTGTGGTCGACCGTCAGATCCCTGCTCGACCGGCTGATTTCCAGAAATCAGCCGGTCGAGCAGCGCGTTGGCGGTCGACCACGGCACGCGTGGGCCCCCGGGCCCGTGGAGCGGTCCCGGTGCGGGCAGACAATGCGGGAGCGCGGCGACGACGTCGTGCCCCGCCGCCCCTGCAGACAGGAGCCACCGTGCACGTCCTCCTCCTCTCCTCCGGCTGGCCCGAGCCCTCGATCGGCGGCAGCGGACGCCCCCTGCCCGAGCTCGCCGCCATGCTCCAGCGTGCCGGGCACACGGTCGGCGCCGTCATCCTCGAGCCCACCCCCGTCGGCCGCCGCCCGAAGCCCCTCACCGTGCGCACCGAGGACGGCGTCGTCATCGTCCAGGGCGGCGTCCAGACCATCCGGGTCGGTGGCTTCCCCGGCTCCCGGGCCCTCGTGCGCCGCCGCACCGAGGCCGCGCTGCGCCGCTACGTCAACGCTGCCAAGGCCCGCCCCGACGTCGTCCACGTCCACGGCGCCTTCCCGGGCCTCCACATGGGCGGCTACGCCACGCGGCGCTTCGAGTGCGGCTTCGTGTACACCGTCCACGACACCTCGGCGCTCCTCGGGCAGGTCGCCGGCTTCCGCAACTCCGAGCTGCGCGCGGACATGTACAAGGTCTCCGTCCGCTCAGCCATCGACGAGCCGCTGCGGCAGCGACTGTCCGCGTACTGGCGTGTCGGCGCCTGGCACCTGCTGCCGCTGGACGACGAGAAGGTCTTCGTCGACACCGTCGTCGGCTTCTACGAGCGGGCCAACGGCGCGGTGCTGCAGAAGAAGGTCGAGACGGACCTCATCGACTGCTGATTCCCCTATTCCGCCGTCGACCGTCAGAAGCACGCTCGACCGTTTGATTTCCAGGAATCAGACGGTCGAGCGGTGCGTTGACGGTCGACCACCGCTGAGGTCGGGGCAAGCGGGGCTCAGGCCGGCAGGTGCTCGGCGAGCACCTCGGCGACGCGCTCGGCGGCGCGACCGTCCCCGTAGGGGTGCGCCACCTCCTCGTCCGGCTCCGCCGGCGTCGGTCGCGAGGCCGCGGCGACGAGCCCCGGGCCGGGCTCCACGAGGACGTTCCAGCCCAGGTCGACGGTCTCGACCCACTCGGTCTGCGGACGGACCGTCGTGCACGGCACGCGCAGGAGGAAGGCCTCCTTCTGCAGACCGCCGGAGTCCGTGACGACGCCGCGGGCGTGGAGCGCCGAGGCGATGAGCTCGGGGTAGGCGAGCGGCGGGTGGATGCGCAGGCTCCCGGTGTCCTCGAGCGCGATCCCGTGCTCCGCGCACCTGGCGACGAGCCTCGGGTGCGCGAGCAGGACGACCGGGTGGTCGACGGCGGCCAAGGACTCCAGGACCGTGCGCAGGCGCTCCGGGTCGTCCGTGTTCTCCGCGCGGTGGATCGTCGCGAGCGAGTACCCGTCCTCGGGCAGGCCCAGCTCCGTCATGACGGGGGAGGGGGCGCCGGCGACCTCGTCGCGTACCTGCAGCAGGACGTCCGTCATGACGTCTCCGACGACGACGGTCCGCTCGGCGAGGCCCTCGTCGGCGAGGTGGGCGGCCCCGACCTGCGTCGGGGTGAGGAGGAGGTCCGCGGCGTGGTCGGTGAGCACCCGGTTGATCTCCTCGGGCATCGCCCGGTTGAAGGAGCGCAGCCCGGCCTCGAGGTGGGCGACCGGCACGTGCAGCTTGACGGCGGCGAGGGCCCCGGCGAGCGTCGAGTTCGTGTCCCCGTAGACGAGCACCCAGTCGGGCCGGTGCGTCTCGAGGACCTCGTCCATGGCGGCGAGCATCGCCCCGGTCTGGCGGCCGTGGCTCCCCGAGCCGACGCCGAGGTGGACGTCCGGCGCGGAGATCCCGAGGTCGCGGAAGAAGACGTCGGAGAGCATCGGGTCGTAGTGCTGGCCCGTGTGCACGATGACGTGCTCGACGCCGGCCGCGCGGAAGGCGTGGTCGATGGGGGCGAGCTTGACGAACTGCGGGCGGGCGCCGACGACGGAGAGGACCTTCACGGACGCGACTCTAAGCGACCCGCCGCCCCCGGCGCGGGCGCTACCGTGACCGCGTGAGCCCCTCCGCACGCCCCTTGGCCGCCGCGCGCCGCCGCGCCGTCGAGACCGTCTCGCCGCTCCTCCAGCGCCTGCCCGCGCGGGGCTGGGCCGCGCCGACGGCCGAGCGGCCCGGCTCGGCCGGCGCCCTGGCCGCCTTCGTCACGGCGCGCGACGAGCTCACCGCGGGCCGCCGGCCCGCCGAGCTGGGATCGACGATCAGCCGGCTCCTCGAGCGCGCCGACGCCGCCCTCGAGCGCGGCGACCTCGACTGGACCACCGAGTGGTTCGACGGGGCCCTCCAGCTCGCCTTCCACCCGACCGTCCACCACTCCTACGACAGCTCCCCGGTGCTCTCCGACCCCGAGGGCTTCCTCGCACCCTTCCGGGCCTCCGAGACCGGTCGGCGCCTCCTCCTCGACCCGGACCCCGTCCGCCCGGAGCGTGCCGGGGGACCGCGCGTCCTCGCCGCCTGCCACTCCTCCTGGACCTTCCTCGACCGCCTCGTCGAGGCCACCGGCGCTCCCGCCGGCACCCTGCGCTGGAGCCGCCTCGACCTCGCCGCCCTCCCTCCCGACCAGCGCCCCACCCACCGGCGCGCCGTCCGCGCCCGAGCCCGCTTCGCCCTCACCGGCGAGCGCCCCGCCGTCCCCGAGCTCCTCGCCCGGCACCTCGAGACCACCGACACGCTCTTCGTCGAGTGGGGCGCCTACCCCCTCGCCTGGCTCAGCCTCATGGACCTCGGAGGGACGCGCCTCGTGTCCCGCCTCCACCGCTACGAGGGCATGACCCCCTACCCGCTGCTGGCCGACTTCGGGAACGTCGACGAGATGCTCCTCATCTCGCCCTCGGTCCGCGACGCGCTCGCGGCCGCCGCGCCCCGCCTCGCCCAGGCCCACCGGATCAGCACGGTCCGCAACCCCCACGACTACACGCGCTTCGCCACCGCCAAGGAGCCCGGTGCCGAGCGCACCCTCATCCAGGTCGGGTGGGCGACGCCGGTCAAGGACGTCCTCTTCACCCTCGACGTGCTCGGCCGCCTGCGTGAGCAGGACCCCGCCTGGAGGCTCGTCCTCGTCGGACCCCGCCCGTCCCACGCCGTCGCCCGCGACGAGGCCTACGCCCGTGAGGCCGAGGAGCGCATCGCGGCCCTCGGTGACGCCGTCGAGGTCCTCGGCCGTCGCGACGACGTCCCCGAGCTCCTGCGCCGCGCCGGATTCATCGTCTCCTCCTCGCGCCACGAGGGCACCCACGAGTCCGTCGCCGAGGGCGCCGCCGCCGGCTGCGTCCCCGTCGTGCGCGCCTGGCCCGACGCCGAGCGCTGGGCCGGCGGCGCCCGCTCCATCTACCCCGGGGGGTGGATCGTCCCCGACCGCGAGGCCGCCGCCCGCCGGATCCTGGACCACTGCGAGCCCGCTGCGCGCGAGAGCGCCGGGCTCGAGGCGGCCGCCTGGGTGTCCGAGCACCTGCGCCCCGAGGACGTCCCCGCGCCCTACGTCGACGCCGTCCTCGGCCGTCACCAGGGGTGACGTGACCGGAGAGCGCCCCGCGCCCACTACGATGGGGTGGCGCGCAGACGGTGACCGACCGGTGACGAGCCACCGACCGGTCACCGGCCGCCGGATGTCCGCCGGAGCCGGACCGGCGAGCCGCGGACGGGACGAGCACAGGGAGGCAGCAAGCGATGACGAGCCACGAGGTCCTGGCCGGACGCGGCAGCCGCACCCCTGCGGGCCGGCGTCGGCCCCGTCTCCTCATCCTGTCCTTCTCGCCCATCGTCTCCGACGCCCGCGTCCTCAAGCAGGTCCGCCTCCTCTCCTCCGAGTACGAGCTCACCACCTGCGGCTACGGCGAGGCCCCCGACGGCGTCGCCCGCCACGTGCGCATCCCCGACGAGCTCGTCTCCTGGCGCCTCGACCGCCCCCTCGTCATGGCCCGCCGCTTCGAGCGCGCCCAGGCCGCCCAGGAGGTCGTCGCCTGGTCCCGCGAGCACCTCGCCCCCGGCGACTACGACGTCGTCCTCGCCGACGACGCCGAGACCGTGCCGCTCGCCCTCTGGCTCCAGCCGACCGGCGGCGTCCACGCCGACCTCCACGAGTACGCGCCCCGCCAGAAGGAGGGCGTGCGCCGCTGGCACCTCTTCGTCGCCCCCTACGTGCGCTGGCTCTGCCGCACCTACGTCACCCGCGCCGACTCCGTCACCACCGTCGCCCAGGGCCTCGCCGACGCCTACCGCGAGGAGTACGGCATCGACGCCGGCGTCGTCACCAACGCCACCCCCTACCGCGAGGCCGAGCCCACCCCCGTCGCCACCGGCCCGGGTCGCCCGCTGCGCCTCGTCCACTCCGGCGCCGCCCTGCCCGACCGCCACCTCGAGATCATGGTCGAGGCCATGGGCCTGGCCACCCGCGACGCCACTCTCGACCTCTACCTCACCCGCAACGACCCCTCCGTCATCGAGGCCCTGCGCGGGCAGGCCGCCGCCCTGCCCGAGGGGCGCGTGCGCGTCATGGACCCCGTGCCCTACGCCGAGCTCATCGAGACCCTCGCCGGCTACGACGTCGGCGTCTTCTCCATCCCGCCCGTCTCCTTCAACTACAAGCACACCCTGCCCAACAAGCTCTTCGACTTCGTCCAGGCCCGCCTCGCCACCGTCGTCTCCCCGAGCCCGGAGATGGAACGCCTCGTGCGCGAGCACGACCTCGGCCTCGTCACCGAGGACTTCACCGCCGCCTCGCTGGCCCGCTCCATCGACGCCCTCACTGACGACGTCGTCACCGCAGGCAAGGCCGCCGCCCACCGCGCCGCCCACGAGCTCTCCGCCGAGGAGCAGGTCGGCGGCTGGCGCCGCGCCGTCGCCGCGCTCGCCCGACGCGCCGCCGCCGTCGACCCGTCCATCGAGCTCGCCGAGGAGGACCGCGCATGAGGATCACCGCCGTCACCACCTGGTTCCCGACCGAGCAGGCGCCCAGTCGCGGCAGCTTCGTCCTGCGCGACGTCCACGCCCTCCAGTCCCTCCACGACGTCCGCCTCGTCCACCTCGTCCCGCCCGCCGACGACGACGGCACCCGCCGCCTCACCCACGAGGGCGTCGAGGTCCTCCGCATCCCCATGAACCCGGCCGACCCCGCCTCCGTCGCCCGCGCCGCCGCCCGGCTCCGGCACGCGCTCGCGGGCGCGCAGCTCGTCCACTCCATGGCCTTCTCGAGCCTCGAGCCGCTCTCGCTGGCCCGCCCCGACGTCCCGTGGGTCCACACGGAGCACTGGTCGGCGCTCACCAACCCCGAGACCCTCGGCCGCGCGGGACGCGCCGCCCTCCCGGCCCTCTCACGCCTCCTCGCCCTGCCCGACGTCGTCACCACCGTCTGCGACTACCTCGCCCGGCCCGTCCGCGCCGTCCGCGGGGAGCGCCCCACACGGGTCGTGCCCTGCATCGTCGAGCCCTATGATCCGGCTCCGCGCCGCCCGCGCCGCGACGGCCGCCTCGAGCTCGTGAGCGTCGGCGGCCTCATCGACCGCAAGGACCCCCTCCTCGCCGTGCGCACCGTCGCCGAGCTCGCCTCCCGCGACGTGGACGCCCACCTCGCCTGGGCGGGGGAGGGGCCCCTGCGCGACGAGGTCCTCGCCCTCGCCTCCGAGCTCGGCGTCACCGAGCGCGTCCGGCTCCTCGGCACCCTCGACCGCGAGGGCGTCCGCGAGGCGCTGGCCGCCGCCGACCTCTTCCTCGGTCCCACCAAGGGCGACAACTTCTTCGTCTCCGCCGCCGAGGCCGTCATCGCCGGACGCCCCGTCGTCGTCGGCACCGCCGGCGGCCAGGACGAGTACCTCACCCGCGTCACCGCCCGCCTCGTCGCCTCCCGCGAGCCCGCCTCCTGGGCCGACGCCGTCATCGACCTCGACGCCGCCGCCCTGTCCACGAGCGCCGAGGAGATCAGCGCGAGCATCGGCGACGCCTTCTCCTCGCCCGTCGTCGCCGCCGGCTACCACCGCGTCTACCGCGAGGCCCTCGCCCCGCGCACGGAGGGATGGTCATGAGCCCCGCCGGCCGCCACGCCGCAGAGCCCGCTCCGGAGACCGCGCGGCCCGCCGTCGCCCAGCCCGGGCCCGGCCGACGCGCCCTCGGGCCCTCCACCGTCGAGCGCACCGACCTCGGCACCACGACGCTGCTCCCCGGGCAGAGCGTCGACGTCGTCATCGCCTGCCACAACCCCGCCAGGCCCGTCGCCCGCGCCGTCGCCTCCGCCCTCGACGGCAACCCCGAGGCCGCCGTCACCGTCGCCTGCCACAACCGGGCCGCCGAGGAGATCGCCGCCGCCATCGCCCCGGAGCACCGCGACCGCGTGCGCTACCTCGAGCACGCCGACCCGCGCCCCTCCGCCTCCGGCCCCTTCAACGCCGGCATGCGCGCGGCCCGCACCCCCTGGGTCTCGATCATGGGCTCCGACGACTCCCTCCTGCCCGGCGCCGTCGCCTCCTGGCTCCGCCTCGCCCGTGCCGCCGGCGCCGACTTCGTCGTCCCGCGCCTGGCCCTCGGCTCGCCGGGCAACCACGTGCCCACCCCGGCCCCGCGCCCGAGCCGCCTCGCCGCGCCCGCCCTCACCTCCCTCGGCGATCCCGCGCGCCTCGGTGGTCGCCTGCCGCGCGACCTGCGCGTGCGCCTCGCCCACCTCGCCCGAGGCGCCGCGCGCGCGGAGCTCGTCGCCGACCGCCTCGCCTACCGCAGCGCCCCCCTCGGCCTCATGAGCGTCGCCGCGCTCGAACGCGAGGGGCTCGCCCTCGTCGAGGGCGCCGGCGTCGGTGGCGACGTCGCCATGGTCACCCGCCTCATGGCGAGCGTCCTCACCGCCTACGACGCCACCGGCCCCGCCTACCTCATCGGCGAGGACGCCGGCGACCGCGTCACCTACGTCGTGCGCCCCATGGCCGAGCAGCTCGGCTTCCTGGACCGCATGCTCGACGAGGACTGGTGGGCCGCCCTCCCGCTGCCCACGCGGCGAGCGCTCGCCGTCAAGATGGCCCGCATCCACGTCTTCGGCGCCGTCCACTACCGCTCCCGCGAGGAGATCTGGACGGCCGCCGAGCGAGCCGACCTCGCGGCCACCGCCCGTCACCTCGCCGCCGCCGCCCCCGGCTACGAGCGGGTCCTCTCACGCGCCGACGCCGAGCTCCTCGACGCCTGCCTCGGCACGGACGTCCCGGCCGCGACCCTCATCGCCCGTGGTGAGGGCCGCCGCCATCACGGCCGCCCCGGGACCCTGCTCACCCGCGAGCCCGTCGCGCTGCTCGCCCGCGAGGCGCCCCTGCGCTTCATGGCGGCCTCGGTCCTGTCCCGGTACGTCCCCGACCTCCCGAGCGACCGCGCAGTGAGCGGGCGCCGTGGCTGAGACCCTGCTGGCCGGGGCCCTGCTGCTCGTCCTTCTCCTGCTGCCCGGCTACCTCGTCCTGCGTTCGCTCCTCGTCCTGCGCCTCCAGGCGCTTGGCGGCGCCCCCGCCGTCCTCGCCTTCCTCCTGGCCGGCCTCGCCGTCGTCATGCACGGGGCGCACGTGCCGTGGACGCTGCGCAACGTCGCCGTCGGGCTCGTCGTCGTCACGGCGCTCGGCGTCCTCCTGGGGCGGCTCGTCACCCGGCGGGCGCGCCGACGCCTCGCCGCGTCCGGCGCCGGGCGCCCGCCGCGTCCGTGGTGGCCGCTCCTCGTGGTCCTCGTGGCGGCGGCGCTCACCTCCGGGTGGGCGGTCTACCGCGGCATGAAGGGGATCGGTACCCCGCTCCAGGCCTCCGACGGCGTCTTCCACCTCAACGCCGCCGCCTACCTGCGCCGCGGCCAGGACGCCTTCCCCGTGGGGGCCTTCCCCGAGATGTACTGGGGCTCGGTCCACTTCTACCCCTCGGGCTGGCACTCCCTCGTCGCGATCCTGCCGACCTCCGTGTCCGCCGCCGCCAACCTCACCGTCGTCGCCGGGCTCGCCGTGGCGTGGCCGCTGGGCATGGCCTCCGTCCTCGGCGCCTCCTTCTCACCGGCCACGCGCCGGGTGCGCGACGGGCTGCCGCTGCTCGTGGGAGCCTTCGCCTCGATCTTCGCGACCGCCCGCGTCGTCATGATGACGACCCTGTGGCCCTACGGCTGGTCCGTCTGCCTCCTGCCCGGCGTCCTGGGCCTCGTCATGGTCATGCGGCCGAGCTCGGTCGAGGTGCCACGGCGCGCCTCCGTCTCCCGGGCCGGCGGTCTGCTCGCAGCCCTCCTCGCCGTCCTCGGCGTCGTCTACGTCCACGGCACCGCCGCCTTCAACCTCGCCCTCATCGCCGTGCCGACCCTCGTCATCGTCGGGGGGCGCTGGCTGCGTCGCCGCTGGGCGGCCGGCGGCCGGTCCCGCAGCACCGTGCTCCTCATCATCGGCGTGGCGGTGCTCGTCCTCGTCGTCGGCCTCCTCGGTTTCCAGGACCAGCTCCACATGCTCGCCGGCTACTGGCGCAAGACCGGGGACGTCAAGGGCCTCGTCCTCGGCATGCTGCGCGACGACCACATGATCAACCTCATCCCCTACGGCGGTGACGGGGCCCTGTGGCTCACCGTCCTCGCCCTGCTCGGGATCGTCCCGGCCCTGCGCCGGCACCGCAACCGGTGGGCCGTCCTCGCCGTCGTCCTCGTCGTCATCGTCTTCCTCGGGACCGTGTGGACCTCCTCGTCGGTGGGCCTGCTCGCCTCCCCCTGGTACAAGCAGCGCGCCCGCATCCTCCCGCTCCTGGAGATCCCGGTCCTCGTCCTCGCCATGACGGGGCTGGAGGCCGCCCTCCTACGCCTGGCCTCCGCCCGCTGCCTGGCGGGCCTGCGGCGCCCGGCCACCGCTGTCCTCGCCGCCCTGCTCGTCGTCGCCTACACGGTGGTGCCCGTCGTCATCGCCGCGCAACGGACCGTCGAGCACTGGCGGATCACCGCCTACGCCTACCAGCCGGACAAGCTCGTCTGGCCCGTCATGCTCTCCACCGGCGAGGCGCAGTTCCTCCAGTCCTCAGCGAAGAGGCTGCCCCCCGGCGCCGTCGTCCTGGGCGAGCCGACCAACGGCTCCGCCTACTACTGGGCGCTCACCGGCACCGACGTCGTCTACCCCTCGCTGCGCCCCAACGCCGAGGAGCTGCGCAGCTACGTCGCCGCGAACACCGCCTGGCTCGGCACCGACCCCCAGGTCTGCCGCGACCTCGACAGCCTCGGCGCCCACTACTACTACACCGACGCCGACCGCACCGGCGGCGGGGCCCCCGGCGGCGGCGCCCTGCCCAAGTGGCAGAACGAGCTGAGTCAGGTCCCGCGCAGCGAGCTCACCCTCGTGGCCTCCGACGGCACCCGCAGCCTGTGGCTCATCTCCGGGTGCGGATGGGTACGATGACGGACGTGGACGCACCCGGGGCCGCGCGCTGACGCGGTCCCGGACGGGCGTCCCGACCACACGGATCACCACTCGGAAGGCCGCTGAATGCGCATCGCCGTCGTTGCCCTGGGAAAGATCGGACTGCCCCTGGCCGTCCAGTACGCCGAGAAGGGCCACGAGGTCATCGGCGTCGACGTCAACCCGAGGACCGTCGAGGCCGTCAACGCCGGGCGCGAGCCCTTCCCGGGCGAGGCGCACCTCGCTGAGAAGCTCGAGCGCCTCGTCCCCGCCGGTGCCCTGCGCGCCACCACCGACTACGCCGAGGCGGTCCCCGGGGCCGACGCCGTCGTCCTCGTCGTCCCGCTCTTCGTCAACGACGAGACCTGGGAGCCTGACTTCGCGCTCATGGACGCGGCCACGCGCTCCCTGGCTGAGAACCTCACGCCGAGCACCCTCATCTCCTACGAGACCACCCTCCCCGTCGGCACCACCCGGAACCGCTGGAAGCCCCTCATCGAGGAGATCAGCGGGCTCAAGGAGGGGACCGACTTCCACCTCGTCTTCAGCCCCGAGCGCGTCCTGACCGGCCGCGTCTTCGCGGACCTGCGCCGCTACCCCAAGCTCGTCGGCGGCCTCGACGAGGCCGGCACGCAGGCCGGCGTCGCCTTCTACGAGCAGGTCCTCGACTTCGACGAGCGCCCCGACCTGCCGCGCCCCAACGGCGTGTGGGACATGGGCACGGCTGAGGCGGCCGAGATGGCCAAGCTCGCCGAGACCACCTACCGCGACGTCAACATCGGGCTGGCGAACCAGTTCGCCGTCTACGCGGACGGGGCCGGCTTCGACATCGAGAAGGTCATCGACGCCTGCAACTCGCAGCCCTACTCCCACATCCACCGCCCCGGCATCGCGGTGGGCGGCCACTGCATCCCGGTCTACCCGCGCCTGTACCTGTCCACGGACCCCGACGCCTCCGTCGTCCGCACCGCCCGCACGTTCAACGCGACGATGCCCGACTACGTCGTCGGCCGCGCCGAGGAGGTCCTCGGGGACCTCACGGGCCTGCGCGTCGTCGTGCTGGGCGCCTCCTACCGCGGGAAGGTCAAGGAGACCGCCTTCTCCGGCGTCTTCCCGACCGTTGACGCGCTGCGCGCCAAGGGCGCCGAGGTCCTCGTCCAGGATCCGATGTACACCGACGAGGAGCTCGCTGGCTTCGGGTGGACCCCGTACCACCTCGGTGAGGCCGTCGACCTCGCCATCGTCCAGGCAGACCACCCCGAGTACCGCGACCTCACCCCGGCCCAGCTGCCCGGCGTGCGACTCCTCCTCGACGGCCGCCGCGTCACCGACCCCGCCCTGTGGGCCGGCACCCCGCGCCTGGTCATCGGCGGAGGCGAGTGAGCCCACGCCCCACCCGCGGCTGACCTCTGCGTCCACGCCCCCGGCCTGTCCGCACCGCCCATGAACGGGTCCTGGTGGTCGGCGCTGCCGACCGTCCTCGCCTGCGCCGCGCTCCTGCTGGGGCCCGGCTGGCTGCTCGCGCGGTCCTGGGGGCTGCGCGGGGTGAGCGCGCTCGGCGCCGCGCCCGCCCTGCTCCTGGCCGCCGTCGGCCCCGCCACCGTCCTCGCGCACGCCGTGGGGGAGCGCTGGGACCGCGCGGTGCTCACCACGGGCGCCGCGGCCTGGTGCTGGGCGGCGCTCGTCCTGCTCGGTCTCGCGCTGGTACGGCCGTGGCGGTCGCGCAGCCGCGCCGCCGGAGAGAAGGTGGCCTCGGAGGCGGCGACCCGCACCCTCCTGGACGCCACGCCGCTCAGCGCACGCGCGCGGCGACGACTCACGTGCGCCGTCCTCCTCGCGGGGCTCCTCACCGCCGTGCCCGTCATCATCGGCACGCACGGCCCCGAGTCGCCAGCCCAGGCCTCCGACGCCGTCTTCCACCTCTCGGCGACCGCCTTCGTCCGCGCCGAGGGAGACGCTTCACCGCTCGGCGGACTGGCCTCCCTCTACGACGGCCACGCCGTCTACTACCCGACGGGCTGGCACGCCCTCACGGCGCTCCTGCCCGGCTCCGTGGTGGCCGGCGCCAACGTCATGGTGCTGCTCCTCGCCGCCCTCGTCTGGCCGCTGGGGGTCGCGGCGCTGCTCCGCGAGGTCACTGCCCGCTCGCTGCCCGACGCAGGTGCCGAGGGTACTGACGGTGCCGAGGGTGCTGACGGCGCCGAGGGTGCTGACGGCGCCGACGGTGCTGACGGCGCCGACGGTGCTGTCCTGGCGGTCGGCACCGCCCTGTCCGGCTCCGTCATCGGGGTCCTGCTCCTGCTGACGAGCACCTGGCCCTACGCGCTCAGCCTCGCCGTGCTGCCTGGTGCGCTCGCCCTCGTGGTGCGCGCCGCCACCGCGGGGCGCGTCGGTGCTCTCGCCCGGACGACGGCGCTCGGCGTCGGGGCGCTGGCCTGCCTGGGCGTGCTCGTCGCTCACGGGGCCGCTGTCTTCAACCTCCTCGTCCTCGCCGGGCCCGTGGCGCTCGCGGCCGGCACGGCGCCCCTGCGGCGCGCGTGGGGCCGCGGCGGCGCGGCCCGGGCCTCGATGCTCACGGCAGCGGTGGCGGGAGTCCTCCTCGTCGTCGCCGGGGCCTGGGTGATGCGGGTCCCGCTGCTGTCCGTGCTGCGCTACCCGCGTGGCGGCGCCAACATGGCGGAGACGCTCTGGGCCGTCGTGTCCGACCACCCGCTGCTCGCGACCTTCACCCCGTGGGTGCCCGGCAACCTCCTCCTGGCGGTGCTCGCCGTCCTCGGGGCCGTCGCCGCCTGGCGGGCGCCGGGGAGCCGACGCTGGGTGGTCGCGACAGGGATCGCGCTCGCCCTCCTGCTCCTCGCCTCCGGGCCCGCCTGGCCCCTGCGGGGGCTCGCCGGCCCCTGGTACACCCAGCGCGCCCGCATCATGCCGCTGGCGACCATCGGGATGCTCGTCCTGGCGACCTTCGGCGTCGCCGAGGCCCGCCGGCGCTGGGGGAGCGCGGCCGGCGCCGCCGCGCGGGGTGCCGGCGCCGCTGGGGCCGGCGCCGGGGCCGGCGGCGACGCCGACGGAGCGGGCGCCCCGGGTGCCGGCGGGCGGGCGTCGCGCGGTAGGGGACCGGCCACCGGCCTGCGTGCCCTGGCCCGCCACCACGTCCCGGCCACGATCCTGCTGGCCTCACTCGTCCTCGCCCCGGCCTGGCGCGCCCCCCTCAAGGCCGAGGTCCTTCAGGCCGTCCACGTGCCCGACCGGGTCTCCTACGGCGCCATGCTCGGCGGCGAGGAGCTCGCCCTCATCGGTCGCGCGGCCTCACGGCTGCCGGCGGACGCCGTCGTCGTCGGCGACCCCTCCAACGGGTCCGCGTACCTGTGGAGCGTCGGCGGGGTGGAGGTGCTCTACCCCTCCCGGCCCAAGCCGCCCGAGGGGGACCTGCGCTGGCTCGGTGAGCACCTCGACGAGATCGGGACGAACCCGCGCGTGTGCGAGATCCTGCGTGAGCGAGGAGCCCTCTACTACTACTCCGACGACGTCGTCCAGGACGGCACGACCGGGGGCGGGCGCCAGGCGCTGTGGGGCGAGCCCCTCGACCGCCTGCCGCAGCGGTACCTCGAACGGATCGACTCAGCGTCATCGGGGCGGGGCGGCACCGCCACGCTCTGGCGGATCACCGGCTGCTGAGGCCGGGCGGTGGCGAGCGGGGCCTGCCAGGGGAGCGGGCGCCCGCGTGTCACAGCCCCGAAGCCCAGGCGAATGAGGGCGGGGCGTGGTCTAGGATGACTCTCGCCCGGCTCTCCAGCCCGACAGAGCGACTGAGGCCCGTCCGGGCATTCCCTCTCCCGATGAGCGAGGTCAGATGAAGCGCGTGATCACGTACGGCACCTTCGACCTGCTGCATTACGGCCACATTGAGCTGCTACGACGAGCACGAGCACTGGGCGACTACCTGCTCGTGGCGCTCTCCTCGGACGAGTTCAACGCGGGCAAGGGCAAGCAGGCGTACTTCTCCTATGACGAGCGGCGTACCATGCTGGAGGCGATCCGTTACGTGGATCTCGTGATCCCGGAGGACACCTGGGAGCAGAAGACCGAGGACGTCAAGAAGTACGACATCGACGTCTTCGTCATCGGTGACGACTGGAAGGGGCGCTTCGACGAGCAGCTGGAGGGGCTGTGCGAGGTCGTCTACCTGCCGCGAACGCCGGAGGTCTCAACGACCCAGATCAAGAGCGACATGCACGGGGCTACCTCCTGAGGACTCCGCCTGCCGTGCCCTCCGTGGGCCAGCGCCATGGCGGCGGCACGTGCCGCCGCCATGGCGGGGCGGAGCCCCGTGAGCACCGGATGACACAGGTCGCGGACGCTCCGAGAGCCGGTGCCCGCAGCCAGCGGTTACGGCATGAGGAGCCTCACTGACCCTGGGCGGCGTACTTGGCCTCGACCTCCGCCTTGAGCGGGCGCCACCAGGCCTCGTTGTCCTTGTACCAGTCGATCGTCGCCTGGAGGCCGGAGCGGAAGTCGGTGTACTTCGGCGCCCAGCCGAGCTCCTCGACGAGCTTGGTGTTGTCGATGGCGTAGCGCATGTCGTGGCCGGGGCGGTCGCTGACGTGCTCGTAGTCGGAGCTGTCGTAACCCATGAGCTCGAGGATGAGCTCGACGACCTCCTTGTTGTTCTTCTCGCCGTTGGCGCCGATGAGGTAGGTCTCGCCGACGCGCCCCTTCTCGATGATGTCCCACACGGCGTCGTTGTGGTCCAGGACGTGGATCCAGTCGCGCACGTTCTCACCCGCACCGTAGAGCTTCGGCTTGACCCCGTCGATGAGGTTGGTGATCTGACGGGGGATGAACTTCTCGATGTGCTGGTAGGGGCCGTAGTTGTTCGAGCAGTTCGAGATGGTGGCCTCCACGCCGAAGGAGCGGACCCAGGCGCGTACGAGGAGGTCGGAGCCGGCCTTGGAGGAGGAGTACGGGGAGGAGGGGTTGTAGGGCGTCGTCGGCGTGAACTTGGCCGGGTCGTCGAGCTCGAGGTCGCCGTAGACCTCATCGGTGGAGATGTGGTGGAAGCGGACCTGGTGGCGGCGCACGGCCTCGAGGAGCGTGAAGGTGCCGACGAGGTTCGTCTGGATGAAGGGGGACGGGTCGCGCAGCGAGTTGTCGTTGTGGGACTCGGCGGCGAAGTGGACCACGACGTCGGCCTCGGCCACGAGCGGGTCGACGACGTCGGCGTCGGCGATGTCACCGACGACGAGCTCGACCTTGTCTCCGAGGTCCGCCAGGGAGCCCTTGTTGCCCGCGTAGGTGAGCTTGTCGAGGACCGTGACCTTGGCGTCGGGGTGGCGCACGAGGGTCTGGTGGACGAAGTTGGCGCCGATGAAGCCGGCGCCGCCGGTGATGAGGACGTTCATGGGTACGGGGCTCCCTGGAGGCGTTGCGTGATAGTTCCGCTCGCATTCTGCCACGTGGGCAAAGGGGGAGGTGTGCGCCTGGATACATCACGATCCTGTCTCGACCCCGATGCTTCTGGTCACCGACTTCCTAGAGCGCTGGCGTGCTCCCCTCCCTCGGCTCGCGCGTCCGCGTCGTCCTGCTCGCCCTCGTCCTCGCACTCCTCGGCGCGGGCGTCGTGCCCGGCGTCGCTCCGTCCCCCGCTGCCGCCGCTGCCGAGGATGACACGGCGCGGCTCGAGCAGGAGCAGGCCGAGGCCGGTGCCTCGACGGCACCGGACGTCATCGCTCCGGTGGAGCAGGCGTCACCGGGGCCCGTGGAGACGGCCACCGCCGCCCCGACCGGCGCCGCCAACGTCCGTCGCCTCGCCGCCGCGGCCCCCGCCCCGGCGGACACGACGACGGGCGGTCCGACCGGTCTCAAGGTGAACCACCTGGACTACGCCACGGCGGCTGACAGGAGCGCCCTCACCTTCAGCTGGTCGCTCAGTCACGCGCAGAGCTCCTACCGGATCGACGTCTTCCAGCGCAAGGACTCCGCCACGCCGGTCGCCACGACGGGCACCATCCGCTCCGACGCCCAGACCTCGGTCACGGCTCCGGCCCTCGCCGCCGCACTCGAGGACAACCGGCTCTACTACTGGCGCGTCACCTCCACGGACTCGTCCGGTACCTCCCGCGTGTCCGTGCGGGCCCCCTTCGTCACCGCCGTCGGTTCCCAGCTGCGCTCGACGTCCCTCGTGTGGACGCCGACGACCAGTGTCTCCAACCTCATGCGCGCGAAGGTCACGGTGCCGAGCGCGCCCGAGAAGGTCGTCCTCACGGCCACGGCGCTGGATACCGAGGCGTCGCGCCGCCACGTCTTCAACGTCTACGTCAACGGTACGGAGGTCGGCGTCGGGCCCGAGCGGCGTGCCAGGAACGCCGTGAGCTACAACGCCTACGACGTCACGAGCGCCATGAAGGTCGACCTCAACGTCGTCGGTCTCTTCTCCTACTCGCAGGCTGCGACCTCCGGCGTCCTCGTCCAGCTCACCGCCTTCTACGCCGACGGCAGCAGCTCGATCCTCTACAACTCCGCGGCGGACAGGACCCGCACGCAGATCGCCGCCATGGACGAGGTCGTCTACGGCACCTCCGGGACCTCCATCGGGACGGGCTACTACACCGAGCTGGCGCAGAACGTGGACACGACGAAGTTCCCCTACGGCTGGCAGGACGCCTCAGCCCTCTCCGGCACGACCGGATGGGCGACGCCGGCTCTCGTGGCCATGCCGGCGGGGTGGACGCTCACGCCCGCCCTGGCCGGCAGCGCCGTGCGCACCGCGGTGGCTCCGAGCTCGGTCACTCGGAACGCTGATGGCTCCTGGACCGTCGCCTTCGCCAAGGAGGTGATCGGTGACGTCCGCCTCACGGCGACGGCGTCGACGCGCACGGCCGTGCGCGTCCACCTCGGCGAGGAGCTGAGCGGGGGCAAGGCCGTCTCCTCGATGCGGACCGGGAACCACTACGACGAGACCTGGACCTTCCGGGGCACCGACGTCACCTTCAGCGGGTTCTCGCTCAAGGGCTTCTGGTACGTCACCATCTCCAACTACCCGGGCACGTTGACGGCCTCCCGGGTGAGTGCGCTCCAGACGTCGATCCCCACCGGGCTCACGGGCTCCCTCACCTCGAGCTCGTCCCTGCTGCAGGACGTCGTCGAGCTCGGAAGGACCTCCGTCGCCGCGACGGCCTCGGACTCCATCGACGACTCGGTGACTCGCGAGCGCCGGCCGTACGAGGGGGACCTGCTGGTTGTCCAGCCCCTCGTCTACGCCCTCGGCGGCGACGAGATGTCGGTCCGGGCGACGTGGCGCTGGCTCCTGGCCAACCCCTCCCAGTACACCGAGTACCGGCTCATGACGGCGATCGGTGTGCGCGACGACTACCTCCGCGCCGGTGACGCCTCCTACGTCAGGAGCGTCTGCACCCGGGTCAGGTCGCAGGTCGAGGCGACGGTCGCCCTCGACCGGACGAGCGGGCTCGTGGCGTCCACGGGCACGACGGACCTCGTCGACTGGCCCCGCTCTGAGCTCCCCGGGTACGACGTCGACGGCACCCGGTACAAGACGGTCGTCACCGTCTTCGCCGTCGCCGCCTACGAGGCCCTCGGCGGTCTCGCCTCGGCGGCCGGGGTCGCCGGTGACGCTGCGACGTACCGCGCCCGAGCGGCCTCGCTCAAGGCCAGCGTCATCGCCAGGCTCCACGACGCGAAGCGCGGCGTCTACGTCGACGGGCTCACGGCGAGCAGAACCCCCGTGTCCCACGCGGTCGCCCAGAACGCCTACGTCGCCCTCGCCTACGGGGTCTACGCGGACGACGCCATGGTGCGGTCCCTCGTGGCTCCAGCCCGTCGGGCAGGGGCTCAGACCGCCGGGAGCATCTACATGGCGTTCTTCTTCTACCGCGGCCTCTACCGCTCCGGGAACGGGGACCTGGCCAATGCCGTCCTCACCCGGACGGAGGCGGCGGACGTGAGGACCTACTCTCACGTGCTCTTGTCGCTCAAGGCGACGATCGCGCCCGAGGCCTGGACGGTGTCCTCGAAGCCGAACACGACCTTCTCCCACCCGTGGGGGGGGCCGGTGGCGCCGTAGCGGTGCTCCAGCAGGTCGCTGGTGCCCGTGAGACCGGCGCGGGCGGTGGGGCCGTCGCCGTCGGCGTGGCGGTCGATCCCGGGATGTCGGCGACGGGGATGACCTCGACGGCGCGCGGTGCTGTGACCACGAGCGCCACGGGCGCAGATGACGGCGTCACTCGGTCGTGGCAGGTGTCGACCGAGGTGCCTGCAGGCGTCCGTGCCACGCTCAGCGTCGATGGGGCGGGCGGCGCGACCGGCGTGCTCGTCGATGGTCAGACCCGTGCGGTGGGTACGAGCGGCGTGACCGCGTCTCTCGGAGCGCTCGTCGTCACCTTGGACGCCGGACCTCACGCTCTCACCATCTTGGCTCCGACCGGGGTCAGGACCGACCTCCTCGTCCTGAGACGGGGCAACACCTACCTGATGCGTCACACGCTGTCGTCCGGTGCCGCCGAGACCTCCGTCGGTTACGGGCGTCCGGGTGACACCGTGCTGGTGGGCAAGGTCTTCTGAGAGTCGCCGGCCGCAGGGGGTGCCCGACCGCGCGGGGTCGGGAGACCCGAGTCGCCTCTGGTCGGGTGAAATCGTGTGACCTGGGGCATCACACCGTTGTCATCTGGAGGGGAGCCGGTACCCTGCAACGCAGTTCCCACGAGTCACATGTGCCTCATGCTGCACAGCCGTCTCGCAGGAATCAGCCAGGAAAACTTGCCGAAAGGACCCCCATGTCGGCTTCCCGACTCCTCGGCCTCGTCGCCGCGGTGCCGCTCCTCGTCGTCGGGCTCGCGCCCGCGTCGACCGCCACCGCTGCCGACCCGGCCGAGGCGAAAGCACCCACCCAGCTCCTCCAGCTCACGACCGCGGCGGGTGACGGCACCGCCGTCGCCGAGGCGGGACTCGATGAGGCAGCGCGCACCTCCCAGCCGAGCGCTGCCCCGTCCGACGCTCCTGCCGCCACCTCCGGTGGCAGCGGCGTGGCCCCCGGACGCACGACGCTCCTCGCGGCGTCCACCGCCCCGGTGGACCCGGAGAAGGACGCGACCCTCCTCACCAAGCCCATCGCCGTCGATGACTTCCTCATCGCCGGGTTCAGCTGGAAGGGATCCGCCGAGCTCCCCACCGGGACGCAGATCTACCTGCGCGTCCGGGAGGACGGCGTCTGGTCCTCCTGGTACCTCAACCAGGCCTCGGACGCCGGCCGCGACGACGGCACCGGGCTCCAGGGCACCGACGAGTTCGTCACGGGCGGCGCCGACGCCGTCCAGGCGAGCATCATCAGCCCGTCCGGCGAGCTTCCCGCCGACCTCAACCTCGCGATGGTTCCCGGGCAGCCGACCGGCCAGGAGCAGGTCGACGCCTCCGAGCTCGAGACCGTCGACGCCGAGCCCACGGAGGTCGTCACCGATGACGCGGGCGCGTCGCCCAGCGCCCTGGGGCCCCTCGCCGAGCAGACCGACGACCCGACCGCCTCGCCCTCGCAGCCTGAGCCGAGCGCCCCGCCCTCGCAGCCCGCGCCGAGCGCCCCGGGCAGCACCGGTGGGGGCAGCGCCGTCAGCCCCGCCGCGGCCACCCTGCTCGCCGCCACGACGACGGCCAACAGCCTGCCCGTGCCCGTGACCACCCGCTCCGAGTGGGGCGCCAACGAGTCGTACATGACCTGGACCCGGGAGTACTACGAGGCCGACCACGTCGTCGTCCACCACACGGCCGGGACCAACAACTACACCGCCGCGCAGTCCGCCTCGATCGTCAACGGCATCTACTACTACCACGCGGTCACCCTGGGCTGGGGGGACATCGGCTACAACTTCCTCGTCTCCAAGTACGGGCAGGTCTTCGAGGGGCGCTCCGGCTCCCTGGCCTCCGCACCCGGCAAGATGGTCGCCGGCGGGCACGCCCTCGGCGTCAACAACGGCACCATGGGCGTCTCGATGATGGGCGACTTCACCGCGACCAGCCCCAGCAGCGCGCAGGTCGACGCCGTCGGCAAGATGGCCGGCTGGTTCCTCGGCCGTCAGGGCGTCACCAACGCCTACGGCTCCTCGAGCTTCGTGGTGGGCTACCCGTCGAGCATGATCAAGTACCCCAAGGGCTCGACGCAGAGCTTCACCTACATCTTCGCCCACCGGGACGTGAACTACACGACCTGCCCGGGCGACGTCGGCTACTCCAGGCTGAGCCAGATCCGCGCGATCGCTCAGCAGGTGATGGGGGCGTCGGCGACGACCTGGAAGCTCTCCGGCTCGACCTGGTACCTCTACAGCGCCAACGGAACCCGCCTGACGGGGTGGCAGCTGGTCAAGGGGACCTGGTACTACCTGGGTGGCTCGGGCGCGATGCGCACCGGGTGGCAGCAGGTCAACGGGACCTGGTACTACCTGGGTGGCTCCGGTGGTATGCGCACCGGGTGGCAGCAGGTCGACGGGACCTGGTACTACCTGGGCCGCTCCGGCGCGATGGCCACGGGCTGGCAGCAGGTCGACGGGACCTGGTACTACCTGGGCCGCTCCGGCGCGATGGCCACGGGCTGGCAGCAGGTCGACGGCGCCTGGTACTACCTGGGCCGCTCCGGCGCGATGGCCACGGGCTGGCAGCAGGTCGACGGCGCCTGGTACTACCTGGGCCGCTCCGGCGCGATGGCCACGGGCTGGCAGCAGGTCAACGGGACCTGGTACTACCTGGGCCGCTCCGGCGCGATGGCCACGGGCTGGCTGAAGGCGGGATCGACCTGGTTCTACATGGGTGGTTCCGGTGGCATGCGCACCGGGTGGCAGCAGGTCGACGGCGCCTGGTACTACCTGGACGACTCGGGCGTGATGCGCACCGGGTGGCAGCAGGTCGACGGCGCCTGGTACTACCTGGGCCGCTCCGGCGCGATGGCCACGGGCTGGCTGAAGGCGGGATCGACCTGGTTCTACATGGATCGGTCGGGCGCGATGCGCACCGGGTGGCAGCAGGTCGACGGGACCTGGTACTACCTGGACGACTCCGGCGCGATGGTCACGGGCAGGCGCGTGATCGACGGTCGGGCCTCGTCATTCGGCTCCAACGGAGCGTGGCTGGGATACGCGACGTCGGCGGCCGGTGCCACCTCCACCAGGCTCGCTCCCATCATGGGCGCTCCGTCGGGGACGAGGACGCAGGTGGTCAACGCCATGGTCGCCAGCTACCAGCGGTCCGGGGCGACCTTCCCCTCGCGCCGGCTCGCCGCAGGCGGCACGGGCACGCTGCGCTCCTTCGCGACGGTGGTCTACGACGAGGCCGTGGCTGAGGGGGTCCGCCCGGAGGTTCTCTTCGCCCAGATGATGAAGGAGACGGGGTGGCTGAGGTTCGGCGGTGACGTCAGGATCTCGCAGTACAACTTCGGTGGCCTGGGGGCCACCGGGGGCGGAGTGTCCGGCGCGTCATTCGCCGACGTCCGGACCGGTGTCCGCGCCCAGGTCCAGCACCTGCGTGCCTACGCTGACCCCTCAGCGTCCACCTCGACCCTCCACCGTCCCCTTGTCGATCCCCGATTCGCCTACGTCACCAAGGGGTCGGCGAGATACGTCGAGCACCTCGGCATCCACGAGAACCCGGCCGGAGCGGGCTGGGCCTCCGCGGTCGGCTACGGTGCTTCCGTCCGCAGCCTCATGACCCAGATCTTCGGGTGATCCGCTGCCCGCACTGGCCTCGTGCACGGGGTGATCCGCGCCGAGGCCAGTGCGGGCGACCCGGGTGGGGGGCCCGTCCTCGGGGCCCTAGCCCCAGTACTCGACGTGCGGGTCACTGACCGCGCCGTCGCGCCACTGGAGCGCCCGGGACGTCTCCGAGGAGGTCAGGACAGCCTCCCGGGTTGACGACTCCCGGTGGATGAGACGCGCCGCGTTGACGCAGACGATCCGACCTCCGGCCCGCCCCAGCCGCAGGCACAGATCGACGTCGTTGAAGTTGAGAGGCAGGGACTCCTCCATCCCGCCCACCGCGTCGAAGTCCGCGTGGCGCGTGAGAAGGCACGCTCCCGTTACGGCGACGTAGTCGACGTCAGCGTGGGCGAGCGGGTCCAACGGGTCATCCCTCTCAAAGATCTGAGGGTGAAAGGGAGGCCCGTCCGGTGGGACGACCACGCCCACGTGCTGGATGCGCCCGTCGTCGAACAGGAGCCGAGCGCCTGCCGCCGTGACACCCGGCTGCGCCAAGGCTCCGAGCATCTCGGGGAGCCAGCCGGAGGCGATGGGCTGGACGTCGTCATTGAGGAGGAGCAGCACCTCGCCGTGGGCGGCTCGTGCGCCCTCATTGACCGCCTTCGAGAAGTTGAACGGGCCGGTGGTCCGGACCACGACGACGTCGAGCCCCGCCGTCTCCGCGATGGCCCGGGCGGAGGCGATCGAGGCGTCCGGCGCCTGCTCGCCGACGACGAGGACCACCTCGAGGGACACCCCGTCATCAGTCGCCAGGGTCAGGCACTCGAGCAGCTGCTCGACGAGGACTGCCTCGGCACCGTCGGCGAGCGGGCGACGGGCGAAGGCGGTCGGCACGATGGCCGAGACCTCAGGCCAGCGGTGGGTGCTCGGTGGGCGCACCCGTGGTGTGGCCGGGCCGGCGAGCGAGATCCGTGCGACCGAGCGGGGACGCCCCGTCGCGTTGAGGTGTCGTCGCAGGCTCCGCAGCCTTCCGCCGACGCCCCCGGTACCCACGGGGGTGGTCTGGCGGAGGAGGGTCACCGGACAGTGGCGTGGCTGCTCCGCGTGCTCAACGAGGTGCAGCTGCAGATCCCACTCCGACTCCCAGCGCCCACCGTCGGTGGTCTCTCGCGCGACGGCAGCCAGGAGCCGGGAACGAGCAACCAGTGCGCGGCCGACGTAGGGAAGCTGTTCGAACAGGGAGCTGCTCCAGCGCTGGACCCGGTGGATCTCACCGCCCTCGACCCGGTCAGCGGTGACGAGGTCGGCGCCGAGAGCCTCCCCGAAGCTCGTCACTGACGCCAGCGCGCCGGGCTCCACCTCGTCTCCCGCCCGCAGCAGGAGCAGCCAGTCGTCCGCGACGTCCAGCTCCTCCACGGCTCGCAGGGCCTCGGGCCGCGCCCAGTCGATCTCGACGCACCGGACCGTGTTCCCCGTTGACAGCGCCACGCTGCGTCGAGTGACCTCAAGGTCCGGACCTGGGCTGACGAGAACAGCCGTCATCGTCGGGACCATCCCAGGGCCCGGCGCACCCGGCCAGAGCCGGGCAGTCGCACGCTGCCGAGCGCCCGGACGCGAAGCTCCTGAGAGCGCGCACGCTCCTCGTCCAGCTGAGCGCGGAGCCGGGCGACCTCGGCGTCGTGCGCCGCGATGACGGCGCTCTGGTCCTCGATGATGCCGGCTCGGATGAGGGCCGCCTCCTTGAGAGCGGCAACCTGCGCCTCGAGCTCCGCGACGCGTAGCTGCAGCTCGGTCTCGGGCCTCGTAGGGAGGCTTCCGTCACGTTCAGTAACCACGCGCCGGATGATACGCGAGCGCCTCGTCCCGCAGCGGCGCCCACCGAGGCCACTGGGAGACCACGGAGAAGCCACTGAGAGCCACTGAGAGCCACTGAGACGGCCGCCCGCTCAGCCTCGTCGTTAGGATGATCTCCATGCGCATCGCCCAGGTCTCCGCTCACTACCCGCCGAACTTCGTCTCCGGCGGAACGCTCGTCCCGCAGCGCGTCGCGCGGTACGTCGCTGAGGCCGGCCACGAGTCATTCGTCTTCGCCGGCTACCTGGACGACGGTCGGCAGCCGCTTGAGACCTGGGACGAGGACGACGGTCAGGGCGTCCACGTGACCTGGGTCGTGACGACGCCGTGGACCGCGTGGACGGATCCGCTCAACTTCGACAACCCCGCTGTGACGGAGGTGTTCGAGGCGTGGCTCGACCGGGTTCAGCCTGACGTCGTGCACGTCCACTCCCTCCAGACGCTCGGCGTCGGCCTGATTGAGGCGGCGCACGAGCGAGGTGCACGAGTGATCGTGACCATGCACGACTTCTGGTGGTTCTGCTCCCGGCAGTTCCTCGTCGATGAGTCGATGGTGCCGTGCAGCCTCGTCGTCGACTGCGGAACCTGTGGCTGCGCCTCCGGCCGGAGCAGCAGCCGGCGCGCCGCACGGTTGCGGGAGGCGCTTCGCTCCGTCGACCTCGTCCTCGCGCCGTCAGAGGCCGCCAGGCAGGTCTTCGCAGCCAACGGTGTCGACCCGGACCGCCTGCTCGTCAACGAGAACGGGCTGCCCGATGACCAGCTGACGAGGCTCGGTACCACGCCGCGGCGACGCCGCGGGAGCGGCCCGCTGAGGATCATGTACGCCGGAGGCACGCAGCCCATGAAGGGCTTCGAGGTGCTGTGCGAGTCTGCGCGGACCCTCGGCGACCGCCCCGGCATCGAGGTCGACGCCTACGGGGTGGGGGAGAGGTCCGTCCCGGGCACGCCTCGCTGGTTCCGCCCCCTACCTCCCTACTCACCCGACGACCTCCTGTCCGTCCTCGACGAGCATGACGTCCTCGTGCTCCCCTCGGTCATGAGGGAGTCGCACTCGATCCTCACCCGCGAGGCGCTCGCCGCGGGACTCGCCGTCATCTGCACCGACACGCTCGGCCCGGAGGCCGTCGTCAGGGACGGAGTGAACGGACACGTCGTCCCTGCTGGAGACGCTGCGGCGCTCGCTGAGGTGCTGGGGCGCCTCGCCGACGACCCCGCCGCGTCGCGCCTGCTGACGGGACAGGGGCCCGCGTCCCCCATCCGGGCCTTCACGGATCAGGCTGAGCAGCTCGTCACGATCTACTCGCAGGCCGACGACGGTGCTCGCGCTGCGACGGCTGTCCCGGAGGACGTCTACAGGGCGCAGGCACGTCTGCTGCGCGAGGTCCTCTTCATCGTCGGCATCGACGGAGCGCCCTTGCGCTACCGGGTCCATCTCCCCGCCGAGGCTCTCGCTGGCCTGGGCCACAGGTCGCTCATTCGTCACTACCGCGACCCCCGGCTCGTGGAGGAGGTGCGTGACGCCGACGCGATCGTGCTGTACCGGGTCCCCGCGACGGACCAGGTGCTCCAGGTCGTTGACGCGGCCAAGGAGCGACGCGTCCCGGTGCTCTACGACGTCGACGACCTCATCTTCGACCCCGCTCTCCGCGGGACGCTGCCCGGTCTGTCTCGCCTCGCTCCGGAGGAGGAGGCTCTGTGGTGGCACGGCGTCGACCGCTATCGCACGACTCTGGAGGCCTGCGACGGATTCATCGGGTCGACGGCCGAGCTGTGCGCGCAGGCGACTCGTCTGTCCGGCCTGCCCGCGTACCGCTTCTCGAACGGTGTCGGTCGGATCCTGGCGCAGGCCTCGGACCAGGCGGTGCGTGACGTCCCCTCCGCGGCCGCCGACGGTTCTGTCTCGATCGGGTACTTCTCCGGCACGGACACCCACGACGCTGACTGGGCGGTCCTCGAGCCGGCGATCCTCGCCGTCATGCGTCGCCACCCCGAGGTCCGTCTGCGTCTTGGAGGGCACCTGGCTGAGACGCCGGCGCTCGCCGCGATGACTGACCGGGTCGACCGGCAGCCATTCGTACCGTGGCAACGCCTGCCCCGACTCCTGCGGGAGACGGACGTCAACCTCGCCCCCCTGGCAGGGGAGACGGTCTTCAACGAGTCAAAGTCGGCCATCAAGTGGCTCGAGGCCGCTCTCGTAGCCAGACCCACCATCGCGAGTCCGACGACGCCCTTCACCGAGGCCATCGAGCACGGGCGAACGGGATTCCTCGCGTCGACCACCGACGAGTGGGAGAGGTGCCTCGAGGCGCTCGTCTCCTCGCGGAGCCTGCGGGCCCAGGTCGGAGCAGCGGCGCGCAGGAAGGCTCTCCTCACGTGGTCCCCGGCCCTCCAGGGGCGCGTGTACGAGGAGCTCCTCGTGCGTGCGGCGCTCGACGTCCGGGTCCACGGGCACCGGGAAGCGTCCCGGTGGACCCCGGTGGCGGACTCCGAGCCCTTCTCCGTCGTCGACGCCGTCGTCGACCCCTACCTGCCCCTGCCGGAGGACCGCGGCCGGATGCTGCGTGGTGAGCGGGCGCGCCGCCTTGCCAGGCTCACCCGGCGGACCCGGACGGTCATCCGTCACGAGGGCGTCCGGGGCGTGGCGACCAGGGCCCGGAGGCGTCTCAAGGGGTGAGCCTCGTGAGCGAGCCGTGCGGGCGGCAGTGACGTCGTCCTCCGCCGCCCGTCACGCACGGCGCTCGTGACGAGGCCCCATGCGGCCCAGGGCTCCGTCGCGAACTCCCTGGAGGGCGGCGTTCAGCCTCTGGGCACGAGGCGGGTTGACCAGCACGTTGAAGCCGACGTACTTGAGCATCCACCAGACGTAGCCGAGCCTCCACCGCATCGGGAGCAGCGCTGACCGCAGGAGCCACGTGGTGTTGCGGACGAGGTAGTAGTTCCGTGTCGCGGAGTGGACGTGCACAGGCTGACGCCGACCGGGGATCGTGACCATGCGGTCCCCCAGGGAGTGCGACATGCGCGCCCTCGTGACGACGAAGAGCCCGAGGCCCGCGCGCCGCGCACGCAGCCCCCACTCCAGGTCGACGTGGTCGATGAAGAGCGACTCGTTCATCGGCCCGACGAGGTCCAGGGCGTCCAGGCTCAGGAGGCAGCCCGAGGCCACGAGAAAGGCCACGGGAGCGAGCTCCACCCGGGTCTCAGAGCGGTTCGCACGGCGAGGGCCCCACGTCCGAGCCACGTAGATGAGCTCGTCGGCGCCGTCGCCCTCCTCGATGAGAGGACCGACCGCGGCCACGGGGCCGCTGCGCTGGGCCAGCTCCAGCCCCTCGAGCAGCCGGGTGACCATTCCAGGCTCAGGTGCCGAGTCGTCGTCGGACAGGAGCACCTGCTGCGCTCCGAGCTCGCGGGCGACCTCGATGCCGCGATTCTGGGCCGCCGCGATTCCTGTGTTCCTTCCCAGGGTGACCAGGAGGGCGCCCGACTCGGTGCACGTCTGGCGCAGCGCGTCGACCTCCGCCCGGGATGAGCCGTTGTCGACGATGATGACGTGGTCGCACTGCTCGCTCAGGGCGCTGACCAGCCGCTGGACGTCCCCCGAGTGGTAGGTGACGACGACGGCGGCGACACCTCCCTCCGGCCTGACGGTACTCACCGGCGGAACCTGGCGAGTCTCCACCGGACCTTCGCGGCCACCCCGCGGAGCCCTTGCGCTCGCAGCACCCGCACGGCGGCCCGCGCGTCGCTCCTGAGCGCGGTGAGGACACCCGGGCGGCTGACAGGTCTCGCCACGGCCGTGTGCTCCGCCCAGTCGGCGGCGTGTCGCGGATCGTCGCAGAACTGGAAGAGAGGTGCGAGCACCTGCTCCCACCGGTACGCCGCCGCCGCACGGTTGACCCGCTGACGCGTCTCCTCACGGCCGGCCGGGTCCGTGAGGAGGAGCGCGAGCGCCTGCGCGAGCGCGTCAACGTCTCCGACCGGCACGACGCGGCCAAGGCCCTCGGCCGTGATCAACGAGGCGAAGGCGTCACCGTCGGAGGACACGATCGGTAGCCCTGTCCACAGGTAGTCCAGGATCCGGGTCCTGAAGGAGAAGTCCGTCTCGATGTGGGCGAAGTGGGTCGAGATACCCACGTCGGCGTCCATGAGGAAGTTGACCCGGTCGTCGTACTCGACCCAGTCCTCGTGGAAGAAGACGTGCCTTCCGGTCAGTCCCAGTCGGTCCGCCTCCTGCCGCGTGCGAGCCGCCATCCTCATCTCGGGCACGTCCGGGTTGGGGTGCTTCATGCCGAGGAAGACCATGCGCACGTTGGGCACCTCGGCGCGCACCTGGTCGATCGCCCGGACGACCGACAACGGGTCGAACCAGTTGTAGACGCCACCGCCCCAGATCACGACCGGGTCATCCTCGGTGATCCCGGGCACGGCGCCCTTGAGCGCGTGCCTGCGCTGCTCGGCCTGCACGTCTGCCGTCCCGAACGGGACGACGTCGATGAGCTCCCTCAGGGAGGGGTCCGAGTCGTAGGTCAGCGGATTCACGCGTCCCGCTGCCGCCAGGTGGCCCAGCCACAGGTCACGCTGCTTCTCGGAGGCGCAGATGAAGAAGTCGCCGCGGGCGATCTGCGTGCCGAGCTCCGTGAGCGCGCGAGCCAGGGCGGCGTGCCGGAGGGGCAGCGGCTGGTAGCGCTCGACCTCGAGCGACTCCAGGTGGAACGGGTCGTAGAGGTCGTAGACGATCTTCTGGTCCACGTCGGCGAGCCACGGGAAGGTGGCCGCGACGTAGCCCTGGATGATGACGACGTCGACGGCCTCGACCTCCTTGCGGAAGGAGTCGACGCCGATGCTCGCGACCTCGAAGTCCGGACTGCGACGGGTGCACTCGGCGAAGGTGACGAGCCGGGCCCAGTGCCCTCGGGCGGCAAGGTGCGCCGTGATCTCCCAGGCGCGGATGGCGGGCCCCGCCATCCGGTCGCCGAGCGTGTCCAGGGTGACGACCAGGACTCGTGCCCTCGTGACGTCCGCGCTCATCGGTCGACCTCCACGTCGCCCCACGTGCCTCGCAGCGCCACCGGGCCGCCCGACTCCTTGGGGCCACCGAGCGCGACCTCCAGGACGGCGATCTGCCGGACGTAGTCGATGACGGACTCGCCGTCCGCGCTGATGATCGCCCCGTCGACCGGGTATCTTCCCGGCTGCAGCGGCAGGTCGGGCACACGCAGGTCGATGTGCCCCTCGCCCTCCATGCGCTCGATGGGGGAGCCCGCGTCGTTGGTGAAGCTGGACCACAGGTGCGCGCCGACGCCCGTGCTCATCGCGAGGCCCACTCGTGGCCTCACGAGGGCGGAGGGAGCCTCGAAGTGAAGGCGCAGCACGAGGGCTGAGCCCGTCCGCGCGGACGAGGTCAGCGGGGCGCCGTCCTCGCCGAGCACCTCCACGCTGCGGACGGTGGCCTCGGCCGTGCCCCACCGGACCCGGCCGTCGTCGTCGATGCGGATGTTCTCGCGGGCCGCGTCAGCGTACTTCTCGAGGACGGCCGTCGACGGGCCGACCTCCTGAAGGGCGCCGTGGTCCAGGTAGGCGGCCGTGTCCGCCATCGCCCGCAGCTGCGCGATCGAGTGGGAGACGACCACGATGGTGCGCCCCTCGGCCTTGAGGTCGTCAAACTTCTTGGCGCACTTCTCCTGGAAGGAGGCGTCGCCCACGGCGAGGATCTCGTCGACCAGGAGGATGTCGGGCTCGGTATTGATCGCGACGGAGAACCCGAGCCGCACGTACATGCCCGACGAGTAGTTCTTCACGGGCTGGTCGATGAAGTCCTCCACCCCGGAGAAGGCGATGATGTCATCGAGCTTCTTGTCGATCTCGCGACGGCTCATCCCGAGGATCGACCCGTTGAGGTAGATGTTGTCGCGGCCCGAGAGCTCGGGATGGAACCCTGACCCGACCTCGAGCATGGCGGCGACGCGTCCGTGGGCTCGGATGCTGCCCTCGTCCGGCACGAGGATCCGTGCCATGCACTTCAGGAGAGTCGACTTGCCGGAGCCGTTGTCTCCCACGAGTGCGAAGGTGGAGCCCTGCGGAATGTCAAGGCTCACGTCCTTGAGAGCCTGGAACTCCTGGTAGGAGGACCGGTTGCGACGCATGATCGCGGACTTCAGGGTGTTGTTCCGCTCCTTGTAGACGCGGAACTCCTTGGAGACGTGCTCGACGGAGACTGCTGACGTCGTCATCACAGCGCCTCCGCCAGGTGGTCCTGATGAGAGCTGAAGACTCTCCAGCCCACCGTGAGGAAGCCGATGGAGAGCACGAGCATGACCCCCCACGTGAGCCCGTCCGGGAACCTGTTGTCGTAGAGCAGGTTACGGAAGGCCTCGAGGAAGTAGTAGAAGGGGTTGAGGCGGTAGAGGTCGAAGATGCTCGCCCCGTGGAACGTCCCGACGGAGTCGGAGACCGACCGCACCATCGACGCCGGGTAGACGATCGGGTTCGCGTAGAACCAGATCTGGAAGACGATTCCCATGAGGTACTGCGTGTCCCTGAAGTAGACGTTCGCGATCGCCAGGAGCATGGCGACGCCCGTGGAGAAGAGGGTCAGCAGGAGCATGACGCCCACGGTGGGCACGATGAAGAGGTAGGGGCTCCCTCCCAGGAGCACGATCGCCACGACGAGCACCAGCATCTCGATGCTCCACGAGTACAGCCAGGACAAGGCGGTGGAGACGACCAGGCTGGACCGCGGGAAGTAAACCTTCTTGATGAGGTTCTCGTTGCCGACGAGGACTCCCATGCCGCCGTTGACGACGTTGGTGAAGAACGTCCACGGCAGCAGGCCGCACATGAGCCACAGGGCGAAGACGTCCAAGCCGGAGGGGTCCCCGGCGTCCGGCTGGACCCTGATGACGAAGCGGAACACGAACGAGTACACGAGCATGAGCGCCAGGGGGTTCGCCAGCGACCAGAGCTGACCGAGCGCGGTGCGCTTGTACTTCCCCTTCACCTCGCGCAGCGTCAGGTTGTAGAGAAGCTCTCGCGACTCGCGCAGCTCCCGCAAGATTGGCACGGCTCACCCTTCGTCGAAGAGGTGCAGGCACGGAGGAGACCGCGCTGCATGGGGGACAGCATAGGGGGCGGGCTCTCCTGACCTGCCTCGTGCGCCCGTGGTGACCGTCACCGCGCTCGTGGGGTCGCCAGCACCTCCCGCCGACGTCCTGGGGCCTGGGCCGCTCCGGCTCCCGTGCCGGGGGTAGGGGCGCGCGGTCCTGACGACTACTATGGTGACGGTGCCTGGACCGGTGCCTGAGCTCATCGAACGGAAGACATGACTGCGACCCCTAAGCCCCTCGGCGTCGAGACCACCCCGATCCCCGGGTTCCTCCGGATCGATCTCACCGTCCACGGCGACAACCGCGGCTGGTTCAAGGAGAACTGGCAGCGCGAGAAGATGGTGGCCCTCGGCCTGCCGGACTTCGGCCCCGTCCAGAACAACATCTCCTTCAACGACGAGGTCGGCGTCACCCGCGGCATCCACGCCGAGCCCTGGGACAAGTTCGTCTCGGTGGCCACCGGCCGCGTCTTCGGCGCCTGGGTGGACCTGCGCGAGGGCCCGTCCTTCGGCACCGTCTACACCACGGAGATCGACCCCTCCGTCGCGGTCTACGTCCCCAAGGGCGTCGGCAACGCCTACCAGACCCTCGAGCCGAACACGGCCTACACCTACCTCGTCAACGACCACTGGTCGCCGGACGCGCAGTACACCTTCCTCAACCTCGCCGACGAGACCGCCGCCGTCCCGTGGCCCATCCCGCTGGAGCAGGCGATCCTCTCCGACAAGGACAAGGCGCACCCGCGACTGGCCGAGGTCACTCCCTTCCCCGCTGCCGAGACCACCGGTACGGGCAGGCGCGTCCTCGTCACCGGCGCCAACGGGCAGCTCGGCCGCGAGCTCATGAAGCAGCTGCCGCAGGCCGGCTACCAGCCCACCGGGGTGGACCTGCCCGACGTCGACATCTCCGACGCCGCCCAGATGGCCGCCTTCGACTGGTCCGCCTACGACGTCGTCATCAACGCCGCGGCCTGGACGAACGTCGACGGCGCCGAGACTCCTGACGGACGCCGCCTGTCCTGGCGGGCCAACGCCACGGGCCCGGCGAACCTGGCCCGTGAGGCCGGCGGCCGGGGCCTGACGATCGTCCACGTCTCCAGCGAGTACACCTTCGACGGCACCCTGGAGCCGCACACCGAGGACGAGGCCCCCAGCCCGCTGGGCGTCTACGGCCAGTCCAAGGCCGGCGGCGACGCCGCCATCGAGGCCACCGAGCGCCACTACCTCGTGCGCACCAGCTGGGTGGTGGGCGACGGGAAGAACTTCGCCAAGACGATGGCCTCCCTGGCCGAGCGCGGCATCAAGCCGTCGGTCGTGGCCGACCAGACCGGCCGGCTCACCTTCACCTCGGACCTCGCCGCCGGCATCATCCACCTGCTGTCCACCGGCGCCGAGTGGGGCACCTACAACCTCTCCGGCGAGGGCCCCGTCGTCTCCTGGGCCGACGTCGCCAAGCGCGTCTTCGAGCTGCGCGGCTTCTCCGCCGACGACGTCACCCCCGTCACCACCGAGGAGTACTTCGCCGGCAAGGAGGGCGTCGCCCCCCGCCCGCTCAAGTCCGCCCTGGACCTGTCCAAGATCGAGGCCACGGGCTTCACCCCGCGCGACTCGATGGAGCGCCTGGGGCAGTACGTGCCCACGATCGACCTGTGAGGCGTCGTCGTGCTCGAGGGCCGCGCCCGTCGGCACGACGGTCTGGTGGGGAGGACCGGATGAGAACGAGCCGCGGTGACAGCGGGGGCTCGCACGGGGGGCGGACGCCCTCCCGCTGGGGGGCGGTGCTGGCAGTGGCCGCCATGGTGCTGCTCATGCTCGCCTCCGGGCTCGGCTGGGCGGTCGCCTCCCCCATGGGCGGGGCCCCCGATGACGACTACCACCTTGGGAGCATCTGGTGCCCGAGGCCGGCGTACGAGTCCTGCCCCTCCAAGGTGGACGGGGACAGGGTGCTCGTGCAGGTGCCCGAGGCGGTCGGGGAGTCCTCGTCCTCCTCGCTGGCGCCGCTGGGAGGAACGTGCTACTCCTTCCGGACCCAGGAGTCCGCGGCCTGCGTGCTCACGTACTCGGACACGAGGACCCATTGGATCAACCGGTACGACGACGGCGGGTACCCCGGCGGCTTCTACCGGTTCCACCACCTGCTGGTCACCGGGGACCCGGAGCGCTCGGCCGTCCTGATGCGCGGGGTCAACGTCCTCATCGCCACCACGCTCGTCACCCTCCTGTGGCTCGGGGCGCAGCGTCGGGACAGGCTGGCACTGACCGTGGCGGTCCTGGTGTCCTGGGTACCGATGGGGGTCTACTTCATCGCCTCCAACAACCCCAGCTCGTGGGCCGTGACGGGCACCTTCGTCTACGGCGCGGGAATGCTCCTGGCGACTCGCTCGCACGGCTCACGGCGCGTCCTCCTGCTCGTCACCGCCCTGATCGGCGCGCTCCTGTGCCTGGCCACCAGGTACGACACCTCCTTCTACCTCTTCGTCGTCGCCGTCGCCCTGGCCCTCGCGGTGCCGTGGAACCGGAAGCGGCTGCCCGAGGCCGTGATGGCCGTCGTGCTGGCCCTGGTCGGCACGTGGTGGATGATCCAGGGCATGATCGCAGGGCGCTCGGCCGGCGCCCAGTCCTCGGCAGGTGGCCACTCCGAGCTCTGGGACAGGCTCGTCACCGGCGTCCTCACGGCCCCGAAGTACGTCGCCGGCTTCTACGGCCAGTTCTGGCTGCCCGGCTGGATCGACGTCCACCTCGACCAGTTCGCCCCCTTCGTCCTGGGGGTCCTGGCCCTGGGCGGATGCGTCATGGCGGGGCTCGCGCGAGGCTCCTGGCGCACGTGGTTGTCGACGACGGTCGTCGTCGGCGCCATGCTCGGGATCCCCGCCGTCTTCTACGCGGTCGGGCTCTTCCCCGACATCTTCTCCTACCAGGCGCGGTACAATCTCCCGCTCCTGGCGGTCGCCGTCCTCTTCCTGCTGGTCGCCGGAGGTGAGCGGTGCTTCGAGATGCGTCCTGCCCAGCTGGCCGGGATCTGCCTGTGCGTCGTTGGAGGCTTCGCGCTGACGATGCACTCGGTGATGTTCCGCTACGTGCACGGGATGGACGTGGAGGAGTTCCTCAACCTGGACTACCAGGCGAGCTGGTGGTGGAGCGAGCGCGTCCCCGGCCCGATGCTCGTGTGGATGACCGCCTGCGTGGCCTTCACCCTGCTGGTCGTGGCCGCCCTGTGGCTCAGCCGGCGTCAGGGCGCCGCGGTCCTCACGAGCCCCTTCTCCCCGCTGCTCGGCGACTGCGCGACGGGTGCGTCGCGGACCGGCTCCGAGCAGGAGCCGGACGGCGACGCCGTGGCGGCCGACGGAGCGGGTAGGGGGCCCGCGCCCGAGGCCGGTGCTCACCGGGGCGGTACCGACGCTGCTCCCAGCAGGGGAGGGCGGGGACGTGACTGACCCGGGAAGCGTCCTCGTCATCATCCCGGCGTGGAACGAGGCTGACGTCATCGGAGCGGTCCTCGACGAGACCCAGCAGGTGCTCGGTGGCGGCGTCGACGTCCTCGTCGTCTCCGACGGGTCCACCGACGCGACCGCCGCGATCGCCCAGGAGCGCGGCGTCAAGGTCCTCGACCTGCCCGTCAACCTCGGTGTGGGAGGGGCGATGCGCGCGGGCTACCTCTACGCGTACCGGCACGGCTACGACTACGCGGTCCAGCTCGATGCTGATGGTCAGCACGATCCCCGGGAGGTCGCCGCGCTGCTTGAGGCGGCACGCTCCGGCGGCGCTGACGTCGTCATCGGCGCGCGATTCGCCGGCAAGGGTGACTACACCGTGCACGGGCCGCGGCACTGGGCGATGAGGGTGCTCTCGGTGGTGCTCTCGCGCGTGTGCCGGACGCGGCTGACGGACACGACCTCCGGCTTCAAGCTGAGCGGTCGGCGGGCCATCACCCTGTTCGCCCGCGACTACCCGGCCGAGTACCTCGGGGACACCGTCGAGGCCCTCGTCCTGGCGGCGCGCAGCGGACTGACCGTCACCCAGGTCGCCGTGGAGATGCGGCCTCGGGCTGGTGGCACGCCCTCGCACAACCCCATCAAGGCGGCACGGTTCCTTCTGCGTGCCTTCATGGCGCTGGGCATCGCCCTGACGCGGCCACGGAGCGCCGTCACGTTCTCGGAGGAGACCTCAGCATGACGACGACCTATCTCCTCGGTGCGCTCTTCGGGGTGATCGTCCTCGTGTCCGTCTTCCTCAAGATGCGCAACTCGGGCATGAAGGAGGTCTACGCGACCTGGTGGATTGTCATCGCGGTCGGCTCGGTCTTCTTCTCCGTCATCCCCGGGGCGCTCAAGGCCCTCTCCACGCTCATCGGGGTGAAGGTGCCCCTCAACCTCGCGTTCTTCGTCGCTGCGATCATCCTGCTGCTGCTCTCGCTGCGTTTCAGCGTGGATCTCTCGCAGGCCTCCGAGGACCGTCGGCGTCTTGCGGAGGAGACCGCCCTGCTGCGTCATGATGTCAGGGCTCTTGAGCAGGAGGTCGCACGGCTGCGCCATGACGAGGACCCTGCTGGTCGCAGCGGCTCCTGAGTCACGGGCGTCACCTGGAGCGGACGACCTGCTCGGCGATGGCGGCGTACTCGTGGGCCCGCACGGGCCACGTCCACTGGGCGATGAGATCCTGGGAGGCCGCCGGAGGCGGAGTGGTCAGCACGGTCGTCAGTGACCGCGCCAGCCCTGAGGCGCTGCGCTCCTCGCACACGACGACGGGAGCGCCTTGCTCTCGCAGCAGACGGGCTCCGGGGACCTCGAAGGTGACGACCCGACCCTGGGCGGCGATCGCCTCCAAGAGCGTGGTCTGGAACCCCTCGGACAGGACCGTCGGGTTCACGAGCGTCGAGCCGGTCAAGGACGCCTGGACGGCCTCCTGCGAGACTCTCCCGCGCACGGCGACGATCCCGCTGAGGCCGAGCTCGGAGGCCCTGGAGCGTGCCTGCGCCAGATCGGCTCCGTCGCCGAGCACCTCACCGTCGACGTCGAGGCCCTGGCTGCGTAGCAGGGCCACGGTCTCCAGGAAGGTGTCCCACCCCTTGCCAGGAACCATCCGGCCCACGAAGACGAGGTGGCGCGGGCGGTCATCCGGCGGTGACGCGAGCGTCACCGGAGCGATCGCGTTGTAGAAGACCTCGGCGTGCGGCGCACCCAGCCTGCGGGCGAAGGCGGCAGCCTGGGGGGAGACGCCCAGGACGCGGTCGGCGTGACGCAGCACGTAACGCCCCATGGTCAGGTCGACGGCTCGTGACCCCAGGGCGATGACGGGGGAGGGGGAGGCGACGAAGCCGCTGCCGTGCTCGGTGTGGATGACGGGGACACCAGCGGCGCGGGCGGCGCGCAGCCCGATGAGGCTCATGGGGAAGAAGCGGGTGTGGGTGGACACCAGGTCGACGCCCTCCCGACGCAGGAGCCCGGTGATCGCGCGGGTCGCGCCGGGGCTGGGGACGCTGATGACGTCAGCGATCGGGAGGTGGGAGCGCCCCGTGAGGACGCGGACGCCTCCGTCCTCACGGACGCCGGGGTCCGGTGCGATGGTGAGCACCTGCACCTGGTGCCCCAGGGCGTGGAGCCCGTGGGCGAGGTTCTCGATGTGGAGCTCGAGGCCGCCCATGCGAGGGGGGTAGCTGTTCGTGATGATGGCGATTCGCACCGCGCCGTCCTCCTCGTGGTCGCGCACACGCAGCCTGAGCAGATACCCTTGACGTCGGGCCGTGACGCGGACGGAAGAGCCTCTCGGGGCTGAGCGTGCAGTGTATGAGGAGAATTGTAGTGAGGAAGGGCGAGCAGCTCAGCGATGAGGAGTCACGTCAGGTGCAGCTGGGTGTCCTGCTGGAGCTGGAGCGCTTCTGCCGGGAGCATGAGCTGACCTACGTGCTGGCTTTCGGCACCCTCATCGGCGCGATGCGGCATGAGGGCTTCATCCCCTGGGATGACGACATCGACGTCTACATGCCTCGGGCGGACTTCGAGAGGCTCTACGGGCTGAGCCGCTCAGGAGCGCTGCCGGAGCACCTCCGGCTCACCTCCTACCGGGACCGGAACTCGATCTACCCCTTCTTCAAGCTCGTGGACACGCGTACCCACGTCGAGGAGAGCTACGTCGGGGTGGAGCAGGACCTCGGCCTGTGGGTGGACATCTTCCCGCTGGAGCACGTGGACTTCGCCGACAGGCGGATCCGCCTGACCCGTCTGCGCGCCCTGAGGCACGTCTGGAAGCGGTCGATCGCGGCGAGTGACCCGCACCTGGCGACCAGCTGGCGGGCGGCCCTCGTCAAGCGTCTCATCTACCCGGTCACCAGGCGCATGAACCCCTACGAGATCGCGCGTCGCAGCGACGAGCTCGCCCGGGCGGCGCACGTCGCTGACGCCAAGGATCCTCGCTACGTCATGCTCGTGGACAACGACATGGACAACAACACGCTGCGGCCCGAGGATCTCCTCCCGGTGCGTCGAACCCTGTTCGAGGGGGCGATGCTGCCGATTCCGGCGCGTGCTGAGGACGTCCTGACAGCCCGCTACGGGGACTGGCGGAGGGTTCCGTCGCCCGAGGAGCGTCCGCCGGCGCACGTCCGCACCGCCACCTGGGCCGCTTCCGACGACGCTCGTTGACGCGGGTGCGTTCACTGGCCCCGCCCCGGAGCGGTGCCCGGTCAGTAACGTGGTGCTCCTCGGCCTGCCTGCCTGCTCCCAGGCAGGGCGAGGCGAGAAGCGCGCTCCATCCACCCGAGTGAGGATCTCGTGGCATTCATCAGCATCATCATTCCTGTCTACAACGCCGAGGAGTTCCTCCCTCAGTGCGTGGACAGCGTCCTGGGCCAGACCTTCACCGACTGGGAGGTCATCCTGGTCGACGACGGCTCCACTGACTCCTCCCCGCAGCTCTGCGACGCTCTCGCCGCCAGGGATGAGCGGATCCGGGTCATTCACCAGGCCAACGCGCGCACGAGCGCCGCGCGCAACGCCGGGGTGTCCGCTGCCACGGGCAGGTACGTCACCTTCATCGACAACGATGACTGGTGGCGCACGGAGGCCTGCCTTGACAAGGTCGTCTCCTCCCTCGTCCAGCGTCCGGTCGACCTCCTGTGGCACATGAGCTGCCGGTCCAACCATGACGGCTCCGAGGTCACCCAGACCGAGCCCACCGCGATCGGGGAGAAGGTCGCAGCGCTGCCCACGGCCCAGGCGATCCGTTTCATCATCGACCACGGACTGACGTCGAGCGCCGTGTGGACCAAGGTCGTGCGTCGCGGTCTGCTGGAGGAGCACGGCATCGTCTTCCCCGTCGGCATGCGAAACGAGGACACGCAGTGGAGCGCCAAGGTGATCGCCCACTGCGCGTCGGTCGCCTGGTGCGACGACCGCTTCTACGTCTACCGCATGGGGCACCCCTACGCTCAGACGTCACACGCCCTGACCGAGGCGTCCGTGGACGATCTTCAGGAGGTCCTCACCGAGAACCTCGCCCTCGCCGACGAGCTGTCTCCTCAGCGGCGTGACGCGCTGCAGGCCTTTCTCGCCTACCCGATGGTGGTCTGGGCCGGTCAGGCTGCGGCACTGGGGCTGCTCTCCTCCGGATCGGCCGGTCGAGACGACCTGCTGGCGAGGCTCCCGCAGGTCGTCGCGATGAGCAGGGACCGTGTTCCGCGTCTGTGCGGGCTCCTGGGCCGGGTCGTGGGCCCGAGGGCTACCGCACGCCTGCTCGGAGCGGTCTTCTCTCGCAGGCACCCCACCCAGACCGCGTCCTGAGTTCTGGTGGCAGGTGAGTAGGCATAATGGTGGGTGACTCCGGGTCCTGAGGGAGGAACATGTCTGACAGCCCGTCTGTCGCGAGGTCTCTGTGCGTCTTCACGCCGACCTACAACCGCGCGTACATCCTGCCGGTCCTCTACCGCAGCCTGGTTTCTCAGACCAGCCAGGACTTCGTGTGGATGGTCGTTGACGACGGCTCCAGTGACGAGACTGAGGAGCTGGTGGCCGGGTGGCAGGCCGAGGGACGGATCGCCATCGACTACCTCAAGGTGCCCAACGGTGGCAAGCAGCGCGCGGTCAACGTCGGCGTCGAGCGCTGTGAGTGCCCGCTGTTCTTCGTCGTGGACTCGGACGACTGGATCGTGCCGACCGCGGTCGAGCACGTCCTGACGCTGTGGGGCACGATCGCCGGGGACGACTCCTACGCCGGGATCGTCGCCCTGCGGGGCACGGACGAGACGACCCCCCTGGGGACGTGGATGCCCCAGGGGGTCAGCAGGGTCAAGATGTGGGACCTCCTGGACCGGTACCGCTTCAGGGGGGACACCTCCCTGATCCACCGGACGGACGTCCTGCGTGACCACCCCTATGAGGTCGCTCCCTCGGAGACCTTCGTCTCCGAGGCCTCCGTGTTCTTCGCCCTCGATGAGCACTACTGGATGCGCACCGACAACACGATCCTCACGATCTGCCACTACCTTCCGGACGGGCTCACCCACAACTTCGTGGCCAACGCCAAGCGCAACCCGATCGGCTACTGGAAGCACAAGCGCTACTGCGCCACCCGCTCCACCACCCTGCGAGGCCGAGCCCGGGAGACGGTCCTCTACCTCGTCGGATGCCGTCTGGCAGGACAGAAGGGCGCGATCCGCATGGCCCCGAGCAGGATGCTGGCCGTGGCCTGCTACCTGCCGGCGCTCGTCGCCCGCTACACCGTCTTCAAGTAGGGAGAAGCACGCGTGGTGGCACTCGCTCAGGGGCAGGGACTCTCGCTCAGGGCCAATATGGCGTGGAACGCCGTCGGCTCCATCGGCAGGCTCGCCTGCAACTACCTCATCACCATCGCCGTCGTGCGCCTGTCGCACGGTTTTGACGCGGCGGGAGCCCTGGCCCTGGCGATGGCGATCTCCAACCTCGTCACACCCTTCGCTGACTTCCGGCTCAGAACCATTCAGGTCACGGACGTTGACGGTGAGCGCACGGCGGGGGCCTACGTGGGGCTGCGCCTGTGCACGACGGTGCTCGCCCTCGTCATCGGCCTCGGCTACGCCCTGGCCACCAGTGGCACCCGGGCCCTCAGCGTCATCCTGCTCTACCTCCTGTACTCGCTGGCCGCGACGCTGATCGAGGTGCTCCACGCCGTCCTGCAGCGGCACCGGCGCATGGACGTCATCGGCCGGTCCTACCTCATGCAGGGCGTGTCCACCCTGGTGGTCTTCTGCGCCGCCCTGTGGTGGACCAACTCCCTCGACCTCGCCGTCGGCCTCATGGCCGTGGCAACAGCAGCGGTCGGCCTGGTCTACGCCCTTCCACGGGCGGCTCGCTTCGAGCGGCTGCGTCCTGAGCTCGACCTGCGAGGCGTCGCGAGGATACTGGGCACGCTGCTGCCTCTGGTCCTCGCGCAGGTGTGCTCCTCGTCGGTGCTCACCATCCCGCGCCAGTACCTGGCGGCGACGGCGGGAGCAGCGGCTCTGGGCATCTACGCCTCCGTCGCCTCGCCAGCCGTCATCGTGCAGATGGGCGCCGCCTACGTCTACAGCCCGCTCATGACGGAGTTCGCTGAGCGGTTCCGCAGTGACAAGCGCTCCGCCCTGCACCTGCTGCGGCGCACCACGCTGGGGATCATCGGCGTGACGTCCGTCTTCTCCGTGCTCCTGCTCCTTCTGGGGAAGCCGATCCTCTTCCTCATGTACGGCGCGGAGATCACCCGGTACACCTACCTGCTGCTGCCTGCCGTGCTGTGCACCTTCACCACGGCCTTCGCCTGGTTCATGAACGACCTGCTCCTGGCTCTGCGTGACTTCAAGGCCAGCTTCCTGGGCAACGTGGCGGCCACCGTCGTCACGCTCCTGTGCTACCGCTTCATGGTGGACACCTTCGGCATGAACGGAGTGTCCTGGGGCGGGGTGGTCTCCTACGCGGTGGCCGTGATCGTGCTGGCGCTGTTCCTCGTCGTCGATTACCGACGCCTGGAGACGTCGCCTCGCCCCGGTGCCGCCTGAGCGTGCGCGGGGGCGCCTCAGTCCACCTGAGGCGCGTGCCGACCAAAGCTGATGCGCACGGGGCTGTGGTTGACCCGCTCGTCCTCGGGCGGCAGCGTCATGTAGTCACCGTAGCCTCGTGTCAGGACGGCGTCGTAGTCGTGGGCGATGTCCACCATGATGCTCCCGAAGGGGACCCGGCGCACCGGCAGCAGCTCGTCGCGTCGCATCGACCATCGCCGTGGGTCCTGCGTCGAGAAGTCGCCGAGCCACGGCGAGTCCGTTCCCTCGCTGGCCCGGGCCGCCTGCTCCCACCTCCGGTAGATGGTCCTCGGGGTGATCCGGGCGGCGTGCAGCCCCCAGTGGGTCACGCGGAACACGGCGTCGGCCACCTGCCTGAGCGGGGTGCCCAGGCCCGTGTCCGGGGTGGCTGAACCGTGCAGGAACAGCAGCCGGCCCCACAGCCACGAGCGGCGGGCCTGGCGGCGGTAGGCGCGGGGCTCCTCGGGCATGACGTCCAGAGGGAAGACGTCCACCCCGATGGGGATCGGGTAGGAACGCTCGGCGGCCGCGGCAGGCACGAACTCAGTACCTTCCAGGCCCATGATCGCGAAGGTCTTGGGGTAGCGGGCGTTCGACTCCTGGCTGTCGATGACGAAGTCCTCACCGATGAGGGCCGGGGCCTGAGCGAGGAAGCGCTCGTAGTCCTTGCGCTCCATGCACACGTCGATGTCGTCGTCCCAGGGGATGAAGCCCTGGTGACGTACCGCGCCGATCGCGGTGCCGCCGTAGACGGCGTAGACGACCCCCAGCTCGTGGCACACCCGGTCGAGCTCGGCCAGGACCCGGGTGGTGGCGGTCTGGATCTGGGTGAGGAGCCGTGGGTCGACGGCGTCAGAGGATGGCATCAGCGTCTCCTTGTGAGAGTGCGGCCGGCAGGCGGAGCCGGCGGTGGTGGGACAGATGAAGCGGGTGGCGGGAGTCCTCAGGAGGAGGTCGCCGGTGACGAGGGCTGCGACGGGCGGGACCACAGGAGCGACCACCGGGGCGTCGCCGCGAGGACGGCCCCAGCCAGGATGACGGCGCAGCACACGAGCTGCACGGCAGTGGGCACGGTCCCCTGAAGGAGGAGGGCGAAGAGCACGGCCCAGGCCGAGTAGGAGATGTTGAGAGCCATCCCCCGAGAGGCCCCGATCGTTCCCAGCGCCCGGTAGTAGAAGAGGTAGGAGGCGGAGCCGGCCAGAGCAGCGAGCGCGACGAGCGCGGTGGCCGGGGAGGCGACGGCCCGCCCGGCGAGGCCCAGCGCTCCGCCCAGCGGCGCGACGACGAGCACGTAGACGAGGGCCGACGTCGTCTGACGGATCTGGAGCGCGGTCTCGTTGTCGATCGTCTCCTCACGCATCCCCCAGGTCAGCAGGACGGCCTCGGAGCCCCAGCCCAGGACGCAGGTCACGGCGCCGAGGACCCCGATGAGCGCGGAACCGGACTCAGCGCTCCGTGAGGAGGACCAGCCGATGACGATGATCGCAGCCAGCGCGGTCACGAGGGCGATGACCTGCCGGGGGCGCATCCGCTCACCCAGGACGAAGAAGGCCAGGACCGTGCCCGCGGCCGGGTAGAAGGTCGAGGTGATCGCGGTGTAGGCGGGGCCGATGTTGCTGATCGCCAGCAGGTAGCCGGTCATCCCCACCGGTCCTCCGAGCAGGGCCGCGATGATGACGGCCCGTCCTGAGCGCGTGCGCACGGCGACCAGGGTGTCCCGTAGGCGGCCTCTGGCAGCCATGTAGGCCAGCAGGATGAGGGCGCTGGTCACGTCGTGCAGCACGGCGCCTGACAGCGCTGCGTGCCCGCCACCGACGAAGGGCGCCATCGCGAGCGCGATGCCCAGGATGACCGTGTCGAGGCCCCACAGGGCGCCCGAGATCAGTCCGAAGCGCATCTCAGGCCTCGTCCTCGTACTCAGCCAGGAGCCTGTCGAGGTGCTCGTGGGCGTGGCGGTAGTAGGTCAGGAGCCACTCTCCGACGTCGTCCCCCTCGGCCTCCTTGGCAAGGGCCCAGACGTACCAGCACCAGCCCGCGAGGACGACGTAGGCGCGGAAGTGACGACGTTCGTCCGCCGTGGGGGAGCGCTGGAAGTAGAAGCCCAGAGCGGTCTCGATCCTCTCCTCGTCCATCTCGGGCGTGCACACCACCATCGTCGCGAAGTCGGCGGCACCGTCGGACATCCCTGCGTACTCCCAGTCGATGAGGTCGATACGCCCGTCGGGGGCGACGAGGAAGTTCGGGGGGAAGAAGTCGTTGTGGCTGGGGACGAGGTCGAGGCCGTGCTCGTCGGCGTCGGCACGGGACTTCAGACGCAGGACCCTCGTGCGCAGGTCGTCGTACCCGGGCACGTCGATGGGACCGTGCTCCCGCAGGAGAGACTCATAGCGAAGTCCCTCAGTGATGAAGTCGAAGGTGCGCTCCAGGCGGCGGCCGCAGGAGTGCAGCGTCCGGCACATGCCCATCGCGGTGCGCAGCTGGTTGTCGTCCCGCACGTCGAGGTTACGAGCCTCGGGCACGAACCGGGAGATCTTCCAGCCCCTGCTGGGGCTGCCAGCCACGTACGTCCGATCGATGCCGATGCTCCGGGCGAGCTCAAGGGCCTCGAGCTCGGCGGTGCGGTCAACCATCTTGTCGGTGCCGGCGCCGGGGTGGCGGTAGACGTACTCCTCGTCCCCGACGCGGAAGTGGCACGACAGGTTGGTGATGCCCTGCTTCAGCGGGAAGAAGTCCGTGATCTCGCTCTTGTCGCACCCGAGGGCGGAGCTGATGGTGCTGAAGACCTCCGAGTCGAGGTTCTCCATGAAGTGGGGGTCGAAGCCGCGCAGGTCGTCCAGGGAGTCGAACTCGTTGATGACGCCGGCCGGGTACGGCCGCATCGCCATGTCGAGATCCTTGATGTGGGCGAGGTAGATCGACTCCCACAGCAGCGGTGCCGTCTCGGGGCGGTCGTAGACCGACTCGAGGATGGTGCGGAACGTCCTGGAGAAGGTGCGGTCGAAGTAGACGTGACCGAGCATCGTCCAGGCGTCGGCACCGCCGATGGTCGCCCCGGTGATCCGTCCTCCGGGCCCGGTGGTCAGGCACCACTCGTCGGTGGGGCCCGAGGCGTACTGCGCGGAGTAGTAGGCGTGGTAGACGTGGTCCTCGAAGGGGTTCTCGGTGAAGTAGTCGTCCGAGGAGCACACGTAGGTGTTTCCCAGCTGCTCGCGCACGAGCCACAGGGAGCCGTTGTTGTTGCGGCTGGCGTACTCCTTGTTGACGACGAGGGACACGCCGTACTTCTCGACGAGGTGGAAGTAGTGCTCCTTCTTGTAGCCCACGACGACGGTGACGTCCTCGATGCCGGCGTCACGGAGCTGCTCGATCTGGCGCTCGATGAGGACCTCCCCGCGGACGCGGAGGGTGCCCTTGGGGCGCTCGTAGGAGATGGGGGCGAAGCGGCTGGACAGGCCGGCCGCCAGGATGATGGCGTTGTCCACCCGGTAGGGGGCCAGCGCCTGGAGGCCTGCCTCGGTGATGCTCCGGTCGCTGACGAGCCCGAGCGCCTCCAGCTCGCGCACGGTGGCGTTGACAGTGCCCAGTGACAGGGGCGTGCTGCGTTCGAGCTGCCGCTGGGTCAGGGGTGAGGCGGCCGTGCGCAGGGTGTTGAGGACGGTGAACTGGGGCTCGCTGAGACTCGTGGGCATCGGTCATCCGTTCGGGATCGCCGTCGGTGGTCGGTGTTCGAAAACGAACCTAGCCTACGGGAATCTGAACGATCGTGCTAGCTCCTGCGCACCTGCGACGATGCTGAGGGGCTGCGGCGCGTTCGGTGCGCGGCCTGGTCCGCCGCAGCACGCTGCGCGGCATCTCAGCGCCGGCCGCGGTCGAGCAGGTCGAGGAGGTACTCGCCGTAGCCGGACTTGACGAGCGGCTCGGCGCGCTGGCGCAGGCCCTCGTCGTCGATGAAGCCGTTGCGCCAGGCGATCTCCTCGGGGCAGCCGATGTTGAGGCCCTGACGGTGCTGGATGGTGCGCACGAAGCTCGTGGCGTCCGCGAGGGAGTCGAAGGTGCCGGTGTCGAGCCAGGCCGTGCCGCGGGGGAGGACCTCGACCTCAAGCCGCCCGGCCTCCAGGTAGACGCGGTTGACGTCGGTGATCTCGTACTCGCCTCGGGCCGAGGGCTCGAGGTTCTTGGCGATCTCGACGACGTCGTTGTCGTAGAAGTACAGGCCGGGGACGGCGTAGTCGGACTTCGGGTGAGCGGGCTTCTCCTCGATGGAGATCGCCTTGTTGTTCTCGTCGAACTCGACGACGCCGTAGGCGGTGGGGTCAGCCACCTGGTAGGCGTAGACGACGCCGCCGGCGGGATCGGTGTGGCGACGGAGCTGGGTGCCCATGCCGGGGCCGTAGAAGATGTTGTCGCCGAGGACGAGGGCCGCCGCGTCGTCACCGATGAAGTCCGCGCCGAGCACGAAGGCCTGGGCGAGGCCGTTGGGGACCTCCTGGACGGCGTAGGAGAGGTTGACGCCGAGCTGGGAGCCGTCGCCGAGGAGTCGGTGGAAGCTGGCGGCGTCGTGCGGCGTCGTGATGACGAGGACGTCCTGGATGCCTGCGAGCATGAGGGTGCTCAGCGGGTAGTAGACCATCGGCTTGTCGTAGACGGGGACCAGCTGCTTCGAGGTGCCCAGGGTGATCGGGTTGAGTCGCGTGCCGGAACCGCCGGCCAGGATGATGCCTCGCATGAGAACAGTCTGACCCATGGGACGGCTGGGAGCGAGCGTTATCGGGCGGCCAGTGCCCAAGTGCATGTCCGCCCGCCGCCCTGGGGCCGCCTCCGAGCGGGGTCGGCCGCCTGCCGGTACCGTCGCCCTCATGGAGAGACTCGAAGGCGCCAGGCAGGAGTACGCGTGGGGCGCGCCCGACGCGATCCCGGACCTCCTCGGCGTGCCCGCGGACGGGCGCCCCTGGGCCGAGCAGTGGTTCGGCTCGCACCCCGCCGGCCCCACCCGTGTCCAGGGCGGGCGCACCCTGGAGGCCCTCATCGACTCCGCGCCCGAGCGGCTCCTCGGTGAGGACGTCGTTCGGCGCTTCGGTCCGCAGCTGCCCTTCCTCCTCAAGCTCATCGCGCCCGCTCGGGCCCTCTCCCTCCAGGTCCACCCCTCCCTCGAGCAGGCCGGTGAGGGCTACGCGCGCGAGAACCGCGCCGGCCTCGCGCCGGACGCCCCCGACCGCAACTACAAGGACTCCAACCACAAGCCGGAGATGGTCCTCGCCCTGGAGACCTTCGAGGCGGTCGCGGGCTTCCGCGCGCCGCGGCGCGTCGGGGAGGTCCTCGTCGGGCTCGAGTCGCCGCTGGCGCGGCGGATGCGCCGGACCTTGCGCCTCAACCCGACGCGCTTCGGCATCCGGCAGGTCTTCACGGACCTCGTCCAGGACGCGACGCGACCCACGGGCGATGAGGTCGCCGACCTCGTCGCCGAGCTCGCCGCGCGCCTCGCCGCGGGGGAGTCACCCTCGCCGCGCGTCGACGCGAATGCCATCGCGATGTCCGACGCCTTCCCCGGCGACCCGGGTCTCGCGGCCGCCCTCCTCCTCAATCCGGTGACCCTGCGCCCGGGCGAGGCCCTCTTCGTCCCCGCAGGGTCCGTCCACGCCTACGTCTCCGGCCTCGGCGTCGAGATCATGGCCTCCTCGGACAACGTCCTGCGCGCCGGCCTCACCGTCAAGCGCGTCGACGTCCCCGAGATGCTCGCCTGCGTCGACTACGTCGCGGCCCCGCCGGTGCGCCCCGCCCCGGAGTACCTCTCGCGCGCGACCCGCGCCTACTACGCCCCCGTCGACGACTTCGAGCTCCTCGTCACCGACGTCGTCCCCGAGGACGGCCGCGTCCAGGTGCCCGGTCGCGGGCCCCGCCTCCTCCTCTGCCTCGACGGCGAGGTGAAGGTGACGACGCCGATCGGCTCCCTGCCGCTGCGCCGCGGGCAGGCGGTCTTCGTCGGTGCGGACGAGCGCACCCTTGCGCTCGAGGGGCGCGGAACCGTCGTTCAGGCCGACGTGCCCTGATCCGGCCAGCGCGGTACCGCCGTCGGAGTGGGCGTCGGCACTGCGGCTCTCGCTCAGACGTCAGCGCCCTCCTGCCGCGCCGCCGTCGCGGCCAGCGCGTCGTCGGCGTCGGGGGAGAGAAGGACCGCCGTGAGGCCCGCCCGCCACGCGGCGAGCACCCCGCGCACGGCCTCGAGCGGCTCCGACTCCCGGACCGTCACGGCCCTCGCGCAGGGCCGGACGGTGACCGGGCGCAGCCCCTCCGCCAGCTCGTCCCGGCTGACGGGCCGCGCAGCGCCCTCGGCGGCCTCCAGGACGGCCGCGGCGGAGCCGGGCACCGCCGGGCCCGAGAAGCTGTCCGGGTGGACCATGAGGTCCGCGAGGCCGTCGAGGACCAGCGGCGGCAGCTCGCCAGGCCAGCGCACGGCCAGGGACGCGGCCGGCACGAGGGCCTGCGCGTCGGCCTCCTCGCTCAGGAGCGCCGCGTCCATCGCGACGGACAGGCCCGCGGGCTCGTCGCCCGCCTCGACGAGCGAGTCGGCGGTCGGGCCGTCGGTGAGGAGGACGGGCGATCCGGCGGCCCAGGCCCCAGCGCACCAGGTGACCGTGCGCCAGTGGACGGGCAGCCCCACGTGCACCGGGGCGCCAGGTCGTGACTCAACTGTGATGAAACCCGCCGTCTTGGCCTCCCACATGGCCAGGACGCGCCCCGAGAACTCGACTCGCTCCCCGGGTGCGTACCAGACGAGCCAGGGGCGGTCGGCGTCGGAGTGCTGCGGGAGGATCGTTGCGAGGGCGTCGGTCATGGCGCCATCCAAGCAGAAGCGACCGGCTGCCGGACCGCCGGGACGGGGCTCGCGAGGAGTCGTGAGAATGCTGCTGCGGACCGTCGGGCGTCGCCCTTGCCAGGGGCGCGCACCCGTCCGACTTCACCCGTCGCACGTGGTGCGGGTCTCACTTCACCCTCTTGAAACCGCATCATGATGCGGAATCGTCACAAGTGGGTGAAATCGACCCGCCCGGCTTGACTCACCCGTCCTACACCCGTGTAATTTCCACTGGTAAGCAGAAGACAGCTCGAAGGGACGCCATCGTGTGGAACATCCTCGGCGACGGTCCGATCACCAGGACCGATGACGCCGACGACGAGGCACTGCTGCTCCTCTTCGGCGGTGACGAGGTCGACGAGGGCCCGCTCGCGTGGCAGGAGCGCGCCCTGTGCGCGCAGACCGACCCGGAGGCCTTCTTCCCCGAGAAGGGCGGCTCGACCCGCGAGGCCAAGCGCGTCTGCGCCACCTGCGAGGTCCGCGAGGAGTGCCTCGAGTACGCCCTCGCCAACGACGAGCGCTTCGGCATCTGGGGCGGCCTGTCCGAGCGCGAGCGCCGCAAGCTCAAGCGCCGCGCGGTATGACCCCGGCGAGCGCCTCGAGCCTCGCCGGTCCCGCCCTCCTCGCCGAGACCCTCGCGGTCATCGTCACCGCGGGCACGACCCCGTACCTGCGCCGCACGCTCGGAGCCGTCGCCCGCCAGACCCTCCCCCCTGACGTCGTCCTCCTGGTCGACGTCTGCTCCCGCGCCAACGGACTGGGCGACGGCACGCCCGTCGAGGAGTCCGTCAACGACTCCGGCCTCGACGCCGTCACCGACGTCCGCATCGTCCGCGCCCCCGAGGCCGCCACCTTCGGCGACGCCGTCAACCGCGGGCTCGCGCTCTACGGCGAGCTCGTCGCCGAGGGCAACCGCCGTCGCACGCACCGCCGCGCCGGCGGGTCCACCTCCGTCCCCACCGCTGCGCTCGCTCCCGGCCGCCGCTCGGAGGGCGTCGACGAGCAGCCTCACCGCCGCCTGCGGCTCGGCCCGCTGGGCGACCGGCGCGACACGGGCCGCCTCGACGGCCCCGCCGGCGCCCGCTCGCCCATCACCCGCTCCGAGGCCCGGCGCCACGGAGCAGGAGCCGCCGACGACAACGCCTCGACCGGCCCCGGCGTGGACGGGGCCCCGTCCACCGCCTGGCTCTGGCTCCTCCACGACGACGCCGCCCCCGAGCCCGACTGCCTCGAGCGCCTCGTCACCACGGCGGCCGTGAGCCCCTCGGCCGCCGTCCTCGGTCCCAAGCAGGTCGACTGGGACGACCCGACCCGGCTCCTCGAGGCGGGCCTGCGGACCACCCGCTCCGCCCGCCGCGCCATCGACGTCGTCGACGGCGAGATCGACCAGGGGCAGCTCGACGAGCGCTCCGACGTCCTCGCCGTCGGCACCGCGGGCGTCCTCGTGCGCCAGACCTTCTGGGACGAGGTCGGCGGCCCCTCGCCCGCCTTCGGCCCCTTCGGCGACGGCCTCGAGCTCTCCCGCGCCGCGCGCCTCGCCGGCCACCGCGTCGTCCTCGTCCCCGCCGCGCGCGTGCGCCACCGCCGCGCGTCCTACCTCGGCCTGCGCGGCACCGGCCGCCGCCGCGACACCGCCCACGAGGACCGCACCCGCGGCACGGAGCCGGGGGAGGCGCCGACCCCCGACGAGGAGCTCGCCGCCCTCGCCCAGCGGGACGAGCCCGACGCCGACCGCTCCTACCGTGCCCGCCGCACCGCCCAGCTGCGCGCCTGGGCCACCTTCTCGAACCGCCCCCTGACCCTCCTCCTGCCCTGGGTCCTCCTCCTCGGCCTCCTCCGCTCCCTGTGGCGGCTCGTCGCCAAGGAGCCCGCCCTCGCCCACGACGAGACCGCGGCCGCCTGGGCCGCCCTGCGCTCCGCGCGCACGATCCGCCAGGGCCGCCGCCGCCTCCACGCGCTGCGCACCGTCCCGCGCTCCGTGCTCTCCGAGCTCTACGCGACGCCGGCCGAGATCCGCGCCGCCCGGCGCGACGTCGCCCGCCAGGAGCACGAGCGCCTCGGGCGCGCCGCGGCGCCCAGCGAGCTCGAGCTGCGCGAGCTGGCCGCCGGCCGGCGGCGACGCCGGCGCGTCCTCGGCACGACCCTCGTCATCACCGCCGCCCTCGGGCTGGCGGGTACGAGCCGCGTCCTGGCGACCCGGCTCGTGACGGGCGGGGCGCTCACCCGCGTCGGCCAGGACTGGCACGAGCTGTGGGCCACCGCCTGGGGCACGTGGGTGCCCTCCGGCGACGGCTACCCGAGCGCCATGAACCCGCTCCTCGCCATCATCGCGGTGCCCGTCGCCGTCGTGAGACGCCTCGGACTCACCGGCGACGACCTCGTCCATGCCGTGCTCGTCCTCGGCGTCCCCCTCGCCGCCCTCGGCGCCTGGTACGCCGCCGGCACGATCACCCGGCGCACTAGCCTGCGCGCCTGGGCGGCCCTCACCTGGGCCCTCTCCCCGACGCTCCTGCTCTCCCTCGGCCAGGGGCGCCTCCCCGCCGTCCTCGTCCACCTCGTCCTGCCCTGGGCGCTCACCGCCCTGTCCCGCGCGGTCGGCGCCGACCGCCGCGACGTCGTCCTCTCAGGCCTCGTCGGCGCGCACCACGCCTCCGCCGAGGAGAAGGCCGAGCTCGACCGCTTCGCCTCCGAGCGCGTCGAGGACCTCGCCCACCTGGGGGAGGAGCCCGATGACGGGAGCACGGCCGCAGGGGCCGGCACCGACGACGCAGCCCCCTCGGACACCCCCTCCTCCGTCGCGGCCCCGGACTCCGCGGCCCCGTCCGAGTGCAGTGACGCCGACGCCCTCGCGCCCGACGCCGCCTCCGACGTCGTCGCCCCCGAGCACGACGCCGGCACGAGCCGCTCGAGCCGCACCGACCTCGGCGCGGGCCCCGTCGACGACGACCCCGCCACCCCCGTCCTCGACGACGCCGAGGGCGTCGTCGTCGCCGCGACCACCGCGCACGGCGCCGCCGTCCGCGCCGCCGCCACCGAGCAGTACGGCCCTGGCTCCGCCGCCGCGGCCGCGCTCGCCGGCCTCCTGCTCTGCCTCGTCGTCGCCGCCGAGCCGGCCACCGCGCCCCTCCTCCTGCTCCTCCTCGCGGGGCTCGCCCTCACGGCCCGCCGCACCGCCACCCGCCTCCTCCTCACGGCCGTCCCCGTCGTCCTCACCGCCGCCCCCGCCTGGGCCCGGGCCTGGGAGCTCACCGGCTCCGGGCGAGCCTGGGACGAGGGCGTCCGCTACCTCCTCACCGAGGCGGGCGCACCCGTCGCCGCGAGCGCCCCGAGCTCCGTCGAGCTCCTCCTCGGCTCGCCCGTCGACCTCGACGCCCTCGCCCCCAGCCCCACCGTCTCCCTCGTCATCAAGGCCGCCCTCGTCGGCACCCCCGTCCTCGCGGTGCTCGGCCTCCTCCTCAGTGGCCACCGCGGCCACCGCGCCCGCACCGGCGCCCTCCTCACCGTGGCGGGACTCGCCCTGGCCGCCGTCGCCGTCCGCGTCACCACCGCCGTCGGCACCGCCCCCGACGGCACCGGCGAGGTCCTCGTGCGCGCCTGGCCCGGCACCGGCCTCTCCCTCGCGCTCGCCGGCATGATCGCCTCCGCCCTCGCCGCAGGCGACGCCGCACGCTCCGCCCTCGTCCGCCACCGCGTCGGCTGGCGCCACGTCATCCTCGGCGTCCTCGGCACCGCCTGCCTCCTCGTCCCCCTCGCCGTCGGCGGCGCCTGGGCCGCGCAGGCCGCCCGCTCCACCGCCATGGGCGCGGACGCCGAGCTCATGGCCCTGCGCCCCGCCTCCCGCGCCGTGCCCCTCATCGCCGAGGACATCGCCTCCTCGCGCACCTCGGGCCGCGTCCTCCTCCTCAGCTCCGACGGGGACTCGCTCACCGCGACCCTGCGGCGCGGCGACGGCACCCGCCTCGTCGACGCCCTCCCGGACGTCCTCACCGCCCAGCGCCGCGAGCGCGTCGACGAGGACGCCGACGGGTCCCTCACCGGTACGGGCTCCTACCAGGGCAGCGCCACGAGCGACCCCGCCCTCGACGGCACCGTCCCCACCGTCCTCACCGACTCCGCCGACGCCTCCCTCGCCGACGCCGTCGCCCGCGCCACCAGCGGCCAGGACCCCGACGCCGCCGCCGACCTCGCCGCCCACGACGTGGCCGTCGTCGTCCTCGCCTCCCGCTCCGGAGACGAGACCACGGCGACGGCCCGCACAGGCCTCGACTCCACCGAGGGCCTCGGCCAGCTCGCCACGACCTCGACGGGCACCTCCTGGCGCGTCCAGCCCGCCACCGGCGAGCCCGCCCGCGCAGCCCTCGTCACCGGGGCCTCAGGCGGCGCGCAGGCCGCGACGACGACCGTCTCCACCCGCGGATCCAGCGCCGGCCGCATCACCGCAGAGCTCCCGGCCGCCGACGACGGGGACGACCGCGACCTCGTCCTCGCCGAGCGCGCCGACCCCGGATGGCGCGCCACCCTCGACGGCCGCGACCTCGCCTCGACCACCGCCCCCGGCGGCGCCTCAGGAGCCTGGCGCCAGGCCTTCGCGGTCCCCGCCGAGGGGGGCCGCCTCGTCCTCACCCACGACGACGGCGAGCAGCACATCCTCGCCCCGGCGATCTGGGCCTCCTGGGCCGTCGTCGCCCTCGCCGCCCTGCCCCTGCGACGCAGGAGGACCACCGCATGACCCGCCTCGCCCGAGCGGCCCGCCGCACCACCGGCCTCCTCGTCTCCGCGGCGGCCGTCGTCGCCGTCGGCGGCCTCACCTGGTGGGGCGCCCTCGCCCCGCGAGCGACCTCCCCGCAGGTCGAGCCGCACGGCGTGCCCGCCCCCGCGAGCGCCGTCAGCTACGTCTGCCCCGCCGGCCCCTCCGACACGATCGGCGCCGTCACAGTCGGCAAGGCGACCACCTCGACCGCCGTCACGAGCCTGAACCCGTCCGGCTCGCTCAGCTACGACGGCGAGACCCTCACGGCCGACCCCACCTGGAGCGGGAAGGGCGCCGACGGCGGCGTCATCCGCCTCGAGGACGCCGCGAGCGCCTCGCCCTCCGCCACCGCGAGCGCCTCGCCGACCGCCGGCGCCGCAGCCACCGCCCCCGGGCAGCGCGGCAGCGCCACCGGCGTCGTCACGAGCCTCTCCTCCGACGGCGACCTGCGCGGCCTCACCACCGCCTCCTGCACCCCGCCCAGCGCCGTCTCGTGGATCGTCGGCGGCTCCGCGGCCGTCGGCTCCTCCTCCGAGCTGCGCCTGACCAACCCGGGATCGACCTCCGTCACCGCCCGTGTCACCCTCCTCGGCTCCACCGGCGAGCTCACCCTGCCCTCGGGCGGGGTCGTCGCCGTCCCCGCCGGCGAGACCCGCACCGTCCTGCTCGAGACCGCCTCCGACGGCTCCGACCGCGTCGCCGTCGGCGTCGAGGCCGAGGACGGCGCCCTCGGCGTCTCCCTGGCCACCGAGTCCCTCGACGGCGAGACCCCCGCGGGCACCGAGGTCATGACCCCCGGCGCCGCCCCCTCCACCGACCTCACCGTCCCCGGCGTCCTCCTCACCGAGGCCGCCGGCCAGGGCCAGGAGGAGAAGGACGGCGCCACGTCCTCCGACGCCCCCGCCGTCCGCGTCGCCAACCCCGGCAGCGAGCCCGCCACCGTCACCCTCACCATGGAGGGCGAGCACGGCTCCGAGGTCCTCCCGGGCGCCGAGTCCGTCACCATCGACCCGGGCGCCGTCTTCGACGTCAGCCTCGCCGGCGTCGACGCGGGCGCCTACGGCGTGCACGTCACCTCCGACCAGCCCGTCGCCGCCGCCGTCCGCCTCGTGCGCAGCGACGGGCAGTACCCCGAGGCCTCCGGCGCCCTCGTCCACGACGTCGCCTGGGCCCAGGCCGGCGAGCCCTCCGCGGTCCGGGCCGGGTCCGTCTCGATGCCGCGCTCGAACGGGATGAGCCCGCAGCTCCTCCTCGGCAGCTCGGGCGACGCGGCCCTCGGCGACACGACCGTCCACCTGACCTCGGCCGACGGCTCCTGGTCCACCGACGTCGACGTCCCCGCCGGCACCACGGTCACGGCGAAGGTCCCCGACGACGTCGACGCCGTCACGATGAGCGGCGAGCCCGGGCGCGACGTCACCGCGGCGGTCGTCGTCACCGCGACGGTGAAGGGCGACGCCGCCGGCACCCTCATCTCGGCGCTGACCCCGGTCGCGGACTCCCAGGCGCTCGCCGAGCGGCGCCTGCGCCTCGGCTGAGCCGGCCGGCACTCCGGGCCCGGCGGAGAGGGCGTCAGTAGCCCTCGGGGTCGATCTCCTCGGGGCGGCGCCCCAGCATGAGCGCCACCTGCTCCACGACGACGCGCCGCACGAGCTCCATGAGCTCCTCGTCGTCCTGCGCGCGCGAGGAGACGGGGCGCCGGTACACGACGACCCGCGCCGGCAGCCCGGCGCGCGGCTCGGCCGCGAAGCCCCGCCCGAGGACGACGCCGCGCTCCCAGGGGGCCGGGTCCGAGGGCGGTACCTCCTCGACCGCGAACTGGATCGACTCCACCTGCGGCCAGTGCGCGGCCAGCTCGTCCGCCGCGGTGATGACCATCTCGTCGAAGCGCTCCGCGCGCGTGCGCCAGGCCGGCAGCCCCGGCGGAAGCAGCGGACCGCGCAGGCCGCGCCCGTGACGGTCGCGGCGCCGCGAGCTGCGCGGCGCCTGCGCGGGGGAGCGGCGGGGCCTCGGCTCGGTTGGCGTCATGGAGCACACCCTAGGTCCCCGGCGGGCCCGAGTGGCGCGCTCGGCCCCTCGGCGGGCGCGCGATAGCCTGCCGCCGTGAGAACCGTCCGACGCTGCCGCAGGCCCGGCTGCGAGAACCCCGCCGTGTCGACCCTGACGAGCGTCTACGCGGACTCCACCATCGTGCTCGGCCCGCTGGCCACGGAGGCCCAGCCCGAGGCCTACGACCTGTGCGAGAAGCACGTCGAGTCCTTCACCGCCCCCCGCGGATGGCAGGTCATCCGGCTCGCCACCGACTTCGCCCCGGCACCGCCGAGCGACGACGACCTCACCGCCCTCGCCGACGCCGTCCGCGAGGCCTCGCGCACGCCGCGCCCGCGCCCCCAGCCCGCTGAGCACGCCGGTCGCCCCGGCGGCATCATGCCGGGCCCCATCACCCACGACCCCGCCGAGCTCCCCACCCACCTCACGGGTCTGGGCGACGGCGAGATCCTGCGCCGAGGGCACCTGCGCGTGCTGCGAGGCGAGAAGGAGGACTGACCCCGTGAGCACCGACACCAGCTCGACCGCCCCCGCCCCGGCGGCCTGGCTCCGCGAGGACCTGCGCTGCCCCGTCACAGGCGGCGAGCTCGTCGACGCCGTCGGCCCCGACGGCGAGCCCCGCCTCGACTCCCCGCAGGCGGGCCTGTCCTTCCCGGTGCGCGACGGCGTGCCGATCCTCCTCGCCCACGAGGCGAGCCCGCTCGCCTGACGCTCGGCGCCCCGGCCGGGGCGGGGCTCGGGCTGAGACGTCGAGCGGGCCGAGCCGCAGGGGCGGCCTGCGCCCCGGCCCGGCTCAGACGCCGTAGCGGGGGCGCAGCGCACGCGTGGCAGCGGCCTCGTCGAGCTCGCGGTCCCGCATCTCGCGCGACAGCTCCCGGTCCCGCCTCTCGACGAGCACCGCCGCGAGGAAGCGCTCCGGGTGCGTGCCCGCCGGCGGGGCCGGCGCCACGTAAGGCGCCACCGCGTCGGCCAGCTGCGCGGCGAGACGCGCCCGCGCCTCGGGCCTCGTCGACGAGGCGCGCTGCAGGAAGGTCCGGGCCGCCATGGCCAGCCCGCCGGGCAGCGCCCCCATGTCCGCCTGCGCGGCCCAGGCCGCGAGCTCGGGCGGCATGAGCAGCGGGGGAGCGGACTGCGCCCCGTCCCGCTCGCGCACCTCGTAGGTGCCTGCCAGCAGGTCCCCGAGGCGCTTGCCCCGGCGCGTCACCGCGCAGGAGCACACCGCGAGCACGCCCGAGGTGGTCCAGACCTCGATGACCGCGACGAGGGCCCGCACGAGGCAGTGCCGCAGACGCACCGCGCCGCCGTCGTCGCGCACCACCCGCGTGCCGACGACGAGCCTCCCCGCCGACCGGCCCCGCGAGAGGGTCTCCACGGCCAGCGGCAGGACGACGAGCCAGAGGGAGACGATGAGGGAGGCCTGCGTCATCTCGGCCGCGGTCGACTGCCGCGGCAGGACCGTCGCCCACGTGAGGAGGGACAGCGCCAGCCCCACGGCCGTCAGGCCGTAGTCGATGACGCCGGAGACCATCCGGTTCCCGAGCGTCGCCGGGACGATGTCGAGCGCGACCGCCTCGCCCGTGACGACGCGGTCCTGCTCGATCATCCGCTCGGACGAGGAGACGGGCTCGCTCACCATGTCAGACTCCCTCCGTGGACATCGATGCCTTCAGCGCGGCGCACCGGGACCAGTGGGACCGGCTCGACGCGCTCGCCTCGCGCCGCCGCCTGTCCGGTGCGGAGGCGGACGAGCTCGTCTCCCTCTACCGGCGCACGGCGCACCACCTCTCCCAGGTGCGCACCAGCGCGCCGGACCCGCAGCTCGTCGCCGAGCTCTCGACCCGCCTGGCCCGCGCCCGCGCCCGCGTCACCGGGACCCGCGAGTCGCGCGCCTCGGACCTGGGGCGCTTCCTCACGCGCACCGTGCCCGCGGCCCTGTACCGCGTGCGCTGGTGGACGCTCGGCGTCACCGCCGCGACGCTCCTCGTCGCGGTCGTCGTGGGGGTCTGGACACTGCACAGCCCCGAGGCGATGGCCGCCCTGGGCTCGCCGAGCGAGCTCGACGCCTACGCCCAGCACGCCTTCGAGGCGTACTACTCCACGTACTCCGCCCAGGACTTCGCCGGTCAGGTCTGGACCAACAACGCGCGCGTCGCCGCCCTGTGCGTCGCCGGCGGCGTCACCGGGGCGCTGCCCGCCTGGGTCCTGTGGGCCAACGCCGTCAACCTGGGGCAGGCCGGCGCCGTCATGGCCGACCACGACTCCCTCGGCCTCTTCCTCGAGCTCATCAGCCCGCACGGTCTGCTCGAGCTCACCTGCGTCTTCATCGCCGGCGGAGCCGGCCTGCGCCTGTTCTGGACGCTCCTCGTCCCGGGGCAGCGCTCGCGCGGGCGAGCCCTCGCCGAGGAGGGCCGCACCCTCATCACCGTGGCCGTCGCCCTCACCGCGGCGCTCGCGGTCTCCGGCGTCATCGAGGCCTTCGTGACCCCGGCGCCCGTCCCGTGGGCTCTCAAGATCGCCGTCGGCGCGCTGGCGCTCGCGGCCCTGTGGACCTACACGATCGTCCTGGGGCGCAGGGCCGTCGTCGGGGGCGAGAGCGGGGACCTCGACGAGGAGGAGGCCGGGGCGGTCCTGCCCGAGGCCGCCTGAGCAGGACCGTGGGCGCGATGCCGCCGTCGGGCGGGTGAGGGTGACGGCGCTCACAGCCGACCCGCCGCCTTGAGCGCGAGGTAGGAGTCGGCGAGCGCGGGTGCGAGGCCCGCGGGGGAGGCCTCGACGACCTCGGCGCCCGCGCGGCGCAGTCGGTCGCGGGCGGCCTCGATCTCGAGGAGGTCCTGCTCGGCTGCTGCGGCGACGTAGGCGCTCTCCGAGTCGGAGCGCCGCCCGCGCAGCTCCACCAGGCCCGGGTCGGTGGCCGAGGCGACGAGCACCGTGTGCTCGCGCACGATCGGGGCGAGGGCCCGCAGGGTCGCCGCGTCCGCGCTCGCGCCCTCCAGGCCGGTGAGCACGACGACGAGCGAGTGCTGGGACAGCGCGCGGGACACGGTCCCCGCCGCCAGGGACCAGCTCGTCTCGACGAGGGCCGGCTCGACGGGGGCGAGGCCGTCGGCGAGCGCGCTCATGAGCGCCGGGCCGGACTCGCCGCGCACCTGGGCCCGCACCGCCTCGTCGAGGGCGATGACGTCCACCCGGTCCCCGGCGCGCGAGGCGAGGGCCGCCAGGAGCAGCGCGGCCTCGATCTGCGAGTCCAGGCGCGTGCCCTCCCCGAGGCGCGCCGCCGCGGTGCGCCCCGTGTCGAGGACGATGAGGACGCGCCGGTCCCGCTCGGGCCGCCAGGTGCGCACGACGACGTCGCCGCGCCGCGCCGTCGACCGCCAGTCGATCGAGCGGACGTCGTCGCCGGCGACGTACTGGCGCAGCGAGTCGAACTCCGTGCCGGCGCCGCGCACCTGGACGGCGCTGCGACCGTCCATCTCGCGCAGCCGGGCCAGGCGGCTGGGCAGGTGGCGGCGTGAGGCGAAGGCGGGCAGGACGCGCAGCGTGGCGGGGGCGCACAGCGAGGCCTGGCGTCCGGCCAGGCCGAGGGGCCCGCGCACGCGCACGGTGACGCGCTCGGCCAGGCGGTCGCCCCGTCGGGTCGGCGTGAGGGTCGTGCGGTGGCGGCGCCTCTGACCCGGCGGGATCGTGAGGGAGCCGCGTTCGCCGACGGCCCCGGCCGAGGGCGGCCAGGCGTCGCGCACCTCGAGGTGGACCACCTGGGCGGCCTGCGAGCTCACGGTGAGGGTGTCGGTGACGCTCTCCCCGAGCCTGGTGGAGCGCGGCACGCCGCGGGAGACCCGCAGGCTCCGCGGCGAGGGGGCGAGGACGACGTCGACGACGACGAGCGCCGCGACGGCGAGGGCGATGACGAGGACCGTCGCCGGCTGCGGGACGAGCACGACGACGAGAACGCCCGCCAGGAGCGTCCGCACGGTGCGCGTCGTCAGGTACACGGCGGCCTCAGCGGGGGACCTCGACCGCGCGCAGCACGCCCGCGATGACGGACTCCGTGGTCACGCCCTCCATCTCGGCCTCGGCGCGCAGGGAGATGCGGTGGCGCAGAGCCGGCAGGGCGAGGACCTTGACGTCGTCGGGGGTGAGGAAGGACCGGCCGGAGAGCCAGGCCCAGGCGCGGGCGGCGGCGAGCAGGGCCGTGGCGCCTCGGGGCGAGACCCCGAGGGCGACGCTGGGAGCCTGGCGGGTGGCGCGCACGAGGTCGACGACGTAGCCGAGGACCTCCGGGGACGCTCCGATCGTGCGGACATGCTCCCTGGCGCGCGCCAGGTCACCGGGGCCGGCGACGGCCCGGAGCCCGGCGGCCGCGAGGTCGCTCGGGTTGAAGCCGGCCGCGTGGCGGCTGAGCACCTCGAGCTCGTCGGAGCGGTCCGGCAGCGGGAGGACGAGCTTGAGGAGGAAGCGGTCCAGCTGGGCCTCCGGCAGCGGGTACGTGCCCTCGTACTCGACGGGGTTCTGCGTCGCGATGACCATGAAGGGGTCCGGAAGGCGCCGGGGCTCGCCGTCGACGCTCACCTGCCGCTCCTCCATCGCCTCGAGAAGGGCGGCCTGGGTCTTCGGTGGCGTGCGGTTGATCTCGTCGGCGAGGAGGAGGTTGGTGAAGACGGGGCCCTCGCGGAAGGAGAACTCCGCCGTGCGGGCGTCGTAGACGAGGGAGCCCGTGACGTCGCCCGGCATGAGGTCGGGGGTGAACTGGACGCGCTTGGTGCCCAGGTCGAGGGAGGCCGCCAGGGAGCGCACGAGGAGGGTCTTGGCGACGCCGGGGACGCCCTCGAGGAGGACGTGCCCGCCGGCGAGCAGTCCGATGACGAGGCCGGTGACGGCGCCCTCCTGGCCGACGACGGCCTTGCCGACCTCACCGCGGACGGCGACGAGCCGGGAGTGGGGGTCCGCCTGGCCGGCGGTCGGGGCCCCCGCGGGGCCGGTGGCGGCGGCTGCGGCGGGGGTCGCGTCGGGGTCGGGGTTGGGGTCCGAGGTGCTCATGATCTCTGTGCCTCGCTCTCGAGTCGGTCGAGCTGGACGGCCAGGTCCGCGAGGGCCCTGTCGTCGGTGGGTGGGTCGCAGGCGAGCACCTCGTGGACGAGGGGCTCGGGACGGCCGGTGGCGCGGGCGACGGCGGCGACGAGCTCGTCGGTCGCCGCGCCCGCGGGCACGCCGAGCCGGCGGCCCAGGCGCGTGGCGGTGCCCGCGCGCAGGACGCGCGCGGCGTGGGCTCGGTCGCCGGCGCGGCGGTACAGCCGCCCGCGTCCGCGCGTGGTCTCCGTCGCCCTCACGGCGACGGGCAGGTCCTCGACGACGACCGGTCCCATCCGGCGGCCGCGCACGAGCGCGAGCGCGAGGACGACGAGCCCCAGCTGGGCCAGGACGACCGGCGTCCACGGGGGCACGCTCGTCGTGTCCCAGAGGCTCGGCGGCTCCATGTGGTCGCCGTCGAGCCAGACGACGCGGTCGTGGTGGCCCAGGGCACGCACGCCGAGGGCGGCGTTCCCGGCCGTCGCGAGCCGCGCGTTCGTGAGTGCCGCGGAGTCGGCGATGACCCTCAGCACGGCGCCGGAGGGCAGGGGCGCGGTGGCGTAGGCGTAGGTGCCGACGGCGACCGGGAAGCAGCCGACGGCGCCGCGGACGCCGTCGGTGGCGACGGAGCCCCTCGAGCCGAGCAGCGTCGCGGCGGCGACGGCGTCGGGGTCCTCGCACCGGGCCTCGAGCGGCGTGCTCGAGCTCGCCGAGGCGCCGCTGGAGGTGAGGTGCGTGAGGCCCGTGAGCGCCTGGTAGGTAGAGCCGATGACGACGACGTCGCCGCCGGCCCCGGCGAGGCGCTCGCGGTCGGCGGCGCTGAGCGAGCCCGCGTTGACGAGCGCGACGGCGGCCCCCTCGGAGGAGGCGGCCACGGCGTCGTCGACGCTGGAGACGGTGGTGACCGTGACGCCCTCGTCGCGCAGGAGGGCCGTGAGGGCCTGGGCCCCGTCGTCCCCGGGGTTGGTCGTGGCCAGCGGCGTGCTCGAGGTCTCCGGGCGGCTCCAGGTCGTCAGCAGGGCGACGACGAGGAGCACGGCCAGGGCGATGGCGAAGGGCCTCCAGCGCCGCAGTCGCTCGCGCACGGGTGCCCCCAGGACCTGGTCCGCTCCGGGCGCGGCGCAGGCGATGGCGGTCGGCGCGGCGGGGGCGCTCACCGGTGCACCGCCCAGCGCTCGGGGGCGGGGGAGCGCTCCGGCTCCGGCGGCGTCGTCGCGGTGACGCGGTCGGCGAGTTCGCGCATGGAGGCGTCCTGCTGCGCCGTGGGCAGGAGGTCGCCGTAGCGGACGCAGTCGAAGACGCGGGCCGCGGCGACGAGCTCGGCGCCGAGGGAGCCGAGCGCCGCGGAGGCGGCGACCGCGGCCTCGTGGGCGGTGAGCCCGGGGTGGTCCTCGATGAGCCCGCGCTCGTCGAGGGACCTGATGATGGCGCGGTAGCGCTCGACGACGGCCGTGGACCAGTCGGAGCGCGCGGCGGCGTCCTCCGCCGCGGCGCGCAGGGCGTCCGCGTCGCGGTCGTCACCGTCGAAGAGGGAGTGGGAGGGGATCCGGCTCGTGCGGGCCCCGGACAGGCGGGTGAGCATGAGGAGGACCAGCGCGAGGAGGCCGCAGACGGCCAGGCCCACGATGAGCACGGAGAGCCACGACGGCGCGCCGGGCACGAGCCCGCCCGGGTCGAGGTGGTCGCGCAGCCAGGCCAGCACCGCCCCGGCCAGGCCGTCGCGCGGCTGGTAGGCGGGCTTCGCGAGCTCGTGGCTCGCGGCCTCGCGCGCCTCATCGGCGCTCGGCGTGGCGGGGACGTCGGCGGCGAGCGCCCGCGCGTGCACGACGGCGCCCGCCCGCGCCAGAGCGCGGGCGGGGAGCACGGTCGCGAGCGGGGGAGTCATGGTCGGGGTCCGGGCGCCGGTTCCGGCGGACGGCTCAGCGGGTCGCCGCCTGACGCAGCTCGACGTCGAGGCCCTCGTGGCGCATGCGCAGGTCGATGTACGTCAGGGCCGTCACCGAGGCGGTGAAGGGCAGGATGAGTGCGGACAGGATGGTCGCGATGAAGGAGGTGACGGCGGTCGCCAGGGCGATCTGGGTCGGGGCGGTCGCCGTGATGAGGGTGCTCACCGTGCTCGCGAGCCCGCCGAGCAGACCCGTGACGAGGGCCTGGATGAGTCCGGCGAGCACGAGGATGCCGAGGACTCGCCAGAAGGAGCCCCGCGTGAGCCGCCAGGAGCGGCGGATGCCGTCGAGGACGCCGACGTTCTCGAGGATGAGGGCGGAGGAGGACATCGAGAGCCGGACCGCGAGGAACAGTGACGCGACGACGGCGCCGAGGCCCAGGATGATCGCGGCGAGGACGGCCAGGACGACGGCGGTGGTCGAGCCGTCCGACGCGGAGGAGACGATGACGACGGCCAGGAGGACGGCGGCGCCGACGAGGACGAGCGCGACGACGCCGGTGATGAGGTTGATGAGGAGGGACTGGCCGATGAGGGCCCACACGCGGCCCCGGGTGCGCTCCCAGGCCTCGCCCGGGGTGGCGACCCGACCCAGCACGGAGCGCGAGACGGCGACGATGAGCAGGCCCGTGAGCACGGCCGTGGCGATCGACGTGATGAGGCCCTCGAGGGCCGTCGAGCCCATGGTCACGAGGCTGCTGCCGACCATGGGCGCGAGCTGGTCGGCAGTCGGGCTGGCGTCGGACTCCATCGTCTGGGCGATCGAGTTGAGGGGGCGCATCGACAGGCCGGACAGGAGCGCGGAGACGAGTCCGATGACGGTCATGACGACGAGGGCCGGGAGGAACATGGCGCGCGGGTTCGCCCGGAGGGCGTCGACGGCACCGCCGATGATCTCGGTGATGCCCAGCGGTCGCAGCGGGATGATGCCGGGCTTGGGGGCGAGGAAGAATCCGCCGGGCGCGCCGGATCCCTGGGCGTAGGGCGCGGAGGCGTTCGGGCCTCCCCAGCCGCCCTGGGGCGGCAGACCGCCGGGGTAGGAGTCTCCCGGGTGGGTGCTCCCGGGGTAGGGGGCGCCGGGGTAGGGGGCGCCGGGGTGCGCGGCGCCCTGCTGGCCGGAATCCTCCGAGCCGTAGGACCCGTAGGACGGGGTGCCGGCGGGGGCGGAGCCGTAGGCGCCGTAGCGCGGGGCGGGGGTCTCCTCCTGGGGACGGGCGTCGCGGTCGCCGCCGGAGGTCGGCGGGAGCCAGCCGGAGTTCTCGCTCATGGCCCCACCCTCGCACGGCCCGCGCGCCGGTGGCCTCCGCCACGAGGAGGAGATCGGACCTCGCCGGCCCCGTCCTCGGGGCCGGTCCGTGACCGGGCCGTGACGCAAGCCCGCTGTGAGGAACGTGTTCGTGTCAAGATAGGACCATGAGCACGCGCATCCTCGTCGTCGACGACGACACCCCCCTCGCAGAGATGATCGGCATCATGCTCGAGTCCGAGGGGTACGCGCCGTCCTTCTGCGCGGACGGCGCCCAGGCCCTCGAGACCTTCCGGAGCACGGACCCCGACCTCGTGCTCCTCGACCTCATGCTCCCCGGCGTCGACGGCGTCGAGATCTGCCGTCTCATCCGCGCCGAGTCCGACGTCCCCGTCATCATGCTCACCGCGAAGACCGACACCCAGGACGTCGTCGCCGGGCTCGAGGCCGGCGCGGACGACTACGTGACAAAGCCCTTCAAGTCCAAGGAGCTCCTGGCCCGCGTCCGCACGCGCCTGCGCCGCAACACCGACGGCGGCAACGCCGAGCACGTGCGCGCCGGGGACCTCGACATCGACGTCGCCGGGCACCAGGTCCACCGCGGTGACGAGACCATCGCGCTGACGCCGCTCGAGTTCGACCTCCTCGTCACCCTGGCCCGGACCCCCTGGAAGGTCTTCACCCGCGAGGAGCTCCTCGAACAGGTCTGGGGCTACCAGCACGCCGCCGACACCCGCCTCGTCAACGTCCACGTCCAGCGCCTGCGCGCCAAGATCGAGCACGACCCCGAGCACCCCGCCATCGTCATCACGGTGCGCGGCGTCGGCTACCGCGCCGGCGAGTCCAGGTGAGCTGAGCGCGCCGACGGCCCGCCTCGGTCGGCGCCGCGGTCCGTCCGGGCCGCGTCGGTCGTGCGCCGCCCGCACGGACCCGTCGAGCGGCCGGGTCGTGAGGATCACGGCGCGTTGCCGTGATGCGGCCCGTCCGTGACCGGATCGCCGCCCCCGACGCGGGATGATGAACCAGTGACGAGCTCCCCGGGCGCCCCGACGCGGCGCCCTCTGCCCCGGTGGCTGCCCCCGCGGCTGCGCCGCCTCGTGCTCGCCGTGCGCCGCAGCCTCTCGACCCGCATGGCGCTGCTCGCCACCGCGGCGGGCATCGTCCTCATCGCGCTCCTCCTCACCGGTGTCACGAGCCGCGTGCGCGACGACGTCTTCAACGACCGGCGCGACGCCGTGCTCGCCGACGCCCGCCAGCGCGTCGCCACCGTCCAGGCCGAGTTCGACGACACCACCGTCACCACTGCTGACGAGGCCGCGGCCGCCGTCCAGTATGAGGTGTCACGCATCAAGGGCTCCTCCTCCGGGACCGGCGGCGTCGGCGTCGTCATGCTCCGCAGCGGCTCGGACGCCTCCTCCGCCGCCATCAACGACCTCGCCACGGACACCCGCCTGTCCTCCCTCGTCACCCCCGAGCTCGAGAAGGCCGTCGACGACGCGGCCGTCAAGGGGGACACGGGCGCCCAGTTCTGGCAGTCCGTCTCCGTGCCGGCCGCCTCAGGTGACGGCACCGCCCCCGGGATCATCGTCGGGTCACGCGCGAGCCTGCCCGTGGCCGGCGACTACGACCTCTACCTCGTCTACTCCCTCGAGCCCGAGCAGCGCCTCATCTCGACCGCCGCCCGCGCCATCGAGCTGGCGGGCGTCGGCTTCCTCCTCATCCTCATCCTCGGGGTCTGGGGCCTGACCTGGCGCGTCCTCATCCCCGTGCGGAGGACCTCGCTCGCCGCCCAGCGCCTCGCGTCCGGCCTCCTGTCCGAGCGCCTCGCGGTCGCCGGCGAGGACGAGCTCGCCGCCCTGGCCCGCTCCTTCAACGACATGGCCGACGCCCTGGAGTCCCAGATCAAGCGCCTCGAGAACCTCTCCGAGCTCCAGCGCCTCTTCGTCTCCGACGTCTCCCACGAGCTGCGCACGCCCCTGTCCTCGATCCGGCTCGCGAGCGAGCAGATCATGGACGCGCGCGACGAGATCAACGACCCCTTCGCGGTCCGCTCCATCGAGATCCTCCAGGACCAGGTCGACCGCTTCACCCGCATGCTCGAGGACCTCCTCGCCATCTCCCGCATCGACTCCGGCCGCGTCCAGCTCTCCGTCGAGGAGACCGACCTGCGCGCCGTCGTCGAGCGGGTCGTCGGGGACCTCGGCGTCCAGATCGAGGAGCGCAGCGCCGTCGTCACCATCGCACCCGCCCCCGAGCCGCTCATCGCCGAGATGGACGCCGTGCGCGTCGAGCGCATCGTCCGCAACTTCGTCACCAACGCCCTCGACCACGCCAAGGAGGGCGAGCCGCCGCGGATCGACGTCACCCTGGCCGGCACGGACACGATCGTGGCCGTGAGGGTGCGCGACCACGGCGTCGGCATGAGCCCGGACGTCCTGGGCAAGGTCTTCGACCGCTTCTACCGGGCCGACCCCTCCCGCAAGCGCACCCTGGGCGGCACGGGCCTCGGCCTGTCGATCTCCCTCGAGGACGCCCACCTCCACGGCGGCACCCTCGAGAACTGGGGCTGGCCCGGCGACGGCTCCGCCTTCCTCATGGTCCTGCCCCGCAGCCTCGGACCCGACGGGACCCCTGGCGTCCTCACGGGAGCCTGGCCGCTCGGCGCCGTCCCCGACGACGCCCCCGTCGTGTCGAGGTCAACCTCGCGGCGCGACCCGGCCGCGCCGGCGCCGAGCTCCGCCATCGGCCCGGTCCCGGTCTCCCGCCGCGCCGAGGGCGTCCACCACGACGACGAGGACGACGAGACCCCGACGGCTCCGACCGCCCCGACGCCGGACCTCGCCGCGGAGCCGCGCGGCGGCGCGCGCCCGGTCCCGCCGCCCGCCGCCGGTCGGCGCGTCACCGTGCGCGTCCCCGGCGACGCCCCCTCCGCGCGCACCCCCGACGCCCCGAAGGGAGGAGCCCGATGACCCGCCGCACCCGTCCTGCCCCTCCCGCCGCGCCCGTCACCCGCCGCCGGGCCCTCGCGGTCCTCGGCTGGAGCGCCGCCGCCGGAGCGCTCGCCGGCTGCGCCTCCCTGCCGCGCTCCGGCGGCGTCACGCGCTCCGACGCCGTCACCAAGGACGACTCCGGCCTCGTCCAGACAGCCGCGGGGCCCGCCGACGGCGCCACCGTCGAGCAGATCGTCTCCGGATTCCTCCGCGCCTGCGAGGCCGGCTTCTCGGACGACTTCGCGACCGCCCGCAGCTTCCTCCTCGGGCCCGTGCGGACGAGCTGGGAGCCGCTCGGCGTCGTCCGGGTCTACCAGGGCTCCAAGGCGCGCGTCCTCGAGGTCGCCGACGACGGCTCCGTCCAGGTCTCGACCGAGCAGACCGCCTCGCTGGGCTCCACCGGCGTCCTCACCCAGGTCGACGGCACCACCCTCGACGCCGCGTACTCCCTCGCCACGAACGCCGCGGGCGAGTGGCGCATCGTCGACCTGCCCGGCGGGATCCTCCTGCCCTCCTCGGCCCTCGCCGACAACTTCATCGCCCGCCCGGTCTACTTCCTCACCCGCGACCGCCGGCGGCTCGTCCCCGACCTGCGCTTCCTCCCGCGGCGCGACGGCGAGAAGGGCCTCGTCACGGCGCTCCTCGGCGGTCCCGCGTCCTGGCTCGCGCCCGCCGTCACCACCGCCGTCCCCAAGGGACTCGCCCTCGTCGACGACGGCGTCGTCACCGGCGGCGGCACCGCCCAGGTGAGCCTCTCGGAGGAGGCCGAGCGCCTCACCACCGCGCAGCGGGCGCTCCTCGTCGCGCAGCTGAGCGCGACCCTCACGCAGGTCGACGGTATCGACTCCGTCACCGCGAGCACCGGCTCGGACGACCTCGGCGAGGCGGCCGACCTGCCCGAGCCCGGCGCCTCACCCGGGGCGCTCGTCGGGATGAGCGGCGGGAACGTCGTGCGCGGCGCCTCCTCGACCCGCACGACCCTCGTCACCTCCGACGTCCTCGGCACGAAGGAGGCCCGCTACCCGGCCCTCGGCGTCGACGGCGCCGTCTACGTCCTGTCCGGCGCTAGCCTCCTGCGCGTCGGCGCCGGGGAGCGGGCCGCGACGGCCGTCCTGTCCGCGGACACCGACGACCCCTCGAAGATCGTCATGCTGCCGCCCGTCGTCGATCGCCACGGGTGGGTCTGGACCGCCTCGGCCGGAGCGCTCACGGTCGTCAACGCCCAGGGTCTGCGCGCCGAGGTCTCCGCCGACTGGCTCACCGACGGGATCGAGGCGATCGACCTCTCCGCGGAGTCCGAGCGCCTCCTCGTGCGCACGTCCGGCGCGACCATCACCCTCGCGGCGGTCATCCGCGACGAGGACGGCGCCCCCACCGGGCTCGGCGAGGCGGTGCGGCTCCTCCCCGGAAGCGGGGCCCGCGCGGGCCTCGCCTGGTTCGACACGACGGACCTGTGCCTCCTGGCCGAGCCCTCCGACGGAGACGACGCGCCGGTCGTCCGGCGGGTCCAGGCGCCGGGCACGCTCTCGGCCAGCCCGGGAGCCCAGGGGGCTGCGAGCATCGTCGCCAACCGCACGGACGGAACCGTCCTGCTCGTCGACGACTCCCACCAGGTCTGGCAGCGCGTCGGCGCGACCTGGCGCGTCGTGTCCACGGACGTCACCGACGTCTCCTACCCGCTCGTCTGACGCCGGTCGAGGCCGGTCGCTCGCCGCGGCCGGCCCCTGGGGGGCGGGGCCGGCGCCCTCGACGGCGTCGGACGGGACGCCCCTCGACGGCCCGCGCACCGGCGGCGGACGCGGGTGCGCCCCGCCGTCCCGGAGGACGACGGGGCGCACCCGCGCGCAGTGGTGGTGAGCGGTTCTCTCAGAGGACCTGGGCGTCGAGGCGGATGACGCCGTAGGTCCACCCGCGGCGGTGGTAGACCGCGCAGGGCTGCTTCGTGGACTTCTCGATGAAGAGGTAGAAGGGGTGGCCCACGAGCTCCATCTGGTAGAGCGCCTCGTCGACGGTCATCGGGGTCGCCTCGTGCAGCTTCTGTCGCACGAGGACCGGGGAGTCGCCGAGCTGCGACTCGACGGCGACGCCGTGCTCCGTGGGGGCCTTGGGCTGGTCCTCGATGGGGGCGTCGTCCGTGTCCGGGACGACCGGCTCCTCGAGCGTCGACGCGCCCTCGAGCACGCCGGAGGCCTCGACCGCGTAGCGGCGGTGGTCCTTCTTGCGGTCCCGGGCGCGGCGGAGGCGCTCGGTGAGCTTGCCCATGGCGATGTCGAAGGCGGCGAAGCGGTCGGAGGAGCTGGCCTCGGCGCGGATGACCGGGCCCTTGGAGATCACGGTGATCTCGCAGCGCTCGGCGGTGTCCGCCTGCCGCGGGTTGCGCTCGTGGGTGACCTCGACCTCGACGCGCTGGACGCGCGGGTCGAACTGCTCGACCTTGACGGCCTTCTCCTCAACGTAGTCCCGCAGACGCGAGCTGACCTCAGCGTTACGGCCGACGACGGTGATGTCCATGGTGGAACCTCTTTCCGGGTTCTGGGGATCCCCTCGGGGGATCGGTCCGAAGAGCGCCCGCCGCACCTCACGACGGGTTCTGGAGAGTCCTCGACCACCTCCTGGATCCGCGTCCCCGGTCCGGCGTCGACGCTGACGTCGGTGGACCGGGGACGACCTCGTGTGCGATGTGCCACATAACTTACACCACTCGTCCGACCTCCGTGGACGCCGTCGCGGGCTCACGCGGGGCCGGTTCGCCAGCGGCTGAGGGGGCGGCGACGGAGTGCTCGGGGACGGCCGGCACGACGCCGTGCTCATCGGTGCTCATCGGTCCCGGGCGCGCCGGCCGGGGCGCCCTCGGCGCCGGGCGCGGGGCGCCGGACGCCGCCGCCGGGGACCCTCGGGTGGGCCGTGGTCGGCGGCGGCGCGGCCGCCAGGACGAGGGCTCCGAGCACCTCGGCGCCCACGGCCCGCAGCGCCCGCGCGCACGCCCCGAGCGTCGCCCCGGTCGTGACGACGTCGTCGACGAGCAGGACCCGGGCGCCCGCGACGTCGGCCAGGACCCGGGGCTCGCGGGCGCGGTTGCTGCGCCTGCCGCGGGCGGAGAGCCCGGCCTGGTGCGTGCTCGCCCGGCGCCGGTCCCGCCGCAGGACGTCGGCCGACAGCACGGCCGTGGGGAGCGTCGCCCGAGGACGCTGGCCCTCCGGCCCCGCACCGGTCGCCGCGCTGTCACCGGGGCCGGTCGCGCGGCCCGCCGCGCTGCCGCGCAGGGCCTCCGCGACGCCCCGGGCGACGTCATCGGCGAGCCGTGCGACGACGAGGCGCCCGCGGAGCCGACGCCCCACGCCCGACGGTGCCGGGACGACCAGGAGCGGACCGCCCGGCGAGCCGACGGCGGTGCCGGCGGGACGGTCGCCGGAGGCGGGGCGGGCTCCGCCGTCGGGCGCGAGCAGGCGGTCCTGCGCCCACGCCGCGCCCGCGCGTCGCCCTGCCTCGGCGACGACGGCGTCGAGGTCCTCCCGCGCCCCGTTCTTCCAGCCGAGGACGATCGGCCGGACGGGGCCGGAGTAGCGCGCCGGGGCCGCGACCTCGAGGTCCTCCACGGCGCGCACGTGCTCGACCCTCTCGAGCGGGCCCGTCAGGAGCGCGGCGCAGTCCTCGCACAGCGTCGTCTCCCAGCGTCCGCAGCCGGCGCAGGAGGCGGGCAGGACGAGACGAGCGACGGCGCTCAGCAGCTGGTCGGGAGGCACGCGACGATGCTGCGCCGTCGGCGAGGGCTCGTGCCCGGCCGTGCCGCGGGGCGGGGGAGGAGGGTCCCACGGCGGGCGCCTGGGGAGCCCGGCGTCCGACGCCGCTCCGCAACCATCCGGTGACGCTCGCGATGAGCGAGATCATGCGGGAGGTTCGGGGCCGTCCACTACGATTGCGGCGACGGCGCCCGGGTGACCGGGCGCCGGGCCGCGCCCCTCGGCGCGTGAGCCGCCACCGCGGCCGGGGCCACACGGCCCGCCCCCGCGAACCAAGGGAGAAGCCAGCGTGTCGATCGTCGACCGGATCCTTCGCATCGGTGAGGGCCGCACCGTCAAGCGGCTCGACGCCCTCGCCACCCAGGTCGAGGCGCTCGCCGACGCCTACAGCGAGATGACCGACGAGGAGCTCCGCGAGGTCACCGACGAGCTCAAGGAGCGCTACACCGAGGGTGAGACCCTCGACCAGCTCCTCCCCGAGGCCTTCGCCGCCGTCTCCGAGGCCGCCGACCGCGTCCTGGGCATGCGGCCCTACCACGTGCAGATCATGGGCGGTGCCGCCCTCCACCTCGGCAACATCGCCGAGATGAAGACCGGTGAGGGCAAGACCCTCGTCGCCACCATGCCCTCCTACCTGCGGGCCCTGACCGGCGAGGGCGTCCACGTCGTCACCGTCAACGACTACCTCGCCGAGTACCAGTCCGACCTCATGGGCCGCGTCCACCGGTTCCTCGGCCTCACCACCGGGTGCATCCTCACCGGCCAGACCCCGGCCGAGCGACGCGCCCAGTACGCCTGCGACATCACCTACGGCACGAACAACGAGTTCGGCTTCGACTACCTGCGCGACAACATGGCGCAGCGCCCCGAGGACCTCGTCCAGCGCGGCCACGCCTTCGTCATCGTCGACGAGGTCGACTCCATCCTCATCGACGAGGCCCGCACGCCGCTCATCATCTCCGGCCCCGCCAGCGGCGACGTCAACAAGTGGTACCAGGAGTTCGCCAAGATCGCGACGCGCCTGACCCCGGAGAAGGACTACGAGGTCGACGAGAAGAAGCGCACCGTCGGCATCACCGCCTCCGGCATCGAGCGCGTCGAGGACTACCTCGGCATCGACAACCTCTACGAGTCCGAGAACACCCCGCTCATCGGCTTCCTCAACAACGCCATCCGCGCCAAGGAGCTCTTCCACCTCGACAAGGACTACATTGTCCGCGAGGGCGAGGTCCTCATCGTCGACGAGCATACCGGCCGCGTCCTGCCCGGCCGCCGCTACAACGAGGGCATGCACCAGGCCATCGAGGCCAAGGAGCGCGTCGAGATCAAGGCGGAGAACCAGACGCTCGCCACGATCACCCTCCAGAACTACTTCCGCCTCTACCCCGAGGGCTCCCGCTCCGGCATGACCGGTACCGCGGAGACCGAGGCCGCCGAGTTCGCCGGCACCTACAAGATCGGCGTCGTCCCGATCCCCACGAACAAGCCGATGATCCGCAAGGACCAGCCGGACCTCGTCTACACCAACGTCGCGGCCAAGCTGACCGCCGTCGTCGACGACATCGAGGAGCGCCACGAGGCCGGCCAGCCGGTCCTCGTCGGCACCACCAGCGTCGAGAAGTCCGAGCAGCTCTCCCGCATGCTCACCGAGCGGAGGATCCCGCACGAGGTCCTCAACGCCAAGCAGCACGCGCGCGAGGCCGCCGTCGTCGCCATGGCCGGTCGGAAGGGCGCCGTCACCGTCGCCACCAACATGGCCGGACGAGGCACCGACATCATGCTCGGCGGCAACGCCGAGCACATCGCCGTCACCGCTCTCAAGGAGAAGGGGCTCGACCCCGAGGAGGACTCGGAGGCCTACGAGAAGGCCTGGCCGGCCGCCCTCAAGGCCGCCAAGGAGGCCTGCAAGGCGGAGCACGACGAGGTCGTCGAGCTCGGCGGCCTCTACGTGCTCGGCACCGAGCGCCACGAGTCCCGCCGCATCGACAACCAGCTGCGCGGCCGCTCCGGCCGACAGGGAGACCCGGGCGAGTCCCGCTTCTACCTGTCCATGGAGGACGACCTCATGCGCATGTTCGCCTCCGGCGCCGCCCAGCGCATCATGTCCTCGGGCGCCTACCCCGACGACGTCCCGCTCGAGTCGAAGATGGTCACCCGCGCCATCGCCTCCGCGCAGCGCCAGGTCGAGTCCCGCAACTACGAGATCCGCAAGAACGTCCTCAAGTACGACGACGTCATGACCGAGCAGCGCGAGAAGGTCTACTCTGAGCGCCGTCGCGTCCTGGACGGCGAGGACCTCGAGCCGCAGGTCGGCGCCTTCCGGGCCCAGACCATCGAGACGATCGTCGCCGCGCGCACCGCCGAGGGCCGCCCCGACGAGTGGGACCTCGACGCCCTGTGGGACGACCTCGGCCACGTCTACCCGGTCTCCCTCACGCAGGACGAGCTCATCGAGGCCGTCGGTGGCCGCGACAACCTCACCTCCGACCGCCTCGCCTCCGAGCTCACCGACGACGCCGCCGTCGCCTACGAGGACGCCGAGACCCGCATCGACGCGAACCCGCTCGCCCGCGCCCAGCTCGGCACCGAGCCCATGCGCACCCTCGAGCGCCGCGTGCTCCTCGCCGTCGTCGACAAGCGCTGGCGCGAGCACCTCTACGAGATGGACTACCTCAAGGAGGGCATCGGCCTGCGCGCCATGGCCCAGAGGGACCCGCTCGTCGAGTACGGCAACGAGGGCGCCCACATGTTCAAGGCGATGATGGAGGGGATCCGCGAGGAGACCGTCGAGCAGGTCTTCGCCAACGCCCAGCGCTTCGACGAGGCCGCCGCCCGCGCGGAGGCCGACGGCACCGCCCAGGCCGCTGCGACGGTCGCCGCCGCGGACGCCTCCGGGCGCCTCGGCCTCGGGCGCGCTAAGCAGGGCGGGACCGTGCTCGGCTCCACCGGCCAGGAGGCGATGAACGAGCGCGTCACCTACTCCGCCCCCGACGAGGACGGCTCGAGCACCGTCTCCGCGGGCGACGCCTCTGGCGCCGGCTCGCCCGACGCGTCCTCCGACGACGGCGGGGCCGCCGAGGGCGCCAACCGCGCCGAGCGCCGCGCCGCCAAGAAGAAGGCGAAGAAGCGCCGCTGAGCGAGCGGCCCGCACCCGCTCAGCACGACGACGTCGCCGCCCGGCCCCTCCAGGGGGCGGGCGGCGGCGTCGTCGTGGGGCGGGGCGACGGTAGGCCGGTTGCCGTGAGGGGTAGCACGAGCCGGGGTACGACGCCGGGGTGGGTCAGGCGATCTCCAGACGATCGAGGACCCAGCGGCCCCGCCTCACGATGAGCCGTGCCGCCGCGGCGCGCGCCCGTTCGCCGTCGTGGAGCACGACCGCGGCCTCGCAGGCGCCCGAGGCAGTGGCCTCGAGGTGGACCGAGCGCACGACGGGGTGCGCGCGAGGGCCGTTGCCGAGGATGCGCCGCGCCAGGCCCGCGCGCCGCACGAGGGCGTCGAAGAGCTCGGGCGTCGTCCACCGGGCCAGCTGCTCGGCGGGGCGCAGCCCGAGGAGCGCCTCGGCGGACGCGCACACGAGCGTGCCCGCCTCACGGCGCGGCGCCGTCGGGGGCGCCGTCCCGGGCGTCCGCGCGCCGGCTCGTGCCGCCGCGGACGCGGGCGTGACCCGCCCCCTCGGGGCACCGGGGGAGGTGCGAGCCCGGGTGACCTGCGCATCGGCCCCGCCGCGGCCGACCGCCGGGCTCAGGCCGCCCCTCCGCCGCCTGGCCGCAGGCCCCTCCTCGGGGACGGCGTCACTCGCCAGAGCGGGCTGGAAGCGCAGCGGGTCCCAGCCCCGACGTTCCGGCCCCGCGAGGGCGGTCCGTGGACGGGGGCGTCCGGCAGGGGTCGTGCGGTGCACGGAGGGGGTGCTGCGTCCGGAGGGCGTGGGGCCGGAGGCGCTGCGCGTGCGACGGCGGTCCGTGGTGGTTCCGGTGGCCGGAACGGCGGTGAGGGGAGGGCGGTCGTCGGGCTCCGGGGGAAGGAGGAGGGCGCTCATGGTGACTCCCTGGGGTGCGGAGGGGCGGATGGACGGGTGAGTGGGTGATGCCGCGTCAGCTCGGCTGCGCAGGACTCGCGGTGGTGAGGACGGAGGGGAGGACGAGCTCGGTGCCGGGTCGGATGAGGCCGGGGTCGTCGCCGATGCGCTCCGCGTTCGCCCGGTAGAGCTCGGGCCAGGCCCCGGCCACGTCGCCGTCGGTCGCTGTCGTCCCCAGGAGGTCGGCGGTGATGGACCACAGGGACTCGCCTGCTCGGACGGTCCGTCCGTCGGAGCCGGGGATGGACTCCGGCGCCCCCGCGCTGGACTCCTCCGGCTCCGCGGTCGGTGCGGGCCGGCCCTCGCCGTCGGAGGCGTCGTCGGTGCTGCCGTTCCTCGAGGCGGTGCTCGGCGCTGTGGGGGACTGCGGCGCGGACGTCGGCTCCGTCGTCGCGTCGGTCGGGGACGGTGAGGCCGGAGCGCTCGTCGAGGGCGCCCAGCCGAGGTCATCGGGCGCCGGCGTGGTCGCCGCGCTCGCGGCCGTCGCGCCGGCGGGCAGGAGGAGTCCTGCGAGGACCGAGCCGATGACGGCGCGGCGGACCACCGGTGCTCCCCACCTCTCGAGGAGGGCGAGCGCGAGGCGGCGCCCGCCGGTCGTCCTCCGCGGGGCCCACCGCTCGCCGGGAGCGAGCGCCACGAGGGCGAGGAGGACGGAACCGACGTGCCACAGGGCGCCGAGCGCACCGGCTCCCGCGGCGACGGCGAGGACGCAGGTGCCGAGCTGGTCCGGGCCCCACGCGGCCGTGGGCAGGGCGGCCAGGCGGAGGGCGGCGTCCCTCGCGACGGCGCCGAGGGCGAGGGCGAGGAGGGGGGAGGCGGTGCCGACGCCGAGAAGCGTGACCGAGGTGCGCATGGAGTCTCCGACCATCATCGATGATGTTTGAGGTGATTTGATAATCGGAGACATGTGTCGATGCCGTCAAGAGGGTATGGGTTCGCTGTGCGGCCTTGCGGAACCGCGTCGCGGCTCCCTGCGGGTCCGGTCACCCGTCCGTGTGATGGGCTGGTCGCATGGACTGGAACGAGCTCCTCGCCGACCTCGAGAGCCGCTTCGACGCCGACCGTCGCGCCGACATCGCCGCCCAGAGCGCCGACCTCGCCGAGGCGGAGCGCGGTCAGGTGCTGCTCGTGGACCGCCTCCGCGGCGCCGTCGGACGGACAGTGAGGATCGGGACCCGTGGCGGTCGCACGCTGGCCGGGCGGCTCCTGCGGGTCAGCGAGGACGTCCTCCTGCTCGAGGAGGGGGACGGCCTCCAGGCGCTCGTTCCCCTCGGCGCCGTGGCCGCCGCAGGTCCGCTGCCCGGGCCGGCGCCGGTCGGGCGGACGCGCCAGCGGGCCGGTCTCGCTGACGCCCTGCGCGGGCTCGCGCGCTCAGGTGCCCGCGTGCGCGTGCTGCTCGTCGGCTCCGAGCTCACCGGACGGATCGTGCGGGTGGGGCGCGACCACGTCGACGTCGTCGTCGACGGTGCGCCCGAGGGGGTGCGGTCCGCAGCGGGGGCGGTTCAGGGGGCGGTGAGCGTCGCTCTGGGGGTGGTGGAGGCCGTGCGGTCGCGCTGACCGCACGGCCGGGGTCACTCCTGCGTGGAGCGCTGCCCCGCGGCCACCATGGCGCGCGTGGCCTCGAGCTGGCGCTCGACGTAGCCGTCGAAGGCCGACTCCGGGACGCGCCACAGGTGCCGCGCCCCGACCTGGATGGCGGGGAGGTCGCCGGACAGGATGAGGGCCCGCACGGCTTGTGCGGACAGTTGCAGGTTCTCTGCGACCTCCGCGATGGTCAGGAACTTCTCGCTCATGCCACGATGATCTCACCTCATCCCGCCCGGTACCACCCCAAGCATCATCACCGGGTGTGAAACATGACGAAGCCGTCCTCACCCCGGGACGGCCACCCGATCAAGGAAGATCCCATGCCCCCGACCTCCCGACTCCGAAGCCGCGCCGCCGCCGACCGACCCGCACCCAGCCGCACCCGCCGCTCCCGCTGGCGCGACCCGCGCCTCGCCGGCGGCCTCGTCCTCATCGGCGCCTCCGTCGCCGTCGGTGCGTGGGCCGTCGACGCCGCCGCCGACACGCAGGACCTCTACGCCCTCACGGCCGACGTGGCCCCGGGCGACTCGCTCACCGCCGACGGCGTCCTCACCCTCGTCTCCTCGCACCCGGGCACCGGCGACTACGTTACCGCGGACGAGCTCCCCGACGGCGCCGTCGCCACCCGCTCCATGAAGGCCGGCGAGCTCCTTCCGCAGGCCGCCGTCTCAACCGAGTCGACCGCGGACACCCGCTCCGTCGTCCTCGACATCGCCTCGGGTCTGCCCGAGGGCACCGGCACCGGCGACGTCGTCGACCTGTGGACGCTGCCCTCGGCCTCCATCACCGCGAAGACGGGGGAGACCGACGCCTCCCTCGTCGCCGAGCAGCTCGTCGTCGCCCGCGTGGGCGAGGCCGGAAACGACCTCGTCGGCGCCCGCACGACCTCTGTCGAGGTGCTCGTCCCCAGGTCCCGCGTCTCCCAGGTCCTCACCGCCGTCGCCTCCGAGGGCTCACTCGTCCTCGTTCCGACCGGGGAGGGCGCGTGATGGAGTCCGCCGGCCCCGTCGGCGTCCTCCTGGCCCTCACCGGCGACGACGCCCCGCTCGTCCGTTGCCTCGATGCCGCCGGCACCGGCCTCCAGGTCGTCCGCCGCTGCGGCGACCTCCCTGAGCTCCTGAGCGCCGGCATGGCGGGGCTGGCGGACCTCGTCGTCCTGGACACCCGGCTCGACGACGTCGACCGCACCGTGCTGGAGCGGCTCGAGCGGGCCGGGCTCCGCGGCGTCCTGCTCGCGCCCGACGGCGAGCGGGAGCGCTGGACGAGCGCCGGCTGGCCGGTCCTCGGCGACGACGCCCCCGTCGACGCCGTCCGGGCGCGCCTCCAGGGGCTCGTCCGGGGGACGCAGGACGAGTCCCGCGAGCCCCGCGGCGACGCTCCCGGCCCCGATGGCGCCGAGTCGCGTCCCGCCGGACCAGGACCGGAACGGCCGGACGCCCCGCGGGGAGGCGGGGCCGACGGGACCGGCGACGCCATCGACGACGAGTGGGCCCGCCTCGATGCCGCTGGCGCCGCCTCCGGCACGGCGGACGGGGCCACGGCGCCCGAGGACCCGGACGGCCCCGGCTCGAGCACGGCGGCTGCGCCCGCCTGCGACGACCGGTCCGACGCGCCGGACGCGGCGGGGCCCGCGGACGGTCGGCTGCTGGCCGTGTGGGGCCCGCACGGGGCCCCCGGCCGCACGACGGTCGCCGCCTCCCTCGCTCACGGCCTCGCGCGCGCGGGCGGGAGCCTGCTCGTCGACGCGGACCTCGAGGCGCCCGGACTCGTCCAGGTCCTCGGTCTGCCCGACGACTCCTCCGGGCTCGCGAGCGCCGCGCGCCTGGCGACGCACGGCCGCCTCGACGACGAGGCCCTCGCCCGTCTCGCCATCCCGGTCTCCGACGGCGTCGACCTCCTCTCCGGCCTCGGCCGCGCCGGCCGCTGGCGCGAGCTGCCGCCGGTCGCGATGAGGGAGGTCTGGGAGCGGGCGCGCGGTGCGGCGGCCTGGACGGTCGTGGACGTCGCCGGGGGCGCCGTGGACGACGAGGTCGACGACTTCACGCTCGAGCCGGGGCGGGGCGCCGTCGTCGCGGACCTCGTGCGGGCGGCCGACGTCGTCGTGGTCGTCGGCAGCGGCGACCCGGTCGGGGTGCGGCGCCTCCTCCAGCTCCTCGGCGACACGGACGAGGACCACCGGCCCGCCGGGCGCGTCGAGGTCGTCGTCAACCGGGTGCGGTCCTCCGTGGCGGGCCCCTCGCCGGAGCACGCCGTGCGCGACACGCTCGAGCGCTTCGGCGGGCTCAATGACGTCATCGTGCTGCCGGACGACCCGGCCGCCGCCGACCGCTGCCTGCTCGAGGGGACGAGCGTCCTCGAGGGCGCACCGGGCACGGACCTGGGACGGGCCCTCGCGGTACTCGTCGACCGTGTGGATCCTGCTGCGGGCGCCGTGCGCGCGGCCGCCAGGGCGAGGGGAGGACTTCGGCAGAGACTGCGCGACCTGGGACGGCGAGAGCGGGCTCAGACGACCGACGTCCCCGAAGCCGCCGCAGGTGCTCCGGCCTGAGTCGCGGAGCGCTCGCCCGATTCGCGGGCGGGGTGCGGCAGACTGGCCCCATGCGCATCTACCTGCCCGCCGCCGCCTCCGACCTCGCCGCCGACGCCGTGTCCGCGCGCCGCGCGCACGCCGTCACGAAGGCACTCGCAGCCGTCCTCCCCGAGGAGGACGAGGAGGGCCTCGAGGTCTCGGCGAGCCTGTGCGCCGCCGACTCCTCGCTCGTGCTCCTCGCCGAGTCGGGCAGCGCCGACGAGCCCGACCGCCGTGTCGTCATCGCCGCGGACGTCCCCGCCGACGTCGTGAGGGAGGTGCCTGCGGGGGAGGACGTCCTCCCCGGCACGGTCGAGGTCGCCGAGCCCGTGGGCTGGGATGACGTCGCCGCCGTCCTCGTCGACGAGGCCGGGGCCGAGGCCGACGTGCGCGCCGCCCGGACGGGTGATGAGGAGGCTTTCGAGCGGGCCGCGGACGCGGACCTCCTCTGGTACGACGTGACCGAGCGCGCCGCCCTCGCCGCCGAGCTGCGCTGAGCGGCCGCTCGCCGGGCCCGGACCCTGGGGCCCGTGACGCCCGACCGCCGTGCCCGGCTCCTGGCGCGCACGCGGGCGTGGCGCGCCGACGGCCCTGAGCGCCGGCCACCGCGGCCGCGGCTCAGGGCGCGACGACGCGCAGCGTGGAGCCGTTGTCCGTCCTCGTGACCTCGATGCGGTCGAGGACCTGACGGCGCAGCTCCTCGACGTGACTCACGATCCCGACGGTGCGCCCGCCCTCCTGGAGACGCGAGAGCTCGCTGAGGACCATCTGCAGGGTCTCCGGGTCGAGGGAGCCGAAGCCCTCGTCGACGAAGAGGGTCTCCATCTGCACGCCGCCGGCCTCCGCGGAGACGACGTCTGCGAGGGCCAGCGCGAGCGCGAGGGAGACGTAGAAGGTCTCGCCGCCGGACAGCGTCCTGGGGTCGCGCACGCCCGTCCCGTCGCCGGCGAAGCGGTCGACGACGCCGAGCCCGAGGCCCTTGTCGCGCCGCCCGGCCGACCCGGACTCGTCGTCGACGCGGACGAGCTCGTAGCGTCCCGCGGACATCTGCGCCAGCCGGTTGTTCGCGAAGACGAGGACGTCGTTGAAGCGCTCCAGGAGCACCCACGTGGCGAGCGGCGTCGACTCCGGGTTCTGGCCGGAGACCGCCTCGACGACCTGCGCCAGGGCGGCCGCGCCGGCGACCGCCTCCTCCAGCGCGCAGGCCGAGGACTCGACGGCGTGCGCGGCGTCCGCGAGACGGGCCCGGGCCGCCCGGGCGCGCTCGAGGGCCTCGACGGCGGCCGTCTGCCTGGCGTCGGCCGACGCCAGGCGGGCACGGGCGCCGTCGACGTCGGCGACCTCCTCGCCCGTGAGGGAGGCGAGGGACTCGTCGCGGGTGAGCCCGTGCTCGACGCGCTCCCGACGGGCGCGCACCGAGGCGACAGCCTCCTCAAGGAGGCGCAGTTCCGCGGGCGGGAGTGCGGCGGCGGAGGCCGCCTCCGCCGTCTCGAAACCGGCGGTGGTGAGGGCGGTGCGCAGGTCCTCGGCGGCGGTGCCCGCAGCCGCCCAGGCGGCGAGGACCCGGCTGAGGGCAGTGGCCCCGGCGTCGTCCTTCGCGGCGCGGGCAGTGAGAGCGCGCATCCGACCGGCGACGTCGGGATGGTCCCCGCGTGCGGCCCCGCAGCGCGATCGGTCCGCCTGGAGCTGCTCCTCCGCGGCCTCGGCGCGGCTGCGGGCGGCCGCGAGGGCGGCGGACTCGGCGTCGAGCGCCGCGCGCAGCTCGGCGGTCCGGGCGGTGAAGCCCTCGAGCGCCTCGGCGAGTGCGGGCTCCTCGGCGGCGGTCGTCGCCGAGGCGGTGAGCCGGTCGGCGGCCTCGGCCAGCGCGCCCTGGAGCTCCTCGAGGCTCGCCTCCCCGGCGGCGGCCCGGGCAGTCTCCAGGTCCCGGGTGATCCGGGCGTGCTCGGAGGCGGCGGAGGCGAGCGCGTCGTCGGCGGTCCTCTGGGCCTTCTCGGCGGCCTCGACCTGCTTGCGGGTGACGGTGCCGGGCTCGGGACTCGCGGGCGCGGGGTGCTCGGTGGAGCCGCAGACCGGGCAGGGCACCCCCTCCTCGAGCTCGCCGACGATGGACGCGGCGGTGGCCGCGATCCAGGCGCCGCGGCGCTCGGCGACGGTGGACGCGGCGCTGCTCGCGGCGTCCCGGGCGCGCTCGACGGCGGTGACGGCCTCGCCGAGGGCGGCCTCGAGGGCGGCGGCGGTGCGCGCCTGGCCCAGGCGCTCCTCGGCGGCGGTGCGTGCGAGGTGGAGGCCGTCGAGCCCGGCTGCGGCCGTGCGCGCGGCCTGGAGACGGGACTCGAGGGCGTTCTGCCGCGCGGGACGCGCCTCGAGCGCCTCACGGTTCGAGCTGAGCGCCTCCTCGCGTCCCGCGAGCTCCGCGCGGCCCCGCTCCAGCTCGGTGGCGCGGGTGGTGAGCCCGGCCTCGAGCTCGGCGAGGGGCCGCAGGGCCCCGGAGGAGGAGCGGGCCTCGTCCGCAGCGTGCGCCAGGGCGGCCGAGGCAGCCTCGAGCCCGTCGGTCGCGCCGTCGGGGCGGTCACCGGCGGTCACCTCGAGAGCCTCGAGGGCGGTCTCGAGGACCGGTGCGAGAGCGTCGTCGTCATGCTCCCCTTCGGCGGCCTCGGCGAGGGACTGCCGGGCGGTCGCCTCCTCGGCGCGCGCGCCCTGCTCAGCTCGCCGCAGCGCGGTGAGGGCGCTCGTGACCGAGGCGGCGCGGTGCGCCCGCTCGAGGCGCTCGGCGTCAGCGGCGTCCGCCTTCGCGGAGGCCTCCAGCGCGTCGCGCTCGGCGACGAGGCGCGCACGGCGGTCGAGTCGTTCCTGGAGGGTGACGGCCGCCTCGACAGCCCCGGCGGCGTCGGCCCGCTCGACCCGGGCGGTCTCGACCGCCTCCGCGAGGGGGGCGAGGTCGGCGTCCGCTTGGGCGACGGCCTCCCGACCGACCGTGCTGATGGCGTCGGCGTCCGGCACGGCGGCCTCGACGAGCGCCCGCAGTCCGTCGGCGTGGGAGGGACGCTCCTCGTGCTCCTCCGGGGCGTCGGGACGCCCCGCGGCCAGCGACGAGAAGAGATCCGGCTGGGAGGGATCCGCGCCCGGATCAACCGGAGTCGCGGTGCCCGGGCCCGTGGTGCCCGCGTCGGCGTCGTCGCCGTCGAGGCTCCCCGCCCCGGTCGCGTCCGCACCTCCAGCCTCGGCGGTCGGCTCCTCAGGCAGCAGCGGGGCGAGCACCTCCGCACGGCTGCGCAGCGCCTCCCGTGCGGCGTCGGTCCCGCGCCGGAGGACGCGGCCTCGCTCGCGCAGCTCCTCCTGGAGCGCGTCGAAGACGGCGGTGCCGAAGACGTCGCGGAGCAGCTCGTGGCGCTCCGCCGAGCTCGCCCGGAGGAACTGGGCGAAGCGGCCCTGGGGCAGCACGACGGTCTGCGTGAACTGGTCCCGGCTGAGCCCGACGACGCGCCTCATCTCCTGCCCGACCTCGTCGACGCGCGTGAGGGGCTCGCCCTGGGCCTCGCCGTCCGGCGCCGAGAGGCGCCAGAGGCGCACCGAGGCGTTCTCCTTCGTCAGGCCTGTGCCGCGGCGCTTGGGCCGCATGTACTCGGGGGTGCGGCGGATCCGGTACGTGCTCGCGGAGGTGGAGAAGACGAGCTCGACCTCGCTCGGGTCGCTCGGCGCCGCGAGGGTCGAGCGCAGGCGCTGCTTGGAGGACCCGGCCGTGTCCGCGACGGAGCCGAAGAGGGCGAAGACGATGGCGTCGATGATGGTCGACTTGCCGGCGCCCGTCGGGCCGGTGAGGAGGAAGCGTCCGGACTCGGCGAAGCGGTCGAAGTCGACCGTCTCCGTCCCCGCGTAGGGGCCGATCCCGGTCATGGTGAGCCGGTGCAGCCTCATGAGGCCTCCTGGTCGGTGCGGACGGCGTCGTAGGCGTCGGTGATGACGGCGCGCTCGGCGTCGTCGGGGTCCCGGCCGAGCATGCGCGTGAGGAAGCGCTCCGTGATCTCGACGGGGTCCGAGGCCCGCGTGACCCGGGCGGCGCCGCGCTCGCGCTCGACGGCGGGCCGGGACCAGGAGAAGGCGAGCATGTCGGGGAAGCGCTCCTTGAGACGCGCCATCGTCTCCGGCGGCATGGGGCCGGTGAGCTCGACGCGCACCCAGTCCCGCTCGTGGCCGTCGCCGAGGGGGCCGAGGAGCTCGTCGAGCGTGCCCCGCAACGTCGCCGCCCGGTTCGGTGCCGGAGTGGGGACGCGCTCGAGCGAGGTGACGCCCTCGGGCCCGAGGTCGAGGAGGACGGAGGACTTCGGGGAGTCGGCCTCGGAGAAGGAGAAGGGCAGCGGGCTGCCGGAGTAGACGAGGCGCGGGCCGGACGCGCCGGCCCCGTCCGTCGTGCCCTGCGCGATCTCCTGGGGCCGGTGCAGGTGTCCGAGGGCCGCGTAGTCCAGAGCGCCGGCGGCCCCCGCCTCCGCGGATCCGCCGAGCGTCGAGAAGACCTCGCCGGGCACGGAGTCGACGCCGCCGACGCGGATGTCCCGCTCGGAGTCCTCGCTCGCGCGCCCGCCCACGACGAAGGCGTGCGCCATGACGAGCGCCGGAACCCGGACGCCCCCACCGCTGCGACGCCCCGCGAGGTCGTGCGCGACCAGCCTCAGCGCACCCGAGACGACCGCCTCGTGCGAGCGGGCCAGCGGCCCCGGCGCCTCGGCGTCGCCCTCCCCGAGCCGTGCCGCGAGGAGCGGGGGCAGGCTCTCGCGCGCGCCGTCCGGATCCAGGTAGGGCAGGGCGTAGACGTACAGGCCGGCGCCGCCGTCGGCGTCCGGGATGATGACGGGCCGGTCCACCTGCGCCGTCCGCGCCCGGATCGACAGACCCTCGCGCAGCAGACCCGAGCCGAAGGCGAGGCGCTGGGCTGAGTCGTGGTTGCCGGAGGTGAGGACCACCCGTGTGCGGTCCGACAGGCGCGCCAGCGTGTCATCGAGCAGGCTCACCGAGGCCGTCGGCGGGATGGCCCGGTCGTAGACGTCCCCGGAGACGACGACGGCGTCCACGGACTCGGCCTCGACGAGCTCGACGAGGTGGTCCGCGAAGGCCGCCTGCGGCTCGTCCAGGACGCGCCCGTGGAAGGTGCGGCCCAGGTGCCAGTCGGAGGTGTGGAGGATCCTCATGGACGCACTGTCTCACGGGCCGACGACACGAATCGGGGCCCGTTGACGCGGACGCGGAACGGCCGCCGTCGGATGGTGCCGACGGCGGCCGTCCCGCGTGCAGGTGCGGGCCCTTACGCCGCTACAGCCCCGAAGCCGACGAGGCCGATGATGACGACGCCCAGGGCGACGCGGTAGATGAGGAAGCTCGTGAACTTGTTCGAGGAGACGAAGTCGAGCAGCCACTTGATCGTCGCGAAGGCGACGACGCCGGAGACCACCGTCGCGAGCGCCGTCGGGCCCCATCCGACCGTGTCGGCGATGTCGCCCGCGCTCGTGACGGCCTCGAGGGCGCCCGCGGCGAGCAGCGCCGGGATGCCCATGTAGAAGGACAGGCGCGTCGCGGTCACGCGGTCGAAGCCGCGGAACAGGCCGGCGGAGATGGTCGCGCCGGAGCGCGAGATGCCCGGGAAGACGGGGGCGAGGGCCTGGAAGCAGCCGATGGCGAGGGCGTCGACGATGCCGACCTGCTTCATGCCCTTGGTGAGGTTCTGACGCCGGTCCGCGAACCACATGACGGCCGACCAGACGATGAGGGCGCCCGCGATGACCCACAGGGAGCGGGAGGTGACCTCGATGAAGTCCTTGAAGGCAAGGCCGATGACGGCCACCGGGATCGAGCCCAGGATGATGCCCCAGCCGAGGGTGTAGTCCGGGTCGTTGCGGGCGTGCTGGTTGCCCAGGCCCTTGACCCACGCGGTGACGATGCGAACGATGTCCGACCAGAAGTAGACGATGGCGGCGATGATCGCGCCGACCTGGATGACGGCGGTGAAGGCCGTCATGCCGACGGAGTCGATGTTGTAGCCGAGGAGCTTCTCGACGATGTTGAGGTGTCCGGTCGAGGACACCGGGAGGAACTCGGTGATGCCCTCGACGATGCCGAGGAGGATGGCGTGCAGCCAGTTCATGGTGCTCCCTGGGTAAAGCGGCCCGGGACGTCATCGCGTCCCGGCGCCGAGGCTACCGGCGCTCCGGACCACGGACCCGCGCCGTCCGTGTGAAACCGGACTCAGGTGCGAATAGGCCGCCTCCCCTTGGGCAAATAGGGCCCGCCCTCCCCCGTCTGGACGACAAGACCGGCGTTCGGAGGAAGACCAGATCGTGCTAGCGACGACAACCGTCGCCCACGCGATTCGGAGCAAACAAGTTCCACTACCAGCTGACATCTCGGAATGCCGAAGTCATCCCATCGCCTTCCGTACCCGCTTGATAATGTCAACAACCTGCCCCTGTGCCTGTGGCGATTTGTCGTGATCGAGCCACAGTGACGGCAAGCAACGAAGGATTAGTTGGCGCCCCAACTCTTCCCCCAACCCGTTCACCCAGTCGTGGGGGTCGCGCCCTTCAACACCATCGAGGATCATCCGAACTACGCTTTCGTCTCGCGCTGTTCGCTGCGCGAGATGCGCCGGCAGAGCCCTCACATTGGCGAGCGACATCAGCAATGAATCCGGGTCAAAGGTCGTGGGCAAGAAGATGGTGCGAGGATCTCTTTCGCGCTCTTTCCTTGTAGTGAGCTCATCCTCGGGGGCGTGTTCAAATCCGGTTGCCCGCGCATCGCCGTCGTAGCAGAACAAGTAATGAATTCGCGCGTCGCGCCCTTCTGTTGGGAGGGTCTTCCTGATCGTGTCGAGTGGCCCTGTCCCGTTCACCCAGAAGATCTCACATGAGGACCGCAAGGTCCTGCTCTCCTTCAAGAGTATTGCTGAGATCAGGGCTGAAGCTGACTCGTCTTCGACGAAGATGACAACTTCGGCATTCGGCTTCCCGATGATAGAGATCAGCGTGTCAGGATTCTTCTCAGAATGAATTGCGACCTCATGTGACTCGTCTGAGCGGCGTTGCGGCAATACCCATAGGGAGCCATGATGATGTGCGAGCGTGATCGCAGGTAGGGAATGGGTGGACACGATTGTCGACCAATCGAATGTGTCGCACAGCACTGCCATCTGATTTAGGAGCGCGAGGCCGCCTTGTGGGGGCAGATATGCATCCGGTTCGTCGAGCGCTATCAGCACCTCGGGTGGCTCGGGATTGAAGGACGCATCATCTGCAAGGGCTGTGTCATCGGCCCGATCATCGTTGGCCTCAAGTTGTTGTCTCAAACGAGCGAGGCGCCAGAATAGTGTAAATGTAGATAGTTCGCCGAGCCCCATCTGGAGTGAGGTGTAGGTCGTGTCGTGTGAACGTACGACGAAGAAGGGGATGGTCTGCTCTGGTGAAGCTGATCCGTCGGCGGTGTCGGAATAGTCGAGTTGGTAACATTCAATGAGTTCGTATTTACGGCCTACTACCTCGCAGATGGCCTCTTCGTACGCCCTGATATCCTGACGATCATTCTCGCCAAGGAACTGTCGGAACTCGTCAGAGTCTACTCGCAGGTTCGCGATATCGTCGCGACTCTCGAGTACTCGAAGCATCCGCTCGCACTCGGCGTGAAGCGAGATGACCTCGCTCGTCCCGCACCAATTGGCGGCCACATCGGAGAGCAGACGAGTTTTCCCCGAGCCATTCAGTCCTGAAACCGCTGCTAGTGGCGTATCAGAATAAAATCTGAATAGGTCGCTACGCATCTGCTGGTGGTCGGATCCCCTTGTTCGCTGCCCGAGATGGCGCCAGGAATCAAGTTGGCGTGCGGTACGAGTCATAGTTCACGGCTCTCGAGGTCTGCTCCCCATGCGGAGGAGTCAAGGAACGTGTGAAGAATACTTTCCGCGTCGCTCGGCGAGGCGGAAAGTCCGCGTAGAATCACGTCGAATTCTGGGCGCTTCTCCTGGGTCTGCGAAGTGGAATATTCGAAGAGGCGGATGACTAGGTGCCTCAATAGTACGGAGCTCACGTCGGTTACGCGATAGGCGCTGCGGTCATTGTAAATGCGAGCTATTGGGTAGAGACTGGAGGATAGTGGCCCGCTATTTATCTCTCTGGTGCCCGTGAATTTGGCGCCGGTTCTGAATCGCTCGAATGGACTCAGCAGATCGGCTCGCGGCCCTAATGGACGAGTTCCGTAAATTAGCCAGGTCTGAAGGGTTCCCTTATTGAAACGAATTCGCGCATCGTGGAGGTTGATCTCGTTGAGCAACCATTCACCCGAGGTTCGCATTCGAGTCAGGGTCTTGTCGCTGAATCCAGAATCCTGATCTCTGTAGAATTGCTCGACCGTCTGATTCGTAATATGTTTCCGTAGAGTATTTTGTTCGAGTGCGATGCAGCATCTGGCCAAAATGTCGTCGTAAGCCAGCCTGGTGTTTGAGAGTCCGACGGTCGCCGGTGTAAGAAGCCCGATCTCGGCAAGTTCCCCAACTAGGTTTCGGATTTGGTCGCGCGCCGTCCCATGGAGGGCGTTGCGTTTTTCCGGTGGGGTGAGGTTGTATGACTGGTTTAAGCGGAAGAATAGCTCGTTAGGTTCGTCCGGATCATAATCCGTCAGGGTAATCAGGCGAATTGTAAAGTCGGTGAATTCGTCCTGAATGCGGCTCGGCAGTGCGGAATAGCGGAGTCCGCCGAGGGATTCAATACGCTCATCTCGTGGCTCTATGGTTCCATTGACAGCAAACTTGTCCTGCATGAAATCTCGGATTGAGGCTAGGCGTTGCTGTCCGTCTAAGACCTCGTGTGCGCCATCGGGAGTCTTGACGACGTGAACTGCCGGGACGTACCAATTTCTTAGGATAGTGTCGATGAGGCGTTGTTTCCTCGGAAGATCCCAGACTTCCCCTCGTTGGAAGGTTGGTTGCAGGTCAAGTTTGTTGGCAATAATTCGGTTAAATATGGTCTCGATATTGGGGTCAGAGGCTTGGATCTTCATTGCTGTGTCCTGTTGGCGTGTTTGGGCATGTTATCCGTGGGGGTTGCGAGGAGTTCGAGGGCGGCGTCGTGCAGGAGCCCGTTGCTCGCGACGGCGTTGCCGCCCCATGGTCCTGGCTGCCCCGACAGCGAGGTGAAGACCCCGCCGGCCTCGGTGACGATCGGGACGAGGGCGCCCATGTCGTAGAGCTCGAGCTCGGGCTCGGCGGCGAGGTCGACGGCGCCCTCGGCGAGCAGCATGTAGGACCAGAAGTCGCCGTAGGCTCGGGTGCGCCAGCAGGACTGCATGAGGGAGAGCATGCCGCGCAGGCGCCTGGTCTCCGCCCAGCCGGACAGGGACGAGTAGGACAGGGAGGCGTGCTCGAGGTCCGCGACGCTGGAGACGTGGAGCTGCTTGGCGGAGGCGAGCGAGCGGCCCGTCCACGCGCCGCCGCCCTTGACGGCCCACCAGCGCCGGCCGAGCGCGGGGGCGGAGACCACGCCGACGACGACCTCGTCGTCCTCGACGAGGCTGATGAGCGTGGCCCACACGGGCACACCGCGCACGAAGTTCTTCGTGCCGTCGATCGGGTCGATGACCCACTGACGCGGTGCGGAGCCCGTCGTCGGGAACTCCTCGCCGAGGACGGAGTCCCGCGTGCGGGCCCGGGCGAGCATGTCGCGGATGGCGCGCTCGGCCTCGCGGTCCGCCTCGGTGACGGGGGTGAGGTCAGGCTTGGTCTCGACGACGAAGTCCTGGGCGTCGAAGCGGGCCCGGGTGAGCGGGTCGACCTGGTCGGCGATGGTGTGCGCCAAGTGGAGGTCGTCGCGCCAGCGGCGGTCGGTGAGGGAGGGGCGTGTCGGGCTCGCGGGAGTGCTCATGCGTCGAGGGTAAGGGCTGAACCCGGGTACCTGAGGCGGCGCGCTTCTCCGTGCCGCGAGTCCGGCGCAGCTTCGAGAATGGTTTCGATCATTTTGGCCATGAAAGGGCCGGGCCCGAGGTCCTCAGGAAATGCGTCGAGCATGATCATGGCTTCACCCGCGGGTGAGGCATCAAAGCAGATGAGGGTGGTAGTGGTGTAGCCAGTGCCATCGCCACGGTCGCGAAGTTTGTACATCATGTCGACAGCCTTACGAACCTGTGCCGGCTCATTCAAGATGTCAGCACTTGTCGCAAAAGCGAATCCGACCGCGGCCAGGGGGTGTCGAGCGCGCAGGTTGCCCGCATCTCCATAGGCTTCTTCGAATCGATTAGCAAGATTCTTTCCGAATGATGAGCTCATTGACTTGGTAGAAAGGAGCAGTTCTGGTCCAGTCTGCCAAGACGACATTGCAACGTCGACCTGCTTGACGTATGCGCGGCCGAGGATGTTGGCGTCGCGTGGAGCGACACTGCTGGCGCTTCTGAGGTGCTGCTCGAGTGCGGTTCGTAGGTGGGCGTCCCGCTTCTTGTTGAGAGATTCGAGTAGGTTTGTGATTTCGGTAGGAATGACGCGGGGGTTGCAGGGTCTCGGCCAAATCCAGTCGGCATTGAATCCTGCACGTCGGAACTCCTGAGCAAACCAGGCGTCCAGGCCCAGCCCGAGGAGTCCAGTCTGTGTTGTTGCATGCTCCTGGACTGGGAGTGTGATGATGCGACTTAGGAGCTCGAGGTCCGGACCATAGAGTGCGTGATCTTCGCTTATTTCCCACGGTGACGTGACGTTTGGCTCCTCCAGAAGCGCGTCATAACCCGCCAGGACTCGCTCCCGCGCCGCCTTCGCCAGTCTCTTCTTTTCGTGGTCGGTGAGATCGGTTTCGCTCACGGTTGACTCCTTCCCGATCGACTGAGCCTGCGGGATCTCAGCGCCTGGTGCGTCTGGCGGATCTCGTCGATTGCCCGGACGTTGGCTTCGAGTCCGAGGATCTTGTCGACGTCGGCTCGGACGACGGCGAATTCGCCTGCGTTGAGGAGCTTCTTGGCTTCATCGAAATATTCCGAGAGCTCGACCAAATGCTCGGTAATGAGGTCAATGGTCGGCACGAGGAGTGAGCGTGCTTCCCTTGGTTCGAGCTTGAGCAGGCCACCGCCGTAAGAACGGCCATTCTGTTCGGCGCTGAGTGCTGTTGCAGAATTCTGAGAAGCTAGGCACAGGAGGCGCGGGTCGACCTTCCTAGCAGTTTCAGAGAGGAGTAGCCCGTGTACGGAGTTGAGGTGGATGGCTCCGACGACGTTAGCGCATAACGAGGCACTCTCGTCATTCATGTAGGTGACGAAGATGTCCGCCTTCTTGGCAAGGGGAACCTTCCACCATGGTGTGCGAACTCGACACTTGTAGGCGTGGTCGATCTCGAGTGCTTCACCGAGCTCGATGTACCTTGTGCTATTCGGCGTGAGAGGCTCTGTTGGGTAGAAGAGGTAGGTCTTCTTCTCGGAAGAGCCGAGAGCGGCCAGATCGGACGATGTGAGTTCAAGGCTACGAAGATGGGCCGATCCAGGCGGGCTCAGTGGAAGGAGATCGCGAGCACTGATACCTAGTTCGTCCGCTCGCCCTGGAGACATCGCGAAGTACTTGTTGGCGCCTGTTACGGTGCCGAGCGTCAGATGGCCCCATGAGTCCAGTGGAACGAACGTTGGCGCGGGTCCCGTTGCCATCGATTCGAGGGCCTTGGACGTTCCAAGCGCGCCGAGCCATTTGTCGGTTGGTTCAGCCGGTGCCCAGGTGGTGATGACGGGCTGTGCTTCGAGATCATTGAGGTTGGTTCGCTGGACCAGTTCGAAGTGGTCGACACCGGGACCTTCTGGAGCGAAACCGTCTGCGAGGAGCAGGACGACCTCCTCCTGTACGTTGGGGAAGACGCGCTCCTCGAAAGCGATGAGACGGAGGTCGGTGAAGTGCTCGAGGAGGTACTTGCGGACCGGTCCCGCGTAGGTCACGGACAAGAGCTCGGCAGGTAGGATAAGACCGAGACGTCCCCCAGGCTTCAAGAACGAGCACGCGTGGACGGTGAACGGTGCCCACGAAGAGGTTAGGCCGCTCAGCCGGACACCCTGCTGAAGGGCGGCCTCCAATGCTTTCGCTCGAGTCTGCCCTTGGAAGTCCTGGTACCGGATATAGGGCGGGTTACCTATGACCGCGTCAAAGTCGGCGGCGATGTCCAACTCGAAGAAGTCTCCGGCTCGCAGGTCGGCATCTATGTTGTTGGAAGCCAGCACGGTGCGCGCACGGTCAACGGATGGCTGATGCAGATCAACGCCGACCAGTTGACCGTGCTTGGAGGCATGTGCGCCATGGGCGACGAGTTCGCTGTGTGCTTGCTCAAGAAAGATAGCCTCCCCGCAGGAAGGTTCGAGCACAGAATCGGTCGCTTCCCGGATCGCCCAGGCTGCGATGTATCGCGCCATCTCGGGCGGCGTGAAGAAGGCCCCGCGGCTCTTCCGAAGAGGACGGTCGTCGAGATCTGGCATCAGACGATCAACTTCTTTCGGCTCGGCAACTAACGGTCGGGTGGCCCCAGTTAGGACATCCTATGCGAGGCAGGCGTGCGCTGGGCGTACGGCCCGTACTGTCGACGCGTGAGCGAGGACGAGGCGGTTCGGGGTCGGTCCACCGAGGCAGGGGAGCAGGCGGGGCCAGGGGAGCTCACTTCCTGGGCCGGCTGGCCTCGGCGAACTTCGCCGCCTTGACGGGATCGCTGAGCGTCCTGTTGAGGGCGGCGTCGTCCTTGGTGGCCTGGTCGCCGCCGACGACGTGGTCATCACCCGCGAAGAGGGCCTCGAGGCCCTGCTCGGCCACGACCGCCGGGTCGTTCTTCCAGTCGTTGGAGCCGAACCTGGTGTTGTCCATGCCGGCGGTGTGGTGGAACTCGGTGGCCGTGGCCCCGGGCAGCAGAGCGGTGACGGAGACGCCGTGCTCCTTCATCTCCTCGCGCAGCCCCTCGGCGAAGCTGAGCATGAAGGCGCGGGTCGGCCCGTAGATGGACTCGTAGGGCGTCGGCGTGAGGGCCGAGCAGGACGTCGTGATGAGGACGCGGCCGGCGCGTTTGCTCGCCATGTGCCGCACGACGTGCTTGGCGAGGCGCACCTGGCCGGTCACGTTGAGGGCGAGCATGGAGAGCTCGTCGTCGAGGTCGGTGTCGAGGAAGGCTCCGCCGAGGCTCCGGCCCGCGTTGAGGCAGGCGACGTCCAGCGGTCGGCCGAGCGACTCGACGGCCTCCCAGACGGCCTCGACGCCCTCGGCCGTCGTGAGGTCAGCCTGGACGGGCAGGACCTCAACGCCCGTGATCCGCTCGCCGAGCTGGTGGATGCGCGCCGAGGCGCCGACACCGACGACGTCGTAACCGCGGTCGGCGAGCTGGAAGGCGAGCTGGAAGCCGATGCCGGCGGAGGCGCCGGTGACGAGTGCGAGTGCCATGACGCCAGCGTATCGACGGCACGGTGCGGGCACGCGCTGAACGGATCGGCCCGGGGACGCGGCGAGGGCCGACGACGCAGCGGGTGCTGCGCCGTCGGCCCTCCGAGCGACTCGTGCGGCGCGTCGCGCTCAGTCGCGGACAGTGACCGCGCAGCAGGCGCTGCGCGGTCCCTCGGCCACCATCGGCGGCAGGTAGGGCGATCCGGCGTACTTCGCGTTGTAGGCGGCGTCGATCCGGTCCGCGAGCTCCTCCCGCGCGGGGGCGAAGACGACCTCGTAGGTCTTGCCCGCGGCGGTGATCCGTCCGGCGCCCTAGGTGTTCTGTCCACGGAGGTTAGGTGCGAGGTCGGCGGGTGAGTGTCCTTTGAGGGCGGTGTGTGGGCGGTGGTGATTGTAGGTGTGGAGCCACTGGGGGAAGGCGGCGGCTCGTTCGTCCTCGCTGGCGTAGGGGCGCGCGTAGGCCCACTCCTGGACCAGGGTGCGGTTGAAGCGCTCGACCTTGCCGTTGGTCTGGGGCCGGTAGGGGCGTGTGCGTGAGTGCTTGATGTCTCCCAGCGCGTCGTTGAAGACCGCTGAGCGGTAGCAGTTGCCGTTGTCGGTCAGCACCCGCTTGACGGTGATCCCGGCCGACTGGAAGTAGTCGTTGGCGCGCGCCCAGAACGCGGCCGCGGTCTCCTTGCGCTCGTCCTCGAGCAGCTCGCAGTAGGCCAGGCGGGTGTGGTCGTCGACGGCGTTGTGGATGAACCAGTAGCCGTGCTTGAGGCCCTTCCTGTTGCGCACGCCCTGGGCGCGGCCGGTGAAGCGGTGTCCTCCGCCGGGTGGGATGCGTCCGAGCTTCTTGACGTCGACGTGGACCAGGTCCCCGGGCAAGGGGTGCTCGTAGCGTCTGGGCCGGCTGCGGTGGGCTCTCAGGGGCGCCCCGGTGGTGGGGTCGGTGTAGGACAGGGGCACGCAGTGGTAGCGGGACAGGATCTTGTGGACCGTTGAGGGGTGCATGCCCAGGTGGTAGGCGATGCGTGCTGGCCCCCACCGGCGGGTGACTCTCAGGGCGATGACGCGTCGCTCGGTCCTCCTGGGGGTCTGGGTCGGGCTGTGGTGGGGGCGGCTGGAGCGGTCGGTCATGGCGGTGGTGCCGCCGGTGCGGTAGCGGGTGGCCCAGCGTCGGGCGGTGGTGGGTGAGCAGCCCATGCGTTCGGCGGCCCTGGCCGGGGGCCATCCCTTCTCGACGATGAGTCGGGCCAGGCGCAGCCGACCCGTTGGGGTCAAAGAAGCGTTAGCGTGGGTCATGAAGGCCTTCATTGGTTGGGGAGTGGATGCTTGGTCGCTTCACACCTCACCCGGAGGCCTTCCCCCTTGTCCAGCCCCAGCACCTAACCTCCGTGGACAGAACACCTAGGAGACCGCGGCTTGGTACCAGCGGCCGCTCGGGCCGTTCCAGGCGCGGATGAACAGGCGCCCGTCCACGACGACCGACCAGATCCAGGTCGGCGTGCCGTAGGTGGTGCCGTCCTCGCGGAAGGGGGAGACGTGGAGGTCGTCGCTCGCGGCGATGGCCTCGATGTCACTGCTCGGGAAGAGGCTCTTGGCTCAGACCTCGAGGAGGACCTTGATCTCGCGGCGCTCGTCCATGGCCTTGTAGGCCTCGGCCGCGTCGTCCAGCGGGACCCGCGTGGTGAAGACCCTGCCGGGGTGGATCTCGCCGCGGTCGATGCGCTCGATGAGGTCGGGCAGGAAGCGGCGCACGGGGGCGGGGCCGCCCTCGAGGTGGACCTCGTGGAGGAAGAGGTTCTGGCCCTCGATCGTCTGGTCGTGGCTGACGCCGACGAAGCCGATGTAGCCGCCGGGGCGGCAGGAGGCGAGGGCCTGGTCCATCGAGCCCTGGGTGCCGACGGCCTCGCAGACGCCGTGGGCGCCGTAGCCTCCGGTGAGCTCCTTGACCTTGGCGGCGCCCTCCTCGCCGCGCTCGGGGATGACGACGTCGGCGCCGAACTCGCGGGCCAGGGCCGCGCGGTCCTCGTGGCGGGAGAAGGCGATGACCTTCTCGGAGCCGAGGGCCTTGGCGGCGAGGACGGCCGACAGGCCGACGGCGCCGTCGCCGACGACGGCGATGGTCTTGCCCGGTCCGGCCTGCGCGGCGACGGCCGCGTACCAGCCGGTGCCCAGCACGTCGGAGGCGGCGAGGTAGTCGGCGAGGCGCTCCGGGTCCTCGGGCTTGCCGCCGGGGACCTTGACGAGCGAGCCGTCGGCGAGCTCGACGCGCATGTACTGCGCCTGGGAGCCGGTGTACTCGCCGGCGTTGGCGCAGCGCGACTGGTAGCCGGCCTCGCAGATCTCGCAGGTGTTGTCGGAGAGCATGAAGGAGCCGATGACGAAGTCGCCGAGCTCGAGGGTGGTGACGTCGTCGGCCTTCTCGACGACGGTGCCGACGTACTCGTGGCCCATGCGCTGGTGGTCGACGGGCTGGGCGCCGCGGTAGGGCCACAGGTCGGAGCCGCACACGCAGGCCGCGGCGAGCTGGAGGACGACGTCGCCGTGACCGGTGACGCGCGGGGTCTCGACCTCCTCGACGACGACCTCGCCGGGGGCGTTCATGATGACGGCCTTCATGGTGGCCGGGATGTCGGTGGTGCTGGTGCTCATGGAGCGGCCTCCCTGGTGCAGGTGGGTGGTGATGGCGCCAGCCTACGGGCGCGCTCTCCTCCGGGGGAGGTCGTGGCAGGGCCACCCGCGCAGGGCGAACGCGCTTGAGCCGGGCCGACGGCGTGTCTCAGCCGCGGGCCGGGAGGACGCGCACCTGGACCGCCTTGATGACGGCGCGAAGCTGCGTTCCTGGCTCCAGCCCGAGCTCGGCGACGGCGCCCGCGGTGACGACCGCGGCGAGCCGCTGCCCGTCCGCGGCCTCCAGGGCGACCGTGATGAGGGCGCCGGCGCGGTCGAGCGCCGTGACCGCAACCAGCAGGGCGTTGCGGGGCGAGCCCTGGGAGCCCGCCGCCGCCCCGCCGTCGTCGACCGGGTAGAGGCCGACGGCGTCCGGCGGCACGAGCGCGACGCCGCGGGACCCGGCACAGGCCCCGTCCCAGGCGGCGTCCGGGCGCCCGGCCACCCGGGTGCCGTCGGAGAGCACCAGGGCGGGGGAGGACTCGTCCCCAGCGAGGGAGCCCGTGAGGACGCTCGTGCCCGTGAGACGGGCGGTGAACTCCGTGGTGGGGGCGGCGAGCACCTCCGCAGCGGCGCCGCGCTCGACGACGCGTCCGCGCTCGAGGACGACGACGTCGTCGGCCAGGGCCGTGATGTCGAGGACGTCGTGGGTGACGAGGAGGACCGTGAGCCCCTCCTCGGCGGTGCGGCGGGCGACGAGGCGACGCATCTCGGCGCGGGCGGTGACGTCGAGCGCGGCCATCGGCTCGTCGAGGACGAGGACGGCCGGGTCGGTGGCGAGCGCCCGGGCGAGGGCCACGCGGGCCGCCTGCCCTCCGGAGAGCTCCGAGCCCGCGCGTGCGGCGAGGTGCTCGGCTCCGACGGCGGCCAGCTCGGCGCGGGCGCGCTCGCGGGCAGCGGTGCGGCCCACCCCGTGGCAGCGGGGGCCGAAGGCGACGTTCTCGAGGACGCTCATGTGGGTGAAGACGCCGGGCGCCTGGGACAGGAGGGCGACGTCGCGGCGGCCGGCGGGGACGAAGGCGCCGGTGCCGCCGTCGTCGACGGTGCGCTCGCCGACTCGGACGGCGCCGCCCGTGGCGTCGAGGAGGCCGGCGACGACGAGGCAGGTCGTGGACTTGCCCGAGCCGTTGGGGCCGATGAGGGCGAGCGTGCGCCCGGCGGCGACGTCGAGGTCGAGAGCGACGTCGCGCTCGGGTGAGGTGAAGGCGACCGCCACCTCGCGCCCGCGCGCCGCCCCCGTCGCCGAGATCGGGACATCCTGACCTCGAGATCGGGACATGATGCCGACGGACTCGGCCGTCGAGGGGGACGTGCCGGGCTCCGCCGCGCCGTCGGCGCTGCGGCGGCGCCAGAGCGCGGACCAGCGCACGTTGGTCGCGCCGACGATGACGAAGGACAGGGCGATGAGGACGACGGCGAGCGCCAGGGAGGTCTGCGTGTCCGACTCGCGCTCGAGGTAGATCGCGAGCGGCATCGTGCGGGTCACTCCCTCCTTCGAACCCGCGAAGGCGATCGTCGCGCCGAACTCGCCGAGGCTGCGGCCGAGCGCCAGGGCGGTGCCGCGGGCCAGCGCGGGACCGACGAGCGGGAGGGTGACGCGCGCCAGGACCGTCCACGGCCGGGCGCCCAGCGTCCGGGCGATCGTCTCCGCGCGCGAGTCCCGGCTGCGCAGCGCCGCCTCGAGAGTGACGACGAGGTAGGGCATGGAGACGAAGACCTGGGCGACGACGACGGCCGTCGTCGTGAAGGAGATCTGCAGGCCCGTGGACTCGAGGGCGGGGCCGAGGACGCCGCGCTTGCCGAGCGTCGCGAGCAGGGCGATGCCGGCGACGACGGGCGGCATCGTCATGGGCAGGACGGCGAGGACGCGGGCGACGCGCACGCCGGGCCACTGGCGGGCCAGCAGCAGCGCGAGGGGGACGCCGAGGACCACGGACATGACGGTGGCGACGACGCAGGTGCGCAGTGAGAGGCCGAGCGCGAGGCGGGCGCTCTCGGAGGCCAGGACCGTGGGGAGGTCGGCCCATCCGACGCGCGTGCCCAGACCCAGCAGGGGCAGGACGATGGCGCAGCCGCCCAGCGCGCCGAGGATGACGACGAGGACCGGCAACGGCGCGCGCCCGGCCCGGGAACGGGTCGGGCGCGCGCTCGCAGTCACGCTGCTGGTCACTTCGTGGACGTCGCGGAGGCCGAGGCGCTCGCGCCGGAGCCGGCGCCCGGGGCGCCGAAGCCGTAGGTGTCCTGGAGGACCTTCGCGCCCTTCTCGGACAGGACGTAGTCGACGAAGGCCTGCGCGGTGGCGGCGTTCTTCGCGTCCTTGGTGACGGCGATCGGGTAGTGGTTGATGACGTTGTTCTTCGGCAGGGCGATGGTCTCGACCTTGTCGCCGGCGTCCGTGGCGTCGGTCTCGTAGACGATGCCGGCGTCGGCCTCGCCGGACTCGACCTTGCCGCGCACGTCGGTCACCTTCTGCTCCTCGGAGACCGGGTTGAGGGTGACGCCGAGCTCCTTCTCGAGCTTCTGCGCGGCGGCGCCGCAGGGGACCTCGGGGGCGCAGATGACGAGGTCGGTCTTGTCGAGCGAGGAGTCCAGGCCGGTGACGCCGGCCGGGTTGCCCTTGGGAACGATGAGGGTGAGAGCGTTCGTGGCGAACTCGGTCTGCTCGCCGACGAGGCCCTTGTCGGCGGCGTCCTTCATGGTCGAGTTGTTCGCGGTGGCGAGGACGTCGGCTGTCGAGCCCTCCGCGAGGGCGGAGACGAGGTCCTGGGAGCCCTGGAAGTCGAAGGTGACGGAGGCGTCGGGGTTCTCCGCCTGGAAGTCCTTGGCGATCTCCTCGAAGGAGTCCTGGAGGCTGGCGGCGGCGAAGACCGTGATCTCGCCGGAGACGGCGCCCGAGGCGTCCGAGGCCTCGGAGGTCGCGGCGCTGGAGGCGCCGGCGTCGCTCGCGGCGGCGGTGGAGGAGTCGGAGGAGCCACCGCCGCAGGCGGCGAGCGAGGCGGCGGAGACGATGGACAGGGTGGTGAGTGCGACGCGGCGCGAGAGGCGCATGGCGTTCCTTTCTGGGAGTGGGCGATTGCGAGGCCGGCTCGGTCGGCGGGTGCGCTGTGCGGCGTCGCACCGGGGTGTCCGGCCCCCCGGGTCCTGCTCTCCTGCACGCTGGGGTGCGTGAGGACGCAGAGCCGAGCGAATCCTACGGGAGGCACAAGTGAGAATCCGGTTCCTGCGTGCCCTCGGACACCGGCCCGTGGACCCCGGGCGGCTCCCGCCGTCCGTGCACGACGACGGCGGGGCGCCCTCCGTGAGGAGGGCGCCCCGCCGTGAGGTGGGTGCCCGGCCGTCCGGCGGCTCCGCGCTCAGGCGCCGCGGGAGGGGGCGACGTCGTCGGAGCCCTGGTTGCCGGTGCCCTGCGTGCGCACCGGCTCCCAGCCGCGCCTGACCGGGGCGGCGGAGACCGAGGCCTCGCGGGTGCGGTAGACGACGTAGGGGCGCGTCACGTAGCCGACCGGAGCCGAGACGACGTGGACGAGGCGCGTGAAGGGCCAGACCGCGAAGAGCAGGAAGGCCGCCACGACGTGCAGCTTGAAGGCGAGCGGCACATCCGCCATGAGCGCCGTGTCCGGGTGGAAGGACAGGACCGAGCGCAGCCAGGGGCTGATCGTCTCGCGGTAGTCGTAGCCGCCGTGGAGGCCGCCCATGAGCTGCGTCGTGATCGTCGCCCACGAGCCCAGGAGGATCGGGACGAGGAGGAAGCAGTACATGACCTTGTCGTTGCGGTTCGTGGCGAAGCGCACCGACTTCACGACGAAGCGGCGGTACAGCAGGCCCGCGAGGCCCACGAGGGTCATGAGGCCGGCGATCGAGCCCGGGATCATGGCCATGAGGTGGTAGACGTGCTCCGGGATCCCGACGGCCTCGGTCCAGGTCTTCGGGATGAGCAGGCCCATGACGTGACCGAGGGCCACGAAGATGATGCCGAAGTGGAACAGCGGGCTCGCCCAGCGCAGGATCGCCGACTCGTTCCACTGCGAGGAGCGGCTCGTCCAGCCGAACTGGTCCGTGCGGTAGCGCCAGACCAGCCCGACGACGAGCAGGGCGAGGGACGCGTAGGGCAGCGCCGTCCACAGGACGGCGGACTCGAAGGTGCTCATGAGCGGGTCTCCTGGGTGGCGGCCGCCGGAGCGAGCCCGGTGAGGGCGCTCCGGACGGGGAGGGTCGGGAAGGGCAGGGTGTCGGTGACGCCGACGGTCTCCGTGGGCGGTCCGGCCGCGACGAGGGCGCGGATGCGGTCCGCGGTGGCCCCGTCGATCTCCGGCAGCGTCATCGAGACGGCCTCGACGAGGTCCGTGTAGGGGCTGTGCGCGTCCGTGAGGGCGGCGCGCAGCACCTCGATGCCCTCACGGTGCGAGGACAGGAGGACGTCGGCGATCTCGTCGCCGGAGCGGGCCGAGAGCTCGAGGACGACGGGCAGGTAGTCCGGCAGCTCGTCGTTCGTCATCTCCCAGCCGGCGGCCGCGAGGGCCTCCTTGAAGGCGAGGATCGCGGAGCCGCGCTGCCGGGTGTCGCCCACCGCGTAGTAGGTGAGGTACAGGCAGCAGCGCCGACGCCGGTCGAAGGTCTCGACGTAGTGCTCGGCCAGCCCGCGGGGCCCCAGGTCGCGGGCTGCTGCGATGAAGCGGCGCAGCACGGCGGCCACGGGCTCCGGGGGCGCGTCCGGGCCCGCGAGGGCGGCCTCGGAGGCGTCGAGCCGGTCCGTGACCGTCCCCTCCTCGGGGTAGTCCAGGAGGAGGGAGGCGATCATGTGGGTCGTCGCCCGCTGGGCCGAGGTGACGGCCACGGGCTCGGGGGCGGCGAGCACGCGCGGGGCGCGCACGAAGGTGGTCATGCCAGGCCCCCGCCGCTGGAGCCGACCCCCGCCAGGCCCGGGCCGGCGGCCGGCACCGGGTCGTGGCGCACGGAGGGCATCGGCAGGGCGACGCGTCCCGTGCCGGACTGGCCGTGGAAGGAGGCGACGTCGGCGGTGTGGCAGGCCTCGGGGGCGCCGTCGCCGAGCAGGGTGCGCACGTCCTCGCCCATGGCCTCCATGCCGCGGGGCACCTCGGGCTTGTTGGTCGGGATGACGTAGCGGTCGTCGTACTTGGCGATGGCGAGGAGGCGGTACATGGCCTCGAGCCTCTCGCCGGTGGTGCCGACGGACGCGGCGATCGCCGGGTCGGGCTCGTTGCCGAGGTTGACGTCGCGCATGTGGGAGCGCATGGCGGCCAGGCGGCGCAGCGACTTCTCGACGGGGTTGGTGTCCCCGGCGGTGAACAGGCCGGCGAGGTACTCCAGCGGGATGCGCATGTCGGAGACGGCGGAGAGGAGGACGCGGTGGTCCTCGGCGTCCATGCCGGCCGCGGCGACCTCGTCGACGACGGGGGACAGCGGCGGGATGTACCAGACCATCGGCATGGTGCGGTACTCGGGGTGCAGCGGCAGGGCGACCTCGTAGGTCTGGATGAGGTCCCACAGGGGGGACTCCTGCGCGGCGGTGATCCAGGTCTCCGGGACGCCCTCGGCGCGGGCGGAGGCGATGACCTCCGGGTCGCGCGGGTCGAGCAGGATCTCGCGCTGGGCCATGTAGAGGTCCTGGGGGTCCTCGACGGCGGCGGCCTGGGAGACGCGGTCGGCGTCGTAGAGGAGGACGCCGAGGTAGCGCAGGCGACCGACGCAGGTCTCGGAGCAGACGGTCGGCTGGCCGACCTCGAGGCGCGGGTAGCACAGGGTGCACTTCTCGGCCTTGCCGGTCGTGTGGTTGAAGTAGACCTTCTTGTAGGGGCAGGCGGAGACGCACATGCGCCAGCCACGGCAGCGGTCCTGGTCCACGAGGACGATGCCGTCCTCGGCGCGCTTGTACATGGCGCCGCTCGGGCAGGCCGAGACGCAGGTGGGGTTGAGGCAGTGCTCGCAGATGCGCGGCAGGTAGAACATGAAGGTCTGGTCGATCTGGGTGCGGACCTTCTCGTTCATGCCGGCGAGGACCGGGTCCTCGGCGAGGGTCTCCATGGAGCCGCCGAGGTCGTCGTCCCAGTTGGGGCCCCACTCGATCTTCGACATGTAGTCGCCGGTGAGCTGGCTCTTGGCGCGGGCCACGGGCAGCGCGGGGGAGTCCTTGGGGGCCGAGAGCAGCTTGTCGTACTCGTAGGTCCAGGGCTCGTAGTAGTCCTCGACGCCGGGCAGGTCCGGGTTGGCGAAGATGGTGGCGAGCTTGCGCAGGCGGCCGCCGCCGCGGGGGACGAGGCGCCCGTTCCTGGTGCGCCTCCACCCGCCCTTCCACTTGTCCTGGTCCTCCCACCCCTTGGGGTAGCCGACGCCGGGACGGGTCTCGACGTTGTTGAACCACATGTACTCGGTGCCCTCGCGGTTCGTCCACGCCTGCTTGCACGTGACGGAGCACGTGTGGCAGCCGATGCACTTGTCGAGGTTCATGATCATGCCGATCTGGGCCATCACCTTCATCAGAAGGTCACCTCCTGGTTGACGCGGCGGCGGATGAGCGTGACCTCGTCACGGTTGTTTCCGGTCGGGCCGATGTAGTTGAACGCGTAGGACAGCTGGGCGTAGCCGCCCGCGAAGTGGCTGGGCTTGAGCACGATGCGCGTGAGCGAGTTGTGCGTGCCGCCGCGGCGGCCGGACTCCTCGGTGAGCGGGGTGTTCATCGTGCGCTCCTGGGCGTGGTGCATGAAGACCATGCCCTCGGGGATGCGGTGGGAGACGATGGCGCGGGCCGCGACGTTGCCGTTGCGGTTGTAGGCCTCGACCCACTCGTTGTCGCGCACGCCGATCTTCTCGGCGTCCTGCGGGCTCATCCAGATGGTCTGACCGCCTCGGCCCAGCGTGAGCATGTGGAGGTTGTCGTAGTACTGGGAGTGGATGGCCCACTTGTTGTGCGCGGTGATGTACCGGACGGCGACCTGCGCGGTGCCGGCCCCGGACTGGGAGACCGTGCCGGGGGCCTGCTCGCCGTAGAGGCTCGCCAGGTCCAGCGGCGGGCGGAACTGCGGGAGGGACTCGCCCATGTCCCGCATCCAGTCGTGGTCGAGGTAGTAGTGCATACGGCCGGTGAGCGTGTGCCACGGCTTGTGGTGCTCGACGTTGACGACGAAGGCGCTGTAGCGGCGCCCGCCGTGCTCCGAGCCGGACCACTCCGGGGTGGTGATGACCGACTGCGGCTTGACCTGCGTGTCCGCGAAGGTGACCTGCTTGCCGGCCTCCTCCTCGCTCAGCTCGACGAGCTCGGTGCCGGTGCGCTTGGACAGCGTGCCCCAGCCCTGGGTGGCGAGTCGGCCGTTGGTGGCGCCGGACATGTGCATGACGGCGTCGCCGGCCTTGATGGGGGTGTCGATGAGCGGGCGGTCCTCGCCCGCGCCGGTGCCGGTCCCGTGGGCGCGGCGCAGCTTCTCCATCTCCTTGTCGGCCACCAGCATGATGCCCTTGGCGGGGATCCCGGGGGTCTCCACGAGCGGGCCGACGGTGTTGAACTTGTTGAGGACCTGCGTGTAGTCGCGCTCGATGGGGACGAGCTTGGGCATCGTGACGCCCGGGACCCAGCCCTCGGGCAGGCCGCGCACGTCGCCGTGCGCCATGGTCATGGCGTCCGGGGTGTCGTGCGACAGCGGGGCGGCGACGACGTCGGTCTGGGTGCCGAGGTACGTCGGCACCCACTCCGAGACCATGCGCGCCAGCTGCTGGTAGATGTCGAAGTCGCTGCGCGCCTCCCACGGCGGGTTGATCGCCATGTTGAAGGAGTGGATGAAGGGGTGCATGTCCGTCGTCGACAGGTCGTACTTCTCGTACCAGGTCGCGGCGGGCAGGACGACGTCGGAGTGCAGCGTCGTGGAGGTGTTACGGAAGTCCGCGGTCCACATGAGGTCGAGCTTGCCCTGGGGGGCCTCGCGCCAGGTCATCGACGTGGGGCGGCGGTCCTCGGGGGTCTCGACGGCGTTGACGTCGTTGTCCGCACCCACCATGTGGCGCAGGAAGAACTCGGTGCCCTTGGCGGAGGAGCCCAGGAGGTTCGTGCGCCAGGAGGCGAGGATGCGCGGGAAGTTCTCCTCGGCGTCGGGGTCCTCGCAGGCGAAGCGCATCTCGCCCTTGCTCAGCTGGTCGACGACGTACTCGGCGGGCTTCATCCCGGCCTCGGCGGCCTGCTGGCCGAGGAGCAACGGGTTGCGGTTGAAGGTCGGGTAGGAGGGCATCCAGCCGCGCTTCATGGACTCGACCATGGTGTCCGCGGTGGACTTGCCCGTGAGGTCCCCGGCGCCCAGGGGTGAGGCGAGGCGGTCGGCGGGGGTGTCGTCGTAGCGCCACTGGCCCGTGGTGAGGTACCAGAAGGCGGTCGAGATCATCTGGCGGGCCGGGCGGGCCCAGTCCAGGGCGAAGGCGAACATGGACCACCCGGCGATCGGCCGGACCTTCTCCTGGCCGACGTAGTGGGCCCAGCCGCCGCCGTTGACGCCCTGCGTGCCGCACATGGAGGTGAGCGCGAGGATCGTCCGGTAGATCTCGTCGGCGTGGTAGTAGTGGTTGATCCCGGCGCCCATGACGACCTGGGAGCGGCCCTTGGACTCGACGGCGTTCTGCGCGAAGTCCCGGGCGACGCGGATGGCGGCGGGCCCGGCGACGCCGGTGATCTCGCTGGCCCAGGCGGGGGTGCCCGGGACCGTGGCGTCCTGGTAACCGGTCGGCCACTGCCCGGGCAGGCCCGGACGCTCGACCGCGTAGTTGGCGAGCAGGACGTCGTAGACGGTGGTGACGAGGCGGCCGTCCGCCAGGCGCGTGGCCGGGACGCCGCGGTGGACGACTCCTCCGCCGACGGAGCCCGTGGGGGTCTCGGAGGCGGGCAGGTCGAAGCGGGGGAGGAGCACCTCGGTGGGCAGCACCTCGCGCTCGCCGGAGAGGTCGTCGATGCTCATGATCGGGTCGACGCCCTCCATGAGGAGGTTCCACCTGCCCTCGCCCTCGGGCGTGAAGCGGTCGGCGAGGGTGCCGCCGGGGTCGGCGGGGCCGCGCTCGCGGTCCCAGACGAGGGGGCGGAAGGCGTTCTTGGGCGCGTCGGTCGCGACGCCGTCGACGCCGTCGGCGGTGATGAAGCGGCCGGGGACGTAGCCGCCCTCGGGGCGCTCGTCGAGCTCGATGAGGAAGGGCGCGTCGGTGTGACGGCGCATGTAGTCCAGGAAGTAGGGCTCGCGCCGGCCGACGTGGAACTCCTTGAGGATGACGTGGCCCATCGCCATGGCCAGCGCCCCGTCGGTGCCGGGGGCGACGCGCAGCCACTGGTCGGCGAACTTGGTGTTGTCCGCGTAGTCCGGGGAGACGGCGACGACCTTCTGGCCGTGGTAGCGGGCCTCGGTCATGAAGTGGGCGTCGGGGGTGCGGGTGACCGGGAGGTTCGAGCCCCACATGATGAGGAACTGCGAGTTGTACCAGTCGCCGGCCTCAGGGACGTCGGTCTGGTCGCCGAAGACCTGCGGGGAGGCCGGCGGCAGGTCCGCGTACCAGTCGTAGAAGGAGAGCATCGTGCCGCCGATGAGCTCGTGGAAGCGCGCGCCGGCGCCGTAGGAGAGCATCGACATGGCGGGGATGACGGAGAAGCCGGCGCAGCGGTCCGGGCCCCAGGTGCGGATGGTGTGGACGTAGGCGGCGGCGATGATGTCCATGGCCTCGTCCCAGCCGACGCGCACCATGCCGCCCTTGCCTCGGGCGGACTTGTAGGCGCGGGCGGTCTCGGGGTTCCCGGTGACCTCGGCCCAGGCGGCGACGGCGTCGCCGTCGTGACGGGCGCGGGCGTCGCGGAAGGCGTCCAGGAGGACGGAGCGCACGTAGGGGTACCGGATGCGCGTGGGGGAGTACGTGTACCAGGAGAAGGCGGCGCCGCGGGGGCAGCCGCGGGGCTCGTACTCCGGCATGTCCGGCCCGGTGGTCGGGTAGTCGGTGATCTGCTTCTCCCAGGTAATGACGCCGTCGGTGACGTACACCTCCCAGGCGCAGGAGCCCGTGCAGTTCACCCCGTGGGTGGAGTGGACCATCTTGTCGTGGCTCCAGCGGTGCCGGTAGAAGGTGTCGGCCTCGCGGCCGCCCTCGAGGAAGAGGCGGCGGCCGTCCTTGGAGGCCTTGCCCTTGCGGAGGTAGGAGCCCAGGGAGAACAAACAGGCCGGTGGCGTTCTCGACCGGGGTGTCGTCGGAGGGGACGAGGGGCTCGTGGACGGTGGTGCTCATCGAGGTCCTTCTCTCGTACGTGCGGTGGTGTGGTCGGTGGCGGCGGGACGGGTGACGGCCGGCGCGCCCCGCGCGGGGACGCGCCGGCCGGTGGGCTCAGCCGCGGAAGGGGGCGTTCGGACGGGCGAAGCGGATCCAGCAGACGACGGCGCACAGCGCGGAGTAGGCGGCGGAGATCCAGAACCAGGTGGCGGCGTCCATGGAGGACAGGGCGACGCCGACGAAGAACGGGCCGAAGCAGGCGATGGCGGCGGTGAAGCCGATGGCGCCGCCGGCCTGGGTCTTGGGCATGATCATCGGCATCTGCTTGAAGGTGCCGGCGTTGCCGATGCCCGCGAAGAAGAACATGAGGAGCATGGCCCACAGGAAGGGCGTGAACTGGCTCGGGTCGGTCGGGTGGAGGTAGAGGGCCGCCCAGCCGAGGGTGACGGCCATGCCGACGGCGGAGACGAAGGTCCACAGGCCCCCGGAGAGCTTGTCGCACAGCGGGCCCCAGGCGACGCGGACGATGGAGCCGATGAGGGGGCCGAGGAAGGCGTAGGTGGCGCCGAGCGGCAGGTCCTTGAAGCCGGCGGTCGCGAGCGAGGAGGAGGCGCCGAAGGTGTTGTTGATGAGGAGGCCGAACTGGGCGGAGAAGCCGGAGAAGAGACCGAAGGTGAGCACGTAGAGCATGGTCATGTACCACGTGTTCGGGTTGGAGAAGATGTCGATCTGCTGGCGGAAGTTCGCCTTGACCGGGACGTCCTTGAGGTAGGCGAAGGCGAGGATCGCGGCGAGGATCGTCCACGGCACGAAGAAGATCGCGGCGTTGTGGACGAAGATCGCCTCGTTGCCGGCCTGGCGCTGGGGGGCGATGAAGGTGATGCCGAGGAGCCCGAAGCCCATGAGCCAGGGACCGACGATCTGGATGATCGACATGCCCAGGTTGCCGATGCCGGCCTGGAGGTTGAGGGCCGTGCCCGACAGGCGCTTCGGGAAGAAGAAGCCGGTCGAGGGCATGTAGCCGGAGAAGGTGCCGCCGCCGATGCCGCACAGGAAGGACAGCAGGAGGAGGACGGCGTAGGGGGTGCTCGTGTCCTGGACGGCGAAGAACCAGCCGACCATGGGGATGAGGTAGAGCAGGGAGGAGATCCCGATGAGCTTGCGCGTGCCCATGGGGGCCGGGAGGAACATGTAGATGAGGCGGATGAGGCCGCCGGACAGGCCCGGCATGGCGGTGAGCCAGTAGAGCTGGCCCTTGGTGAGGTCGAAGCCGATGAGCTTGAGCTTCGGGGCGATGGCCGAGACGAGGAAGAAGACGCAGAAGGCGATGACCATGGAGAAGGTCGAGATGGCCAGGGTGCGCCAGGCGATCGTGGAGTCCCAGTGCTCCGGGTCCTCGGGGTTCCAGCCCTTGAGGACCTTCCCCGAGGTGTCGAGCGGGATCTCACTGCTCATGTGGTCTCCTGGTGAGTGTTGGGGTGCTGACGATGCGGTGGGCTCCGGACGGTCGCGCGTCGGTGCGTGGCGCGGTCCCGGATCCCGTTGGCGGCGCCGTCGGCGAGGCGGCCGACGGCGAGTGCTGGGCACATGATGCACGGGGTCGATGATCTCGATGACCACGGCGTGTTTCCCCTGGCAGGACGCGGGTTGCGGACCCTCGCATTTCTCACGGCTACCTGAGTTTTAAACAAGAGAGCACTTCGCTATTCGGCCGCGTCGCCGCCCGGGTAGCGTGACGCCCATGAGTCACTCCCACGAGCACGCCCACGGCGGCTCGGAGCGCGGTGCGGGCGACGGCGCCCGACCCGGCTCCCAGCCGAGCGCCGACGAGGTCGTCCAGAAGAGCCTGCAGCCCCTCGACCACGAGGTGCGCGGCGCCGTCATCACCGTCTCCGACCGCTGCGCCTCCGGTGCGCGCGAGGACCTCTCCGGCCCGCTCGCCATGCGCCTGCTCGCCGAGCACGGCGTCCTCGTCGAGGACTTCCAGGTGGTGCCCGACGGCGTCGAGTCCGTCTCCCAGGCGATCCGAGAGGCCGTCGCGGCGGGGGCGCGCGTCGTCCTCACGACCGGCGGCACCGGCGTCACGCCGCGCGACCTCACGCCCGAGGGCACCGCGCCGCTGCTCGAGACCCGTCTGGAGGGCCTCGAGGAGCAGGTGCGCTCCTACGGCCTGGCCAAGACGCCGCTCGCGGGGCTCTCCCGCGGGCTCGTGGGCGTCACCTCCCGCGACTCGGCGGGTGCGCTCGTCGTCAACGCGCCCGGTTCGCGCGGCGGGGTCAAGGACACCGTGGCCGTCATCGGTCCGCTCGTCCCGCACGTCCTCGAGCAGCTCGGCGGCGGTGACCACTGAGTCGTCGCGACACCGATCAGGAGCCGCCCCGCGCCCTCCGGCGCCGGGCGGCTCCGTCGTCCCTGCGGGTCTTGCGCGCGCCCCGTGCGCCCGGGTCCGGACCCGTGCGCACGGGGCGTCGTCGGGACGCACCCGCGTGCCAGCGGTATGAACGGTCCTCGTGTGCTCAGCGGGCGGACGCGCCGTCGGAAGGATCTCCGCCGGCACGCTCCCAGGCGTGCACGTCCTCCCAGGTGTCGAGGTCCAGTGAGGCGGTGCGGACGGCGTCCTCGGCGAGCTCGACGACGTCGAGGGCCCGCAGCGTCCGGTGCACGGCGACGTCCCGGAGGGGCTGCCCGCCCGGGGCGACGACGGCGGCCAGGCGCTCCGTGCGGTAGACGCCGAGGAGGTACTGCGTGTGCCGGTCCTCGCCCTGGCAGGAGACGGCGACGGCGCCGTCGCGCTCCCGGGCGTCGAGGGCCGCGGTGCGGAGCGGGGGCAGCGCCCGGTACGAGTCCGGGGCGTCGCAGGTGAGGACGGCGGTGAGCGGCGCTGGCCCGTCAGTGCCGTCGGCGTCGCCGACGAGCGCGAGGAGGCCGGCCGCGAGCCCGGCGACGGGACCGCCGAGCGGCGGGTCCTCGAGGGCGCGCAGGACGCCCGCGGGCAGCTCGACCTCCTCGGGCGCCACGACGACGACGCGGCCGAGCGGGAGCCCGCCGTCCGAGCCGTCGAGGCGGGAGAGGCCGTTGAGGACGTGGTCGAGCAGGCGCTCACCGCGCGCGACGACGTCGGGCTTGGAGGCGCCGCCGAGGCGCCGCCCCGTCCCGCCCGCGAGCACGACGACGTCGACGGCCCGGGACGCGTCGTCGGGGGAGGAGGGCCGCGTCGGAGCCGAGGCCTCAGACGGCGCCATCGGGACGGACCCAGTCGCCCGAGCGGCCGCCGGACTTCGCGGTCACCTTCGCCTCGCGCAGCGCCACCGAGCGGTCGACGCCCTTGACCATGTCGACGATCGCGAGGCCGGCGACGGTCGCGGCCGTGAGGGCCTCCATCTCCACGCCGGTTCGGTCCGCGGTGCGCACCGTCGTCTCGATCCGCACGCCCTCGTCCTCGACCGCGAGGTCGACCGAGCAGCCGTGGACGCCGATGACGTGGGCGAGCGGCAGCAGGTCCGGCACCTTCTTCGCCGCGGCGATGCCCGCGATCCGGGCCACCGCGAGGACGTCGCCCTTGGGGACGGTCCCGTCGCGCAGCGCGGCCACGATGCCCGGGGCGCAGGCGACGAAGGCTGTGGCGCTCGCGGTGCGCACGGTCGGCTGCTTCGCGGTCACGTCGACCATGCAGGCGGCGCCGGCGTCGTCGAGGTGGGTGAGGCGGGTCTGGGACGGGTCGGTCACGACGGTCTCCTGGGCGTGTCGGACGGGTCGGGCGGGTCAGACGGTCGGCTGCTCGGGCGCGCGCGGCGGCACGGGGGCGCTGGCGCGGACCGGCAGGTGCGCGCCGCCGGGTGCGGCGGGCGAGGCGAGCGCGATGAGGCCGACCTCGTCGCCCGGCTCGACGCTCGGCGTGTTCGCGGGGACGACGGCGAGGGCCTGGGCCGCCGGCAGCGAGGCGACGAGGTGCGAGCCCGAGCCGAGGCGGTGCGTCGGCGCCACCCAGCGGGTCACCCAGACGTCCTCGGGGGAGGCGTCCGTGCCCTCGGGCAGGTCCGCGGGCCGCTCGATGAGGCGCACCGGGATGTGCTGGCGGCGGTTGCCCGCCGTCCTCCAGGAGATGCCGGCTCGGGTGCGCACCGGCAGGGCGGCGCCCGCGCGGGCCGGGCTGAGGGCGGTGCCGGCGCCGTCGGTGGGGCCCGCGGCGGTGAGAGCGACACCGTCGTGCCCGTCGAGGCGAGCCAGGGCCGGGGCGACGATCGTCGTGAAGGAGACGAGGACGCTCACCGGGTTGCCCGGCAGCATGATGATCGGCACCTCGCGGCCGTCCGAGGCGCGCACGGTGCCGTGGCCCTGGGGCTTGCCCGGCTGCATGGCGACCTTGGAGAAGGCGAGGGCGACGCCGGCGCCCGCCTCGGAGCCCTCGCGGGAGGCGTCGGCGAGCATCTTGAGGGGGTCGAAGGCGCCGGCGGAGACGCCGCCCGAGGTGACGATGAGGTCCGCGCCGTCGGCCGCCTGCGCCAGGACCGCGGAGAGGGCCTCGGCGGTGTCGCCGGAGCGGGAGACGTTCGCGACGGTCTCGCCGTTCTCCTCGACGAGGCCGGCGATGAGGAGGCTGTTGGAGTCTGGGATCGCGCCGGTCGGCAGGGCCTCGCCCGGGTCGACGAGCTCGGCTCCCGTCGAGACGACGGCGACGCGCACCCGGGGAAGGACGCGCACGGTGCCGCGGCCGACGCTCGCCAGCGAGGAGACCGCGGTGGCGGACAGGACGGTCCCGGCGGCCATGACGGGGTCCCCGACGGCGACGTCCTCGCCCGCGTGACGGGTCGCGATCCCGACGGCGACCTCGGCCATGATCCCGACGCGCTCGGGCAGCGGGTGGTGGCCGGGCTCCTGGTCGGTGTCCTCGACCTTGACGACGGCGTCGGCGCCCTCGGGCAGCATCGCGCCGGTCATGATGCGCTGCGCCGTGCCGGGGGCCAGGGGCTCCGGGGCGACGCCCGCGGGGACGTCGCCGGCGACGGGCAGGAGGACCGGGTGCTCCGGGGAGGCTCCGGCGGTCTCGGCGGCGCGCACGGCGTAGCCGTCCATCGAGGAGTTCGTCCACGGCGGGACCGGGAGCGCGGCGGTGACGTCCTCGGCGAGGACGAGGCCGTGGGCGCGCGCGAGCGGCACCTCGACGGGCTCGAGCGGGGTGAGGGAGGCCAGCACCTCGGCGACGTAGTCCTCCAGCGGCAGCAGCTCGGGCATCGGGTCCCTTCCTCGGTCAGTGGTCATCGCGCTCCGACGAGCGGCGGCGGTCCTCGGCCGCCGTGGGGCGCGGGCGGCGGGGCGCCGCACTCAGGGGCCCATCATGCCCGCCGTCCGGGCGTGCGCGACGTCCGCCCTGCCGGGAGGGGCCGGTGGGTCCGGTGGAGGTCCGGGTGGCGGCGGGCCGGGCGGCGCGCCGGTGACGTCGTCGCGGACGTCTCGGGCGCGTGGCTGTCACGGCGCTGCCTGTACGTGTAGCGTCGCGGGGCACCCGCACCGCGACCAGGAGGACAGCCCGTGAGCGACCAGTCAGCCGGAGGCGAGAGCGCGCGCGTCGTGCGCGCCGAGGTGACGAGCGAGCCCGTGAGCGTCGCCGAGCTCGCCGCCGCCGTCGAGGACCGGGCCGCCGGCGCCGTCCTCAGCTTCGACGGCGTCGTCCGCGACCACGACGGCGGGCGCGGCGTCATCGGCCTCACCTACTCCTCGCACCCCAGCGCCGACGAGATCGTCCGGACCATCGCGCAGGAGGTCGCCGCCAGGCCGGGTCTGCGGGCCGTCGCCGTCGTCCACCGGGTGGGCGACCTGCGCATCGGGGAGACCGCGCTCGGCGTCGCCGTGAGCGCCGACCACCGGGCCCCCGCCTTCGACGCGCTGCGCGAGACCGTCGAGGAGGTCAAGAAGCGCCTGCCGATCTGGAAGCACCAGCTCTTCGAGGACGGCTCCAAGGAGTGGTCGAACATCGCCTGACCCCCTGCGCCGTCGACCGGCAATGCATCGCTCGACCGCCTGATTTCTGGAAATCAGACGGTCGAGCGACGCATTGACGGTCGAGCAGCGGGAGGTGCGGGCTCAGCCGCCCGCAAAAGGCGGGAGGACGTCGACCCGCACGCCGTCGGCGAGCGGCGTCAGCGAGTCCGGCGGCGTCGACAGGGCGCCCACGAGGTAGCTCGAGACCCCGATGACCTTCGCCATCGCCAGACCGCGCCCGGCCAGCTGCTCGCGCAGCGCCGCCAGCGTCGTGCCCTCGGCGACGTCGAGGCGCTCCTCGGTTCGGCCGGCGGCCTCGGCCGCGGCGGCGAAGTAGTGGATCTCGACCGAGATCGTCCCGGCGGAGGACTCAGTGCTCAACGGGGCTCCTAGCTCGAAGCAGGTGGATGGGGGAGTGGTGACGCGGACGGCGCCCCGCGCGGTCCGGCAACCGGTGCCGCACGGCGATCGGCGGGCTCAGCCGCCGATCGCGGACATCGTGCGGGACGGGCGGACGAAGCCGTCCGGCGCCTCCCACGGCTCGTCCGTGCCGTGCCCGAGCGGCTTGTGCCAGGTGGCGCCCGCCCAGATCCGGATGAGCTCGTCATCCGTGGCGCCGGCCCGCATCGGCCCGCGCAGGTCCGTCTCCGTCGAGGAGAACAGGCACGTCATCAGCCGCCCGTCCGCGGTGACGCGGGTGCGGTCGCAGTCCTCGCAGAAGGGGGCCGTCACCGAGGCGATGACGCCGACGCGGCCGGCCGGGTGCTCGTTCCCCCAGCGGTCGGTGCCCGCGGCGACGTCCCACAGGGCCGCGGGACGGCGGTCGGGGCGGCCCATCTCCGTCAGCTCGTAGCCCGCCGCGGCCAGCGACTCCAGCACGTCCGCGACGCCGACGACGTCCTCGGGGCGCCACGACTCGCGCGGACCGAGCGGCATGTGCTCGATGAAGCGCAGGTGCCAGCCGCGGCGCAGGCACTCGCCGAGCAGCTCGGGGGCGCGCCGCTCCACCGTCCCCGGCATGGCGACGGCGTTGACCTTGATCGGGTCCAGGCCCGCCGCCTGGGCGCCGGCGACGCCGCGCAGGACGTCGTCGAAGCGGTCACGCCTCGTGGCGCGGGCGTACTCGACGGGGTCGAGGGTGTCGATGGAGACGTTGACGCGGGCGAGGCCCGCGGCGCGCAGACCCGCCGCGCGCTTGTCGAGGCCCAGACCGTTCGTCGTCACGCCGACGTCGGGGGCCTCGCCGGTGCGGCGGGTGCGCAGCGAGGCGACGGCGGCGACGATGTCCTCGAGGTCGCGGCGCATGAGGGGCTCGCCGCCGGTGAGGCGGATCCTCTCGACGCCGAGGCGCTCGACGGCGATGCGGGCGAGACGGCCCAGCTCCTCGACCGTGAGGAGGGACTCGCTCGGGAGCCACTCGAGGCCCTCGGCGGGCATGCAGTACGTGCAGCGCAGGTTGCAGCGGTCCGTGACGGACAGACGCAGGTCGCGCACCGTCCGCCCGAGGCGGTCGGTGAGGCGGTCGGGGACGGCGCCGTCCGCCGTCGTCGGGACCTCAGGGACCTGGTCTGGGGACCAGGGGGCGGCGACGGCGTCGCGGCGCAGCGGCGCCGGCAGCGCCACGGGGGCGGTGCGCGGGGTCCTGGTGCGGACGTCGGTGGAGGTCATGGGGCGAGGATAACCGGACGCCCGTCCCGCGCCACGGGCGGGGACGGGCGTCCGGTGGACACTCGTGGGGCTCAGGCCACGCGGAGGATCTCGACGCGGGCGAAGCCGTCCTCCTGCTCCAGCAGGGTGTGCTGGAAGGTGAAGGGCAGCTGGTCGATCTGCGCGAGGAGCGGGGTGGGGACGTGCGGGGCGACGAGGTCGAAGCCCTCGCCCACGTTGAGGGAGGAGGCGGCGCCGATGACGGCGGCGTGACGCAGGCGGTGCGGGATCTCGCGGGCGTCGAGGGTGAGGCGACCGGAGTCGTGCTCGCCGCAGGTGCAGCCGCCGGAGTTCTTCTCCTGGATCGGGATGAGGTTCGGGTTCTCGCTCATTGAGGTTCCTCTCGTCTGCGGGGGCCCGCGCTTGGAACGCGGCCGGTGGTGGGCGGGCCTCCTCGACGTCCGACGTGAGGCGGAGCGCGTCGTGAGAGCATTGCCCGGTACATGAGTACTTTATTACGGTTGATCTTGTGAAAAACAGAGGGGTGCGTGTGTTGAAGAGCGCAGAGGTCCCTACGACCCGCGTCTGGCCCCGGCTCATCTGCCTCCTCCTCGGCGCCGCCTGCCTCCTCGCCGGCCTCGACGCCGCCCTCCTGCGAGTCGACATGCCCTCGCCCGTGAGCGGCGCCGAGCTCTCCGACCTCCATGGCCCCCTCATGCTCGTCGGCTTCCTCGGCACCGTCATCGCCCTCGAGCGCGCCGTCGCCGCCCGCGCCCCCTGGGCCTTCCTCGCGCCGCTGGGCTCCGCCCTCGGCTGCCTCCTGCTCCTGGCCGGCGCCCCCGCGCTCCTCGGCCGCGTCGTCGTCCTCGCCGGTGCCCTCGCCCTGTGCGGGATCTACGTCGCCGTCCACCGGCGCGCCCCCTCCGTCGCCGGGGACGTCGAGTCCCTCGGCGCCATCGCCCTGGCCCTCGGCGACCTGCAGTGGCTCGCCGCCGGCACCACGGGCGCTGACGCCGCGCAGGCGGTGCCCGCCGCCGTGCCGCTCTGGCTCCTCTTCCCCGTCCTCACCATCGTGGGGGAGCGGCTCGAGCTCGCCCGCGTCGCCTTCCTCGGCGACGGCGTCGAGGGCACCGTCCGGGGCCTGTCCGTGCTCGCGCTCCTGGCCGCCTGCCTCCTGCCCGTCACCGCCGCCGCGCACCTCCTCCTCGGGCCCGCGCTCCTCGCGCTCGCCGTCGTCATGGCCTACTACGACGTCGCCCGGCGCACAGTCCGCTCCACCGGCGGCCCGCGCTTCATGGCGGCGTCGATGCTGGCCGGCTACGTCTGGCTCGCCCTCGCCGGCGTCGTGTGGACCCTCGAGGGCATCGACGGCGGCACCGGGACCGCCTACGAGATCGTCATCCACTGCCTCGCCCTGGGCTACGCCTTCTCCATGATCCTGGCGCACGCCCCGACGATCGTCCCGGCCATCGTCCACCGGCGCCTGCCCTACCACCCGCTCATGTGGTTGCCCTACGCCCTGCTCCACCTCAGCCTCGCCGCCCGCGTCATCGGCCTCACCGTCGGCGCCGTCGGACCGTGGCAGACGGGCGGGGCCCTCGGCGTCGCCGCGATCCTCGTCTTCCTCGCCATCGTCGTCGTCAGCGCCCTGGCTGCCGGCTCCATCAGGAGGTCCTGACCCGTGTCCATCACCGTCGCCGTCCCCGGACGACCCGGCCGCCCGGGCGAGCAGCCCGCCTCGGCCAAGACCGGGCCCGGAGCGGGCTTCGCCACCCCCGGCACCCAGCGCCTGCCCGCCCAGCGTCACACCCGCCGCAACACCCAGGTCCGGCGCAACGCCGTCGTCCTCGCCTGGGTCGTCGCAGCCGCCGTCCTCGCGCTCCTCGTCCTCGCCGGGCCGCTCGCGAGCCTGGGCCAGTGGCTCCCGCTGCACACCCTCCTGCTCGGCGGCATCGGCGCGGCCATCACCATCTGGTCGGCGCACTTCGCCGACACGCTCCTGCACCGTCCGGCCCTCGGCGGCGCGGCCCTCCTCGACGCCCGCCTCTACGCGCACAGCGCCGGCAGCCTCCTCGTCCTCATCGGCATCACCGCCGGCCGGCAGGTCCTCGCGATGGTCGGCGTCACCGTCGTCATGCTCGCCGCGCTCGCCGGCGTCCTCGCGATCGGCGTCCAGTACCGGCGCGCCGTCGCCCCGCGCCTGGCCGCGCTCGCGATCCACTACGCCGTCGCCCTGCTCCTCCTCGCCGTGGGCGCGACGCTCGGCTACCTCACGAGCTGGGCGGAGACCAAGGGCGCCGTCCGGCTCGCCGACGTCCTCTACGTCTCCCACACGATGACGATGCTCCTCGGCTTCGTCGGCACCACCGTGCTCGGCACCCTCACCGTGCTCTGGCCGACGATGCTGCGCACCAAGATGGAGCCCGAGGCGACCCGCTGGACCACCCGCGGACTGCCCGTCATCGTCGTCGGCACCGTCCTGCTCGCCTGCTCGGGACTGTGGGCGCCGCTCGCCGCGATCGGCGCCCTCGTCTACCTCGCCGGCGCCTGCGGCGTCGTCGTCCCCGCGCTCAGGACCGCCCGGCGCGTCCCGCCGACCTCCTTCGCCTCCGCCTCCGCGGCCGCCGCCGTCGCCTGGTTCCTCGCCTGCGTCGTGAGGATCGGCGTCGGGATCGCACTCGCCGGCGAGGCCTCCGGGGCCCGCGACGTCATCCACGGCGTGCGCGTCGCCCTCGGGGCCGGCTTCGCCCTCCAGGTCCTCGCCGCGGCCCTGTCCTACCTCACGCCCGTCATGCTCGGAGGCGGCCCGGCCACCACGCGCGCGACGAACGCGATCATGGACCGAGCCGCCGCCTACCGCGTCACGGCGACGAACGCCTGCCTCCTGCTCGCCGTGCTGCCCTTCCTCAAGTGGCCCGTGCGCGCCACGGCAGCCCTCGTCGCCGGTGCCGTCGCCTGCTACGTCCTCGTCGGCATGGGGCTGTCGGGCCGCGAGCTCGTCCGCCGCTCCCGGAGGAAGGACGACGACGTCGTCGCCGTCACCATCCCCGTCGGCCCGCCGCAGGGCGCCACGGGCGGCACGATGCTGCCCGTCGGCGGGCTCTCGCCGCGAGCCGGGGCGCCCGTGGGCGGGCCCGCCGTCGGCGCGCCGGGCGCCCGGCCGGTCGTGGGCCAGCGCATCATCCCCACCGCTCGCCCCGGCGGCGCCGCCGCGAGCATGCCGCTGGCGGACCTCGCCCGCCTCGCGCAGGCCGGTGCGGGACCGTCCGCACCTGAAGCACCCGCGGCACCCACCTCGACGTCCGATGGGGCCGACCACCCCGCAGCCCTCTCCACCCGCCCCGCCGACGGCGACGACGCCGCCCCGCAGGACGCGACCACCTCCACCGAGGAGCCCACTGATGAGTGACACGAACAAGCCCACCGAGCCCCAGGACCAGTCGCAGGTACAGCAGGCGGGCACGCCCACCCCGCGCGCGGCCCGCCACGGCGCCGTCACCTCCGGCACCGCCCCCGCGGTCGGCCGCGGGCGGGCCGCCGCCTCCGCGCAGGACACCGAGGCCGCCCGCAAGGCCGCCCGCGCCACCGACCGCCGCGGCGCCCTCATGGGCCTCGTCACCGCCGGGGCGGCCGTCGTCGTCGGCTCCGCCTACGCCGCCCACGAGAACGGCGGCACCTCGACCACTGGCTCCAGCGCGAGCGGCTCGAGCGGCGTCACCGCCACCGGGCGGACCGTCCGCCAGACGATCACCGTCGACGGCATGCGCTTCGTCCCGGCGACCGTCTCCGTCGAGGTCGGCGACCGTCTGGTCCTCACCCTCGACAACACCGCCGACCAGGTCCACGACCTCGTCCTCGACGTCGACGGCACCACCGTCACCACCGGCCGCGTCGCCGCCGGGGCCAGCGCGAGCGTCGACGCCGGCGTCATCCCCGGGCCCGTCGAGGGCTGGTGCTCCATCGCCGGGCACCGTGCCCAGGGCATGGTCCTCCACGTCACCGCCTCCGGCGCGAGCGCCGCCGCCTCGGCCACGGACTCGGCCTCCGCGTCGGCCACAGGATCCGACGCCGTCCCCGACCTCTCCGCGGCGCTCCCCGACGGCTTCACACCGTGGGACGCCGCCCTCGCCCCGGCCCCCGCGGGCACGACCCACTCCGAGACCTTCACCGTCACCGAGGTCCAGGGCGCCTACGTCGGCGCCGGCGTCACGCAGACCCGCTGGACCTACAACGGCACGGCCCCCGGCCCGGTCCTGCGCGGGCACGTCGGCGACACCTTCGAGATCACCCTCGTCAACGAGGGCGAGATGAGCCACTCGATCGACTTCCACGCCGGCATCGTGTCCCCGGACGAGGCCATGCGGTCGATCGACCCGGGCGCGAGCCTCGTGTACCGCTTCACCGCGCAGCACTCGGGGATCTGGCTCTACCACTGCTCGACCGCGCCCATGAGCGAGCACCTGGCCGCCGGCATGTACGGCGCCGTCATCATCGACCCCGACGGCCTGGCCGACGTCGACCGCGAGTACCTCCTCATCCAGTCCGAGACCTACCTCGGCCCCGAGGGCGGCGCACCGGACACCGCGAAGATCGCCGCCAAGACGCCGGACCTCATGAGCTTCAACGGCGTCGCCTTCCAGTACGCCCTCGAGCCCCTGCCCGCCAAGGCAGGGGAGCGGGTGCGCTTCTGGGTGCTCGACGCCGGCCCCTCCCTGCCGAGCTCCTTCCACGTCGTCGGGCTCCAGTTCGACACCGTCTTCTCCGAGGGCGCCTACCTGCTCGGCGGCCCCGACGACCTCGGACGCGCCTGGCACGGAGGCTCGCAGGCTCTCGCGCTGCAGCCCGCGCAGGGTGGCTTCGTCGAGGCCGAGGTGCCCGCGGCCGGCAGCTACTCGATCGTCACCCACGCCTTCGCCGACATGGAGAAGGGCGCCAAGGGGATCCTCAAGGCGAGCGACTGAGCCCGGCGGGCCGCCGTCTCAGGGGGGCGTCCGGGAGCCCGTGAGCCCGGAGGGCCTGAGAACGCACGAGGGGCGCGGACCGTGATGGTCCGCGCCCCTCGCGCGTGATCCGGTGGCCTCAGGCCCTCGCCGGCTCGTCGGCGACGAGGACGTGACAGCCGTCGGCCACGAGCGGCACGACGGACAGGCGGGTCCGGGGGCCGGCGTCGTTGGCCGGGTTGAGCGCACGGCCCTGCTCCGCCAGCACCTCGTTGAGGAATCCCTCGTGCATGAGGCAGACGAGCGGGTGCGGGACGCGGTCCTTCGTGACCAGCGGGCATGCCTTGAGGATGATCTCCTGGCCGGTCACGTCCGGGGCGAAGCCCATTGTCGACAGGTCCGGCAGGAGCGCGGTCGCGCGCGTGAGCGCGTCCGGGGAGGCGACCGTCGCCGCGTCGCCCTCCGCGAGGGGCGTCAGCTGCGCCCAGCGGCGGCCGATGTCGCGGGCGAGGGCCTGGGCCTGCGGTCCCGTGCCGATCGTGTCGACGATGGCGTCGAGGAGGGTGAGGTAGGAGTCGAGGACCTGGGTGGGGTCCGGGGCGGTCGAGGCGTAGCGCAGGGCGGGGCGACCGCGGCGGCCGGTCGGCTTGGTGGAGACCTCGACGAAGCCGGCCTCGACGAGGGCGTCGAGGTGCTCGCGCACCGTGTTGTGGTGCAGGTCGAGGCTCTCGGCGACGTCGGCGGCCGTCATCGGCTCGTCGGCCGACTCGATGGTCTCGAGGACCCTGCGGCGCGCCACCGACAGGTCCGAGCGGGCCGAGAGGTCCGCCCAGGACGGGCGCGGGAGTCGCGTGGGGGCGTCTGGCATGCCACCAGACTAACCTTTGTCACGTCGTCGGACTGGAAAAAGGTCCCAGAACGCGCGGTGAGCACCGTCATCGCGCGACTTCGAGCGTCGGAATTGTCACGGAACCGGCATCGTCCCGGCGCCCGGAGCCCCACGTGCGCGGTGCTCCCGGTGCTCAGCGGTGGTGGCCGGTCGGGATGGTCGGGTCCTCCGCCTCGAGCGAGGGCGCGAGGAGGCGGCGGAAGGAGGCGACGCGGCTGGCGCGCTGCTCGCGCACCGCGGCCTCGACGTCGGTGGCGGCGGCCCACTCGTCCAGGGCGCAGTCGATGACGCCCTCCTCGTGGGTGCAGCCGCGCGGGCAGTCCTCGGCCACCTCGGCCAGGTCTGGGAAGCCGCGCAGGACGTCGGCGCTGGAGACGTGGGCGACGCCGAAGGAGCGCACGCCGGGGGTATCGATGACCCAGCCGCCGCCCGGCAGGGCCACCGCCTGGAGGTTCGTCGAGGTGTGCCGGCCGCGGCCCGTCACCTCGTTGACGTGCCCGGTGACGCGGTGCGCCTCGGGGACGAGGGCGTTGATGAGGGTCGACTTGCCGACGCCGGAGTGACCGACGAAGACGCTCGTCCGGCCGGCGATGCGCTCGCGGACAGCATCGACCCCGGTGCCCGCGGCCGCGCCGTCGGGCCCGGCCTCGCGGACCGCCCGCTCGAGGTGCGTCGCGACGGACACGACCCCGAGGGGCTCGTAGAGGGCGAGGAGGGGGCCGGCGTCGGCGAGGTCGGACTTGGTGAGGACGAGGAAGGGCTCCATCCCGGCGTCGTAGGCGGCCACGAGGTAGCGGTCGATCATGCGCGGGCGCGGCTCGGGGTCGGCGACGGCGGTGACGATGACGAGGAGCTCGGCGTTGGCGACGACGGGTCGCTCGGTGCCGGCGGCGTCGCCGTCCTCGGCGCTGCGGCGCAGGAGGGTGCGGCGCTCCTCGACGCGGACCATGCGGGCGAGGGTGTCCTTGCGGCCCGAGACGTCGCCGACGGCGCCGACGCGGTCCCCGACGACGACCTTGCCGCGTCCGAGCTCGCGGGCCTTCATCGCCGTGATGTCGCCGGAGCCGTCCTCGGTGAGCGTGGGGTCCTCGAGGCGGATGCGGTAGTGGCCGCGGTCGATGCGGGTCACCATGCCGATGACGGCGTCCTCGTGGGCGGGGCGCTGCTTCGTGCGCGGGCGTGAGCCGCGGCGGTTGGGGCGGACGCGGACGCGGGGGTCGTCGGTGCCGGTGTCGCGGCGGGCCATCAGCGTGCCTCCTCGTTCTGCACTCGGCTCGGGACGTCCCGATCTCGAGGTGAGGATGTCCCGATCTCGCGGTCAGGATGTCCCGATCTCGGGGTGAGGAGGGTGGACCACATGACGGGGAAGTCCGGGAGGGTCTTGGAGGTGCAGGCGACGTCGACGACCTCGCAGCCCGGGATCCCCAGGCCGAGGAGGGAGGCGAAGGTCGCCATGCGGTGGTCGGCGTAGGTCTCCAGGACCGCTGGGCGGAGCGCGGCGCCGGCGGGCAGGGCGTCGACCTCGATGCCGTCGGCGGTCTCGCGGGCGGCGCCGCCGACGCGCTGGATCTCGGTGACGAGGGCGGCGAGGCGGTTCGTCTCGTGCCCGCGCAGGTGGGCGATGCCGGTGAGCCGGCTGGCGCGCCCGTTCGCGGAGGCGAGGGCGGCGAGGGCTGCGACAGTCGGCGCGAGCTCGCCGACGGCGGAGAGGTCCGCGTCGATCCCGGTGAGGCAGGCGGCGCCGTCGCCGGAGGCGGTGAGGGCGAGGCCGCCGTCGTCGGCCTGAGCGACGGTCACCCGGCCGCCGAGCCGGGGGAGGAGATCGCGCCAGGCGTCACCGGCCTGCGTGGTGGAGGCGGGCCAGTCGGGCACGGTGACGGACCCGCCGGCGACGAGGGCCGCCGCGAGGAAGGGGCCGGCGTTGGACAGGTCGGGCTCGATGGCGACGGCGCCACCCGCGGGGCGCCCCGGGTGCACGGTCCAGGTGCGTCCTCCCTCGGGGGCCTCCGGCGCGGGCTCGTCGACGACGACGCCGCGCTCGCGCAGGCTCGCCGCCGTCATGGCGACGTGGGGGAGGGAGGGGACGTGCCCGGTGGGCGTGAGGGCGAGCCCGCCCGGGACGAGCGGCGCGGCGAGCAGCAGGGCGGAGAGGAACTGGGAGGAGCCGGAGGCGTCGACCGTGACGCGCTGCGGCTCGCTCGCCGGGGCGAGGAGGCGGCCCTGGCCCGGGCCGACGTGCACGGGCAGGTGCCCGGGCTCGCCGAGCCACGTGACCTCTGCGCCGAGGGCGGCGAGGGCGTCGAGGACGGGACCGAGTGGGCGCAGCCGGGCGCCGTCGTCGCCGTCGAAGGTGACCGGGGCCGTGGCGAGGGCCGCGAGCGGCGGGACGAAGCGCATGACCGTGCCGGCCAGGCCGCAGTCCACGCGGACCTCGCCGTCGGGGCCTGCGGTGACGGGGAGGGGGAGGGGTGCGGGCGTGACGCGCTGGCGCGTGCCGGCGTCGTCGAGCCGCTCGAAGCGGGCGCCCAGCGTCGTGAGGGCGGCGACCATGAGGTCGGTGTCGCGCGAGCGCAGGACACCGCTCAGCTCGGTGGGGGCGGCGGCGACGGCGGCGAGGACGAGGGCTCGAGCGGTGAGTGACTTCGAACCCGGAAGGGCGATGACTGCGTCGAGCGGCCCGTTGGCGGTGGGCGCCGGCCACGGGTCCGCCACGGGGGCGGAGGGGCCGTTGGTTTCTGCGGTCATGCGCTCCTCCTGGCTCGTCACGCCCGCCATTGTGTCAGGCGCGGGCCCGCCGTTCCGCGCGTGTCCGCGGCTCACGACGAGCACGACCTCCTCGGACGGGCGGGGAAGCGTTCGGCGTCGTGCTCGTCCGAGGAGGTCGTGCTCGTGACCGGCCGGACTCCGTGAGCCCTGGCCGGCGGGTACGCTCAGAGCGCGTCGATGACGGCGTTGAAGGTCGCGCTGGGGCGCATGACGGCGTCGGCGAGCTCGTCCGTGGGCAGGTAGTACCCGCCGATGTCGGCCGGGTGGCCCTGGACGGCGACGAGCTCGGCCTGGATCTGCTCGTTGTCCGCCTTGATCCGCTCCGCCACAGGGGCGAAGACGGCGGCGAGCTCGGTGTCGGAGGCCTGGGTGGCGAGCTCGGTCGCCCAGTAGAGGGCGAGCCAGGCGTGCGAGCCGCGGTTGTCGATCCCGCCGACGCGGCGCTCGGGTGAGCGGTTCTCCTCAAGGAGCGTCGTCGTCGCGGCGTCGAGCGCGTCGGCGAGGACGGTCGCCCGGGCGTTCCCGGAGACCTCGGCGACGTGGCGCAGCGCCTCGGCCAGGGCGAGGAACTCACCGAGGGAGTCCCAGCGCAGGTAGTCCTCCTCGAGGAGCTGACGCACGTGCTTCGGGGCGGAGCCGCCGGCGCCCGTCTCGTAGAGGCCGCCGCCGTTCATGAGCGGGACGACGGAGAGCATCTTGGCGCTCGTGCCGACCTCGAGGATCGGGAAGAGGTCCGTGTTGTAGTCGCGCAGGACGTTGCCGGTCACGGATATCGTGTCCTCGCCGCGGCGGATCCGCTCGAGCGAGAGACGGGTGGCGGCCACCGGGTCGAGGACCCGGATGTCGAGGCCCTCGGTGTCCTCGTCCTGCAGGTACTTCCTCACGAGCCCGGTGATGACGGCGTCGTGGCCGCGCTCGGGGTCGAGCCAGAAGACGGCGGGGGCGCCGGTGGCGCGGGCGCGGGTGACGGCGAGGTGGACCCAGTCGCGGATGGGGGCGTCCTGGGTCTGGCAGGCGCGCCAGATGTCACCGGCCTCGACCTCGTCGGAGAGGAGCACGGTGCCGGCGGGCGAGCCGGCGCCGTCGACGACGACGACCTCGACGGTCCCGGGGACCTCGATGAGGAAGGTCTTGTCGTGGCTGCCGTACTCCTCGGCCTTGCGGGCCATGAGTCCGACGTTCGGGACCGTGCCCATGGTGGTCGGGTCGAGGGCGCCGTTGGCCTTGCAGTCCTCGATGACGGCCTCGTAGACGCCGGCGTAGGAGGAGTCGGGGATGACGGCGAGGGTGTCGGCCTTGTCCCCGTCGGCGTCCCAGAGCTTGCCGCCGCCCCGGATCATGGCGGGCATGGAGGCGTCGATGATGACGTCGCTGGGGACGTGGAGGTTCGTGACGCCTCGATCGGAGTCCACCATGTTGAGGCGCGGCCCCTGGGCGAGGTCGTTCTCGATGGAGTCGCGGATCCGCTGGCCGGAGGCGAGCCCGTCGAGCCCGGCGAGGATGGCGCCCAGGCCGTCCTCGGGGCGCAGTCCGGCCTCGGCCAGCTCCTCGCCGTAGGTGGCGAAGGTGCCGGGCAGGGCGGCGCGCACGGCGTGGCCGAAGATGAGCGGGTCGGAGACCTTCATCATCGTGGCCTTGAGGTGGACGGAGAGCAGGACGTCGTCGGCCTTGGCGGCGCGGACCTGCTCGGCGAGGAAGGCGTCCAGCGCGGTGGCGGACATGTGGGTGGCGTCGACGACCTCCCCGGCGGTCACCGGGAGCGACTCGCGCAGGACGATCGGCTCGCCGCCGTCGGCGGGGTGCTCCTGGATGCGGAGGGTCCCGGCCTCGGGCACGACGACGCTGGTCTCGTTGTGCCGGAAGTCGCCCTCGCTCATGGTGGCGACGCGCGTGCGGGAGTCCGCGCTCCAGGCGCCCATCGAGTGCGGGTGGCTGCGGGCGTAGGCCTTGACGGCGCCGGGCGCGCGGCGGTCGGAGTTGCCCTCGCGCAGGACGGGGTTGACGGCGCTGCCCTTGACGGCGTCGTAGCGGGCGCGGGCGTCGCGCTCGGCGTCCGTGGACGGGCTGTCGGGGTAGTCCGGCACGGCGTAGCCGGCGGCCTGGAGCTCCTTGACGGCGGCCTTGAGCTGGGGGACCGAGGCGGAGATGTTCGGCAGCTTGACGATGGTCGCCGACGGCGACTGGGTGAGGGAGCCGAGGCGGCCGAGGTCGTCCTCGGCGAGGTCGAAGGCGGCGAGGATGCGCCCCGCCAGGGAGATGTCCGCGGTGCCGACGCTCACGCCCGCCGGGCGGGTGAAGGCCTCGACGACGGGGAGGAAGGAGTGGGTGGCGAGCATCGGCGCCTCGTCGGTCCACGTCCAGATGACGTCGGGCTGCTCGTTGCTCGTGCTGGTCTGGGTCACGTCGTTGGTCTCCCGGTTCCTCGGGCGCGGCGCCCGTGCCGGGCGGGCCGCGCGTGGTCCCTCCCGCCGTCGGGCGGGAGCCGTTGCGGTGCTGAGGCTACCGCGAAGCGCCGACGTGAATGTGACGCGGGCCGCAGGGCGGGCGACTACCGCAGCGCCTGGGAGGGGCGGATCCGCCCGGCCTGTCGTGATGCCGCCATCGCGCTGAGCGCCCCTGCCGTGATCCCGCCGAGAAGCCCGAGAGGCAGTGCGAGCGGGTCAATGATGGGCTGCCAGTGTTGGGCGATGGTGACCGCCAAAACGGCGAGGACCGAGCCGAGGGCGCCGAGAAACCCGCCGATCGCCCCGAGGATGATTGCCTCGGAGCCGATGAGGAGTCGGAGGTGCACCCGTCGTGCCCCGATGGCGCGGCGCAGTGCGAGCTCGCCGGTGCGTTGCCGCACCGTTGTGGACATGGCGTTCGCGAGCGCGGCGAGGCCCGCGACGACCGCGACTCCCGTCAACGTGAGCATGGTGGCTCGGACGCTGGTCTCGATCTTGGCGCGGAGGGTTCGAGGGTCGGGTGGTGCCTCGGTGCGCGTGGCGTCCGCGTGCTCCGGAGTCCAGGCGATGGCGGCGACCTTGGAGATCTGCGCGGCGGCTCCGGGCTGAGTTCGCAGCTCCAGGCCGGCCGCTTGCGCGGCGGCGAGCCGGTTCGCGCCCGCGGGCGTCATGATGACTCCGGTCAGGAGCTCTGAGCGCAGTCCTGCCGAGGTGACGATTCCGGCGGCTGCGTAGGGGACGCCGTTCACCCAGATCGTCGGTGAGCCGACAGTGGGACCGAGGCGGAGCTGCGAGGCAGCCTGGGAGCCGATCAGGACCTCATCCTCGCCGAGGGAGTCCGGAGCGATGGAAGGTGGGGCCGTGGCGGAATCCGCGGCGCTCTGCGTCGAGGTGGTCAGCAGTGCGTCGAGGTCGCCGGCTCCCTCTACGGCGAAGAAGCGGGTCTCCTCCTTCTGCCCTTGGCTGGAGGTGCTGGTCTCCGCCACGGGGTACTCGAAGATCGCGAGGACGCCGTCCACGCCCGGAATCTCGCTCACGCGTGAGAGCCCTTCCGAGTCGGGCGCGGAAGCGAGCTCGGCCGCTACAGCGGAGTCGTCGGTACCGACGGCGACGCGTCGGTTGCGTTGGGCGTCGAAGGTGTCTGCGACCTGGTACCTGGCTGACTGTGCTAGGCCGAGAGTGGTCAGTCCGAGCATGACGGCCAGGGCGACGATGGACACGAGTCGCAGGGTGCGACCGGGATCGGTCGTCACCGCTTGGATGACGTCGCGCCAGAGGAAGGAGGGTCGCAGCCTGGAGGCGGTCGTGAGTGAGCCCGGGCGTCCGTGAACGGCCGTCTCCCCATCGGGTACCTCGGCAAGGCGGGGCGCCGGGATCTCGGTCGCCGCGGGCGCGGCTGGCAGGGCGTCCTCCGGCTGACTGCGCGGGTGGGGCTGGGACGCCTCGGTGATCACGGCGCGGTCCGAGTCCTCTCCCGGCCACAGGCGCGTAACGACGCCGTCGATGACCCGGATCCGCTCGTGGGCCCGCGCGGCGACCTCTGCGTCGTGGGTGACCACGACGACGGTCACGCCGTCAGCGTTGAGCCTCTCCAGCAGGTCCAGGACGAGAGCCGTCGAGGCGGAGTCGAGGTTGCCGGTGGGCTCGTCGGCGAGCAGGACGGGTGCCTGGGAGCAGACCGCGCGGGCCAGCGCCACGCGCTGGCGCTCGCCGCCCGAGAGGTCCTTGACCGCGAAGTCCGCCCGAGGACCCAGGCCGACGAACTCGATGGCTTCCAGCGCTCGTTGGCGCGCCTGCGCCGGGTGGGCCTGGTGGTAGGCCATGCCGAGCATGACGTTGTCGATGACGGCGCGCGCCGGCAGGAGGTGGAAGGACTGGAAGACGAATCCGAAGGTCTCGCAGCGCAGCCGGGCGGCCTCCGCGTCGGACAGGTTCGTCGTCTCGATCCCGTCGACGGTGTAGCTCCCCGTCGTCGGAGAGTCGAGGAGGGCAAGCACGTTGAGCAGGGTGGACTTTCCCGCTCCGGACGGGCCCTCGATGGCGACGAAGTCGCCCTGCTCGATCGTGAGGTCGACCTCGCGCAGGGCGTGAACGTCGACGGGGCCGGGGTAGACCCTTGTGACGTCGGTCAGGACGAGGCGGGTCATTGGCCGTCGACCCGGACCGCGTCCCCGGCCCTCAGCCGTGAGGAGGTGATGGCGCAGGTCCCGCCCACGCACCTTGACACCTCAACGGGCACCGTCTCGAAGTCGTTCCCGGTGCTGCGCCTGAGCACGGTCGTGGTGTCGTCGGCGGTACGGGTGACGGCGCGCTCAGGTACGAGGAGGGCGTCCGTGACGGTGGGGCTCCTCTCGATCGTGAGTAGGATCGAGTCGGAGGCGGCGGGCTTCACGGAGTCCAGAGCGGTGCCCTCCGTGTCGAAGACGGCGTTGTAGGTGGCACCTGTGATGGCGGAGTCGCCAGCCCCTTGTGCGCCGACGCCCTTGTTGTTCGTACCCTGCGAGGTCCCGTCCTGGCCGGCTTGGGCGGCCTGGGCGGTCAGGCTGGTCAGCGTGAGGTCCAGGTCTGAGGAACCGATCCTCGCGCTCGCGGTCGTCGTGCCGGGGTTGAGAGCCTCGGCAACGGTTGCCGGTAGCTCGGCGGTGACCTGGCACCGGCCGGAGCTGATGACGACCTTGGCGGTCTCGTCACTGAGAACGGTCCCGACGGCCGGCGCCTGGATGAGACTCGTCGAGTCGGTCAGCGTGGGCACCATGAGCACCTCGGCGCGCGGTAGGACCAGGGAACGGGGCGCAGTCGTCGATGCTGCACCCGTTGCTGAGGTGCTTCCGGCCGGGGTGGCAGTGTCGTCCTGTGCCTGTGCCTGTGCCTGTGCCTGTGCCTGTGCCTGTTGTGTCGTGGCGCTGGTCTCCGCCTGCGCGTTGCCCTGCCCTGTGCTCGTGGCCGAGGGCGCACTCACCTTGAGCGAGGCGTACAGGTCCTTGACAGCGCGTACCGTGGCTGGGCCGAGGTCTCCGTCCGCCGTGAGGGAGTACCCGAGCTCGCCGAGAGCGGTCTGTAGCTCGCGGACGTCGTCGCCGGTGTCACCCTCGTAGAGGTCCCGGCAAGGGGCGAAGGCGCCGCGCAGAACAATGACGGGGCGCGAGTTGACGCGCAGGAGGGCCTGACCTGCGACGACCTGCTGCCCGACCTCCGTCTGGCTGGCGGTGACGACGCTGACGTCGGCGTCGGACCGGCTGGGGACCGCGAGCGTCTGCTGACCCGAGGCCGTGATGCTGCCGGTGGCCGTGACCTCGTCACGAAGGTCACCCGTGCGCACCGCGACGGTGACCGCGGCGGGGCTGGGAGGGGCGGCGGCGGCGTCGCGCTGGGCGGGGGACTGAGCACGTTGGGCGAGGACCCAGGTCCCGCCGATGACGAGGACGAGGAGGACGGTGATGACGAGCGCTGCAAGGACGCGGCCATGGTTCCTGCGCCGCGTGGTGCTAGCCGATGACATCGCGGTGCTGCTCGATGTAGTCGATGTAGGCCTGACGATCAGCGGTGATCTTGTCCAGCCGGGCAGCGAACTCGCTCTCGTTGTCCGTCACCTGTCGCTGATGCCCCACCCATGTCAAGCCGTAGACGATCTCGTCGTAGTGGCTCTGCGCGTTGCACCGAGCGTCCTGGGTGGCGATGATGATCTCGTCGGAAGTGATGGTGGACAGGTCCGTCAGGTTGGTGTTGTCCGCTCCTGCTAGGCCCAGGCGTTGGAGCGTTGACGGGCTGGGGCCGGGAGCGTCCGTGGGCAGGTCCGGGATGCCGAGGTCCTTCATACACTCGGTCCATGCCGCCATCGCCTCCTTCGCGGCCGGGTTCGCATCGGCGCCGGTCACGAAGGGGATGTCGTCCTGGACCGCGTTGGCGAACATGGGGTCCTCAGCGGCCTGGTGGGAGCAGGAGGAGAGCTGTTTCTGGTAGGAGTCGGGCTGGCTCGAGATGAAGCCCTGAGCCGCGTGCTTCTCCTCCCCGTTCGAAGTGGGCATCAGGTGGTAGCCGTACTCGGCGGCCTGCTCCTCCGTGCGCGCGGGAGACCATCCCGTCGAGGTGCTGTTGTTCGGGTCGTTCCAGTCGAAGGAGACGACGGGGTACTCGAGCTGGTGGCCGGACATGCACACGGCAAGCCAGGTGTCCAGTGCCATGTCGTGGAGGCGGTAGTCGACGGCTCGATAGGGGTCGCTCGGGAGCGTGCCCGTGGCGTGGTCCTTGACGACCAGGCCATCGGTTGATGTGGTGCCGTCTGCTGGGATCTGACTCGTGGGCACGGAGGAGACGTCAACGCCCTGTTCGTCCGCGGACGTCCCCTCGCTCTGAGAGCAGCTCGCGGTCGTGGCGAGGAGGATGGCGGTCGCCGAAGCCACCGCCGTCCTCGCCATCCTCTTACTCAGCACGAGACGAAGCCGTCGAATTAGGCGGACGAAATGGTGTCGTTGAACTGATGGTCGGCGAGGCTGTACCAACTGGCACCTCGCGACATGTGGCGGCTTGCACCACCTCCATACGCATTCTGAAACGGGTGCTCATGGACGTACCTTTCAAGAGCGCCCCCCGGAGGAGATCTGCGGAAGGACGCGAAAGTGCGTGCTGCCAGTATATATGAGATATGTCTCACCTGAGGGGCGGTCTTGAGTCCTCTGTTGAGCGTCCAGCAGATGTGAGGCGGCGTCCCAAGGCTCCGAGAGCCTTGGGACGCCGCCTCACATCGTTCGCAGTGACCAGAGCGATGGTCGGCGGAGGCTGCTGGTGTGGCATCACCGCTCAGACTCGCTCAGCCGCGACGGATCAGAAGAGCCCCTTGGCGTCGTCGAAGGCGGACTCCATGGCCTCGCGCTGCTGGCGGGAGTTGCGCAGCTGCCAGGCGAGCGAGGGGTCGCCCTCGCGGTCGACGGCGGCCAGGAGGAGGCCGGCGCCGAGGGCGCCGCCGCGCATGAGGCCGGAGAGGGCCTCGGAGCGCTCGTCCTTGCCGCGGGCGGCCCAGACGGGGTTGTTGATGAGGGTGAGCGGGACGTTGAGGGCGGCGAGCACCGCGGCGGAGGTGCGCGGAGCGGCGCCCGTGGCCAGGCCGACGCCGGCGACGACGCTCACGGCGCCGGAGACGCGGGTGAGGAGCGTCGGGTCGTCGGTGAGCTCGGAGGGGACGCCAGCCTTCTGGAGGACCGGGACGACCCGCTCGAGCTTCTCGACGTGGCGCTTCGGCCGCGCGACGGCGTCGACGCCGTCGACGATGAAGGAGGCGGCGAGCATGGGGCGTGCGAAGCTGCGAAGAAGATCCATGTGCTCATCCTCACTCACGTAGGGCCGGGCCGCCAGGCGGGAGCGCCTGGTTGCGCGCTGGGCGATGAGGGACCCGCCCGGTCGGTAAGCGCTGTCTGGATCCCGGGGTGAGACCGTCAGGGGCCGCGACGGGAATGCCGCCGGGGGTGCCGTCGTTGTGCCGGGCGATGAGCACCATGAGCCTCGCACCAGCCACCGTCGGCCTCCGCGCCGCCGCGCACCGCCCTGCGCGCCGTCGCGGGCTAGGCTCGTGGCTGATGACGGACACTGACACGCACTCCTCCCCGAGCGCGCCGGGCGCCGAGGGCCCCGACGACGCCTCCGACGTCGAGCTCGACGAGTCCACGGAGGACGCCGTCGACGCCCGGACCCGCGAGGAGCTCGCCGAGGAGATCGACCCCGACGGCGACGGATCCCTCGACCGCGCCCCGGAGGACGAGTCCGAGGCCGAGCGCGCCGCCCGCTTCGAGGTCGACGCCCTGCCCTACCTCGACCAGCTCTACGGCGCCGCGCTGCGCATGACGCGCAACCGCGCCGACGCCGAGGACCTCGTCCAGGACGCCTACGCCAAGGCCTTCGGCTCCTTCCACCAGTACCGGCCCGGCACGAACCTCAAGGCCTGGCTGTACCGGATCCTCACGAACACCTTCATCAACTCCTACCGGAAGAAGCAGCGCGAGCCGCTCCAGTCGGACGCGGACGCCGTCGAGGACTGGCAGCTCCACCGCGCCGCCTCCCACGACTCCGTCGGGCTCCCGAGCGCAGAGGTCCTCGCCCTCGACGACCTCCCGGACGACGAGATCAAGGACGCCCTCATGGAGCTGAGCGAGGAGCGTCGTCTGGCCGTCTACCTCGCCGACGTCGAGGGCTTCTCCTACAAGGAGATCGCAGAGATCATGGGCACCCCGATCGGGACGGTCATGTCCCGCCTGCACCGCGGGCGCCGCCAGCTGCGCGAGCTGCTCGCGGACCACGCGCGCCGCCTGGGCTACGTCAAGGACGAGGAGGAGAACTGATGAGCGACGCCGAGGACACGGACCGCCCCGCCGAGGGCGGGTGCTCCTGCTCCGAGGCTCGGGCGCACCTGGAGACCTTCCTGGACCACGAGTGCGACGGGGACCTCTACGAGCGCCTCGCCGCGCACGTCGCCTCCTGCCGGCACTGCGGGCAGATCGCCGACGCCGAGGTCCACCTCCGCGAGATCCTGCGCTCCCGCTGCGCCGAGCAGGCGCCTGCCGAGCTCCGCGCCCGCGTCCTGGGCCGCCTGTCCGTCATGCGCGCCACCTCCACGGTGACGACCGTGACGAGTGCGCAGGGCACGACGACGGTGAGCCGCCGGACCATCCGGTACACCCAGGGCTGAGGCTCTCGGTCGCCCGACGCCGGGCGGCCCTGGTTGCGGCGTGATCCGTGCAACGGGTGGCCGACTGGAACCGACTTGGCCGCCTGTGCGAGGATGTGCGGGTTCCGTGCCCCGTCTGGGGCAGTCCAGACATGAGGAGGCAACTATGAGCAAGCGCGGTCGGAAGCGTCGTTCCCGTGCGAAGAGCGCTGCGAACCACGGCAAGCGTCCCAACGCCTGAGCCGGGTCGCGAACGCACCCAGAGCTGAGAACCGGGGCCGGTCACCGAGATGGTGACCGGCCCCGGTACTGTACGGCTTAGGCGCTTAATGTCTTTGCATAGTCGCTCAGGCGAACTGCAAGTAGTTCAGCGCGGATCAACTTCTCGTTTGATGAAGTCGTGACTGTGGCGTCGAGGTATGTTCCTAGTGAGTGGCTCTTATTCTTCTTTGCTCCGTTATTCGTGAGCAGGGAGACGGCCTCCACGCTTGCCTGGGAGCTTCCCGTCGATGCATTTGAAATCTTGTTCTTGTCTGCGAGAAGATCATTTAATTCGCGACCACTGCTTCCGCTCGAATGTGCGATGTCGTTGCGAATTGCGCGCGTTAAGGTCATGACATATTCTATGCTCGGATCGCTTGTGAGGTTAATGAGAGGCGAAAGATATTTTGCGGCGAGTCGTTCAGACGCGTAGTTCGCCCAATCGGTGGGAGTCTTGAACTCTAGGTTCTTTCCGTCCCGATCGACATGCGCTTCGATGGCCGCGCCGGTCAGTTTGCTAATTGTGGGCGTGGTTAAACCGTCCCATGACTCGCCAGTCGCTGGCAACCCCAAGCGTGTCTCGTATTCTTGAAGCTTTCGAGCTGCTTGGGCGGCCGTGTTATAACGGTCGGTGTAGGACTTGTTGATTAGTTTGGAAATTTTTTTCTTATCTTTCTGCATGCATCGCAGGGTCCAATCGGGCTCATCCCAATCGGGGGTGTAGGAGTTGGGGTCTGAAGCCGCCGGTCTCGAGCAGGCTTCGGGCGATGTAGTTGGTCAGGTTGCGGAACCCGAGTGCGGAGCCGCGCAGGTGTTCGAGCCGTCCGTTGAGCGCCTCGGTCGGCCCGTTGCTGGTGCCGGGTCGTTCGAAGTAGGCGAGCACGTCAGCGGCTCGCTTCTTCAGGGTCCGGCCCAGGGTGGTGAGCTCGGTGAGCACCTTGGGGACGCCGGCGCTGAGGCCGGTGATCAGCTTCTCCATGAGCTCGCGGCCACGTTGCCGGTCCTCGTGGCGATAGGCGGCGATCATGCGCTGGTAGACACCCCAGGTCGCCTCGACCTCGACGTGAGCGTCATCAACGAACAGCGCGCGTAGCCTGTCGCTCTGCTTGTCGGTGAGCAGGTCCGCGCCGGTGTGCAGCGTGCGCCGCGACTTGTAGAGCGGGTCGTCCCTGAACCCACGGTGCCCGTGGATCGCGAGTTGGACCCGGCGCCGGCACCTGTCGAGGGCGTCACCGGCCAGGCGCACGACGTGGAAGGGATCCATCACCGTGACCGCGTCCGGGATCTCCTCTGCAGCGGCGGTCTTGAACCCGGTGAAGCCGTCCATCGCGACCACCTCGACCGCGTCACGGAAGGCGTCGTCGCGGTCGGCGAGCCAGGTCTTGAACGCCGCCTTCGACCGGCCCTCGACCATGTCCAGCAGCCTTGCTGGGCCGGCGCCATCGCGGACCGGGGTGAGGTCGATGATCACTGTGACGTACTTGTCGCCACGCCTGGTGTGGCGCCAGACGTGCTCATCGACGCCAATGACCTTCACGCCCTCAAACCGCGTGGGGTCGTTGATCAGCAGCCGCTTGCCTTCAGCCAGGACCGCGTTGTTGGCGGTGTCCCACGCGACCCCGAGTCCCTCGGCGACACGGGCGACGGTGAGGTGTGCGACCACGATCCCTTCCAGCGCCCACCGCAGCCCGGTGCGCGAGAGCTTCGCGCGTGGCTCCGCCGCGGCGCTGGTGTCTTGGCGCCACACGTGTCCGCAGTCGGCACAGCGGTAGCGGCGCACTACAACTTCCAGCACGGTCGGTCGCCAGCCCAGCGGCTCGTGGGCCAACCGCCGGATCACGGTGTCACGAGCAGCGCCTTCGCTGCCGCACCGTCGGCACCACTGATCTGGTTCCACCACGCGGCACGCGAGGACCGCACGATCCGGTTCAAGTCGTTGTCCGGTCACGCTCAGACCGAGGCCGTCGAGTCGAGCGAAGGCGGTCAGGTCAGGGCGGCCGAAGCCGGCCGGCGGGGTAGCGTCGGACACGTCGAGGTCTTTCGGATGGATGGCGTAGGAACCTCCATCGTCGGGAGACCTCGACGTCTATCTGCGGACCGACGCGCCCGGCCGACCTACACCCTCATCTGAGAAGACCCTCCAATCGTGCTGGAATGTCTCCCAAGCGGAAGCGACGAGAAAAAAGTAATTGACGGCCAGCTGACGCTCAATGGGCTGCCACTCGCGCATCTTTGGGTGGGTGGTGCGGAGGGCTCCCGCCAAGGTGTAGAGATGGGTTCGCTGTGTTCTGCATACGTTGACGAACTGGTTTACTGCGACGTTGGGGTCGTGGTGCGCGCCCATGAACTCTCCGTTCGTTAGTGGTGAGGTCGGGTAATTAAGTTACCTTGGATCGAGGGTTTGGTATCCCGCGAAATCCGGATACTTCCGACTCATCCTCTCGCGCAGGGTGGATAACTGTTGGCGATTCCGATGCCCATCTCATACTGTGATACACAGTCCCGCTTCGACATGTGTGGTGGAGTGCTACTTCCGGGCGTCGCCAGTTCCTGTCTGTGCCGAGAGTCCGAGTCTGTCTCTGATGCGGGGAGGGGTATTTGAGATCGCCAAGTGTGTGCGGGCGATATGTGAGAGAGCGCCAAACTTCTGTGGTCTCAGACGGTAGCCGTGTAGGTGGGCGTTCGTGCCGCGGCGTCTGAGCACGGCTGGAGAACGACGGCGCCCCGGTCCTCGCTCGAGGACCGGGGCGGCGTCGCGTTCCCCGGCTCGTCAGACCCCGGGAACGAGGCCGACCGCCTGACTCGGTGGAGTCAGACGGCCGACGGGTGCGTTGAGGTGCGGGCGGGGCTCAGACGGTGCGGGCCGTGCCCATCCACTCGTACCAGCCGCGGTGCAGGACGAGCCACGCGAGGAGGCCGTAGCCGGCCTGGCCCGGGTGGGAGCCGCCCGCGGCGGCGACGTCGGTGCCCCACTGCTCGTGGTTGCGCAGCGGCTCGAAGGTGTCGACGAAGGGCACGTTGCGGCGCGAGCAGACCTCGGCGACGGCGCGCGAGAGGGCGGCCGTGCCCTCGGGGTCGACGCCCGGGAAGGGCGGCGGGCCGACGACGAAGCAGGACCGGCGGTCGGAGATCGCCGTGTCGAGGATGTTCGCGATCGCGAGGCGCGAGCGGGCGTGCGAGACGCCGTTGACGACGTCGCCGACGCCCAGGCCCAGCACGAGGCGGTTCTGGCCGGTGGGGGTGGAGCGTCGGGCGACCTCCTCCTCCCAGCGGGCGGTGAGCTGGGTGGTGGTCTCACCGGGGACGGCGAGCTGCATCCACACGGCGTCGATCTCGCGCGGGGTGCGCGCCATGACGCGGCCCGTCCAGCCGAGCGCGCGCGGGTCGCCGTAGCCGGCGACGAGCTCGTCGCCCAGGAAGTGGATCCTCATCTCGTCCACGGGAGTCCTCCTGACTTGGAATGGTCCAGTGCGCACGCTACCAGCGTCCGACGACGGCGCCCGCGCCGCTGGGTGAGCGACGCGGGCGCCGGTGCGTGAGCGGTGCCTCAGCCGCGGTCGAAGGCCTTGGCGACGAGCTCGGCCTGCGTGCGCTTGTAGGCGCCCGCCGTGCCGACCGCCGGGGCCGCCGCGACGTGCCGCGAGGCCAGGCCGGGCCGCTTCCCGCCCGTGATCGAGTCCGGCAGGTTAAGGGCGAGGAAGGGCCATACGCCCTGGTTCTCCGGCTCGTCCTGCACCCACACGAGCTCCGCGCCCTCGAAGGGGGCGAGGGCCTCGGCGAGCTCCTCGACGGGCAGCGGGTAGAGCTGCTCGAGGCGGACGATCGCGACCGACTCGTCGCCGCGCTTGGCGCGCTCGGCGATGAGGTCGTAGTAGACACGGCCCGAGCACAGGAGCACGCGGGTCACCTTGCCGCCGTCGACGACCTTCTGCTCCGTCTCGCCGATGACCGGCTGGAAGGCGCCCTCGGTGAAGTCCTCGACCGAGGAGGTCGCCGCCTTGAGGCGCAGCAGCTGCTTCGGGGTGAAGACGATGAGCGGGCGGCGCGGACGGCGGAAGGCCTGCTCGCGCAGCACGTGGAAGTGGTTCGCCGGCGTCGACGGCATGACGACGCGCATGTTGTCCTGGCCGCACATCTGCAGGTAGCGCTCGATGCGGGCGGAGGAGTGGTCCGGGCCCTGGCCCTCCTGGCCGTGCGGCAGCAGGAGGACGAGGCCGGAGCGCTGCCCCCACTTCTGGGCGGCCGAGGTGACGTACTCGTCGATGACGCTCTGGGCGCCGTTGGCGAAGTCGCCGAACTGCGCCTCCCACAGGGTGAGGGCCTCCGGGCGCTCCACGGAGTAGCCGTACTCGAAGGCCATCGCCGCGTACTCGCTCAGGAGCGAGTCGTAGATCTCGAAGGGCGCCTGGTCAGGGGTGAGGAAGTCCAGCGGTGTCCACTCCGCGCCCGACTCGTGGTCGTGGAGGACCGCGTGGCGCTGGGCGAAGGTGGCGCGGCGGGTGTCCTCGCCCGCGAAGCGGACCGGCACGCCCTCCATGAGGAGGGAGCCCAGGGCGAGGAGCTCGCCGAAGCCCCAGTCGATGCCGCCCTCGCGCGAGGAGGCCTGGCGCTTCTCGAGCATCTTCGCGAGCTTGGGGTGGATGTGGAAGCCCTCGGGGTAGGCGACCTGGGAGTCGCCGATGCGCTCGACGATCTCCTTCGGGATCGCGCTCGTCCAGCCGATCATCATGCCGGCGCCGGCGGCCTGCGAGCTGGGAAGCTCGAGGCTGGAGCGCTGACGCCCGACGAGCGTCGGGTCGGACTCGGACTGGCCCTCCGCGGCCTCCTCGGCGAGGGAGGTCTCCTCGTCCTTGCCGGAGTGGGCCGCGCGCGTCTCGGTGAGGATCCGCTCGAGCTCGTCGTGGAAGGCGGTCTCGATCTCCTGGGCCTCCTCCTCGGTGATCTCCCCGCGGCCCACGAGCTGACCGAGGTAGACGGCGCGCGTGGAGGGCATCGAGTCGATGAGGCGATACATGACCGGCTGCGTCATCGAGGGGTCGTCGCCCTCGTTGTGACCGCGGCGGCGGTAGCAGATGAGGTCGATGATGACGTCCTTGTGGAAGGTCGCCCGGTACTCGTAGGCGCGCTTCGCGACGCGCGCCACGGTCTCGGGGTCGTCCGCGTTGACGTGGAAGATCGGGACCTGGAGGCCCTTGGCGAGGTCCGTCGCGTAGGTCGTCGAGCGGCCCGAGGCCGAGCCGGTCGTGAAGCCGATCTGGTTGTTGACGACGACGTGGACGGTGCCGCCCGTCCGGTAGCCGGGCAGCTGGGACATGTTGAGGGTCTCGTAGACGACGCCCTGGCCGGCGAAGGCCGCGTCGCCGTGGACGAGGACCGGCATGACCGTGTAGCCCTTCTCGCCCAGGCCGATGCGGTCCTGCTTGGCGCGGGCGATGCCCTCGACGACGCCGTCGACCGTCTCCAGGTGGGACGGGTTGGCGGCCAGGGAGACTCGGGTCTCGACGCCGTCGGTGCCGGTGAAGACGCCCTCCGTGCCCAGGTGGTACTTGACGTCGCCGGTGCCGGCGCCATCGATGACGCCGTTGCCGTCGAACTCGTCGAAGACCTGCGCGTAGGACTTGCCGGCGATGTTGGTGAGCACGTTGAGGCGGCCGCGGTGGGCCATGCCGATGACGACCTCGTCGAGTCCGTCGTGCGCGGCCTCGTCCAGGACGCGGTCGAGCAGGACGATGAGGGACTCGCCGCCCTCGAGGCTGAAGCGCTTCTGACCGATGTACTTCGTCTGCAGGAAGGTCTCGAAGGCCTCCGCCTGCTGCAGCTTGGTGAGGGTGCGGCGGCGCTCGGCGTCGGTCGTGGGGGACCAGGTGCCCTCGAGGCGCTCCTGCCACCACTCGCGCTGCGCCGGGTCCTGGATGTGCATGTACTCGACGCCCACCGTGCGGCAGTAGGCCTCGCGGAGGCGGTCGAGGATCTGGCGGAGCGTCGCGCGCTCGGTGCCGCCCAGGCCCCCGGTCGGGAAGGTGCGGTCCAGGTCCCACAGGCTCAGCCCGTAGGTCGTGATGTCCAGGTCGGGGTGACGGCGCAGGCGGTAGGTGAGCGGGTCCGTGTCCGCGGCGAGGTGGCCGCGCTGGCGGAAGGCGTGGATGAGCTCGGCGACGCGCGCCGGCTTGCCGGTCTCGAGCTCGGCGTCGTAGGTGGTGTCCCGGGCCCACGTGACGGGCTCGTGCGGGACCCGCAGCGACTCGAAGGCCCGCTCCCAGAAGCCGTCGAGGCCGAGGAGCTTGGTCTCGAGCAGGCGGAGGAACTCGCCCGACAGGGCGCCCTGGATGACGCGGTGGTCGTAGGTGGAGGTCAGGGTGATGGTCTTGCCGATGCCGTTGCGGGCGAGCGTCTCGTCGCTCGCGCCCGCGAAGGAGGCCGGGTAGGCCATGGAGCCGACCCCGATGATGGCGCCCTGGCCGGGCATGAGGCGCGGCACCGAGTGCAGGGTGCCGATCATGCCGGGGTTGGTCAGGGTGACGGTCGTGCCCATGAAGTCGGCGACCTCGAGCCTGCCGTCGCGAGCCTTCCTCACGAGGGCCTGGTTGGCCTCGACGAAGCCGGCGAGGTCGAGGAGGTCCGCCTGCTTGATGGAGGGCACCATGAGGCGGCGCTCGCCCTTCGAGGTGGGCACGTCGATGGCGAGGCCGAAGGCGACGTGGGCCGGCTCGTGGAGGACCGGCTTGCCCTTCTCGTCCGTCGTGTAGGAGACGTTCATGCCCGGCATCTCGGTGAGGGCCTCGACGACGGCCCAGCCGATGAGGTGGGTGAAGGAGACCTTGCCGCCGCGGGTGTGCGAGAGGTGGGAGTTGATGATCGCGCGGTTCTCGATCATGACCTTGGCGGGCACCGCGCGGGCGGAGGTCGCCGTCGGGATGGCGAGCGAGTCCTCCATGTTCTTCGCGGTGCGCGCCGGGGCGCCCTTCATCTTGGAGTCGACGTCGGCGGCGTCGGAGGCGCCGCGGCCCTCGGCGGCGAGGCGGGCGACGCGCTGGGCGTAGGGGGAGGTCGGCGGGGCGACGTCGGAGGTCGGTGCCGGCGGCAGGTCGGAGCGGGTGACGTCCTGGACCGCGGTGGCGGCCCGACGGCGGGGGCGGATGGCGGTGTCATCCTCGCCGGCGGGGGCGGACTCGGGGTGGGTGGCCCCCGCGGGGACGGCTCCGGGGGCGGGGACAGCCGTCGGCTCGGGGGCGGGGGCGGAGGAGGCGTCGCTGCCGCCCTCGTCCTTGCTCAGGCCCGCGGTGGGGTCCTTCTCGAAGAGCTCGCGCCACTGGGCGCTCACGGAGGAGGGGTCGGCCTCCCAGGCCTCGCGCATCTCCTCCACCATCCACTCGTTGGCTCCGAATGCTGCGGCTCCAGCCGCGGTGCTCTCATGCGTCGGCACGGCGCTTCTCTCCTCGTCGAATGGCGGTCGGCGCGACCTGCGGGCGGTGATCGCCGTCACGGGGCGCGCGTCGGCCGCAATCCTACGTTCGTGATCTGCGTCGCGACAGTGAAACGCGGGACCAAAGACACAGGTCTTGCGGACCCCCGGCGTGCCTCCGGGGCACGGACATCGCGACGTGCCCCTCGGGCCCGCCCGTCGGCCCGGGGCGCGGCCGCTCAGGGCGCCTCCGCGGCCGCGTGCGTCCGCCCCTCGCGCGTCCCGCCCTGGCACGGCGACCGCGAGCGCGGCACGACCCGGTGATAGCGTGCGAGCCACTATGCGACCGGCATCCAGCAGGGCCCGCGGACGCTCCGAGCGGCGTCCCGCCCGCCCGCACCACGCCCACAGCGAGTCCACCAGCGACCGCGACCGTCCCCACCCCGCCGCGGCCACGGCCCTCCCCCCAACCGCCTCCCGTGCGGCCGGGCACGAGCGGGTGAGTGACGCGTGAGCGACTGGCTCATGATCCTCGTCGGCGTGCTCCTCACGGCCGGCACCGCCGTCTTCGTCGCCGCCGAGTTCTCCCTCGTCGCCCTGGACCCCTCCACGGTCGAGACCCGCGCCGCCAACGGCGAGAAGCGCGCCGCCTCCGTCCGCGGCGCCCTCGGACGCCTGTCCACCCTGCTCTCCGGCGCCCAGGTCGGCATCACCCTGACCACGATCCTCCTCGGCTACACGATGCAGGACTCCCTCGCCGAGCTCCTCACGCAGGCCCTCGGCCACTGGGTGGCCGAGTCCCTCGCCGCCGGGATCTCCGTCGCCGTCGCCCTCGTCGTCGTCAACGCCTTCTCCATGGTCTTCGGCGAGCTCATCCCGAAGAACGTCACCCTTTCCGACCCCATGCGGGCCGCCGGGCTCGTCACCCCCTTCCTCTCAGCCTTCACCACCGTGCTCAAGCCCGTCATCGCGGTCCTCAACGGCTCGGCCAACGCCGTGCTCCACCGCCTGGGCATCGAGCCCGCCGAGGAGCTGAGCGGCACCCGCTCCGCCGGGGAGCTGGCCGCCCTCGTGCGCCACAGCGCCGAGGAGGGCACCCTCGACGTCTCCACGGCCACCCTGCTCACCCGCTCCATCGGCGTCGGCAGCCTCACCGCCGTCGACGTCATGACCGACCGCGGCCGTCTCCACGCCCTCGCCGAGGACGACACGGCCGACGTCGTCGTCAGCCTCGCCCGCGAGACCGGCCACTCCCGCTTCCCCGTCTTCGGCGACGACGTCGACGACGTCCTCGGCGTCGTCCACCTGCGCCGCGCCATCGCCGTGCCCTTCGAGAAGCGGAGCCAGGTGCCCGTCACCTCCTCCTCGCTCATGACGGAGGCGCCGCGCGTCCCCGAGACCATGCCCCTGGCCTCCCTGCTCGTCGAGCTCCGGGCCGCCGGCAGCCAGATGGCGATCGTCGTCGACGAGTACGGCGGCACCACCGGCGTCGTCACCCTCGAGGACGCCGTCGAGGAGATCGTCGGGGACGTCGCCGACGAGCACGACCGCCGCCGCGCCGGCGCCCACCTCGAGCCCACCGGCGACTGGGTCGCGCCCGGCTGGATGCGCCCCGACGAGCTCGCCACCCGCGCCGGCATCCACGTGCCCGACGACGGCCCCTACGAGACCCTCGCCGGCCTCGTCATGACCGAGCTCGGCCGCATCCCGCAGATCGGCGACCGCGTCGCCGCCGGGGACGCCGAGCTCCTCGTCGAGGCCATGGAGGGGCGCCGCGTCACCCGCCTGCGCGTCATCCCGGCCTCCGACGACAAGCAGGGTGACGCCGCGGCGGAGCGCTCGGGCCGAGCGCCCCGCCGCGGCGCGGGGGAGGAGCGCCGATGAGCACGCCCCTCGCCCTCGTCATCGCCGTCCTGCTCCTCGTCGGCAACGGCTTCTTCACCGGCGCCGAGTTCGCCATCACCTCCGCGCGCCGCGCCCAGCTCGAGCCCCTCGCCGGGGCCGGCGACCGCCGCGCCGCCACCGCCCTGTGGGCCCTCGAGCACGTCTCCCTCATGCTGGCCACCTGCCAGCTCGGCGTCACCCTGTGCTCCACGGGCCTCGGCATCGTCGCGGAGCCCGCCCTCGCCCACGTCCTCGAGGACCCGCTCGCCCGCGCCGGCATCGATGGTGCTGGCGTCCACGCCGTCGCCATCGTGCTCGCGCTCGTCATCGTCGTCTTCCTCCACGTCGTCGCCGGCGAGATGGTCCCGAAGAACCTCTCCATCGCCTCCCCGGAGCGGGCCGCACGGATCCTGGCCCCGGCCATCGTCGGCGTCTCCCACGTCTTCGGGCCCGTCGTCACCGGCCTCAACGAGTTCGCCAACTGGACCGTGAGGATCATGGGCCTGGAGCCCAAGGACGAGCTCGCCGCGACCTTCAACGCCGAGGAGGTCGCCTCGATCGTCGAGCGCTCCACCTCCGAGGGCGTCCTCGACGACGACACCGGCCTGCTCTCGGGCGCGCTGGAGTTCTCCGAGGAGACCGCGGGCAGCGTCATGGTGCCGCTGCAGGAGCTCGTCGTCCTCGAGGAGGGCTGCACGCCCGAGGACGTCGAGCGGGCCGTCGCCTCGACGGGCTTCTCCCGCTTCCCCCTGGTCGCGCCGCACGAGACCGTGCCCGTGGTCCCCGCCCTGGGCGAGGGCGGCCGGGCTGCGGCCGACGCCGTGGAGGTCGCCCCCGCGCAGGCGGGCCGGGGCCCGGAGGCGGCCGAGGACGAGGGACGGGCCGAGGCGCCCGGCGCCGTCGGCCGCACCGTCACCGGCTACCTCCACCTCAAGGACGTCCTCTACGCCGACGCCGAGCGGGACGTCGCGGTGCGCACGAGTCCCGTCCCCGCCCGGCGCTCGCGGGCCCTCGTGCCCGTCCACGAGGCCGACGAGGTCGAGGACGTGCTCGTCGCCATGCAGCGCACAGGAGCCCACCTGGGCCGCGTCGAGGACTCCGACGGCCGGATGGTCGGCGTCGTCTTCCTCGAGGACATCCTCGAGGAGCTCGTGGGCGAGGTGAACGACGCGATGCAGCGCGAGGAGTACCAGCGTCGCGACCGCGACTGACCGGGGCCGGTCGGGATCGCCCATCGTCGGCCGCGACTGGTGCCGGCCGGCCCAGGGCCGACCCCGACCGGCGGCGGCCGGGCTCCCCAGGTGCCGGCCGTGGTCCGCCCGTCCCCAGCCCCTCGCGCTGTGACGCCGATCCTGGCGGGGACGGTCGCGAAGTCGTTATCGTTCGGGGGCGTTCGGTCGGCGCACCGTCACCCATCGTCGGGAGACCGTGCCGCGTCCCACCCCAGGCGCCCGACGCAGCGACGACACCGGGGGAGGAGGACGACCCCGTGAGCGAGCAGAGCCCCGTGCCCGAGCGGCCGATGACCCGCCGCGAGCGGCGCGACGCCGAGCGCGCGGCCGAACGAGCGGCCGCCCTCGCCGCCGCCGAGCAGTGCCCGGCCGAGTCCACCGCCCCCGCCGAGCAGCGCGCCTCCGATGACGCCGTCGTCGCCGTGCCCGAGGAGCCCTCCGCGCCGGTCGTGCCCGACGCCCCCGCCTCCGTCCAGGCCGCGGTCGCCGAGCGCGCCGCCGCCGGTGGCGGGCCCACCGGGAGCGCCGACCCCGCCGAGCCGCAGTCGGCCCCCGGAGGCATCGACTCCCTCCTCGGCGCCCGCAATGCGCTCGGCGTCGGCGCGCGCCTCGCCGTCCTCGTCGTCCTCGCCGTCGTCACCATCGTCGCGCCGCTCAGCACCACCGTCTCCGCGCTGCCCGGCGGCGGCCGCGCCGACCTGGCCTCCGCCACCTCGAGCGCCGCCGCGACGGCGAGCTCCGCCCCCAGCGCCCTGCCCTCCTCGGTCGCCGCCGCCGTTCTCGGCTCCGACGCCGACGTCGACGACGCCGGGACCGACGACTCCCTCTCCAACGTTCCCGACGCCGCCACGCTCGCGCGCATCCGCGAGGCCTACGCCAACGCCTCGCAGACCTGCGCCGCCCAGTCCTCGGGGGCCTCCGGCGACACTGCCGCCTTCTCCGGCAAGCCCGAGGTCCTCATGCCCATGGTCGCGGGCACCTACACGATCTCCTCGCCCTACGGCTACCGCATCCACCCCACCCTCGGCGTCCTCAAGCTCCACGCGGGGCAGGACTTCTCCGCCGCCGTCGGAACCCCGATCCACGCCGCGGCCGCCGGCACCGTCGTCGAGGCCGGCATGGTGGACGGCACCGGGACCGTCACCATCGAGCACACGATCGACGGCAAGACCTGGTACACGTCCTACCTCCACATGTTCGAGGACGGCATCTACGTCAAGAAGGGCGACAAGGTCGAGGCCGGCCAGCTCATCGCCGGCGTCGGCTCCACCGGCCGCTCGACGGGTCCGCACCTCCACTTCGAGGTGCGCACCAAGAACGACGCCGCCGACGAGTCGACGGTCGACCCGGCGCAGTGGCTCACCGACCAGCACGCCGCCGAGCTCTCCACCGACTGCTCCTGAGACCGTGGCGCCTCCCCGGCTCCGGGGAGGGAGGTCCGAGCCGACCGGGAAGCCGGGCGCGCCCGTGCCGCGGACGCTACGGTGGAGGCGCACGCCCGACGTCGACGAGGAGGGTCAGAGGAGGACCATGAGCCGCACCGACAACCCCGCCACGAGGCCGCTGGGGCGCCACGGCTCCCGGCCCGTGCGCACCTGCCAGGTCATCGCTCACCGCGGAGGCGCCGCCGAGGCGCCCGAGAACACCTGGGCCGCCATCGAGCACACCGCCGGGCTCGGACTCGCCTGGATGGAGACCGACCTGCGCGTCACCTCCGACCGCGTCGTCGTCCTCTCCCACGACCCAGGCCTGTCCCGCACCGCCGGCGAGGACGTCCTCATCCGGGACCTCAGCTGGGACGAGCTCCAGGAGCGCGACGCCGGCGACGGCCGCCCCTACGTGCGCCTCGACGACGCCCTCCACGCCTTCCCCGAGCTCGGCCTCAACGTCGACCTCAAGGAGGCGGCCGTCGTCCAGCCCGCGCTGCAGGCCGTCCGGGCCGCAGGCGCCCTGGAGAGGATCCGGTTCGCCTCCTTCTCCGCACGGCGCCTCGCCGTCCTCCGACGTCAGGAGCCCCGCGCGACGACCTCCGTCGGGCTGGTCGACGTCGCCGGCCTCCTGCTGCTCGCCGAGGCGGCCGTGCCCCTGCCGCACACCCGCTGGGGCTGGACCAACGGGCACGCCGACGCGATCCAGGTGCCCGTGAGCTGGCACGGCGTCCCCGTCGTCACCCGAAGGCTCGTCGCCGAGGCCCACGCGGCCGGCATCGAGGTGCACGTGTGGACCGTCGACGACCCGGAGGAGATGCGCCGGCTCGAGGCGATGCACGTCGACGCCGTCATCACCGACGTGCCGACGACGGCGCTCGAGGTCCTCCACCAGGCCTGACCCGGGCGGGGCGCGGGCGCGCGGCCGGCGACCCGCCGTGAGCACGACGAAGGCCCGGAACCGTCTCGGTTCCGGGCCCTCGTGCTGGTGCCCCGGACAGGATTCGAACCTGCGACCTTCTGCTCCGGAGGCAGACGCTCTATCCACTGAGCTACCGGGGCCCGGAGCGCGACTCTACCAGCGCGCCGCCGCGGCGCGAAAACGACGCCGGGAGGCGACCGGCACATGGCCCGTCCGCTGCGCCCGCGCTCAGCCCCGACCGGTCAGCGTCAGCCAGAGGAGCGCCAGGTTGAGCGCGATGATGAGGGCCGCGACCACGCGGGACACCACTCGCAGCACGACGCCGTCGCGCCACGGCCCCATGACCTGCGCCGAGGAGGTGACCCGGATGAGGGGGACGAGCGCGAAGGGGATCCCGAAGGAGAGGACCACCTGGCTCACGACGAGCGCCCGGGTCGGCTCCGCCCCGGCCGCCAGCACGAGGAGCGCCGGGAGCAGCGTGATCAGCCGCTGGACGAGGATCGGGACCCGCACCCGCAGGAGGCCGCTCAGGATCTCAGCGCCCGCGTAGGCGCCCACCGACGTCGACGCCAGCCCCGAGGCGAGCAGCCCGACGGCGAAGATGACGCCGACCGCGGGACCGAGCGACGCGCTGATCGCGGTGTGGGCGCCCTCGATCGTGTCCGTCCCCGCCGCCCCCGACAGGGCGGAGGCGGCCAGCAGGAGGAGGGCGATGTTGACGACCCCGGCGAGCCCCAGGGCCCAGACGACGTCGACCCGCGTGCCGCGCAGGCGCTTGCCGGTGCGCTCCGCCTCCGCCGAACCCGGGGCTGCGGGGGAGCGGCCGGCGCCGGCCGCGGAGCCGGAGGCCCGGGTGGCGCCGTCGTGGTCGCGGACGAGGGAGGAGTGCAGGTAGATCGCGTGCGGCATGACCGTCGCGCCGAGCATCGAGGCCGCCACGAGCAGCGCGCCCGAGCCCTCGAGCCGCGGGCGCAGCCCGCCCACCACCGCGCCCCAGTCCGGCGGGGCGACGACGAGGCCGCCGACGAAGCCGACGGTGATGACCACGAGCAGGGCGACGACGACCCCCTCGAAGAGCCGCTGCCCCCGGTGCTCCTGGAGGAGGAGCAGGGCGATCGAGACGGCACCGATGACGAGCCCGCCGGCGAGCAGCGGCAGTCCGAGCAGCAGCCGGAGAGCGACCGCGCCGCCGACCACCTCGGCGAGGTCGGTCGCGACGGCGACGAGCTCGGCCTGGGCGAGGAAGGCGAGCCGGGAGCGCCGTCCCATCCGGTCGCGCAGCACCTCGGGTAGGGAGCGCCCGGTCACCACCCCGAGCTTGGCGCTCTGGTACTGGACGACCATCGCCATGAGGTTCGCGGCCACGAGGACCCAGGTGAGGGTGTAGCCGTAGCGCGCCCCGGCGGTGATGTTGGCCGCGACGTTGCCGGGGTCGACGTAGGCGACGGCGGCCACGAAGGCCGGACCGAGCAGGGTGAGGAGACGGCGGCGCCTGGCGCGCCGGCTCAGTGGCGGAGCGGGCTCGGTGGCGGTTCCGCCGCCGGGAGCCGGCGCGGGCGCGGGGGCGGGGCGCGCTGCGAGGCGGCCTGCGGCAGTGGGGACGGTGCCGGGCACGGTGCTCCTTCCTTCCCGGTCGGTGCGGGCGGGTGGTCCATCAGAGTTTCGGTCACCCGAAACTCTAGTGCGACCCGGCGGCGGACGGCCATCGGATGGTGAGAGCCCCGGGTCCCAGCGCTCCGCTACCCTGAGCGCGTGACCCCCGAAGAGCTCGCAGAAGCGATCCGCACCGTCCTCGTCGCCGCCGCCGGCGACGGCAGCCTCAACCTCCCCGTCGAGGAGGTGCCGCTGCCCAAGGTCGAGCGACCTCGCAACCGCGACCACGGCGACTGGGCCACCAACGTTGCCATGCAGCTCGCCAAGAAGGCCGGCACCAACCCCCGCGCCCTCGGTGAGCTCCTCGCCGAGCGCCTCGGCGCCGTCGACGGCATCGACTCCGTCGAGGTCGCCGGCCCCGGCTTCCTCAACGTCCGCCTCTCCGCCGGCGCCGCCGGCGAGCTCGCCCGCACCATCCTCGAGGCCGGCGACTCCTACGGCACCAACGACTCCCTCGTGGGGAGCCGCGTCAACCTCGAGTACGTCTCCGCCAACCCCACCGGCCCGGTCCACCTCGGCGGCGCCCGCTGGGCCGCCGTCGGCGACTCCCTCGCCCGGATCCTGTCCGCCTGCGGCGCCGCGGTCACCCGCGAGTACTACTTCAACGACCACGGCACCCAGATCGACCGCTTCGCCCGCTCCCTCCTCGCGGCCGCCCGTCACCAGGAGACCCCCGAGGACGGCTATGGCGGCGCCTACATCGGCGAGATCGCGCAGACCGTCACCGACGACGAGCTCGCCGCCGGCCGCCCCGACCCCGCCACCCTCCCCGACGCCGAGGCCACCGAGGTCTTCCGCGCCCGCGGCGTCGACCTCATGTTCGACTCCATCAAGCGCGAGCTCCACGAGTTCCACTCCGACTTCGACGTCTTCTTCCACGAGGACTCCCTCCACGAGTCCGGCGCCGTCGCCGCCGCCATCGACCGCCTGCGCGAGCGCGGCATGATCATGGAGAAGGACGGCGCCACCTGGCTGCGCACCACCGACTTCGGCGACGACAAGGACCGCGTCCTCATCAAGTCCGACGGCGACGCCGCCTACTTCGCCGCCGACGTGGCCTACTACCTCGACAAGCGCCAGCGCGGCGCCGACTGCGCCATCTACCTCCTGGGCGCGGACCACCACGGCTACATCGGCCGCATGATGGCCATGTGCGCTGCCTTCGGCGACGAGCCCGGCGTCAACATGCAGATCCTCATCGGCCAGCTCGTCAACCTCGTCAAGGACGGCCAGCCCGTGCGCATGTCCAAGCGCGCCGGCACGATCGTCACCCTCGAGGACCTCGTCGAGGCCGTCGGCGTGGACGCCGCCCGCTACGCGCTCACGCGCTCCTCGATGGACTCGATGATCGACATCGACCTCGACCTGCTCGCCTCCGCGAGCAACGACAACCCCGTCTACTACGTCAAGTACGCCCACGCGCGCACCCGGAACGTGGCCCGCAACGCCGCCGAGCACGGCGTCGAGCGCGAGGGCTCCATCGCCTTCGACCCGGCCGCCCTCGACGACCCGGCCGACTCCGCGCTCCTCGGCGTCCTCGCCCAGTACCCGGCGCTCGTCGCCCAGGCCGCCCAGATGCGCGAGCAGCACCGCGTCGCCCGCTACCTCGAGCAGCTCGCCAGCGCCTACCACACCTGGTACGCCGCCACCCGCGTCACCCCGCGCGGCGACGACCCGGTCAACGCCGGGCACGTCGCCCGCCTCTGGCTCAACGACGCCGTCAGCCAGGTCCTCGCCAACGGCCTGGGCCTCCTCGGCGTCTCCGCCCCGGAGCGCATGTGAGCCCCGCCGTCCCCGTCGGCGAGGCGCCGCTCGGCTCCCTCGTCGCCCCCGAGCCCGACGAGCGCCCCGACCTGTGGCCCTCGACCCTGCGACGGGGCGCCGACGGCGCCCTCGTCGTCGGCGGCCGCAGCCTGACGGAGGTCCTCGCCGACGCGCCCACGCCGGTCCTCGTCCTCGACGAGGACGACCTGCGCGGGCGCGCCGCCACGTGGGCCTCGGCCATGTTCGAGGAGTTCTGGCCCGACTACGGCATGGCCGGCGGCGACGCCTACTACGCAGGCAAGGCCTTCCTCACCACCCGCGTCGCCCGCGACGTCCTGGCCGAGGGCATGGGCATCGACACCGCCAGTCGTGTCGAGCTCGCCGTCGGCCTGCGCGCCCTCGAGCAGCTGAGCCGCGGCGAGGCGACCGGGGACGTGGCCGACGAGCAGGGCCTCGACCCCGCCCACGCGACCCGCCTCGGCCTGCACGGCAACGGCAAGACCGAGGACGAGATCGCCGCCGCCCTCGCCCACCGCGTCGGCCACCTCGTCCTCGACTCCGCCGACGAGGTCGACCTCGCCGCCTCCGCCGTGCGGAGCCTGCGCGAGACCGGCGAGTACGCACCCGACGAGACCGGCAGCGTCATGGTCCGCCTCACCACCGGCATCCACGCCGGCGGCCACGAGTACATCGCCACCGCCCACGAGGACCAGAAGTTCGGGATCTCCGTGGCCAGCGGCGCCGCTCTCGCGGTCTGCCGCGCCGTCGTCGACGCCCCCGAGCTCGCTCTCCACGGCCTCCACTCCCACATCGGCTCGCAGATCACGGACCTCGCCGGCTTCCGCGAGGCCGTCGGCGTCGTCCTGCGCCTGCGCCACGAGGTCGCTCAGGCCACCGGGTGGACCTGCCCCGAGATCGACCTCGGCGGCGGCTACGGCATCGCCTACACCGGGTCCGACCCGGTCCCGCCCTCGCCCCAGCACGTCGCCCGCACCCTCGCCGACGCCGTCCGAGCCGTGTGCGCCGAGCTCGGCGACGCCGTCCCGCACGTCTCCATCGAGCCCGGCCGCAACGTCGTCGGCCCCACCACCATCACGCTCTACACGGTGACCGGCCTCAAGAGGGTCGACCTGGGCGACGGCGCGAGACGCCTCTACGTGAGCGTCGACGGCGGCATGAGCGACAACATCCGCCCCGCCCTCTACGACGCCGCCTACACCGCCCTCGTCGCCAACCGCCGCCCGGCCCCCGGGACGGCGCCGGTCCGCGCCCGCGTCGTCGGCAAGCACTGCGAGAGCGGCGACGTCGTCGTCCGCGACGTCGACCTGCCCGCCGACCTCGCCGTCGGCGACGTCCTCGCCGTCCCGGCGACCGGCGCCTACGGGCGCTCCATGGCGAGCAACTACAACCTCTTCACCCGCCCCGGCGTCGCCTGGGTCTCCGGAGGGGAGCAGGGCTGGCTCATCCGCCCCGAGACCCTCGAGGACATCCTGCGCCTCGAGGGTGAGTGACCCGCCGACCGGGCTCGGTGCCGAGGAGCCGGTCCGGGGCGCTCAGTCCTGGGCGCCCCCGAGCCGCCACCGGTCGACCGAGCTCTGGTCGTCCCAGAAGGTCCGGTAGGTGCCACCGGCCGCGTAGAGCTCGTCGTGCGTGCCCACGGCCTCGACGGAGCCGTCGACGAGGACGGCGATCCTGTCCGCCCGGCGGATCGTGGACAGGCGGTGCGCGATGACGAGCACCGTGCGCCCTCGGCCCAGCTCCTCCATCGCCCGGGTGACGCCTGACTCGCTGACGCCGTCGAGGGCGCTCGTGACCTCGTCCAGCAGCAGGACGGGAGAGTCCTTGAGGAAGGCTCGGGCGATGGCGACCCGCTGGCGCTCGCCGCCGGAGAGGGAGCAGCCGCCCTCGCCGACGCGGGTGGCCCACCTGTCGGGCAGGCGCTCGACGACCTCGCTGAGGCCCGCGCGGTCGGCGGCGGCGCGCACCTCCTCGTCCGTCGCCCCGGCACGGCCGATCCGCACGTTCTCCTCGATCGTGGTGTCGAAGAGGTAGACGTCCTGGAAGACCATGGAGACCTGAGCCATCAGGTCTGCCGTGCGCAGGTCGCGCACGTCCGCGCCGCCCAGGTGGACTGCTCCCGCCCTCACGTCCCAGAAGCGGGCCACGAGCCGGGTCACGGTGGACTTCCCGGACCCCGACGGGCCCACGAGCGCGGTGACGGACCCTGCCGGGAACGTCAGCGACACGTCGTGCAGCACGTCGCGCCCGTCGACGTAGCCGAAGTCGACGTGGTCGAGCTCGACGTCGACGCCGCCCCCGGGCGCGGTGCGGAGCGCGGCGGACCGCTCCGGCTCGGGCAGCGCCGGGGCGTCCATGATCGCCTCGATGCGCTCCAGGGCGACGTCGGACTGGTGGAGCGGGTCGACGTAGTAGGCGAGCATCCCGATGGGCTCGGCGAAGCGCACGGCCATGAGCGCGAGGGCCGTGAAGGCGGCCGGGTCGAGCGTGCCCCCGAGGAGCAGTCGGAGCGCCACCGCCAGCGAGACGATCACCCCCGCCTCCACGGCGGCGTGGAAGCCCTGACCGGCGGGCCCCTGGGCGTGGCGGGCGCGGCGTCCGGCGGCGCTGTCCTCCCCGAGGGCGGCCTCGAGGGGCTCCCAGGTGGTGGCCCCGCCGTCGGGGAGCGCCCGTCCCCGGACCGCACCCGTCGCCCGCAGCACGTCCTGGAGCCGGCTGAACTCCAGCAGCCTCGCGCCGAGCTCGGTGGCGGCGTCCTGGGAGGCGGCGTACTCGCCTCGTACCGCACGCCGGAGCCACCGCAGGCACAGCCAGGACGGGGCCAGGGCGAGCAGGAGGGCCGCGCCGACTCGCCACTCCAGCACGAGCGAGGCGACGCCGATGGCCGATGCGGAGCCACTCATCGAGGCGATCTGAGGGATCGCGATGGAAGGCAGGTGGGAGAGGTTGCTCGTGTCGCGGGACACGGCCGTGGCCACCCGGGCGCTCGTCGAGGAGGTGAACCAGCCCAGGGGCAGTTGCTGGACCCGGTGCCCCAGTGACCGTACGAGGCTGCCGCACACGTCGTAGCAGGCCACCGCGTAGGAGCGCACGGAGGCTACGGCTGACACGGCCAGGCCGAGCAGGGCGGTCGCGATGACGGCCACGAGCCACCTGTCGTACGGCTCACCGGTGAGGAACCTGCGCAGGAAGGGGACCAGGAGCGCGAGGGACGTTCCCTGGAGGGCGCCGCCGAGGACGTGGGCGACGACGAGGGGAACGAGGTTGCTGCTGCCTCCCAGGCAGTGCTGAAGACGGCGGATCACTGCTGCGCCCTCCACATCTTGTCGTAGGTGCCGCCCTGGGCGAGCAGCTCGGTGTGCGTCCCGCGCTCGACGACGCGGCCCTGGTTCATGACGATGATCTGGTCCGCGTCCACCACTGTCGTGAGCCGATGGGCGATGACGAGCACCGTGCGGCCCTCGGACAGACGGGCGAGCGCCTGCTGGATCTCGCGCTCCGAGTGCGCGTCGGTCTGAGCGGTCGCCTCGTCCATGAGCAGGACCGGGGCGTCGGCGAGGAAGAGCCGTGCGAGGGCGACCCGCTGGAGCTCGCCGCCGGACAGGTGCGCGCCCTCGGCGCCCAGGACCGTGTCGTAGCCCTGCGGCAGCGCCTCGATCCGCTCGTGGACCAGTGCGGCGCGTGCGGCGGCCTCGACCTCGGCGTCGGTGGCGTCGGGTCGCCCTAGGTGTTCTGTCCACGGAGGTTAGGTGCTGGGGCTGGACAAGGGGGAAGGCCTCCGGGTGAGGTGTGAAGCGACCAAGCATCCACTCCCCAACCAATGAAGGCCTTCATGACCCACGCTAACGCTTCTTTGACCCCAACGGGTCGGCTGCGCCTGGCCCGACTCATCGTCGAGAAGGGATGGCCCCCGGCCAGGGCCGCCGAACGCATGGGCTGCTCACCCACCACCGCCCGACGCTGGGCCACCCGCTACCGCACCGGCGGCACCACCGCCATGACCGACCGCTCCAGCCGCCCCCACCACAGCCCGACCCAGACCCCCAGGAGGACCGAGCGACGCGTCATCGCCCTGAGAGTCACCCGCCGGTGGGGGCCAGCACGCATCGCCTACCACCTGGGCATGCACCCCTCAACGGTCCACAAGATCCTGTCCCGCTACCACTGCGTGCCCCTGTCCTACACCGACCCCACCACCGGGGCGCCCCTGAGAGCCCACCGCAGCCGGCCCAGACGCTACGAGCACCCCTTGCCCGGGGACCTGGTCCACGTCGACGTCAAGAAGCTCGGACGCATCCCACCCGGCGGAGGACACCGCTTCACCGGCCGCGCCCAGGGCGTGCGCAACAGGAAGGGCCTCAAGCACGGCTACTGGTTCATCCACAACGCCGTCGACGACCACACCCGCCTGGCCTACTGCGAGCTGCTCGAGGACGAGCGCAAGGAGACCGCGGCCGCGTTCTGGGCGCGCGCCAACGACTACTTCCAGTCGGCCGGGATCACCGTCAAGCGGGTGCTGACCGACAACGGCAACTGCTACCGCTCAGCGGTCTTCAACGACGCGCTGGGAGACATCAAGCACTCACGCACACGCCCCTACCGGCCCCAGACCAACGGCAAGGTCGAGCGCTTCAACCGCACCCTGGTCCAGGAGTGGGCCTACGCGCGCCCCTACGCCAGCGAGGACGAACGAGCCGCCGCCTTCCCCCAGTGGCTCCACACCTACAATCACCACCGCCCACACACCGCCCTCAAAGGACACTCACCCGCCGACCTCGCACCTAACCTCCGTGGACAGAACACCTAGCGCGATGTTCGCGCGGACGGTGTCGGTGATGACCCCTCCGTCCTGGAGCACGAGTCCCAGGTGGGAGAGGAGGTCGGCGCTGGTGGCGTCGCGGACGTCCGTTCCTCCCACCCGGACGGCGCCCGACTCGACGTCCCAGAAGCGGGCGATGAGCCGCACGAGCGTGCTCTTGCCGGAGCCGGAGGGGCCGACGACGGCCGTGACCGTGCCCGGCTCCAGGACGAGGCTCACGTCGTCGACGGCGAGGGGAAGGGGAGTGGTCCCGGTGCGTGCGCCGTAGCGGAAGGAGACGTGGTCGAGCTCGACGCCCACCCCGCCCCGGGCGTCCTCGTGCACGGGGACGGGGTGGGGTGGGCTCTGCCAGGACGGGCTCGCTGAGGAGCTCGCCCAGGCGACCGGCGGACTCCGCCCCGAGGGTCAGGAGGTTGACGAGCGGGACCAGGTTGAGCAGACCGCTGGGGATCCCGACGCCCACGAGCAGGAAGGGCAGGAGGTCCACGGGTCTGATGACGCCCAGCCCGGTCAGCCACGCCCCCGCCAGGAGGACGGGCAGGAGCATCCCCGCTGGTGAGACGAGCGTGCTCAGCAGCGCCATCGGGCGGCCCGGGCCCTTCATGTACCTGTAGGCGGCGTCCGTGTACTGGTCGAGGGCGTCGTCGAAGCGGCGGAAGGCGGACCCGGACATGCCGAAGGCCTTGACGGTCGCGATGCCGTCCACCATCTCGACGGTGGACGCTCCGACCTTCTTGACCCCGTCGAGGTAGTCCTCGTTGACGGTGCCCTGGGCGACGGACATGGCGGTCGCGCAGCCGATGATGATGAGGGCCATCCACAGGAGGAGCACGGTGGCGAGCTGCCAGGAGCAGGTGAAGAGGTAGGCGAATCCGAGGATGAGCCCGCCGAGCGTGGTCCCGAGGTCCGTGCCGAGGTGCGCGACCAGGGAGTGGATCGCCGTCGTGTCCTCGGTGATGAGGACCTTTGTGCGTCCTGAGGACTCGTTCGTGTGCCACCCCAGGGGAAGGTGCGAGAGGTGCCGGACGATCCGACGCCGTAACCCGGTCCTGAAGACGTCCTCGACGTCATGGGCCCAGCTCGTCGACCAGATGCCGATGAGGTGCCCGAGCGTGAGACCGATGGCGACGGCGAGCAGCCAGGGCCAGGCGCTGCGGGGCGTGAGGTCGCCGGTGACGGCGAGCTCTGCCAGGTGCGCGACGGCGACGGGCGGCAGGAGGGAGAAGGCTGAGGCCGCGACGCCCCCGACCACCGTCAGGCAGATCGCGCCGGTGACAGGGGCCAGGACGTCGCGCAGGCCTGACGCGGACGTCGAGTGGGCCGGCGGCCGGTCCGGGGCGGTCGCCGGCCCCTGGACGTCGTCGACGGTGGTGGTCGGGACCGAGGGCATGGGGTTCTCCTTGGGACGGGCCCGGTCAGGGGCGGGACGATGGGGGTCAGAGGTTGCGGAGGGCGACTCCGTGCCGGCTGAGGCCGGTGGCGAGGACCGCTGCGAGGGCCCAGCCCGCCAGGACGACGACGGTGTCGCGCGGTCTCCACGTCGCTCGTGTCCGCTCGGTCCGGTCCGGGTAGGCGCCGAAGCCGCGGGCGTCCATCGACGTGGCGACGCGCTCGGCGTGGCGCACGGCCCCGGCGGTGAGGGTCGGCGCCGCGGTCCAGGCCCTCACGAGAGGTCGGAGGGCGGGCAGCGGTGCGCGGGTGCCCCGGAGCGCGTGCGCCTCCCGGACCACGCGGTACTCGGTGGCGAGCCGGACGCGGAAGCCCACCGCGGCGACTCCCGCGTAGGCGAGCCGGTAGGGGACGTGCAGGTGCGTCACGAGGGCGCGCAGGAGGTCCTCGGGGCGGGCCAGCAGCCCCGTGAGGGTGCACAGGGAGAGGAAGGCGCCCAGCTTGGTGCCGAGCCGCAGCCCGGCGAGCGCCTGGAGGTGCTGGATCTCGAGGCTGCCCACGCTGAGGACGACGGGTGAGGCTCCGACCCGCTCCACGGGGGCGCTCGCTGAGAGCGAGGCCCCCACGACGCACGAGACCGCCGCGATGGTGAGCGCGATGACCGGGCCGCGGCGGGGGTCCGCCAGGACCAGCAGGGCGAGGGCGGTGATCAGCACGAGGGCGGGCGTCTCGTGGCCCGGGGACAGCGCCACGACGACGAGGACGGGCAGGACGGCGGTGAAGGGGGACAGCGGGTCGAGCGCTCCTGCTCCGCGACGGGGCGTCATGAGAGGTCCTCCCACCGGGTCAGGTCGGGCAGCACGGCGCCCTGGGCGACGGCGCGGGCGCGCATCCGTGTCAGGGGCGGGGCGCTCAGGCCGGCGTCCGTGAGGACCGCGAGGTCGGTGAGGACGTCCCGGGGGCGGCCCTGCACCAGGACCGAGCCGTGGGCCAGGACGGCGACGAGGTCGGCGTGCTCGGCGACGAGCTCCATGTCGTGGGTGGACAGGACGATGGCGGTGCCTCTGGCGGCGACCTCGTGGATCAGCTCCATGAGGGCCTCGCAGCTGCGCCGGTCCTGGCCGAAGGTCGGCTCGTCCAGGCAGATGACCTCCCGGTGGCGCCCCAGCACCGAGGCCACCGACAGACGCCGCTGCTGCCCTCCTGACAGCAGGAAGGGACTGGTGCCCGAGTGCCGCTCCAGCGCGAAGCGGCTCAGACGGGCTGAGACCGAGCGCTCGATCTCGTCCTCGGTCCCTCCGGCCAGGCGCAGCCCGTGCGCGAGCTCGTCGTGGACGGTGCGCTCGAGGAACTGGTGCTCCGGGTTCTGGGGCACGAGGGTGAGCTCCGGCCCGGTCACCCCGGGGCGCCTCGGCCGGCCCGAGACCCGGACGGATCCGGCCGTCCAGCGCTCGAGCCCGGCCAGCGCCCGCAGGAGCGTGGTCTTGCCCGAGCCGTTCGCGCCGACGAGGGCCAGCACCTGTCCGGCGGGTACCTCGAGGTCGACCCCGGTCAGGACCGGGCGACGTCGACGGCGCCCGCCTCGCGGGACGTGCAGGCCGTTGACCTCCAACGCCGGCCGGGTGAGCGCTCCGGTGGCAGCGGCGGCGCGACCGGTGGGGGCTCCGACGCGGTCGGCGCCCCTGGGTGCTGGGAGGGGCGTTGCGGACAGGAGCTCCGCGCCCTCCGCGAGGGTGAGGGGGACGGGACGCGTGCCGAGAGGCGTCTGACCGGCGTCCTCCAGGAGGTGGGCGAGTCGCGTGGCCGAGGGGAGGCGGACGCCCGCGCGGGCGAGCTCCCTGCCGTGCTCTCCGAGGACCTCTCGCGTCGGTCCCGAGGCGAGGACGTCGCCGTCGGCTCCCAGGGCGATGACGCGGTCCACGTGCTCGACGACGTCGTCGAGATCGTGCTCGACGACGAGGACGGCCGCGCCGGTGGCACGTACCTCCGGGAGGAGCCCGTAGAAGGCCGCGGTCGACGCCGGATCGAGGTTCGCGGTCGGCTCGTCGAGGACGAGGAGCGCCGGCCCCTGGGCGAGCGCGCAGGCGAGGACGAGGCGCTGGCGCTGCCCTCCCGAGAGCTCCCAGGGGCTGCGGTCGGGAGCCCAGTCGAGCCCGACAGCGCGCAGGGCCCGTCGGGCCCTCGCCTCCGTCTCGGCGGCGGGCACCCGGAGGTTCTCCAGCGCGTAGCAGACCTCGTCCATCACCCGGGTGGTGACCACCTGGGCGTCCGGGTCCTGCATGACGACGGCGACGCTGCCCGCCAGGTGCGCCACCTCGGCGTCGGCGACCTCCTCGCCCTCGACCTGGACCGAGCCCCGGTAGACGGAGGGGATGCAGTGGGGGACGAGGCCCGGGAGGAGGCGGGTGACGGTGGACTTCCCGCACCCGGAGGGGCCCGTGAGGAGCGTTGTCGTGCCGGCGAGGAGGTCGAGGGTGATCCCCTGGGTGACCCAGCCGCCGCCGGCCTCGTACCGCACGGCCGCCTCCCTCATGGCGGCCACCGGGCGCGGTGGTGCCGGGCGGCGGTCGTCGGGGGCCTGAGCGGTGACGGGGCGAATGCTCATCGCGCGACGCCGAGCCCTGAGCGGGCGAGCGTGCGCCTCATCAGGAGGCACGCGCCCACGGCGACCCAGCAGGACAGCACGGCCAGGACGATTCCGAGGACCGTCTCCCCGGGGGTCATGGCCACCTGGTAGGCGGTGGCGTACAGGGCCGCGTTGAGCCCGCCGAACACGATGCCGGAGGCCATGAATACCGGCCAGGTCCAGTGCCGGTAGAGCGTGAGCGCGACGGGGACTCCGACGAAGGCGGCCCCGATGAGGCTGCCGAGGATGGCGGCCGGGCCCTGCGGCGTGAGGAAGGCGAGGACGATCCCCATGATGAGACCGGCGACCGCGAAGGCCCCGGGCTTGTTGATGATGACGCCCGGCAGGAGGTAGGGCACCATCCAGGCGCCCATGAGGGCGCACATGACGAGGATGCCGTGCGGGCTGGTGGCCACGACGGCGGTCAGGTAGGTGAGGGGGACGACGATCACCGAGCCGACGACCGCCAGGGCCGCGACGGTCATGAGGTTGCGCGTGCCGAGGACTGAGTCGCGCAGTCCGCTACGGGAGGACTGGTGGACGATCGGGGTCGTCGGTGCCTGCTGTGATGGTGTGGTCATGATTCAACTCGTATTCGTATAAGAGAAAGAGTTCATGATGATGAAGGTAAGGCAAGCCTAAGATAAGAACAGTTCTCAGTAATGTCAACCGGGGTGCGCGGCAGGCGCTGGGCGGAGGCGCCCTATGCTGGGGCTCGTGCGTCGGGCGCTCGTCCGGCGCGGCAGGACGCCCCGTCGGGGCCAAGCGCGCGAAGGTGACCAGATGAGCCCGCAGAACTCCGTGACAGCCCGCCCGGCCCTCAAAGTCGGCGTCCTCGGCGCTGGCACCGTCGGCACCCAGGTCATCCGCCTCCTCCTCGAGCAGTCCGAGGAGTTCACCGCCCGCTCCGGCGCCCGCCTGGCGATCACCGGCGTCGCCGTGCGCAACGTGGCCGCACCCCGCGACGAGTCCGTCCCGCGCGAGCTCCTCACCGACGACGCCACCGCCGTCGCCACGTCCAACGACCTCGTCATCGAGCTCATCGGCGGCATCGAGCCCGCCCGCACCCTCATCCTCGCCGCTTTCAAGGCCGGCGCCAGCGTCATCACCGGCAACAAGGCCCTCATCGCCGCCCACGGCCCCGAGCTCTACGCCGCAGCGGCCGCCGCCGACGTCGACTTCTACTACGAGGCCGCCGTCGCCGGCGCCATCCCCGTCGTCTACGCGCTGCGCGAGTCCATGGCCGGCGACCGCGTCACCAGCGTCCTCGGCATCGTCAACGGCACGACCAACTACATCCTCGACGAGATGAGCACGAAGGGCCTGTCCTTCGACGAGGCCCTCGCCACCGCCCAGGAGCTCGGCTACGCCGAGGCCGATCCCACCGCCGACGTCGACGGGCTCGACGCCGCCGCCAAGTGCGCCATCATCGCCTCGCTCGCCTTCCACACCCGGGTCGGCCTCGACGACGTCACCGTCGAGGGGATCCGCTCCATCACGGCCGAGGACATCCGCGAGGCCCACGCCTCGGGCTGCGAGATCAAGGTCCTCGCCATCGCCCAGCGCCGCGAGGACGACCACGCCCGCGGCATCTCCGTGCGCGTCCACCCCGCACTCGTCCCGGCGCACCACCCGCTCGCCTCCGTGCACGGTGCCTTCAACGCCGTCCTCATCGAGGCCGAGTCCGCCGGCCGCCTCATGTTCTACGGCCAGGGCGCCGGCGGCGCCCCCACCGCCTCCGCCGTCCTCTCCGACGTCGTCGCCGCCGCCGCGCACCGCGTCAACGGCGGTCAGGCGCCCCGCGAGTCCTCCTACGCGGACCTGCCCGTCCTCGGCCCCGAGTCGGCGATCACCCGCTACCAGGTTCAGCTGCGCGTCGACGACCAGCCCGGCTCGCTCGCCACCGTGGCCGGCGTCTTCGCCGAGAACGGCGTCTCCATCGACTCCGTGCGCCAGTCCGCGTACGTGGGCGCCGCGGAGGCGACCGTCACGATCGTCACCCACCCGGCGAGCGTCTTCCACCTCGACACCGCCGTCGACGCCCTGCGCGGCGAGGACCGCGTCCTGGACGTCCTGTCCATCCAGAAGGTCGAGGGGGAGTGAGCGTGCGCCTCGTCCACGACGCCGCCGCGGTCCGCGTCCCCGCGACGACCGCCAACATGGGGCCGGGCTTCGACTCCTTCGGCATGGCCTTCCGCTACTACGACGAGGTCACCGTCCGCGCCGTCGCCGGCGCCACCCGCGTCTCCGTCGAGGGCGTGGGGGAGGGGCGCGTCCCCACCGACGACCGCAACCTCGTCGTCAAGGCGCTGCGCGCCGGCCTCGACGCCGTCGGCGCCCCGCAGGCTGGCCTCGAGATGCACTGCCTCAACCGGATCCCGCACGGCGGCGGCATGGGCTCCTCCGCGTCGGCCGCCGTCTCAGGCCTCCTCCTGGCCCGGGGCCTCATCGACGAGCCCGAGGCCCTCGACGACGCGATCCTCTTCCGCCTCGCCACCGAGTTCGAGGGGCACCCGGACAACGTCGCCCCCGCCGTCTACGGCGGTGCGACGGTCGCCTGGACCGACGCCGACGGCACGCCGCACTGCGCGCCGATGCCCGTGGACGGCAACCTGCCGGTGAGCCTCCTCGTCCCGCCGTCGACGACGCGCCTGTCCACCCTGGAGGCCCGCAAGGTCCTCCCGGACGACGTCCCGCGCGCCGACGCCCTGTTCAACACCTCCCGCGCCGCCGTCCTCATGCTGGCGCTGCACGGCCGTCCGGACCTGCTCATGGCCGGCACGGAGGACCGTCTCCACCAGGAGTACCGCCGCGGCGTCCTGCCGGACTCGATGGCCGTCATGGACTCCTTGCGCGAGCAGGGTTACCCCGCCGTCATCTCCGGCGCCGGCCCGACCGTCCTCGTCCTCGCGGCGGTGTCCGAGCAGACGCGCTTCACCCTGGAGCGCCACGGCTGGACAGTCCTGCGCCCCGGGATCGACCTCGCGGGCGCCCGGCTCGTCGAGGCCTCCTGAGGGGCGCAGGCCCCGGCCCCGGCCCCGGGCCGGGCGCGCGAGAGCGCGCATCCTCACGCGGGACGCCCCAACGGTCCGTCGACCGGTGGGGCGTCCGTGCGTTCGTGGCCCGCGACGGGCTTCGGGCCTCCGGCGTCAGGCCGCCGCCGGCTTGCCGCGCAGCTCGAGGAGCGACTCGCGCAGCCCCGCCTCGTCGGAGGCGACGTCGACGGACCGGCACTGCTCGGCGAGGGCGGTGAGGTGCTCGAGGAGCTCGTCGGTCGAGGAGACGGCGCGCTCGGCCGCGCGGGAGAGCGCGACCGCCGGCTCGGGGAGCCCGGGGGCGCCGGAGCCGCCGCCGGCGGTCCACAGCGCGAGGAGCTGGCGCGGGATCTCCAGGACGCGCCGCGTCTCCTGGATCGTCGTCGCCGTGAGCGCGGCGATGCGCGCGTGCTCGCGGGCCTGCTCGCCCAGGCGCACCACGCCGTCGTCGAGCGCGCCGGTGAGGAGGTCGACGTCCTCGAGGGCCTCGCGGGCCTCCTGCGGCGACGCGCCCGCGCCGTCGTCGAGGATCTCGACGAGGAACGTGGCGGTCATCGTCGTGTGCAGGCGGGCGAGCGCGACGCGGAAGCGGGTGCGCCCGACGTTGCGCTCGAGCTCGGCCAGTGCGCCCTGGAGCCGCTCGACGTTGGTGCGCACGATGGGCTGCATCTGGAGCCACAGGTCGAGCAGCTGGCTGAGCGGCGCCCCACGGGCGTCCGTGCGGTCCAGCGCGGCGACGGCCCCGGCCGTGAGCGCGGGGTCCTCGACGGCACGGGCGAGGCGGCGGCTCGCGCGGCGCAGGTCGTGGGCGAGGCCGGAGAGCTCGTCCTGCTGCGCCATGCGCGCCTCGAGTGCGCGGGACACGGCGGTGACGGCGGCGAGACGGTCGGCCAGCGGCCCGGTCGCGCCGGGGCGGGCGGGGAAGCCGGCGCTCAGCTCCTCGCGGCGGGAGACCTCGGCGGGCAGGACCGTGTTCTGGAAGGACTCGTAGTCCTCGAGGCCCTCGCCGGCGAGGAGCTCGAGGATCCGGCCGGCGCCGTCGAGGGCGGCGTCGCGCCGGTTGACGCCTGCTGCGAGCCGCTCGTCCTCGAGCGCGCGGGCGTCGGCGTAGACGGCGGTCGCCGTGGCGTAGAGCTCCTCGACGACGGGACGCGTGCGCACCGAGAGGTAACCGCCCCCGGGCAGGGGCGTGACGGTGGCGAGGACGTCGTACTCGGAGCCGTTCGCCGCGAGGTTGCGGACGTAGGCGGCGAAGGGGAACCCGGCCTCGAGGGTGTCCCACATGGCCCGGAAGGCGCCGCCGGGCATCTCGGGGTGCCGGATGATGTTGTGCGGCGCCCCGCCGAGCTGCTCGCGCCCGTAGTGGGACAGGCGCACGAAGACGTCGTTGGAGCGCTCGATGACGCCGCGCGCGTCCGTCGTCGAGAAGAAGAGCTCGTCGACGCCGACCTCGTGGACGGCGCCGCTGGGCGCGGGCTTGGGTGCGGTGGGGGCCATGGTTCCTACTGGGGCTTCTGGTGGCGATCTTCAGCTCCTGGCCTGAGCCAGCCTAGTGACGGAGGGCGGGTGGACCCGGGTGAAGCGGCGGGTGGTTGACCGGATCGCGACCTTGGTCGGGGCCGCCGGTGGCGCCGTCCGGGGAAGCGGGGGTGTGGTGCGGCTCTCGCCGGAATAGTTCAACACTCAATCAGTTGAGACGTACAGTAGGGCCAGCACCGAGAAAGGCCCCCTATGAGCACCGCCGTCACCACCCCTGAGCGCCACAAGATGCACTTCGGCATCTTCACGGTCGGCGACATCACCGCCGACCCCGCCACCGGCAAGCCGCCGAGCGAGCACCAGCGCATCAAGAACACCATCGAGATGGCCGTCGCCGCCGAGGATCTCGGCCTCGACTTCTTCGCGACCGGGGAGCACCACAACCCGCCCTTCGCACCCTCCAGCCCCATCTCGCTGCTCAGCAACATCGCCGCCCGCACGGACCGGCTCCTCCTGTCCACGGCCACCACCCTCATCACGACCAACGACCCGGTGCGCCTCGCCGAGGAGTACGCCTACCTGCAGCACGTCTCCGACGGCCGCCTTGACCTCATGATGGGCCGCGGCAACACCGGCCCCGTCTACCCCTGGTTCGGCAAGGACGTCCGCAAGGGCATCGAGCTCGCCGTCGAGAACTACGACCTCCTGCGCACCCTGTGGACCGAGACCAACGTCGACTGGTCCGGGGAGTTCCGCACCCCGCTCACCGACTTCACCTCGATGCCCCGCCCGCTGGACGGCGTCGCCCCCTTCGTCTGGCACGGCTCCATCCGCAGCCCCCAGATCGCCGAGCAGGCCGCGTACTACGGCGACGGCTTCTTCCACAACAACATCTTCTGGCCCGCCGACCACGTCAAGCGCATGACGGACCTCTACCGCCAGCGCTTTGAGCACTACGGCCACGGCCGCGCCGAGGAGGCCTTCGTCGGCCTGGGCGGACAGGTCTTCATGGCCTCCTCCGAGCGCGAGGCGATCGACCGCTATGAGCCCTACTTCCGCAACACCTACGTCTACCAGGGTGCCTCCCTGGAGGAGATGACGCAGCACACCCCGCTCACGGTGGGCGCCCCGGAGCAGGTTATTGAGAAGTACCTGAGGTACCGCCGCGTCGTCGGCGACTACCAGCGCCAGGCCTTCGTCATCGACATGGGCGGCGTCCCGCACGCCGAGGTCATGCGCCAGCTCGAGCTTCTCGGCACCGTCGTCGTCCCGGCGCTGCGCGCCGAGCTCGAGGGCTCCCGGCCCGACGGCGTCCCGGACGCCCCGCTCCACCCGCGCCACCTCGCGACCCTCACCGGCGCCGAGCCGCCGGCCGAGGAGCCCTTCGCCCTCGCCGAGTCCTACGACCCGCTCACCGGAAGGAGGGCCCGCTGATGACCGCCCCCGAGCCCGGGCGCAGCCCCCTGTCCGCCATCTCCGACTTCGACCCCGAGCTCCAGGCCGCGGGCGCCGACGCCGTCGCGCCGCCCACCACGGGCGTGCCCGGCACCGCCGTCGCCGCGGGCAGCCCCGACGTCCCCGCGGGGGAGTACGGGGAGAGCGTCGACGCCTACGACCACACCCAGATGGGCCGCTTCGCCCACCTGGTGGCCCTTCATGCCGGCATCGGCACGCCATCGACCTCGGCCATGCTCGCCGAGCGCCTCGGCGAGGCGACCCGCGCCGCCCTCGAGAAGGACTCGCGCGTCGCCAGCCTCAAGGTGATCGCCCTGCGTCCCCTCGTCACCGACATCGCCTCCGCGAGCGTCGGCGGCGCCGTCAGCCCCGAGCTCCAGGCCGTCATCGACGACCTCGCCGCGGCCGACGGCGTCATCGCCGTCACCCCGGTCTTCCAGTCCTCCTACACGGGCCTGTTCAAGTCCTTCATCGACGTCCTGCCCGACGGGACCCTTCGCGGCGCGCCCGTCCTCATGGGCGCGACCGCCGGGACCGCCCGCCACAGCCTCGTCACGGAGATGGCGATGCGGCCTCTGTTCGCCTACCTCAAGGCGATCCCGACGTCACTGGCCGTCTTCGCCGCCAGCGAGGACTTCGGAGCGAGCTGGGCGGACTCCGACTCGCACACGGCACCGCTCGCCGAGCGCATCGAGCGCGCCGGCGGCGAGCTCGCCCAGTACGTCGAGCGCTTCCCCCGCCAGGCGCCGGTGGACGCGATGAGCGACTTCACGCCGCTCGGCGACCTGCTCAAGCGCCGGCACTGACCGCGCGGGGCGGGCGCGCCCGCGGACCGGCGCACGTCGGGCCCGGGACGGGGACCCCGCCCCGGGCCCGACGTGCGCCGCGGGGCCGGGCGACGGCGTCGGGCCCGGCCGGCCGGTGCGCGGTGCCGTCCGGGGCGTTCGCTCGGTGCCCGAGCGGGACCTGCGGAGTCCGAGGGCGCCCCGCGGGCCGTCAGGTGCGGTGCCGTGCGGATCCGTGGGGGTCGGGCCTTGGTCACAGTGGCGGACCGTGCGGGAACGTTCGGGCGCGGGGCTGGTACTGTGTCGGCAACGGCCCTGCGGATCGCACCGCACCGCCTCGCACCTCGGACCCTCCCGGCGGCCCCGCCCCAGCGTCCGGAGGCGTACGACTCCTCCCCGTGACCAGCTCCGGGGCAGTCCCACCTGCTGCACGCCCTCTCCGTCCGTGAGCCGGACCGCAGCACCCACACGTAAGGACACTCGTGACCGAGACCCCCAGCGACAAGCCCGCGCTGTCCACCATGCGTCTGGCCGAGCTGCAGCAGCTCGCCTCCTCCATGGGCCTCAAGGGCACCTCCCGGATGCGCAAGAGCGAGCTCGTCGCCGCCATCCGCGGCGAGGGCTCCGACGCCGCGCGCTCCTCAGCCCGCTCCTCCTCGTCCGAGGCCCCCGCCCAGCAGGACGCGGCGGCCACCGCGGCGGAGCGCTCCGCCGACCAGCAGGAGGCCCCCCGCTCTCGCCGTCGCCGCGCCACGGCCCAGGCCGGCGCCCCGGAGCACCACGACGCCGAGCGCGCCGACGCCGCCCCCCGCGAGGAGCGGCAGGAGGGGAGCGCCGAGTCCCACGACGACGCCGCCCGTGAGGAGCGCTCCTCGCGCCGCAGCCGTCGTGAGCGCGGCGAGCGCGGCCAGGACGCCCAGCGCAACCAGGACTCCGACGGCCAGCGCGAGGGCTCGCGACGCGGCCGTCGTCGCGCCGAGGCCGAGTCCGGAGAAGCCGCCACCCGGCGCTACGACCGCGACGACCAGGCCCCCGACTCGCCCGAGGACCACCTCGACGCCAAGGCCGCCCTCATGCGCGACCTCGCCGACGCCACCGGCACCGCCGCCGTCGAGCCCTCCGAGCGCAAGCGCCGCGACCGGGACCGGGACCGCAACCACGGCAACGGCAACAACGGCAACGACGACCGCTCCAACCGCGACTCCGAGACCGACTCCTGGGCCGACGAGGGCCGAGGCGGCCGCCGCCGTCGTGGGCGCAAGCGCCGCGACCGGGACCGCGACCGCAACAACAACGGCAACGGCAGCAACGGCAACGACCAGAACGACTCCGGCCAGGGCCGCGGCAACCGGGACGACGACGTCCTCCTGCCCGTCGCCGGCATCCTCGACGTCGCCGACAAGCAGCACGCCTACCTGCGCACCTCCGGCTACCTGCCCGGTGCCAAGGATGTCTACGTCAACGCCCAGCAGATGAAGGACGCGGGCCTGCGTCCCGGCGACGCCATCACCGGCTGGGTCCGCGAGGGTGGCGAGACCGCCAACCCCGGCGGCAACCAGGGCGGCCGCTCCGGCCGTCGCCAGAACCGGCAGAACCGCCAGAAGTACAACCCCCTCGTCTCCATCGAGACCGTCAACGGCATGGACCCGGAGCGCTCCAAGCGCCGCCCGGAGTTCACCAAGCTCACACCGCTCTACCCGCAGGAGCAGCTGCGCCTCGAGACGACGCCCAAGGCCCTCACGCCCCGCGTCATCGACCTCGTCGCCCCCATCGGCAAGGGCCAGCGCGGCCTCATCGTCTCGCCGCCGAAGGCCGGCAAGACGATCGTGCTGCAGCAGATCGCCAACGCCATCAGCGTCAACAACCCCGAGGCCCACCTCATGGTCGTGCTCGTCGACGAGCGCCCCGAGGAGGTCACGGACATGCAGCGCACGGTCAAGGGCGAGGTCATCGCCTCGACCTTCGACCGCCCCGCCTCGGACCACACGACGGTCGCTGAGCTCGCCATCGAGCGCGCCAAGCGCCTCGTCGAGCTCGGGCAGGACGTCGTCGTGCTCCTCGACTCCATCACCCGCCTCGGGCGCGCCTACAACCTCGCCGCCCCGGCATCCGGCCGCATCCTCTCCGGTGGTGTCGACGCCAGCGCCCTCTACCCGCCGAAGCGCTTCTTCGGCGCCGCCCGCAACATCGAGAACGGCGGCTCCCTCACGATCCTCGCCACCGCCCTGGTGGAGACCGGCTCCAAGATGGACGAGGTCATCTTCGAGGAGTTCAAGGGCACCGGAAACATGGAGTTGCGCCTGTCGCGCCAGCTCGCCGAGAAGCGCATCTTCCCGGCCGTCGACGTCGCGGCCTCCTCCACGCGCCGCGAGGAGCTCCTCATCAACCCGGCCCAGCTCAAGATCATGTGGCGCCTGCGCCGCCTCTTCGCCGGGCTGGACCAGCAGGCCGCCCTCGAGCTCGTCATCGGCAAGCTCAAGGAGACTCAGTCGAACGCCGAGTTCCTCATGACGATCTCGCGCACCACGCCGGAGGGCACCTCCCTGGCCGACGCCGACGACGGCGCCAACCTCGCCTGACGCCGGGCTCTCCGCCGGCCCAGGCGGGCGCCACGGCTGCTGGACGGGCCGACCCCGCACAGAGGTAGACATCCTCGGCAGAGGTCGACGCCGTCGGCGTCACCGTCTGCCGAGGATGTCTACCTTTGCGCTGGCACCCGCCTAGGCGGCTGCGCGACGTGGTCGGGTGCCCGGGATCACGGGGGAGCCAGGCTCCCGCCCGTTGTCCGCGGGACGGGGCGCCGGTAGCATCGCGCCTTGGTATCCGGTTCACCTGCGTCGACCACGTGGGACCCGGGACCCTCTGAATGCTAGGAGACACCATGAAGCAGGGGATCCACCCCGACTACGTGACCACCACGGTCACGTGCACCTGCGGCAACACCTTCGAGACTCGCTCGACCGAGACCTCCGGTGAGATCCGCGTTGACGTCTGCTCGGCCTGCCACCCGTTCTACACGGGCAAGCAGAAGATCCTCGACACCGGTGGCCGCGTGGCCCGCTTCGAGGCTCGCTACGGCAAGCGCAACAAGTAAGCAGCCTGCCCGACGCCGACGGAGGGCTCCCCAGGGAGCCGCCGTCGGCGTCGTCGCGTCTCCACCCGTCCGCTGCCCCGCCGAGATCGGGACATCCTGACCCCCAGATCGGGACATCCTGCCCCTGAGCTCGGTCGCACCGCGCGCTGAGCTCGGTCGGACGCCGCGCCCGCCGACGCGGCAGGCCCCTCCCGGCCTCCCACGCACCCGCCACGACCCGAGGACACCATGAGCGAGGACTTCTCCGCCGCCGAGCCGCTGCTCGACGAGTACGCCGGTATCGAGCGCGAGATGGCCGACCCCGCCGTCGCCTCCGACCCCGGCGCCATGCGCCGCCTCGGACGCCGCTACGCCGAGCTCGGCCGCGTCGTCGCCGCCCACCGCGCCTGGACCGCCGCCTCCGCCGACCTCGCCGACGCCCGCGAGATCGCGGCCGAGGACCCCGAGTTTGCGCGCGAGGTCCCCGCTCTCGAGACCGCCGAGGCCGCCGCCGCCGAGCGCCTCCGCGAGGTCCTCATCCCACGCGACCCCGACGACGGACGCGACGTCATCATCGAGGTCAAGGCCGGCGAGGGCGGCGAGGAGTCCGCCCTCTTCGCCTCCGACCTCGCCCGCATGTACACCCGCTACGCCGAGCGCCAGGGCTGGGCCGTCGAGGTCCTCTCCGCCACCGACTCCGAGCTCGGCGGCTACAAGGACGTCCGCCTCGCCATCAAGGCCCGCGGCTCCGTCGAGCCCCAGGACGGCGTCTGGGCGCACCTCAAGTACGAGGGCGGCGTCCACCGCGTCCAGCGCGTCCCCGTCACCGAGTCCGCCGGCCGCATCCACACCTCCGCCGCCGGCGTCCTCGTCATGCCCGAGGCCGACGACGCCGGAGAGCTCGAGATCGACCCGAACGACCTGCGCATCGACGTCTTCCGCTCCTCAGGCCCCGGCGGCCAGAGCGTCAACACCACCGACTCCGCCGTCCGCATCACCCACCTGCCCACCGGGATCGTCGTCTCCATGCAGAACGAGAAGTCCCAGCTGCAGAACAAGGAGGCCGGCATGCGCGTCCTGCGCGCCCGCCTCCTCGCCGAGCGCGCCGCCGCGGCCGCCGCCGAGGCGGCCGAGGCCCGCCGCTCCCAGGTGCGCACCGTCGACCGCTCCGAGCGCATCCGCACCTACAACTTCCCCGAGAACCGGATCGCCGACCACCGCACCGGATTCAAGGCCTACAACCTGGACGCCGTCCTCGACGGCGACCTCGGGCCCGTCATCGACTCGGCCATCGCCATGGACGAGGCCGAGCGGCTCGCCGCCGTGGGGGAGAAGTGAGCGACGAGGCCGACTCGCCCCAGGGAACGGGGACCGGCCCTGCCGGGGCATCGCCCCTCGACTGGTCGCAGGCTCCTTTACGTCTTCGGGGCGATGCCCCGGCAGGACCGTTGGACCGCTATGGGCTGCGTCGGCTCGTCACCGAGGTAGGTGGGCGACTTGCGGAGGCGGGCGTTGCGTCGCCGGAGGTGGATGCTCGGGTGCTCGCCGAGCACGTCGTGGGCCGCGCGCTCGTCATGGCCGACGGGGCGAGCGCCGAGCAGGTCGAGCTGTACCTCGCGCTCGTCGAGCGGCGGGCGGCGCGGGAGCCGCTGCAGCTCATCACGGGGACCATGTGGTTCCGCGGTCTGGAGCTGACCGCCCGGCCCGGTGTCTTCATCGTGAGACCCGAGACCGAGGTCGTCGCCCAGGCGGCCGTCGACGCCGCACGCGCCGCTCGCGCGGTCGGGACCGCGGAGCCCGTCGTCGTCGACCTGTGCACCGGCTCCGGCGCCATCGCCGCCGCGCTCGCGCTCGAGGTGCCGGAAGCCCGCGTCACCGCCGTCGAGCTCGACGACGCCCCCGCCGCCCTCGCCGCCGAGAACCTCGAGCGCCTATCGCCCGGACGCGTCCGCCTCGTCCAGGCCGACGCCACCGCGCCCGAGACGCTCGCCGAGCTCGACGGCGCCGTCGACGTCGTCGTCTCCAACCCGCCCTACGTGCCCGCCGACGCCGTCGAGGACGACGAGACCGAGCGCTACGACCCCGACCTCGCCCTCTACGGCGGGGGAGTGGATGGGCTCGCCGTCCCGACGGCGATCGTCGAGCGCGCCGCCGCGCTCCTGCACCCCGGCGGCGTCCTCGTCATGGAGCACGACGCCGGCCAGGGGGCCGCGTTGCGCGAGGCCGCTCTCGCCGCCGGCTTCGCCTCCGCAAGCACTGGCCAGGACCTCACGGGTCGCGACCGCTACCTCCGCGCCGTCCGCTGAGCGCCGGGTGACCGGGGTGCACCGGGAGGACCTGGCTCGGTCGGCGCCGTACGAGGAGACTGGGGCGCAGCCCCGTCCGAACCCGTTCACGGAGGAAGCATGACCACCATCGCCGTCATCGGAGCCACTGGCCAGATCGGCCGCCTCGTCGTCGCAGAGGCCCTCAACGACGGCGTCACCGTCCGCGCCCAGTCCCGCGACGCCGGCCGCGCCCACCGCGTCCTCCCGCAGGGCGCCGAGGTGGTCGCTGCCGACCCCACCGACGCGGAGGCCCTGCGCCCGGTGCTGGAAGGCGTCGACGCCGTCGTCCTCACCCACGGCGCCGACGTCGACGGCCGCGGAGGCAAGACCTTCTACGAGGTCGTCCGCGCCGTTCTCGAAGTCCTGCCCGAGCGCGCCCACGTCTCCCTCATGACCGCGATGCGCACCTCCGAGCACCCGGCCCGCTACGAGTTCATCGCCTGGAAGCGCCGCGCCGAGCGCCTCCTGCGCGCCTCGGGCCGCCCCTACCTCATCGTCCGCCCGGGCTGGTTCGGTTACGAGGGCCCGCAGGACCACGCCATCGACCTGCGCCAGGGCGACCTCGTCACCGGGCAGCCCGGTGTCTCCAAGCAGCACGTCGCGCAGGTGCTCCTCGCCGGTGCCCACGCCGCCGCCGTCCCCGGCACCACCGTCGAGTTCTTCTCCAAGGTGGGCGCCCCCGACGACGACGTCCCTGCGCTGCTCACCGCCATGGAGGCCGACGACGCCGCCCACTCCGGCCGCGGCAGCCAGGACTCCACCGAGGTGCCGCTCGCCGAGGAGCCCGAGGAGGTCCGCCGAGACCTCGCCGCCCACGGCGCCTGACACTCGGTGACGCGGCCGCCGTGTTCTGGGATGATGACGCCATGACCGCCGTCTCCGTCGAGCTCGATGAGGCCGCCGTCGCCGCCGCGTGCCGACGGCACGGCGTCGAGCGCCTGCGGCTCTTCGGGTCCGCGGCCACCGGCGGATTCGACCCACGCACGAGCGACGTCGATCTGCTCGTGGACTTCGCCGCGGACCGTCCCAACCGCTTCGAGGACTTCTTCGGGCTTCGCGAGGAGCTCGAGGCGCTCGCACAGCGGCCGGTCGACCTCGTGACCGCGGACGCGTTGCGAAACCCCTACTTCCGCTCCTCCGTGCTCTCGACGGCGGTGGATCTCTATGCGGATTGAGTCGGCCTCCTGGCTCTGGGACGCGCGTCAGGCCTGCGCCGCGACGTCGTCCTTCGTGGAGGGATCGACCTTCGAGGAGTACAGCCAGGACCTCCGGACGCGGTCGGCAGTGGAGCGTCAGCTCGAGATCCTCGGCGAGTCGCTCAACCGCGTGCGTCAGCACGATGCCGAGACTGCGGCGCTCATTCCCGAACTGGTTCGGATCGTCGGGATGCGCAATCTCCTCGCCCATGAGTATGGCGTGGTCGACGACCGACTCGTCTGGGACGCTGCTGTCAATGAGGTGCCGAGGCTCCGGGGGATCCTCGACTCTCTGCTCGCCGAGCAGGCACCGCCCGTGTGACCTCACCCCACGCCGGCTGTCCCGTCTCCGCCCTGGCCTAGGCTTGGGCGCAGTATGAACGCGATGAACTCCCTCTTCGGCGCCCTGCCCATGCCCGGCCAGAACGGTGCGGCGACGCCCCCGCCCGAGGCCGCGCTTCCGTCCCTGGCACCCGCCGGCGACGACGCCTGGGCTGAGTCCCTCGCCGGTCTCGAGGCCCCCGACGAGCCCGACTACGGCCCGGACGACGACGGCGCACCCGCCCCCGAGGACCAGGCCTCACTCGCAGCCCCCGGCTCCTGGGAGGAGCGCCAGTGCGCCGCCGCCGACCTCGTCGCCCGCGCTCAGGCCAACGCCGCCGCGGCCCGCGCCCGCGCCACGGGCGAGGGCGTCCCGCTCACCGGCGTCCGCCCCCGCCCCGCCGGCGGCCCCGGCGGCTTCAGCGGACCGGCCTTCGGCGTCACCGTCGCCGACCCCGAGACGCTCACGACGGGCCTCAACCCCGCCCAGCACGACGCCGTCGTCCATGCCGGCTCCGCGCTCCTCATCATCGCCGGCGCGGGCTCGGGCAAGACCCGCGTCCTCACCCACCGCATCGCGTACCTCCTCGCCACCGGCCGCGCCCGCCCCGGCGAGATCCTCGCCATCACCTTCACGAACAAGGCGGCGGCGGAGATGCGCGAGCGAGTCACCGCGCTGGTCGGCCCGGCCGGCGAGCGCATGTGGGTCTCCACCTTCCACTCCGCCTGCGTGCGGATCCTGCGCCGCGAGCACGACGCCGCCGGCCTGCGCTCCACCTTCTCGATCTACGACTCCGCCGACTCCCAGCGGCTCATCACCATGATCGTCAAGGAGCTCGGCATCGACTCCAAGCGCTTCACGCCCAAGACCTTCGCGAACCGCATCTCCGACCTCAAGAACGAGCTCGTCACCCCCGCCCAGTACGCCGAGCGGGCCGTCACCTCGAACCCGCTCGAGCGCTACCTCGTCGACGTCTACAAGTCCTACGCGGCCCGCCTCGTCGCCGCGAACGCGCTGGACTTCGACGACCTCATCATGCGCACGGTCCAGCTCCTGCAGACCAAGCCGGCCGTCGCCGAGACGTACCGCTGCCGCTTCCGCCACATCCTCGTCGACGAGTACCAGGACACGAACCACGCCCAGTACGTCCTCGTCCGCGAGCTCACCGGCGGGCCCGGCACCTCCGGTGCCGGCAGCGCCCTGCCTCCCGCCGAGCTCACCGTCGTCGGCGACTCCGACCAGTCGATCTACGCCTTCCGCGGCGCCACGATCCGCAACATCGAGGAGTTCGAGGAGGACTACCCCTCCGCGCGGACCATCCTGCTCGAGCAGAACTACCGCTCCACGCAGAACATCCTCGACGCCGCCAACGCCGTCATCTCCCGCAACGAGGGCCGCCGCAAGAAGAACCTCTTCACCGAGTCCGGCTCCGGCGAGCCCATCACCGGCTACGTCGCCGACTCCGAGCACGACGAGGCCCGTTGGATCAGCCAGGAGATCGACCGCCTCCATGACGTCTCCGGCGTCAAGCCCCGCGACGTCGCCATCTTCTACCGCACCAACGCCCAGTCCCGCGCCCTGGAGGAGGCCTTCGTCCGCTCCGGCCAGCCCTACAAGGTGGTCGGCGGCACCCGCTTCTACGAGCGCCGCGAGATCAAGGACGCCATCGCCTACCTGCGCGCCGTCGACAACCCCGACGACGACGTCAACCTCCGCCGCATCCTCAACGTCCCCAAGCGGGGCCTGGGGGACAAGGCCGAGGCGGTCCTCGCCGAGCACGCGGCCCGTTACGGCGTCTCCTTCGGCACCGCGATCGCCGACGCCGCCGGCGCCCTGCGCCCCAACGAGGACGGCGAGACCGCGGGCGACCTCGACGCGCCCGGCACCGAGCCCCCGGCTGTCGAGGGGCTCGCCACCCGCGCCCGCACCCAGGTCACGAAGTTCCACAAGCTCCTCACCGGCCTGCGCCACCAGCTCGCCGCCGGCGACGGCGTCGCCGACGTCCTCGACTCCGCCCTGGACGCCTCCGGCTACCTCGCCGAGCTGCGCGCCAGCGACGACCCGCAGGACGCCACCCGCGTCGAGAACCTTGCCGAGCTCCACTCCGTCGCCACCGACTTCCAGGCAGCCAACCCCGATGGGACCCTCGCGGACTTCCTCGAGCGCGTCAGCCTCGTCGCCGACGCCGATCAGCTCCCTCCCTCCGACGACGTCGCCGCCGCCCAGGCCGACGACGGGCAGGTCACCCTCATGACGGTCCACACCGCCAAGGGCCTGGAGTTCCCGGTCGTCTTCGTCACCGGCATGGAGGACGGCACCTTCCCGCACTCCCGCTCGCTGGCCGACGAGACCGAGCTCGCCGAGGAGAGGCGCCTCGCCTACGTGGCCCTCACCCGCGCCCGGGAGCGCCTCTACGTCACCCGCGCCGCCGTCCGCTCCGCCTGGGGCGCCGCCAACGCGATGCCCGCCTCCCGCTTCCTCGACGACATCCCGGCCGACACGATGGAGTGGAAGCGCCTCGCCTCCTCCATGGACGCCCTGCGCGGCGGCGGCACCGGGTGGGGGAGCAGCTGGGGCGAGGGCGGATTCGGCTCCGGACGCCGCGCCGGCTACGGCTCCCGGGGTGGCTCGTCCTACTCGGACGACGACGACTTCGCACCCGCGATCGGCTCCGGCAAGCGGACCGGAAAGCTGGGACGCGTCGAGACCCCGAAGGACCGCGCCGAGGCCCGCCGCTCCAAGCGTCTGTCCGAGCGGAGTGCGCCCACGAGGCTCGACGGCTCCGCGGCGTCCTCCGGCTCCACGGTGGACGCGGAGGCCCTGCCGGAAGCGGTGCGCGGCCTCAAGGTCGGCGACCAGGTCCGCCACGACTCCTACGGCACCGGCGACGTCGTCGCCATCGAGGGCTCGGGCCGCTCCACCGTCGCCCGCGTCGAGTTCACCATCGACGGCTCCCGCACCGTCAAGCGCCTCATGCTGCGCCTGGCCCCCATCGCGAAGGCCTGAGCCCGGCCCGGACCCGAGCACGACGACGGCGGTGCGCCCCAGCAGGGGACGCACCGCCGTCGTTCCGGGTGCCGGCAGCGGGACCCGACGCCCGCAGCGGTTCAGTGCTCGCGCGGCGGGACGAGGCCGATCGGGTCGTGGTCGGCGCGGAACACGTTGATCGACGCCTCCTCATCGGCGTACCCCAGCGCGAAGCCGGTGATGAGCTTGTAGTCCTCCGGGACCTCGAACTCGGCGTCGATGGGGCGCCTCCAGGCGGCGAGCATCCCGATGGGGCAGGTCGCCAGGCCGTGCGCCGTCGCGGAGAGGAAGAGCGTCTGGAGCATGAGGCCGGCGTCCATGGCGGCGAAGGGCATGAGCCCGGAGTGCACGAGGACGAAGCCGATGACGGGCGCGCCGAAGGCCTCGCCGTTGCGGCGGTTGTAGGCGTCGCGAGCCGCCTTGTCCCCGCGGGGGATCCCGATGTGCGTGTAGAGCGCCTTGCCCAGCCGCACGCTGCGCATCCGCAGGTCCGCGGGGTACGGGGCCCACACCTTGTAGTCGCCGTCGGGCATGCCCCCGGTCAGCGCCAGCTTGGCCATGGCGGCCTTGTCCCCGCGCTGGGCGGCGGCGGAACGGTCGAACTCGGCGGCGTACGCGGCGCGCACGCGCTCAGCCCGCTCACCGGTGGCGATCGCCAGCATGTAGGGGCGGGTGTTGGACCAGCTCGGCGCCTGGGCGGCGTCGCCGAGGACCTCGGCGAGCAGCTCCTCGGGGACCGGCTCGGGGCGGAAGGCGCGCACGGAGCGGCGGCGACGGAGCACCGTGTCGAAGTCGGTGGAGCCGGGATCGCGCTCCTGATCGGAGCCGGCGGCGGACGGGACGGCGTCAGTCACGGTCGGTCTCCTCGGTCGTGTCGACGCCCTCGAGACGACGCACCCGGGAGGAGACGACCGCGTCGGGGGTGATGGCGGCGTCGAAGACCTCGGCCTGGAGCTCGTGCGTCCGCGCGGCGAGCTCGCGCAGCTGCTTGCGCCGGGAGCGCGCCACCTGGGCGAGCGGCAGCCCGGAGCGCAGCGCCCGCAGGCGCCGCCACCACTCGGCGGTGGGCACGGCGCGCTCGGGGTCCTCGTCGAGCCGCGTGAGCGCTGCAGCGATCGCGTCGAGTTCCTCGGCGATCCGTTCTGCGGGGCTCCGGCGGGCGGGCACGCTGACCCTCCCGGCGGCGTCCTTGATCGCGGCGACGGCCCTCTCCCGCTGCTCGGCGGGGACGGCGTCGACGGCCGCGGCGACGACGGAGACGGCCGCTGCCGCTCCCTTCGCGTTGATCCTCGGGCGTGCCACGAGTCCTCCTTCTCCTCAGTGCCGCGGGCCGAAGTCGCCGTCGTGGAGCTCGCGCAGCACGCGGGCGGCGGAGCCGACCGCGAGGACGCCGGCGGGCAGGTCCTTCGTGACGACGCTGCCCGCGCCGACGACCGTGTTCTCCCCGATGGTGACGCCGGGGCAGACGATGATGCCGCCGCCGAGCCACACGTTGTCGCCGATGGTGATGGGGTCGGCGGACTCGATCCCGGCCGCTCGCGGGCTCGCCTCGAGCGGGTGGACGGGGGTGAGGAGCTGGACGCCGGGGCCGATCTGGCAGTGCGCGCCGATGGTGATCATCGCGACGTCGAGGGCGACGAGGCCGTAGTTGGCGAAGGTGCCCTCCCCGACGGTGATGTTCGTGCCGAAGTCGACGCGCACCGGGGGCAGGAGCACGGAGGACTCGTGGAGCCCGGGGACCGCGGAGCGCAGGTGGGGGAGCGCGGCTGCCTCGCCCTCCTCGGCGAAGGCGACCTCGTAGCGGTGCAGCTCGCGGCGCGAGTGGGCCTTGATGGCGGCGTTGTCCGGGTCGTCGGAGACGTACCAGTCGCAGGCGAGCATGCGCTCGCGGTTGGAGCGAGTGTCGCCCCAGGCCTCGAAGTAGGGCTGCGCGTCGGCGAAGGGGACGTCGGGGCGGGCGGCCGCGGGGTCGGTGGCCTGGTTCTCGCTCATGGGCGCAGGCTACCGGTGGGCGGTGGGAGGCGCCGTCGCCGCCCGCGCGCATGGACAAGACGGTGAACCGGTCGACGACGTCGGGCGAGCGTCGCCCCTCCGCTCACTCGATCCCGGGCACGTCGGCCAGGCCGTCGTCGTCGCCCGTCTCCTCCGCCAGCTGCTCCAGGCCCGTGCGGGTGGACAGCGGGACGGGGCGGAGGAGGAGAGCGACGAGGGCTGCGAGAACGCAGACCGGCGCGAGCCCGATGAGGACGGGCCCGAGGGCGTGCTGGTAGGCGTCGACGACGGCGGACGCCGTCGACCCGTCCAGCCGGCTCACGGTCTCCGGGGAGATCGAGGACGCGGCGTCGGCGCTCATCCCGAGCCCCAGGAGCGAGGACGTCAGCCGCGAGGTGAATAGGACGCCGACGAGCGTGTTGCCCACCGACACCCCGATCTCGCGGAAGAAGTTGTTCGCGCTCGTCCCGGTGCCGAGCAGTGAGGCGGGCAGCGCGTTGTGGATGATGAGGACGCTCAGCTGGAGGAACATGCCCACGCCCAGCTGGAGGACGAAGACGGCGGCGCCGAACCACCAGGCGCTCGCCTCCTGGGGGATGATGCCGAGCATGACGGGGCTCGTCCACGCGTAGGCGCCTCCTCCCCAGGTCGCGATGAGGACGATGCCGGTGGCCCCGACGCTGGTCAGCGCGAGCCCGGCCCAGTCGACGCTCACCCGACCGCGGCGCCTCGGCATCCTCAGGGCGAGGGCCACGGCCACCCACGCGATGATCCCGAAGGGCAGGAAGAACCAGAACATCCAGCGGCAGCCGAGGGCGTCGGTGAGGCCGCCGCCCAGCAGCGGGCCGAGCACGGACGCGATGCCGAAGATCGCGCCCATCGGCACCATGTAGGTCCCGCGCACGCGCGGCGGGATGAGGTAGCCGGTGATGGCCTGCGAGGAGATCATGAGCCCACCGCCACCGAGCCCCTGGAGGAAGCGGAAGGCCGTGAACTCCAGCATCCCCGTCGAGACGACGCACAGGGCCGAGCCGCCCACGAACAGGGCGATGGCCGTGAGGTAGAGCGGCTTGCGGCCCACGAGGTCGCCGAGCTTGCCGGTCACCGGCGTCGCCAGCCTCTGACCGAGCGTGTAGGCGGTGATGCCCCAGGACATGTGGGCGACGCCGCCGAGGTCGCCGATGACGGTGGGCAGCGCCGTCGTCACCGCCGTCTGGTACATGGCGGAGAGGAACTGCACCATCATGAGGCACAGGTAGACCACCCAGAAGCGGCGGTCGGGGCGGAAGGACATGCCCTCGACCCGCCCGGCGACGAGCTCCTCGGCGCTCGCCTGCTCGAGCGGGCCGTCCCCCTCGTGGAGCTGGTCGGTGCCCGGTTCGGTCATGCGGCGCGGCTCCTCCTGCCGGGTCTCAGTGGACGACCGGCTCGCGCCACTCGGGCTCGGTGGGGACGTAGTCCTCGACCTTCCCGGAGGCGAGGAGCATCCGCAGGACGTTCCTCACCGAGCGCTGCAGCTCGCCGAGCGTGAGGTGCTCCCCGGAGGCGTCGTCGGCGTCGAGGGCCTCGAGCTCGGAGGAGTCGTGGCCCTCGGCGTGGGTGCCGGACCAGCTGGGCGCGCCCGGCATGAGGACGTCGACGCCGGCGCGCACGCGCGTCGCCGAGTCCGCCAGGGCGGGGAAGAGAGGGTCGGGTGCGTAGCGCATCCACCAGTCGGTGATGACGTTGCCCTGGTAGCCCCACTCGCCGCGCAGGATCGTGGTGACGAGGTCGTAGTTGTAGTGCGACCACTGGCCGTTGACCTTGTTGTACGAGGTCATGATGTTGAGCGGCGCGGCGAGCTCGACGCAGAGCCGGAAGCCGCGCAGGTAGATCTCGCGCAGGGCCCGCTGGGAGATCCGCGAGTCGTTGTGGATGCGGTTGGTCTCCTGGTTGTTGGCCACGAGGTGCTTGGGACAGGCGGAGACGCCGTTGGCCTGGATCCCGGTGACGACGGCGGCCGCGGTGAGGCCGGCGACGAGCGGGTCCTCGGAGTAGTACTCGAAGTTGCGTCCGCACAGCGGGTCGCGGTGGATGTTCATCCCGGGTGCGAGGAGGACGTCGGAGCCCTTCCGGATCATCTCGGCGCCGTGGTGGCGGGCGAGCTCGGTGAGCAGGGCCGGGTCCCAGGTGGAGGCGAGCGCCGTCCCGCAGGGCAGGAGCGAGGCGTAGGCGGAGACGCGGATGCCGGAGGGACCGTCGGTCGTGGTGACGGCGGGGATCCCGCGGTCGCGCAGGGCCTTGGTGACGCCGCCGAAGGCTCCGGCGTTGCCGGGCACGCCGAGCGGCGAGTCCATGATGACGTCGCCGAAGGTGAGGTCGGCGAGCTCGGCGGGGGAGAGCTGGGCGATGAAGGCGTCGAGCTCGGCGCGGTCCGCGGCGACGTCCTGGAGGGTCAGTGTGCTGCCGTCGGCCGGTGCGTCCGTCTCGATGGCCCGCGGCAGACGGGAGACGATCCGCTCGCGCAGGTCGACGGTGGAGGTGGGCACGTCCTCCCAGGCGAGGGCCGGGCAGCCGTCGGCCCCGGTGGTGAGCGTCATGCGCTGGAAGGGGTGCGCCGGGTCGGGGGCGAGGGCCTCCTCGAGCTGCTCGAGGACGACGGCGTCGTCGACATCGACCGTCCCGGCGCTCGTGGTCTCGCGGACGGAGGAGCCGACGAGGACCTCGTGGGCCCCGGCCTCGAGGACCCAGTCGTTGCGGTGCCCGGTGGCGCCGGAGTCGTCGAAGGAGGCGAGCCGGTCCATCGGGAAGGCGAGCGTGAGCTCCTGGGCGGCGCCGGGGGCGAGCTCCTCGGTGCGCTGGTAGGCGACCAGCCTCCGCGCAGGGGTGGCGAGGGCCGGTGCCTGCGGGGCGCCGGCGTAGACCTGGACGACCGTGGAGCCGGGGCGCTCGCCCGTGTTGGTCGCGGTGACGGCGACGCGCGCGGTGCCCCCGGTCGGGCCGCCGGTGCGCTCGACGACGAGCTCACCGGGTGCGAGGTCGACCGTGGTGTAGCCCAGGCCGTGGCCGAAGGGGAAGAGGACGGTGTCCTTCGCGAGCGTCTCGAAGTAGCGGTAGCCGACGAGGACGTCCTCGGCGTACTCGTTGAAGTCCTTGCCGCCGAAGTGCTCGGAGGAGGGGTAGTCCTCGTAGCGGCGGGCGATGGTGTCGGTGAGGCGGCCGCCGGGCTCGACGGCGCCGATGAGGACGTCGGCGACGGCGGGGGCGCCCTCCATACCGCCGGGCCACGCCATGAGCAGAGCGTCGACCCTGCCCTCCGCCCAGGACAGGTCCATGACGTTGCCGGAGCAGACGATCGCGGTGACGGTCTCGAAGCGGCTCGTCACCTGCGCCAGCAGACGCTCCTCGGCGTCGGTGAGGTAGTAGGAGCCCGGCTCGAGGACGTTCTCTCGGTCCTCGCCGGCGGCGCGGCCGATGACGACGACGGCGCGGCGGGCCCGGGAGGCGACGGCGTCGACGAGGGAGTCCTCGAGCGGCATCTCCTCGTAGTAGCGGGGCCAGTTCCCCCACTCTCCCTGCTCGGGCGAGTTGGCGGCGCACCACTCGCGGTAGACGGCGGCCAGCTCGGCGTCGACGGGGACCCCGCGCTCGACCAGGCAGTCGAGGAGGATGTGCTCGTAGGCGGCGTTGACGTCGCCGCCCGAGCCGTAGCCGACGGCGAACCAGTCGAGCTGGACGCGGCCGAAGACGGCGACGGGCTCGTCGGCGGGCAGGGGGAGCGCGCCGTCGTTGGCGAGGAGGACCGTCCCCTCGGCCGCGGCCCGTCGGGCGAGACGGGCGAGCTCGGGCTCGACCCAGCGGTCTTCTCCGACGGCCGTGGTGGATCCCTGGGCGACGGGGTTCTCGACGGTCATGGCTGCCTCTCCATTGACGGTGCACTGGGGCGGCCGGCGCTCGCGAGGAGCGTTCCGGTCTCCCCAAGAGTAATAGTCCAGGAGGTCGGTTCGTGGGGCTTCGATGTGGCGTGCGGTATTAGAGAACTTGAAATATTACGAAATGATAACGATGAGAGGTGTGTCTCACGTCTGCGAGAGGTGCGGGGCTACCGTCGTCGTATCGGTCGTCGACGCGCGTCGACAGGGACCCCATCCCCACGCGTCCCGACCGCGGAGTGCTGTTTCAAGGAGGAAACACCATGGCAACTCTTCCCCGTCGGCAGTTCATCGGGGGCTCCGCGGCTATCGCCGCGCTGGCCGCCGTCGCCGCCTGTTCGAACAAGTCCGGGTCCTCGTCCTCGGCGGGTGCGACGGCGGTGTCGTCGGCGAGCTTCGAGGGCACCGGTCCGATCACCTGGGTCCAGGGCAAGGACAACTCGGGCGGGATGGTTCAGAAGCGCATCGACGAGTGGAACAAGCTCTATCCGGACGAGAAGGTCACCCTCATTGAGCTCTCCGCCGAGGCGGACCAGCAGCGCGAGTCCTTCGTCAACAACGCGCAGACCAAGTCCGACGCCTACGACGTCATCAGCGTCGACCACGTGTGGTCGAGCGAGTTCGCGGCGAACCAGTGGATCATGCAGCTGCCTGAGGATGAGCTCGTCACGGACGACGTCATCCCGGCGGTTCTGAACACCGGTAAGTACATGGACAGGCTCTACGCGATGCCTTTCGCGACGGACTCGTCGATCATGTACTACCGCAAGGACTTCCTGGAGGAGGCCGGTGTCGACGTCCCCACCACCTGGGACGAGGTCAAGTCCGCCATCGACGCCGTGCGCAAGGTCTCCGGCCACGAGGGCATCGGCGGCTTCGGAGCGCAGTTCGCCAAGTACGAGGGCCTGACGTGCTGCGTCGGTGAGTTCATCAACACCGCGGGTGGCTCCTTCTACGACGACGAGAACAACGTCACGATCAACTCCCCGGAGGCGATCGCGGGCCTGCAGCTCCTCGTCGACGGCTTCAAGGACGGCTACATCCCGCAGGAGTCCCTGGAGTGGAAGGAGGAGGACGGCCGCAACGCCTTCGAGGCCGGCAACCTGCTCTTCTACCGCCAGTGGCCCTACGAGTACGCCAACGACCTCGAGAAGCTCGGCACCGACAAGTTCGACGTCGCACCGCTGCCCACCCTGGACGGCAAGAAGTTCGTCCCGACGCTCGGCGGCCACAACTGCGGCATCTCGACCTACTCCAAGAACAAGGCCACTGCTCTCAAGTTCGTCAAGTGGTGGACGAACTCTGAGTCGGAGAAGTACGCGCTGGACACCCAGACCCTGGCCCCGATCCTCGGCTCGCTGTACGAGGACAAGGACATGCTGGAGAAGTTCCCGTACCTGCCGACGCTGAAGGAGTCGCTCGACTCCGCCAAGGGGCGCCCGCGCGCCGTCAACTACGGCGACGTGACCGCGGCGATCCAGGACGCCCTCTACCCGGCCCTCCAGCAGAAGACCGAGCCGAAGGCGGCCATCGAGGCCCTCGAGAGCTCGCTGAAGGCGCTCGCCTCCTGACCCGGACACCGGCGCGGGGCCCGTCGTCGTACGGACCCCGCGCCGGCGCTCCGCAACCGTGCGCGACGGAGCGCACTTCCCCACAGCCGTCCGAAGGACCCCTCACATGACCACCCGCGGCAGTAGGGCGAGCACGACCCCGGACATCAGCAGGCACCGCTCCAAGGCGAGCAAGGCGCAGTCGCGCCTGGCATGGATCCTGCTGACGCCCACCGTCCTCGTCCTGACGATCGTCATCATCGTCCCCGTCTTCCAGTCACTCAACCAGTCGCTCTACGGCAAGGCCGGGCTCGACCCGACCACCGGATTCGTCTCCGACACCGAGCCCTTCGTCGGCCTCCAGAACTTCGCGAACATCTTCAACGGGGCGGGTGACCGCTTCTGGAACGCGTTCTGGAACACCACGCTCTTCGGTGTCGTGACCGTGGTCCTTGAGACGATCCTCGGCGTGGCGATGGCCCTCATCATGCACAAGGCCATGCGCGGCCGCGGCGTGGTCCGCGCCGCCATCCTCGTGCCCTGGGCCATCCCGACCGCCGTCTCCGGGATCCTGTGGGGCTGGATCTTCAACCAGAACGGCGTCGCCAACGCGATCCTCGGCGAGCACATCATGTGGGCTTCCGGCAACGCGAGCGCCAAGATGGCCATCATCATCGCTGACGTCTGGAAGACCGCCCCCTACATCGGCCTGCTCACGCTCGCCGGCCTGCAGGTCATCCCTGATGAGGTCTACGAGGCCGCCAAGATCGACGGCGCCAACGCGTGGCGCCGCTTCGCCCGCATCACGCTGCCGCTGGTCAAGCCGGCGCTCGTCGTGGCCATCCTCTTCCGCACGCTCGACGCCCTGCGCATGTTCGACCTGCCCTACATCCTCGTCGGGCCGCGCAAGTCCTCCGTCGAGACCATCTCGATGCTCGTCCAGGACGAGGCCTCCAACCTGCGCTACGGCTCCGCGGCGGCCTACGCCCTCATCCTCTTCCTCTACGTCTTCATCTTCGCCTACGCCTTCGTCAAGGTCACCGGGGCTGACCTCGGTGCGTCCACCGAGAAGAGGCCGAAGCGCAAGGGCGACAACCACAAGCTGCCCGCCTCGGCCTTCCTGCCCCGTCGGAGCAAGGAGCGCCAGCCCGTCGCCGTCGGCGCTGCTGACGCCACTGAGAGGAGCCGGGCATGAGCACCGCCGCCGTCCCCGCCGTCCGACGTACGAAGCGGACCTCCTGGGGGAGCGTCCTGCCGACCTTCGGCATCCTCCTCATCGTCATCTACTGCCTGGCGCCCTTCTACTGGATGATCGTCTCGTCGCTGCGGCCGGACACCGAGATCTTCGACAACACCTGGTGGCCCCAGCACCCCTCGCTGGAGAACTACCGGGCCGTCTTCTCCTCGACGAACAACTTCACGCAGGGCCTCGCCAACTCGCTCATCGTGTCGGTCATCGTGACGATCGTGGCGCTGGCGATCGCGACCTTCGCGTCCTACGCGCTGGCCCGCCTCGACTTCCGCGGGAAGGGCTTCCTGCTGGTCGTCGTGCTGGCGACCTCGATGTTCCCGCTCGTCGCCATCATCGTGCCGTTGCTGAAGAACTTCTCGGCCTGGGGATGGATCAACACCTACCAGGCGATGATCATCCCGGACCTGTCCTTCTCGCTGCCCCTCGCGGTGTGGAACCTGACGAGCTTCTTCCGCCAGATGCCGCAGGAGCTCGAGCAGTCCGCCATGGTCGACGGGTGCACCCCGGGCCAGGCCTTCCGCAAGGTCATCCTCCCGCTGGCCGCCCCCGGCATCTTCACCACGGCGATCATCATCTTCATCGGCGCGTGGAACGAGTTCCTCGTGGCCGTCACGATGATCAACGACCCGTCGATGCAGCCGGCCACCGTGCTGCTGTCGAAGTTCACGGGCGCCTCCCAGTTCAACACGCCCTTCGGCTCGCAGATGGCTGCCGGCGTCATCATGACGCTGCCGCTCGTCCTCATGGTGCTGCTCTTCCAGCGGCGCATCGTCGCCGGCCTCGCTGCCGGTGGCGTCAAGCAGTGATTCGCTGACCTCAGCCCCGGCACCGCGTCCGTGGGGGCGGGACTCCACGAGGGGTCCCGCCCCCACGGCGCAACCGACCGCGCCCGGACGCCGGGCGCCCACCGCCGTCACCCGTCACCAGCCCATCCACCCGTGACAAGGAAGTCACCGTCCATGAGTACTCCGACCACCGCCGTCCAGCGCCACGACACCGGTGCCTGGTGGCGCGACGCCGTCATCTACCAGGTCTACCCGCGCTCCTTCGCCGACTCCGACGGCGACGGCGTGGGCGACCTCCCCGGCATCACCTCGCACCTGGACCACCTCGCGTCCCTCGGCGTCGACGCCGTCTGGCTCTCGCCCTTCTACCCCTCGCCGCAGGTCGACGCCGGGTATGACGTCTCCGACTACTTCGACGTCGAGCCGGAGCTCGGCACGCTCGCCGACTTCGACGCCCTCACCGCCCGCGCCCACGAGCTCGGCCTGCGCGTGGTGGTCGACCTCGTTCCGAATCACACCTCGGACCGGCACGCGTGGTTCGAGGAGGCTCTTGCGGCCGGACCCGAGTCACCGGAGCGCGACCGCTACATGTTCCGCTTCAGCGAGGACGTCGCCCCGAACAACTGGGGCAGCCTGTTCGGGGGCCCCGCCTGGGCTCCCGTCGAGCCTCTCACGGGTCGTGAGGAGGACCGGGGCTGGTGGTACCTGCACCTCTTCGCCCCGGAGCAGCCCGACCTGAACTGGGACAACGAGGACGTCCACGCGATGTTCCGCGAGTTCCTGCGTTTCTGGGCCGTCGACCACGGCGTCGACGGATTCCGCGTCGACGTCGCCCACGGCCTCGTCAAGGCGCCCGGCCTGCCCGATGACGCCGTCGGCCCGGACCGCTGGGGGGTCGTGGAGCCCGCGACCGAGCAGGGATCCGGCGGGGCGCACGACCACGGTCCGAAGCCCCCGGACTCCGGGCCCGCCTTCGACCAGCCCGGTGTCCACGACGTCTACCGCGAGTGGCGCCGCGTCCTCAACGGCATCCGCCCGGAGGTCCTCCTCGTCGCCGAGGCGTGGGTGGACCCGCCCTCGCACCGCGCTCTCTACGTCCGCGAGGACGAGATGAGCCAGGCCTTCAGCTTCGACTACCTCAAGGCGCCGTGGGACGCCGGCGCCGTCCGTCGAGTCATTGAGACCTCGATCGCGGAGAACGACGCCGTCGGAGCCCCGACGACCTGGGTCCTGTCCAACCACGACGTCGTCCGGCACGCCTCCCGCTTCGGCTACGCACCCGGCACCCCGACCGACGCCGGCATCGGCCCGAGCGACCCGCAGCCGGACCGTGAGCTCGGCCTGCGCCGCGCCCGCGCGGCGACCCTCTTCATGCTCGGCCTGCCCGGCGGCGCCTACCTCTACCAGGGGGAGGAGCTCGGCCTGCCCGAGCACACCACCATGGCTGACGACGCCCGTCAGGACCCCACGTGGCTGCGCACCGGCCACAAGGTTCGCGGGCGCGACGGCTGCCGCGTGCCCCTGCCGTGGACGGCCGAGGGGCCCAGCCTCGGCTTCGGCCCTAGCGGGCGCACCTGGTTGCCGCAGCCCGCCGAGTGGGCGGTTCTCGCTCCGACGGTTCAGAACGGCGACCCTGACTCGACGCTGTCGATGTACCGGCGGGCCCTCTCCCTCCGGCGCGAGCGCTCCCTCGGGCGCGGCTCGGCCGAGGTCCTCGACGGCACGCCTGAGGGCGTCCTCGCCGTGCGCAACGGCACGACGCTCCTCGCCCTCAACTTCGGGGACGCACCTGCCGAGATCGGCTCCGCCGGAACCGTGCTGGCGCGTTCCACCGACGGCTCCACCGGTGGGCGGGTCGATCGGCTGCGCCTCGAGCCCTGCTCCGCGCAGTGGCTCGCGCTCGAGGACGCCGGCTGACGCGGCTGGCTCACAAGCGATGGGGGTGACGAGATGGCGGTGACGCGTGCGGACGTGGCGAGGCTGGCCGGAGTGTCACCCTCGACGGTGACCTACGTGCTGACGGGCAGAAGGTCGGTGAGCGCCCCGACCAAGCGCCGGGTGAGGAGAGCCGTCACGGAGCTCGGCTACCACCCCGACCGCAGTGCCTCCGCCCTCGCGTCCAGGTCCCTGTCCACCGTCGGAGTCCTCCTGCGCCTGGACCGCTCTGCCATCGAAGCGGACGATCTCAGCTACATCGAGGGCGTCCGTGCGGCTGTCGCTGAGGATGGCCTCCAGGTCGTCGTGCCCATGAACCTGCGTCACGATGGGGAGGAGGGGCTGCGTGAGCTCGTCCGCTCGCGCTCCGTTGACGCCACCGTCCTCATGGACGTGGCCCCGCTCGATGAGCGCGAGCGGCTGCTGCTGACCGAGGGAGTCCCGACGATCCTCATCGGGACCTCCGGGACGCCCGGCGGTGCGCCGGGCGTTGACGCGGACTTCGACGCGATGGCCCGACTCGCCGTCGCGCACCTGGCGGGCCTCGGTCACCGCAGGCTGCTCCTGCTCTCCCGCCTGGCGGGCGCGGAACCTGCGAACGCCTATCCGGCGCAGGTGCGGGCGGTCCTCGCCTCGGCCAGGGCCTGCGGCGTTGAACTCGTCCACCGCTCCGTCCCGGACGACCCGATCGAGGGAGCCGCACTGCTCGAGGGAGGTCGATTGGTCGGAGACTGCACCGCCACGCTCTCCAACAACCCCTGGGCCCTCACCGGTCTCCTCGCAGCCGCCAGAGCGATGGGGCTGTCCGTTCCGGGCGACCTCTCGATGGCCTCGCTCGGCGTCATGATCCCGAACTCCGTGACGGCCTCGCAGGTGACCGAGTTCGGCGTTGACACCTTTGGGCTGGGGCACAGAGCGGGCGAGCTCCTGCTCGCGCTGGGCTCTGACGAGCCACCGCGCGGAGTCGTCCTCGAGCCCCCTGTCCTCACCGAACGGGGGACGACGGGGCCGGCGAGCCCGGTCCTGCAGTGAGCCAGAGCCTGCGGGTGGGCGTCCGGCTCAACGGCGAAAGCCCCCCTCGGTGCTGATGACCTGGCCGGTCACCCAGCGGGCCTCGTCGGACAGCAGCCAGCAGATGAGACGGGCCGGGTCCTCGGGCGTGCTCAGCCGACCCGCGGGGAAGGCGGCGCGCACGTCCTCCCGGAGCGCGTCGTCCATGTATCCGGTGTCCACCGGTCCGGGGTTGACGGTGTTGAGCCGGATCCCGCGGTCGGCCAGCCCGTCCGCGAGACTGGGCGTCATGCCGGAGAGCGCGGCCTTGGAAGTGCAGTAGGCGATCTCCTCCGGCATCGGCCCCAACCCCTGTCCCGAGGTCATGAGCACTGCCGAACCGGTGAGATCGGGTGCGTCTGGGCGCTGGAAGACCTCGGCGAAGGCCTGGACGAGGAGGAGGGAGGCGCGGGCGTTGACCCGCCAGTGCAGGTCGAGATCCTCCGGCTCGATCTCCTCGAGCCGGCCGTCGTGACCGGAGGCCGCGTGGTTGCAGACGAGCCCGTCGAGGCCACCGAGCCCCTCGGCCGCCGCTTCGACGACCCTCCGGGGCTCGGCGGCGTCGGCGAGGTCGGCACTCACCTCGACGAGGGCCGCGTCGGGGATCAGGTGTGAGCGCACCCCCTCGACCACGGCAGTGAGGTCGTCCGCGCCCCAGGGCTGCTCCGCGTCGTGCGGCGCGAAGTGGTGCAGGGCGACGGATGCCCCGAGCCCGGCTGCGCGGCAGGCGATCGCGTAGCCGATGCCCCGCCTTCGGCTGACGCCGGTGACGAGGACCCGCCGGCCCCGCAGGGGATGCTCGCAGTCGGTGGCCGTGTGCTCGGGTGCGCTCACGTCAGGGGCCCTCAGGCGATCTCCGCGACGGCGGCGAGGACCTCGTCCGGCAGACCGCAGGCGCGCAGGGCGCCCAGAAGCGCCCCACCGCGCAGCCCCGAGGAGATGGCCTCCCACGCGCGGTCCTTGGCGAGGTACTCGACCTCGACGGGTTCCAGGATCCGGAACGCCTCGTCCCGGAGGGCGGGCGTCCGGGTGCGCACCCCCGTGAGGTCGACGCGCACCGGACCGTCGCCCAGCCGGACGGTCCCGAGGCTCACGTCCAGGCCCTTGCCCAGGGTGAAGCCGTCGGCCTCGCGGCGCGAGACCCGTGCCCGGTCGCCGGTCGAGCCGGCCCCCGAGACAGCGGCCTCGGCGCCGTCGCCGGTCCCGCCGACGGAGAGCAGGTGGAGGGCCACCTCGCGCTCGGCCGGGACGACGCCGTCGGCGCCCTCCTGACTGATCTCGAGGGAGGCGGCACCCGCCTCGTCGTCCCAGGCGAGGGAGAAGCGGGTCCGGACGACGCTCTCGTCACCGGGCTCGGCCGAGCCGTCGTCCTCCTCGAGGACGGCGGACCCGTCGGCTCCCGGCACGATGACGAGGCCGAGGGACCGCGGGTTCGATCCCGCCGCCTCGGAGAGGTCGTCCGCCACCGTGATGATCGACCCTGCGCGGGCGAGGACCGGGATCTGGTCCAGCGGGCGCGACAGGCTCACCTCGCTGCCGCCCTCGGCGGGCACGGCGTAGCGACGTCCGGTCGCCAGGTCGAACCAGGTCCCGCGCGGGAGCCAGGCGTCCTCCCGTGCGAGGCCGCTCGCCCGGTTCCCCTGGTGGGTGACGGGCACGACGAGCAGGTCGCCGAAGAGGAACTCGGTGCGGTGGCCGTAGGCGCCGAGCTGCTGCGGGTGGTCGTGGTAGACGGGGCGAACCGGGCCGATGCCCTCGGAGTGCGCCCGGCGGGACCACGTGTAGAGGTACGGCACGAGCCGGTGGCGCAGACGCAGGTGCGCCTCCATCGTCGCCCTGGCGTCGCGCGAGTAGCGCCACGGCTCCTTGGAGTTGAAGGGCGACTTCGAGGAGTGCAACCGATTGATCGGCGAGAAGCAGCCCAGCTGCGCCCACCGGGCTGCAAGCTCGGAGTCCTTGACGCCGAACATGTGGCCGCCGATGTCGTTGGACCACCAGTAGTAGCCGATGTTTGCGGCCGTGGACGTGAACTCCGGCTGGAAACGCAGGGAGTCCCACGTGACGATCGTGTCCCCGGAGAAGCCGACCGGTGTGCGGTGGCTCGAGGCGTCGGCGAAGCGGGAGAAGGTGACCGGCCGGCGCCGGTAGGTCTCCGTGCCGCCGTCCGCGGTGGTACGGGTGCGCTCGCGGCCCGCGTCGAGGTAGTGGACGTGGTTGAGCATCCACAGCGGGTCCAGGCCGGGGATGTCCGTGGTACCGCCCTGCTGCCAGTCGAGCCACCAGAAGTCGACTCCCTCGTCCTCGAGCGGGTGGTGGGCGTGCTCGAGGTAGGCGGCCGTGAACTCCTTGTCGCCGATGTTGAAGGGGATCTCCTCGCCCGAGCGCGGGTCGCGGCCCAGTGCCCGCATCATCGGCCCGTAGGCCTCCTCGTGGCGGCGGACGCCGGAGGCGGGGTGGAGGTTGAGGGACGCTTCCATGCCACGCTGGTGGAGGCCGTCGAGGAAGGCCTTGGGCTCCGGGAAGAGCTTGCGGTCCCAGGTGTAGCCGGTCCAGCCGTTGCCGATGGCGGGGTCGATGTCGACCAGGTGCCAGTCCATGTCGATGACGGCCACCGAGAAGGGAAGACCCTCCTCGGCGAAGCGGTCCATGAGCTCGAGGTACTCGTCGGCGGTGTAGGCGTGGTACCGGCTCCACCAGTTGCCGAGCAGCGCCCGGGGGATGAGCGGCGTCGGGCCGGTGAGGGCGAAGAAGTCGCGCAGGGCGCCGTGGTAGTCCTGGCCGTAGCCGAAGAGGTAGAGGTCCTCGTCCGGCGTCGAGCCGTCCACGGGGCTCGTCCCGGGGCGGGGACGGACCCACTCGTCCTCGTCGACGAGGAGCGAGCCGGAGTCGTCGAGGACGGCGATGCCGTGCATCGCGAGCAGCCCCGGGGCGAGGGAGATACGGCCGTCGGCCTCGTCGAGAGTGCGGGCCGTCCCGCCCAGGTTGGAGGGGAACTTCTCCGCAGGGTCCCAGACGTCGCCGTGGTGCCACGTGCCGCCGTGCGGGTTGAGCACGCCGGTGCGCAGGCTGACCTGGAGGCCGGAGCGGGAGAAGCCGCGGGAGGGTTGGTACGCGAGGTGCAGGTGCTCGGTGGTGATCTCCACCCGGTCCTCGCCGCGCAGCACCTGGAAGTCGGGCACGGGGCCGAGGTCGCGGTTGACGACGAGCTGGGTCGCGGCGTCGACGAAACGGTCGTCGGCGGCGGACTCCATGCGGATGAGACGGTCCGTGAGGACCGTGAAGCGGTACCCGGGGCCCGTGACGACGGCGTCGGCGGGAGCGGGTGCGAGGCGGGGCTCGGAGGCGGCGTTCGACAGTGGAGAGGCCATGGGGCAAAGCCTAGCTGTACTGATCGGGGAGGTTGGTTGAAGGACTGCGATCGGCTTGTATGAGGTGAGGAGAGCACCGGGTGCTGGCAGGGTGGGGCTTGCGACAGTCTCACCGAGCAGTACGAGAGGTGCTCTCCTCATGTCCCACGCTAACGCAGCCCTGACCCCACGCGCCCGGCAGCGGGTGGCCCGCCTTGTCGTTGAGGAGGGCTACCCCATCAGCGAGGTCGCCGCCCGATTCCAATGCTCATGGCCCACCGTCAAACGCTGGGTGGACCGCTACCGCGCCGGGGAGGCGATGACCGACCGCTCCAGCCGCCCCCACTCCAGCCCCAACCGCACCCCCACCACCGTGGTACGCCGGGTCGTCAGCCTGCGCAGCCGCCTGCGGGAGGGCCCCGTCCAGCTCGCCGCCCGCACCGGCATCGCACCCTCGACGGTGCACCGCATCCTCAACACGGCCAGGCTGAACCGCCTCTCCTACCTCGACCGCGCCACCGGGCAGGTCGTACGCCGCTACGAGCACGAGAGCCCCGGTTCCCTGGTCCACGTCGACGTCAAGAAGGTCGGCAACATCCCCGACGGCGGTGGCTGGAGGTACGTGGGACGCACCCAGGGTGACCACAACCGCCAGACCACCGACGGCGCCAGGCGCAGGCACGGTCAGCCTCGTCTGGGGTGGGCCTACGTCCACTCCGTGCTCGATGACCACTCGCGCGTGGTCTACTCCGAGGTCCACGACGACGAGAAGGCTGCCACCGCTGTGGGTGTCCTGCAGCGGGCGGTGGCGTGGTTCGCCGCCCGCGGGGTGGTCGTTCAGCGGGTGCTGTCCGACAACGGGGCCGCCTACAGGTCACGGGCCTGGACCCAGGCCTGCGAGCGCCTGGGGGTCAAGGCCCGCTACACCAGGCCCTACCGGCCTCAGACCAACGGGAAGATCGAGCGGTACCACAGGACCCTGGCTGATGGGTGGGCCTACTCCCGCCACTACGCCAGTGAGGCCGAGCGCCGCGCCGCACTGCCGGCATGGACCCACTTCTACAATCACCACCGCCCCCACACCGCCACCGGCGCCCTCCCACCGATCACGAGGTTGACCAACCTCCCCGATCAGTACACCTAGCGGCGCACGACGTTCTCAGAGCCTCCCGGCGACCCTCTCCCGCAGGGCCAGGACGGCGGCGCCACGCGCCCACTCGACGCGGTCGTGCTCGCGGACGGTGACGCGCAGCTGCCGGGCGCTCGGCCGGCGCACGGCGGAGACGCCCACCATGACCTGGTCCTCGAGCAGCGCGGCGAGGTCGGCCCGCTCTCCGGCGACGACGACCTCCTCGGTGAGCGTGAGGGCGGCGACCATCCCTATGAGGCGACCCAGGCGTCGCGCGAAGGAGGCGCACACGGCGACGGCGACGGCGTCGCCGCCCTCGGCGAGCTCCACGACCCGGTGGGCGCTGGCGCGCTCGCGGACCTCGGCCTTCCAAGCGCGCTCGAGGGCCGCGCTCGTGAGGCACTCCATGGCCGGTGCCGCGTGGGGCGGGCGGGCGCCGTCGGGGACGGGGACGTTGGAGATGAGGCCGAGCTGGGCGTCGGCGCTCGTGACGACCTCGCTGTCGATGACGAGGCCGTAGCCGATGCCGGCGCCCGTGGTGAGCAGGGCGAAGCGGTCGCTCTCCGCCCCGGCGCCGAACCACGCCTCGAGGCCCGTGAGGGCGACGAGGTCGTTGCCGACGACGGCCGGGACGCCGAGCCGCTCCTCGACCAGCGCCGCGAGGGGCACGCCGTGCCAGCCGTAGAAGCCGGCGTCGTCGACCACGCGGCCGTCCGTGGTCGAGCCGCCCAGCGCCAGGCCGGTGCACGCAGGGCGCCGCGCGCCCGTCACGAGGGCGGCCGCCTCCGCGACGGCGTCGAGGACAGCGGCCGGGGAGTGCTCGGCCAGCTCGACGCGGCCGCTGGCGACGACGCTGGCCCGCAGGTCGGTGAGGACGGCGGTGACGGCCCGGTTCGACAGGGCGAGACCGAGGACGTGCTCGGCGTCGGCGCGCAGCTCGAGGGGGGACTGGGGGCGTCCCGTGCCCGCGACGCGCTCCGTGGAGGTGGTGAGCAGCCCGGCCTCGATGAGGGGCGCCGTCAGGCGCGTGACGGAGCCCGGCGAGATGCCGACGATCTCCATGAGCCGGGTACGCGGGAGGCGGCCGGAGCGCAGGAGGGCGAGGACGATCTCGCGCTGGGTTCCCGTGAGGTCGGTCCACGGGGAGGCGGGGGCGGGCACCGCGCCATCATGCACCGTCGGAGGCCTCGCGTCCGGGAAGTTGCCAAAGCGTTTCTTTCGACGCAAAATATTTCTCGGTCGACCGCCCCGGGCCGACCGACCACCTCACGCAAGGACGCACGGGAGTCCCCATGACAGCACTGAGCAGACGCTCCTTCCTCGCCACCTCGGCGGGGATCGCGGCGCTCGCCGCCGCCGGCGGCACGCTCGCCGGATGCTCATCCGGCGACGACGGCAAGGTCCACCTCGAGCTCTTCCAGTTCAAGAGCGAGGCCATCGACCTCTTCACCAAGATCTGCGACGACTTCAACGCCGCCAACCCCGACGTCGTCGTCACCCAGAACTTCCAGGCCGACAACGTCACCGCGCTGCGCGCCCGTCTCGTCAAGGGCGACATGCCCGACATGATGACGATCAACGGCGACTACAACTACGGGGCCCTCGCCCGCACCGGCATCTTCCGCGACTTCACGGACACCGGCATGCTCGACGGCGTCAACCCGACGATGGCGAACATCCTCAACACGCTGGGCACCGGCGGGGACGGCCAGACCAACGGCGTCGCCTTCGCCGACAACGGCTCGGGGATCATCTACAACAAGGACATCTTCGAGAAGGCCGGCGTCGAGCCGCCCACCACGTGGGCCGAGCTCATCGAGGTCTGCGACGAGCTCCAGGCCCAGGGCATCAACCCCTTCTACTGGGCCACCAAGGACAACTGGACCGGCGCCCCCGCCTTCTCGTCCCTCTCCGGCGACTTCCTCACCGACGGCGTCGCCGCCTGGTACGACAAGCGCCGCGAGATCGGTAACGGCATGAGCTTCAAGGAGCTCACCCCCGTCTTCGAGAAGATGCACCAGGCCTATCAGTACGGCAACTCCAACAAGGCCGGCCTCGGCTACAACGACGGCAACCAGGGCTTCGCCCAGGGCAAGGGTGCCATGTACTGGCATGGGACCTACGCCATCCCCGCCATCCGGTCCTACAACAAGGACATCAACCTCGGCACCTTCGCCACCCCCGCGGACGACGCGAAGGACACCAAGGTCGTCTCCGGCGTCGACGTCGCCCTCACCATGGGCACCGACCCGGCGCACCCCGAGGAGAACATGAGGTTCTTCCAGTACCTCATGGACAAGGCCAACATGAAGGCCTACTGCGACGAGCAGGTCGCCTACCCCACGCTCACGACGCTGTCGGCGACCGACCCCGCCCTCGAGGGCCTCCAGCAGTACTTCGACGACGAGCGCCTGGCCACCTACTCCGACCACAACTTCCCGCCGGCGATCACGCTGAACGCCTACATCCAGCAGTACTTCTTCGACGGCGACCTCGACAAGCTCATCACGACCCTGGACACCCAGTGGAACAAGGTCGTCAAGCGCATCAACGAGACGTCCTGAGAGCGCGGAGGCAACCCATGACCACGACCACGGCCGCCAAGCGGACCGCCGAGCGCGAGCGCAGCGCCGGGAACAAGCCCAAGCCGATCGACAAGGCCTACGTGTGGATGATCGTCCCCGCGGCCCTCGTCTTCACCGTCCTGCTGACGATCCCGCTGCTGACCGGCTTCTTCTACACCTTCACCAACTTCCAGGGCTACGGCGACTGGCACTTCGTCGGCCTGACGAACTACAAGAACCTGTTCCAGGACGACATCATCTGGGGCTCGTACGTCTTCACCTTCAAGTACGCCATCGTCGCCTCGATCCTCACGAACATCATCTCCCTGGGCCTCGCGCTCATGCTCAACTCGAAGCTCAAGGCCCAGAGCTTCTTCCGCGGGATCTTCTTCATCCCGTACATCCTCCCGGTGCTGGTGGTCTCCTACATCTTCAGCTACCTCTTCACGAACAACCTCCCCCTCATCGGGGAGAGGCTCGGCTGGGAGTGGCTGAGCACCTCGCTGCTCGCCAACGAGAACCTCGCCTGGCTCGCCATCGTCCTCGTCGGCGTGTGGCAGGCGGTCGCCTACAACACGATCATCTACCTGGCGGGCCTCCAGACGGTCCCCGAGGAGATCTACGAGGCCTCCGCCATCGACGGCGCCGGCCCCGTGCGACGCCTCTGGTCGATGACCCTGCCGCTCATCATCCCGTACCTCGGCATCAACATGGTCCTGTCCTTCAAGGGCTTCCTGGGCGTCTTCGACCAGATCGTCGCCCTCACCTCGGGCGGCCCGGGCACGGCGACCCAGTCGATCTCCTACCTCATCTTCAAGAACGGCTTCCAGGGCGGCGAGTACGCCTACCAGACGGCGAACGGCATCATCTACTTCATCATCGTGGTGCTCCTGTCCTTCGCCCAGCTCCGCTTCACCCAGAGCCAGGAAAGGGTCTGATCCGCGATGACCGCAGCAGCTCCCGCAGCCCCCGACGCCTCCGTCTCCGCCACCGGCACCATCGCCGAGGGCGCCCGCCCGCCGGCCGAGGAGAACACCTACAAGGTTCGCCGCCACTCCCGCCACACCTTCGGAGGCACGAACTGGTGGACGACCCTCCTCGCGATCGTCCTCAGCCTCACGATCCTCGTGCCGCTGTACTTCACCGTCGTCACGGCCTTCAAGACCCCGAGCAGCTCGCCGCCTCTGGCTGGGGCCTGCCCGACTCCTGGAGCCTGGACAACTTCAAGACCGCCTGGGACATGACCTCCTACCCCAAGCGCGTCCTCACCAGCTCGATCATCACCGTCGGCGCGACCGTCTTCACTATCCTGTCCAACTCGATGGTCTCCTACGCGCTGGCGCGCAACATGCACCGCCGCTGGGTCAAGGCGATGTACTACTACATCGTCGCGGCGCTCTTCGTGCCCTTCCCGATCATCATGCTGCCGGTGGTCAAGGAGACGGCCATGCTCCACCTGGACAACGAGGCGGGCCTCATCCTGCTCTACGTGGTCTACGGCCTGGCCTTCAACATCCTCATGTACACCTCCTTCATCAAGTCGATCCCGGAGGAGCTCGAGGAGGCCGCCGCCATCGACGGCGCCAGCCGCTGGGGGATCTTCTGGAAGGTGATCTTCCCGCTCCTGTCGCCCATGAACGCCACCGTCGGCATCCTCACCTGCCTGTGGGCGTGGAACGACTTCCTCCTGCCGCTGGTCATCCTCACCGACCAGTCCAAGGCGACGCTGCCGCTCGCGCAGTACGTCTTCCAGGGGCAGTTCAACACGAACTACCCGGTGTCCTTCGCCTCCTACCTCATGGCGATCGCCCCGATGTTCCTCGTGTACGTCATCGTCCAGCGCTGGGTCATCTCCGGCGTCATGCGAGGCTCGCAGAAGTGAACCGCCGAGGGACCGTGCCGCCGGCCCGGTCGCGCTGAACGCCGTCGCCCCCGGAACCACTCGGTTCCGGGGGCGACGGCGTTCAGCGTGGAGCCGAGGGGCCGCCCGACGACGGCGCCTGGCCCGCCCGTCAGAAGAACTCGCCGTCGATGTCCGCAACGGCCACGACCTTCTGGTTCGTGAACTCGGTCAGGCCGAGCTCGGCGAGCTCGCGGCCGTAGCCGGAGCGCTTGACCCCGCCGAAGGGGATGTCCGCGGCGACGCCGGTCGGCTGGTTGATGAAGACCATGCCCGTGTCGATCCGGCGGGCGAGCTGCTGGGCGCGGCGCACGTCGGAGGAGTAGATCGAGCCGCCCAGGCCGTAGGGCGAGTTGTTGGCGATGCGGACGGCGTCGTCGTCGTCCTTGGCCCGGTAGACCTGCGAGACGGGGCCGAAGAACTCAGTCTGGGAGGTCCGCGAGTCGTCCGGGACGTCCGTGAGGATCGTGGGCTGGAAGAAGGAGCCCTCCGCGGGGACCGGGTCGCCGATCTCCTCGACGGTGACGCCCTCCTGGCGGGCGCGCTCGACGAGCTCGGCGAGCTCGTCGGCGGCGGACTGGGAGGACAGCGGCGGCAGGGTCGTCGCCTCGTCCATCGGGTCGCCGGGCTTGAGCGTGGCGACCTTGGCCCGGTACTTCTCGAGGAACTCGTCGTAGAGCGAGTCGGCGATGATCATGCGCTTGCAGGAGGTGCAGACCTGGCCGCCGTTCCAGTGGCGTCCGAGGAGCGCCCACTCGACGACCTTGTCAAGGTCGGCGTCGTCGAGGACGATGAAGGCGTCGGAGCCGCCGAGCTCGAGGGTCGACTTCTTGAGGTTCTTGGCCGCTTCCTGGGCCACCGCGGCACCGGCGCCCTCCGATCCGGTGAGGGCGACGCCGCGCACGCGGGCGTCCGAGAGGATCTGCTCGTTGGCGTCGTGCGAGGCGAAGACGTTGACGAGGAGGCCGTCCGGGCCGCCCGCCTGCTTGAAGAGCTGCTCCATCTTGAGGGCGGACTGCGGCACGATCGAGGCGTGCTTGAGCACCAGGGTGTTGCCGGCCGCGAGCTGCGGGGCCGAGACGCGGATGACCTGGTAGAAGGGGAAGTTCCACGGCTCGACGGCGTAGATGACGCCCTGAGGATCGTGGACGATGGCGACGTCCATGTCCCCGTAGCCCCTGGCCGCGACGGGGCGCGGGGCGAGCAGGTCGGCGGCGTGGTCGACGTAGTAGCGCAGGATCCTCGCGCACAGGGCGACCTCGCCCTCCGCCTCGTTGATCATCTTGCCCATCTCGAGGGTGAGCGTCTCGGCGTACTCGCGGCGGTTCTCCTCGAGGATGTCCGCGGCCTTCTCCAGGACGGCGACGCGGTCCTCGACCGGGGTGTCCCTCCAGGTCGCGAAGGCGGCGTCCGCCTTGGCGATCGCGGCGTCGATCTCCGCCTCCGTCGCGGTGTCGAAGGTCGTGACGACCTCGCCGGTGTACGGGTTCGTGGTCTGGTATCCCATGGCTCTCTTCCTCGACGCGTGGGGCGTGACGCCGCTCACCGTAGACCCGTCCTCGGGCGCGCCGACACCCAGCCGGGGCGATTTCTCGCGCTGCGATACACCGCCCCGGTAGGGCTCCTGAGGCCCCGGCGGCCTTGAAGCGCGGGAAGTCACTGGGGTAGGACGGTGCCGCGCCCCGTGCGCCGACGAAGCCGCCGACCGCCCACCAGCAGGAGCACCCCGTGACCACGACCCCGGTCAACCCGCCCGCCCCCTTCATTGTCTCCCCGCGCCACGCGGGGGAGGACCCCGAGTGGTGGCGCCGCGCCGTCGTCTACCAGGTCTACCCGCGCTCCTTCCAGGACACCGACGGTGACGGCCTCGGCGACATCCGCGGCATCACGAGCCGCCTCGACCACCTCGACTCCCTCGGCGTCGACGTCGTCTGGCTCAGCCCCGTCTACCGCTCCCCGCAGGACGACAACGGCTACGACATCGCCGACTACGAGGACATCGACCCGATGTTCGGCAGCCTCGCCGACCTCGACGAGCTCATCGCCGGGCTCCACTCGCGCGGCATGCGCCTCGTCATGGACCTCGTCGTCAACCACACGAGCGACGAGCACGCCTGGTTCACCGAGTCCCGCGCGAGCAAGGACGGCCCGAAGCGCGACTGGTACATCTGGCGGCCCGCGCGAGAGATCGAGGGCCTGGAGCCGGGCGCGCCGGGCACCGAGCCCACCAACTGGGGCTCGGCCTTCTCCGGCTCCGCCTGGGAGTGGGACGAGGGCTCCGGCGAGTTCTTCCTCCACCTCTTCTCCCGCAAGCAGCCCGACCTCAACTGGGAAAACCCCGAGGTCCGCCAGGCCGTCTACGCCTTCATGAACCGCTGGGTCGACCGCGGCGTCGACGGCTTCCGCATGGACGTCATCAACCTCATCTCCAAGACCTACCCGCTCTCCGACGGCCCGCAGGGAGAGGGCGACCTCTACGGCTCCGGCTTCGCCGCCGTCGCCAACGGCCCCCGCGTCCACGAGTTCCTGCACGAGATGAACGAGGCGGTCTTCGCCTCCCGGAGCGCCCAGCACGTCATCACCGTGGGCGAGACCCCCGGCGTCACCCGCGACGAGGCGGCGCTCTTCACGGACCCGGCCCGGGCCGAGGTCGACATGGTCTTCCAGTTCGAGCACGTCGGCCTCACCGACGGACCCGGCGGCAAGTTCGACCCGGTCCCGCTCGACCGCGTCGCCCTCAAGCGCAACCTCGCCGACTGGCAGGCCGCCCTCGCCCCCGTCACGGACGGCTCCGGCGCCGTCACCGGCGAGGAGGGCTGGAACTCCCTGTACTGGGACAACCACGACCAGCCACGCGCCGTCTCCCGCTTCGGCGACGACGACCCTGCCTGGCGCGAGCGCTCCGCCAAGACCCTCGCCTCGGTCCTCCACCTCCACCGCGGCACCCCCTACGTCTACCAGGGCGAGGAGCTCGGCCAGACCAACACCGTCTTCGGCTCCATCGACGACTTCCGCGACCTCGAGTCCGTCAACCACTTCCACGAGCGCGTCGGCGTCGGAGACGACCCGGCCGCCGTCCTGGACGGGCTGCGTCCCAACTCCCGCGACAACGCGCGCACCCCCGTCCAGTGGGACGCCTCCGAGAACGCCGGCTTCACGACCGGCACGCCGTGGATCGACGTCGCCCCGGGCGCCGCGGAGGTCAACGCCGCCGCCCAGGTGGGCGTGCCCGGCAGCGTCTTCGAGCACTACCGGGCGCTCATCGACCTGCGCCACTCCGACGACGCGCTCGCCCTGGGCACCTTCCGCCTCCTCGACGCCGACGACGCCGCCTCCTGGACGATCCTGCGCGAGCACGTCGCCGCGGACGGCGCGCGCGAGCAGCTCCTACTCGTCGCCTCCTGCTCGCGGGAGGACCTCGAGACCGGGGAGGGCTCCGCGCTGCGCGGCCGCCTCGCCGCCGACGGCCTCGACCTCGCCGACTGGGACGGCGCGGAGCGCGTCCTCGTGGCGAGCCTGCCGGCCGACGAGGCCGTCGCCTCCGGCACGGGCGTCCCCGAGCGCCTAGGCGGCTGGGACTCCGTGCTCCTGCGCCGCAGTCTCTGAGACGCCGAGCGAGGGGCGCGCTGCGGCGCGGCCCCTCGGGCGGAATGCGTGACGGCCGCCGTCCACCAGTGCGTGGACGGCGACCGCCGCCGTGCGCGCGGGAGGGAGCCGCACTCAGCCGCGGTGGCGTGGAACGGCCGGCGGAGTGCGGCGCGTGGCCCTGAGCGACGGGCTCAGGCGCGGTGCAGGCGCGCGTCAGCCCGGCGGCCCGGCAGCCACGTCGTCACCGTGACTGCGGCCGTCGTCCCCACGAGGAGGACCGGCAGGAGCCACAGGGGCGCGTGCGGCAGCTCCCAGATGAAGAGCGCCGCGAAGACCGGCGCCTTCTGCGTCACCGCGAGGACGACGGCGCCGCCGATGACCGCCGTCGCCGCGACCGAGACGTCGATCCCGACCAGGTGCGCGAGCCCGGCCAGGCCCGCGCCGACCGAGGAACCGAGCGCGAAGGAGGGCGCGAGCAGACCGCCGGTGGCGCCCGCTCCGAGCGTCGCGCCCGTGAGCAGGGGCTTGAGCAGGACGACGCCGAGCAGCGCCACGAGCGCCGGCCCGGCCGCCGAGGTCGTGAGCGCCACCTGGAAGGCGTCCTTGCCGTTACCGGGCAGCTGGGCGAGCCGCAGCGAGGCCGTGCCCGTAAGGAGGCCCGCCCCGCCGACGGCGAGCGGGAGGGACCAGGAGTCGGGGAGACGGTGGCTCTTGAACCAGGACCACAGGCCCCGCGCGAGCCAGCCGGCCAGCGCAGCCGCCGGGACGACGACGAGCGCGGCGAGGAGGTCGGCGGCGGTGAAGGGCGCGTGCGGCATGGCGAGACTCGCGGCCCCGTGCGAGTGCAGCCAGGAGACGACGGTCGCCAGGCAGGAGATGACGACGGCGAGGGCGCTGGCCCGCAGGCCGCGGCCGGCCCGCGTCGAGGCGAGCATGACGATCTCGACCGCGTAGGCGGCGCCTCCGAGCGGCGCGTTGTACATGGCGGCCAGGCCCGCCCCGGCCGCGGAGGCGATGAGGACGGGCACCCAGGCGACGTCGACGCCCAGGGCGAGCGAGACGCGGGCGGCGACCGCGCCGGCGGCCAGCCTCGGGGCGCCCTCACGGCCCACCGAGTTTCCCGAGCCGACCGTGAGGACCTGCAGGACGGCGTCGGCGAAGGGGCGCAGGATCCCCATGCGTCGTGCGGGCTCCAGCCCGGTGTCGGCGACGGCCTTCTCGACGCTCACGACGCCGCCGGTGGCCCGCTCCCACCACCACAGGGCTCCCGCGAGGAGCCCGCCGGCGGCCGGAGCGAGGACGCGTCGCCAGGTCTCGGCCGCGGCGACGCGCTGCGGCAGGGACCCGTCGCGCACCCCGTAGAAGAGCCACTCGAAGCCCTCGAGGAGGTAGGCCATCGCGATCCCGATGAACCCGGCGGCCACGCCGCTCAGGAGGATCGTGAGGGCGAGGCGCCACCACTGGCCCGGGGCGGGGGAGCCGGTCATGGCAGGGCGGGGCGCGTTCATCGCTCCCGACGATACCGGCGGCGGGAGCGGCCCCGCCGCCCTCGGCGAGGGCTCCGGGCGGGGCCCGTGGAGCCGCTCAGGCGCGCGCGGCCCGCTCCGCCTCGGCGCGGCTCGGGCCGAAGGCCGGAAGGTCCTCCGGCGCCAGCTCGCCCTCCTCCTGGCTCACGAGCGAGATCGCGTCGCGCAGCCCCATCCACCACTGCTCGCGCGGACGGCGGTTGACGAGGTCGAGCTCCTCGTTCATTCGCTCCAGGGGGTGGTGGGTGATGCGGCCCTCGACGAGCCCGACGTAGCTCGAGTGGTACGTCCCGGCGTCGAGCTGGTCGGAGAGGAGCCCCAGCGCGTGGGAGACGAGCTTCGTCGCCATGATGCGGTCGAAGGGGGTGGGGTCGCCGCCCTGCTGGACGTGCCCGACGATCGCCTCGCGCACGTCGTAGAGGCCGTGCCCCTCCTCGGTGAAGATCTTGGCGAGGACGTCCGTCGTGTAGCCCTCGCTCGCCCGCTCGTTGCGGACGACGAGGTAGAGCTTGCGGCCGGCCCGGAAGGAGTCGACCATCCGCTCGGAGTCGGCCGCCAGCTCGGACAGGGTGATGCCGTCCTCGTGGAGGTAGACCTTCTCCGCGCCGGCCGCGAGGCCGCTCATGAGGGACAGGTACCCGCACCTGCGGCCCATGACCTCGGCGACGAAGCAGCGGTGCGACGCCGCACCGGACTGCTTGATGGCGTCCAGGGAGGCGACGGCGTTGTTGAGGGCCGTGTCCGCCCCGACGCTCAACTCGGAGCCGGGCAGGTTGTTGTCGATCGACGCCGGCACGCACACGATCGGGATGTTGAAGGCGGGGTAGCGGTCCCGCTCGCGCACGAGCAGGTTCGCCGCGAGGTAGGCGTTGAAGCCGCCGATGACGAGGAGGCCGTCGATGTCGTGGGACTCGATGGAGCGGCCCAGCGCGTACAGCTGCTCGACGGTCGGCACCTCGCGGCGCGTGCCGAGCTCGGCACCGCCGTCGCCGACCCAGCCCTCGACGTCGTCCCAGGACAGCTCCCGCACGTCGCCGTCCAGCAGCCCCGGGAAGCCGCCGTTGACGCCGAGCATGGTGAAGTCGTGGTCCAGCCCGAGCCGGACCGCCGCGCGCGCCGCCGTGTTCATGCCCGGTGCGAGGCCGCCGGCGTGGACGATCGCGATGCGGCGCGAGCGCGCCGGCGCGGCGCCGTCGTCGGACTCGGCGCGGTGGTGGAGCTCGCCGATGGCCGCCGGGTCGAGCACCGGGGGAGTGGACATGGTCTCGAAGAGCTCGAGCATCTGCCCGAAGCTGGCGCCGCGGGCCTCGATGGCGCCCTCGTAGTCGCCGTCCTCGACGAGCCTGGCGACGGCGCGCGTGCGGCCGATGTGCTCCATCATCGGCAGGCGGTGGATGCGGTTGTGGCGCTCGGCGATGATGACGGGCTCCTCCTCCGGGCGGGCCAGCACGACCTCGCGGGCGGCGGCGCAGCCCAGGAGGGTCGACATCCAGCGGTCGTAGGCGCTGGGACGCCCGCCTCGCTGGACGTGGCCGAGGATCGTGACACGGGGGTCCTCGCCGAGCCGGTCGTGGATGATGCGGCTGACGTCGTCGGCCGTGATGCGGTTGCCGGCGCGGTCGGTGGCGCCCTCCGCGACGATGACCATGGACTCGCGGCGCCCCGCCTCGCGGCCGGTGCGCAGCTTGAGGCACATGTCCTCCTCCCAGCCCTCGGCGGGCGGGAGTTCGGGGACGAGGACGTAGTCGCAGCCGCCGGCGACGGCGGCCATGAGCGCGAGGTAGCCGCAGTGGCGGCCCATGACCTCGACGACGAAGGTGCGCTGGTGGCTCGCCGCCGTGGAGGAGATGTCGTCGATGGCCTCGAGGATGCGGTGCAGCGCGGAGTCCGTGCCGATCGTCATGTCGGCGCCGACGAGGTCGTTGTCGATGGAGCCGACCAGGCCAGTCACCATGAGCTCGGGGTGGGCCTGCGCGGTCTGGGGGGTGATGCGCCCGGTCTCGGCGAGCTCGGCGACGAGCCCGGGCCAGTTCTTGCGGAACTCGTTCGTGCCGGTAAGGGATCCGTCCCCGCCGATGACGACGAGGCGGTCGATGCCGTGCTCGAGGAGGCTGGCGGCGGCGTCGAGCTGCCCGGCGCGCTCGCGGAACTCGGCGCAGCGCGCGGTTCCGATGATCGTGCCGCCCTTGTGGAGGATGGAGCCGACCGAGTCCCACTCGAGCGGGCGGATCCCGTCGCCGCCCTTGACGGCCCCGGACCAGCCCTCCATGACGGCGTAGGGCTGGGCGCCCATGCGCAGCGCCGTGCGGACGACGGATCGCACGGCCGCGTTCATGCCCTGGGCGTCGCCGCCGGAGGTGAGGATGCCGATCCGCACCCGCTCCGACGCGGGGGCGCCGACGGCGGCCCCGTCCGCCGTCGTCGCGGTGCTCCGGTCCTCGGCTCGGTCCTCGACTGCCATGACGTCCCTCCAGGTCGCGCGGATCTTCTGGACCATTGTCGTCGACCGCGCGAGCCGCGTCACCTCTCGCTGGGTGAACACCCGCCGACTCGTCCGGGCCTTTCGTCCTCACTGTGGCCTGGGTCGCGTTAGGCTCGGCCGCGGACACACGCCCAGCCCGGGAACGACGACGCCCCCGGACACGATCCTGGAAGGACGATCTGGATGGACCTGTACGAGTACCAGGCGCGAGACCTGTTCAGGAAGCACGGCGTCCCCGTGCTCGGGGGAGGAACCGCCACGACCCCGGAGCAGGCGCAGGCCGTCGCCGAGGACATGTTCGCCCACGGCTCCTCCCTCGTCGTCGTCAAGGCCCAGGTCAAGACCGGCGGCCGCGGCAAGGCCGGCGGCGTCAAGCTCGCCCGCAGCGCCGACGAGGCCCGCGCCGCCGCCGAGAAGATCCTCGGCATGGACATCAAGGGCCACGCGGTCCGCACCGTCCTCATCGCGGAGGGCGCGGACATCGCTTCCGAGTTCTACTTCTCGATCCTCCTGGACCGCGCCGAGCGCCGCTACCTCGCCATGTGCTCCAAGGAGGGCGGCATGGAGATCGAGACGCTCGCCAAGGAGCGCCCTGAGGCCCTCGCCCGCGTCGCCATCGACCCGCTCGTCGGCGTCAACGCCGACGTCGCCGCGCAGATCGTCGAGGCCGCCGGCTTCGAGCCCGGCCCCGTCGCGACCGGCGTCGCCTCCGCGATCATTCAGCTGTGGGAGGTCTTCTCCGAGGAGGACGCCACGCTGGTGGAGGTCAACCCCCTGGTCGCCACCCCGGAGGACACGGTCCTCGCGGTCGACGGCAAGGTCTCCCTCGACGACAACTCCCGCTTCCGCCACCCCGAGCACACGGACCTCAAGGACACCTCCGAGGCCGACCCGCTCGAGACCCGGGCCAAGGAGGCCGGCCTCAACTACGTCCGCCTCGAGGGCGAGGTCGGGGTCCTCGGCAACGGCGCCGGCCTGGTTATGTCCACCCTCGACGTCGTCGCCGGCGCCGGCGAGCGGCACGGCGGCATGCGCCCCGCGAACTTCCTCGACCTGGGCGGCGGCTCCTCGGCGGAGGTGATGGCCACCGGCCTCGAGGTCGTCGCCTCCGACCCGCAGGTCCGCGCCATCCTCGTCAACGTCTTCGGCGGCATCACCTCCTGCGACACCGTCGCGAACGGCATCGTCACCGCCGTCGGGGCGCTGGAGGACTTCGACAAGCCCATCGTCGTCCGCCTGGACGGCAACAACGCCGCGCTGGGTCGCCAGATCCTCGCGGACGCCGACATCGACGGCGTCACCGTCGTCCCCACCATGGAGGGCGCCGCCGACGTCGTCACCGAGATCGCCGAGAAGCTGGGAGCCTGAGTCCATGAGCATCTTCCTCGATGAGAACGACCGCGTCATCGTCCAGGGCATGACCGGCTCGGAGGGCCAGAAGCACACCCGCCGCATGCTCTCCGCCGGCACGAAGGTCGTCGCGGGCGTCAACCCGCGCAAGGCCGGCACCTCCGTCGCCTTCGACGTCGAGCCTATCGGCCCGGCCGCCGGCGGCGTCTCCGCCGGGACCGTCGAGGTGCCCGTCTACGGCACCGTCGCCGAGGCCCGCTCCGCCACGGACGCCACCGTCTCCGTCGTCTTCGTCCCGCCGGCCTTCGCCAAGGACGCCGTCGTCGAGGCCGTCGACGCGGGCCTGCGCCTCGTCGTCGTCATCACCGAGGGCATCCCGGTCCACGACGCCACCTACTTCCGCGCCTACGCGGCGAGCAAGGGCGTCCAGATCATCGGCCCGAACTGCCCCGGCATCATCTCCCCGGCGCGCTCCAACGTCGGCATCACCCCGCCCGACATCACCGGCCCCGGCCCCATCGGCCTGGTCTCCAAGTCCGGCACCTTGACCTACCAGCTCATGCACGAGCTGCGGGACCTCGGCTTCACCACCTGCATCGGCATCGGCGGCGACCCGGTCGTCGGCACGACCCACATCGACGCCCTCGCCGGCTTCGAGGCGGACCCCGACACCAAGGCCATCGTCATGATCGGCGAGATCGGCGGCGACGCCGAGGAGCGGGCCGCGGCCTACATCAAGGAGCACGTCACCAAGCCGGTCGTCGCCTACGTCGCCGGCTTCACCGCCCCCGAGGGCAAGACCATGGGCCACGCCGGCGCCATCGTCTCCGGCTCCTCGGGCACCGCCGCCGCCAAGAAGGTCGCCCTCGAGGCGGCCGGCGTGCGCGTGGGCCGCACCCCCACCGAGACCGCCGACATCGCCCGCGAGCTCTACCGCGAGCTCGCCGGCGGGCAGGCGTGAGCCGCGAGCGTGGTCAACGAGGACTGAGCGAGGACCAGCCCACCGGGGAGCGCGGCACGACCCGCGCCCTCCCGGTGGACTGGCCCTTCGCCGTGCGCGCGGGCGTCGAGTCGGTCCTGGCGGGCTGGCTCGTCGTCGTCGTCCCGACGCTCGCCGTCTTCGTCTCGACCTCCTCCCTCGACGCGGCCGCGGCGCTCTCGCTCGGGTCGGCGCTGCGCACCGGCACGGGGCTGTGGGGACTCGCCCTGGGCGGCTCCGTCGGCAGCGCCGAGTCCGCCGACGGAGTCCTCGCCCTCCCGCTCCTGGGCGTCGCCCTCCTCCAGGCGTGGCTCACCGCGCAGTCGGTCCGCCGCGCCCGGCTCACCGGCCCCGCCTCGGGCGTTTGGGTGGTCGGGTCCGCCCTGCTCACGAGCCTCGTGCTCGTCCTCCTCGCGGGGCCGACTGGGACCGGGTCCCTGCCGGCCGTCGTCGGCAGCGCCCTCCTGGCCCTGCTCGTCACCGCCTGGAGCCTCCACCGCGAGGGGCGGGGCTGGACCCGCGCCTCGCAGGCGTGGGGCCGCCGCCCCCGGTGGGTCGACCCCGCGCTCGCCCTGGCCCGGACGACCGCGATCATCATCGGCGCGCTCGTCCTGCTGGCCGCGCTGGCGGCGGTCGTCGGCGGCTTCCACCGCTTCACCCGCCTCTACGGGGCGGTGAGCACGGGCGGCGTCCTCGGATGGCTCGGCCTCCTGCTCCTCCAGCTCGCCTGGGTCCCGACGACGCTCGTCTGGGCCCTCGCGTGGCTGGTGGGGCCCGGCTTCGTCGTGGGCACCGGGACGGTCTTCGCCCCGAGCCACGTCGTGGCCGGGTCCGTGCCCTCCCTGCCCCTCCTCGGCCTCCTGCCGACGGACTCCCTCTCGCACGGGGGAGAGGTGCTGCCGCTCGCGCTCAGCCTCGCCGGGCTCGTCGCGGTGTGGCGCCACCGTCGGCGGCTCGCCGCGCTCGCGCTCCCCGAGGCGCTCGTCGCCGCCGTCGCCGCCGCCCTCGTGCTCGCGCTGCTCACGCTCATCGGCTGCCTCCTGGCCTCGGGCGCCATCGGCCCGGGCCGCATGGCCGACGTCGGTCCGCGCTCCGGCCTCGTCGCCGGGCTCCTCCTGTTCGAGGTCGGCGTGGCCGTACTCGCCGGGACGGCCGTCGTCCACCCGTGGACGCGCCGTGCCGCCGAGCACGGCGTCGAGCACACCGGGGCGGCCGCCACGAGCGCCCGTGAGCGCGTCGGCGCCGGCCTCGACGCCGCGCGCGAGCGGCGCGCGCAGACCCGCCGCGACCGCGAGGAGGCCCGCGCGCAGCAGCGCCCGGTCGACGACGATCCCCTGGACGCAGCGTCCCCCGACGGCGAGTGGGACGACGACACCGAGTGGGACGAGGAGCCTGCCTGGGACGAGGGCGCTGAGGCGCCGGAGGTCGCCGAGGACGACCAGCCCGACGATGGCTGGGACGACGCGGGGGAGGAGGCCGACGCCGACGAGGCCCCCGAGCCGTGGGACGACCCGGACGACGCCGATGACTCCGACGGACTCGCGGCTGCGAGGCGCGAGCCCGGTCCCGGGACCGCACACGCCGGGGCCCCCGGCGGGGCCGGTACGGAGCGCCCGCGCTTCACCGGCTGGCGGGCCCGGCTCGCCGACCGCCTCGACCGCGACGAGGCCGAGGCCGCCGCCGCGCGTGCCGAGAAGGCGGCCCGCGCCACCACCACCAACACGGAGGACACCGATGACTGAGGCAGGGCCGACCATGACGGGCGCCGGGGCCGCGCGGCTCGTCGTCCTCGTCTCCGGGACGGGCTCCAACCTCGTCGCGCTGCTGCGCGCCTGCGAGGACCCTGCCTACGGCGCCGAGGTCGTGCGCGTCGTCGCCGACAAGCCCTGCCCCGGCGTCGGGCACGCCCTGGCCGCCGGCGTGGCGGCCTCCGTCGTCGCACCGCGCGACTTCGCCGACCGCCCCGCCTGGGACGAGGCCCTCGCAGAGGAGATCGCGGGCGCCGAGCCGGACCTCGTCGTCTGCGCCGGCTTCATGAGGATCCTCGGCGAGCCCGTCCTCACCCGGCTCGAGGGGCGCATCATCAACACCCACCCCTCTCTCCTGCCGAGCTTCCCCGGGGCGCACGCCGTCCGCGACGCCCTCGCCGCCGGGGCGACCCGCGCCGGCGCCACCCTGTTCTGGGTGGACGCGGGCGTCGACACGGGCGAGCACATCGCCCAGGTCGAGGTGCCGGTCCTGCCCGGGGACACCGAGGAGAGCCTCACCGCGCGGGTCAAGGCTGCGGAGACGCCCCAGCTCGTCGAGCAGGTCGGGATCCTCGCGCGCGAGCGCCGGCACTGAGGCCGGTGCCGAGGAGGCCGGTACCGAGCCCCTCACCGCCCCGCGCGCGGAACGAGCACGACCTCCCTGGACGTACCGGGCGCCGACGGCGTCGGGCTGGTCCAGGGAGGTCGTGCTCGTCGTTCGGGGCGTCCGGCCCCGGGGGCTCAGGCCGTGATCTCGCGGCGGACGGCCTCGATCGTGCCCGACCACACGACGTGGCCGAGGGCCTCCGAGAGGTGCTCCTGCCACGGCTGCTCCGCGGCCGACGGCACCGTGCCGAGGGCGGGCAGCACGGCCAGGTGGAAGCCGACCCAGACGCCGAGGCCGTAGAGGGCTCCGCCGCCGGCCGTGATCGCCGGGCAGCGCTCGGCGAGGAGGCAGTACGGCACCGCGGTGCCGACGGAGAAGGCGTGGTGGACGGCCAGCCCCGTCACGCCGATCTCGTTGCCGTTGTACGTGACCGTCAGGTCGCGGATCTCCTCGGGGACGCCGATCTGCTCGAGCAGGTGCGCCGGCGGGTTCGGGTCGTTCCGCTCGGGCGTGCGCGGGGGCAGGACCGCCTCCCAGCCGATCTTGACCAGCCCGGCGACGAGGCCGCCGACGACGCCGGCGGCCAGCGCCGTGCCGACGCCGGAGCCCTTCGAGCGTCCCAGGGACGAGAGTGCTGACATGCCGTTCCTCCTGCCCCTCCGTCGCGGAGCCTCGCGGACGCGGCCGGACGGGCCGCCGCAGCCGCCGTCGGCCGCGGCCCCAACCTAGCGCCCGGAGCCCGAGGGCTCGCGAAGGATGGGTGCCGACACCGCCGCACGAGCGCGCGATGCCGGCACCGATCCTCCGATCTCGGCTCAGGGAGGTGACCACGGGTGAGCCGGGGCACCCTCCGGACCGGCCCGCGCCCACGGCGCCGGCGGTACCCTGGTTCCGACCGCGACTGGCGAGGGTGGACCACCACCGGGGAGCGGTCGAGGCTGCACCGGGCCGGCCCGCACGAACGGGCCGCACGGGACGTCGCCCGCCTGGGCGTCCCGCCCTGACACCGGCACACCCAGGAGAGACCCGCATGAGCGAGAAGTCCGTCCCCACCGCCCACGTCCCCACCGAGGGTCTCGTCAACCCCGAGCAGGTGCCCGTGAAGCGGGCCCTCGTCTCCGTCTACGACAAGACCGGCCTCACCGACCTCGCCCGCGCCCTCGTCGACGCCGGCGTCGAGATCGTCTCCACCGGATCCACCGCCAGGACCATCGCCGACGCCGGCCTGCCCGTCACCGGCGTCGAGGACGTCACCGGCTTCCCCGAGTGCCTCGAGGGACGCGTCAAGACCCTCCACCCCCGCGTCCACGCCGGCATCCTCGCCGACCGCCGCAAGGCCGAGCACATGGCCCAGCTCGACGAGCTCGACGTCACCCCCATCGACCTCGTCGTCGTCAACCTCTACCCGTTCACGGACACGGTCGCCTCCGGCGCGCCCTTCGACGCCTGCGTCGAGCAGATCGACATCGGCGGCCCCTCGATGGTCCGCGCCGCCGCGAAGAACCACCCGGCCGTCGCCGTCGTCACCGACCCCGCCGAGTACGACGCCGTCGCCAAGGCCGTCGCCGAGGGCGGCTTCTCGCTGGCGCAGCGCCGCGAGCTCGCCGCCAAGGCCTTCGCCCACACCGCCGCCTACGACGCCGCCGTCGCCACCTGGTTCGCCCAGCAGATCGAGTCCGACCGAGCCTCCTCCGCCGAGGACGGCGCCGCCCCGGCCGCCCCGGCCCTGCCCGAGTACGTCGGCGCCGCCTACGAGCGCCTCGCCCCGCTGCGCTACGGCGAGAACCCCGCCCAGGCCGCCGCCGTCTACACGACGCCCGGCGTCACCGGGGGAGTGGCGAACGCCCGCCAGCTCCACGGCAAGGCCATGAGCTACAACAACTACACGGATACCGACGTCGCCGTCCGCGCCGCCTACGACCACGGCGACGCCGTCACCGTCGCCGTCGTCAAGCACGCGAACCCCTGCGGCATCGCCATCTCGGCCTCCGGGGACGTCGCCGAGGCCCACCGCAAGGCCCACGCCTGCGACCCCGTCTCCGCCTACGGCGGCGTCATCGCCACCAACTCCACGGTCACCGTGGAGATGGCCCGTCAGATCAAGCCGATCTTCACCGAGGTCGTCGCCGCCCCCGCCTTCGAGGACGAGGCCGCCCGGATCCTCTCCACGAAGAAGAACCTGCGCGTCCTCGTCATCGAGCCCCCGGCCCGCGACGGCCTCGAGATCAAGCAGGTCTCCGGCGGCGCCGTCATCCAGGAGCGCGACTCCTACCAGGCCGGCGACGACGACCCGGCCGCCTGGGAGCTCGTCTCCGGCGAGGCCGCGGACGAGTCCACCCTCGCCGACCTGCGCTTCGCCTGGGAGACCATCCGCGCCGTGCGCTCCAACGCCATCCTGCTCGCCAAGGACGGCGCGACCGTCGGCGTCGGCATGGGGCAGGTCAACCGCGTCGACTCCTGCAGGCTCGCCGTCGAGCGCGCCAACACCCTGGGCCTGCGCTCCACGGGCGACGCCGCGGCCGACAAGAAGGAGACCGGCGCCGTCGGCGGGGCCGACGCCTCCGAGATCCTCGACGCCCAGGCGCCCGAGCGCGCCCGCGGCGCCGTCGCGGCCTCCGACGCCTTCTTCCCCTTCGCCGACGGCCTCCAGGTCCTCATCGACGCCGGTGTCTCCGCCGTCGTCCAGCCCGGCGGGTCCATCCGCGACGAGGAGGTCATCGAGGCCGCCAAGGCGGCCGGCGTCACGATGTACCTCACGCGCAACCGCCACTTCGCGCACTGAGCGCGCGCTGAGCTCATCCACCCGACGCCGGCCCGTCTGCTGAGCGACTGAGCGCCGGTCGGCGCGCGCCCGTCCTGCGGCCCTCCCCGTGCTCCACGGGGAGGGCCGCTAGCATGTCCGCCGTGACCAGCGACGCGACCGGTTCCGCAGCGCCCGACGAGGCGGCGCGGACGGGCGCGCCCGAGATGGGGGACGACGCCGGGCTCGACGAGGAGGTCGAGGAGGTCCTCGAGGACCTGCCCGCCCCCGTCGTCGCCGAGGTGCGCGCCCTCGACAAGCCCGAGGAGCACAAGGAGCCCTACCGCACCATCGCCGTCGTCGCGGTGGCGGCGGGTCTGCTCCTCGTCCCCGCCCTGGCCCTGCTGGGTCACAACCGCCTCGCCGTCCTGTGGCTCGCCGCCGGTGTCGGCCTCCTGGCTCTCATCCGCCTGCGCCGGCCCGACGGGACCTGGACCGCCGCGCGGGGGAGGGCCTTCGACGTCGTCGCCGGCCTGCTCATCGCCGCCGGGCTCGTCGCGCTCTCGTACTACGCGGTGCTGCCGGCCGTCTGAGCCCGGCCGCGCCCTCGCGCGCCGCTCCCACCACGCCCACGCTGCGGGCAGATGAGTTCCGTATGACAAGACGTGTGCCATCCTGAACTCGCACGGGCGGTACCCGCCGCCCACCCCCAGCCGAAAGGCACCACCATGTCGAACGTGCGCCGGGTCCTCGCCAAGGGCGGGATCCTCACGTGGGTCATCGTCGCCATCGTCCTCGCCCTCCTCCTGGGCTCCATCCACGTCGGCGGCAGCCCCCTCATCCCGAAGTCCGTCGGACGCGTCTTCGCGACCTTCTCCGACCTCTTCAGCCAGTTCCTCACCTTCTCGATCCCGCTCATCATCATCGGACTCGTGACCCCGGCGATCGCCGACCTCGGCCGCGGCGCCGGCAAGTGGCTCGGGATCACCACCGCCATCGCCTACGGCTCCACGCTCTTCTCCGGCTTCCTCACCTTCGCCGTCTGCGCGGCGCTCTTCCCGAGCCTCCTGCGCTCCACGAGCCTCGACGGCGTCTCCGAGCCCGGCAGCGCGCTCACGACCTACTTCACGGTCGAGATGCCGGCGCCGCTCGAGGTCATGACCGCCCTGCTGCTCTCCTTCGTCATGGGCATCGGGCTCTCCCTCATCCCGCGCGGCGTCCTGCGCAAGGGCTTCATCGAGTTCCGCGCCATCATCACGAAGGTCATCGAGACGATCATCATCCCGCTGCTGCCGGTCCACATCTTCGGCATCTTCCTCAACCTCACCTACACCGGTGAGGCCGCGGCCGTCATGAAGACGCTGCTGCGCGGCGTCGTCGTCGTCCTCCTCCTCGAGGTCGTCATCCTCCTCACCCAGTACTGCGTCGCCGGCGCGGTCGGTCGGAAGAACCCCGTCACGTCGCTGCTCGGCATGGCCCCCGCGTACCTCACCGCCCTGGGCACCTCCTCCTCGGCCGCGACGATCCCGGTCACCCTGCGCCAGACGAAGAAGAACGGGGTCTCCGACGCCGTCGCCTCCTTCGTCATCCCGCTGTGCGCGACCATCCACCTGGCCGGCTCGACCTCGAAGATCTTCGCCTTCGCCTACGCGATCGTCCTCACCCAGGGCCTCCACGTGAGCGCGGTCCAGTGGGCCGGCTTCATCTTCATGCTCGGCATCACCATGGTCGCCGCGCCCGGCGTCCCCGGCGGCGCCATCATGGCCGCGACCGGCCTGCTGTCCAGCATGCTCGGCTTCAACGACGCGCAGGTCGCGCTCATGATCGCGACCTACATCGCGATGGACTCCTTCGGCACCGCCACCAACGTCACCGGCGACGGGGCCATCGCCATCGTCGTCGACCGCCTTGCCGGCGGCAACATCGGCGCCGACGGCGACCCCGAGAACACCAAGGAGCTCTCCTTCGACGGCATGGCCTACCTCGACAGGGTCAGCGTCGACGGGCTCGTCAGTCCCGAGGAGCTCGCCGCCTCCGCCGAGGCCGCCGGCCCGAACGCCGTGAGCTGACCCGGCGAGCACGCGCCGCCCCGACGGCACCGCCCGCCCCCGCCCGACCGCACGCCGGTCCGGAGGAGCCGGCGGCGCCGTCGTCGCGTCCGGGACCCGCCCGCCCCGTGGCCGGTAGCCTGGCTTCGGACGCGCACACCGGCGTGCGCGCACCGAGAGCCTGCGACGAAGGAGAGCCCCGTGACCGTGCCCCCGACCGTGACCGACGTGACCGCCGACGCGCCCGCGACCACCACCGTCCACCTGCGCGGCAAGGGCACCTCGCTCCTCCTCACCACCGGGCTGGCCGGGGCTCCGAGCGTCGTCTCCTGGGGCCCCGACCTCGGCGCCCTCGACGCTGCCGCGCTCAGCGACGTCGTCCTCGGCGCGCGGCGCACGCACCTGGGCAACGACCCCGACGTCATCCTCGAGCCCGGCCTCGTGCCGGGCGGCTGGACCGGCTGGAGCGGCCGCCCCGGCCTCGTCGGCCACCGCCCCGACGGTACCGCCTGGTCCCCGCGCCTCATCGCCCGATCGATCAGCCACACCGGCACCGACGGCTGCGAGCGGGAGGTCGCCCTCGGCGACGCCGTCGAGCTCGGTACCGGCACCCTCACCATCGAGACCGCCGACGACGAGGCCGGCCTCGCCCTGCGCCTCGAGATCGAGCTCACCGTCGGCGGCTCCCTCATCGCCCGTGGGACCCTCACCAACACCGGGGACACGGACTACGAGCTCGCGGAGCTCAGCCTCGCCCTCCCGCTCCCGCTCGAGGCCGACGAGCTGCTCGACTCCACGGGCCGGTGGGGGACCGAGCGCCAGCCGCAGCGCCGCCCCATCAGCTACGGCGCCGACGTGCGCGAGGGCCGCCACGGCCGCACCGGCTTCGACCACCCCACCCTCACCGTCGCCGGCGAGCACGGCTTCGGCTTCGGCCACGGCCAGGTCCGCGGCCTCCACGTCGCCGCCCCCGGCAACAACCGCACCTACGTCGAGCGCCTCCCCGAGGGCTACCAGGTCATGGGCGGCGGCGAGCTCCTCCTACCCGGCGAGGTCGTCCTCGCACCCGGCGAGAGCTACACGGGACCCTGGCTCCACCTCACCCACGGCGAGGGCCTCGACGAGGCCGCGGACCGCCTCCACCAGTGGGCCCGCTCCCTGCCCTCCACGCCCTCGACCGACCGGCCCGTCACCCTCAACGTCTGGGAGGCCGTCACCTTCGACCACCGCCTCCCCAAGCTCCTCGAGCTCGCCGACGAGGCCGCCCGACTCGGCATCGAGCGCTACGTCCTCGACGACGGCTGGTTCGGCTCGCGCCGCGACGACACCAAGGGCCTGGGCGACTGGGTCGTCTCCGACGAGGCCTGGCCCGACGGCCTCGGCCCCCTCACCGAGCACGTCACCGACCTCGGCATGCAGTTCGGCCTCTGGTTCGAGCCCGAGATGGTCAACCTCGACTCCGACGTCGCCCGCGCCCACCCCGAGTGGATCCTCACCGCGGGGGAGCGCCTCCCCGTGCCGTGGCGCCACCAGCACGTCCTCAACCTCACGATCCCCGGGGCCTGGGAGCACGTCCACTCGCAGATGGACGCCCTCCTCACCGAGTACCCCATCAGCTACATCAAGTGGGACCACAACCGCGACGTCTTCGACGGCGGCGACGCCACCCGCGGAGGCCGCGCCGTCGTCGGCGCCCAGACCCGCGCCGCCCTCGCCCTCATGGACCGCCTGCGCGCCGACCACCCCGGCCTCGAGATCGAGTCCTGCTCCTCCGGCGGCGGCCGCATCGACCTCGAGATGGTGCGCCACACCCAGCGCTTCTGGGCCTCCGACGTCATCGACCCCCACGAGCGGCACACGATCGTGCCGTGGACCGAGCAGGTCATCCCGCCCGAGCGCATCGGCACCCACGTCGCCTCCGGCCGCTCCCAGACGACCGGCCGCCAGCACGACCTGTCCTTCCGCGCCTCCACGGCCCTGTGGGGCCACATGGGCGTCGAGTGGGACCTCACCGCGGAGACCCAGGAGGACCGCGACGACCTCGGCCGCTGGATCGCCTTCTACAAGGAGCAGCGCGGTCTGCTCCTCACCGGCCGGATCATCCGCGACGAGGTCGGCGACGGCTGCGCCCGCCTCCACGGCGTCGCCGCCCGCGACGGCTCCGCCGCCCTCTACGAGCTCGCCGTCCTCGAGCGCGGTCCCCTCGCCCTCCAGGGCCGGGTCCGCCTGCGCGGCCTCGACCCCGAGGCCCGCTACCGGGTGCGCCCGCGGATCATCGGCTCCCCGCCGGCCGGTCTCATCGCCCCGCCGTGGTTCGGCGACGCCGGCGAGGGAGTCGTCCTGCCCGGAGCGGTCCTCGAGCGCGTGGGCCTCACGGCGCCCTTCATGGACCCCGACCAGGCGGTCCTCATCGAGGCCGTGCGCGTGTGACCCCGGCCGGCAGACGGATGACGGCGGTGCGCCCGCGCAGGACGTCCCGCGCGCGCTCACCGCGTCGACCGGGCGCCTGTGACCTGGATGACGCGGACGGTGAACATCTTTGCCACGATCATCCCAGGTGTTGCACGCCACGTCGCCGTAGGCTCTGCCCATGGGGTCGCCTCGTGCGCGGCCCGCGTGACAACGCTGACACGTCTGAAGGAGTCATCCATGACCAACGCCCCCGTCAACATCACCATCACCGGTGCGGCAGGCAACATCGGGTACGCGCTGCTCTTCCGCATCGCCTCCGGCGCGCTCCTCGGGCCGGACCAGCGCGTCAACCTCCGCCTCCTCGAGATCCCCCAGGCCGTCGGCAAGGCCGAGGGCACCGCCATGGAGCTCTTCGACTCCGCCTTCGACACCCTGGGCTCCATCGACATCTTCGACGACCCGAAGCAGGCCTTCGAGGGCGCCAACATCGCCTTCCTCGTCGGCTCGATGCCGCGCAAGGCCGGCATGGAGCGCTCGGACCTCCTGTCCGCCAACGGCGGCATCTTCGGCCCCCAGGGCGAGGCCCTCAACGCCGGCGCCGCCGACGACATCAAGGTCCTCGTCGTCGGCAACCCCGCCAACACGAACGCCCTCATCGCCGCCTCGCACGCCCCGGACATCCCGACCTCCCGCTTCAACGCGATGGTCCGCCTCGACCACAACCGCGCCCTCGCGCAGCTCGCGCAGAAGACCGGCAGCCACGTCTCCGACATCGACAAGGTCACCATCTGGGGCAACCACTCCTCGACCCAGTACCCCGACCTCACCCACGCCACCGTCAAGGGCGAGCCCGTCACCGAGCTCCTCAAGGACCGCGAGTGGGTCGAGAAGGACTTCATCCCCACGGTCGCCAAGCGCGGCGCCGCCATCATCGACGCCCGCGGCGCCTCCTCGGCCGCCTCCGCCGCCTCCGCCGCCATCGACCACGTCCACGACTGGGTCCTCGGCTCCAAGGGCTCCTGGACCTCCGCCGGCATCCCGACGGACGGCTCCTACGGCATCCCCGAGGGCGTCATCGCCGGTCTCCCGGCCGTCTCCGAGGGCGGCGAGTGGAAGGTCGTCGAGGGCCTCGAGATCGACGAGTTCTCCCGCGCCCGCATCGACGCCTCCATCGCCGAGCTCGTCGATGAGAAGAACACCGTCGCCGGCATGGGCCTCATCTGAGGTCACTGAGCCCCGTCCGGGCAGTCCCGGGAACGACGCGCACCGCGGCCCCGTCCTCGCCCGAGGGCGGGGCCGCCGCGTGCCTCAGGGTCACAAGAGGATGCACATTCGCCTTGCTGCCACCCAGGTGCTTGATGGGTGACATGGGTCGCACTATCGTTCGTTGCCTGGAGGTCGGATGTCCAACGGAGGGCGGATCGGCCGCAGCCGTCGGCGAGGGAGCCGACGGGACGAAGAACACCCACGAACACCGTCGTTCTGAGGAGCACCCCTATGCGCAGCACACTCGTCATCACCCGCCGTGGCGTCCTGGCCGGCCTCGCCGCCACCGCCGTGGCCGCCACCCTCGCCTCCTGCGGCACCTCAGGATCCGAGGACGAGGGCTCCACCGGCTCCTCGGCCGCGGGCTCGGGCGACGCCAGCCAGGTGGATGTCGTCACCTGGTGGTCGGCCGGCTCTGAGAAGCTGGGCCTGGACGCCCTCGTCAAGGTCTTCAGCTCCCAGTTCCCCGACACCACCTTCGAGAACAAGGCCGTCTCGGGCGGCGCCGGCTCCCAGGCGAAGCAGAAGCTCGCCGCCGACCTCGCCGCCGGCAACCCGCCGGACACCTACCAGGCGCACGCGGGGGCCGAGATCCAGGCCGACATCGACGCGGGCTACCTCGTCGACGTCTCCGACCTCTACACCGAGTTCGGGCTCACCGACGCGTTCCCGAGCACCCTGCTCGACCGCCTCAAGGACTCCGAGGGCAAGACCTACTCCATCCCCTCCAACGTCCACCGCGCCAACGTCGTCTGGGCCTCCACGAAGGTCCTCAAGGCGGCGGGCCTCGACCCCACCAAGCCCGCGAGCGACATCGACGGGTGGATCGAGGACATGAAGACCATCAAGGACGCCGGTTACACGCCGATCACCATGGGCATGGCCTGGACCCAGCTCGAGCTCCTCGAGACCGTCCTCATCGCGGACCTCGGCACCGAGGGCTACAACGGCCTCTTCGACGGCACGACCGACTGGGGCGGCGCCGAGGTCAAGAAGGCCCTCGACCACTACTCCACCATCGTCTCCTTCACTGACTCCTCCCTCTACACCGAGGACTGGGAGCCCGCCATGAAGCCCGTCATGGACGGCAAGGCCGCCTACAACGTCATGGGCGACTGGGCCGTCGCCGGCCTCGACGAGGCGGGCCTCAAGGTCGACACCGACTACGTGTGGTTCCCGGTCCCCGGCACCGACGGCGTCTTCGACTTCCTCGCTGACGCCTTCACCCTCCCCGACGGGGCCACCCACCCCGGTGGTGCGAAGAACTGGCTCCAGTGCATCTCGTCCAAGGAGGGGCAGATCGCCTTCAACACGGTCAAGGGTTCGATCCCGTCGCGCTCCGACCTCACCGACGACGAGAAGGCCGAGTTCTCCGAATACCAGAAGGCGGCGATGGACTCCTTCGGAAAGGACACGATCGTGTCCTCCATCGCGCACGGAGCCGCGCTGCCGGCCAAGGCCTCCAACGCGATGAACGACGCCCTGACCAAGTTCGCGCAGGGGGCCTCCGACGTCGCCTCCCTCCAGACGGAGCTCAAGGCCGCCTACGACTCAGTCGCGGGCTGAGCCCGGCACCACGTGCGGCCGAGGGCCGTCGACCGGTCGTCCGGGCGGGCTCGCTGAGCCCGCCCGGACGACGCGGGGCGCGCATGGACGCGCGTCGCCGCCAGACCTCAGGAAGGACCACCGTGAGCACGAAGGCTCTCCGGCAGAGGCGCCGCCGCAAGGGCGCCTGGAAGCAGTGGGGCCCGGGCCTGCTGCTCATCTCTCCGTCGCTCGTCCTCGTCGCCGTCTTCGTCTACGGAATGATCGGGATCAACGTCAACACCTCGCTGCTCAACATGCACACCGCCGGGCAGGTCTCCGGGCGCAAGGGCTCCCAGGTCGTCGGCCTCGAGAACTTCATCAACCTCTTCCGTGACGACGACTTCCAGCACTCCTTCATCAACCTCATCCTCTTCACCGTCGCCTTCCTCGCGGGCACGCTCATCCTGGGCTTCCTGTGGGCGTGGCTCCTGGACCGTCCGATCAAGGGGGAGGGGATCTTCCGCTCGATCTTCCTGTTCCCGATGGCCGTCTCATTCGTCGCCTCCGGCGTCGTGTGGCGGTGGCTGCTCAACTCCGCCCAGGGCGTCGAGGCCTCGGGCCTCAACCGCCTGTTCGAGATGCTCCACCTGGACTTCCTCGAGAGCTCGTGGACGCAGTCGACCACCTGGGGCATCCTCGCCATCGCGCTTCCCGCGGTCTGGCAGCTGGCCGGCTACGTCATGGCCCTCTTCCTCGCGGGATTCCGCGGGATCAGCGAGGACCTGCGCGAGGCCGCGCGCGTCGACGGCGCCTCCGAGTGGCAGCTCTACCGGTCGATCATCTTCCCGCAGCTCACCCCGATCGCACTGAGCGCCGTCATCATCATCGGCCACATGTCCCTGAAGTCCTTCGACCTCATCATGTCAATCACCGACCAGCGCACCTACTCGACGAAGGTGCCCGCCATCGACATGTTCAACTTCATGACGGACAACGACTACTCCAACGCCGCGGCAGTCGGCACGGTCCTGCTCGTCATCGTGGCGATCGCCGTCATCCCCTACCTGGTGCACGACGCCCGAGGGAGGAAGTGACATGACCGTCAACGCCTCACCGCAGGCCGCGGCCCCGTCGACCGGCGCGGCCGCCGTCATGGGACAGCGCCGCGGGCGCGTCCACCGGAAGGGCTCGCGCGCCTCGACCGCGGTGCGCTACGCGCTCCTGCTGCTGTCGGTCGTCTTCGTCCTCATCCCCGTCTACGTCGTCGTCGTCACCTCCTTCAAGGACGGTGCCGAGGCCTCTCCGACGACCACCTGGCTCCTGCCCGAGCACTGGGACACCGGCAACTGGGCGAGCGCGTGGAACCAGCTCAGGGGCGGCCTGGTCCGCTCGCTCCTGCTCGTCGTCCCGTCGGCGATCATCTCCGCGATGCTCGGCAGCGCGAACGGCTTCGTGCTGTCCAAGTGGCGCTTCCCCGGCGCCAACGTCGTCTTCACCCTCATCCTGTTCGGCATGTTCATCCCGTACCAGGCGGTGATGATCCCGCTCATGCGCCTGGTCACGAGCGTCGACCTCGGCTTCGGGATCCACACGCTCATCCTCATGCACGTCGTCTACGGCATCCCGATCACGACCCTCATCTTCCGCAACTACTACGAGTCGATCCCGGACGAGCTCATCGAGGCCAGCCGGGTCGACGGCGCCGGCATGCTCCGCACCTACTTCTCGGTGGTCCTGCCGATCTCGGTGCCGAGCTTCGTCGTCGTCATCATCTGGCAGTTCACGAGCGCGTGGAACGACTTCCTCTTCGCGCTGTTCTTCGGCGGCGGGGCCCAGTCGGGACCGGTGACCCTGGCCCTGAACAACCTGGCGCACGGCTCGATCATGGCTGACTACGGCGCCTCGATGTCCGGCGCCCTCATCGCCAGCGTGCCGACGCTCATCGTCTACGTGCTGCTCGGCAAGTACTTCGTGGGCGGTCTCATGGCCGGCTCGGTCAAGGGCTGACGCAGCCCGCGCCCCCACGCGGCGGCCCCGTCCTCGCCCGAGGGCGGGGCCGCCGCCCGCTCGGGAGCGTCAGCGCCGTGACGGACCGGGTGGCGCCCGGCGATATGGTCGCCCCATGGCCAGGCGAAGCTCCAAGCGCCCCTACGGCGCGTCCCACGTCCCCCTCGACATGAGCCGCCTCGCCTCCATGCCCCGCACCCAGACGGGCCCGGGCGGCGCCGAGTTCACCGTCCGTCACCTACGCGGCGGCGACAAGACCTACACCTGCCCCGCCTGCCACCGTCAGATCCCGCCGGGCACGCCCCACGTCGTCGCCTGGTCCAACGAGTCCCTCTTCGGGGCGGACCGGGGTCTTGAGGAGCGCCGCCACTGGCACACCTCCTGCTGGGAGCGCCACCTCTGGTGAGGACCCGGCTCGTGCCCTGATCCCACCTGGGGCGCGCGGTCCACGTGCCACCGGGCCGCGGGCCTGCACGCACGGTGCGCCGACGTCGTCGGGCGAGGGCGCCTCAGGCCAGCGGCTCGGGAGAGCGCTCCTCCCAGCCCGGAAGCAGCCGGTCGAGCGCGAAGCGCAGCGGCACGATGTCCCCGTCGCGCCCGCCCTCGCCGATCGTCATGGGCACCGGCTCGGCCACCGGCGAGGCGCCCATGAGGCGCTCGCGCAGCCCGAGGGACTGGCGCAGCACGTAGAAGCGGCCCTCGTCGTCGAGCGCCACCGACTCGTCGGCGCGCAGGTACCAGCCGCGCAGGGAGGTGCGCGCCGTGCCGCCGGAGTAGCCGCGCACCCGCAGCGGTCGGGCCTCGAGCCCCTCCGAGCGCGCGACCCGGAGGAAGAGGGACACGATGCGCGCGGCACGGGCGTGCTCCGCGTCCTGGCGCTCCTGGAGCAGTCGCGCCCGCTCGACGGCGGCCTCGCGCCGCTGCGCCGCCCAGTCGACCTCCACCCCCGACGGGGCCGTCCCCGAGGCGTGCGCGGAGGGCTGCGAGGGCGTGCCGGACGGGACCGGCGAGGATGACTCGGACGACATTCCTGCAGCATAGAGGTTGTTTCAAGATGCCCCGAACGGAGATGTATCGCAGACTGGTCTCATGACCAGTCCGACCTCCAGCACGACGATCACGCTCGACCCCGCCTCGACGGAGCCGGTCTTCGCCCAGATCGTCTCCGCCGTGCGCGACGCCGTGGGTGACGGCCGCCTTGACGCCGGCTCACGGCTGCCCACGACGCGGGCGCTGGCCTCGGAGCTCTCGGTCGCCGTCAACACCGTCGCGAAGGCCTACCGCGAGCTCGAGATCGAGGGCATCGTCGAGGGGCGCGGCCGGCAGGGCACCTTCGTCGTCGACCAGTCCGGCACCGCGGGGGAGCGCGAGGCCCTCCGCTTCGTCACCGCGATGCGCTCCCTCGGCGTCACGCAGGAGCAGGCGCTCGCCCTCGTGCGCCGCGCCTGGTCCTGAGACTCGCGCTCGCGCGGTCGCCGAACGGCCCCACCGCGCCGTGTCCCTCAGCACGACGACGGGGCGGGACCGCTCACCAGCGTTCCCGCCCCGTTCTCGTGCCCAGGGACCCCGACGCGATGCCGAGGGCGCCGGGAGAGCGGCTCACTCGGCGCTCGCGGTGTCCTCCTCGGAGCCCGAGTCCGCCAGCGCCGCCTCGGCGCGCTCGACCTCGGCGCGGGCGTCCGCGTCGTCGGACCCGGGGGCCGTGGTGATGGCTTCGGAGAGGACCGTCTCGAGGGAGCCGGAGGAGGCGAGAACGCCCCGCATCTCCTCGAGGTAGGAGGCCAGGGCGTCGCGCTGACGAGCGAGCTCGGCGACCTCGTGGTCCGCGGCTGTCGTGCGGGCCTGGGCGTCGTCGCGGGCGTCCTCGACGATCCGCACGGCGTCCTCGCGGGCCTGCCGGAGGATCTCCTCGGCCTGACGGGACGCCTCCTGCGTCCGGGCTCGCGCGGCCTCGTCGGTCTGGGTGCGGACCGTCTCGGCGCGGTCGATGGCGGCCTGCAGGCGCTCCTCGGCGTCGGCTGCCTGGAGCTGGGCCGTCTCGTTCATCTCCTGGATCCGCATGACGGCGCTCTCGTGGGCGTCCGCGTCCTCCTGCGCGGCGGCGGCGTGCGCGGCCGCGACGTCGAGCTCGAGCTGGTGCCGGGTCGTGGCGGCCTCGGCGGTGGCGGCGTCGGCGTCCTCGTGCGCGGTGCGGCGCAGCTCCTCGGCCTCGAGGCGGGCGGAGGTGACGAGGCGGTCGGCCTCCTCGCGGGCCTCCGCCAGCGTGCGGGCGGCCTGCTCCTCGGCGCGGGAGACGAGGGCCTCGGCGCGCTCGGTGGAGGTGCGGCGCAGCTCGTCGGCCTCCTGCGTCGAGGACAGGCGCAGCGCCTCGGCGGCGGCCGTCGACGTCGCGCGCAGCTCCTCCGCCTCCGCGGTCGAGGCGGCACGCAGCTCCTCGGCGACGCGGGTCGAGGACAGGCGCAGGGCCTCCGCCTCCTCCGTGGAGGTGCGGTGCAGGTCCTCCGCGGCCTGGACGGACTGACGACGGCGCTCGGCTGCCTCGCTGCGGGCGGCCTCGAGGGTCGTGTGGGCCTTCTCGTTGGCGTCCGCGAGCTGGGCCTGGGAGGCCTCCTCGGTCTGACGGCGCAGCGCGTCGGTCTCCGCCGTGACCTGCTGGCGCAGGGCCTCGGCCTCCTGCTCGGCTGCGACGCCGATCTCGGTGGCGGTGGTCTGGGCGCGGGTGATGGTGGTGCGGGCGTCGCGCTCGGCGGAGGAGCGCTGGGCGTTCGCCGCGGACTCGGCGTCCGAGCGGATGCGGGCGGCGTCGCGCTGCGCGGAGTCGATCATCTCCTGGGCGCGGGCCCGGGCGTTCTCGAGAGTCGTGGACGCCTCGCCCTCAGCGGTTCCCCGGAGCTCTGCGGCCTCGCGGCGGGCGTCCGCGAGGAGGGTCGCCGCCTCGGACTCCGAGCGGTTGGAGAGCTGGGAGGCGTTCGTCCGGGTGCGGGCCAGCAGGGAGTCCGCCTCCGAGTTCGCCTTGGCGAGCACCGAGGCGCTCTGCTCCTCCGCGCTGCGCAGGAGCTGCTCGATGCGGGAGCCGAGCCCGGCGTAGGTGGGCTTGTCCGTCTCGCTCAGCTTCTGCTGGGCGTCGGCGAGCTCGCCCGCCAGCGTCATGGCGCGCTGGTCGAGGCTGGCGACCTCGCGGCGCGCGTCGGCGAGCTGCCGACCGAGCGCCTCCAGACGCTGGTCGACCTGAGCGCGGTCGTAGCCGCGCATGGTGATCGCGAAGTCCTCGGTGCCCTCTGCCACGTCTGTCCTCTCGTCCTGGCGCGTCACGGCGCGCTGACCGGCTCCAAGAGTATCGGCGCGGAGCCGCCCGGAGGCGTCTCCTCCCCTGGCGTGGCGGGCACCCGGAGGCGTTCCGCCGGTGGCGCACGTCTCTGTGATCTTGGACCGGGACCGGTGCGCCCCGCCGGAGGGCGTGCGACCCTGGTTGCTCAGCCCCGGCTCGGCGCAGCGGACGCTGCGGCCCGCACCACGGTGCGGCACCCGAGGGGCGGACCCGTCCGCGACACCAAGGAGACCAACGTCGTGAACCGACGTATCTTGAGCGCGATCACCGCCCTCGTCGGCCTGATCGTCATCGCCCTGGCCGTGTGCTCGGCCACCGTGTGGCGACCGAGCTCGACCGCTGAGGCCGCCCTCGCCACGACTCCGGACCAGCACTACGTGGTGACCGAGCCCGGCGTGCTCGGCCTCGTCGACTCCGACGTCACCATCAAGGCGACCGGCTCCCAGAAAGAGGACGTGACCCTCTACGTGGCGCGCTCCTCCGACGTCCAGGCGTGGCTGGAGGACGACCCCTACGTCTCCGTCACCGGGCTCAGCTCGTGGACGCAGCTCGACTCGACGGACGTCACCAAGCGCTGCGAGGAGGCATCCTCGACCGCCTCCGCGAGCGGCAGCGCCTCCGCGACGCCGTCCGCGACCGCCTCCGCGAAGGCCTCCGCCTCCGCCAGCGCGACCGCCACGACGGCCGCCGAGGGCTGCACCGCCCTCAAGGCCACCGACGCCGACCCGGCCGACTCCGCCGACCTCTGGCTCGCCACGAAGACCGGGAAGGGCTCCGTCAGCCTCGAGCTCGACGCCACCGACCCCGACCTCGTCGTGCTCGCCGCCACCGACGGCTCCTCCGACGCCCCGCGGCTGAGCCTGACCTGGCCCCGCAACGTCTCCACCCCGTGGCTCCTCCCAGGCCTCGTCGTCGGCGGCCTCCTGCTGCTCGTCGGCGTCTTCATGCTCCTCATGGACCTCCAGGCCCGTCGTGAGGACGAGCAGCGCCGCGCGGCCGCCGCCGAGCGCGCCGCCCGCCTCTCGAGCGCGGACGCCACCTCGACCGCGGGCATCCCCGCCGTCGGCGACCCCGACCGCCCGCTGTCCCGCCGCGAGAAGCGGGACAAGGAGCGCGCCGAGAAGGCCGGGGAGGAGTGGATCGACCCGCGCACCGGCCGCGTCTACCTCGCCGGCGTCGAGGCCCCGGACGTCCCGACGGCCCCCGCCTCCGAGCAGGTCGAGGCCCTCTCCGACGAGGCCGCCGAGGCCTCCGTCGGCGCCGCTCAAGGTGCCGCCGTCGTGCCCGGCCTAGACGAGGCGACCGTCGCGGCCCACCGCGCCGCCCGCGAGCTCGAGGACGACGAGCCCTTCGCCATCGCCTCCGACGACGAGCCCGCCGACGCCGACGCGCCGGCCGGGTCCGCCGCCGCCCCCGAGCCGGCCGAGCGGACGGCCTCCGCGGAGACCACCGTCATTGACCCCGTCGAGGCCCCCGTCCCCGGCGCCGAGAGCGAGGAGCCCGAGACGGCCGAGCACGCCGCAGACGACGACACCACCGAGACCGAGCCCGTCGAGGACGCGGGGACCGAGGCCGACGCCGAGGACTCCGAGACCCACGACGGGGAGGAGGACGCCTGATGACGACCCGCCGCACCTTCCTCGCCGGCGGCCTCGCCGCCGCCGTCGCCGCCACCCTGGCGGCCTGCGCCTCGGACGTCCCCAGCACGCCGGAGGAGACGGGCACGCCCGCCGCCCAGCCGGTCCTCGACTCCGACCGCCTCACCACCATCCTCGAGCGGGTCCAGAAGGGTCTTGACGCCGCCGACAAGGCGAAGGACGCCAAGAAGCTCGACGGCTACCTCACCGGGCCCGCCGAGCGCGTCCGCGGTGAGGAGTACACCCTCGCCACGAAGGCGAAGGACGACTCGCACGTCCACGCCTTCGACACGACGAGCCAGGCAGGCGCCGTCGGCCTCACGACCGGCTTCCCGCGCACCGCCCTCACCATCACCGAGGGCACCAAGGACGACTCCGTCCCCTACCTCCTGGCCCTCACCCAGGACTCGGCCCGCGACGACTTCGAGCTGTGGGGCTGGGCTCGCCTCTACGCCGGCGTCCAGGTCCCCGCCACCTCGAACGCCTCCGTCGGCTCCGCCCAGGTCGACGCCGACACGACCGGCTTCGTCAAGACCCCGGCCGAGGTCCTCGACGCCTACGTCGACGCCCTCAACAACCCGGACGGCTCCAACGGGAAGTCCTTCGCGGACGACCCGATCCGCCAGCGCGTCAAGGCCGAGCGGGCCGTCGACCTCGGCAGCATGGGGACCGTCACCGTGACCGCCGCCCCGGGCGGGGACGGCTTCAAGGGCCTCGTCACCACCGAGGACGGCGCCATCGTCATGACGACGCTGTCCTTCGCCACCGTGTACACGAACACCGTGGCGGGCTCGACCATCGAGCTCGGGACTCCCGTGTCCTACCTCATGGGCGGTGACACCTCCGTCAAGGGCACCGTCACCGCGCACTACGACGCCATGGTAGCCTTTTCGATCCCCGCCGAGGGGAGCACGGACAAACCCGCCGTCCTGGGCGGCGACCTCGTCCTGTCCGGCGTCGAGCGCGACGACTCCGTGGCGCCGGCGGCCGCCGGCTGAGCCCGGCCCCGGTCCCACCGCCCGGTACGGCGCGGCGCCCAGCGCGCCGCGCCGTACCGGTACCCTCGAGGTCCTGCACGGCCTCATCCCGCCACCATCGGGCACCGCCCGGAAAGGCAACCACCATGAGCATGTTCGGCGCCGTCGACCTGTCCACCCTCGCTCCGCGCACCAGCGCCCCGGGCGCAGCCGGAGCACCTCGCGCCGCGGCCCAGGGCGGGCCGGGGGAGGATTCGGGGCAGGGCGTGCCCGCGCCCCTCGTCGTCGACGTCGACGCCTCGACCCTGCGCGACGTCGCCCAGGTCTCCACGCAGGTCCCCGTCGTCATCGTCCTTCACACGCCCCGCTCGCAGGTGAGCGAGGACCTCGCCGGCCAGCTCGAGACCCTCGCCCGCGAGTACGCCGGCCGCTTCGAGCTCGGCCGGGTCGACGTCGACGCCGCCCCCGAGGTCGCCCAGGCGCTCCAGGCCACCGCCGTGCCGACCGTGGTCGCCCTCCTCGGCGGGCAGCCGGTGCCCATGTTCCAGGGCGCCATCCCCGACGACCAGCTCCGGTCCCTGCTCGACCAGCTGCTCGACGTCGCCGCGCAGAACGGCGTCAACGGACGCCTCGACCTCACCGACGGCGAGGACTCCGAGGAGCCCGCCGAGCCGGAGGAGACCGAGGTGGAGCGCGCCGCCCGCGAGGCCCTCGAGCGCGGTGACTACGCCGCCGCCGAGGAGGTCTACGACCACGCCATCGCCCAGAACCCGGCCGACGACGAGCTCAAGGTCGCCCGCGACCAGATCCGGATGATGCGGCGCATGGACGGCCAGGACCCGGCAGCCCTCATCGCCGCCGCCGACGCGGACCCGGCCGACGTCGACAAGGCCCTCGCGGCGGCCGACGCCTCCCTCGCCCTCGGCGACGTCGACGCCGCCCTGGGCCGCGCCCTCGAGGCCGTGCGCAGCCACGCCGGAGAGGAGCGCGAGACCGCCCGCAAGCGCCTTCTCGAGCTCTTCGACGTCATCGGCGCCGGCGCCCCCGAGGTCGCCCGCGCCCGCAGGCAGCTCGCGACGCTGCTCTTCTGAGCGGCAGTGGCCGGCTCCGTCGTGCGGGGTCGCCCGGTTCTGCGTGGTCGACCGTCGGATGACTGCTCGACCGCCTGATTCCTGGAAATCAGACGGTCGAGCGGTGCGTTGCCGGTCGACCAGGGGAGGGCGGGGTCGGTCCTGCGTCAGGCGACGGGCTCGGGCTGGAGGTTCCAGACCTTCGCGTAGTCGCTGATGGTGCGGTCCGAGGAGAAGCGGCCGGAGGCGGTGATGTTCGCCCAGGCCTTGCGCTGCCAGGCCCTCTGGTCGGCGTAGTCGGCGGCCATGCGGTCCTTGGTCTCGCGGTAGCTCTCGAAGTCGCCCAGGACGTAGTAGACGTCCGCCGGCTCGTAGGAAGCCTCGAGGAGGCTGCGGCGCAGGTCGGCGAACCAGCCGGAGCCGTTGTCGTCGAGCGTGCCGTCCGTGAGGGCGTCCAGGACGCGGCGCAGACCGGGGACGGTCTCGTAGGCGGCGCGGGGGTCGTAGGACTCGCGCAGGGCCGGCAGCTCGTCCTCGGTGGCGCCGAAGATGTAGGCGTTGTCGTCGCCGACGGCGTCGAGGATCTCGACGTTCGCGCCGTCGAGGGTGCCCAGCGTGAGGGCGCCGTTCATCATGAACTTCATGTTGGACGTGCCCGAGGCCTCCTTGCCGGCCATCGAGATCTGCTCGGAGACGTCGGCCGCCGGGATGATGTGCTCGGCGGGGGAGACGTTGTAGTTGTGGACGAAGACGACCTTGAGGGTCTTGGAGACGACCGGGTCGTTGTTGACGAGGTCCGCGATCGCGTTGATGAGCTTGATGACGGCCTTGGCCCGGATGTAGCCCGGGGCGGCCTTGGCGCCGAAGACGAAGACGCGGCTGGGGACCTCGAGGTTCGGGTCCTCCTTCATCCGGAAGTAGAGGTCCAGGATGTAGATGGCGTTGAGGAGCTGGCGCTTGTACTCGTGGAGGCGCTTGATCTGGACGTCGAAGATGGCGTCGGGGTCGATCTCGATGCCCTCGCGGTCCAGGATCCACGCGGCGAAGTCGACCTTGTTGGCGTGCTTGACCTCGGCGAGCTTGTCGAGGACCGCGTCGTCAGCGGCGTCGGCGTACCTCTCGAGGAGGGAGAGGTCCTTGACCCACGCGTCGGAGCCGGTGACCTCGTCGAGGAGGGCGGACAGGCGGGGGTTGCACTGGCGCAGCCAGCGGCGCGGGGTCACGCCGTTGGTCTTGTTGTTGAAGCGCTCGGGCCAGATGGCGTACCAGTCCTTGAGCGTGTCGCGCTTGAGGATGTCGGTGTGGAGGGCGGCGACGCCGTTGATGGAGTAGGAGGCGTAGCAGGCGATCCATGCCATGTGCACCTTGCCGTCGGAGACGGGGGCGATGTAGTCGATCGTGCCCTGCTCGACGCCGCGGGCGGCGAGGTCCTCGCGGAAGCGGCGGTCGATCTCCCAGACGATCTCCATGATGCGCGGGAAGAGGCGCTCGAAGATGGAGATGTCCCAGGTCTCGAGGGCCTCGGCGAGCACCGTGTGGTTCGTGTAGGCGAAGGTGCGGGTGACGACCTTCCAGGCGTCGTCCCAGCCCAGGCCGTGCTCGTCCATGAGGATGCGCATGAGCTCGGGGATGGCGAGCACCGGGTGGGTGTCGTTGAGCTGGATGGAGTTGAAGTCGTCGAAGGCGCGTAGGTCGCTGCCGTGCTCGGCGACGTAGTCGTCGACGATCTCCTGGAGGGAGGCCGAGCAGAAGAAGTACTGCTGGCGGACGCGCAGGACCTTGCCCTCGTAGGTGGTGTCGTTGGGGTAGAGGACGCGGGAGATGTCCGCGGTGCGCTCGCGCTCGACGATGGCGTCGGTGAAGCGCTGGGAGTTGAAGGCGTCGTAGTCGAACTCCTCCATGCTCTCGGCCTTCCACAGGCGCAGGGTGTTGACGTTCTTCGTGCCGTAGCCGGTGATCGGCATGTCGTAGGGCACGGCGCGCACGGTGAGGTCGTTGTAGCGGACGATGCGCTGGGCCTCCTCGCGGCGGATGACGAAGGGGTAGCCCTCCTCCATCCAGGAGTCCGGGTGCTCGGTCTGGAAGCCGTCGTTGAAGAGCTGCTTGAACAGGCCGTAGCGGTAGAGGATGCCGTAGCCCTGGACCGGGAGGTCGAGGGTGGCGCAGGAGTCGAGGAAGCAGGCGGCGAGACGGCCGAGGCCGCCGTTGCCGAGCGCGGCGTCGGGCTCCTGCTCGAGGACGTCGGAGAGCTTCTGGCCGAAGGCGCCCACGGCCTCCTCGGCCTCGGCGACCATGCCGAGGTTGGTGAGGTTGTTGAGGAGGGCGCGGCCCTCGAGGAACTCGGCGGAGAAGTAGTGCTCGCGCCGGCCGGCGCGGTACTTCTCGGTGGTCGCGTTCCAGTTGTCGGCGATGCGGTCGATGACGGCGGCGGACAGCCCCTGCCAGACCTCCATCGGGGTGGAGACCTCGGCCGGGCGGCCGGAGACGGCTCGCACCTGGGACGGGACCGTGGTGGCCAGCTTCTGCGTCATTCTTCTTCCCTTGTCATGGGTTCGGGGACTCACTCTGCAAGGTCTTGCAGCAACGTTCACAGCATACGACGCGGCGGAGGGGCGCGCTCAAGGCCGTCCGTCCCGTCATCGCGCGTACGACTCGACCCTATCGAAGACCGCTGTGCCCCGGCTGGAAGCCGCCTGTCATTCGGGCCACGCGCGAGACGCGCGGGCGAGCCGCAGCCACGTCGCTCGCGGGTGGCCGGCGCGGGCCGCGCAGGGCTCGGCCGGCACCCCGTGCGAGAGGACCGCGCGCACGCGACGGGGCGGGCACCGCCGAACGCGGTGCCCGCCCCTGGACCGCCGTGGTCTTGCCTCAGGGCGCGATCGGCGTCAGTCGCGGCTCGGCCGCAGGAAGACGGCGCCGAGCGGGGGAACGCGCAGCGTCACGGACGCCGGGCGGCCGTTCCACGGGAGCTCCTCGGCCTCGACGTGACCCTGGTTCGTCACGCCGGAGCCGCCGTACTCGGGGGCGTCGGTGTTGATGACCTCGTCCCAGCCGCCCGCGAAGGGCAGGCCGACCCGGTAGCCCTCGTGCGGGGTGCCGGCGAAGTTGACGATTGCGACGACGAGGTCGCCGTGGCCGTCGGGGCCGGTGCCCTTGCGCAGGTAGGACAGGACGTTGTGGTCTCCGTCGCCGGCCTCGATCCACTCGAAGCCGCGGTGCGAGAAGTCGTCCGCCCACAGCGCCGGGGAGTCCTTGTAGAAGGCGTTGAGGTCCGTGACGAGCTTGAGCAGGCCCTGGTGGCCCGGGTCGTCCAGGATCCACCAGTCCAGCGAGTTGTCGGCGTTCCACTCGGCGCCCTGGCCGAACTCCTGGCCCATGAAGAGCAGCTGCTTGCCCGGGTGCGACCACTGGTAGGCGTACAGGGCGCGCAGGTTCGCCAGCTCCTGCCAGGCGTCGCCCGGCATCTTGGAGAGCAGGGAGCCCTTGCCGTGCACGACCTCGTCGTGGCTGAGCGGCAGGACGAACTGCTCGGAGAAGGCGTACACGAGGGAGAAGGTCAGTTCGCCGTGGTGGTAGCGGCGGTTGATGGGCTCCTCCGCCATGTAGCGCAGGGTGTCGTTCATCCACCCCATGTTCCACTTGAGGCCGAAGCCTAGGCCGCCGTACTCGGTCGGGGCGGTGACGCCCGGCCAGGCGGTGGACTCCTCGGCGATCATCATGGTGCCGGGGTTCTTGCGGTACGCGGTGGCCGTGGCCTCCTGGAGGAAGCTGATGGCCTCGAGGTTCTCGCGGCCGCCGAACTGGTTCGGGTGCCACTGGCCCTCGTCGCGCGAGTAGTCCAGGTAGAGCATCGAGGCGACGGCGTCGACGCGCAGGCCGTCGGCGTGGAACTCTCCCAGCCAGTACAGCGCGTTGGCGACGAGGAAGTTGCGGACCTCGTTGCGCCCGAAGTTGAAGATGTACGTGCCCCAGTCGGGGTGCTCGCCGCGCTGCGGGTCCGGGTCCTCGTACAGCGGGGTGCCGTCGAAGCGGCCGAGAGCCCAGTCGTCCTTGGGGAAGTGGGCCGGGACCCAGTCCAGTATGACGCCGATGCCGGCCTGGTGGAGGCGGTCGACGAGGTAGCGGAAGTCGTCCGGGGTGCCGAAGCGCGAGGTCGGGGCGTAGTAGCCGGAGACCTGGTAGCCCCAGGAGCCGCCGAAGGGGTGCTCCGCGACCGGGAGGAACTCGACGTGCGTGAAGCCGGCCTCCTGGACGTAGGGGACGAGCTCGTCGGCCAGGCCGCGGTAGCCCAGCCCCTGGCGCCACGAGCCCAGGTGGACCTCGTAGACGGAGACCGGGCCGTTGTGCGGGTCGCGCTCGGTGCGGGCGCGCATCCACTCGTCGTCGCCCCAGGCGTACTCGGAGTCGGTGACGACGCTGGCGGTGGCCGGCGGGACCTCGTTGGCGCGGGCCAGCGGGTCGGCCTTCTGGTGCCAGGAGCCGTCGTTGTAGCAGATCTCGTACTTGTAGCGGGCGCCGGCGGCGACGCCCGGGATGAAGAGCTCCCAGACGCCGGAGGAGCCCAGCGAGCGCATCGGGGTGGCGGTGCCGTCCCAGTAGTTGAAGTCGCCGACGACGCGCACGGCGCGGGCGTTCGGGGCCCACACGGCGAAGGCGGTGCCCTCGACCTCGCCCATGTCGCCCGAGTAGCGCTTGACGTGCGAGCCGAGCACCTCCCACAGCTCCTCGTGGCGGCCCTCGGCGATGAGGTAGGTGTCCATCTCGCCGAGCGTCGGCAGGAAGCGGTACGGGTCGTCGACGGTGGTCGTCTCGTCGCCGTAGGTGACCTGGACGCGGTAGTCGGGGACGGTGTCGCCCGGCAGGACGGCGACCCAGATGCCGTCCTGCTCGTGCTCGGCGGGGAAGGTCCCGGCCGGGGTCACGACGGCGACGGCGTCGGCGAGGTGGCGCACGGTGCGGACGGTGACGCCGCCCTCGCCCACGTGGGCGCCGAGCACCTCGTGCGGGTTGTAGTAGCGCCCGTAGGCGATGTCCGCGAGGACCCAGGGGTCGACGTGGACAGCGGAGGGGGTCGGGGAGGGGGTGACGTCGGTCATGCTGGCAACTCTCCCATGCTCGGGGTCGGCCTGGCGGCCGTTTGCGGGCGCGTCATGCGCGGGCGCGTCGTCGGTGGCGGTCCGCGGCCCGGCCGCGGGGGCGGAGGCGAGGATCGCGGTCAGCCCGCCCACGGGGATGCCGATCCAGTCGGGGCGGTTGCGGGCCTCGTAGACGGCCTCGTACAGGGCCTTGTCGAGCTCGAGGGCGGCGAGCTCGACGGCGGCGACGCGCGCGTCCTCCTCGCCGTCGACGGGGACGGTGGCGCGGTAGCCGCGCATGAAGGCGTCGCGGACGGCCGGGAGCCAGCCCGCGTCGGCGACGCCGCCGACGGCGGCCGCGTAGTCGAAGGAGCGCAGCATGCCCGCGACGTCGCGCAGGGGCTGATCGGGCTCGGAGCGCTCGGCGAGCGGGCGCAGCGGCTCGCCCTCGAAGTCGAGGACGTACCAGCGGCCCTCGCCGCCGACCTCGTGGAGCGTCTGGCCCAGGTGGTAGTCGCCGTGGACGCGGGTCGCCGTCTCGAGACGGGGCAGCTCGGCGAGCTCGGCCAGGACGGCCCTCACGCCGTCGGCGAGGCCGGGGACGCGCACGCCCAGGTCGGGGACCTCGGCGAGCGCCCAGTCGGCGCGGCCCCGCAGGTCGGCGGCCAGCTCGGCGGGCGAGGCGGGCTCGCTCGTGCCGAGCGCGGCGGCGAGGTGCTCGTGCATCTGGCCGGTCGTGATGCCCAGGTCCGCGGCCAGCTCGAGGGCCTGGCGGCGGCGGGCACCGTCCTCGCCGTCGTCGGAGCGGGCGAGCTCGCAGAAGAGCTCGAAGCCGTCGTCGGCGCGCGGCACGAAGGTGGTGGCGACCGCGGAGTCGGCCTCGACCTCCGCGCCGGTCGGGTCGATCCAGGTCAGGGTGGACCAGGCGACGGGCGTGCGGACGCGGTCCCAGCCGTCCTTCGCGAGGGCGACGGAGACCTCGACGTCGGGGTTGCGGCCGGCGGCGAGGACGCGGAAGACCTTGACGATGAGGTCGGTCGTGCCCTCGTCCTCTGCTCCCCCGGTGGGGGCGTCCTCGAGGGGCGCGGGCAGGATGACGCTCGTGTTGGACTGCTCGCCGGTGGTCACCCTGAGCCGGTGGGCGCGCTGCGCGATCGCGCGGGCGTGCTCGGGGCGCATGACCGTGCCGGCGGCCTCGGCGGCGGCGGCCCAGGCGCGCCAGAAGCCCGGGTGGTGCGGGCCGTCGACGAGCTCGGCGCTGGCGTCGTCGAGGACGAGGCCGGCGTTCTCAGCCGCCTCGCCGTCGACGCGGAAGTCCGCCAGCGACCCGGTGGGCACGGCGACGAGCGGGGCGTGGACGAGCACCGAGGTGCCGGCGGCGTCGCCGCGTGGCGCCTCGATGAGGAGGTCGTGGACGCCGTCGCCCAGGTCGCGGTCCGCGACGAGGTTGAGGGTGCCGGGCGCGGGTGCGGCGTCGCCCTTGAGGGGGAACCACCGGCGCTCGAGCAACCAGGGGTGCAGGTCGTGCAGGAGCGTCTCGGTGGAGGGCCAGGGTGCGGGGACGGTCGAGGTCATCAGGCCTCCTCTCCGGCCGCGGTCGCGGCCTCGTGCTCGCCCGGGGCGGTCCCGGGCTGGTCGGCGCCGGCGGGGCTCACGGAGAGCCAGTAGTAGCCGCGGGCGCCCAGGGTCAGGGTGATCCGGCCGTCGTCGCTGACGGCGGGGAAGTCCGCGCCGCCGATGACGTCGCGCGTCGCCCGGCCGGCGAGGTCGGGGACCTCGATCGTCACCGAGCGGGGCGCGTTGGCCAGGTTGGCGACGCAGAGCATCGTCTCGGGCTCCTGCCCGGCCGGGACCGGGAGGAAGTCGGTGCGGGTGTGGGCTAGGACCGAGTCGTCCGAGACGTCGCGGGCCTCGAAGGCCCCGCGGCCGAGGACAGGGTGGGCCCGACGCACGTGGAGGGCCCGCTGGGTCCAGTGCAGGAGAGAGTCGGGTCGGCGCAGCTGGGTCTGGACGCTCAGGTGCGCGTAGCCGGGCCGCTGGATGAGCGGCAGGGTGAGGGCGCCCGGGTCGACTGCCGTAGAGAAGCCCATGTTGGGGGAGTCGTCCCACTGCATGGGGGTGCGCACGGAGTCGCGGTCCACGAGCCAGATGTTGTCGCCCATGCCGATCTCGTCGCCGTAGTAGAGGCACGGCGAGCCGGGCAGGGACAGCAGGAGGGCGTTGATGAGCTCGGTCTCGGCGCGGGAGGCGTCGATGAGCGGTGCGAGGCGCCGGCGGATGCCGACGTTCGCGCGCATCCTGTCCTCCTCGGCGTACCAGCCGTACATGAGGTCGCGCTCCTCGTCGCTCACCATCTCGAGGGTGAGCTCGTCGTGGTTGCGCAGGAAGGTCCCCCACTGGCCGTGCGTCGGGATGTCCGGGGTCTCGGCGAGGATGTCGCGGATCGCGACGCCGGACTCCTCGCGCAGCGCCCGGAAGATCCGGGGCATGACGGGGAAGTGGAAGCACATGGTGCACTCGGGGCGCTCCGCGGTCCCGAAGTACTCCACGACGTCGTCGGGCATCTGGTTCGCCTCGGCGAGGGTGATCGTGCCGGGGAACTCGCGGTCGAGCATCTCGGTGAGAGTCGCGATGACCTCGTGGGTGCCCGGAAGGTTCTCGCAGCTCGTCCCCTCGCGCTCGATGAGGTAGGGGATCGCGTCGAGGCGGAAGCCGTCCACGCCGGTGCGCGCCCAGAATCGGACGACGTCGAGGACGGCGTCGACGACGGCGGGGTTGTCGAAGTTGAGGTCGGGCTGGTGGGAGAAGAAGCGGTGCCAGTAGAACTGGCGCCGCTCGGTGTCCCACGCCCAGTTCGACTCCTCGGTGTCGACGAAGATGACGCGCGTCCCGTCGTAGCGGGTGTCGTCGTCGGACCAGACGTAGAAGTCTCCGTACGGGCCGTCCGGGTCGGAGCGGGAGGCCTGGAACCAGGGGTGCTCGTCGCTCGTGTGGTTGAGGACCATGTCGATGACGATGCGGATGCCGCGCTGGTGCGCCTGGTGGACGAGCTCGCGGAAGTCCTCCATCGTCCCGTACTTGGGGTCGATGCCGGTGTAGTCCGCGATGTCGTAGCCGCCGTCGCGCATGGGCGAGGGGTAGAAGGGCGGGATCCAGATGGCGTCCACGCCGAGCCAGGCGAGGTAGTCCAGGCGGGTGGTCAGCCCGACGAAGTCGCCCGTGCCGTCGCCGGTGGAGTCCGCGTAGGAGCGCAGGAGCGCCTCGTAGAACACGGCGGTGCGGTACCACTCGCGGTCCGCGGACAGGCCCGGGTGCGGCTGCGGCGGCACGGCGGGGATGCCGGGGATGACGCGCGGCAGGGCGGCCGGTGCGGCCCCGTAGGTCTCGCCCTCGAGGACGGCGGGAGCGGGGACGACGGCGGTCGGCAGGACCTCCGGGGTGCTCGTCGTGGCGTTGTGCTCGGTGGGGGTGGTCACGTGGTTGTGCCTCTCGTGGGTGGCGTGCGGTCGGTGAGGGGTGCGGCGCCCCGGCCCGACAGCGTCGCGCGGTGCGCGGGGCCGCCGGGTGAGCCGGAGACCGCCGGCGGGCCCGGGCAGGAGCCCGGCCCGGACGGCCTCAGAGCCGCTGGACGTGGAAGACGTGGGCGACGCGGCCCTCGGAGGGGTCGAGGCGGACGTAGTTGCTGCCCGACCAGTCGAAGACCCAGCCGGTGAGCTCGTCCGTCACCCGGATGACGGGCTGCGAGCCGTCCGTGCCGGCGGGCAGGCCGAGCTGCTCGAGGTTGAGGTGGACGCCGCCCTCGTGGGCGCTGTGCGGGTCCAGGTTGACGACCGTGAGGACGACGTCCTCCTCGCCCGTGGGGGAGTACTCGGCGTCGACGCGCTTGGAGTAGGCGATGAGGGAGTCGTCGCTCGTGCCGTGGAACCAGATGTCGCGCAGCTGCTGGAGGGCGGGGTGCGCGGCGCGGGAGGCGTTGAGCCGGGTGAGCAGCTCCTCGATCCCGTTGGCGCGGGCGGCCCCGAAGTCGCGGCGCTTGATCTCGTACTTCTCGTTGTTGATCTGCTCCTCGTAGCCCGGTCGCGGCGTGGACTCCGCGAGCTCGTAGCCGGAGTAGACGCCCCACGTGGGGGACAGCGTGGCCGCGAGGACGGCGCGCAGCTTGAAGGCCGGCACCTTCCCGTTGGTCATGAAGGGCGTGAGGATGTCGTGCGTCGTCGGCCAGAAGGCGGGGCGCAGGACGGGGGCCGTGTCCTGGGAGAGCTCGACGAGGTAGTCGGTGAGCTCCTCCTTCGTGTTGCGCCACGCGAAGTAGGTGTAGCTCTGGTGGAAGCCGATCTTGCCCAGGGTGCGCATCATGGCGGGCCGCGTGAAGGCCTCAGCGAGGAAGAGGACCTCGGGGTTGGTCGAGCGGACCTCGCGGAGGAGGCGCTGCCAGAAGACGAGGGGCTTCGTGTGCGGGTTGTCGACGCGGAAGATCGTCACCCCGTGGCTGATCCAGGTGCGCACGACCTCGAGGATCGCCTGGTAGATGCCCTCGGGGTCGTTGTCGAAGTTGAGGGGGTAGATGTCCTGGTACTTCTTCGGCGGGTTCTCCGCGTAGGCGATGGAGCCGTCGGCCAGGACGGTGAACCACTCGGGGTGCTCGGCGACCCACGGGTGGTCGGGGGAGCACTGGAGGGCGAGGTCGAGGGCGACCTCCATGCCGAGGCCGCGCGAGCGCTCGACGAAGGCATCGAAGTCGTCGAAGGTGCCGAGCTCGGGGTGGATGACGTCGTGGCCGCCGTCGGCCGAGCCGATGCCGTAGGGGGAGCCCGGGTCGCCGGGCTGGGCGTTGAGCGTGTTGTTGCGGCCCTTGCGGTTGGTGACGCCGATCGGGGAGATCGGGGTGAGGTAGAGGACGTTGAATCCCATGGTGGCGATGCGGTCGAGGCGCTCGGCGGCGCTGCGCAGGGTGCCGGGGACGATCGTGCCGTCCTCGGCGCGGGTAGCGCCCAGCGAACGGGGGAAGACCTCGTACCAGGAGCCGTAGAGGGCGCGCTTGCGGTCCACCTGGAGCGGGTAGGTGGCCGACGGCGAGACGTGGTCGCGCAGGGGGAGGCGGTCCAGCGCCTCGACGACCTCGGCGGAGCGGCCGGCGGCGAGGCGGTCGGCGGCGTCGAGGCCGGTGTCCCGCAGGGCGGCGGCGGCGCGCGTGAGGACGGCGGCGTCCTCGTCGTCGCGGCCGGGGACGGCGGCGGCGCGCTCGAGGACGCGGGCGCCCTCCTCGAGCATGAGCTCGACGTCGACGTTCGCCGGGACCTTGATGCCGGCGTCGTGCTCCCACGTGGCGTAGGGGTCGGACCAGCCCTCGACGCGGATGCCCCAGTCGCCAGGGGCGTCCGCGGCGAGGCGGGCCTCGTAGCGGTCGAGGCCGGGCGCGTACTCGTGCATGCGGGCGCTCGGGCCCTCGGTGCCGTCGGGGCGGACGAGGACGGCGGTGGCGCCGAAGCGGTCGTGGCCCTCGCGGAAGACGGTGGCGCGGACCGGGAAGGCCTCGCCGGGGACGGCCTTGGCGGGCCAGCGCCCGTCCTCGACGACGGGCGACACCTCGGTCACGGGGATGCGGCCGATGAGGGAGAAGGGGGCGGGTGCGGGAGCCCGCCCCGTGCGCGTCGCAGCGCTCTCCTGAGCGGCTCGGGTGGTCTCGGGCTGGGGGCCTGTCGTGTTCGGGGTCACAGACCCAGGGTACTGGGATGGGCGGTGCGAGTCACACCGAGGGGGCGCAGGATCCCGTCCCTCGGCCGCATATCGCCCTGGCGCAACCCGCGGGCGGGGGAGTGCCCCCTCGCGGCCCGGCACGACGTCGGCCCGCCCCGCCGCACGGTGGCGGCGGGGCGGGCCGACGTCGTGCCGGGCCGCCGGTGCGCGGCGGCTCAGTAGCTCATGTGCATGGCGGAGCGCACGGCGTCGAGAGTCTCGTTGGCGACCGCGTTGGCGCGTGCGTTGCCCTCATGGAGGACGGAGACGAGGTAGTCCTCGTTGGCGACGAGCTCGGCGCGCTTGGCGCGGATCGGGGCGAAGAACTCGTTGACGGCCTCCGTCGTCACCTTCTTGAGGGTGCCGGCGCCGCCGTCGCCGATGCGCTCGGCGATCTCCTCCGGGGCGCCCGCGCCGCACAGGGAGGCGAGCATGAGGAGGTTGGAGACCTCGGGGCGGTTCTCCGGGTCGTAGGTGATGACGCGGTTGGAGTCCGTCTTCGCCTTCTTGAGGGCCTTGGCGGTCTCGTCGGCGGTCATCCGCAGCTCGATGGTGTTGCCGCGGGACTTGCTCATCTTCTCCCCGTCCAGGCCGAGCAGCAGCGGGGCCTCGCCCAGGAGGGCCTCGGGACGGCGGAAGACGGGGTGCTTCTTGTCCGCGCGGCCGTAGCGCTTGTCGAAGCGCTGGGCGATGAGGCGGGCCTGCTCGAGGTGGGGGAGCTGGTCCTTGCCGACGGGCACGAGGTTCGCCTGGCAGAAGAGGATGTCCGCGGCCTGGTGGACCGGGTAGGTGAGCATGAGGCCCGTCATGGCGCGGCCGTCGGTGGCCTCGAGCTCGGCCTTGACCGTCGGGTTGCGGTGGAGCTCGGACTCGGAGACGAGCGAGAGGAAGGGCAGCATGAGCTGGTTCTCGGCCGGCACCGCGGAGTGGGCGAAGATCGTGGACCGCTCCGGGTCGACGCCCACGGACAGCGTGTCCGCCACGAGGGACAGGACGCGCTCGCGGATCGGGCCGACGCCGTCGCGGTCGGTGATGACCTGGTAGTCCGCCACGAGGATCCAGGTGTCGACGCCGCGGTCCTGGATCGGCTGCCACGAGCGCATCGTGCCGAAGTAGTGGCCCAGGTGCATGTTGCCCGTGGGGCGCACGCCCGTGAGCATGCGGTAGCGGCCGGGGTTCACGTCGAGGTCGGCCTCGATCTCGGCGGAGCGGGCGATGGAGCGGGCGAGGGAGGCGTCGTTCGTCGCGTTGGCGAGCGCCTCCTCGGCCTTGGAGGAGGTGGGGGTCTCGGGGGACTGCGTCATGGCGCCCATCCTAGGGGAGGGCGATGAGGGGCCCGAGCGCCCGGAGCGGAGCCCCCGCGGGGCCCTGGCGCGGTCAGCGCGTCCGGACGGCCGGCGACGTCGTCGGCGCCTCTGCGGCGCGCAGCTCCTCGCCCGAGAGGTAGATCCTCATCGATAGCGGGTCCATCGTCGTCGTGTCCCCCGGGCGGTCCTGGCGGCAGTCCGTGGCGCCGGAGCGTGCGGCGCGGGCGCGCTCGGGGGCGACGGGGACGTCCGAGGCCCTGCTGCCGCGGCGCACGCGACGGGCCAGCGCGAAGGCCGAGGTGTGTGGGCGGGGCACCGCCCAGGTGGAGTCCCAGGCCAGGTGCCAGTCCGTGCCGCGCCCCTCGGGGAGGGTGACGTCGCACTGGTCGAGGGAGCCGTTGATGATGACGAGGAGGTCGTCGTCGTCGCCCTGGCCGGAGCGCAGCATCTGCACGACCCGGGTGAAGGGGTCGTGCCAGCCCTCCGCGTCCATCTCCTCCGCCGTCGCGCGGTACCAGGCGAGGTCGCGGATCGCGTCGCCCTCGGCGACGCGCCCCGTCGCGAACTCGGTGGGGCGCATGACCGGGTGCTCGGCGCGCAGGCGCGTGAGGTAGCGGGTCGTGGCGATGAGGTCGCGCTGCCAGGTGGCGAGGTTCCAGTCGTACCAGGAGATCGGGGAGTCCTGGCAGTAGGAGTTGTTGTTGCCCTCCTGGGAGCGGCCCAGCTCGTCGCCGCCCAGGATCATCGGCGTGCCGGCGGAGACGAGCAGGGTGCCGAGCACGTTGCGCGAGGAGCGGCGGCGCAGGACCTCGATGGGGCCCAGGTCCATCCCGAGCTCGAGGGCGGAGTCCGTGGCGGGACCCTCGAAGCCGTGGTTCCAGGAGCGGTTGTCGTCGGTGCCATCGCGGTTGTCCTCGCCGTTGGCGAGGTTGTGCTTGTAGTCGTAGGAGACGAGGTCGCGCAGCGTGAAGCCGTCGTGGGCGGTCACGAAGTTGACGCTCGCGAGCGGACCGCGCCCGCCCGGGTACTCGCCGTGGCCGAAGAGGTCCGCGCTGCCCGCCAGGCGGGTCGCGAGGTCGCGCAGGTCCATGCCGGGGCGGCTCTTGGACAGCTCGGAGGCGTCGTGGAGCCAGAAGGAGCGCACGGTGCCGCGGTAGCGGTCGTTCCAGTCGTGGAAGGGCTCGGGGAACTCGCCCGTGCGCCAGCCGCCCGGGCCGACGTCCCAGGGCTCTGCGATGAGCGTGGCGTCCTGGAGGACGGGGTCGGTGGCCATCCCGATGAGGAGGGGGTGACGGGCCTGGAACTCCGCGGCGTTGCGGCCCAAGGTCGCCGCCAGGTCGAAGCGGAAGCCGTCGACTCCGACGTGCTCGTGCCAGTAGCGCAGCGAGTCGAGGCAGAGCTGGACGGCGCGCGTCGAGCGGAAGTCGACGGTGTTGCCGGTGCCCGTGACGTCGACGTACTGCGCGGGCCTGGTGGGTGCGTGCAGGTAGTACTCGAGGTTGTCCAGGCCGCGCAGCGAGAGCGTCGGCCCCATGACGCCCGACTCGCAGGTGTGGTTGTAGACGACGTCCATGACGACCTCGAGGCCGGCCTCGTGGAGGATCGAGACCATGCCGCGGACCTCGTCGAGGACCGCCCGCGGGCCGGCCGCGCGCGCCGCCTCCGTCGCGTAGGAGGGCTCCGGCGCGAAGTAGGACAGGGTCGAGTAGCCCCAGTAGTTCCGGCGACCGTTCTGCAAGAGGAAGGCCTCGGAGAAGGAGGCGTGGATCGGCAGGAGCTCGATGGTCGTCACGCCGAGGGAGCGCAGGTACTCCACGGTCGAGGGGTGGGCGAGGCCCGCGTAGGTGCCGCGCAGCTCGGGCGGGACGCCCGGCATGTTGATGGTGAGGCCCTTGACGTGGGTCTCGTAGACGACGACGCGCTCGGCCGGGACGCGGGGGCCGGGGACGACGGGGAAGGGCTCGTCGGTGACGACGCCGAGGGCGACGTGCCCGAGGGAGTCGAGCGCGGAGGGCTCGAGGGGCTGCGCGGTGGGGGCCAGGGAGTCGTCGACGGCGTGGGCGTAGAGCTCGGGGCTCAGCTCGGGGGCGCCGTCGATCGCCCGGGCGTAGGGGTCCAGGAGGAGCTTGCGGGGGTTGAACAGGAGGCCCTCGGCGGGGTCCCAGCGCCCGTGGACGCGGTAGCCGTAGCGCTGGCCGGGGCCGACGCCCGGGACGTGGACGCTCCAGGCGCCGCGGGCGTGGCGGTGCGTGCCGGTGCGGTGCTCGCCGGTGACGCGCCCGTCGTCGTCGAGGTCGAGGAGGCAGAGGTCGACGGCGTCGGCGTGGGGGGAGACGACGACGAAGTCGGTGCCGCCTTCGACGGGCGTGGCACCGAGGCGGGTGAGGTCCCGGGCGTCCTCGGAGCCGGTCAGGGCGGGCTCGACGGCGGTCTGCGTGGGCATGGGGGCATTGTCACGGGCGGCACCGTGGTGGGCAACGCGAGATGACGCACGTGCGTCACAGGGTGGTCACGGGGCCGTGCTCACGCGCTCCGAGCAGTGACGACGCCGTTCCATCCGTCTCACCATCCCGAACGCCGCTGGAACGCGCCGCCATATATGGCAACCTTGGCCGCATGAAAATCGTGGTCTGCATCAAGCACGTCCCCGACGTGCAGTCCGAGCGCTGGCTCGAGGGCGGCCGTCTCGTCCGCGGCGAGGACGACGTCCTCAACGAGCTCGACGAGAACGCCGTCGAGGCCGCCGTCTCCCTCGCCGAGGACCTCGGCGGCGAGGTCGTCGCCCTCACCATGGGTCCCGAGGACGCCGAGGACGGTCTGCGCCGCGCTCTCCAGATGGGCGCCGACTCCGCGGTCCTCGTGAGCGACGACGAGCTCGCCGGCTCCGACGTCGTCACCACCGCCCGCACGCTGGCCGCCGCGATCCGCCGCATCGGCAGCGTCGAGCCCGGCGAGGAGGGGATCGGCGACGTCGACCTCGTCATCACCGGCATGGCCTCGCTCGACGCCATGACCTCCATGCTCCCTGGGGCGCTCGCCGCCGCGCTGCGCGTCCCCGCCCTCACTCTCGCCACGGGCGTCGAGGTCGACGAGGCGGGCGGACTCACCGTCACCCGCGCCGTCGGCACCACCCGCGAGGTGCTCACCGCCCCCACGCCGGCGCTCGTCTCCGTCACCGACCAGGCCAACGAGCCGCGCTACCCCAACTTCGCAGCCATGCGCGCCGCCAAGAAGAAGCCGCTCGACGAGCTGAGCCTCGCCGACCTCGACCTCGCCGGCGGCGTCCCCGCCATAGCCGTCGTCTCCTCCGAGGAGCGCCCCGCCCGCGAGGCCGGCACCATCCGCACCGACGCCGGGGAGGCCGGGCGCGAGCTCGCCGCCTGGCTCGTCGAGAACAAGCTCGTCTGAGCGGGAGAGAGAACGACACCATGACCGACGCACCCACCACCTCCGCGCCCCTCTCCGAGCCCGTCCTCGTCCTCGTCGACCTCGAGGGGCAGGGCGAGCACCCCGACGCCGCCGCGGCCACTGACGCCCGGCCCACCGGCCCCTCCCTCGAGCTCCTCAGCGTCGCTCGGACCCTCACGAGCGGCGACGTCGTCGCCCTCGTCCTCGGCACGCCGGGGGCCACGACCTCCTCGGCCCTCGCGGGCGCGGGCGCCACCCGCCTTCTCACCGCGGACCTCGCCGGGCACGAGGCCGAGACCGCCGCCTCGGCCGACGCCCTCGTCTCCGCCGCGCGCGCCACCGGCGCCGCCGCCGCGCTCGTCGTCTCCGACTACCGCGGCAAGGAGCTCGCCGGACGCGCCGCCGTCCTCCTCGACTCCGCCGCCACCTCCGACGCCGCCGAGCTCGAGGTCGTCGGCGGCGAGCTGCGCGCGAGCAAGCTCGTCCTGTCCGGCTCCTGGTCGACGACGATCTCCGTGACCCCGGCGGCCGGCCGGACGCCGGTCGTCGCCGTGCGCCCCGGCGCCTTCGAGGCGCGCGTCGAGGAGGGCGCCGCGCCGCTCGCCGTGGAGCCGCTCGACGTCGTCCTCACCCCTGAGGCCCTCGCCGTCCGGCTCGTGTCCCGCGAGGCCTCCACGGCCGCCTCCGGCCCGGTCCTCACCGAGGCGCGCACCGTCGTCGTCGGCGGGCGCGGTGTCGACGGCGACTTCGACCTCGTCCACTCGCTCGCCGACCCGCTCGGCGCCGCCGTCGGCGCGACCCGCGTCGCCTGCGACGAGGGCTGGATCGAGCGGTCCGCCCAGGTCGGTCAGACCGGATCCTCCATCGCGCCGCGCCTGTACATCGGTCTCGGCGTCTCCGGAGCGGTGCACCACACCTCCGGCATCCAGGGCGCCGGGACGATCGTCGCGGTCTGCGACGACTCCGAGGCGCCGATCTTCGAGATGGCGGACTTCGGCGTCGTCGGCGACGTCACGGAGGTCGTGCCCCAGCTCGTCGAGGAGCTCGCCCGCCTGCGAGGCTGAGCGCCCTCGCCCACCCCGGACGGGCTGGCCGCGCTCGGCGAATGAGGTTAGCCTTCCCTCAGTCCCTGAGGGTAGGAGAAACCCATGAGCGACCGCGGCACGGGCCCCGTGCATCCCATCGCGTCACGCCGCATGGCACGGCGACTTCTCGCCGGCAGCGGGGCCGCGGAGGTGACCGCGTACCGGTACCCCGGAGCCGACGCCCTCGCCGTCGTCCACGCCCTCGATCGCACCGGCCGGGTGCTCGTCGCGGCGTGCCCGCCTCCGACGCACCCGCTGAGCGTCGTGGGTGCTGAGCGGCCGAGCGAGGTCCGCCTGGACGTGCGTCTGGAGTCGGCCGACGCCAGCGTCCGCGTGACGACGGCGACGGCCCACCTCCTCGGCGTGCTGACCTGGCTCGGCGCCGACGAGGCCGCTGAGGTTCTCGAGGGGCGGGCGGCCGGATGCCACTGCCCCATCACGGGGGAGGACCCCCTCCTGAGTCTCGGCGAGATCGCCCGGGCCCCCGGCGGTCGGCTCGGCGTGGTGAGGACCGAGCGCGTCATGGTCCACGACCTCCACGGTGTCTCGGGGCATGACCTGTCCGATCTGCTCACCCCGGACTCGGCGGGGTTCATCTGGAGCGATACCGACATCCTGAGCGCTCAGGAGGAGGTCCGAGACCTCGGCAACACGGCGCTCACGCTCCTGTGCGAGGGCGTGGTCGAGGGAGCGCTGGCGGGCAGCCTGTGCTCGCACCGCCCCGTCGAGGGCCTGTGCCCGTCGCTGCACGGGCGGGTCCTGTGCGCTGATATCGCGCCCGAGGGCGTCACCCTCATGCACGTCTCGACGACCTGCGTCGAGACGATCCAGGTCGCTCTTCCCGCAGGGACGCGCCGTGCCTGCGAGGTGGAACCCTTCCTGCGTGACTGCGTGCAGGACGTCCTGGTCGCCCAGCTGCGCCGGGGTTGACGAGCCTGCCGACCTGGACGAGGCCCTGTGACGATGGAGCGAAGGCACGTTGAGAGGGGGTCCGCCCGGACGGGCGGACCCCCTCTCAACGTGGAAGGCGCTCCGGAGCTCGCCCAGAGCCGGCTGGAGGTGCTCAGCGAGCCTCGTAGCTCAGGCAGTCCGCCGTGCCGGAGCCGAGGGTGATCGCCTCGGCGGTGCACATGAGGTCAGTGTTGTGGACGCACTCGAGGCGCTGGCAGGCGCCGACGTGGGCCGCGGCGACAGGCAGCCCGCCGCGGGCGTCGAGGTTGATGAGCGTCGAGCAACTGCCCTTGCCGTCGACGGTGATGGCGAAGGCGGTGCAGCCCTCGTGGTTGAAGGCGCAGGTGGTGGTGGCGCAGGACTTGATCGCGGTGACGGTCGACATGGTCGGTTCCTCTCGTGTGACGGGCTTTGCCGGAGCAGTTGACGCGAATGACGTTAAGGGCCGAGATCCGGGGGGGGCAAGCAGTCGCGGAGCGCGCTGGGCGGTGCGACGCATATCGTTGCCATCGCAACGAAAAATCAACGTCTCTCATTGCGTGACGCGCGGTTTTCGCATCTCGGAGAGGGCTCGTCTTGCAGATGGAAGGGCTTCCCTAATGAACTGAGCCTGACCTGACTGGGGTGAGCCTCAGTCACGCAGCGACGGGTCTGTGCTCATCGGTCGGCCGTCCCCGATAGCGGGCGCGGGGCGAGGCTCTCAGGCGACGGTGGCCTGGGCGAGGACCTGTTCGCCGGACTCGCCGCCGTAGACGACGACGCTCTGCCCGGCGGCGAGGCCCCGCAGCGGCTGGCGCAGGCTCGCGTGGAGCGTCCCGCGCTCCACGTCCACCGTCACCTCGGCGGGAACGGGGCGGCCGTGGGCGCGGACCTGGACGGTGACGTCCGGCCAGCCGACCGCGCCGTCGACGTCGCCGGGCTCGGCGAGGAGGACGAGGGAGTCCGCGTCGACGGCGGACCGGGAGAGGAGCTCCTCGGGGCCGACGACGACCTCGTTGGTCTCCGGGCGCGTCTCGATGACGTAGCGAGGTCGCCCGTCAGGCGCCGGGTGCGTGAGCCCGAGGCCCTTGCGCTGCCCGATGGTGAAGCCGAAGTAGCCGCCGTGGGTGCCGAGCACCTCGCCGTCGGGGGAGACCATGGCGCCCTCCCGGACGCCGAGGGAGCGCTGGAGGAAACCGCGGGTGTCGCCGTCGGCGACGAAGCAGATGTCGTAGGAGTCCGGCTTGGAGGCGACGGGCAGGCCGCGGCGCTCGGCCTCGGCGCGGACCTCCGCCTTGGAGGGGGCGTCACCGAGCGGGAAGAGCGCGCGGGAGAGGCCGCGGCGTCCGGAGACGGCGAGGACGTAGGACTGGTCCTTGGCGTGGTCGGCGGCGCGGGAGAGGGCGAGACCGGACTCGTCGCCGGGGCGGCCGGAGGCGGCGCCGCCGGTGAGTCGGGCGTAGTGGCCGGTGGCGACGGCGTCGAAGCCCATGGCGAGGCCGCGCTCGAGGAGGGCGTCGAACTTGACGCGCTCGTTGCAACGCACGCAGGGGTTGGGGGTGCGGCCGGCGCGGTACTCGGCGAGGAAGTCGTCGACGACGCGCGCCTCGAACTCCTCGGACAGGTCCCACACGTAGAAGGGGATGCCGAGGATCTCCGCGGCCCAGCGGGCGTCGCCCGCGTCCTCGATGGAGCAGCAGCCGCGCGAGCCCGAGCGGGTCTGGGCGCGGTTGCGGGTGAGGGCCATGTGGACGCCGACGACGTCGTGGCCGGCGTCGACGGCGCGCGCGGCGGCGACGGCCGAGTCGACGCCGCCGGACAGGGCCGCGAGGACGCGCACGGGGTTCCCTTCTGCCCGGGCTCGGTCGGCTCACGGGCCCGGGCAGCCTAACGCCGGGTTAGTCGGACGGGCGAGGTGCGGGTGGCGAGGACTCGGGCACAGGGCTGCGCCGAGGTGGGCCGGCCCAGCGCCCAGGGCTCAGTGGCCCTGTGCTTCCTCGGCGTCGTCGGTGAGGTAGGAGATGGTGCGGACGACGTCGAAGGGTGCGGTGGTGTCGGTGGTGGTGATGGTGCCGGTGACGGGTTGGGTGTGCTGGCCGTCTGGGGTGAAGGTGGCCGTCCAGGTGGTGGTCAGGGTGATCGTGACGTCCTGGGCGGTGGAGGCGTAGCGGTGGGTGACGGTCTGGTTGGGGTAGGCGGCGCCGGGGTCCGTGGTTGTCGTGGTGGTGCCGTCGCCCCAGGTCCAGGTGTAGCTCGTGGGTGTCGCCTGGACGGTGACCGGGGTTGCGTTGACTTGGGTGGTCAGGGTGCGCGCGTCGTCCGTGGTGTAGACGATGGCGTCGAGGTTGACCAGGACCTGGCTGCCGGGTGGTTGGCGGGTGATGCCGGAGCCGTCGACGAGGAGGTGGGAGACGTCGGTGCTGGTGATGACGATGGGCTCGGGCGCCGGTGCGGCGGCGGCCGCCGGTTGAGCCGCTGCCGCGGGCTCGGCCGGTGCTCCCGTCGGCACGACGCGGGCGCACCCGGCGCTGCCTGCGCCGCCGGAGGCGGTGATCTGAGCAGCCGTCATGCAGGGGAGTCCCGCGTCGGACATGGTGGACTCGAGCTCGGAGCGAGGGCCGACGTAGTGGGTTCTGGCGCCGGAGAAGTGGGCGGTCGCAGTGTTCGGGCTCGAGTAGGGGCCTGTGGGTGTCCCGCCTGCTGGGCCGACGATGCTCCATTGGACGGACTCTGAGTTGCCGGTCATGGTGAGCGCGCTGCCTCCAGCCTCAGCGGAAATCTCCGATGCTGGGCTTGGTGGAGGAGTGGGATCGGCGGGCACGAACGGGTTGGAGGTGATCATGGTCGCTGCCAGGCCGACGGCTAGGAGCAGGTGCAAGGTCACTCGGTTTCGCCTTCGCCAACGAACCAGGTGTTGCCGTCGTACCTCATTGCGAGGGTGAGCACTGTTTCCTCGGATTGCCCCACCTTGGGAGACGACTTGCCTGAATGCGTAGTAGTCGTCGGTTGCGTGATGCTGAGCCGCACTGCTGTGTATTCATGTCCGGCGGTCGGCGGCGCATATTCACGACTGTTCACATCTAGAACCCAAGGATCTGTCCACCCACCGGATTCGTGGAGCTCCGTGACGTTGTCGTGCACCGACCCGCAGAAGACGCACCCGTCCTCGCTCATCGCGTCCCACTCGGTGAGGTCGCCGGTCGCGTAGACGTAGGGGTACAGGCTGACGAAGTACTCGGCCGCGGCGACTGCGCCCTCGGGGGAGTTCTCGCCCATCCTCGCCGGCTTCTCCGGAGCCTGCATCGCGAGCGCCGCCTCCCGCAGGGCGGCGTCCTCGGGCGACAGCGACACCGAGGCGGTCGCGCTCTGGCTGGCCTGCACGGACGCGGCCACGTCGTACGGGTCCACGGACCCGCTCGCCGAGGCTCCCGCGCTCGCCCCGCCCGACGAGCACCCCGCCGCGCTCACGGCCAGCACCGCCGCCGCCGCGGCCAGGGCGCTCATCCGCCGCCGGGGCGAGGTCGTCATCGGCGTCGACATCGGGACGCGGGCGGTCGATCGGGACGAGGGGAGCACGGGGGACCTCCACCGTTGGGGATCTCGGGCAGTGTGGGGCGCGACCCGCCGCCCGAGCCAGGAGAGCCGGCGGCCGGTCGCGCCCCGTGACCATATCGAGACCTCTCGGCCCGCAGCCACCGTCCGGCGGCTCCCTGTGGAGAACCTGCGGCTCTTGCGGTGCGCAGGGCTCCACAGGACACGATCCGCCGATCCTCACGAAAGGCTTACCTCAGCGCCGCTTCGCCGCCTGGGTCCTCCTCGCCATCTCCAGCGCCCGCGGCAGCGCCGCCAGCAGACGCTCGACGTCGGCGCCCGTCGTCGTCGGCCCCATGGTCACGCGCAACGTCGAGCGCGCCGACTCATCGTCGAAGCCCATCGCGATGAGGACGTGGCTCGGCTGCGTCACCCCCGCGTGGCAGGCGGACCCCGCCGAGACGTCGACGCCAGCCATGTCCAGACCCATGAGCAGGGCCTCGGTGTCACCGTCTTCGAACCACAGGTGCGCCGTCCCCGGCAGGTGGGGCGCGTCCTCGGGCAGCGTCGCGTGCACGCCCTCCAGCGCCGTCGTCCCAGCCAGCACCTCCGCGCGCAGGGCCTCGAGCCGCTCAGCCTCCGCCTCCCGCTCCGCCACGGCGAGCTCGACAGCGAGCGCCAGCGCCCGCGCCCCGACGACGTCCGCGGTCCCCGAGCGCAGGCCCCGCTCCTGCCTCCCGCCGCCGGTCGGGGAGACGAGAGCGAGGTCCCGCCTCGCGATGAGCGCGCCGACACCGATCGGCGCCCCGAGCTTGTGGCCCGTGAGGGTCAGCGCGTCCAGGCCCCAGCCGTGCACGTCCACCGGGACGCGTCCCACCGCGGCGACGGCGTCGGAGTGGACAGGGACGTACCCGGGCTCCCCAGGGCGTGTCACTCCCGTCGCCCGCCTCACCGCCTCGACGACGCCCGCGACGTCCTGCACGAGCCCCGTCTCGTTGTTCGCCGTCATGACCGAGACGACGGCGACGCCCCCGGCCCCGACGGCGTGCTCCACCGAGGTCAGGTCCACGCGCCCGGCCGCGTCCACGTCGAGCTCGGTCACCCGCGCGCCGTGCAGCGCCTCGCACACGCGCGCCGTGTCCCGCACCGCCGGGTGCTCCAGCGGTGAGATGACGACCCCGGGCCGCTCGACGCCGGCCGCCCGCGCCGCGAGCACCCGCCCGGTGACCGCCAGGGCGTCCGCCTCCGTGCCGCCGGAGGTGAGCAGCACCTCGTGCGGGTCGACCCCGAGCGCGCCGGCGAGCCTCGCCCGCGCCTCGGCCAGCGCCGCGCCGTCGCGCCGCCCGGAGGCGTGCTGCGCGGACGGGTTCGCGCGCGGGCGCCCGCCCGACGCGAGCCCGTCGACGAGGTCCCGCGTCACCTGCCCGACGACCTCCGGTCGCAGGGGCGCCGTCGCCGCGTGGTCGAGGTAGGCGCGCGCCGGGGCCGCCGACGAGGGCCGGGAGACGGGGGAGGAGGTCATGCCCGAAGCCTAGGGTGAGGTCATGAGCACCTCACGGGACGACCTCACCGACGCCGCCACCACGAGCACCTCTCCGGGTAGCGCCACGGGCTCCGCCCGCCGCTCCCCGTGGCGCGTCGACGACCCGGTCCGCTGGGACGAGGACGCCTTCGGCCGCCGCTCCCTGTCTCGCCTCACCGTCGACCGCGACGCCGCCCGCCGCCGCGAGCCCGACCTCCTCGCTCGCCTCGCCGCCGACCCCGCCACCCGCATCGTCCTCGTCGACGCCCGCGGCCGAGTCGCCCTCGACGTGCCCGCCTCCCACCCCGACCTCCCCGAGAACGGCCTCACCCCGCCCTCCTGGCCCGTGGACGCGCGCCCTGACGAGCCCGCCCACGACGTCGTCGAGGGCGCGGACACCGGCGAGGAGGAGCAGGAGCGAGCGCACCTGCGCACCGGCTTCCAGGAGCGCCCAGACCGCCCGCGCCCCCACCTCGCCCCGCTCACCGCAGACGACGTCGACGCCACCGGCCTCGACTCCTTCTACCTCGGCAGCGAGTCCGCCGAGGCGCCGGCCGCCGGCGCCGCCCGCGCCTCCTGGCTCGCCGTCGTCGTCCCGGCCGAGAGCACCGAGCCCGACGACGCCGAGGGCGCCTCCCACCCGCACCCCGACCTCGCCCGCGCCCTCGACCGCTACCCGCTGTCCGCCCTGCGCGCCGTCGGCGACGAGCTCACCGCGCACGACGCCGGCCTCGCCACCCCCGCCGCGGCCCTGGCCGCCTGGCACGCCCGCAACCGCTACTGCCCCTTCTGCGGCTCGCGCACCGAGTCCGTCGAGGCCGGCTGGGCGCGCCGCTGCACCGGCTGCGGCGCCCTCCAGTTCCCGCGCACCGACCCCGCCGTCATCATGGCCGTCACCGACGACGCCGACCGGATCGTCCTCGTCCACGGCGCCGCCTGGGACCCGGGCCGCTACTCGACCGTCGCCGGCTTCGTCGAGGCCGGGGAGGCCGCCGAGGCCGCCGTCGTCCGCGAGGTCCAGGAGGAGACCGGGCTGCGCGTCGCGAGCGTCGAGCACGTCGCCACCCAGCCCTGGCCCTTCCCGCGCTCCCTCATGCTCGGCTACCGCGCCCGCCTCGCGCCCGGCGAGCACGCCGCCCGCCCCGACGAGGAGGAGGTCACCGGCGCGCTCGTGCTGTCGCGCGCCGAGCTCGCCGCCGCCATCGAGGCCGGGGACGTGGTCCTGCCCGGCCCAACCTCGATCGCCCGCATGCTCATCGAGGACTGGTACGGCGAGGAGATCCGCGGCTGACGGGCCCCGGAGCCGCGCCTCCCCAGCCCGCTCGGCGCGTCGGTTCGTGTCAGCGGGCCGTGGCAGGCTGGGACCACGATGAGCCAGACCTCCCCGAACCAGCAGCCGTCCGCCCCGCGTCTCGCACCGCCGAGCCCCGCGGAGCTCCTCGACGCGCTCGACCCGGACCAGCGGGAGGTCGCCGAGCACCTCGAGGGCGAGCTGTGCGTCCTCGCCGGCGCCGGCACCGGTAAGACCCGCGCCATCACCTACCGCATCGCCCACGGCGTCGCCGTCGGCGCCTACCAGCCCACCCAGGTCCTCGCCGTCACCTTCACCTCCCGCGCCGCCGGGGAGATGCGCTCGCGCCTCAAGGACCTGGGCGTCCACGGCGCCCAGGCCCGCACCTTCCACTCCGCCGCCCTGCGTCAGCTCCGCTACTTCTGGCCCACGGCGATCGGCGGCGGCCTTCCCGAGATCCAGCCCTGGAAGGCCGGCCTCGTCGCCACCGCCGCACGGCGCCTCGGCATGCCCTCGGACAAGGCGGTCGTCCGCGACCTCGCCGCCGAGGTCGAGTGGGCCAAGGTCTCCATGATCCTGCCGGAGGACTACGCCCAGGCCGCGCAGGCCGCCGGCCGCACCGACGTCGGCGGGCTCGAGCCGGCCGCCGTCGCCCGCGTCCTCGAGGCCTACGAGGAGGCCAAGACCGAGCGCGGCGTCATCGACTTCGAGGACGTCCTCCTCCTGCTCGTCGGGATCCTCCTCGACCGCGAGGACATCGCCTCCCAGGTGCGCGGCCAGTACAAGCACTTCGTCGTCGACGAGTACCAGGACGTCTCCCCGCTCCAGCAGCGCCTCCTCGACCTCTGGCTCGGCAACCGGCGCCAGCTCTGCGTCGTCGGCGACGTCTCCCAGACCATCTACTCCTTCACCGGCGCCACGCCGCGCTTCCTCACGGACTTCGCCCAGCGGTACGACGGCGCCCGCACCGTCCGCCTCTCGCGCGACTACCGCTCCACCCCGCAGGTCGTCTCCCTGGCGAACCGCGTCCTCTCCCGCTCGCGCCGCGGCGGGGGCCGGCTCGCCCTGCCCGCCGGCGCCGTCGAGCTCGTCGCCCAGCGGCCCTCCGGCCCCGCCGTGCGCTACGAGTCCTACGACGACGACGTCGCCGAGGCCGCCGGGGTCGTCACCCAGGTCCAGCGCCTGCAGGCCGCCGGCGTCCCCCTGTCCGAGATCGCCGTCCTCTACCGCACCAACTCCCAGTCGGAGGCGGTCGAGTCCGCCCTGTCCGAGGCCGGCATCGGCTACCTCGTGCGCGGCGGCGAGCGCTTCTTCGAGCGCCCTGAGGTCAAGCGCGCCATGGTGGTCCTGCGCGCCGCCGCCCGCACCGAGCGAGCCAGCCTCACCGGGGACCTCGGCCAGGACGCCCGGATGGTCCTGTCCCGCGAGGGCTGGAACGAGGAGCCGCCGAGCGCCCGCGGCGCCGTGCGCGAGCGCTGGGACTCCCTCAACGCGATCGTCGAGCTCGCCGACGACCTCGCCAAGCAGCGCGGCGCGGACCTCGACGGCCTCGTCACCGAGCTCCAGGAGCGCGCCGACTCCCAGAACGCCCCCACGGTCGAGGGCGTCACCCTGTCCTCCCTCCACGCTGCCAAGGGCCTGGAGTGGGACGCGGTCCTGCTCATCGGCGCCTCCGAGGGGCTTCTGCCCATCTCACTGGCAGAGGGCCCCGACGCCATCGAGGAGGAGCGCCGCCTGCTCTACGTGGGCGTCACGCGCGCCCGAGAGCACCTCGTCATCTCCTACGCGCGCGCCCGCAACGTGGGCGGCCGCGCCTCGCGCAAGCCCTCTCGCTTCCTCGACGGCATCTGGCCCGCCGACGACCCAGGCGTCGTCGCGTCGCGCACCCGCTCGACGGGCACGAGCCAGCGCGCCCGTTCCAAGCAGCTCGCCGCCGAGTTCGAGGAGGAGAACGACCCCTCCACCGTCGCGCTCTTCGAGGAGCTGCGGGCCTGGCGAGCCGGGGTCGCCAAGGAGCGCTCCAAGCCCGCCTACACGGTGCTGGCGGACGCGACCCTGCGCTCGGTGGCCGTCGTCAAGCCGACGGCGCTGCCGCAGCTCTCCCTCATCCGCGGCATCGGTGCCGTCAAGCTCCAGGAGTACGGGACCGACGTCCTGCGCATCGTGCGCGAGCACGGCGGTCTCGACGCCGACGCGCAGTAGGGGGCCGTCAGGAGTCGGCGACCTCGAGCCCCGAGGAGCAGAGGCACTCGGGGTGCGGATCCCACTCCCGCTCGAGGCCGACGGCGTCGCGTCCGCTGATCTCGATGCTCCGACCCCACCACGGCTCGCCCAGCAGGGCGTCCAGCACCGCCCTCGAGGCCAGGGCCGCCGACTGGTGGAGGAGCAGCCGCTCGGTCGGCGGCGCGGGCGTCATCCGCAGCTGCGTCGCCACCGCCGGCCAGGCCGGGTCCGCGTCCCGCTCCGCCAGGTCGAGGCAGACGTGGCACACCGGAGCGCCCGGGCCCAGGACCGGGCCCACGCGCACGCTCGCCGCCCGGATCGTCACCGGGAGCTGGGGCGCGCCCGCCTGCGCGAGAGCCCGCGCCCGCACCGGATCGATGACGTGCGCCTCCAGAGTGACGACCAGGTCGGGGACCGTCGCCGCCGGCGCGCGGACCGCGAGCCCCGGCCGGTGCTCCTCGAGCCACGCCGCCAGCGGCGGGTCGTGCGCGAGGACCGAGCCGACCCCGGCCTCCTCCAGCAGGCAGGCCACCTCGAGCGCGAGGTCCCCGGAGCCGATGAGACCGACGACGGCTTCCGTGAGTGACCGGCTCCGCGCCCTCGGCTCCTCGCACAGGAGGTCCCAGTAGCGCTCGTCGGCGGTCCGCGGGGTCTCCGAGCGCGTGAGGGCTCCGGAGCTCTCGAGGTCGGCGACGAGGTGCTCGGCGTCCTCGAGGGCGAGCCCCGCCCAGCGGGCGGCGAGCCGCACCCAGCCGGGACCGGCGTCGGCCTCCTCCACGGGCAGCCGGTCGAGGAAGCGCTGCGCAGGACCGTCGAGACCGTCGACGACGAGCGCGAGGCCGGGCTCCGAGCCGACCTGGCTCGAGCCCTCGGAGCGCCACAGGACGGGGGACTGGCCTCTCAGACGCACGGGAACCTCCCGGCCGCCGGGTCGGGGGAGCGGGGAGGCGGCCGCTGTGAGCCTCGCACCCGGGTGGCGCCGTGCGCGAGGGGCCGACCAGCGCCTGTGGAGAACTCAGCGCGTCGCGGACGCGCCGGCGCTTGGCGACGCCGTCCCGCTCGCCTCCGCCTGGACCGCCTCGCAGGTCTGAAGACCCGAGGTCTTGCCGTCGGCGATCGCCTCGACCGTCTCGACGGCCTCGTGGAGCGTGGAGACGGCGTAGACGCTCATGCCGTCCGGCTCGTGGCCGACGACCTCGTCGCAGTTGGAGGCCGGGGACAGGAAGTAGTCCGAGCCCGAGGCCCTCGCGCCGGCCATCTTCTGCTGGATGCCGCCGATCGCGCCGACCTCGCCGGACACGCTGATCGTGCCGGTGCCCGCGATGTCCTTGCCGCCGGTGAGGTCGCCCGGGGTCACCTCGTCGATGATCCCGAGGGCGAACATGGTGCCGGCGCTCGGTCCGCCGACGTCGGAGAGGCCGAAGGTCGCGTCGACGTCGGAGTCAGCCCGCACGGACAGGGCCACGCCCAGCATCGAGCCGCTCGTCTGCTCGCCGCTCGACGGGGCGAGGGTGGTGAGCGCCGCCGAGGTCGCCTTCCCGTCGCGGGTGACCCCGACGGTGACCTTCGTGCCCTCGGAAATCGTCTGCATGAGGTCGTGCAGCTGCGCGTAGGTGGTGATCGTCGTCGTCGCCCCGCCGTCGGGGGTGACGGAGGTGATGACGTCGCCGGTCTTGAGGCCGGAGTCCTTCTGCCCGTCCGCGACCTGCGCGATGGTGAGGACCATCGACTTGGCGAGCCCGGTCTCCATGAGGGCCGCGACGACGGCGGAGTCCTGCGAGCTCGTCATCTCGGCCTGGTTGACGGCGTCGACCTGCTCGGCGGTCATCGAGGAGGGGCAGACGGCGTCGCGGTCCAGGACCCTGCGGTCGGAGTGCAGCCACGCGCCGATGAGGTCGAAGGCCGTGACCTTGTACCCGGGGCAGCCCATGACGGAGACGGTCGTCATCCGCAGGGCGCCGTCGGCGGCGTAGGTGCGCGTGCCCGTCACCGAGAGGATCGCGGAGGAATCGGAGGCCGAGGCGCTCGCGGAGGAGCCCGACGAGGCGGTGCCCGAGGCGCTGCTCGAGGCCGTCCCCGTCGAGGACGCGCTCGTGCCTCCCGAGCTCGTCGAGCCCTCCAGGACGTTCCACGTCGGGCCGGGCGCCTCGATGACCTTGTTGATCGGCACCGTCGCGCCGGCCACGGCCAGGGACGCGACCGCGACCCCTGCGCCGAGGGCGGTCAGCTGCCGACGGCGGTGCCGGCGCAGCGATCCGCGCCCGGTCACCGCGCCGTCGGCGGACGCGGAGTCGGCGGACGCGGAGTCGGCCGCGGCGCCCTCGGCCGGGTCACCGCTCCCCGTGGCGTCACCGGGCTGCTGGTCGGGGCTGGGGCTGTGCTGCGTCACGGGGGACATTGTGGGGCACCCTCCGTCCTGAGCCCGCAGCCGGTCCGCGCGCCGCACCCGCTCCCGGGCGTCGCACGGCTCCCGCTCAGGAATGCGTGGCACGATCCTCCTGTTCCCTGAGGGACCCGGACGACCGGGCGCCCCACCAGACCCCGAGGCCCGGGAGGACCCATGAGCGAGGACCCCTTCGACGAGATCGAGGAGCTGCTCTCCTCGATGTTCGGCCCCCAGATGGCGGGTGACGCCGTCGACGCCCTGCGCTCCTCCGGCGTCGACCCCAGCCAGCTCGCCCGCATGAGTGGGATGGGCGACCTGTCCGAGCTGAGCCCCGGCCAGCTCATGGCGATGCGCGCCCAGCTCCAGCAGCTGTTCGCAGCCTCCTCCGACGAGCCCGTCAACTGGCAGATGGGGCAGGACCTCGTCCTCCAGACCGCCCGCGCCACCGGCGACCCGACCATCACCTCCGGGTCCGCCGACCAGGTCCGCCAGGCCCTGTCCGTGGCGGACCTCTGGCTCGACACTGCCACCGACCTCATGCCGGCCCCGGGCGGGCGCGAGGCCTGGAGCCGCTCCACGTGGGTCGAGCGCACCCTGCCCGTGTGGAAGGAGGTCGTCGCCCCGGTCGCCGAGGCGGCGACGACAGCCCTGGCCGGCGCGCTCGAGCGCCAGATGAAGCAGCTCCCGCCGGAGATGGCGCAGGCCACCCAGCAGATGGGCGCCCTGTCGAAGATCATGCGGTCCATGGCGGGCACGGCCTTCGGGCTCCAGCTCGGTCAGGCCATCGGACAGCTCGGCGGCGAGTCCGTCTCCGCCACCGACGTCGGCCTGCCCCTCACCCGTGAGCCGGGCACGGCGCTCGTTCCCGCCAACGTCACGGCCTTCGCGGAGGGGCTTGAGGCCGACGAGGACCAGGTCCGCATGTTCCTCGCCGTGCGCGAGGCCGCCGCCGCCCGCCTCTACGCCCACGTGCCGTGGCTGCGCAGCCAGCTCATGGCGGCCGTGGAGACCTACGCCCGCGAGATCACCATCGACACCGACGCCGTCGAGGAGGCCGTCGCCCAGGTCGACCCCAACGACCCCGAGGCCCTGCGCGCGGCCCTCGAGGGCGGCATGTTCGCCCCGCAGGAGACCGAGGCCCAGGCCGAGGCCCTCGAGCGGCTCGAGACGCTGCTCGCGCTCGTCGAGGGCTGGGTCGAGGTCGTCACCGCCCGCGCCACGATCCCGCACCTGCCCCGGGCCGTCGCCCTGCGCGAGATGGTGCGCCGTCGCCGTCTCCAGGGCGGCGCCGCCGAGCAGGTCTTCGCCCGCCTCATCGGCCTCGAGTTCCGCCCGCGCCTCGTGCGCGAGGCGGCTCAGCTCTGGGAGACGATCGGTGCGGAGGTCGGGGACGCCGAGCGCGACGCCTTCTGGCAGCACCCCGACGTCATGCCGACGCCGTCCGAGCTCGCCAACCCGGAAGACTTCCTCGCGATGCGGCGCGCCGCGCAGGACCTCGACTCCGAGATCGACGACGACCTCGCCTCGCTCCTGGACGGCACCCTTGGCTACGCCGACGGCGCCCAGGAGGCCGACGAGAACAGCCCCGAGGGCCTCGGGGACGCCGCCGCCGACGGTGCCTCCTCGGATGAGGACGGCGACGCGGACGACGAGGGCGGGAGCCCGGCGCCCACCGTCTGATCGCACGGGCCGAGCCCGCCTGACGCGAACGGCCGCCCGGCGCTCCTCGAGGAGGAGCGTCGGGCGGCCGTTCGTCGTGCCGGGGCGCGGGGGACGCACCCCGCCGGGACTCAGAGCAGGGTGGCGCGCAGGGCGTTGATGAGCCCCGGGACGAGCGTGTCGCCCTGGGCGACGGAGCGCTCGTGGTCCTTGGAGCGGGCGCGGATCGCGCACCAGGACTCGCCCGAGCGAAGGACGCCGACGACGATCCGGACGTCGTCGCGGTCGGCGCGGCTCTGGAGGTAGGCGACGCGCTCCTCGGGGGCCTCGATGGCGGCGGCCTCCGCCTCGGCCTGGGCGGGGAGGGTGACCCGTTCGACGGACAGGGCGACGCCGTCGACGGACTCCGGCCAGGCGAGCTGGGCGAGGAGGTCCTCGAGGTCGGCCGCGCCGGGCAGGTCCTCCTGCTCGATGACGGTGAGGGACTCGGGGTCCTTCCGCGCCGCGGCGAGGGCCTCGTCGTCGAGGATCTCCGCGATGGCGGGGTCGGTCTCGAGGGCCGCGGCCGTGCGCACGAGGGCGAAGACGCCGACGGGGGCGTCCCAGCCGAGCCCCGAGACGTGCTCCTCGAGCTCGACGACGGCGCGCGCGAGGGCGCTCTCTCGCGCGCCTCGCGGCTTGGAGCGGGGCGCGGGCTGGGCGGCGGAGGAGTCGGGGCTCTGGGGGCTCATGCCGTCATCCTCACCCGTGCCGGGGTGCGGCGGGTCCCGCCACGCGCCCCGTGCGGGTGCTCGCGTTGCGCCCGCCGTGAACCGCCCGCGCGGCCCCGCGCCGGGAAGCGGATGGCTTTTGGGTGGCTGTCGTGACCTGTGGGACGATAGCGCGACCGGCGCCCCGGTGCCGGTGATGACACGGTGCGTGCCCCGCGCACCGGCCCTAGCACGGAGCGAGATCGTGATGAACAGGCCCGACGACGAGCCCATCGACCAGCCCGACGACGCCGCGGGGGAGCACTCCTCCGACGACGCCACGAGCCGTGAGGACCGTGTGCGCGGAGGCTTCTTCCAGTCCGACGCCGGCCGGTCGCCCGAGCGGCCCGCCAGCGACTCGGGTGAGCACGGCAGCGCGGAGCGCGCAGACCGCGCTGAGCGCGCTGAGCGCGCGGACCGGAGCGAGGACTCCGGCCGCACCGGACGCGACGGGCGCTCCGCCCGCCGCGGCGCCGACGACGCCGGCGAGGACAACCCCTTCGCCTTCGACCCCGCCGCGGTCTTCGGCATGGGGCGCGGCGCAGGCCGATCCAACCCCTTCGAGGGCGTGCGCGAGCGCGCCGACGCCGCCCGCGCCGTGCGGGCCGCCTCCGGCCGGGGCGGCAACGGCGCCGGCGGGCGCGGCGGCCACGGCGGCGGAGGCGATCGCGGCGGGGCCGGTGCCCGAGCCGAGCGCGGACGCCCCGGGCCCCTCGCCCTCACCATCGGGATCCTCGTCGCCCTCGCCCTCGTCATCGGCTTCCTGTCGAACACGTGGACCGAGGTCCTCTGGTTCAACCAGCTCGGCTTCTCGCGCATCATCTGGACCGAGTGGATCTCGAAGACGGTGCTCTTCGTCGTCGGCTTCGCCCTCATGTTCGCCGCCGTCTTCCTCGCGATGTCCCGCGCCTACAAGGACCGCGAGATCCACCTGCCCGACGACGAGGCCGGCCGCAACCTCGAGTCCTACCGCACCGCCATCGAGCCGATGCGCCGCGTCCTGCTCTGGGGCCTGCCGGCGCTGCTCGCGCTGCTCGGCGCCGCCTGGGAGCTCGTCCCGAGCTGGCGCGAGATCCTCCTGGCGATGCACTCGCAGTCCTTCGGCGTGAAGGACCCGCAGTTCGGCATCGACGTCTCCTTCTACGTCTTCATCCTCCCGGTGCTCCGGACGCTCGTCGGCTACCTCTCGCGCGTCATCGTCTTCGCCGGCGTGGCCAGCCTCGTGACCCACTACCTCTACGGCGGGGTCTCCGTGTCCCGGCGCCCGCACTTCACTCGCCCGGCGCGGCGGCACCTGGCGGTCTTCCTCGCCACCTTCTCCGTCCTCCAGGCGGGCGGCTACTGGCTGAGCCGCTACTCGGCCCTGTACTCCTCGAACTCGAAGTTCGACGGCGCCGGCTACGCGGACGTCAAGGCCGTCATCCCCGCCAACGCGATCCTCGCCGCCATCGGCCTGGCCATCGCCGTCCTCTTCGTCGTCTCCATCCGGGCGCGCTCCTGGAAGCTGCCGGTGACCGGCGTCGTCGTCTCGATCGTCTCCGCGATCGTCATCGGCTCGGTCTACCCGGCGGTCATCCAGAAGTTCGTCGTCGACCCCAACGCCCAGTCCGCCGAGTCGCCGTACATCTCGCGCAACATCAAGGCGACGCTGGCCGCCTACGGCCTCGACGACGTCGACACGACGAGCTACAACGCCAAAACCACGGCCGAGGCGGGCCAGCTCAAGGAGGACGCCGAGTCGACGACGTCGATCCGCCTCCTCGACCCCAACCTCGTCTCCTCGACCTTCCGCCAGCTGCAGCAGAACAAGCAGTACTACTCCTTCGCGAACAACCTCAACGTCGACCGCTACGACGTCGAGGACTCCTCGCGCGACACCGTCATCGCGGTGCGCGAGCTCAGCCTCGACGGCCTCGACTCCGGGCAGCGCACCTGGGTCAACGAGCACACCGTCTACACGCACGGCTACGGCGTCGTCACCGCCTACGGCAACACCGTGGCGTCCGGCGGCTACCCCTCCTTCTGGGAGGGCGGCATCCCCTCGCAGGGCGACCTCGGCACCTACGAGCCGCGCATCTACTTCGGCCAGGACTCGCCGTCCTACTCGATCGTCGGCGGCGACGACGGCGGCAGCCCCCGCGAGCTCGACTACCCCGACGACTCCTCCAAGTCCGGTCAGGTCAACACGACCTTCACCGGTGACGGCGGCCCGTCGATCTCCAACCCCTGGAACCGCCTCCTCTACGCGGCCAAGTTCCAGGAGATGAACATCCTGTTCTCCAACGAGGTCCGCTCCGGCTCGCAGATCCTCTACGACCGCGACCCCGCCGAGCGCGTCGCCAAGGTCGCCCCGTGGCTGACCCTGGACGGCAACCCGTACCCGGCCGTCGTCGACACGGACGGCAACTCCAAGACCCCGAAGCGGGTCGTCTGGATCCTCGACGGCTACACGACGACGAACAACTACCCGTACTCGCAGCACGAGTCCCTCTCCGACGTCACGGCCGACGGCACCAACCAGGAGTCCACGCTGCTGGGCGCCCCGGACGAGTCGAACTACGTGCGCAACTCCGTCAAGGCCGTCGTCGACGCCTACGACGGCTCCGTCACGCTCTACCAGTGGGACGACGAGGACCCGGTCCTCAAGGCCTGGTCCGCGGTCTTCCCCGGCACCATCACCCCGATGAGCGAGATGAGCGCCGACCTCATGGCGCACATGCGCTACCCGGAGGACCTCTTCAAGGCCCAGCGCACGATCCTCGCGAAGTACCACGTCACCAACGCCGCAGACTTCTACTCGGGCGGTGACTTCTGGAAGGTCCCGGACGACCCGACGAAGTCCGGCAACGAGCCGCAGGCGCCGTACTACCTCACGCTCAAGATGCCGGACCAGGACCAGGCGAGCTTCTCCCTGTCCAGCGTCTACATCATCGGCGGCAACACCGACAGGAACGTCCTCACGGGCTTCCTCGCGGTCGACTCCGAGACCTCCTCGGGCAAGGCCGGCGTGCGGAACCCGGACTACGGCAAGCTGCGGCTCCTCGAGCTGCCGCGCTCCTCGAACGTCTCCGGACCCGGACAGGTGCAGAACACCTTCGACTCCGACCCGACGGCGTCCCAGACCCTCAACCTGCTGAGCCAGCAGGGCTCCCAGGTCATCAAGGGCAACCTCCTGACCCTGCCGGTCGGCGGCGGCCTGCTCTACGTGCAGCCCGTGTACGTCCAGTCCTCCTCGGGCACGCAGTACCCCCTGCTGCGCAAGGTGCTCGTCTCCTTCGGCGACAAGGTCGGCTTCGACGACACGCTCTCCGGGGCCCTCAACCAGGTCTTCGGCGGTGACTCCGGTGCGACCACCGGTGAGGAGGTCGTCAACGGCGACGCCGCGGCGGCCAACGGCACCTCGGACGCGGAGGCCGCGGCGGCCGGCGCGGTGGGCGACACCTCCGGGACGGCGGCGCCCACGGACGCGGCGACGGCGCAGTCCAGCGCCACCGCGGCCCCGAGCGCTGCGGCCACGGCGGCACCGTCCGGTGACGCGCAGGCCCAGCTCGACCAGGCCCTGTCCGACGCGCAGACCGCGATGGACGACTCGAACACGGCCCGCGAGAAGGGCGACTGGGCTGCCTACGGCGAGGCGCAGAAGCGCCTCGACGACGCCGTCCAGCGGGCCGTGGACGCGCAGAACCAGCTCAAGAAGTGAGTGAGCGGTGACCGGCGGGCGTCGGGGGAGCGGGTGCTCCTCCGGCGCCCGCCGCCTCGTTGCCGACCACGACAGAAGGTGACCTCCTCGGCAGACTGCGGCGCCGTCGGCGTCGTGGTCTGCCGAGGAGGTCATGGTTCGCGCGACGATGGCACTGTCGCTCCGCGCGGGTGAGCAAGGGCACGCTCCCTCGGTTTGAAGTCCGGGCGGGCGGGCGACTAGTGTTCACATCACCGACGCGGGGTGGAGCAGTTCGGTAGCTCGCCGGGCTCATAACCCGGAGGTCGCAGGTTCGAATCCTGCCCCCGCTACTAGCACCGCAGAGGTACACGAAGCCCGGTCCCGGAAGGGACCGGGCTTCCTCGTTGTTCGGGGGCGCCCATGTCCCGGCCCGCGGCTAGGGTGGGCGGGTACCCCCGCAGGAAGGACCGCCATGAGCGACGTCGCGAACGAGCACGAGGACGAGCTCTGGGCGCGCTTCGAGGCCGACGGCCGCCGCCACGCCTTCATCAGTCGCATCGGCGCCAACGCCGCCGTCGTCCGCTGCTGGCCGGAGGAGGCGACCTCCGCGATCGCCCGCATCGCCCAGGACGCCGGCTTCGGCGTCACCGGCAGCGGCAATGATCCCTCCTACGCCATCTACTTCGAGCCCGAGGACTTCCCCGACGAGCGGCTCGCGGACCTCGCCGACGTGCTCAGCGCCCGCGGCGTCCGGGGCCTCGCCCACGTCCTCGCCCACGGCGAGGTGCTCGGCGAGCACGTCGACGTCTTCCGGCGCATCGACTCGCGGGTCAACGACGTCGCCGACGGCGTCGTGCTCGGGCGGCTCCTCATGGGACCGCGCTCGGAGAGCCGCCACCGTGACGTCGACGGCTGGTTCCTCGGCGCCCCCGAGGACCTGCTGCGGCTCGAGGCCCGCCTCGCCGAGCGCTTCGAGGTCGACCGCGCCGAGTCCACCGCCGGCCTCGACGCCCTCCACCTCACCACCGTCGTCCTCGACGAGGAGGCCGAGGACGAGGCGGTCGACGCGCTCGGCGCCACGGCGAGCCCCGTCGAGGAGCTGACGATGTCGCACCTCATCGACGACGTGGCCGACGCCCTCGACGACGTCGGGATCACCGGCCCCTTCGAGGTCATCGACGTCTTCCCAGCCGACGAGGACGAGGACGGGGAGACCGGGGACGAAGCCGACGACGAGGACGACATCGATCCGGACGAGTTCCTCGAGGGCTGACGCCCGGTCCTGAGCGCACGGAGGGTTGGCCCGTCACCGGACCCGCCCTCCGTCGTGCGCTGCGCGAGATCAGCGCGCGGTCGTGAGCACGATCTTGCCGGTCGTGTGCCCACCCTCGACGGTGCGGTGCGCCTCGGCGGCCGCCGTGAGGTCGAAGGCCTGGGAGATGAGCGGCGTGATCTCACCGCGCTCGGCCAGCTCGGTGACCGCCTCGAGCCACTCGCGCTGGGTGCGGACGTGGGTGGAGGACAGGCGTACGCCCGCCTCCTCCGCCTCCGGCTGCAGGTCCGTGGCGCCGAGGCCGAGGCCGACGAGCTCGCCGCCGCGGCGCACCGCGCGCAGGGCGGTCTCGCGCGACGGTGCGGCCAGGCTGAAGGCCATGTCGACGGTGCCGGCCAGGGCGGCGACGGCCGCGTCGTCGTGGTAGTCGAGGGTCTCGTCGGCGCCGATGGAGCGGAGCCACTCGTGCTTGCCGGTGCTCGCCAGGGCGGTCACGTGCGCGCCGAGGGCGCGGGCGATCTGGACGGCCATGTGCCCGACACCGCCGCCGGCGCCAGTGACGAGGACGCGGTCCCCGGCCGAGACGTGCGTCGTGTCCGCGAGGGCCTGCCAGGCGGTCGTCGCCGCCATCGGGAAGGCACCCGCCTGCTCGTCCGTGAACCGCTCGGGCCCGACGATGAGGTCGACGGCGGTGAGCGGCTCGGACTCCATGAGCTCGAGGACCTCCGGCCCGCCGAAGGACTTCTGGACGATGCGACGGGTCATGATGTGCTCCTTGGTCAGGGGACGGCTGGGAGCATCGTCGCACCGGGGCTCCTGCGTGCCTCGCCGTGTCCGCTGCCGGCGGTACGACCCGTCGCATCCCGAAACGGGATTCGCTGGGATATGCTGCACCCATGACCGTTCAGATCGCCGTCCGCCTGCCCGATGACGTCGTCGGCTTCCTCGACGAGGCCGTGGCCGCCGGTGACGCCCCCAGCCGCGCCTCAATCGTGACCGAGGCGCTCGAGCGCGAGATGCGCCGTCGGGCTGCTGAGCGCGACGCCGAGCTCCTTCGTGAGAAGGGCACCGGCGATGACCTCGACGGGCTCGTAGCCTGGACCGGAGCCCAGCCGATGATCGAGGACTGACCAGTGAGGGAGGTCTGCCTCGCCCGCCTCGACAAGACGCGGCCCGTCGTCGTCCTCACTCGCGAGCCGGCGCGACCGGCCATGACGAAGGTGACCGTCGCGCCGATCACCTCGACCATCAAGGGGCTCTCGAGCGAGGTCCCGGTCGGCCCGCTCAACGGTCTCGACCATGACTCCGTCATCAGTCTCGACAACGTCCTCACGATCCCGGCGTCTGCGCTCGGGAGGAGCCTCGGCGTGCTCACCACTGAGCAGGAGCGGGCGCTCGCGCGAGCAATCGTGCTCGCCTACGACCTCGACCTGCCGCTCATGAGCATCTGAGCTCCACCGCTCACGCGGTGAAGGCGCCCCGTCCGGTGACCCGCCCGCGGTGGTCGAACCATCGGTACACGACCAGCCCGGTGACGCCCCAGCCGACCCCGACCGCGAGCTCCAGGCCGAGCTGAGCGAGCCACGTGCCCGCCGGTGCGCCCGCCACGACGTCCCGTATCGCGAGCACGCTGTGGTGCAGCGGCATCACCTGGGCGACGTCGTCGAGCACCGGATTGATGGTCGTCGGGAAGACTGCTCCGCTGCAGATGGTGACCACCGCAGCCACCGTGTTGTGCACGAGGTTCTGGTAGTCGTTCCCGATCGCCGGCGCCGTCGCCGTCAGCCCGACGACGATCGCGCTCGGGATCGTGACGGTCAGCAGAGGGAGGGCGAGCAGCACCCGGCCGATGACCGCCCAGTCGCCCGTCGCCGCTCCGACGACGCCGCCCAGGACCACCGCCGTCACGAGCACCGCAAGGGCCGCGCTCGCGCCGTCGGCCACCGCCCGGCCGGTGTACTGGATGAACGCGGGCAGGGCCCCGCGCCGCACCTGGTGGTAGCGGTGGAGGGCGGCGTCCTCGACCGGGATATCGGAGACCGCCGAGAGGCAGTCTCCGCGCACGGCCAGGACGACGCAGCCGACGTACGCGAAGACCATGCCGCGATCGCCGCCGCCGAGCAGCCCGATGAGGACGTACACGACCAGGCCGAGGACCGTCGGAACGAGGTGCCCGAGCAGGTAGACCGGCAGCGGCCACATCACTCGGTGCTCGAGGACGCCCACGCGGGCGTTGGCCCGCCACAGCGCGGCGCGCTCAGCCCTCGAGGACGCAGGCCGTGAGGTGGGACGAGGCCGGCTCCGTTGAACGCGCGTCGACGGCGAGCCGATGGCGGGAGAGAGGTCAGACGAGGTCAAGGGTGCCCTCCTTGCGGGCCCGGTCGATCATGATGTGGACGGCGCGCGCGCCGATGAGCGCGTAGACCGCGGAGATCCCGACGCCGACGGCGAGGTGCGCCCAGGTCGTCGCGCTGAGGGTGGAGACGAGGAAGCGCTGCAGCCAGGAGAGGTTGATGAACCAGCCGAGCCACGAGACCCAGCGCGGAAGCAGCGACAGCGGGATGAGCGTGCCGCCGAGCAGCATGACCGGCGTGCCGAGCGCGGTCGTCAGCTGGAAGGCGTACCGGCTCAGCATGAGGACCGCCCCGATCATGAGGCTGGAGGCGACGCCGCACACGATGACGGCCACGATCCCGACGCCGAACGCGACGGGGTCCGGCACGACCAGCGGCAGGTGCACGACCAGGCAGAACACGGTCTGCGCGATGAGGATGAGGCCCGTGTCGTAGAGGACGCCGCCGAGGGTCTTGCCCACGAGGACGGCGACGGGGGAGGGGCGGCCCGTGAAGGATGGTGCGAGCGTGCCGCCCCAGCGCTCCCGGCGAAGGATCCCGGCGCCGCTCCACAGGGAGGCCGCCCAGAGCGACGCCAGCAGTGAGCCGGTGAAGGCGCTCGTCGCAGCCTCCGGCGTCATCGACTCCAGCCTCGGCGCCGTCAGGAGCGTCATGTAGAGGACAGGGGTGACGAGCCCGGAGGCGAGGTTCATCGGACGGGTCATGACGATGCGCGTCTGGTTGCGCATCGCCGCGGTGAAGGCGCTCATCGGCTGCTCCTCGCCGCTGCCTCGAAGGCGTCCTCCAAGGAGGTCGGCCGCACGTCAAGGCTGACGAGCTCGGTCCCGGCGAGGCGGTCGCGGATACCGTCGAGCGCCGCGAGGGACCACGACTCCACCGGGATCTCGATGGGCTCGGCACCGGCGGTCCGCGCGGTGACGACTGCCTCGACGCCGGTGAGGCGCCGGAACTCCGCGAGCGGGAGGTCGTGGGTGAAGCGGCCGTTCGCGATCATGATGACGCGCTGCGCGAGGCGCTCGACGTCGAGGAGGTTGTGGCTCGTGAGCAGGACGGTCGTGCCCTCGCCCGCCATCTCGGCGACCGTGGTGCGCACGTGCTCCGACTCGATCGGGTCGAGACCGACCGTCGGCTCGTCGAGCATGAGGACCGCGGGACGCACGAGAAGGCCGACGGCGACGTGGAGGCGCTGGCGCATCCCCTTGGAGTAGGTCTCCACGCGCCGGTGCGCCGCCTCGCCGAGACCGACGTGCTCGAGCAGCCCGGGGACGCGCCGCCGCAGCTCGCGGGAGCCGACTCCGTTGAGGGCCCCGAAGTAGCGCAGGTTCTCGACCGCGTCGAGCATCCCGTACAGCCCGCGGTCGCCGCCGAAGACAGACGTCGACGCGGCGCGAGCAGCCCGGGCGTCGGTGACGACGTCGTGGCCGAGGATCCGGGCTCGCCCTCCCGTCGGGTGCAGAAGGGTCGAGAGGATCTTCGTGAGCGTTGTCTTGCCGGCGCCGTTGCGCCCGAGGAGGGCGACCGTCTGCCCCTGGGGGATCGTGGCGCTCACGCCGTCGAGGGCGCTGACGGTTCCGCGATGGTGGTTCTCGCGGGTCGTGAAGGTCCGGGAGACGGCGTCGAGCTCGATCGCCGGGAGGTCGGGAGTCATGGCGGCAGCCTCTGTGAGCCGGCGGCGCGAGGGTACTGATGTAGCGTTCTGCTCCATGGGGGAGCTCCGGGCGGTCAACGGGCTGACCAACGTGCGCTTCGCACCGAACCCGCTCTCCGAGCTCGCGCTCTCGACGATGATCGTCCGCTACCCGGAGCGGCACCCCTTCCACGAGGCCTGGTACCGCGACACGGCTGAGGGACGGGCGAGCGTCGGTGAGGACCGCGTCCTCTCCCTCATCAACGAGCGCAAGGACGTCCCCGACGTCCTCCTGCGACCGGCCGGCGTACGCGCCACGACCTTCGCCGAGGAGCTGCGTCGTGTCGGCGAGGTCCCCGCCGCACGCTGGCGCGAGGACCTCGAGTACGGCTGGCCCGATGGTCTTCCCACGGAGCTGGGGCGCAGCGACGACGACGTTCGGCGGCGCGCGCTCGAGATCCTCGACGAGTACTGGGACGCCTGCATGGCTCGGTGGTGGAAGGGCTTCAAGACGGTCCTCGACGCCGATGTCACCTTCCGCGCCCACGAACTCGCCACGCTCGGCCCGGCGGCCGCGATCAAGGGCGTCGAGGAGAAGACCGTCATCGAGGGACGGGACGTCGTCCTCCCGTTCCGCGGGGAGTACGAGCACGCGTGGGACGTCTCGCGCACGCCGCTGACCTTCCTGCCGACGCTCGTGAAGTGGAACCACAACGTCCCCAACCGCGACGTCGCCGACCTCGTCATCTCCTACCGGGCGCGCGGACGAGGACGCCTGTCCTTCTCTGAGCCCGACGCCGCCCCGGGCCTGACTGGGGTGCTCGGCGCCACCCGGACCAGGCTCCTGCTGAGCCTCGACGAGCCCGCCTCCTCGACCGCCATCGCCCTGTTCATGGGCGTGACGACGAGCGCAGCCAACCAGCACCTGCGCGCGCTCGCGGCCGCCGGTCTCCTCGACGCCGCGCGCTTCGGCCGCTACGTCCTCTACTCCCGCAGCACGATCGCTGACGAGCTCATCGGCGCCTCCCGCCGACGAGGCCTCGGGCCGACGCCCTCAGCCCGCGTCCCCGATCTCCGCCCAGGTCGACCACTCGTCGGGGGTGGGCAGCGTCCGCAGCTCGCGCACGAGGAGGATCGGCAGGCAGCTCAGCGCGATGAGCGCGCTGCCCAGCCAGACCGCGGCGTCCCCGCCCCAGTCGGCGAGGACCATGCCCGCCAAGAACGGCCCGAGCGGGCGCAGCACGCCGTAGACGAGGCCGCTCGCGCCGAAGAAGCGCCCCTGGAACCCGTTGGGGGCCACGTGCGAGAAGTAGCCGATGACGCCGGAGTTGTTCGTCGGCATGAGGACCATCCCGGCGGCGAAGAGCGCCCCGACGACCTACGGTGAGCCCGACAGCGCTGTGAGCGCGAAGAGCGCTCCGAGGACTGTCGACGTCACCACGGAGAACACGCCGGTGCGGACCCGGTTGACGACGCGCACGGCGATCGTCGCCCCGAGCAGCCCTCCGACGGCGGCGATCGTGTCCACCATGCCGATCTGGGCCGTCGGGAGGCCGCGGTCGGCGAGTCGCAGGGCGGTCGCCGTCGTCACCGTGGACACGCCCAGGTTGAAGGTGGCGGACCGGACGAGGAAGGCCATGAGCGTCGTGTGCCGGCCCAGGAAGGCGAAGCCCTCACCCATCTCGTGCCAGAAGGGCCGTCGCTCCCGCTCCGGCGCCGTGAGCGGGTGCCTCACGAGGAGGACCGACGCGGCGGCCACGACCTAGCTCACGGCGTCGGCGAGGAACGGGATCCCGTAGCCGAGCGGGATGAGGCCGCCTCCCGCGGGCGGGGCGACGAGCGAGACGGCGTCGGCGCGCCCGCTGGCGTAGGCGGAGGCCTGGGCGCGCTGCGAGCCGGGCACCACGGTGCGGACCGCGGCCGACAGCGCGGGCGAGACGACGGTGCTGCTCATCCCGGAGAGGAGGGCGATGACGAGCAGGAGCGGGCCGGTGAGCGCGTGGGCGAGACCCGCGACGGCGAGGGCGCCGAAGAGCATCGCCCCGACGAGGTTCCCGGCGACGATCATGCGGCGCCGCGAGACCCGGTCCGCGAGGACGCCCGTGAACGGGCCCACGAGGAAGGCGCCGAGCGCGCCCGCCCCTCCGACGAGGCCCGCCGTGCGCGCCGAGCCGGTGACGGCGAGGGTGACGAGCTTGAAGGCGAGCGTCGACATGGACGAGCCGAGCGCGGAGGCGAGCTGCCCCGTCCACAGGGCCATGAAGGCGCGGTTCCGGTACCTCGACGTCGTCAGGGGAGGGGAGCTCGGCCGGCACGGGGCACCTCAGGGGAGAGCGGGCGGGACCGGGAGAGCGTACGAGGGCGGTCGGACACGAATCCGACCCTCTTATCGAGGGAGCCCCGGAGACGAGGCTCAGCCCATCTCGTGGAGTCGGCCCTCGCGGGCGGCGCGCAGGTACACGCTCGCCCAGGACCGGAAGGGCCGCCAGGCCTGCGCCACCGCCGTCAGGCTCGCGCTCGCCCCGTAGCGCTCCGTGATCTCCTGCTCGAGTCGCGGCTCCGCGCGCGGCAGCCAGTCGGTCGCGTTGCAGCCGCGGACGAGGATGAGGTCGGCGGCGAAGGGGACCGATCCCCAGGATCGCCTGCACCTCCTCACGCGCCGTCTCCTCCGTGAGCGCGCGCAGCCGGGGCCCGTCGAGGACACCCTCGAAGGCCGCCTCGGCCACCGCCGCGAGGTACTCCGCCTTTCGGCCCGGCAGCGTGAGCCGCCCCGACTCGAGCGCGCCGAGGAGTGCCCCGGGGGAGGGGAACACCCGTCCTCGCCGTGGCTCGTGACGATCCCGCGGCGCAGCGCCGCCGCGACGGGCACGCGCACCCGCTGGGAGAGGACGGCCCTGCAGGTGGCCTCGTAGGGGGAGTGGAAGCCGCAGGGCCGGAACCCCGGCAGGGTCCGCTGCGCCTCACCGACGACGGCGTCCCGCTCGCCCACCTCCGGCCAGGCGGTCGCGTCGACGTCGAGCGCGAGGAAGCGCGCCGCCTGCTCGGCGGCGGATCGAGGTCGCCGTCGCCGGTCACCTCGATCCGCGCCGTCGTCCGCTCCTGGGTGACGAGAGCCGTCGCCGCCCTCCAGTCCGTCTCGCAGACGAAGGCGGTGGCCAGGGCGTCCGGACCGGGGCCCGCGCCGAGGCGGTTGGGGGTGAAGCCGGCCCAGAAGACCTTGCTCGTCGCCAGCGACCAGGGGCCGAGCACCTCGCGGGTGAGGGCGTGCGTGCTCGTCATGCCCGAAGCCTCGCACCATCGCACCCGCCAGGACCCGACGGCATCGCGGCGCGCCCTCGGACGTGCCGCTCGTGACAGACGCGGTCGGCGCCCCTCGCCGTGACCTCCGCCGGGCGCGCCCCGGACGCGGCGCGTCGTGCCGCCGATCCCCGGGCGTCGACCTAACGTCTGCCCTGTCCCGCCAGCCCAGCCAGACCGAGAACGCACGCCCCCATGACAGCTCCCACCGCCGACCCGAGGTCCGAGTCCGCCCCGGCCGCCGAGGCCCCGCAGACGCCGGCCCCGCGCGCCCGCGACTGGGTCGCCATGCTGGCCCCGATCGCCGCAGGCATCGTCGCCGTCCCCGGCTCCGTCTCCGCCCTCGAGGCCTTCCGCGAGGGACGCAGCCTCCTCTTCTTCTGGGGCCAGCTCGCTGCGCTCGGCGTCCTGGCCGTCATGATCATCACGACCGTCGTCCTCTTCGGCCGGATCCTGCGCCACCGCGGCGCCTTCGTCACCTGCTTCATCCTCGGCATGCTCGTCATGGTGGGCCTCGCGGTCTCGCTGCACACCGTCGCCTTCCGGGTCCCGCCGGTCGTCGGCGGAGGCGTCGACGTCCTCCTGCTCATCTGGTCCGTCATCGGGATGCGCCGTCTGCGCGGGGCCGGGCAGGCCCCGGCCGCCGAGCCCGCCGCCCCCGACGACGACGGGGCCGAGGTCGCGGCGGACGGCGCCCCTCCGTCGGAGCCCGGGACGGATCCGGGCACCGCGGACGATGCGGTCGAGCAGGCTGAGCCCGCCCCCGAGCTGCCGGCCAGCTACCCGCCGCCGACGCCCGTCGAGGACGACTCCGAGACCGCGCTCCAGCGCGCCGAGCGCCACGCCCGCTGGGCCGTGTGGCGCCTGCGCCTCCTCGACTGGATCTTCGTCATCCTCGCCGTCGTCGGCTGCCTCCTCACCGTCCTCGGGTACTGAGCCCACCGACGCAGCTCCCTGGCCGCGCCGCGCCGATAGGATTCGGGCACCCGAGGGAGGAGGCCGTACGAGCATGACGCGCTCCGCCGCACCCTCCCGCCCTCGAAGCGCGGCCCTGGGCCCCGGGCGGCTCCTCGGGGCCCTCGCCGCGGTCCTCGGCCTCGCCCTCGTCGCCTGGGCGAGCCTCGCCGACGCGCCCATCCTCGCCCTGCCGACCTCCGTGGGCACGACGGGCTCCGAGGCGGTCCCCGCGCCCGCCGCCACCGCCGAGGCGACCCAGCCGCCACTGCCCCCGGACGTCACGAGCGCCGGCTACTCGGACACGGCCTGGCGCGTCATCGCCACCCTCGTCGTGGTCGTCGCCGTCGCAGCGGCCCTCGCCGTCGCCGTCCTCGTCCTCCGCGCGCTCCTGCGACGTCTCCGGAGCGCGTCGTCCCCCGAGGACGACGCCCTCGGCGACGACGGCGTCCTCGACCTCTCCGTCCTCACCGCGGAGCGCGCCGCCCGCCAGGCCCGGCTCCTCACCGACGGCACGCCGCGCAACGCCGTCGTCGCGACCTGGCTCGAGCTCGAGCGCACCGTCGCCGACGCCGGGGTCGTGCGCCGCCCGACCGAGACCTCATCCGAGCTCGTCGTCCGGGTCCTGTCGACGGCGAGCGCCCCCGCCGACGCCCTGGCCGACCTCGCCGGACTCTTCCGCGAGGCCCGCTTCTCCCGGCACGAGCTCACCGAGGGCCACCGCCGTCGCGCCGTCGCCGACCTCGACCGCGTCCACGCCGCCCTCGGGGTCGGAACCGGCGCAGCACCGGTCTCCCTCACCGACGGCGCTTCGGCCGGGCAGGTGAGACCCTCGTGAAGCCCCTCGCCTGGACGCACGCCGTCCTCCTCGCCGCCGCGGGCTGCGGCGCCCTCGCCTTCCTCGGCGTCGTCGGCACCCGGGTCCACCCGGCCGCCTACCTCGCCGTCCTCGTCGCCGTCCTCACCTGGGCCGGCCTGAGCCGTCTGCGCCCCGCCTCCCCGGCCTTCCCCGTCGAGCCGCCGCGCACGGCACCGGCCCCGCCGCGGGACCGGCACCTCGCCGACGTCGACTGGATGCTCCGCTCCGCCTCCGACCAGCGCACCTGGACCACCGGCGTGCGCCCCCGCCTCGCCGCGCTCGCCACCGACCGGCTCCGCGAGCACCACGGCGTCGACGCCGCCACCGACCCCGACGCCGCGCGCGCCGCCCTCGGCGAAGAGCTCTGGGCCCTCGTCGACGGCAGCGCCGCCCCGCCCCGCACCACCCGGGCGCTCACCACCCTCATCGAGAGGATCCACGCACTGTGACCGAGCAGCACCAGACGCCCACCACGCCCGAGCCCGCCGCCGTGGCAGCCCAAGCGATGACCACCGCGCAGGCCGCCGACCTCGCCCAGCGGGTCCTCGCCTCCGTCTCCCGCGCCGTCGTCGGCAACACCGCCGAGCTCGAGCTCGTCCTCGCCGGGATCCTCTCCGGCGGGCACGTCCTCCTCGAGGACTACCCGGGACTCGGCAAGACGCTCGCCGCCCGCTCCTTCGCCCAGGCCCTCGGCCTCGACTTCGCCCGCGCCCAGTTCACCCCGGACCTCCTGCCGAGCGACCTCACCGGCTCCTTCCTCTACGACCAGCGGCGCGCCGAGTTCACCTTCCGCCGCGGCCCCGTCTTCACCGGGCTGCTCCTCGCCGACGAGATCAACCGCACCCCGCCCAAGACCCAGGCCGCCCTCCTCGAGGCCATGCAGGAGCACCAGGTCACCCTCGAGGGCACCACCTTCCCGCTGCCGCGCCCCTTCCACGTCATCGCCACCGCCAACCCCGTCGAGCACGAGGGCACCTACCAGCTCCCCGAGGCCCAGCTCGACCGCTTCCTCATGCGCCTGTCCTTCGGCTACCCCGCGCTCGAGGACGAGTGGGACGTCGTCGCCCGCCGCGTCGCCCGACGCACCGAGGAGCAGACCGTCCCCGCCGTCACCGACGCCACCGGCCTCCTCGCCGCCCAGGCAGCCGTCGAGGCCGTCGACGTCGACGCCTCCGTGGGCCGCTACGCCGTCGCCCTGGCCGCCGCCACCCGCGAGAACGCGGCCGTAGAGATGGGCGCCTCGCCGCGCGGCTCCCTCGCCCTCGTCACCGTCGCCCGCGCCCTCGCCGTCATCGGCGGCCGCGACTACCTCACCCCCGAGGACGTCAAGCACGTCGCCGTCCCGGTCCTCGCCCACCGGATCTCCATCAAGCCCGAGCTGTGGATGACCGCCGTCACCGGCGCCGACGTCGTCCGGCAGGCCCTCGAGACCGTGCCCGTGCCCGGGGCGCGCGAGTGAGCGAGCGGCTCGAGCCCGGACCGGGCGGCGGCGCCCGGGCGCGCTCCGCCGTGCCCGGCACCTCCGTGCCCGGCACGGTCGAGCGCGCTGAGCCGGCGGGGGAGTGGCGACCCACGGTCCTGCACCTCACCGCCGTCGGCGTCGGCGTCCTCACCGCCCTGGCCGCAGTCCTCCTCCACCGGCCCGACCTCGTCGTGCTCGCCGCCCCCATGCTCCTCGTCGCCGCCCGGGGCGCCCTCGCCCGACCGAGCGGCCGCCCCGCCACCGCCGTCCTCGGCGCCTCCGGGGACCTCCTGGAGGCCCAGGCCGTCCGCGTCCGCGCCGTGACGACCGGCACCGAGGGCGCCGAGACCGTCGGCCACGAGCTCGGCGCCGGACCGGGGCTCCGGCTCGCACCCGAGGGCGTCCTCGACCTCGCCGTACCCGACGGTCCCGTCGGCTCCGTCACGACCGCCTTCACCGTCCAGCCACGCTCCTGGGGCCCCACCGAGCTCGCCACCGGCGAGCTCCACCTGCGCAGCGCCTGGGGCGCCTGGGACGCCCGCTGGAAGCGGCGCAACCCCGTCCGCCTCACCGCCGCCCCGGCCCCGGGCGCCTTCGACGCCGACGCCCCCGTCCCGCACCCCTCCACCCTCCTCGGCGTCCACGGCGGGCGCCGCCGCGGCGACGGCGTCGAGTTCGACGCCATCCGCGAGTTCCGCCCCGGGGACCGCCCCCGCCACGTCCACTGGCCCACCTCCGCGCGCACGGGCCGCCTCCACGTGCGCACCACCCTCGCCGAGAACGACGCCGAGGTCCTCCTCCTCGTCGACGCCTACGGTGACCTCCCCGGCGCCGACGGCGGCAGCCTCGACCGCACCGTGCACGCCGCCGCCTCCGTCGCCGCCTGGTGCGCCCGCACCGGCGACCGCGTCGCCCTGCGCGTCCTCGGTGCCGACGTCGCACCCGTCCCCGCCAGAGCCGGGCGCCGCCAGCTCACCCGCGTCCTCGGCACCCTCGCCCGCACCGTCCCCGACTCCGACCGCTCCGGCGAGGGGCAGCGCATGCGTCTCGACCTCGCCCCCGGCACCCTCGTCGTCGTCCTCTCCCCGCTCACCGAGAGGCGCCTCGTCGACGCCGCCGTCGAGCGGGCGAGCGCCGGGCTCGACGTCCTCGTCATCGACACCGCCCCCACCGAGCCCGCCGGGGAGGACTCCGTCGCCCTGGCCGCCTGGGGCCTCGTCCGCCTCGAGCGGGAGCGCACCGCCGACGCCCTGCGCCGTCGCGGCGTCGCCGTCGCCGCCTGGCGCGGCCCCGGCACCCTCGACGCGACCCTCGAGGCCCTGAGCGCGAGGAGGAGCCGCCGATGACCGCGCGTGACACCGCCTCCGCCTCCGCCTCCGCCTCCGCGCCGCTGGGCCGCGCCGGCCGTGCCGCTCGGGCGCGCCGGGCCCTCGTCCGCCGCCTGCCGCGGCACCTGTCCCGCACGCAGGTGCTCGTGCGCGCCGTCGGCGCCCTCGTCCTCGTCGCGACCGCGGCAGCCCTCGGCACGCCCACCGTCCTCCTGCTCATCACCGTCCTCGGCGCCGCCTGCGCGGCCATCGCCCCCGAGTCCGCCGCCTGGCCCGCCACCGCCGCGGTCGTCGTCCTCGCCTGGGCCCTCGGCGGGCACGACCCGGCCTCGCCCGGAGCCCTCGCGCTCGCCCTCGCGCTCCTCACGGAGCACACGAGCCTCGTCATCGCCTCCGCCGGACCGGCCCGCGCCGTCGTCCCCGGACGCGTCATCCGCCGAGCAGCAGCCCGCGCACTCGTCATCGCCGCGATCACCGCCCTCACCTGGGCGCTGCTCGCCCTCGCCCCGGCCGGGACACGCGCACCCGGCTGGGCGGTCCTCGCCGCCCTCGCCGTCCTCGGCGCCGGGGTCCTCGCCCTCACGGGGACCCGGCCCGGCCGCGCCCAGCAGGGGAGGCGACGGCGCCGGCCGCCCTACGATCCCGACCACCAGCCCGCCCGGCACCACCACCCGAGGAGCGCACCGTGACCACCACCGGCACCGGAGCCCCCACCAGCGCGCCCGGCCCGCGCGAGCGCGCCGAGGCCCTGCGCCCCGACCTCGAGGACCTCTACCGCGACCTGCACGCCCACCCCGAGCTCTCCTTCCAGGAGGAGCGCACCGCCGCCCTCGCCGAGGAGCACCTGGCCGCCCTCGGCTACGAGACGCACCGCGTCGGCGGGGGAGTGGTCGGCCTCCTGCGCCGCGGCGACGGGCCCACCGTCCTCCTGCGCGCCGACATGGACGCCCTGCCCGTGCGCGAGGACACCGGCCTGCCCTACGCCTCCACCGCCACGGCCACGACCGCCGACGGCGAGACCGTCCCCGTCATGCACGCCTGCGGCCACGACGTCCACGTCACCGCCCTCCTCGGCGCCGCGCGGCTCCTCGCCGAGGTCCCCACCTGGCACGGCACCCTCGAGCTCGTCCTCCAGCCCGCCGAGGAGCTCGGCGCCGGCGCCCGAGCCATGCTCGATGACGGCCTCGCCGGGCACCTGCCCGCCCCCGACGTCGCCCTCGCACAGCACGTCCTCGGCGTCACCCCCGCCGGCACCGTCGTCCTGCGCCCCGGACCCGTGCTCTCCACCGCGGCGGCCCTGCGCGTCACCGTCCACGGCGTCGGCACCCACGGCTCCATGCCCCACCTCGGCGTCGACCCCGTCGTCACCGCCGCCGCCATCGTCCTGCGCCTCCAGGGCCTCGTCTCCCGCGAGACCGCGCCCGGCGAGTTCGCCGTCGTCACCGTGGGCGCGATCCACACCGGCACCACCGCCAACACGGTTCCCGAGAGCGTCGAGCTCCTCGTGAGCGTGCGCGCCTACTCCGGGCGGGTCCGCGAGCGGCTCCTCGCCGGCATCCGCCGCGTCGTCACCGCCGAGCGCGAGGCGGCCGGCTGCCCCGTCCCGCCGGACCTCGAGCTCACCACCTCCTTCCCGCTCACCACGAACGACGCCGCCGCCACCGACCGCGCGGCCGCCGCCCTCATCGACGCCCTCGGGGCGGACAAGGTCGGCACCCTCGAGCCCCAGACCGCCTCCGAGGACTTCTCCCTCATCCCGACGGCCCTCGGCGCCCCCTACGTCTACTGGGGCCTCGGCGGGTTCACGGACCCCGAGGCGGTCCGCCCCAACCACTCCCCGCAGTTCGCCCCCGCGATCGAGCCCACCCTCGTCACCGGGACGACCGCGCTCGCGGCCACCGCCCTCGCCTGGCTCGCGGCACCCGCCGACGGCTGAGCGGGCTGAGCAGGCTCATCGCGCTGGGACCGCGCGCACGGGCCGCCTCACAGGTCCACCACAGCACCGACCTCCAGCCGGCACAGCGGCCGGTCCTTGCATCAGGGCATGTTCACCCTTCTCAAGCACTGGGTCTTCGCCGGCCCCAAGGAGTCCGACCGTGACCTCGCCAACGCCTGACGCGAAGCGCTCAGGAGCCAGTACCGCCGCTGCCGCGCCCACCGCCGCAGCCGCACCCGCCGCCCCGGGCCGCCCGACGGCGCTCGCCGAGCGCCCGCGCGTGACCCGGCCCCGCGACTGGTCCCGCAAGGAGAAGCTGGGCTTCGTCGGCCTCCTCGTCCTGGCCACCTTCGTCTACTTCTACGACCTCACCGTCTCCAAGTACGGCAACGAGTTCTACGCCGCTGCCGAGTGGGCCGGCTCCCAGTCCTGGAAGGCCATGCTCTTCGGCTCCTCGGACTCCGGGAACTCGATCACGGTGGACAAGCCGCCGGCCTCCCTGTGGGCCTCGGCCCTCATGATCCGGGCCTTCGGCCTGTCCTCCTTCACGGTCCTCGCACCGCAGGCGGCCATGGGAGTCGGCACCATCGCCTCCCTGTACTGCGTCGTCCGCCGCCGCTTCTCGGCCTTCGCCGCCTGGTCCAGCGCCATCGTGCTGCTGACCGTGCCCGTCGCGGTCATGATGTTCCGCTTCAACAACCCCGACGCGCTCCTCATCCTCCTGCTCACCCTCGCCACCGGTGCGGTGCTGCGGGCGATCGAGGAGGGCTGGACCCGCTGGATGGTCTGGGCGGGAGTCGCGATCGGCTTTGCCTTCCTCACCAAGCAGATGCAGGCCTTCCTGGTCCTGCCCGGCTTCGCGCTCGTGTGGTTCTGGATGGCGCCCGTGTCCTGGAAGCGCCGCATCCGCGACGGCGTCCTCGCCATCGTCGCCATGATCGTCTCCGGCGGCTGGTGGGTCGCGCTCGTCGAGCTGTGGCCCGAGGACTCGCGCCCCTAGTTGGGCGGCTCGACGGACAACTCCTTCCTCAACCTCACCTTCGCCTACAACGGCCTCGACCGCATCACCGGCGGCGGCTCCGGCAACAACAAGATCGGCGGCGCCACGGGCCTCCTGCGCCTGTGGAAGGGGACCTACGCCAACCAGGTCTCCTGGCTCGCGCCCGCCGCGATCGTCCTCACGGTCCTGGCGCTCATCCTCATCGGCCGCGCCCGCCGCACCGACGGCCGCCGCGCCCACGTCGTCATCTGGTTCTGCTGGCTCGCCGTCACCTGGCTCGTCTTCTCCTTCATGTCCGGCACCTTCCACCAGTACTACACGGTGGCCCTCACCCCGGCGATCGCCGCCCTCGTCGGCATCGGCGTCGGCCTCGCCAAGGAGCACGCCCGCAAGGCCTGGGTCCTGTTCACCCTCGCGGGCACGACGGTCGTCACGACCGCCTGGGGCGCCTTCCTGCTGTCGACGGCGACGAACTGGTTCTCCTGGCTCACGTGGGTCGTCCTCGCCGTGGGCGCGCTCTGCGCCATCGGCCTCACGGTCGCCGGCTCCTTGCGCTACGGCAAGGACGAGGCCGATCCGGGCACGAGGCGCGGCCGCCTCATCACCCGCGCGGCCGCGACCCTCGCGATCGTCGCCGCGCTCCTGGGCCCCGTGGCATGGTCCGCGAACACCATCGAGTCCGCCCACACGGGCTCCATCCCGATCGCCGGCCCGACGACGTCGAACGGCGACGGCATGGGCGGCGGTCCCGGTGGCGGTGGCCAGGCGGGCGGCCAGGGCGGCCCCGGCGGGCAGTCCGACGACTCGGACGGCTCGAGCTCGGCCGGTTCCGGCACCCTGAGCGGGGCCGCGACCCCGTCCGCGGGCAGCACCTCCTCCAGCGAGTCCGGCTCCACCGAGGCGGGCGACGGCGAGATGGGCCAGCCGCCGTCGGGCTCCGACGGCGAGGCGCCCGAGGGCGGCGAAGCCCCCGAGCGGCGAGGCCCTCGAGGGAGCCGAGGGCCAGGCGCCCTCCGGCACCGGCTCGACGAGCGGGTCCGGGGACTCGTCCGGCTCGAGCAGCACTGAGTCCGGCGCAGAGTCGGGCACGGAGGCCGGCTCGACCGGCTCCGGCTCGACCGGGTCCGACGGCCAGTCCTCCGACGGCAACAACAACGTGGGCGCCATGCTCGGCATGGGCAACTCGACGTCGTCGACCCTGGTCAAGATGCTCCAGGAGGACTCGAGCCAGTACCGCTGGACCGCCGCCATCACGGCCTCCCAGTCGGCCGCCTCCTACGAGCTCGCCTCCGAGACCTCGGTCATGCCGATCGGAGGCTTCACCGGATCCGGCTCCTCACCGACCCTCGCCCAGTTCAAGACCTGGGTCGAGGAGGGTGAGATCCACTACTACATCGTCTCCGACGCCGGTCAGGGAGGCATGGGCGGGGACCAGTCCACGGCCTCGGCGATCCAGAGCTGGGTGGAGGAGAACTTCACCGCCCAGACGGTCGACGGCGTCACGGTCTACGACCTCACGTCCTCCTCCTCGAGCTGAGCCGCTCGCGCGCGGGCGTCGGGCCCGGTGCCGCAGTCCGCCTGCGGGACCGGGCCCGACGCCGTTCCCGGTGCGACGCCGTCAGCGGACGCGCTGCCGCGCGGGGTCCCGTCCCGCTTTCGCCCCGAGCAAGGCCCCCGCGACCGCGTCGTGGCCCCCGGCTACCATCGGGGACATGACCGACGCCAACCCGATCGAGCTCTCGCAGGCCGTCCTCGGCGCCCCCGCGAGAGCCTCCATCTTCCTCACCCTCACGATCCGCGAGGGCGGCGAGGCGCGCGTCGTGGAGACCCTGCCCGAGATCGAGTCCCTCGCACACTCGGTCGCCTTCCGCTCGCCGGAGGCCGGCGTCAGCTGCGTCGTCGGCATCGGCGCGCGCGCCTGGGACCGGCTCTTCGCCACGCCCCGTCCCGAGCACCTCCACGTCCTCGAGCCCCTCGCCGGAGCCCGGCACGGCATGCCGTCCACCCCGGGGGACCTCTTCCTCCACGTGCGCTCCCAGACCTTCGACACCTGCTTCGAGGTCGTCCGCGAGGTGACCCGCGCGCTCGGGGACGCCGTCGCCCCCGAGGACGAGGTCCACGGCTTCCGCTACCGCGAGTCCCGCGACCCCCTCGGCTTCGTCGACGGCACCGAGAGCCCCGAGGGCCGCGAGGCCGTCGAGTCCGCCCTCGTCGCGGACGGCGAGTGGGCCGGCGGCTCCTACATCATCGAGCAGCGCTACACCCACGACCTCACCGCCTGGGACGCCCTGAGCACCCGCGAGCAGGAGCTCGTCATCGGCCGCACGAAGATGGACGACGTCGAGCTCGACGACGACGTCAAGCCCCGCAACTCCCACGTCGCCCTCAACACCATCGAGGACGCCGAGGGCAACGAGCACAAGATCGTGCGGGACAACCTCGCCTTCGGCGACGCCTCGGGAGTGCAGGGCACCTTCTTCATGTCCTACGCCGCGGACCCGCGCATCACCGAGCTCATGCTCCGACGCATGTTCATCGGCGAGCCCGAGGGCAACTACGACCGCATCCTCGACTTCTCGACCGCCGAGACGGGCGCGCTGTTCTTCGCGCCCCCGGCCGACTTCCTCGACGACGCCGAGGAGCACGCCCGCCCCGGCCTGCTGGGCGAGGACGACGAGCCCGAGGACCCGACCCAGCCCGCCCTCGGGCTGCCGCAGGCCGCCGCCCTCGGACTCCGCGACCCCACCGCCTCCGACGCCGGCGAGGAGACGGCCGAGCCCTTGCTCCCACGTGGCTCCGACCCCGCTGAGGCGGCTGAGGACGCTCAGCCCACCGCCCCCGTGCCGAGCGCCCCGACCACCACCGCACCGACCAGCACACCCACCACGACCGCACCGGCTGACGGATCCCTCGGGATCGGAAGCCTGAAAGGCTGAGGAAGCATGAACAACCTGCACCGCGAGCTCGCCCCCGTCTCCACCGCCGCCTGGGCGGAGATCGAAGAGGAGGCGCGCCGCACCTTCACCCGCTGGATCGCCGGGCGCCGCGTCGTCGACGTCGAGGGCCCCGACGGCGAGGACCTCGCCGCCGTCCGCACCGGCCACCGCAAGAGCGTCGACGTCCCCTTCGGGGGCGTCGAGGCCCACGAGCGCGAGGTCCGCACGGTCGTCGAGCTGCGAGTCCCCTTCCGCGTCACCCGCGAGGCCATCGACGACGTCGACCGAGGGGCCAAGGACTCCGACTGGCAGCCCGTCAAGGACGCCGCCGAGACGATCGCCCGCGCCGAGGACGCCCTCGTCTTCACCGGCCTCGAGAGCTCCGGCATCGAGGGGCTTATCCCGTCGAGCGACAACGAGACCGTCACCCTTCCCGAGGCCATCGAGGAGCTGCCCGACGCCGTCGCCGCGGCCCTCAAGGAGCTGCGCCTCGCCGGTGTCGAGGGCCCGTACTCGCTCCTGCTCTCCGCCGAGCTGTGGACCGCCGTCACCGAGGAGACCGACGACGGCTACCCGGTCCGCAAGCACCTGGACCGCATCCTCGACGGCGAGGTCATCTGGGCCCCCGCCATCGACGGAGCCGTCCTGTTGTCCACCCGTGGCGGCGACTTCGAGCTCCACCTCGGGCAGGACCTGTCCATCGGGTACATCTCGCACGACGCCGAGTCCGTCGAGCTCTACCTCCAGGAGTCCCTCACCTTCCTGCCCTACACGGCGGAGGCGAGCGTCCCGCTCAGCCGCTGAGCCCAGCCGCCTGACGCGCTGCCCGGGCCGGCGACCGCACGAGTGGTCGCCGGCCCGCCGCGTCTCCTCACCCGCCACCCGGCGGGCGCGACCGCGGTGGCGCCCGTACCCTGACGGTGGAGAGGAGGTGACCATGCCCGACACCGTAGGAGCGGAGCACCGCGTAGGGGCGCGTCCCTGGACGCGCCTCTTCGACGCCCACGTCCACGTCATCGACCCCGCCTACCCGCTCATGGCCAACAACGGCTACGTCCCCGAGCCCCTCACGATCGGCGACTACCGCGCTCGCACCAGCGGCCTCGGCGTCGAGGGCGGAGCCGTCGTCGCCGGCTCCTTCCAGGGCCTCGAGCAGGAGTACATGGTCGACGCGCTCGCCGAGCTCGGCCCCGGCTTCGCCGGCGTCATCCAGCTCTCCCCGGACGTCCCCGACCGCCGCGTCCTCGAGCTCGACGCCGCGGGAGTGCGCGCCGTCCGCTTCAACCTCTATCGCGGGGGCTCCGCGGGGCTCGAGGACCTCGAGGCCCTCGCCCGGCGCGTCCACGACCTCGCCGGCTGGCACACCGAGCTCTACCTCGACGCCGCCGACCTGCCCGAGCTCGCCGGGCTCCTGGCCTCCCTGCCGTCCGTCAGCATCGACCACCTCGGCATGACCGCCGAGGGCGTGCCGCACCTCCTGCGCCTCGTGGAGAAGAGCGTGCGCGTCAAGGCCGACGGCTTCGGCCGCGTCGACCTCGACCCCTCCGACGTCGTGCCTCGCTTCATGGAGGTCGACCCGGGGGCGCTCATGGCCGCCACGGACCTGCCGTCGACCCGCGCCCGACGGCCCTTCGCGGCGGAGGACCTCGACCTGCTGGCCTCACTCGTCCCCTCCGAGCACGTCGACGACGTCTTCTACGGCAACGCTGCGCGCCTGTACCGGATCGGGCCCGTCCCCGGACCGAGCAGCCCATCGGCCCGTCACGCCGGCGCTGCGAGGCTGCCGGACGCCCGATAGCCTCGTCCCATGACCCCCACGCGCATCATCCTGGTGCGGCACGGCCAGTCGCAGGGCAACGTCGCCGCCGAGCTCGCCTCGAAGGAGCACCTCGAGCGGATCGAGGTCCCGGCCCGCGACCCCGACGTCGAGCTGTCCGGTCTCGGCGTCGAGCAGGCCCGAGCCGTCGGCACCTGGCTCGCCGCCCTGCCCGGGGCAGATCGCCCCGAGGTCCTGTGGACCAGCCCCTACCGACGCGCGCGCCAGACCGCCGAGGAGGCGATGGACGTCGCCGGGCTCGAGCTGCCCGTCCGCGTCGATGAGCGCCTGCGCGACCGCGACATGGGCATCACCGACATGCTCACCGCCGCCGGCATCCAGGCGAGGTACCCCGAGGAGACCGAGCGCCGCGAGTGGCTCGGCAAGTTCTACTACCGGCCGCCGGGCGGCGAGTCCTGGGCCGACGTCGTCCAGCGCGTCCGAGGCGTCCTGGCCGACCTCGCCGCGGTCCCCGAGGGCACCACCGTGCTCGTCACCGCCCACGACGTGGTCAACCTCCTATTCTGCTACGTCGCGGACGGGATGGATGAGGGCACGGTCCTTGAGACGAGCCGTACCAACGGTCTGTGCAACGCCGCGATCTGCCGGCTCCACCGCGACACCGAGGCACTTACCGGCTGGGTCCTCGACGACTACAACATCAGCTCGCACCTCACGGAGCAGGGCGTGCGCGTCACCGACCAGCCGGGCGCCTCCGACGAGGTCGGGCCGGAGCCCTCCGATGGCTGACGCCCGCGGTCCGCGCGTCCCGGACGAGGCCCTCGGCGGGACGCCCGACGACCCCGTCCTCGTCACCCCCGCCCTCCTCCGGGCCTGGCCGCTCCCTCAGCCGGGGGGGGCTCGAAGTACACCCGCGGCGTGGCCCTCGTCGTCGGCGGCGCCCGTGCCACACCCGGCGCCGTCATGCTCGCCGGGCTCGCCGCGCTGCGCGTCGGCGCGGGACGCCTCACCCCGGCGACCGCCGCCTCGGTCGCGCCGCACGTCGCGGTCGCCATCCCTGAGAGCGCCGTCCTCGGCCTCCCGGAGGACCGACTCGGTTCGGTCACCGGCGTCGGCGCCCGGGAGGTGCTCGAGGGCGACCTCGGTCGCTCGGGCGCGCTCCTGCTCGGTCCCGGTCTCGACGACGCTGAGGGCGCGGCGCGGCTCCTCGTCGCGGTCGTCGGGGCGCTCCCGCCGGACGTGCCCGTCCTCCTGGACTCCTACGCCGCCACCGTGCTGCCCGACGCCGATGACGAGGTCCGCGACGCACTCGCCGGACGGCTCCTCCTCACCCCGAACACGGGCGAGCCGGCGCGGCTCGTCCAGCGCGATGGCCTCGCGGACGAGGACGTCGCCGGTGCCTGCCTCGACGCCGCCGACCGCTACGGCGCAGCCGTGGCCTGCAACGAGACCGTCGTCCACAACGGCTCCGTGTGGCGGGTCACCGACGGGTACGCTGGGTCGGGCACGTCGGGCAGCGGTGACGTCATGGCTGGCGCGGTCACCGGTCTGCTCAGCAGGGAGGCGCACCCGGCGCAGGCGCTCGTCTGGGGCAAGCACGTGCACGCCGCGGCTGGCAACTCCCTGGCAGCGCTCCACGGCCGCATCGGGTTCCTCGCCGGCGAGCTCCCTCCCGAGCTCCCGCGCGTGCTGCGCACGCTGGGCGGCGACTGACCGGGCGCGCGGGCGGCCGCGTCCGCCGTGCAGCCCCGCCCGCGGCGCACTACCCTCGTGAGCAGCGCGGTCGCACCGGTCGCCCGGCGCGGGCCGGTCACCCGGGAGCGGGGAACCGCGTCCCGCCAGCACAGGAGAAGCTCACATGCAGCAGTACGACTACCTCATCATCGGCGGCGGGCAGGTGAGCGACGACGCGTCCCGCGCCATCCGCGAGCTCGACGCCACCGGCACCATCGGCGTCCTCTCGGCCGACACCGACCAGCCCTACTCGCGCCCCGCCCTGTCCAAGAAGCTCTGGATCGACCCCGACTTCACCATCGAGGACGACATGATGGACACCGCGCAGGACACCGGCGCAGAGATCACGACGGGCGCGCGGGTCATCTCGATCGACCCGAAGGCCTCCGAGGTCGAGCTCGCCGGCGGCGCCCGCGTCGCCTACGGCAGGCTCCTCCTCGCCACCGGCGCCGACCCCGTGCGTATCGGGGCCCCCGACGACGAGCGCGTCGTCTTCTTCCGCACCCTGGAGGACTACCGCACGCTGCGCCGCCTCGCCACGCCAGAGGCCCGCGTCATCGTCCTCGGCGGCGGCTACATCGGTCAGGAGCTCGCGGCCGCGCTCGCGGGCGTCGGCGTGGCGAAGGTGACCCTCGTCCACTCCGGCGGGCTCCTCGCCGAGAAGCGCTTCCCGACCGACCTCGCCCGGCGATACACGCGCATGTTCACCGAGCACGGCGTCGAGCTCGTCGCCCACCGCAGGGCCGAGCGCGTCGAGGCCGAGGGCGACGACCTCGTCGCCGTTCTCGACGACGGGACCCGACTCACCGCGGACGTCGTCGTCGTCGGCATCGGCGCGAAGCCGAGGACCGAGCTCGCCGAGGCCGCCGGGCTCACGGTCGAGGACGGGGGCGTCGTCGTCGACGAGCACCTGCGCACCGACGACGCCGCGATCTGGGCCGCCGGCGACATCGCCCGCTACCCCGACGCCGTCCTCGGGCGCACGCAGTCCGAGCACATCGACCAGGCGCGCGCCTCGGGCCGCGCCGCCGGGGCCGCGATGGCCGGCTCGGAGGAGCCCTACACGCACACGCCGTTCTTCTACTCGATGGTCTTCGGCCACCGGTGGGAGGCGGTCGGCCGCACCCTGTCCGAGCTCGACGTGCTCGAGGTCCCGCTCGACGACGACCGCCTCGTCGTCTACTACCTCGACGAGTCCGGCAGGGCGGTCGGCGTCCTGGCGTGGGGTGTCGAGGACGCCGTGGACGAGGCCCGCGCCGTGCTCGCCGACCCGCCCTCGGACCCCGAGCAGCTGCGCGACCGCATCCGCTGAACCGCCTCAGGGCGTCGGCCCGTCCCCGTTCGCCGGACCCGTCACGAGCACGACCAGCACGACGGCGAGCAGCGCCAGCCCGGCCCAGCTGAGGACGGTCAACCGCTCGCCGAGTACGGCGACGGCGAGCAGCGCCGCCACCGCGGGCTCGAGCAGCGTGATGGTCGTCGCCGTCGACGCCGGCACACGGGCCAGGCCCAAGCCGAAGACGACGTAGCCGAGGAACATCGGGACATCACCATGTAGACGGCGACCGCCGTCGCCTCCCGCGTCGCCACCAGGGGCGCGCCCGTCACGGCCAGCACGGGCATGAGGAGCAGGCCGCCCGCGCCGAAGACGGCGCCCATCGCGGCGCCGCGGGGCGTGCCCGCGGACATGAGGCGGTGCGAAACCCACGAGTAGGCCGCGTAGGTGGCCGCGGCTAGGACGCCGAAGGCGGCGCCGACGGCGGTCCGCAGCGGTGAGCCCGCACCGCCATCGTCCCGCGAGACGACGAGCAGCCCGGCGCCGAGCGCCCCGACGAGCGCGCAGGCCAGCCACCGCGCCCCGAGCCTGCGCCCGCCGACGACGCGCTCGATGACGCCGGTCGCCAGCGGGGCGAGGGCCAGGGAAACGATGCTGCCGATGGCGACCCCGGCCAGGCGCATCGAGGAGTAGAAGGGCAGCGGGTAGACGGCGACGGCGACGGCCCCGACCGCCACGGTCCGCGCCTGTGAGCGCAGGGGCCCGCGGGCGCGGTGCAGCGCCGGCAGCGCGATGAGGGCCTGGAGCAGCCCGCCGATCCCGAGGGCAGCCGAGCCGATCGCGAGCGGTCCCGCGTCCGGGGCGAAGGCCGCCGCCGTGCCCGTCGTCCCCCACAGGACCGAGGTGGTGACGACGGTGAGCACCCCGGCGCGCAGCGACGCGGCCGAGGGTGGGGAGGCGGGCGTGGTCACGTCCTGGATCGTGGCACGACCGCACCGGGGCTGTCAGGCGGCGTCTCACCCGCGGCGGGTACGGCGGCGCCCCCGGTCCGCGGGGGACCGGGGGCGCCGAGAGCGCTCCTGAGAGCGTCGAGCGAGGAGCTCGTCGAGAGCCTGCGGGCCCCGGCTCACTCGTCCTTGCCGCTGAGGTGGTCGGCGACGCCCTTGAGCGTGGCCTTGGCGTCGTCGACCTTCTCGGCGACCTGGCCGTCGGCGTTCTGGAGGCGGCCCTCCGTCTCAGTCTCCTTGTCCCCGGTGACCTTCCCGGCGGTCTCCTTGAGCTTGCCGGCCACCTGGTCGAACTTCGAATCGCTGTCAGCCATGTCGGCTCCTTCCATCAGATGTGACGCGAGCCTCCCAGACGGCGGCGTCCTGCGCTCGGCGGGGGCGCCGAATTGCCCTGAGAGCGAATCCCGCAAGGCCTCGCTCCTCGCTAGCGACATGCCATGACGGTCACAGAACGGCGTCATTGCAGTCACTTCACCCGAGGGTGATTTGAGTGGGTGAACCCCGAGGGCTAGGCTTCCGCGGGTCGCCGCACGCCGTCGGCGACCCGACCGCCCCGGACTCACCCGGTCGGCGGGACGCAGGCACCGGCGACCGGAGGAGGCTCGGAAGACGTGAGCGACGTCCTGGACCGCATCGTCGCGCGGATCGCCCCGCGGCTCGCCGCCATGCTCGCCGAGTCCGACGCGGCGCTCATCCACGGCCCCCACGAGTTCCGGCCCGTCGAGATCGTCGAGACCGCCCTCGACTCCATCGGCGGCGCCTACCGCCGCCACCGGGTCACGAGCGTCGACGACGTCGCCGTCCTGCGCCGCTCCCTCCCCGGCCGCCGTCCCGTCCTGGTCGAGTGGCTCGGGGAGGACCCCGAGACCGGGGCCGCCCTCGAGCGCCTCATGGTCGAGGCCATGGCCCCCGGCGCCCTGGCCACCCCCGTCATCGCCGTCGCCGAGGTCGACGCCGACCCCCTCGACGGCCGCCTGGGCGGCTTCGAGCTCAAGATCGGACCGACGGGGCTCCTCGTCACCGAGGCCGACCTCGAGGCCATCGCGCCCGCCGTCGCCTCCGACGTCGTCTGGCGCCGCGAGGTCCTGGGCGCCACCGGCGGCGTCCCCGTCCTCCTGGCCGCCGCCCTCGAGGACCTCGGCGTCGTCGACGACGTCGCCCGCCCCGTCCACCCGCCGCGCGAGGGCTCCCTCAACGCCGTCGCCGCCCGCCGCGCCATGGCGCGCCGCGGGACAGAGAGCGGGGAGTCCCGCCTCGTCGTCGCCGCACACCAGTGGGCCACCCGCGCCTTCCAGTCCGTGCGCAACGAGCCGCTGCGGCTCATGCACGCCTGGATCGCGCCGCTGCCCGAGCGCACGATGGCCGCCGTCACCTCCGAGGTCCTCGCCCGCGAGGTCACCGTCGCCCAGGTGCGCGAGGCCCGCGAGGATTCCGCGATCTTCTCCGTCGGCTCCGGGGACCCCGCCTTCCCGCCCGCGCTGGCGGCCGAGCTCATCCGCCTCGCCGTCGCCGCCGACGCCCGCAAGGCCAGCCGCCTGCGCCGCACCATCGCCCAGGTCGCCGCGAGCCCCGAGGTCCCCGTCTCGGCCCTCGACCGCATCTCCATCACCACCTCGCTGGGCGCCTGGAGCGTCCTGGACCAGGTGCTCGCCGCCGAGATGCCCTCCCTCGTCCTCCTCACCGAGCGCCAGCGCCACGTGCTGGCCTCGCTGTGGCCCACGCAGGTCCCCGCCGACGAGTGGCCCCACCTCGCCGCCGCCCGCGACTGGCTCGCGGGCCGTGAGCTGCCCCCGGACCTGCCCGTGCCCTGGGTCGACCTCCTCCACCTCCTCTCCCAGGCCGACGCCGACCTCATCAGCCCCGAGTTCGTCGACCTGCGCGACCGCCTCGTCGGCGGCGTCTCCACGGTCCACGGCGCGACCACCGACGGCATCCGCGAGGCCCTCGCCGACGGCGCCCGCTGGCTCGCCACCCGCGCCGCCTCCGCCCACGACGAGGCCACCCGCGCCTTCGACCTCTCGCCGCACTTCTCCGACGAGCTCGCCCTGCTCGCCTTCGCCCTCATGGGCGCCGCGGACGGCTGCCTGTCCATGGCCTCCATCGCGGACGCCCAGGCCTGCGTCAACCGCGCCCAGTCGCTGTGCGAGATGGCCGACGTCGACCTCGACCGAGCGCCCGCCCTGCGCATCGGCCTCACCGCGCGCTCCGCGCTCCTGGCGACCATCGCCGGCGTCAACGACCGCGCCCGCAGCCAGATCGGCCTCTACGAGAACCAGGTGCGCCACGTCGGGTCCCGCGACGGCGAGCCCGAGCACATCGTCCACATCGCCCGGCGGTACTGCGCGGACTCGACGCCCCGCTTCTCCCTGGCCACCACCGAGATCGACATCAACACGGGCTTCACCCCCTACGAGCTGGAGGCCGAGGCGCTCGTCCTCCTCCTCCAGCACGGCCCCATCACCGCCGCCCAGTGGGTCCAGGCCTTCCTCGGGCGCTCGCGGTGGACCGACTCCCACGACTTCGAGTGGTGGCCCCTGCACGCCATGCTCGCGCTCCTCGACGTGCGCGAGGGCCGCAACCAGGCCGCCCAGCGGTGGCTCGACGGCGGGACGATCCCCACCGAGCTCTCCCTCGTCATCCAGGCAGGCATCGAGCTCAACCTCGACCACCTCGAGTCCGCCCAGAACCTCGTCGCGCGCATGACCGAGATGCCGACGTCCCTGGACCGCTGGCGCCTCCTCGCCCACGGCATCCGCGCCGGCGCCCTCAACCGCGCCGACCCGACCCGCACCCCGGACACGCTCCTGCACCTGCGCGAGTGGCAGGACTCCCTGGCCACCCTCGCCCTGCTCCCGGCCGTGTGCCGCGAGACGGTCCTGTCCTCCCTGGACCCGACCCTGGCCTCGCTGCCCGGCCTCACCATTGAGGGGCCGGCCGAGCCCGGCCCCGCGCGAGACGTCGTCCTCACACCCCGTCAGCAGGACGTCCTGCACGGGCTCGTCGGCGGCGGCACCCTCGGGCAGATCGCCGACGACCTCTTCCTCGGCGTCGAGACCGTGCGCTCCACCGCGAAGGCCCTCTACAAGCGCCTCGGCGTGCACGACCGCGCGAGCGCGGTCCAGGTCGCGCGCTCCATGGGCCTGCTCAAGTAACCGACCCGCCGCAGGACGGTGGCTCCGGCAGCCTCGTCAGCAGCTCGGCCCGCTCGGGGTCACGGCCCGCTCGGGCTCCTCAAGGCTCGCCGCCGCCGCGCCCAGCATCCGCCGCACCCCGCGGGCCAGCGCCGGGGCGCGACGGCTCCCGGAGGCGGCGGCGATCTCGTGGGCGACCTCGAGGGCGTCGGAGGCCTCGATGAGGCGCCCGCGGTCCTCCAGGGCGCGCGCGAGCGCCACCATCGGCGTGATCGCGAGCGACGGGCGGTGGGAGGCGAGCGCCTCGCCGGCCTTCTCCACCGCTCGGGTGAGCGCCGCGTCGAGCGGTACGGCGGGGACGGCCGGGACGTCGCCGGGCAGCGGCTCGAGCCCGTGCACGAGCCGGACGACGTGCTCCGTGCCCGGCCCCTCGAGCAGCCTCGGCCGCTCGAGCCACTCGCCGACCTCCGTGGAGACGGCGTCGTTCCCGTTGCGCTCGTCGAAGGCGGCCGCGAGCATCCCGACCCACTCGCACGTGGCGGCGAGCGCCGTCGGCAGGTCCATCGAGAGGCTGACGTAGGCCGAGGGGCGCCACTTGGGGCTCGCGGGCATCTCGAGGCGCGTCGGCATCCACAGTCCGCCCTCGGGCGCCTCGCGCGCGGCCATCTCGACCTCGCGCAGGACGAGGACGGCCCCCTGGAGCATGTCGAGGAGGTCCGAGGCGGCGTCCGTGCTCGCCGTCCAGCTCCCGTGGCGGCGCAGCAGCCTCATGCCGCGCTCGAGCTGACCCGTCAGGGCCAGGTAGGACAGGTGCTCCTTGAGCCAGGCGGCCTTGGACGGGGACTGGCGGTGCAGGGCGTAGGAGCCCAGGTGCGCGTCCCAGGCGCGCTCGGGCCGCCCCGACTCGACGAGGGGGAGGAGCACCTGGGCGAGGGTGTTGCGCGGCTGGGTCGCGGAGCGCAGCGTGCCGTCGAGGACGTGCCGGGCGGCGCGCAGCGCCTCCTCCGTCCGGCCACGGCGCAGGAGGTCGTCGACGACCCGCGTGATCCGCGCGCTCTCGTCGCGCGCGGACAGGTCCTCGCCCTCCGCGAGGGCGCGGAGCTGGTCGTCGGCGTCGCCGTGCCGGCCCAGGAGGACGGAGGCCGTGTAGGTGGCCTCGTCGAGGGGACGCCGGGGCAGGTCGAGCCTCTCCGTGTAGCGTGCGAAGGCCGCGAGGAGCGAGGCCACCTGATGGGACGACGCCGCCGGGTTGGACGCGGCGATGACGACGACGTGGGTGTAGACGTGCGAGAGGACGAGCAGGTCCTCGCGGCTGAAGAGGTCCGGTCTCTCAGTGGCGCGGGCGACGGTCCACACGAAGGGCTCGATCGCGCTCCACTCGTCGCCGCCCTTGCGGTAGGCCTCCGTGAGGAGCATGTGGGCGCGCACGACGAGGTCGGCGTCTCCCAGGGCGGTCGAGCTGGCGAGGAGGGACTCGGCGAGCTCGATCTGCCGGCTCCCGGGGCCCGTGCCCTCGGCGAGGCCGGCGATGCGGAGGACGTCGTCACGGGTGGGCACGAATGGTCTCCTTCGGAGTGGGCGGCGCGCGCAGACGCCCCCATCGTCACAGGAACCCGGACGGATCGTGCGGTCAGGGAGCCGCACGACGCGACGGGTGAATCGATCAGGGGCGGCCTCCGGCGACGTAGCCGCAAGAACTGTCAGGGTCAGAACGGCGAGGACGGTAGCAGGCCGCTTATCAATGACCCTATGCCTGCACGGGGCTGGCAATCGGGCGCCGGCGCCGTCGCCGTCCCGGTCGCGGTCCGCACGGACGTCCGCGGCGCCCGCCCGTCGCCGCACGCGCGTGCCCAGCCCGCCCGTGACGGCGCCCCGGGCGCCCTCCCCGCCCCGGGCGGCTCGTGGAACGCTAGCCTGTGCGCACTGACGTGCGCGACCACCCCGTCGCGCACGAGACCCTCCGGGCGGGCCGTCCCGACCGGACGGAAGCACGCCGACCGAGTCCCCAGGAGCGCTCCCATGTCCTCAGCGTCCGTGCCCCAGCCCGAGCCGACGGGGGAGGCGCCCGCTTCCTCCCGCATCGAGAACGCGGGCCTCGACGTCATCGCCGAGTCCGACCGGAAGGGCCGCCCCAGCGACCTCTTCATGCCGTGGTTCGCCGCGAACGTCTCCGTCCTCGGCCTGTCCTGGGGCGCCTGGGTCCTCGGCTTCGGCCTGTCCTTCTGGCAGGCGGTGCTCGCCGGCGTCCTCGGCGTCGTCGTCTCCTTCCTCCTGTGCGGTTTCATCGCCGTGCTCGGCAAGAGGGGGAGCGCCCCCACCCTCGCCCTGTCCCGCGCCGCCTTCGGCTACAACGGCAACCGGCTGTCCGCCGGGATCTCCTGGATCCTCACCGTCGGCTGGGAGACGGTCCTGTGCGTCACCGCCACGCTCGCCTCCGCCACCGTCCTCCAGGCGCTCGGCTGGCACAACGAGCACGGCGCCCAGGTCGTCGGTTTCCTCCTCACCGTCGGTCTGGCGGCCTCCGCCGGCATCCTCGGCTTCGACACGATCATGAAGGTCCAGACCTGGATCACCTGGGCCACCGGCGTCCTCACCGTCGTCTACCTCGTCCTCGTCGCCGGGCACGTCCACTGGGGCGTCATCAGCTCGCTCCCGCCTGGCTCGACCGCGGCAGTCGTGGGCGCCCTCGTCATGGTCGCCACCGGCTTCGGACTCGGCTGGGTCAACGCGGCCGCCGACTACTCCCGCTACCTCCCGCGCACCGCCTCCACCGGCGGCGTCATCGCCTGGACGACGATCGGCTCGTCCCTGCCCGTGGTCGTCCTGCTCGTCGCCGGAACGCTCCTCGTCGGCTCCGACGCCGACCTCGGCACCGCCATCGACTCCGACCCCATCGGCGCCCTCACGACGATCCTGCCGACGTGGTTCCTCGTGCCCTTCGCCGTCGTCGCCATCCTCGGCCTGGCCGGCGGCATCATCATGGACCTGTACTCCTCGGGCCTGTCGCTGCTCGCCACCGGCCTTCCCGTCAAGCGCCACGTCGCCACCTCCATCGACGCCACGATCATGACGGTCGGCACGATCGCCGTCATCCTCGGCGCCTCCGACTTCCTCGGCCCCTTCCAGGGCTTCCTCACGACCCTCGGCGTCGTCATCGCGGCCTGGGCGGGCGTCATGCTCGCCGAGGCAGCCCTGCGCCGGAAGGACTACGACGAGGCGGCCCTGTTCACGCCCGACGGCGTGTACGGCTCCGTCAACTGGGAGGCCATCGGCCTCGTCGTCCTCGGCTCGGTCATCGGCTGGGGCCTCGTCGTCAACTCCTCCGCCTCCTGGCTCTCCTGGCAGGGCTACCTCCTCGGCCCGATCGGCGGCCGCGAGGGGGACTGGGCCTACGCCAACCTCGGCGTCCTCGCCTCCCTGCTCATCGGGCTCGTCGGCCACCTCCTCCTCGGCGCGGGCCGCGTCCGCCGCCAGGAGGCCGCCACCGGGGCCGTCCGATGAGCGCCGCGTCCTCCTCGGCGCCGGTGCCCGCTCCCGACGGCGTCGTCGACCCTGATCTGCTCGCCGCCCTCGCCGAGTCCGGGGGCGAGACCGGACCCCGGCCCGCCCTCGAGGCCGCCCACCAGATCGCCCGCCGCACCGGCGCCGAGCGCCACGACCTCCTCGTCGTCCTCGGATCCGGGGCCGACGGCGCCCTGGATGGCTGGGGCGAGCCCGTCGCCTCCCTGCCCCTGTCGGACCTGCCCGGCGTCAGCGCGCCCGTCGCCCCCGGGCACGTCGACCGCCTGACGAGCCACGAGCGTCGGGTGCGGACCGACGACGGCGAGCGGACCGTGCGCGTTCTCGTCGCCTACGGCCGCACCCACGTGTACGAGGGGCGGGGGAGCGCCCCTGTCGTCGCCCTCGCGAGGGCCGCGGCCGCCACCGGCGTGCGCGCGGCCGTCCTCGTCAACGCCAACGGCTGCCTGCGGGACTGGCGGCTCGGCGACGTCATGACGGTGACCGACCACCTCAACCTCACGGGCGCCTCGCCCTTCGACGGGACCGTCTTCGTCGACGTGCGCGACGTCTGGGACCCGGGGCTCGCGGCGGTCCTCGGCGGCCTCACGCAGCGCAGCGGCGTCTACGCCGCCGTGCGCGGCCCGGAGTACCAGACGATGGCCGAGACGCGGCTGCTCGCCGCCGCGGGCGCCGACTGCGTCGGCATGTCCACGGTGCTCGAGTCCATCGCGCTGCACCAGCTGGGCGTGCGCGTGGCCGGCATGAGCGTCGTGTCCGACCTGTCCCTCGCCACCGAGCCGACCGACCCCGACGAGGTCGTGCGCCTGGCGGCACGGGCCCACGGCACCCTGCGCGCCGGGATCGAGGCGGTCGTCTCCGCCGTCGCGCAGGCCTGACCGCGCCGCGGGGCCGGGTGCCCACTCGCGCCCGGCCCCGCGACTAGGACACCCGTCCCCGCCCCGGGCGGCGCCGTCGGAACTAGCCTGGTCCCATGGCTACTGAGCAGGCATCCGAGAAGTCCGGCGCAGCGACGCGCACCGAGTCCGACTCCATGGGGACCGTCGAGGTCCCCGCCGACCGCTACTGGGGCGCCCAGACCGAGCGCTCCCTCCACAACTTCAACATCGGCCGCGAGACCTTCGTCTGGGGCCGCCCGATGATCAAGGCCCTGGGCACCCTCAAGAAGGCCGCTGCCCAGGCCAACGGCGAGCTCGGCGAGCTCCCGCAGGACATCGCCGACCTCGTCGTCCGCGCCGCCGACGACGTCATCTCCGGCACCCTCGACGAGGAGTTCCCGCTCGTCGTCTTCCAGACCGGGTCCGGCACCCAGTCGAACATGAACGTCAACGAGGTCGTCTCCAACCGCGCCATCGAGCTGGCCGGCGGCGAGCGCGGCTCGAAGAAGCCCGTCCACCCCAACGACCACGTCAACCGCGGCCAGTCCTCGAACGACACCTTCCCGACGGCCATGCACATCGCCGTCGTCTGCGAGCTCGCCCGCATGTACCCGAAGGTCGAGCAGCTGCGGAACACCCTGGACGCCAAGGCCAAGGAGTACGACGACGTCGTCATGGTCGGCCGCACCCACCTCCAGGACGCCACCCCGATCCGCCTCGGCCAGGTCATCTCCGGCTGGGTCGCCCAGATCGACTTCGCCCTCGACGGCATCCGCTACGCCGACTCCCGCGCCCGCGAGCTCGCCATCGGCGGCACCGCCGTCGGCACCGGTCTCAACGCCCACCCCCGCTTCGGCGCGCTCACCGCGCACAAGATCAGCGAGGAGACCGGCATCGAGTTCAAGCAGGCCGACAACCTCTTCGCCGCGCTGTCCGCCCACGACGCCCTGGTCCTCGTCTCCGGCGCCCTGCGCGTCCTCGGCGACGCCCTCATGAAGATCGCCAACGACGTGCGCTGGTACGCCTCCGGCCCCCGCAACGGCCTCGGCGAGCTCATCATCCCGGAGAACGAGCCCGGCTCCTCGATCATGCCCGGCAAGGTCAACCCGACCCAGTGCGAGGCCATGACCATGGTCGCCGCCAAGGTCTTCGGCAACGACGCGACCGTCGGCTTCGCCGGCTCGCAGGGCAACTTCCAGCTCAACGTCTTCAAGCCCGTCATGGCCTGGGCCGTCCTGGAGTCCATCCAGCTGCTCGGCGACACCTGCGTCTCCTTCGACGAGAACTGCGCCTACGGCATCGAGCCCAACCGCGAGAAGATCCAGGAGAACCTGGACAAGAACCTCATGCAGGTCACGGCCCTCAACCGCCACATCGGCTACGACAAGGCTTCCAGGATCGCCAAGAACGCGCACCACAAGGGCCTGTCCCTGCGCGAGTCCGCCCTCGAGCTCGGCTTCGTCACCGAGGAGGAGTTCGACGCCTGGGTGGTGCCGGCCGACATGACGCACCCCTCGGCCGCCGAGGGCTGAGCGACCGCCCCGCGCGATCGCGCTGGGCGGCTGCGGCGCCCGGCGCGGCTGATCCGCCGAGCCCCCTCAGAGGCCGACGTCGAGGACCTGCACCTCGACGCCGGCCTCTCTCAGGGCCTCCAGCTCGTCGGGGTCGATGTCGCTCGTCGTGAGGAGCAGGTCGAGGTCGGAGGCGTCGCCGAAGCGGTAGGTGTGGGTCCGCGCGATCTTGCGCGGCGCGATCGGCAGGACGGCTCGGGACGCGGAGGCGAGGATCGCCCGCTTGATCGTGGCGTCGTCGGACTCGATGACGGTGAGGCCGTCCGCGAGGGAGACGGCGCAGGTGGACAGCACGGCGACGTCGGCGCGGAATCGGCGCACGGCGTCGACGGCCTCCGTGGAGAACAGGGAGCCGGACTCGGGGTCGACGAGGCCGCCCGCGACCGTGACGGCCGCGCCGCGCTGCGAGGAAACGGCCCCGGCGGCGCCGAGCGAGAGGCACAGGGCCCGGATGTCGCGGCCGGCGAGCTCCTCCGCCACCATCTCGCAGGTGGTGCCCGAGTCGATGATGACGCTCTCGCCGTCCTCGATGAGGGCCGCCGTGGCGCGCGCCAGGACGCGCTTGGCCTCGACGTCCTCGGTGCGGCGCTGCGCGACGGGGCGCAGGGAGCCGCGGTGAGGGGCGCGCAGCGCGCCTCCGTGGACGCGGATGACCCGCCCCTCGTGGGCGAGCTGGGCGAGGTCGCGGCGGATCGTGATGACGGAGACCCCGGTGAGCCGGGACAGCGCGTTGACGCTTCGCACCTCGGTGGGGGAGAGGGCTGAGACGAGGCTGCGGCGACGCTCCTCGGGGGCGGTGGGCACGGAACCTCCCGGTGATGACGAACTGATCGTTTTGCCGTCGACCGATCGGTGACGGTGATCGAATGATCGCATACCTTTGATGTCAACGCGGACGGAGGCAGCAAGTCGCCGCAGAACCGTTGAGAGATCAGGATCCAGTCCGAGTGATCGAACGATCGGACGGGCTGGGCGAAGGAGAGTCATCATGCCGCACATCGACCACGCCGCCATCTGGGTCGCCGACCTCGACGACGCCCGCGACTTCTACTCGCACTGGTTCAACGGCCACTCCAACGGCCTCTACGAGAACCCCGAGACCGGACTGCGCACCCACATCCTCCACTTCGCCGACGCCCTTGAGGACCGCCGCGGGACCCGCCTCGAGCTCATGACCCGCCCCGATGTCGCCGCCCTCGGCAAGGACAAGGGCCTGGGCTGGGCCCACGTCTCCTTCAAGCTCGACGACCGCGAGCAGGTCGACCGCCTCGCCGCCAACATGACCGAGGCCGGCGTCCGCGTCGTCGACGGCCCTTGCGAGACCGGCGACGGCTACTACGAGGCCTCCGTCCTCGACCCCGAGGGCAACACCGTCGAGATCCTCGCCGGCGACTACAGCGACGAGGTCGCCCTGCGTCCCACCTGCTGACCCCGAGCTCCCGGGAGGCGGGTATGGGAGTGCTCCGCCGCCCCGGTTCCCTGAGCGGCGCCCCGCACCACCGGTGCGGGGCGCCGTCGTGCCCGTGAGGCCGTCCGTTCGCTCAGACCTCGAGGAGCTCCACGGCGACGCCCGCCTCGCGCAGGTCGGCGACCGTCTCCCCGTCGACCTCGCTGGTCGTGAGGAGGGCGTCGAGGTCCGCGAGGTCGCCGAAGCGGTAGGTCGAGGATCGCGTCAGCTTTCGGGGCGTCGCCGGCATGAGGCGTCGTGCGCTCGAGGCGATGATCGCCGCCTTGAGCGTCGCGTCGTAGTCCTCGGTACAGGTCAGTCCGCTCGCGAGCGAGGTCGCGCAGGCGCCGAGCACGCCGACGTCGGCCCGGAAGCGGCGCACGGCGTCGACGGCCGGCGTGGTCAGCATGGCGAGGGTGTCCGTCTCGACCGCGCCGCCGGGGACGGAGACGATCGGGCCGGGCGTGGAGGCCAGGGTGACGGCAGCTGACAGGGACAGGCACAGCACCCGGATGTCGCGCCCGACGAGCTCGGCGGCCACGAGCTCGCAGGTCGTGCCGTTGTCGATGATGACGCTCTCCCCGTCCTCGATCATCGCCGCCGTCGCCCGGGCCAGCACCCGCTTAGCCTCGACGTCCTCCGTGCGGCGCAGACTGATCGGCTGAGGGGCGCCGCGCAGGGGCGCGCGCAGGGCTCCGCCGTGGACGCGGGTGACGAGTCCCTCGGCGGCGAGTGAGGCCAGGTCTCGGCGGATCGTCACGCCCGAGACTCCGGTGAGCCGGGCGAGCGCGTTCACGGAGAGCGCCGTCGTGGGGGAGAGGGCCCGCAGGATCTGCCGCTTGCGCTCGGTGTGTGCGCCGGGGCTGGTGCTCGTCATCGTCGTCTCCTCGGGTCGACCGTGTGATCACTTCTCTGCGAAATGAAGATTCCGGACGATCATATGCTCACCTACCGTTGAGTCATCGCAGGGATAGACGTCGAGATCCCAACGCGATCCCGGGTAACCAGGAGATGATCACGATGCTCAACCGCCTCGCCGCCGCCCTCACTCAGACCACCGCCGCCGTCGCCGAAGTCTTCGACGGCTGGTTCACCGCGACCTCCGCCGAGGTGCTCCGAGCCCGCCACGGCGACCGCGCCGCCTACCTCCGCGACGTCCTCACCGGCTCGATCGAGATCGAGGCCTTCTGAGGAGCGCCTCCCCTCGCACGGGGCGCCGCCGGCGCGCAGACGCCGTCGGGCCCGGGCCGTCGTGGGGACGGTCCGGGCCCGACGGCCGTCACGGAGGTCGTGCTCCTCGGGGCGGAGACGCTCAGAAGGTCGAGGTGTCGATGACGTAGCGGTAGCGGACCCTGGAGTCCACGACGGCGTCGTAGGCGGCCGTGATCTCCTCGCCGGAGATGACCTCGACCTGCGGGTGCACGCCGTGCTCGGCGCAGAAGTCGAGCATCTCCTGGGTCTCCGCGATGCCGCCGATGTTCGAGCCGGCCAGGGCCTTCGAGCCGATGACGAGAGACGACAGGTGCAGCGTCGTCGGGGCCTCCGGCAGGCCGACGTCGACGAAGGTGCCGAGCGGCTTGAGCGTGCCGATGAGACCGCCGTAGTCGAGGTCGTCCGCGCTCACGGTGCAGATGATGAGGTCGAAGGAGGCCCGCAGGGACTCGAGCGTCCCCTCCTCGCTCGTCGCGTGGAACTCCGTGGCGCCGAAGCGCCGGGCGTCGGCCTCCTTGGAACGGCCGTGGGAGATGACGACGCTCTCCGCGCCCATGGCGGCGGAGAGCTGGACCGCCATGTGCCCGAGCCCTCCCATGCCGACGACGGCGACGCGCTTGCCCGGGCCCGCGCCGAAGCGCCTGGGCGGCGAGTAGGTCGTGATCCCGGCGCGCAGCAGCGGGGCGGCGGCCTCGAAGGGGATCTCGTCGGGGATCCGGCAGGCGAAGTCCTCGCTCACCGTGAATCCCTGGGCGTAGCCGCCTGCCGTCGGGTTGCCGTCGGCGTCGTCGCCGTAGGTCCACAGGGTGCTGGGAAGGCCGCCCGGGGTGCCCGTGCAGAACTGCTCCTGGTCGGCGCGGCACATCTCGCACTCGCCGTACGAGTTCACCATGCAGCCGACGCCGACCTTGTCACCGACCTTGAAGCGGGTGACGGCCTCGCCGACGCGGGAGACGACGCCGGCGATCTCGTGCCCGGGCGTGAGGGGGAACCTCGCCGGCCCCCACTCCTCGCGGGCGGTGTGGATGTCGGAGTGACAGATGCCGGCGTACCTGACGTCGAAGTAGACGTCGTGCGGGCCGGGCTCGGGGATGGTGATGGTGGTGCGGTGGAACCGGGTGGTGGTGTCGTTGCGGTGCAGGCGCGCCCATTCTCCCGCGTCGGGGTGTCCCGCGTCTCGCCGTGCGCCATCGATCGTCACGGGACCTCCGACCTAGACTTGTGACACGTGAACACCGAGGAAATCGCGCAGTCCTTCCCGCCGCACGTCGCCCGTATCCGGCACCTGAGGACCCCCGTCGCCGCGGCCGAGGCCGCCATCGCCCAGCGCTGCGTCCGCCTCGCCCCCGAGCCCCCCGGCGAGCGCACCGGCCTCATCACCCCCGACGGCCGGCGCCTCCCCACCGACGCCGCCCGCCCCGAGCGCGCCGAGCCGCCGCTGCGCCTCGTCGCCGTCGGCGACTCGCTGGTCGCGGGCTCCGGCGTCGCCGACCAGGCCGACTCGTTCATCCCGCGCATCGCCGAGAAGGTCGCCGCCGCCTCCGGCCGTGACGTCACCTGGGCCACCCACGCCCGTCTCGGCTCCACCATGCGCCGCGTCCGCTACACGTTCATGCCCGAGGTCGACTCCGCCGACGTCCTCTTCGTGTGTGCCGGCTCCAACGACCTCCTCGCCCGCCGCTCCACGGAGGAGTGGACCGAGGACTTCACGGCCGTCCTCGACGCCGCCGCCGCGCGAGCCCGCCACGTCGTCGCCTGCTCCGCAGGCCAGCTCTACCGCAGCCCGTCGCTCATGCCCGTCCTGCGCTCCGTCCTCCTCGAGCGCACCGCCGCCCAGACCGAGGTCTCGGCCCGTCTGTGCGCCGAGCGCGGCGTGCCCTACATCGACTTCTCCGAGATGGTGCCGAACGAGGGCTTCTGGGCCGAGGACGGCTTCCACCCCTCCGGCGTCGGCTACGAGCTCGCCTCCGGCACCGTCGCCGACGCCGTCACGACCTCCCTCGCCCTCGATGACGCCGACCCCGCCGCGGCCGAGGACCCCGCCCCGACCCGGAAGGCCTCCTGACCCGTGCTCACCGTCACCCCCGCCGTCGTCCTCGCCGCCTGCGGCCTGGCAGCCGCGCTCCTCGCCGGCGCCCTCCACGTCATCATCTTCTGGATGGAGTCCTTCGCCTGGGAAGGGCCGCTCGCCCGCAAGACCTTCGGCGGGACGGCGGAGGAGGCCCGGCCGCACGCCTTCTACGCTTACAACCAGGGCTTCTACAACCTCTTCCTCGCCGTCGAGGTCGTCCTCGGCACCGTCCTGGCCTGGACCGCCGGCGGTGGCCTCGTCTGGGCCGGCTTCGCCCTCGTCGTCTTCGGCTGCGCGTCCATGCTCGGCGCCGCGATCGCGCTCGCGGCCAAGTCCGCCGAGCACCGGGCCGCGGCCGCCAAGCAGGGCGCCCTGCCCGCGCTCGCTCTCATCTGCCTGCTCGCCTCCTACCTGGTCGGCTGAGCCGGTGAGCACGGCCGACGACGTCGGGCCGCAGCGAGGGAAAGGCCACAGCGCGCAATCCCATGAGCGCCGCCGCGCTCGGGGAGGACATCGACGATCGTCCCGCGTGAACACCTCGATGCTCTTCCTCGACCTTGTGGGCCGGGGCGACCGTCCACGTCTCCATGCGGGACATGGCGACGAACGGCAACCGCCTGTGGGCCGGCGCCCTCCTCTCGGGGACGGGCGCTCCCTCCGTCCGGGGGAGGAGGGCGGGGGCGGCGAGGTTCGCCCCGCGGGCCGACGCCGACGGCCGGGCGCGACCGTACGTTGCTCGCAGCTCTTCACCGACCTCGAACGGAACCACTGTGGACATCTCCCGCCGCGCCCTGCTCTCCCTCACCGCCGTCGCCGGCGGTGCCGCCGCCCTCGGCACCTCCGCCGCCCAGGCCCGCGCCGACCTCGCCGCGGCCCGCACCTCGACCAAGGGCTCGTCGCTGCCACAGGCCGCCCACCGCACGGTGCCGACCGACGGCCTCACCGTCGGGACCTTCACCAACCTCGCCTCGGCCGCCTCCCGCGACGCCGTGCGCCGCCAGCTCGTCGCCGCCGGCGTCCCGGCCGAGCGCGTCACCGTCACCATGAACCACGCCGAGCAGGTCTACGCCGCCGTCGGCACCACGGGCCTCGCCACCGGCTTCCGCTCGCTCGCCAAGCAGCCCGCCCGGTACGACGCCTACGCCATGCAGGACGACTGGACCGCGAAGCACCCCGACTTCCCCGGCTACAACTGCCGCCTCACCGCCTACACGCTCGCGAGCTCCATCATCAAGGTCGCCGGGACCGCCTCGCCCAAGGCGCCCCTGTACGACGACCTCTTCATGGATCACGACGCCATCAAGGTCGACAAGGCGGCCGTCCCCAGCGCCCGCGACCGCGTCCGCTTCGACTCCGTGTGGACCGCCGTCCTCACCACCCGCACGAAGAAGGTCGCGACCCAGCTCGCCACCCTCCAGAAGGCCTGGCGCTCCCGCGGTGTCTCCTTCACCGCCGGCCCGCTCAGCCTCATCTCGGTCGTCATGTACACCGAGCTGGAGAAGCCCGAGCTCTTCATCGGGCACACCGGCGTCCTCATCGAGCGCACCGACGGCACGCTCCTCCTCGTCGAGAAGCTCGCCTTCCAGGAGCCCTACCAGGCCACCGTCTTCTCCCGCCGCCAGCAGGTGAGCGACTACCTCATGCGCAAGTACGACGCCGACCCGGCCAGCACGGACGCCCCGGCCATGATCCTCGAGAACGACCGCCTCATCGAGGGCTACTGCCGCGTCAAGACCTGACGACGGAGCCGGGGCGCCTCACCGCGCGCCGTGGGTCCGATGAACCGGGCGCCTCAGGCCCAGGGCAGGCCGACGAGCTTGGCGGGCGGGCCGCCGCGGGCCATGTCCGACTGATATGTAGGGGTTTCCTGTCAAGTGGCAGGGTGAAGAGGGGGCATCCACTGGCCGGTGGGTGCCCCCTCTTCGGCGTTGGCCGGTGGGGTGGGGGTGGCGTGTCTGGTGTCGACGCGTGGTCAGTCTGATATGCGCGGGTCTGTGTGCCGCATGACGCTGGTTTCGGTGGGAGGAGCTGGCTTGTCTGAGGTCGAGCGTGCCCTTGGGGGTGCTCACAGTCGAATCGCCGGTGTCCTCCTCACGCTGCTTCCCCTCTGGGCCCTGGTGGTGCCGGTCAGCGCGGTCTGTGGGCGTTCTAGTGGTCCATGACGGCCAGGGACCAGCACCAGCCTGCGAGCTCCCGGGCGATGGCGGTGTTGGCGATCGTGTGACGTTTGTGGTGGCTGGCCAGGGTCTGCCAGCGCCTGTTCAGGCGCCTGTTGCCGGTGTCGGCCCGGGTGGCGACGTCCCCGGGGACCTTGGCCCATGCGGCTCGCAGGGCGGGGCCGGGGCGGTAGGGGCTCTTGTGCTGCCAGGCGGCTTCGGTCAGGAGACGTCGGGCGTGGGTGTTGCCGGTCTTGGTGATGCCGCCCTGGGTGCGGGTCTGGCCCGAGGAGTGCTCGCAGGGGACCAGTCCGAGGTAGGAGGCGATGGTCGCGCCGGTGAAGCGGTGCCAGTCGCCGATCTCGACGGCGAGGGCGAAGCCGGTCAGTGTGGAGATGCCTCTCAGGCAGGACAGGCGGGCGGTGACGGGGGTGAACTCACTGTCGGCGGCCAGGGCGGCGATGGCGGTATCGAGGCGGTCGCGTCGTGCCAGGGTGTGGGTGACGGTGTCGTAGGCGTCGTCGAAGGCCGCGGTGGCGCCGGCGCCCAGGGCGGGGACGTCCTCGCGGCGCAGTGCGCGCAGCCAAGCGTCGTGGGCGGGTCCCCAGGTGGTCTTGCCGGGGTAGACCCATCCGCGGCGCAGCAGCATCTTGGACAGGCGGTGGCGGGCGGCCATGAGGTCGGTGCGGGCGTCGTCGCGGGATCGCACCAGGTCGCGGGCGCCCTCCTGGGCCAGGGTAGGGATGCGCACGGGCGTGATCGTGCCGTTCAGGGCGCACTCGGCCAGGAACATCGCGTCGGTGCGGTCGGTCTTGACCCGCTGTCCGGCGGGGCGGGCCAGCTTCGAGGGTGCGGCGACCTGCACCCGGTGGCCCGCGGCGGTCAGCTCGCGGGCCAGTCCGAAGCCGGTGGGGCCTGCCTCGTAGGTGATCAGCAGTGGTCCGTGCTCGGCGGCCAGGCGTGAGGCCAGGTCGATGGTGTGGCTGTACTCGCCGTCCAGGCGGCGTTGGATCACCTCGCCGGTGAGGGTATCGATGGCGGCGGCACTCACGCTGCGGGCGTGAACGTCCAGCCCCAGGCTTGTACGCTCAGTAATCACCAGGGTCTCCTATGCATGTCGGCACCCCGCAGCGGTCCCCTAACGACCGCCTCGGTGGTGATCCACGAAGGTTGCATACGCGAGGCCCTGGCCCACAAGACCACGACGGCCTCGCGCACCCCCATAGCGTCTGAGCGGCCACGATCTCCTCCAGCGGGTAGGAGCGCACCGGCAGGAGGTTGAGCGCACCGGAGGCGATTCGGTCCAGCACCCGCTGGAGCTCCGCGGCCGGCAGGTCGCTCGACTCACCCGAGCAGGCGGTGAGGCGCACGCCGTTGGGCAGCCAGTCCATCGGGTAGAACGTCGGGATCGTCCACGAGTCGGAGAGCATCCCGGCGAAGCACACGGTCCCGTGCACCCTGGTGGCGAGCAGGGAGTCGCGCAGGGTCGGCACGCCGACGAGCTCGAGGACGCCGTCGACGCCGCCCGGCACGAGCTCGCGCACCCGCCCGGCCACGTCGCCGTCGTCGAGGACCGGCTCGAGGCCCCGTTCGGCGAGGGCCGCCAGGCCCGCCTCGTGACGAGAGGTGGCCAGCACCCGGCATCCGCGGTCGCGCGCCAGCGCGCCGGCCGCCAGACCGAGCGCGGACGTCCCGCCGCGCACGAGGAGCGTCCCGCCGGCGGGCAGGTCCAGGCCCGTCGTGAGGGAGCCGTGGGCGGTCTGGAGGGTCTCGGGGACCGAGCCGATCGTCGCCCAGTCCAGGTCGGAGGAGAAGGGGAGGACCTGCGCGCGGGGCACGACGACGTACTGCGCGTAGCCGCCGTCGAAGGCGCGCCCCATCCCGCCCATCATCGTGGCGACCTGCGTGCCCGGGGCGAGGACGCCGTCGGGGTTGAGGTCGACGACTCCGCTGGCCTCGATGCCGAGGACGCGCGCGTAGGACATGCCGCCGGCCTGGCCGGTGACCGAGTGGTACTCGGAGCGGTCGAGGCCGAAGGCCATGACCTTGATCCGCACCCAGCCCGGCCGCGGGGCGGGGACGGGGACGTCGGTGACCGTGAGGTTCTCGATGCCGGGCGCCGTGAGGACGGCGGCGCGCATGGTGCTCGGGGTGGTGCTCGTGCTCATCTCAGCTCTCCTCGGGGGTGGTGGTCGCGCCGCCGGGCGCGGCCGGGCGGACCGCCTCGGCGGGGGCGGCGAGCATCTCGCGCAGCCAGATGATCTCGGCCCGTCGCGAGGCCCCTGCCACGCGGATCATGCCGAGCCGGTAGGGATCCTCCTCCTGGGAGGCGCGGCGGGGGCGCCCGTCGTCGTAGAAGAAGGCGGGCGGTTCGCCGGTGAGGACGTCCAGGCGGCGTTCGAGGACCGCGCGCCTCGCGGCGGCGTCGGGCAGGTGGGAGAGGAAGGCGAGGTGCTCGAGGAAGCTCGGCATGGAGGCGATCGCCGACTCGCTCGGTTCGCGGAGGAGCTCGTGGAGGCGCTCGCGGCCGGCGGTGGTGATGGTGAGGACCTTCCGGGCGCGTCCCCGCGCGCCGGGCGCCTCGGTGCGGGTGAGCATCCCGGCCTTCTCGAGACGCGCGAGGGCGGGGTAGAGGGCGCCCTCGGAGAGGTGGGAGCCGGGGCCGCCGAGCTCGTTGATGCGGCGGCGCAGCTCGTAGCCGTGGAGGGGGCCGTCGTCGAGGAATCCGAGGATCTTGAGGTCGAGCACGCCAGCACAATACATCGAGTCGCACTAACTCGGAAACGCTGCTACGGTGGAAGCGCCTCGCTGCCAGGGCGAGCGCGGAAGGGGGACGAGTGACCTCGACCCGAGTCGGACCGACCGACGGCACCACCACCAGCGCTCAGGACGCCGCGCCCACGGGCCCGTCCGCGAGCACCATCGTCTTCGACGCCGTCACCAAGCGGTACCCGGGCGGCGCGCCCGGCGCCCGCCCCGCCGTCGAGGCGTTCAGCGCCGAGCTCCGCCCCGGCGCCATCACCGTCCTCCTCGGCTCCTCCGGCTGCGGCAAGACCACGCTCCTGCGCATGGTCAACCGCATGGTCGAGCCGACCTCAGGGCGCGTCCTCATCGACGGCGAGGACGTCACCCGGGGCGACGCCGTCGCCCTGCGCCGCTCCATCGGCTACGTCATGCAGAACGGCGGCCTGCTCCCGCACCGCCGCGTCATCGACAACATCGCCCTCGTCCCGCGCCTGTCCGGGGCCTCCCGGGCCGACGCCCACGATCGCGCCCGCGAGCTCATGGAGCTCGTCGGCCTCGACGCCTCCCTCGCCCGCCGCTACCCGCACCAGCTCTCTGGCGGCCAGGCGCAGCGCGTCGGCGTCGCCAGGGCCCTCGCCGCCGACCCCGGCGTCCTCCTCATGGACGAGCCCTTCGGGGCCGTCGACCCGCTCGTGCGCCGCGAGCTCCAGCACGAGCTCTGGCGCCTCCAGGGGGAGCTCGCCAAGACCGTCCTCTTCGTCACCCACGACGTCGACGAGGCCCTGGCGCTGGGCGACGACATCATCCTGCTGCGCGAGGGAGCCGAGATCGCCCAGCGCGGCACCGGCCCCGAGCTCCTCGAGCACCCCGCCGACGACTTCGTCATCCGCTTCCTCGGCCTCGACGACGCCGCCCGCGCCCGCCGCCTGCGCGAGGTCGCCGACGCCACCGACGCCGTCGCCAGCCGGGGCGGCGGCACCACGAACGCCGCCGGCCCGGCCGACGGTCACCCGGCGGGCGCGGAGTCCGCATGAGCTGGGTCGCCGCGAACCTGCCGCTCATCGCCTCCTACCTGGGCGCCCACCTCGCCCAGGCGCTGCCGGCGATCGCCGCGAGCCTGGTCCTGGCGATCCCCATCGCCCGGCTCGCCCAGCGCGTCCCGTGGCTACGCGGGGTCCTCGTGTCGGGCTCCTCCCTCCTCTACGCGATCCCCTCGCTCGCACTCTTCGTCATCCTCCCCGTCATCCTCGGCACGGGGATCCGGGACACGGTCAACGTCGTCGTCGCCCTCACCCTCTACGGCCTCGCACTTCTGGTGCCGGCCACGGTCGACGCCCTCGAGTCCGTCGACCGCGCCGTCGTCGACGCCGCCGCCGCCATGGGCATGGGTCGCACCCGCCGCTTCCTCGCCGTCGAGCTGCCGCTGGCCGGCCCGACGATCCTCGCGGGCCTGCGCGTCGTCACGGTCTCGACGATCTCGCTCACCACGGTGGGCGCGGTCCTGGGCGTGCGCAGCCTCGGATTCCTCTTCACCGACGGCTTCCAGCGCGGCCTCACCGCGGAGATCGTCACCGGCATCCTCGTCACCGCCGCGCTCGCCCTCCTCCTCGACCTCGTGGTGCTGCTCGCCGGACGCCTCGTCCTGCCGTGGACGGCCGGTGCGAAGGGGGCCCGCGCATGAGCTACCTCCTCGCCGCCCTCGCCTACGTCGCCGACGGCTCCCACTGGTCCGGGGCGCTCGGCATCGGCACCCTCCTCGCCCAGCACGTCGGCTACTCCCTCCTGGGCGTCGCGATCGCCGCCGTCATCGGCGTCCCGCTCGGATGGCTCGTCGGGCACACCGGCCGCGGTCGCGACGCCGCCGCGGCGCTGTCCGGCTCGGCCCGCGCCCTGCCCACCCTCGGCCTGGTCACCCTCTTCGGGATCGCGCTCGGCATCGGGCTGACCGCCCCGATGCTCGCCTTCGTCATCCTCGCCCTGCCGAGCGTCCTCACCGGCGCCTACACCGGCATCGAGTCCGCCTCGCGCGTCGCCGTCGACGGCGCCCGCTCCTCCGGCATGAGCGAGGCCCAGGTCCTCACCCGGGTCGAGGTCCCGCTGGGAGCACCCCTGCTGGTCGGGGGCCTGCGCTCGGCGAGCCTCCAGGTCATCGCCACCGCGACCCTGGCCGCCTACACGGGCGCCGGAGGCCTCGGCCGCCTCATGTTCCTCGGGCTCAAGACTCAGGACTACGCGATGATGCTGGCCTCCGCGGTCCTCGTCATCGCCCTCGCCCTCGTCTCCGAGATCGTCTTCATCCTCATCCAGCGCGCCGTCACCCCGGCCGGCGCGCGCAACCGGAAGGAACGCCCATGACCGCTCCCAGCAACCACCGGCAGCCTCGCGCGCTCACGCGCCGCGCCGTCCTCGGAGGCGCCGGCGCCCTCGCCGCCGCCGCGACCCTGGCCGCCTGCGGCGGGGGAGACTCCGACCCGCTGTCCAGCTCCTCCGACGCCGTCACCTCGGGCGCGTCCGGCTCCGCCGCCCCCGGCAGCATCGTCGTCGGCTCGCAGCAGTACTACTCCAACGAGATCATCGCCGAGCTCTACGCCCAGGTCATCGAGAACGCGGGACTCACGGTGACCCGCCAGTACCAGATCGGCCAGCGCGAGGTGTACCTGCCCGAGCTCGAGTCCGGCAAGATCCACGTCATGCCCGAGTACGGCGGCAACCTCCTCCAGTACTACGTCAAGGACTCCGACGCCACGAGCGGCGACGAGATCCAGACGGCTCTCAAGGAGGCCCTCCCGGACGGCCTCACCGTCCTCGACCCCGCCGAGGCCACCGACCAGGACTCCTACACGGTGACCAAGGACGAGGCGAGCTCGAAGGGCCTGTCCTCCATCGCGGACCTCGCCAAGCTCGGCGGCACCGTCACCATCGCCGCGAACTCCGAGTTCGCCACCCGCCCCTACGGCCCCGACGGCCTCAAGGAGGTCTACGGCGTCGACGCCTCCGTCACCCCCGTCGAGGACTCCGGCGGCCCGCTCACCGTCAAGGCCCTCACCGACGGCACCGTGCAGGTGGCCGACATCTACACGGCCGACCCTGCCATCGAGAAGAACGACCTCGTCGTCCTCGAGGACCCGAAGAACCTCGTCCTGCCCGAGCAGGTGACCCCGCTCGTTGCGGCGGGCCTCGACTCGAAGGCCGTCGACGCGATCAACGCGGTCCAGGCCAAGCTGACGACGGACGAGCTCCGCTCGCTCAACTCGGAGTCCACGGTCGACGAGAAGGACTCGGCGACCATCGCCACGGCCTGGCTCACGAAGCAGGGCCTGCTCAAGTAGTCGTCCGTCGTCCCACCGCGGACACGGCCCCGGGCACCGGCTTCACGCCGTCGTCCCCGGGGCCGCGTCGCGTCCGGGCGCCGCCCCGCGCCGACGCCGCCGTCGGCCCGGGGCGGCGCGCTCAGGGCCTGAGCGACCCTGCCGTCCAGGCGGTCGTCACGGAGACCGCGAGCACGGCGCCGGCGAGGACGAAGGGTGCGATCGGGTGCCAGCCGTACAGGGTGGTCGCCGTCACCGGCGCGAAGATCCAGGTGAGGGAGCCCGTCGCGTTGAGGATCCCGGCGACGCCGCCCTGCTCGGGCCCGCTCACCGCCAGCGAGCCCCCGGCGGTGAAGCCCGGGCTGGTGAGCCCGGCGGCGAGCCCCACGCAGAAGGTCGCGCCGGCCATGAGCGGGAGGCTCGGCGCGAGGGCGAGGACGACGAGCGCGACGAGCGCGAGGGTGACGCCCGTGCGCACGAGCCGCTGCGGGCGCCAGCCCAGGCGGGGCACCGCGACGAGCTGGGTGAGCATGGCGCCCGCGGCGTTGGCGAGCAGCATGACCGCGGTGACCGAGACGGCCCGCTGAGGGCTGAGCCCCAGGCGGTCCTGGACGATGAAGCCCGCGATGATCTGGACGACGCCGGAGGTGAAGAACATGCCGAAGGCCGCCCCGATCCAGGGCAGCAGCCGCGGGTCCGTCCAGGACACGCGCGGCGGGAGAGCACGGGCCGCGGGGCGCGCGGCGGGGGAGACGGGACCGCCCGCCGTGACGGTGCCGGCCCCGCTGGGGCCCGCCTCGCTGAGGGCGGACTCGAGAGTCGCCGGCTCGGGGAGCACGGTCGCACCGGGGCCCGCGGGCGCGGCGAGCGCCGCGGCGCTCGGGGCGTCCCTGGCTGTCGTGACGGGGTCCGCCGTCACCGGGCGGCGCAGGGCCCGCCTCATCCGGCGACGGCGCCGGTGCGGCTCGGTGCCGTCGCGCGGGATCCCGACGAGCCCGATGACGAGGGCGATGACGACGAAGACCGGCGTCGCGTGGACGGGCGCGTAGATCGACCAGGCCCCCAGCGCGCTCGAGACCACCGAGCCGATGACGATGGAGAGCTGGATGGAGCCCGAGAAGGCCGCCATCCCGCGTACGCGGTCCTCCTCGGCGGGGGTGATCTCGGCGACGAGGGCCTGACCCGTCGGCGGGATCGCGGAGACGGCGGAGCCGAAGAAGGGGCCGCGGGCGACGACGATCCCGAGGGCCGCGGCCGTGGCCCCGAGGGCGCCGGCGGCGCGCAGCGCGACGGCCCCGGAGAACAGCGAGCCCGCGATGACCGCGAGGGTCAACGAGGTGAGCAGGACGCGGCGGCGTCCCCAGGCGATGGAGCGCCGCCCCCAGAACTGGGAGAGCAGGGTGACGAAGAGGGCGGCCGAGGAGACGGCCAGGCCCACGATCCACTCCCGCAGGCCGAGCGCACGGGCGAGCGGGGCGATCGACACGTTGAGCATGTTCTGCGCGACGTAGGTGAACAGGCAGATCGCCAGCAGAGCGCGCAGCGTCGGGTTCGCGAGCAGGGAGGCGCGCGGGGCGCGGCGCTCCGGCTCCGGCGCGGCCCCTGCGACCCCGGTCTCCGGGCCGGCGCTCACGAGCGGGTGAGGCGGTCGAGCCGCCACCGGGTGCCGCGCGACTCGCGCCAGGCGCCGTCGGGGTCCGAGGTCGCCGCGTCACGGACCCACTCGGGCGCCTCGAGCGTGGGCACGCGGACGAGCGCGGAGCCGGGCAGGCCGCGCTCGCGGGCGACGCAGGCGGCGTCGACGTCGATGGTGGAGACGAGGACCTCGTCGAGGAGACGCTCCTCGAGCGCCTGACGGTAGACGGTGCCGCCGCCGATGACCCAGGTGCGGGGGAGCGGACGGTGGGCCTCGTCGCGAGGGTCCTCGGGCAGGGCGGCGGCGAGCTCACGGGCGCGCCCGAGCGCCTCGGGCAGGCCGCCCGCGACGGCGGCGACGCCGTCGGCGCTCCACCCGGGCCGCCGGGTGAGGACGACGCTCGTCCGCCCGGGCAGGGCGGCCCCGATCGAGTCCCAGGTGGTGCGGCCCATGACGATGACGCCGCCGAGGGTCGTCGCCCTGAAGTGCGCGAAGTCGCCGGGCACCCGCCACAGCATGGTGCCGTCGGCGCCGATGATCCCGCTGGGGTCCTGGGCCCAGATCGCCCCCACCCGGGTCCCCCCGGGCGCTGCAGTCCCCGAGATCGGGACATCCTGACCGCGAGATCGGGACATCGTGGCGCCGGGACCGGACGCCGACCCGGCTCCGAGCTGCTCGGCCCCGCTCACACCGCCACCGGGGCCTTGATCACGGGGTGGTGCTCGTAGCCGGCCGAGGCGTCAATGCCGTCCATCGTGTAGGCGTCGATCGACTCCGCCCGCTCGAGCCGCAGCGTCGGGAAGGGGTGCGCCTGCGGGACTCGGGAGAGCTGCTCGCGGACCTGCTCGACGTGGTTGTCGTAGACGTGGCAGTCCCCGCCCGTCCACACGAGCTCGCCGACCTCGAGGCCCGCCTGCTGGGCCAGCATGTGGGTGAGCAGCGCGTAGGAGGCGATGTTGAAGGGCACGCCGAGGAACATGTCCGCGCTGCGCTGGTAGACCTGCAGCGAGAGACGGCCGTCGGCCACGTAGAGCTGGAAGAAGGCGTGGCACGGCGCGAGCGCCATGCGGTCGAGCTCGGAGACGTTCCAGGCGGAGACGAGCATGCGGCGCGAGTCGGGATCCTTCCGCAACGTCTCGATGACGCCGGTGATCTGGTCGATCGTGCCGCCGTCGCGCGAGGGCCAGGACCGCCACTGGACGCCGTAGACGGGGCCGAGCTCGCCGTCGGCGTCGGCCCACTCGTCCCAGATGGTGATGCCGCGCTCCTGGAGCCATCGGACGTTGCTCGCGCCCTGGAGGAACCAGAGCAGCTCGCCCTTGACGGCCTTCATGGCGACGAACTTCGTCGTGATCCGCGGGAAGCCGGCGGAGAGGTCGTAGCGCAGCTGCCGGGCGAAGAGCGAGCGGGTGCCCGTGCCCGTGCGGTCGCCCTTGGGGGTGCCGTGGGCGAGGACCTCGGCGAGGAGCTCCTCGTAGGCAACGTCGACGCCGTCGGGCGGGGTCAGGCCCATCTCGGCGAGGGTCGGGTAACGGCCGACCGCGGGCGTCTGGGCGCTGGTCGTGCTGGGGCTGCTCGGGGTGCTCACGGCGCCAACGTAGCGCGGGCGGCCCGGAGCCTGCGAGCGGGGTTGGCTCGCGGTCGCCGGACCGTCCGCGCCGTGGTGCTGCCGGGTGGGGCTCAGGCCTCGATGACCTCGACGTCGTCGACGTCGATCGGTGCCGGGCCGAGGGCCGCGCGGGCGCCGTCGATGACCTGGTTGGCCAGCGCCCGACCGCCGGACCAGCCGATGGCGGCGCCGATGCCGAAGGGCACGAGGCGGCCGACGGCGAGGGCACCGCCGCGCACGGCGGCGCGCTTGGCCATCCGCTTGGTGAGCTGCTTGTTGATGCCCTTGACGGTCGGCATCGGCATGCCGGCGAGGTGCTGGGCGGCCCAGAACAGCGAGGTCAGGCCGAGCGAGCCCTGGATCGTCTCGGCGCCCTCCTCGCCCAGCAGGGCGGACAGGACGAGCGCGCGGCGCTTGTCGACGTCGACGACGCGCAGGCCCTGGAGCTCGGCCACGGTGAGCACGTACTTGACCGCGGAGCCGAGGAACACGGCGGTCTGGCCGACGGTGAGGGCGGCGGCGGAGCCCGTGCCGATCGCGGGCAGAGCGGCGGAGGCCCCGACGGCGCCGGAGGTCAGTCCGGCCTCGTTGCGGAATCGCGCGGCGGCGAGGTCGACGAGCTCGGCGACCTCCGCCTTGGGGTTCTCGCGCCGCAGGTGGGCGACGTTCTCCTCGATCTTGCGCGCCGGGACGGCGATGGCCTTGTCGAGGGCTCGCTCGAGGGCGGTGGGCTTCATGGTCATGGTGCCTCCCTGGTCGTGCTGGTCGTGGGGTGGTCGCCGCGGCGGGGCAGCCGTCGTCGCCGGGCCCGTTCGGGGGGGCGACGGTGACGGGGCTCAGTCCTCGTCGTTGAGCAGGTGCAGGCGGACGCCCGCGCCGTGCTCGAGGGTGTGGCCGACGGTGCATCCGCGCTCGATGGCGCCCTCGACGCGCTCGGTGAGCGTGGCGAGCTTGCCGGCGTCGAGGCCGGACAGGTCGGTGATGATCTGGACGTCGAGGTCGGAGTAGCGCTCCTCCTCCTCGTTCTTGATGGAGGCGCAGATGACGTTCGCCTCGAAGTCCTCGCCGAGGGCCTTGGCGAGGCGGTGGTCGGCGGAGAGCGTGTTGCACGTGGCCAGGGCGATCTTGAGGAGCTCGCCGGGGGAGAACTCGCCCGGGCCCATGCCGACGCGCACCTCGGCGCCGTTGCCGTTGTGGGCGAGGTACTGGCGGGTGCCGGTGCGCTCGGCCCACACGGAGTTCTTCTCCGTGGGCTCGATGATGTCGTCGGGGCGCGGGGTGCTGGTCTGCTCACTCATGACCCGAATGGTGGCACGGCGCCGCTGAACCGACCACCGCTACGCGCCGTCATGCGCGAGCGGCTGAATGGCGCCGCCGCGGGAATATCCCGCGGACTCAGCGGGGAGCGCGTCCCGACGGCGGCCCGGCGGTCGGTCGGGCCGACTGCGGTGATACCCGGTGCGCTCAGTGGGCGGCGAGCCAGTCGGCGCCGCGCTTCTCCTCGTCGGTGACGACGCGCCCGCTCATCGACAGCGCCTTGTCCTCGATGGAGCGGCCGACGAGCGGCACGGAGACGGACAGGTCGACGTCGTAGGTGACGGCGGTGCCCGCCGCGACGGGGGTGAGGCGTCCGGTCGCGGAGGCGCGCACGGGGGCGCCCGTGGCGGCGACGTCGAGGGCACCGGTCCGCGTGCCGTCGGCGCCGGGCCCGCCCCAGGACTCGGTCACGGTGAACGAGAGCGCCGAGCGCACGAAGCGCCGTGCGGCGGAGGGCAGGCGGGTGGGAGGGACGGTGCCCGAGAGGGTGGCGGTGAAGCCCTCGCCGCTCGGCGTCACGTCGACGTCGGCGTCGTCGAGCCCGAGCCTGGCCGCGCGGCGGCGCTGGTAGGCCGGGTCCGCGAGCATGGAGGCCACGCGGGCGGGGTCGGCCGGGTAGGTGAACGTGACGGACTTCCTCATGGGGGAGGATCCTGCCACGGACCGGCCCGGCGGGTCCTCGAGCGCCCCGGTACGCTGCCCCCGTGCCTACCCTGCTGCCCTCCTCGCTCCGCGGCGTCGTCGAGCTCGACCCCGCCGACCTCGACTGGCTCCACCAGCTGGTGGGGGACTGGCAGGTCATCGCCGACCTGTCGGTGTCCGACCTCGTGCTGTGGGCCCGCACCGAGTCGGGGCGCTTCGTCGCCATCGCCCACTGCCGTCCCTCGACGGGCACGACCGTCCACCTCGAGGACGTCCTGGGCCTGCGCATGCCGAGCGCCCGCGAGGAGCTCGCCCTCCGGACCCTGGAGAGCGCCGAGACGCAGGTCGCCCCGGATCCGGAGTGGACGGGCACGACGGCGGTGCGCGAGCAGTACGTCCCCGTCGTCCGCGACGGGCGGGCCTTCGCCGTCATCACCCGTGAGACGAGCGTCGGCGTCCTGCGCGCCGGCCGTCTGGTCGAGCAGCCGATGGAGTCGATCGCCGACGCCCTGTGCGCCATGATCGCCGAGGGGTCCTTCCCCGTGAAGGGCGCGGCCACGGGCCTGCGCCACGGCACGCCCCGCGTCGCCGACGGCGTCGTGCGTCTCGACACGGACGGCGTCATCGTCTACGCCTCCCCGAACGCCCGCTCCTGCTTCCACCGCCTGGGCGTCACGGGCGAGCTCACCGGCACCCAGCTCGCCGAGGCCGTCACGACGATCATCCCCGAGCGCACCCCGGTCGATGAGACGATGGCGGTCGTCCTCATGGGGCGCCAGGCGTGGTTGACCGAGATCGAGGTCGGCGGGGTCTTCCTCTCCCTGCGCTCCATCCCGCTCGCTTGCCACGGCGAGCGCGCCGGCGCGTGCCTCCTGGTGCGGGACGTGACCGAGATCCGCCGCCGCGAGCAGGTCCTCCTCAACAAGGACGCGACGATCCGTGAGATCCACCACCGCGTCAAGAACAACCTCCAGACGGTCTCCGCGCTCCTGCGCCTCCAGGGGCGCCGCGCGACCAACGACGAGACCCGGGAGGCGCTGGCCGAGGCCGAGCGGCGCGTGGACACGATCGCGACCGTGCACGAGGCGCTGAGCCAGAACGTGGACGAGCACGTCGACTTCGACGAGGTCTTCTCCTCGATCCTGCGCCTTGCCGCGACGGTGGCGACGTCGTCGGGGTCGGTGACCACGCACCTGGAGGGCGGCTTCGGGATCATCGACGCCGACGCCGCCCAGGCCCTCGCCACGGTCCTCGCCGAGCTCGTGACGAACGCCGTCGAGCACGGTCTCGAGGACCGCGACGGCGTCGTCACCGTGCGGGCCGAGCGCCGCGGGACCGACCTGACGATCCACGTCATCGACGACGGTGCCGGCGTGGAGGAGGGCACGATCATGGGGGGCCTCGGCACCCGCATCGTGACGACCCTCGTGCGCGGTGAGCTGCGCGGCACGATCGACTGGCTGCCCGCCGAGGGCGGCGGCACGGACGTCGTCATCCACGCGAGGCTGCTGAGCGCCTGAGCCGGACGACCTGCCCCGGACGTGAGGGAGCCCCCGCGGACCGTGGTCCGCGGGGGCTCCTTTCGGCGCTGGAGGGCTCGGCGCTCAGGAGGAGCGGCGGGCGCGGGCGGCGCGGCGCTTGAGGGAGCGGCGCTCAGGAGGAGCGGCGGGCGCGGGCGGCGCGGCGCTTGAGGGAGCGGCGCTCGTCCTCGCTCATGCCGCCCCAGACGCCGGCGTCCTGACCGTTCTCGAGGGCCCACTTGAGGCAGGTGTCGACCACGTCGCAGCGGGCGCACACCTCCTTGGCCTCGGCGATCTGGGCGATGGCCGGACCGGTGTTGCCCACGGGGAAGAAGAGCTCGGGGTCGACGGTGAGACATGCGGCCTGACTGCGCCAGTCCATGAGGGCTCCTTCGTGTGGTTCTGCTGCGGTGCCACCTGCCGTCGACCAACCCGGGGGAGCCGGGATCTGAACGGTGAGTGACCGCGTCCTGGCCCAACTTTCACACGCGTCGTTTTCCCGGACAAGGGGTCAGCGGTGAGACCTGCGCCCAGCACCTGTCGTGATGCTCACAGCCGCGAATCCTTGATTTCTCAACACTTCTGGACGTCCCGTGATGACATCGTGACACGACGGCGCCGGTGGCGGCGATGGTCCCGTCGTCAACTACCTGTGGACCACCTGGACGGGCACCGCGGTGCCCCGGGCGACGAGCGCACCCCGCCCCGGCGCCGCCGGCGCCCGGACGTCCACGACGGCGCGCAGCGGGGTCCCCGCCACCTGCGCCGAGGGCCCGCTCCCGGGACGCAGGACGAGGAGGTCCGCGCGCTCGCGCAGCACCGCCAGCGGGCCTCGGTAGGTCCCGGCGCAGCGCTCGGTCGTCGCCGCGGCGAGGACCGTCCGCCCCGCCGCCAGCGCCTCCTCGACCCGAGACTGCTCCTGTGGGGAGGCGAGGTCGAGGTCGTCGAGGAGAAGCGCCTCCGGGAGCCCGGTCTCCCGCCGCGCCCGAGCCAGCGCCGCGAGGGCGGTGCTCCGCCCCGAGCCGCGCGGGCCGACGACGAGGACGCTCCCGGCGGGCACGGCGAGGGCCGCGGCCCCGTCCCCTCCCACGGCCCACGAGCCGTGGACCGGGGCGGCGGCAAGGGGCAGGGGCTTCAGACGGCGGTGCGACCCGCCGTCCGGTCCGCGGTACCCCTCGCCCCTGCCCGGCAGCACCACCTGGCAGGCCGTCGTCCCGCAGACCTCGAGTAGGACGCCCGCGCCCGGGCGCCGACCGGTGGTGACGCCGCGCGGGAGCCCGGCGACCGAGGCCTGCGCCGGCTCGGGCGCGCCCAGCACGAGCCGCGTCGGCAGCCGGCCCGCCCAGCGCGTCGTCGCCGCTCCCAGCGAGGCCGAGACGACGAGCCCGGTCCCCAGCGACGGGAGGGTGCGCACGAGTGCGTCGAGCATCGCCTGCCCCTCACCGGGGCCGAGCTGCTCGTCGACCGCCACGACGAGGGACTCCGCGTCGTCCAGGACGAGGAGGTCGCCGGCGAGGTCGCCGTCGAGGGCCAGGCGCCAGAGGCGAGCGAGGCGCCGCGGGTCGCGCGGCCCCACCACCGTCCCCGGCGTCCACGCCGTCGCCCCGAGCCGCTCCCACGCCGCCCCGCACAGCTGGGGGACCAGACCGCGCAGGGCGGCACCGCGGGCCGCGGACCCCAGCGCCGAGGTCCGCCCCGACCTCGACGAGCCCAGGACGAGGAGGGGATCGGTCGGCTCCCACGACCACCGTCCCAGCCGCTGCTCCTCGGGCAGGTCCGTGAGGGCGAGGAGCACCGGACCGCGACGGCGCCGGTCCGACGGCGCCGCTCGCCGCGCGAGGCAGGGGAGCGGCGCCGCCCACGGGCGGAAGGGCCGGCCCCGCCCTCGGGCCGCCGCCGCGATCTCGCGGACCGCCGCGGCGACGTCGCGCTCCCGGCCGGCCCACGGCGCCTGCGCCGGTCGTGGGCCGGCGTCCTCGGCGGCGCCTGCGACCAGGACCCGGCCTGGGACCCGCTCGAGCCGTGCGGCGCCGTCGTGCCCGAGGACGTCGCGGGAGTCGGCGGGGTCGAGGACGCGCAGGCACACGCGCAGCGTCGTGTTCGCGCGGATCGACGGCGTCACGGCGCCCTGGGGGCGCTGCGTGGCCAGGACGAGGTGGATGCCGAGGCTGCGCCCCTGCGCCGCCACGCGCACCAGGGCGTCCAGGACGTCGGGGTGCTCGGCGGCGAGCGTCGCGAACTCGTCGACGACCACCACGAGGCGGGGCAGCCGGTCGGGTCGGGGGAGGGCCCCGACGTCCTTCGCCCCGGCCCTCGCCAGGACCCGCTCACGGCGCCGGCCCTCGGCCCTCAGCGAGGACAGGGCGCGCCACGTCCCGGCGGGGTCGAGGTCGGTGAGGACCCCCGCCACGTGCGGCAGGCCGCGCAGCGGGTCGAAGGCCGCACCGCCCTTGTAGTCGACGAGGACGAGCGCGAGGCGCTCGGGCGGCTGCGCCAGGCACAGCTGGAGGACCCAGGAGGTGAGCAGCTCGCTCTTGCCCGAGCCCGTCGTCCCGGCCAGGAGCGCGTGAGGCCCGTCGGCGACGAGGTCCGCGCGGAGGGCACCGCCCTCCCGCACGCCGAGGACGGCCGGCAGGAGGTCCTCGTCGTGGCGGGACCACGAGCGGGCGACGCGCTCGCGGTCGATCTCGCCGGTGACCCCGCTCAGGCGGACGGTGCCGGGCAGGCCCGAGTCGGGGGCCTCGGACCGGTCCTCCGTGAGCGCGAGGTCGAGCACGGCCCGCATCCAGCGCTCCGTCAGCGGGATCCCGGGGTCGTTCCCGTCGAGGACGCGGCTGACGGAGGCGGGCAGGTCGCGCCGCACCAGGTGCGCACCGAGTGCTGCGGGCTGACGCGGCTCGGACCTCGTGCCCTGTTCGGCACCCCGGGCGCGGACCGGGTCGACCGCGGAACCCGGGCCCGCGGCGGCAGGCGTCCCGTCGAGCGGACCGGCCGTGACGACCGTGTCCCGGAGGGCGTCGGCGGCCCCCGGCGGCGGGGCCTCGACGGCGACGACCGTCGCGCAGCCGCCGTCACGGGGCCAGCGCAGCCGCAGCCCGTCCTGCGCCGCGCCGAGCACCACGTCGCCGCGAGCGGCCGCCTGCGCCACCCACCACGCCAGCGCCCGCGAGGCGCCGGGGCCGCGCAGGGCCACGGCGTCGCCGGGACCGATGGCGATGACGGACCGGCGGCGCCGACGCCCCGCCCACGCTCGGATCGTCTCGCCGTCACGTCCCGCCGAGCCCGCGCCGGCAGCGGGACCGTCGCCGACCGGGGCGCGTCCTCTCCCCGAGGCGACCGCCAGCAGCATCCCCGCGGGGTCCGGCTCGCGGCCGCGCCGTCCCCGCCACCCCGCCGTCGCGCGGGCGCCTCGCCCGCGGCCGCCGAGCGCCGGCACGAGGCGCGACGCCGCCATGAGCAGCATCGGGACGACCATGAGCGACCCCAGCAGCCCGCGGGAGCCGGTGAGGGTGCCGACGACGGCGACGCCCGCCATCGCGAGCACCGCGACGACGGGTACGAGCACCGCCCACCGCGCCGTGCGGTCGCCCGGTGGGACGGGCACGGCGAGCGCGGTGGGCCGGGTGCGCAGCTCGAGGACGGTCCCTCCGGCCCGGACGCGGTCGCCCGGCACGAGCCGAGTCGGCGCGGAGCCGAGGCGGCGCCGTCCCCGACCGCGGCGCAGGATCACGGTCCCGTTGCGGGACCCCGGGTCGGAGACCAGGACCCGGCCCCCGCGCAGGCGCACTCGCAGCTGCGTCCGGGATAGCGCCGGGTCCGTGAGGACAGCGCCCCGGCCCACGTCGCGTCCGTCGACGAGGGGGACGACGAGGCCCGCGTCGGGGCCCTCGAGGACCGCGAGGTGGTGGTCCGCGGTGAGGGCCTCGAGCGCCGCCCGCGTCCCGCCCGGTGACGTCCGGTGCGGTTCATCCGGGTGCGGGCGGGCGACGGCGGGGGAGAGGGCTGCGAGGGAGGGCACCCGCGCAGCCTCGCCCGGCGCCGCACCCCGCCGCCGAGCCCCTGTGAACGCCCCCGGGCCCACCTCGCACGGCGACGCCTGTGGAGCCGCGCCCGAGCCCCGTGCCAGGCTGGGCGCATGTGCGGACGATACGGATCCTGGACCGGTGACACGGTCCTCGCCGAGCGCTTCGGCGCCACCACCTGGCCCGAGACCCAGGAGCTGCGCCCCTCGTGGAACCGCGCCCCGGGCGCCGACGTCCGGGTCCTCGTCGAGCGGCCGCTCAGCCCCGACCAGCGCGACGACCCCGCCGCCGATCACGGCTCCCCGACCCTGCCGGACGACCCTGGGGCCCCCGTCCGCCAGCTCCGCGCCGCCCGCTGGGGCCTCCTGCCCGTGTGGGCCAAGGAGGCCAGGGCCGCCTTCCGCGCCTTCAACGCCCGCTCGGAGACGGCGGCCTCCAAACCCACCTTCCGCGCCTCGATGCGCTCCTTCCGCGCCGTCGTCCCCGCCGACTGCTGGTACGAGTGGCAGCGCCCCGCCACGGGGCCCGACGGCGAGCCCCTCACCCGTGCGGAGGCGAATCGCCTCAAGCGCCCCTACGCCGTCACCCGGGCGGACGAGGCGCCCCTCGCGCTCGCGGGCCTGTGCTCCTGGTGGCGCCTGCCCGGCGCCCCGGAGGACCTGCCCGAGGACCCCGACGAGGCCGCCGCGCTCCTCACGCTCCCCGAGGGCGTCCGGCCCGGACCCTCCCTCCACGGCCCCTGGCTCCTCACCTGCTCGATCCTCACCCGCGACGCCCGCGAGGACCTCGACTGGCTCCACGACCGGGAGCCCGTCGTCCTGCGCGACGAGGACGTCGACGCCTGGCTCGACCCGGCCCTGCGCGACGGGGAGGCCGCCGCCGCGATGCTGTCCGGCCCGCGCCCCCCGCTGCGCTGGTGGGAGGTGGGATCCGCCGTCGGATCCACCCGCTCCGACGGCGTCCGGCTCGTCACCCCGCTGGACCCCTCCGCGATCGTGTCGCAGGCATGAGCGAGGATGGCCCGGTGAGCGACCAGAACTCCCCGTCCGATCCGAACGAGCAGCCGCGCGAGCGGCCCACCGCCCCTGCCGCGCCCGGCGTCCCCGAGACCGCCCGCGCCCGCTGGAGCGAGCTCGCCGCCGCCGTCGGGCGCGCCCGCGCCGCCTACTACGACGCCGTCGACGCCGAGTCCCCGCTCTCCGACGCGGACTACGACGCCCTCTACCGCGAGCTCGAGGACCTCGAGGCCGCCTACCCCGAGCTCGCGTCCGCCGGCACGCCCACCGCGGAGGTCGGCGGCTCGCGCACGCAGGCCTTCGCTCCGGTCGAGCACCTCGTGCGCATGTACTCCCTCCAGGACGTCTTCAGCCTCGAGGAGGTCGAGGAGTGGGCCCAGCGCGTCGCCGGTGAGCTCGGCGTCCCGGACGGCGAGCTCCCCATGACCGCCGAGGTCAAGATCGACGGCCTCGCCATCGCGCTCACCTACGAGGACGGCGTCCTCACCCGCGCCGCCACCCGCGGCGACGGCACCACCGGCGAGGACGTCACCGCGAACGTCGCCACCATCTCGTCCATCCCGCAGCGACTCACCGGCGACGACGTCCCCTCCCTCATCGAGGTCCGCGGCGAGGTCTACTTCCCGGTCGAGGCCTTCGCCGAGTTCAACCGGGCCCGCCAGGAGGAGAACGCCGCCCGCGAGGCCCGCAACGGAGAGGCCGAGGCCGCCTCCGAGCCCGGCAAGCGGGTCAGGCGCGAGCCGATGCTCCAGGTCTTCGCCAACCCCCGCAACGCCGCCGCCGGCTCCCTGCGCCAGAAGGACCCCGCCGTCACCGCCTCGCGCCCGCTCGCGATGATCGCCCACGGCATCGGCGCCTTCACCCCGGCCCCAGGGGAGTCCCTCCCGGACACGCAGCACGAGTGGTACGAGCTCCTCGCGCGCTGGGGCCTGCCCGTGTCGCCCTACAACGAGCTCGTCTCCGGCCGGGCCGCCCGCGAGGCCTACATCGCCCGCTACGCCGAGCACCGCCACGACCTCATCCACGAGATCGACGGCATCGTCTTCAAGGTCGATGCCCGCCCCCGCCAGGACGAGCTCGGCTACACCTCCCGCGTGCCCCGATGGGCCACCGCCTACAAGTACCCGCCGGAGGAGGTCCGCACCCGCCTCCTCGACGTCGACGTCCAGGTCGGCCGCACGGGCCGCGTCACGCCCTTCGGGATCATGGAGCCGGTCCTCGTGGCCGGCTCGACGGTCGCCCGCGCCACCCTCCACAACGCCACCGAGGTCGCCCGCAAGGGCGTGCGGATCGGTGACATGGTCATCCTGCGCAAGGCGGGCGACGTCATCCCCGAGATCGTCGGCCCCGTCCTCGAGCTGCGCGACGGCACCGAGCGCCCCTTCGTCATGCCCGCGACCTGCCCGTCCTGCGGGACGGAGCTGGCGCCGGCCAAGGAGGGCGATGTCGATCTGCGCTGCCCGAACACCCGCTCCTGCCCGGCCCAGCTCACCGAGCGCGTCGCCCACGTCGGCTCGCGCGGGGCGCTGGACGTCGAGGGCCTCGGGGATGAGGCCGCCGCCGCCCTCACCCAGCCCGACGCCGGCCGCGAGGAGGCCCTCGCGGCCCTCGCCACCGGCCACTACCTCGAGACCGAGCGCGGGCGCGTCCGCGTGCCCGCGGCCGAGCTTAAGGCGGTGCCGGCGGCCGAGCGCCTCGACCTCGTCGAGAGCACCGTCGCGCAGGCGGGCGTCGCGGAGCAGGAGCCGGTCCTCACGAACGAGGCGGGCCTCTTCGAGCTCACCGCGGAGGACCTGCGCGACGTCCTCGTCTACCAGCTGGTGCGGCGCCGCGGCGAGCCGACGGGGGACTGGCGCCTCACCCGCTTCTTCTGGTCCAAGCAGACCTACGAGAAGGACGGCTCCGTCAAGAAGGCGACCGTCCCAGGCAAGAACGCGACTGCGATGCTCGCCGAGCTCGAGGGCGCCAAGGAGCAGCCGCTGTGGCGGGTCCTCGTGGCGCTCTCCGTCCGGCACGTCGGGCCGACGGCCGCCCGGGCGCTCGCCGGCCGCTTCGGCTCCATCGAGGCCCTGCGCGAGGCGAGCCTCGCCGAGCTCTCCGAGGTCGACGGCGTCGGCCCGACCATCGCCGCCGCCTGGAGGGACTGGCTCGAGGTGGACTGGCACATCGAGATCCTCGACCGCTGGGCCGCAGCGGGCGTGCGCACGGCCGACGAGACGTCGGGGGAGGAGACCCCTCAGACCCTTGCCGGGCTCACCGTCGTCGTCACCGGCTCGCTGACGGGCTTCACCCGCGACGGCGCGAAGGAGGCGATCGTCTCCCGCGGGGGCAAGTCCGCCGGCAGCGTCTCGAAGCGGACGAGCTTCGTCGTCGTCGGGGAGAACGCCGGGTCCAAGGAGACCAAGGCTCGCGAGCTCGGCCTGCCGATCCTCGACGAGGCCGGCTTCGAGCGGCTCCTCGCCGAGGGGCCCGGGGCCTTCGTCGAGCCCGAGGAGCCGACGACCAGTACCACCGACGCCGCACCCGCCGTTGCCGCCGGGGCCCCCGGCGCGGCTCCCGAGCCGAGCGACCCGGAGGCCTGAGCGAGCGCGACCCGCGAGAGCGACGACGGGGCCCCGGTGACCATCAGGTCACCGGGGCCCCGTGCTGAGCGCCGGTCGCGGCTCAGTAGTGGCTGACGACGGTCGTGCCGACCTCGTCCCAGTCGTAGAACCACTTGGCGTCGGAGACGGGCATGTTGAGGCAGCCGTGGGAGCCGGAGTAGCCGAAGCTCGAGCGCCACGGGGCGCCGTGGAGCGCGTAGCCCTCGTAGAAGTAGCTGATCCACGGGACGCCCTCGGTCTTGTAGTCCGAGCCGTCGGCGTTCTGGCCCTGCATCGTCTGCGACGCGTACTTGAGGTAGACGTGGAAGGTGCCGGTGACGGTCGGGGTGGCCGAGGCGCCGTCGACGACGCTGACCGGGCCGCGGACGACCGTCGAGCCCGCGTAGGCGGTGACGGTCTTGCTGCTGAGGTCGATGTCGATCCACTTCTCGCCCTCGGCGGCCTGGTACGCGAGGTTCTCGGCGCCGTCGGCGATGGTGCGCTCCTTCCACTCGGCCTTCGTCGTCTCGGTCTTGAAGGTGCCGGTCCAGCCCTGGCCCTTGGGGAAGGCCTCGGTGAGCGCGGTGGCGATCTCGTCCATGTTGGCGACCTTCGTGCCGTCGACTGCCTCGGTGACGGTCTCGACGACGTCGCCCTTGGAGTTGACGTTGCGGACGCCGGTGACGGCGTCGACGTTGAGGGTGGCGCCCTCAGTGGCGACCCACTCGCCGATCTTGGAGCCGTTGGCGCCGAGCGTCGGGGCGGCGCCGTCCTGGGCGGTGACGGTCACCCAGGAGGCCTTGGTGGCCTCGTCGGGGGTGAAGGTCTTCGAGCCGTCCTCGTTGCTGACGGTGACGTCCTGGGCGACGAGCGCGTTCGCGGCGTCGGCGACCTTCTGGGCGTCCTCGTCGGAGACGGCGGGCGGGGTGGTCGAGTACTTCACCGAGATCGACTTGGAGGTGAGGTCCTGCGCGGCGGCCTTCGCGGCCTCCTCCATGGCGGAGGCGTCGAGGCTCGTGCCGTTGACGGCGTTCGTGATGACGAAGCTGGTGCCGTCGTCCGAGAGGACGACGGAGGCGTTCCTGGCGGCGGTCTTGTCCGCGGGGACGAGGGACTGCGCGTACTCCTGGGCGGTGGCGACGTCGGTCTTCGTGACGACGTCGACGCTCGTGTGGTCGACGAGGGCCTTGAAGCGGCCGGTCACGCTCCCGGAGGCGGCCATGGCGGCGTCGGCGGTCTTCTCCGCGTCGACCGTGGTGCCCAGGTCCGCGAGGGAGGCGGTGGCGGTGGCGTCACCGGTGATGGTGACCTCGCTCTTGGCGGCCTCGTCCTCGACGAGGGAGACGATCTCGGCGCGGGTCATGCCGGAGACGTCCGTCCCGGCGACGGTCGTGCCGGGCGTCGCGGCGTCGGTGTAGTGCTCGGAGTAGGCGTAGGCCCCGCCTCCGACGACGCCGACGAGGATGAGCGCGGCGGCGGCGATCCAGGGCCAGCGGCGACGACGTCGCGGCGTCTCCTCGGCCTCGTCGTCCCAGGTGCCGGCGTGCGAGCCGCCGTCCTCGGCGTCCCTCGCCTCGTCGGGGGTGACGGCGGCGAGCGTCGTCGTCTCGGCGGCCGGGGCGACGACGGGGACGACGGTCGTCTCGGCCGCCTCGGGGGCGCTGGCGGCCGTCGCGCCGCTCGTGGGGATGATCGACGTGCGGGAGACGCGGTCGGCGGGCGCCTCGGAGGACGCGGCCGGGCGCGATCCTGCGGCGTCGCCGTAGGGCGAGCTCAGGACGGCGGTCTCGTCGTCGGAGGGGCGCGTGCTGCTCTGGGGGAGGTCCTCGCTGCGCATGGTGTCCTTGTCCCGGACGGGCCCGCCGGGTAGCGGGCCGTCCTGTCCGTAGCGCCCGCGAGATGCGGGGCACCGGACCATGACACCGGCAGGTCGCTGCGATGTCAATCATCCTCGCGGGTGAGGCCGTGTGAGGTGGTGCATGGGGAGGAGGTGGTCCCCGCGATGCGAGGAGCCCGCCGTCCGAGGTGTCACGCGGATGACGGCGCCGCCCGGCCGGGTGGATACACTCGCCCCATGTCTGCCATCTCCAAGGACGAGGTCGCCCGCGTCGCGGCGCTCGCGCGCGTGGCCCTGACGGACGAGGAGGTGACGCGCCTGGCTGGTGAGCTGGACGCCGTCGCGTCCTCCTTCGCCCGGGTCACGAGCGTGGTCACGCTGGACCTGCCGGCCACCTCGCACCCCGTTCCGCTGACCAACGTGCTGCGCGAGGACGTCGCGGGGCCGACCCTCGACGTCGACGAGCTGCTCGCCGGCGCCCCGGCCAGCGAGGAGTCCATGTTCCTCGTGCCGCAGATCCTGGGAGAGGACTCCGCCTCATGACCGACGCCTCGACCCTTATCAAGTGCACCGCGGCCGAGCAGGCCGCCGCCCTGGCCGCCGGGGAGGTCTCCTCCCGCGAGCTGACCCAGGCGCACCTCGACCGCATCACCGCCGTCGACGGCGCCGTGGGCGCCTTCCTCGACGTCTCCGCCGGGAAGGCCCTGGCTGACGCGGACGCCGCCGACGAGGCCCGCCGCTCCGGCGAGGGAGTCGGCGAGCTCACCGGCGTGCCGGTCGCCGTCAAGGACCTCTTCGTCACCCGCGGCCAGGTCACGACCGCCGCCTCGAGGATCCTCGAGGGATGGGTCCCGCCGTACGACGCGACCGCCGTCGCGAACCTGCGCGCCGCCCACCTGCCGATCCTCGGCAAGACGAACCTCGACGAGTTCGCCATGGGCGGCTCCACCGAGCACTCCGCCTTCGGACGCACCGCCAACCCCTGGGACCTCGGCCGCATCCCCGGCGGCTCCTCGGGCGGCTCCGCGGCCGCCGTCGGCGCCTTTGAGGCCCCGATCGCGCTGGGCACGGACACGGGCGGCTCGATCCGCCAGCCCGCGGCCGTCACCGGCACCGTCGGTGTCAAGCCGACCTACGGCACCGTCTCCCGCTTCGGCGTCATCGCCATGGCCTCGTCCCTGGACACCCCCGGCCCCATGGGCCGCACCGTCCTGGACACGGCCCTCCTCCACGACGTCATCGCCTCCTACGACGAGCTGGACTCGACGTCGCTGTCCGACGCCCCGCGCGGCATGGCCGACGTCGTGCGCGCCGCCCAGGCCGGGCGCGACCTCACGGGCCTGCGGGTCGGCGTCATCGCCGAGCTCGACGGCGGTGAGGCCTACCAGCCGGGCGTCGTGGACTCCTTCCACGCGGCCCTGACGCTGCTCGAGTCCGCCGGCGTGACCATCGAGACGGTCTCGCTGCCGAACCTCGAGTACGCGCTGGACGCCTACTACCTCATCATGCCCGCGGAGGTCTCCTCGAACCTCGCCCGCTACGACGGCATGCGCTACGGCCTGCGCGTCGAGCCCGGCGAGGGCCCGGTCACCGCGGAGACGGTCATGGCCGCTACCCGCGGCGCCGGCTTCGGCGACGAGGTCAAGCGCCGCATCATCCTGGGCACGCACGTGCTCTCGGCCGGCTACTACGACGCCTACTACGGCTCCGCCCAGAAGGTCCGCACCCTCGTCCAGCGCGACTTCGCCGCCGCCTGGTCGACGTACGACGTCCTCGTCTCACCGACTGCGCCGACCACCGCCTACAGGTTCGGCGAGAAGGACGACCCCATGGCCATGTACGCCATGGACGTCACGACCATCCCGGCGAACCTCGCCGGCGTCCCCGGCATGTCCCTGCCCTCGGGGCTCTCTGACGACGGCCTGCCCGTCGGCTTCCAGGTGCTCGCCCCGCAGCGGGCCGACGACCGCCTCTACCGCGTCGGCGCCGTCCTGGAGGCCGCGCTGGAGGAGTCCTGGGGCGGCCACCTGCTGGACCGCGCCCCCGAGCTGAACGAGAAGGAGGCCTGAGCCATGGCTGATGAGCTCATGGACTACGACGAGGCCGTTGAGCGCTTCGACCCCGTCATCGGGCTCGAGGTGCACGTCGAGCTCGGCACCGCGACCAAGATGTTCGACGCTGCCCCCAACACCTTCGGCGGCGAGCCCAACTCCCGCGTGACCCCCACGAGCGTCGGCCTGCCCGGCGCCCTGCCCGTGGTCAACAAGAAGGGCGTCGAGTACGCGATCCGCATCGGTCTTGCGCTGGGCTGCTCCATCGCCGAGTCCTGCCGCTTCGCCCGGAAGAACTACTTCTACCCGGACCTCGCCAAGGACTTCCAGACCTCCCAGAGCGACGAGCCGATCGCCTACGAGGGCGCCCTCGAGGTCGAGCTCGAGGACGGTTCCTTCTTCACGGTGCCGATCGAGCGCGCCCACATGGAGGAGGACGCCGGCAAGAACACGCACATCGGCGGCGCCGACGGCCGCATCGAGGGCGCCGACCACTCGCTGGTCGACTACAACCGCGCCGGCGTGCCGCTGGTCGAGATCGTCTCCCATCCCATCATCGGGGCGGGCGCGAAGGCCCCCGAGGTCGCCAGCGCCTACGTGCGCACCCTGCGCGACATCTTCCGGGCCCTCGGAGTCTCCGAGGCCCGCATGGAGCGCGGCAACGTCCGCGCGGACGTCAACGTGTCTCTGCGCGAGTCCCCGGACGCGCCGCTCGGCACCCGCACGGAGACGAAGAACGTCAACACCTTCCGCGGGATCGACGGCGTCATCCGCTACGAGATCCAGCGCCAGGCGGCGATCCTCGCCGCAGGCGGCACGGTCCTCCAGGAGACGCGTCACGGCCAGGCCGACGGCACGACCAAGCCCGGTCGCGTCAAGTCCGACGCCGACGACTACCGCTACTTCCCGGAGCCGGACCTCGTCCCCGTGGCCCCGAGCCGCGAGTGGGTCGAGGAGATCCGCCAGTCCCTCCCGGAGATGCCGGCCGCCAAGCGCCGTCGCCTCAAGGAGGAGTGGGGCCTCGCGGACGAGGAGATGCGCGACGTCGTCAACGCCGGCGCGCTCGAGCTCATCGAGGCCACGACGCTGGCCGGCCCCTCCGGCCAGGCGGCCCGCAAGTGGTGGATGGGCGAGCTCGCCCGCAAGGCCAAGGAGCAGGAGACCTCCCTCGAGGAGCTCCCGGTGACGCCGGAGCAGGTCGCGCAGCTGCAGAAGCTCGTCGACGACGGTCGCCTCACGGACAAGCTGGCCCGCCAGGTCCTCGAGGGCGTGCTCGCCGGCGAGGGCGACCCGGAGGCGGTCGTCGAGGCCCGCGGCCTCGAGGTCGTCTCGGACGACTCGGCGCTGCTGGCCGCGGTGGACGAGGCCCTCGCCGCCAACCCGGACGTCGCGGACAAGATCCGCGGCGGCAAGGTGCAGGCGGCCGGCGCGATCGTCGGCGCGGTCATGAAGGCGACGAAGGGGCAGGCGGACGCCAGGCGCGTGCGCGAGCTCGTCATGGAGCGTGTCGCCCAGTAACCACCCCGCCCCTTCTCGCGAGATCGGGACATCCTGACCTCGAGATCGGGACATCCTGCTCGCGAGTTCGGTCGCACCATGCGCTGAGCTCGGTCGTACCGCAGTTCTCAGCACCAGCACCACCCGGACGGGTCGGGCTCCTCACGGGGCCCGGCCCGTCCGTCGTGCCCGGCCCGTCCGTCGTACGCGGCGGACGCCGGTTCCCGGACCGCTGTCCCGGTCGCCGCCGCCCGAACGCCGGTAGGCTCGTGCCGAAGGACCCCACCAGGACCGCACGACGTCGTGCCGCCCGCCCACGAAGGAGCCCCATGGCGCAGCCCAGCCCCAGCTACACCGTCGCCCTGCACCTCTCGGTGCCCGCCTCGCAGAAGGCGGTGACCACCCTCGTCGACACGGCCTCGAGCGTCGGCGCCATCGTCAACGGCGTCGACGTCGCGGACACCGACGGCGACCGCCTCACCGTCGACCTCACCGCGGACACGCGCGACTCCCGCCACCGCACCGAGCTCGTCGAGGCCCTCAAGGCGATCGACGGCGTCGAGGTGCACAACGTCGGTGACTCGACCTTCCTCGCCCACGTCGGCGGCAAGATCGAGATCAGCCCCCGCTACCCGATCAACAACCGGCGCGACCTCGCTCGCGTCTACACGCCCGGCGTGGCCCGCGTCTGCAAGGCGATCCACGACCACCCCGAGCGCGCCCGCCAGCTCACCATCAAGAAGAACACGGTCGCCGTCGTCACCGACGGAACCGCCGTGCTCGGACTGGGCGACATCGGCCCGGCGGCGGCGATGCCCGTCATGGAGGGCAAGGCGGTCCTGTTCAAGCAGTTCGGCGGGGTCGACGCCTGGCCGGTCGCGCTGGACACGAAGGACCCCGAGGAGATCATCGCGATCGTCAAGGCGATCGCCCCGGCCTACGGCGGCATCAACCTCGAGGACATCGCGGCCCCGAAGTGCTTCGACATCGAGGCGCGCCTGCGCGAGGAGCTCGACATCCCCGTCTTCCACGACGACCAGCACGGCACCGCGATCGTGACGCTGGCGGCGCTCATCAACGCGCTCAAGGTGGTGGGCAAGCGGATCGAGGACGTGCGGATCGTCCTGTCCGGCGTCGGCGCCGCCGGATCGGCGATCGCCAGGCTGCTCATGGCGTCCGGAGCCACCGACATCGTCGGCTACGGCCGCTCCGGGGCGCTCGACGCCGCCCACACGGAGGGGATGAACGAGCACCGGCGCTGGCTGGCGGAGCACACGAACCGGCGCGGCGTGACGGGCTCGCTCAAGGAGGGGCTGGCCGGCGCGGACGTCCTCATCGGCGTCTCCTCGGGCAACATCCTCGAGCCGGCGGACCTCTCCGTCATGGCGGAGGACGCGATCGTCTTCGCGATGGCGAACCCGACACCGGAGGTGGACCCGATCGGTGCCGCCGACCGCGCCGCGGTGGTGGCGACGGGCCGTTCGGACTTCCCGAACCAGATCAACAACGTCCTGGCCTTCCCGGGCCTGTTCCGCGGCCTGCTCGACACGGGCATCACGGACATCTCGGTGGAGCTGCTGCGCGCGGCGGCCGAGGGCATCGCCTCGGTCATCCCGGACGAGGATCTGAGCCCCGTCTACATCATCCCGGGCGCCTTCGACACGAGGGTCGCCGACGCCGTCGCCTCGGCGGTCCGTCGTCTGGCCTCTGAGTCCTGACGACGGACCGGCGCGGTCTCTGCGGAGCCCGCGGCACGGGTACGGGAGAACCCCGGTCGAGCGAGCTGCTCGACCGGGGTTCTGCGTGGTGCCACGGGATCGCCGCGGCGGGTGGGGGAGGGGTCAGCGGAGCCAGGACTCGTCGACGAGGCCGCGCCACCACTTGCCGAGGCCCCAGGTGTCGCCGGCGCGCACGAGCATGAAGAAGATGATGGCGAAGGCCATGACCCAGTGGTCGTCGACGATCGGGTTGGTCGCGGCGTCCTCGGTGCCGCCCGTGGCGATGGGCCACTCGGCGAGGTACATGAAGAGGAGGAGCAGCGGGGCGGCCACGGAGGTGACCTTGAGGCCGATGCCGAGGATGAGGGCGGTGCCGATGGCCAGGAGCCCGAGCATGAAGAGGATGTCGCCGAAGGAGTTGGCGAAGAGGTTGAAGAAGCCGCTGAAGGGGCTCTTGGCGGCGACGAACTTGATGAAGCCTTGGGCGGGGGTGCCCCCGCGGATCCAGGCCTTCTCGTGAGCGGTGGCGAAGCCGAAGCCGAAGGTCTTGTCGATGAAGGCCCACAGGAAGTAGAAGCCGATGATGATGCGCAGGACCGCGAGGACCTTGCGGCCGGCGGCGGAGGTGACTCGGTCCTCGCCGCGGACGACGTCCTTGGCCATGGTGTCAGTGGAGGCCACTGTGTCTCCTTGGATATCGCGCGGACCTGGGGTGGGCCCGCTGGGAATGTTGAGGGTTGAATTGAACCGGAGCCGTAGTGCAGCACGTGCAAGTTGAGCATGCAAGGACTGTGCAGATCTTGCATGGGTGTGTTGCGGGCGGTTGTCCGACGACAGTGGCGGAGTCGGGACCGTCGTCCCAGCGCCTTGCGGGGCTCGCCCCGGGAGGGTGAACGGGCGGCGACGGCGGCGTGACGAGCTGTGGCTCGGATCATGCGTTCTCGGTTTGACCCGGTAGGGGGGCGGCTGCCTAAAGTACAGCCCGTTGCGCCGCACGGCAGGCCCGCGAAAGCCTGGCACGGCAACGCAACGCACAACATGGAGGCCTCCTCCGATGTGACCGAGAGCAATTCCTCGAAGTTGACATCAGGCGAACGGATCCTTAAAGTTGTGTAGGTCGCTCGCCGGAGCGAGTTGTTACGGAAACGTAGCAATGAGAGCCGGGTGGGTGTGTTGTTTGAGAACTCGATAGTGTGTCATGTTTTTTATGCCATAGTGAGCATTCTGGATGGCTGGTGCTGCCCTGTTGTGGGGTGGTTTGGTTGTTTGGTTTGTTTGTTTTGTTTTGGTTTGCTCACCCCGGCTTCCTCGTCGGTTGCGGGGTGGGTTGAGCCTGGAGATGTTTTTTCTCTGAGTTGTTTATTGTTTGGCTTCCTGCGTGGCTGCCCTGCTGGGGCCTTGGCTATTGTGGGTTGTTCTTGACAAGTTTTTTTGGAGAGTTTGATCCTGGCTCAGGACGAACGCTGGCGGCGTGCTTAACACATGCAAGTCGAACGGTGAAGCCCCAGCTTGCTGGGGTGGATGAGTGGCGAACGGGTGAGTAACACGTGAGTAACCTGCCCCCTTCTTCTGGATAACTGCCGGAAACGGTAGCTAATACGGGATACTCATTCCCTGCCGCATGGTGGGGTTTGGAAAGGTTTTTCTGGTGGGGGATGGGCTCGCGGCCTATCAGCTTGTTGGTGGGGTGATGGCCTACCAAGGCTTTGACGGGTAGCCGGCCTGAGAGGGTGGACGGTCACACTGGGACTGAGACACGGCCCAGACTCCTACGGGAGGCAGCAGTGGGGAATATTGCACAATGGGCGCAAGCCTGATGCAGCGACGCCGCGTGAGGGATGAAGGCCTTCGGGTTGTAAACCTCTTTCGCCAGTGAAGCAGGCCAGGCCTTATTGGCTTGGTTGACGGTAGCTGGATAAGAAGCGCCGGCTAACTACGTGCCAGCAGCCGCGGTAATACGTAGGGCGCAAGCGTTGTCCGGAATTATTGGGCGTAAAGAGCTCGTAGGCGGCTGGTCGCGTCTGTCGTGAAATCCCCTGGCTTAACTGGGGGCTTGCGGTGGGTACGGGCCGGCTTGAGTGCGGTAGGGGAGACTGGAACTCCTGGTGTAGCGGTGGAATGCGCAGATATCAGGAAGAACACCGGTGGCGAAGGCGGGTCTCTGGGCCGTTACTGACGCTGAGGAGCGAAAGCGTGGGGAGCGAACAGGATTAGATACCCTGGTAGTCCACGCCGTAAACGTTGGGCACTAGGTGTGGGGGCTCTTTCCGGGGTTTCCGCGCCGTAGCTAACGCATTAAGTGCCCCGCCTGGGGAGTACGGCCGCAAGGCTAAAACTCAAAGGAATTGACGGGGGCCCGCACAAGCGGCGGAGCATGCGGATTAATTCGATGCAACGCGAAGAACCTTACCAAGGCTTGACATGTGAGTGACCGCCGCAGAGATGTGGTCTCCCCCTTGTGGGGCGCTTTCACAGGTGGTGCATGGTTGTCGTCAGCTCGTGTCGTGAGATGTTGGGTTAAGTCCCGCAACGAGCGCAACCCTCGTCCCGTGTTGCCAGCACGTCGTGGTGGGGACTCGCGGGGGACTGCCGGGGTCAACTCGGAGGAAGGTGGGGATGACGTCAAATCATCATGCCCCTTATGTCTTGGGCTTCACGCATGCTACAATGGCCGGTACAGTGGGTTGCGATACCGTGAGGTGGAGCGAATCCCTTAAAGCCGGTCTCAGTTCGGATCGGTGTCTGCAACTCGACACCGTGAAGTTGGAGTCGCTAGTAATCGCAGATCAGCAACGCTGCGGTGAATACGTTCTCGGGCCTTGTACACACCGCCCGTCACGTCATGAAAGTCGGCAACACCCGAAGCCCGTGGCCCTACGGGGAGCGGTCGAAGGTGGGGCTGGTGATTGGGACGAAGTCGTAACAAGGTAGCCGTACCGGAAGGTGCGGCTGGATCACCTCCTTTCTAAGGAGCCCTTCTATGAGTCACCACCGGTGACGGGCCAGCCGGACAGTGGTTGGTCGGTTGGTGGTGCGGGGTTGGAACGCTATCGGCATGAATGAGCACATCACCGTGCAGGTGGTCCTCTCCTTTGGTGGGGGCTGCTTGTTGGTGGTGCCCCCGTCCCTCCCCGGGTTCGCCTGGGGGTGGTTGCGGGGGTGGCGCACTGTCGGGGTTCTGGGGCAACACAGTGCCGGCCCTCTGTTTGGGGGGTTGGTGGCCCTGGCGCCTCACCGCACGAAGCTCGCAGCCCTTGATGGTTGTTGGTGGGTGGTGGTGTGGGTGGGTTGGTTGTGAACTGCATAGTGGACGCGAGCATCTTTGATCTTTGTCAATCATGAGGCCTGTTGGTCTTGTGGTTGTTGCATGTTTTGTTTGTTTTTTTGAGCGTTCGGTGGATGCCTTGGCATCAGGAGCCGATGAAGGACGTGGTGGCCTGCGATATGCCTCGGGGAGCCGGCTAACGGGCTGTGATCCGAGGGTTTCCGAATGGGGGGACCCGGCACCAGTTATGTGGTGTCACCTGCATCTGAATTCATAGGGTGTAGGGGGTGACGCGGGGAAGTGAAACATCTCAGTACCCGCAGGAGAAGATATTCCGTGAGTAGTGGCGAGCGAAAGCGGATGATGGTTAAACCGTTTCCGTGTGATGACCCGGCAGGGGTTGCGGTTGCGGTGTTGTGGGGCGCATCTTTCTCATGTCTGCCGGCGTGGGGCGCAGTGAGAAACTCGCATGGTAGCTGAATCCTCTGGGAAGGGGAGGCGTAGTGGGTGAGACCCCCGTAGGCGAAACTGTGTGGGCTGTGTGGGTGCGTTGCCCGAGTAGCACGGGGCTCGTGGAATCCTGTGTGAATCTGCCAAGACCACTTGGTTGCCTGAATACTTCCTGATGACCGATAGCGGATAGTACCGTGAGGGAATGGTGAAAAGTACCCCGGGAGGGGAGTGAAATAGTACCTGAAACCGGGCGCTTACAAGCCGTCAGAGGCCTGCTGGGCTGATGGCGTGCCTATTGAAGAATGAGCCTGCGAGTTAGTGCTGTGTCGCGAGGTTAACCCGTTGGGGGGAGTCGTAGCGAAAGCGAGTCCTAAAGGGCGTTTTAGTGGCACGGTCTAGACCCGAAGCGGGGTGATCTACCCATGGCCAGGTTGAAGCACGTGTAAGAGCGTGTGGAGGACCGAACCCACTTCAGTTGAAAATGGAGGGGATGAGCTGTGGGTAGGGGTGAAAGGCCAATCAAACTCCGTGATAGCTGGTTCTCCCCGAAATGCATTTAGGTGCAGCGTCCCGTGGTCCCCGGCGGAGGTAGAGCTACTGGGTGGCTGATCGGCCCCACAGGGTTAGTGACGTCAACCAAACTCCGAATGCCGTTCGGGTTACAGCGGGGCAGTGAGACTGCGGGGGATAAGCTCCGTGGTCAAGAGGGAAACAGCCCAGATCGCCGGCTAAGGCCCCTAAGCGTGTGCTAAGTGGGAAAGGATGTGCGGTCGCGCAGACAACCAGGAGGTTGGCTTAGAAGCAGCCACCCTTGAAAGAGTGCGTAATAGCTCACTGGTCAAGTGATCGTGCGCCGACAATGTAGCGGGGCTCAAGCACACCGCCGAAGCCGCGGATCCGCAGCGTGTACTCTCCTGTCCCTTGATGGACGTGGCAGGGGTTGCGGGTGGTAGGGGAGCGTCCTGCACCGGGTGAAGCCTCGGAGTGATCCAGGGGTGGATGGTGCGGGAGTGAGAATGCAGGCATGAGTAGCGACACTAGGGTGAGAAACCCTAGCGCCGAATGACCAAGGGTTCCAGGGCCAGGCTAGTCCGCCCTGGGTGAGTCGGGACCTAAGGCGAGGCCGACAGGCGTAGTCGATGGACGACGGGTTGATATTCCCGTACCGGCGAAGCACCGCCCATGCTGACGCGCGGGTGCTAACCCACGCCGATGGCCACGAACGCGTCATGTGATCACTTCGGTGGTCCGTGTCGTGGTGGTTGTTGGTCTGGGGACCCTCCGTGCAGGTAGGCAAGCGTATTAACAGGGGTGACGCACAGTGGTAGCCTCCGCGGGCCTAATGGCTTGGCCCGTTCAAGCGAGCAGCCCGCTGCCTAGGCAAATCCGGGCAGCATGAGGGTCAGACGTGATGGTGACCCGCCCATTTGGGTGGGGAAGTAGGGTGATCCTGGGGTGCCGAGAAAAGCCTCGACGCGATGGTGCCAGCCGCCCGTACCCTAAACCGACACAGGTGGTCGGGCAGAGTATGCCTAGGCGCACGAGATAATCATGGTGAAGGAACTCGGCAAAATGCCCCCGTAACTTCGGGAGAAGGGGGGCCCAAGCCTTGAAGCTCCTTGCGGGCTAGGGGTGAGGGTCGCAGAGACCAGGGAGAAGCGACTGTTTACTAAAAACACAGGTCCGTGCGAAGCCGCAAGGCGATGTATACGGACTGACGCCTGCCCGGTGCTGGAAGGTTAAGAGGAACCGTCAACCCCTTTCGGGTGAAGCGGTGAATTTAAGCCCCAGTAAACGGCGGTGGTAACTATAACCATCCTAAGGTAGCGAAATTCCTTGTCGGGTAAGTTCCGACCTGCACGAATGGCGTAACGACTTCTCCGCTGTCTCCACCATGAACTCGGCGAAATTGCATTACGAGTAAAGATGCTCGTTACGCGCAGAAGGACGGAAAGACCCCGGGACCTTTACTATAGCTTGGTATTGGCGCCCGCCATGACTTGTGCAGGATAGGTGGGAGACTGTGAAGCGGCCACGCCAGTGGTTGTGGAGTCGTCGTTGAAATACCACTCTGGTTATGGCGTGCGCCTGAACCTCGGCCCGTGATCCGGGTCAGGGACAGTGCCTGGTGGGTAGTTTAACTGGGGCGGTTGCCTCCTAAAGTGTAACGGAGGCGCTCAAAGGTTCCCTCAGCCTGGTCGGCAACCAGGTGTTGAGTGCAAGTGCACAAGGGAGCTTGACTGCGAGACCGACAGGTCGAGCAGGTACGAAAGTAGGAACTAGTGATCCGGCGATCCCGAGTGGGTGGGTCGTCGCTCAACGGATAAAAGGTACCCCGGGGATAACAGGCTGATCCTGCCCAAGAGTCCATATCGACGGCATGGTTTGGCACCTCGATGTCGGCTCGTCGCATCCTGGGGCTGGAGCAGGTCCCAAGGGTTGGGCTGTTCGCCCATTAAAGCGGTACGCGAGCTGGGTTTAGAACGTCGTGAGACAGTTCGGTCCCTATCCTCTGCGCGCGCAGGAGACTTGAGAAGGCCTGTCCCTAGTACGAGAGGACCGGGACGGACGAACCTCTGGTGTGCCAGTTGTCCCGCCCGGGGCATGGCTGGTTGGCTACGTTCGGAATGGGTAACCGCTGAAAGCATCTAAGCGGGAAACCATCTTCAAGATGAGGTCTCCACACGACCCTTCGGGGTTGTGGTAGGCCCCCAGTAGACTACTGGGTTGATAGGCCGGGTGTGGAAGACCTGCAAGGGTTGGAGCTGACCGGTACTAATTGGCCGACACAAACAACACGCGCCCCCCGGCCACGTTCGTGGCAGGGGGATGAAATGATCTTTTGCGCTTGCGTCCACTGTGCGGTTCACGACCAACCCACCAACCCCGAACAACAACAGGGGGGGGCCGGCCGGTCACGGCTCGAGCCTCACCTGGCGGGGTTGTGTGACATGTTGGATAGTGGTTTTTCCGACGACCGTGTGTTGCCTGTTTGGTCGTCTCGGTGGTCATAGCGGGAGGGTTCACGCCCGGTCCCATTCCGAACCCGGAAGCTAAGACTCCCAGCGCCGATGGTACTGCACTCGCTAGGGTGTGGGAGAGTAGGACACCGCCGAGCACACACGTGAAGAGGCCGCCGGCAGGGCCGCCCCGCAAGGGCGGTCCTGCCGGCGGCCCTTTTCGTGCTCGGAACGCGACACGCCTCTCGGCCTAGGTCCTCAGGCCTGTACGGAGCCGTATCGAGCAGGGACGATGGCGCAGTGAGTCATTCCGTTGAGCCCTTCGATTCGCACGACCCGGATCCGGCGCTGGACGCGGACCGGCTCATGCTCCAGTCGGCCGTCGTCTTACGGCTGGGAAGCATGATGCTCGCCGCCGGCGCTGGTTCCTACCGCATCAAGTCCTCGATGGCCCGAGCGGCATCCGCCGTCGGCCTCGACCGCCATGAGGCCACCGTGACGATGACGGAGATCGTCGCCTCCTCCTACGTCGGAGACCGATTCCGCACGGAGGCCTGCGAGGTGAGGGGAGTGGGCGTCAACGTCGACAAGCTCGAGGCGCTCCGCCGCATCGTCCACGACCTCCACGCTCACGAGACCGTCGAGCACCTCAACGAGAAGCTCGACGAGATCGACCACATGCGCACGCTCTACGGGGACTTCCTCAACGCCGCCGCCTCCGGCGTCGCGTGCGCGGGATTCTGCTTCCTCAACAAGGGCGGCTGGGTCGAGTGCCTCACCGTGCTCCTCGCGGCCTTCATCGGTCAGTGGGTGCGGCGCCAGATGCTCGAGCGGAAGTACCAGCACTTCTTCACCTGGCTCGTCTGCGGCGTCGTCGCCTCCTCGGTGTACATGGCCGTCGTGGCGGGCCTGAGCGCTGGCGGCCTCGTCACCGGGAACCACCAGGGAGGGATCATCTCCGCGATCCTCTTCCTCATCCCCGGGTTTCCCATGGTGACGTCCATGCTCGACCTCGCGCGCCAGGACTTCTCCTCCGCGATCTCCCGGGGCGCCTACGTCGTGGTGACCATGGCGGCCGCGGGCGTCGCGGTGTGGAGCGTCACCTACGTCTTCAACTGGCAGGTGGACGCCACGACGACCGCCTACCCGACCGGCTGGGTCCTCAACCTCCTGCGCTGCTTCTGCTCCTTCATCGCCGCCTACGGCTTCGCCATGCTCTTCAATGCCGGCACGCGGGCCTGCGTGCTCGCCGCCATCGTCGGCGCGCTGGCCAACACGGGGCGCCTCCTGCTCATCGACTGCTTCAATGTCCCCTGGCAGATGGCGGTCGGCATCGCGGCCGTCACCATCGGCCTCCTCGCGCAGCTCTTCGTCAACCGGGCGAGCCTGTCGCGAGTGGCGCTGTCCGTGCCCGCCGTCGTCATCATGATTCCCGGCGTGCCCTTCTACCGGGCGGTCTCCGCGCTCAACAACACGACCGTGGACGCGAACGTGGCCGTCGGCTCGGCGGCGTCGAACCTCGCCGAGGTCTTCTTCGTCATCACCGCGATCGGCGTCGGCCTGGCGCTCGCCCGCATCCTCACGGATCACAACTGGCGGCACGACACCCCCACCTCCGTGCGTGTCATCCTGCCGGAGGACGAGGTGGGCGGCCCGACGCCCGACGCTGCCCGGAACACGGCGACCCCGCAGGTCATCGTCGAGGACGGCATCGAGCTCGACGAGTGACGCAGCACTGACGCCCAGCCGCGCGACCACGACGGCGCCGCGGCCCTCACCAGGGCCGCGGCGCCGTCGTCATGTCGTGTCCAGCCGGGGGAGGGGCGTCCCTCAGAGCCCGCCGAGGAACTGCGCGATGAAGATCTTCACGATCATCGCCACGGGGTAGACCATTGCGTAGCCCAGGGCCACGCGCGGGTCCGATCCGGTGCGCTCGTTGGCGAAGGCCAGGACCGCCGGCTGGGTCTGCGCGCCGCCGATGAGGCCCGCCAGGCGCGTGCCGCCCATGTGGAAGCCCCAGCGCATCGAGGCGTAGAGGGCGAGCCCCACGATCGTCGTGATGACGAAGCCGGTGATGAGGATCTTCCACCAGTCGCCGCCCGTGAAGGCGTGGGCGATCTGGCCGCCGGCCTTCGTGCCCGCCTGCGCGAGGAACATGAGGAGTCCGAACTCGGAGAGCACGGCCGTCGCCGTGTAGGGCAGCGCCGTGACGAATCCGCGGATGCGCCCGATCCGGCCGAAGAGGAGCCCGATGAGGAGCGTGCCGGCCGCCGAGCCGATGGAGAAGGTCGAGCCGGTCGGTGTGAGGAACTTCCACTCGCCGATGACGATGCCGAGCGCCATGCCGAGGCCCAGCGCGATCGGGTTGATCGAGGCCAGGCCGCGGGCCGAGTCGCCGAAGAACCTTGAGATCTCGCTGATGCGGCCGGTCGGGGCGACGACGCGCACGCGGTCGCCCTGCTGGAGGACGAGGTCGGGCGTGCCGACCATGTCAACGTCGCCGCGGCGCACGCGGGAGATGGTGGCGCCGAACTTGTGGTCGACGTCGATGTCGGAGATGGTGCGGCCCGCGAGCTTGGGGTCCGAGACCGTGATGCGTCGGAAGTCGAGGTAGCGGCGGTCCTCGATGAGGGAGTGCGACGAGGAGTGGCCGAGTGCCGTGATCACGTGCCCGACGGCGTCCTGCGTGCCGACGACGGTGACGAGGTCGCCCTTGTAGAGGCGGTCCTCACGGCTGGGCCTCGTGATCGGCCCGGTCTCGCCGCGGCGCAGGCGCGAGAAGCGCAGCTCGCCGGGGATCGTCTCCAGGAGGTCGCCGAGCATGGGGGAGTCGGCGCGCTCGACTCGCACGGTCCGGTTGACGAGCGGCGAGGGGGCGTCCCGGTCCGAGCGGCGGTAGCGCAGCGCCAGGAGGCAGAAGACGAGCATCCCGATGACGCCGTAGAGGTAGGCGACGGCGTAGCCGACGGTGGCGATCGCGGCGCCGTCGGCGTTCCCGGCGAGTGTGGCGGCGTTGCCCGCGGCTGCCAGCGACGGCGTGTTCGTCAGCGCACCGGCGTAGGCGCCGGCGATCATCGCGGGGCTCAGACCCAGGGCGCTGCCGACGCCGTAGCCGGTGGCCGCCGCGGCGATGAAGGCGACGAGCATGACGGCGAGCGGGCCGACGGCGGTCCTGATGACGTGGAAGAAGTTCGGCCCGGACTGGATGCCGATGGCGAAGGTGAAGATCGCCAGGCCCAGCGTGCCCATGGGGGCGGGGATCTCGATGACGACGCCCTTGGAGGCGGCGAAGGCCGCGAGCAGGATCCCCGTGAAGAGGACCGCGGCGGCGCCCAGGCTCACCCCCTTCGCCTTGACGTGCCCGACGAGCATCCCGATGCCGATGAGCAGGAAGAGGGTGAGGACGGCGTTCTCCGCGAGGTGGGAGAGGAGTGCGATGACCACGACGACGTTGCCCGGCCTTTCGTGCGCCCCGCGACGCTGCGGGGCGGGTGAGTCTGCTGGTTTCCCGCAGAATTGTGCCGTCCGTAAGGTGCACGAAGGGCGGACTTCGGTCCGGGGTGGAGCACGCCCTCCCATCTCGGGGACTGAGCCGTGATTCCACGATGCGAGACAACGGCCCTCCTAGTGACACATGTGCGTAACGTTCCCATCACCGACACGGAGTCGGTCCACCCACACGGACAGGAGGGCATCGATGGAACGCTCCGACGCCTCCACGACCCAGGACCGGCAGGTGATGACAGGCGCCCAGGCCCTCGTGCGAGCGCTCGAGGACATCGGCGTCACCGACATCTTCGGCATGCCCGGAGGCGCCATCCTGCCGTTCTACGACCCGCTGCTCTCGAGCTCCCGGATCCGCCACGTCCTCGTCCGCCACGAGCAGGGCGCCGGTCACGCGGCCGAGGGCTACGCCATGGCCACGGGGCGCGTCGGCGTCTGCGTCGCCACCTCGGGCCCCGGCGCCACGAACCTCATCACCGCCATCGGCGACGCCCACATGGACTCCGTGCCCATGGTCGCCATCACCGGTCAGGTCGGCTCCGCCGCCATCGGCACCGACGCCTTCCAGGAGGCGGACATCGTCGGCGCGACGATGCCCTTCGTCAAGCACTCCTTCCTCGTGACCAAGGCGGAGGAGATCCCGACCCGCGTCGCCGAGGCCTTCCGCATCGCCGCCACCGGCCGCCCGGGCCCCGTCCTCATCGACGTCACCAAGGACGCCCAGACCACGGAGATCGAGTACGTGCCCGCCGGCGCCCTCGAGCTCCCCGGCTACGCCCTGCCCGGCCGCCCCAACCAGCGCAAGCTCGCCCAGGCCGCCGAGGTCATCGCCTCCGCCGAGCGCCCCGTCCTCTACCTGGGCGGTGGCCTCGACCGCGCCGACGTCCCCCAGGAGGACCTCCTCGCCCTCGTCGAGCTCATCGGCGCCCCCTTCACGACGACGCTCACCGCGCTCGACGTCCTGCCGAGCGGCCACCCGCTCAACCTCGGCATGCCCGGGATGCACGGGACCGTCGCCGCCGTCGGCGCCCTCCAGCGCGCGGACGTCATCGTCTGCCTCGGCGCCCGCTTCGACGACCGCGTCACCGGCAAGCCGGACACCTTCGCCCGCCGCGCCACGGTCATCCACGTCGACGTCGACCCCGCCGAGATCTCCAAGATCCGCACCGCGGACGTCCCGATCGTCGGCGACCTCAAGGACGTCGTCCCCGCCCTCACCAAGGCCTGCGAGCGCCAGTTCGCCGAGGAGGAGCGCGCCGACATCGACCAGTGGCTCACCGAGGTCGAGCACATCCGCATCACCTACCCGACGTCGTGGACCGACACCGACGACGGCCTCCTCCAGCCCCAGGAGGTGCTCACGCACCTCGACAAGGGCGCGAGCGAGGACACGATCTGGGTCACCGGCGTCGGCCAGCACCAGATGTGGGCCGCCCACTACCTGTCCTTCCACGAGCCGCACACCTGGCTCACCTCCGCGGGCGCCGGCACCATGGGCTACGGCGTGCCCGCCGCCATGGGCGCCAAGGTCGGCGCGCCGGACCGCCCGGTCTGGCTCATCGACGGCGACGGCTGCTTCCAGATGACCAACCAGGAGCTGGCCACCTGCACCCTCAACGAGATCCCGATCAAGGTCGCGATCATCAACAACTCCTCGCTCGGCATGGTCCGCCAGTGGCAGACGCTCTTCTACGGGCAGCGCTACTCCAACACGGACCTCCACACCGGTGCGGGGACGCAGCGGGTGCCCGACTTCGTCCAGCTGGCCGAGGCCTACGGGGCCGTCGGGCTGCGCTGCGAGCGCCTCGAGGACGTCGACGACGTCATCGCGCAGGCCAACGCCATCAACGACCGCCCGGTCGTCATCGACTTCATCTGCTCCGCGGACTCCCAGGTCTGGCCCATGGTGGCCGCCGGCGTGTCCAACGACGAGATCCAGTACGCGCGGGGCATGAGCCCCCAGTGGGAAGAGGAGTGAGACCGTGAGCGAGAAGCACACGCTGTCCGTCCTGGTCGAGAACAAGCCCGGCGTCCTCACGCGCGTGTCGGCGCTCTTCACGCGCCGCGGCTTCAACATCCACTCGCTGGCCGTCGGCCCGACGGAGCACGAGGACGTCTCGCGCATCACGGTCATCGCGGACGCCGAGGGTCAGGCGATGGAGCAGGTGACCAAGCAGCTCAACAAGCTGGTCAACGTGCTCAAGATCGTCGAGCTCGACCCGGAGACCTCCGTCGGTCGCGAGCTCTACCTCATCAAGGTCCGTGCCGACGACACCAACCGCACGGCCGTCCTCCAGATCGTCGACCTCTTCCGCGCGCACGTGGTCGACGTCGCCCCGACGTCGGTGGTCATCGAGACCGTCGGCTCGGAGAACAAGGTCAAGGCGCTGCTCGAGGCCCTCGAGCCCTACGGGGTCAAGGAGATCGTCCAGTCCGGCGCCGTCGCCATCACGCGCGGCCCCCGATCCATCACCGACCAACTCAAGGAGAAGTGAAGTTCACCATGGCAGCTGAGAAGTTCTACGACGACGACGCCGACCTGTCCGTCATCCAGGGCAAGAAGGTCGCCGTCATCGGCTACGGCTCGCAGGGCCACGCCCACGCGCTCAACCTGCGCGACTCGGGCGTCGAGGTCGTCGTCGGCCTGCGCGAGGGCTCCAAGTCCGTCGCCAAGGCCGAGGAGGCCGGGCTCACCGTCAAGCCCATCGCCGAGGCCGTCGCCTGGGCGGACGTCATCACCGTCCTCGCCCCCGACCAGGTCCAGGCCACGCTGTACGCCGAGGAGATCGAGCCCAACATCAAGCCCGGCTCGGCCCTCCTCTTCGCCCACGGCTTCAACATCCACTACGGCTACATCAAGCCGTCCAAGGACATCGACGTCATCATGGTCGCCCCCAAGGGCCCCGGCCACACCGTGCGCCGCGAGTTCGAGGCCGGCCGCGGCGTCCCGGTCCTCGTGTGCGTCGAGCAGGACGCGACCGGCAACGCCTGGCCGCTCGTCCTGTCCTACGCCAAGGGCATCGGCGGCACCCGCGCCTGCGCCTTCAAGACCTCCTTCCGCGAGGAGACCGAGACCGACCTCTTCGGTGAGCAGGACGTCCTCTGCGGTGGCCTGTCCAAGCTCATCCAGTACGGCTTCGAGGTCCTCACCGAGGCCGGCTACCAGCCTGAGATGGCCTACTTCGAGGTCTGCCACGAGATGAAGCTCATCGTCGACCTCATCAACGAGGGCGGCATCTCCAAGCAGCGCTGGTCCTGCTCCGACACCGCCGAGTACGGCGACTACGTCTCCGGCCCGCGCGTCATCACGCCCGACGTCAAGGAGAACATGAAGGCCGTCCTCAAGGACATCCAGGACGGCACCTTCGCCAAGCGCTTCATGGACGACCAGGCCGCCGGCGCCCCGGAGTTCAAGAAGCTCCGCGCCGAGGGCGAGGCCCACCCGATCGAGAAGGTCGGCCACGAGGTCCGCTCCATGTTCGCCTGGCGCTCCGACGTCGACAAGGACTACGAGGAGGGCTCCGTCGCCCGCTGATCGCTGACGCACCGTCACCGATCGCGGCGCCCCACGGCGCGCCCTCGCAAGCGGCCACCATCCGGACCCCGGGTCTCGGATGGTGGCCGCTCTGCGTAGCCTGGTCCCATGACTGAGTCCTCCCAGAAGACCATCAAGCTCGCAGTGATCCCCGGCGACGGCATCGGCAAGGAGGTCGTGCCCGAGGGTCTCAAGGTCCTCGACGCCGCCCTCGCCGGCACCGACGTCACCATCGAGCCCACGACCTTCGACCTCGGCGCCGACCGCTGGCACCGCACCGGCGAGACCCTCACCGACGAGGACCTCGAGGCCATCAAGGCGCAGGACGTCATCCTCCTCGGCGCCGTCGGCGACCCCTCCGTCCCCTCCGGCACCCTCGAGCGCGGCCTCCTCCTGCGCCTGCGCTTCGCCCTGGACCACTACGTCAACCTGCGGCCCTCGAAGTACTACCCGGGCGTCCCCACGCCGCTCGCGAGCCCCGGCGACATCGACTTCGTCGTCGTCCGCGAGGGCACCGAGGGCCTCTACTGCGGCAACGGCGGCGCGGTGCGCGTCGGCACCCCGCACGAGATCGCCACCGAGGTCAGCGTCAACACCGCCTTCGGCGTCGAGCGCGTCGTCCGCTACGCCTTCGAGAAGGCCCAGGCCCGCAAGAAGCACCTCACCCTCGTCCACAAGCACAACGTCCTCGTCAACGCCGGCCACCTGTGGCGCCGCACCGTTGAGGCCGTGGGGGAGGAGTTCCCCGAGGTCGCCGTCCACTACAGCCACGTCGACGCCGCCACCATCTACATGGTGACCGACCCGGCCCGCTTCGACGTCATCGTCACCGACAACCTCTTCGGCGACATCCTCACCGACGAGGCCGGCGCCGTCACCGGCGGCATCGGCCTGGCCGCCTCCGGCAACCTCAACCCCGTCGGCGAGTTCCCCTCCATGTTCGAGCCCGTCCACGGCTCCGCCCCCGACATCGCGGGCCAGGGCAAGGCCGACCCGACGGCCACCATCTCCGCCGTCGCCATGCTCCTGGATCACATCGGGCAGCCCGAGGCCGCCGCCCGCGTCGAGGCCGCCGTCGACGCCGACATGGCCGCGCGCGCCGAGGCCAACCGGGCCGGCAGCCCGCTCGTGCGCTCCACGCGCGAGATCGGTGACGCGATCGTCTCCGCACTGCTGTCCTGAGGCGGGTTCGGCGGCGGCGTCCTGCTGTAGGGTGCAACGGTCCGTGTGAGAGCACTGAGAGGAACCCGGATGAAGATCGCCGTCGCCGGCACCGGTTACGTCGGCCTGTCGCTGGCCGTGCTGCTGGCTCAGCACAACGAGGTCCACGCGCTGGACGTCAACGCCCGCAAGGTGGAGCTCATCAACGGCGGCACCTCGCCGATCGTCGACGCGGACATCTCCGAGCAGCTCGCCTCCGGCTCGCTCGACCTCACGGCCACGACCGACCCGGCGCAGGCCTACGACGGCGCCGAGTTCGTCCTCGTCGCGACGCCCACGAACTACGACCCGGCGACGAACTACTTCGACACCTCGCTCGTCGAGAGCGTCGTCGAGGCGGCCTTCGCGGCCCGTCCCGAGGCGACCATCATCATCAAGTCGACCGTCCCGGTCGGCTACGCGTCCGAGGTCACCGAGCGCTTCCCGGGCGCCCGCATCCTCTTCTCCCCGGAGTTCCTCCGCGAGGGCAGCGCCCTCCACGACAACTTCTACCCGAGCCGCATCATCGTGGGCGTGCCCGCCAACGCCGCGGACCAGGAGTCCCTGGCCGCCTCCGCCCGGACCTTCGCCGAGCTCCTCGTCGAGGGCGCCCGCGCCGAGGACGTCCCCGTTCTCATCATGCGCTCCACCGAGGCCGAGGCCGTCAAGCTCTTCGCCAACACCTACCTGGCCCTGCGCGTCTCCTTCTTCAACGAGCTCGACACCTACGCCGGCACCCGCGGGCTGGACGCCACCTCGATCATCAAGGGCGTCGGCCTCGACCCCCGCATCTCCTCTCACTACAACAACCCGTCCTTCGGCTACGGCGGCTACTGCCTGCCCAAGGACACCAAGCAGCTCCTCGCGAACTACCAGGACGTCCCCCAGAGCCTCATCGGCGCCATCGTCGAGGCCAACGACGTCCGCAAGGACTTCATCGCCGAGGAGATCCTCCACCGCGTCGTCGAGCTCGTCTACGGCGGCACCGCCCACCCCGTGGTCGGCATCCACCGTCTCACCATGAAGACGGGCTCCGACAACTTCCGCGAGTCCTCGATCCAGGGCGTCATGGAGCGCCTCAAGGCCAAGGGCATCCCGGTCGTCATCTACGAGCCGACCCTCGAGGTCGACGAGTTCTACGGCTGGCCCGTCATCCACGAGCTCTCCGAGTTCAAGGCGCGCTGCGACCTCATCGTCGCCAACCGCTGGAACGACGAGCTCACCGACGTCTCTGACAAGGTCTACACGCGCGACCTCTTCCGTCGCGACTGAGACGGGCGGACGCCGCGGCGTCCCCGCACGACTCACGGCGCGGGCCGGGGCGAGAGGGATCTCGCACCCGGCCCGCGTTCCCATGCCGGGGCAGTGCCACTAAATTGCTGGCATGCGTATGATGCTCAGATCACTCACCTTGTCTGGGACCGGACTGCTCGTCCTCGCGTCCCTCGCAGCGTGCGAAAACGGGGCTGCGGAGTCGACGACGACGGCGGCTCCGGAGGACTTCATCGCGGCAGCGGCGACGGCGGCGAGCGACTCCGCTAGTGCGGGTGTCGCGGGTGCTGTGGAGAACATCGCGGAACAGGCGCCCGCCATCGCCTCGGCAGCGCCGGCGCAGCTCCTCAACGAGGTGCGCGTCGAGAGGGCCTCGACGCTCGACGGCCTCGATCGCCGTGCCGACGAGATCCGGCCCTTCCTGGCCGCCTGGGCCGGGGACCAGCTGACGATCGACCACGACGTCGTGGAGACCGCGCTGGAGGGCGAGTACGTGGACGCCATCGAGGTCGCGCTGAGCAGCTATGAGGCGCTCGTGGCCACCTATGAGGCTGCGGTCGCCGGACCCTCGGCGACGCCTACGCCGACGGCGACCCCCCTGTCCCAGTACTGAGGGAGCCAGGGCGGGACCGACTCCTCAGGACGCGGTCGAGCCCTCAGAGGCCTCCGGCGAGGGGGTGGGCTCTCCGCCAGGCCACGTGGAGGTCGTGGAGACTCCGCTGACCTCGGTCCCCTCAAGCGCGAGGCTCCAGGCGGCCTCGTCGAAGGCGCCGGCCGGACAGATCTCCGTGGCCTTGAGCGACGCTCCGTCCGCTCCCCAGACGCGGGTGAAGGAGCGTCCGTCAGCGTCCTGCCCGTCGAGGCTCGCGGTGAAGGCGGTGCTGATACCCGCGTAGGGCGTGGACGTCCCGATCGTCGCCTCGCTCGAGCCGGTGCTGGCGTCATCGTCGTAGCTGTCGAGCGCAGCTTCGGCTGCAGCGCGTGACAGCTGGCGGTCATCCGCTCCCGACACGAGCAGAGCCGAGCTCGAGGACACCTAGGCGGTGAGGGGCAGCGCGTCGTCCGGGAGCTCCACGTCGCGTCAGTAGTCTCCTCGTCGGCGGACGTCGCCTCAGCGGTGGTTCCGTCCGTTGCCTCCGTCGCCGTGGACGACGGGCGGCCGTAGCCGGCGATGACCGGGGCCCCGAACGTGATCGTGCTGGGCGAGGGCTGTGTCGTGCCGGAGGCGGCAGTGGGGAGCTCCAGCGACACCGTGACTGGGGTGCCGGACGTGGTGGGGGCCGCCTTCGTGGCCTTGCTGGTTCCGCTCCCGACGATGCCGCATGCGGCGGCGCTCAGAACGATCAGTGTCGCCGCGACGGCGGGGGCGGCGCGCTTGTGAGCGCGTGTGGCAGCGCTAGACGTCTGGCGTGCATGGGGTGTGCGGGGCACAAGTAACACACTAGCGTGTCGAGTCTGGGTCGCTATGTGAGCCTTGTCCGTCCGGTCGGTGGGCCTCGCAGTAGCCTGAGGTCATGTCTGACGCCGCCTCCACCCCCGACTCGCTCGTCACCCCGCTGGCCAAGGCCGCCGCCGTCCCCGTCCCCGCCGCGGACGAGCTCGCCGGTCGCTTCCCGCTCGTGCCCAACGCGCACCCCGCCACTGAGGCCGAGCGCGCCCAGGCGCTCACCGACCTCCACTTCGGCAAGGTCTTCTCGGACCACATGACCCACGCCCGCTGGACCCGCGGCGAGGGCTGGGGGAGCCAGGAGACCGTCGCCTTCGGCGACATCTCCCTGTCCCCGGCGGCCGCCGTCCTCCACTACGGCCAGGAGGTCTTCGAGGGCATCAAGGCCTACCGTCACGCCGACGGCTCCATCTGGACCTTCCGTCCTCGCTACAACGCCGCGCGCCTCAACGTCTCCGCCCGGCGCCTGGCGCTGCCCGAGCTCCCCGAGGAGGACTTCATCGCCTCCCTCGTCGACCTCGTGCGCGCCGACCAGGAGTGGGTCCCCTCCGGCGACGGCGAGTCCCTCTACCTGCGCCCCTACATGTTCGCCTCCGAGGCCTTCCTCGGCGTGCACGCCGGCGGCGTCGTCGACTACTACGTCATCGCCTCCCCGTCCGGCGCCTACTTCACCCACGGCCTCCAGCCCATCAGCATCTGGGTGGCCCAGGACTTCCACCGCGCCGGCCGCGGCGGCACCGGCTTCGCCAAGACGGGCGGCAACTACGCCTCCAGCCTCCTGCCCCAGCAGCAGGCGGCCGAGCAGGGCTGCGACCAGGTCTGCTTCCTCGACGACGTCACCGAGAAGAACCTCGAGGAGCTCGGCGGCATGAACATCATGGTCGTCGACGCCGACGGCACCGTGCGCACCCCGCACCTGACCGGCACGATCCTCGAGGGCAACACCCGCTCCGCGATCATCCGCCTCCTCCAGGACGAGGGCCGCAAGGTCGTCGAGGACACCATCAGCCTCGAGGGCCTGCTCGCGGACATCGAGTCCGGCAAGGTGACCGAGGTCTTCGCCTGCGGCACCGCCGCCGTGGTCGTCCCCCTCGGCCACCTCAAGGGCGAGGGCTTCGACGTGACGATCTCCGGCCAGGAGGTCACCCACCAGATCCACGACCGCCTCACCGGCATCCAGTACGGCCGCTACGAGGACCCGTACGACTGGATGTACCGCCTGGTCTGACCCACGCAGACGGGCCTGCGCGGAGCGTCGGGGCGCCCGCACACGAGGTCCTCACCGGTGCGGCCGATCACGCACCGGGCGCCACCGCGCCACCCGCGCGCCCCGTGGCACACTGACGCGGCCGCCGGGACCCCGCCCGCGCGGGAGCACGAGGAGGCCCCGGAGATGGCACACACCAGCAGTCGGCCGAACGAGCCGACGAGCAGCCCGGCGGGCAGCACGCGGCCCGCCGTCGCCGTCTACGACACCACCCTGCGCGACGGCGCCCAGCAGCAGTCCGTCTCCTTCACCGTCGACGACAAGCTCGCCGTCGCCCGCCTCCTCGACGAGCTCGGCGTCGCCTACATCGAGGCCGGCTGGCCGGGCGCCATCCCCAAGGACACCGAGCTCTTCGAGCGCGCCCGCACCGAGCTCGACCTTCAGGTCGCCAGGCTCGTCGCCTTCGGCTCCACCTGCCGCGCCGGAGCCCCCGCCGCCGAGGACGCCCAGGTCCGCGGCCTCATCGACTCCGGCGCCCCCGTCGTCACGGTCGTCGCCAAGTCCGACCCCGTCCACGTCGAGCGCGCCCTGCGCACCACCCGCGAGGAGAACCTCCGTATGGTGCGCGACACCGTCGAGGTGCTCACCGCGGCCGGACGCGAGGTCATGGTCGACCTCGAGCACTACTTCGGCGGCCTCGCGCACGACCCGGGCTACGGCGTCGACGTCGCCCTCGAGGCCGCCCGCGCCGGCGCCACCGCCGTCATCCCCTGCGACACCAACGGCGGCACCCTCCCCGGCGGCATCGCCGACGCCGTCCGGTCCCTGCGAGCCGCCCTCGACGAGGCCGGCTGCGAGGCGTGCGCGATCGGCATCCACACCCACGACGACTCCGGGCTCGCCGTCGCCGGCGCCCTCGCCGCCGTCGACGCCGGCGCCCGCCAGGTCCAGGGCTGCGTCAACGGCTTCGGCGAGCGCACCGGCAACGCCAACCTCCTCACCCTCGTCGCCAACCTCGAGACCAAGACCGGCTGGACCGCCCTGCCCGGCGACGACGACGGGCGGGCCCGGAGGCTGGCCGAGCTCAGCCGCGTCTCCCGCCGCGTCGGCGAGATCGCCAACCGAGCACCGTCGGGCCGCGAGCCCTACGTCGGCGCCAAGGCCTTCGCCCACAAGGCCGGCCTCCACGCCAGCGCCATCAAGGTCGACCCCGACCTCTACCAGCACATCGACCCCGCGCGCGTCGGCAACACCATGAGCATGCTCGTCTCCGAGATGGCCGGGCGCGCCTCCATCGAGCTCAAGGCACGCGAGCTCGGCATTGACACCGACGGTGACTCCGAGCTCCTCGGCCGCGTCACCACCGCCGTCAAGGAGCACGAGGCCCGCGGCTACGCCTACGACGCCGCCGACGGGAGCTTCGAGCTGCTGCTGCGCCAGGCCCGCGGCGACCTGCCCGAGTACTTCCGCGTCGAGTCCTGGCGCGCCTCCGTGGCGGCGCGGCCCGCGCCGGGGGAGGAGCTCCTCCCCATCGACGGCGCCACCGAGTCCGAGTCCGAGGCCACCGTGCGCATGTGGGTCGGCGGGCGGCGCCACGCCGTCCTCGGCGAGGGCAACGGCCCCGTCAACGCCCTCGACCACGCCCTGTGCGACGCGCTCGCCGAGACCTACCCCGAGATCCGCGGCTTCGAGCTCACCGACTTCAAGGTGCGCATCCTCGACTCCGAGCGCGGCACCCAGGCCATCGTGCGCGTCCTCGTCGACATCACCGACGGCGAGCGCACCTGGTCCACCGTGGGCGTGGGCACCGACATCATCGAGGCCTCCTGGGAGGCGCTGACCGACGGGCACGTGGTGGGGCTCATCCGGGCGGGCGTGGAGCCGCGGTAAGCGGGACGCGCCGGCTGCGCGTCGTCCGGCTCAGCGACGGGACGGCGCACCCAGGTCCGCCAGCTCCGCGGCGTCGGCGACACCGCCCGACACCACGACGGCGCACCGGCGCGGACGATCCCCGTCCGCGAGCAGACCCGCCAGCGAGGCGGCGCCCGCACCCTCCGCGAGCGTGTGCGCGCAAGACGCCAGGAGGCGGCGCGCGTCGTCGATCGCGTCGTCATCGACGAGGATGAAGTCGTCCAGGGCGCCGCGCATGACGCGCTGGGGGAGACCGGAGGACGCCGCCACCGCCAGGCCCGAGGCGCGCGTCGTGCACACGTCCTCCACCGGACGCCCCTCCCGCCAGGCCCGCCAGGCCGCCGGCGCCTGAGCCGACTGGACCCCGATGATCCGGCAGGACGGCGCGATCGCGTCGCGCACGAGGCACGCGCCCGCCGCGCCCGAGCCCGAGCCGACCGGCACGTACACCGCCTCGAGGTCCGGGTGCTCGCGCAGCAGCTCCAGGTACACCGTGGCGTGCCCGTGGATGATGTCCGGCTCCTCGCAGGGGCTCACGAAGTACCAGCCGGCGCCGGCCGCGCGCTCGCGGGCCGCCCGCACGGCGTCCGTCACGGTCCCGTCCTCGATGACCACCCGTGCGCCCAGCGCCTCGACCGCCCGTCGCTTGACCTCCGGAGCGCACGACGGCATGACGATGACGGCGCCCAGCCCGTGCGCCCGCGCCGCGTAGGCGATCGACTGGGCGTGGTTACCCGTCGACGCCGTCACGAGACCCTCGGGGAGCCCGCTGCCCAGGCGCTCGACCATCCCGGCGACGAGCGCCATGCCGCCGCGCACCTTGAACGCGCCGGTCGGCTGGACGTTCTCCTGCTTGACGACCACCTCGCAGCCGGCCATCTCGTCGAGGAGCGGGTAGCGCCAGCTCGGCGTCGCCGGCAGGACGCCGGAGAGCGCCGTCGCGGCACGCAGGACGCCGTCGAAGGAGACCGGCAGGTCGTGCTCGATGCCGCGCTCGACGTGGCGCGGAGTGGCGGCGGCGTCGGAGGGGGCGGCGGACGTGCTGCGTGCGGGGGCGGCGATGGCTGTCATGGCTCCATCGTGACGAGCCCGGATCGATCGGTCCAGACGAAAGATTCGAGCAAACCAATCGATGATGTCGTAGTGTGGGTGCGTGATCGACGTCAACCGCCTCCGCGTCCTCGTGGCGCTCGACGAGGAGGGAACGCTCGCCGGCGCCGCCGACGGACTCGGATACGCCCAGGCCACCGCCACCCACCACCTCCAACGGCTCCAGTCCGAGACCGGCGCCGTCCTCGTCACGCACGTCGGCCGCCGCCTCCGCCTCACCCACGAGGGCCGCTACCTCGCCGACCAGGGACGGGCGCTCCTCGCCTCCCTCGACCGCGTCGAGCGCGAGCTCCAGTCGATGACCGACCTCGCCTCCGGCGTCGTCCGCCTCGCCGCCTTCCCCTCCGCCGTCGCCGTCGTCGTGCCCGCCGTCCTCGCCGCCCTCGCCGAGCGGGCGCCCGGCCTCGAGCTCCAGGTCGTCGACGCCGAGCCGCCCGAGGCGCTGCAGATGCTGCGACGCGGCGACGTCGACCTCGCCCTCACCTTCTCCTACCCCGAGGGCTCCGACGACGACGCGGTCCGGCGCCTGGACCTCGGCGACGACCTCCTCCACCTCATCGAGCCCGCAGCGGCACGCGCCGGCACCGGGGGCGGGGACGCCCAGGCTGGGGCGGGCGCCGTCGGCGGCGGTGCCGACGAGGTCGCCGACGGTGCCGACGAGGTCGCCGACCTCGGACCCTGGCGGGACGCGACCTGGGTGACGGGCTGCGAGCGCTGCCGCGCCCACCTCACGAGCGCCTGCGCGGACGCCGGCTTCGAGCCCGTCGTCGGCTACGCCAGCGACGACTACGTCGCCGTCCAGGCGCTCGTCGCCGCCCGCGGCGGGGTGGGGCTCCTGCCCAGGATGGCGCTCGAGGCCTTCACGCACCCGGGCGTGCGGACGCGACCCGTGCGCGCGCAGAAGCGCGTCGTCTCCGTGTGCACCGCCGGCGCGCCGCCCTACGGGCCCGCGGTCGACCTCGTGCTCGAGGTCATCGCGCAGCGCGGCTGGGTGGGCTGACGGGGCGCGCGGCCCTGGCGGTAGCGGTGGTGGTGGCGCGCAGCGGGCCGTACCCGTCCTCCTCGCACCACCACACGCCGACGGGATAGCCTCCGGTGAGACGGCGCGTCGTCGTCGGCAGGAATCGTGACGGCGCCGACCACCACATGCCGGAGACGTCCTCGGCGGGGTCGGCCGGGGCGGCTCGACGGAGGCGCTGCGCTCGGCGGCGGCGCGGGCCGGCGAGCAGCGCAGCCGCACGACGGGAGGCGTGCCCCGCCGGCTCATGCGTGCTCCTCGTGCTGACGGCGTCGTCGGGGCGTCGGCGCAGCCGCACGGAGCGCCTGCACGGACGACTCGGAGGCGGCCCGCCCCAGCGCTCGCACCGGGCGCCGCGAGACCCGAGCCCGCAGTCCCTGCTCAGACGTGCCGGTCGTGACCCGGGCCGAAGAAGACGTCGTCGAGCGTCGCGGTGAGCAACGAGCGCTCGCGCAGGATGTCGATGATCTGGCCGTACAGGTGCGTCACCGTCGGGAAGTTCGCGTGCCCGATGACGACGTGCTGCGCCAGGAGCCACTGACGGGCCTGGTCCAGCAGCACGTCCTCCGTCAGCAGCCCCGAGTCACCGAACGAGCCGTACCACAGCGTCGGCGACGTGTACCCGAGCTTCGCGCACACCGAGTCCGTCCACGAGCTCCGGTACCCGTACGGCGGACGCACGAAGGGCGCTCCCGTCACGCCGCAGGTGTCCCGCAGGAAGGTCTCGCAGCCGGACACCTCCGAGATGATCTCCGACTCGCTGATCTGCGTCAGCCCCGCGTGCGTCACCGTGTGGTTCCCCAGCTGCACCTGCCCGGACTCCACCAGCGGCATCATCTTCGCCTTGCAGTCCGTCCACCCCGGGTACGAGGAGGTCACGAAGAAGGTGAGGCGCACCCCCGACTCCTTCGCGAAGTCCAGGTACGCGTCGACCACCGAGGAGTCGGCCCCGTCGTCGATCGTCAGCGCCACCGTGTTCCCGACCGCCTCCGGCAGACCCGTGATCACGCCCGACAGCTCCTGCGGGCCGGGCAGCGGGGGAGGGCCGTCCTGCAACCACAGGGCGCTGCGCGACGGGGTGGGGCTCGGCGTCGGCGTCGGCGTCGGACTCGCCGAGGCGGACGGCGTCGACGAGGCGGCGCCGGAGCCTCCGGACGAGGCCTCGGGCGCCCGGGACGAGGACGAGCAGGAGGCGGTTGCCGCCACCGTGCCGGCGGCGAGCACGAGCATGAAGTCTCGACGATCCATGGATCACCTCTGAGCTGTGGGGATGGAACGGCGTCGGTGCCGCGAAACGAGAACCGGCCCCGGCGAAGTGCCGGAGCCGGAATCGGATGGGGTGGCTAACGGGGCTTGAACCCGCGACCTCCTGGACCACAACCAAGCGCTCTGCCAACTGAGCTACAGCCACCATCGCTGCGGACGTGCCGCAACGAGTCGGTACTTTATCGGGTCGCGCCCGGCTGGGCCAAACCGGCGCCCGTGCACTGCGTCACGTGGGGTGCGGGCCCTGTGCCAGGGGAGGTACGGGGAGGGGAGGCGGCGGGCGAAGGATGCGGCCACGGCTCGGGGGCGTGGGCGGGGCCTGGGGCGTCGCCGCCAATGAGTGAGAACCGGCGGCCGCCGTCGAGAGTGGGCGGCAACCGCTGAGCGCCGTCGGACGCGACAACGCCGGCCACCGCGAGAAGGCGGCGGCCGGCGTCGTCGGATGGTGCCCGGGACCCCGGGCGCAGCTCAGATGAGGTCCGCGGTCGGGTGAGCGACGACGTCCTCCGCCACGGCCTTGCAGTCCTCGCTCGTCGGGCCCTCGCCCTGCGGGAAGAGGACGCCGCGGTAGTAGCGCAGCTCGTCGATCGACTCGAGGATGTCCGCCAGCGCGCGGTGGCCGCCGTGCTTCTCCGGCGACTGGAAGTAGGTGCGCGGGTACCAGCGCTTCGCCAGCTCCTTGATCGAGGAGACGTCGACGATCCGGTAGTGTAGGTACTCGATGAGCTCCGGCATGTCGCGCGCGAGGAAGGTCTTGTCCGTGCCCACCGAGTTGCCGGCGAGCTGCGCCGTGCGGGCCTCCGGGACGAGCGACTTCACGTAGTCCAGGACCTGGCGCTGCGCCTCCTCCATCGTGAGGCCCTCCTCGAGCTCGTCGAGCAGGCCGGAGGTGGTGTGCATCTTGCGCACGAAGTCGTTCATCTGGTCCAGGGCGGCGGCCGGCGGCTTGATGAGGACGTCGATGCCCTCGCCCAGCGGCTTGAGCTCGTAGTCGGTCACGACCACGGCGACCTCGATGAGCGCGTCCGCGCTCAGGTCCAGGCCGGTCATCTCGCAGTCGATCCACACCAGGGGATCTGAGGTACTCATCTGTCGACTCACGGTGGGGAGTCTAGCGCCGGGGCGGGCGAGGGCCCGGTGAGCGAGGGGGCGGTGGGCGAGGGGGCGGTGGGCGAGGGGGCGGTGGGCGAGGGAGCGGACGCGCTGGTCCGGCCCCCCAGCACAAAGGCAGACATCCTCGGCAAACTGTGGCGGCGACGGCGTCGCAGTTTGCCGAGGATGTCTGTCTTTGGCGGTGACGTACGTTCCCAGCGGCATCAGTGGGCCGGCTGGTGGCGGTGGGCCGGCGCGGCGTGCTACCACCGGCGGCCGTTCGGGCGGATGCCGTGGCGGGCGAGCTCGGCCAGCATCGCAGCGCCGTCGCGGTACCACGCCTCGTCCCAGGTCCACCGGGCGACGGCGAGCCCGCCCCGGCGCAGGGCCTGCTCGCGCAGGCGCTCGCTCCACACCGCGTCCTGCGGATCCACCCCGAAGGCGTCACGCGTGTACTTGACGCGGCCGTCGAACTCCCCGCAGACGCGGACGCCGTGCCACAGGAAGTCCAGGCGGTACCGCCGCCCCTCCACGATGACGGTGCGCTGCAGGTCCGGCTCCGGCAGTCCCGCCTGCCACATGCGCACCCGCGAGAGGGACTCTCCGGGTGACTCCGCGCGGGCGTCCGCGAGGTGCGCGGCCTCCCTCGCCCGCCGCGCGCCGACCGCTCCGGTTGGCAGCGCCGCGAGAGCCGCGGTGACGTCGTCAGTGGTCGCGGTGTTCTCGTGGAGGACCTTGTCGAGCGCGGCGACACCGGCCACGAGCGTGCTCCAGCGAGCGAGGTCGAGCCCCGTCGTCGACGGCGCCGTCGTGAGCACGCCGTTCACCTCGACTATCGGCGGGGTCGCAGTCGTGCGGCGCCTCTCGACGAGCGTGGTCCGTCGTCGCTGACCATGAGTGCCCAGGCACTGCACGAGCCTCGGGATCGGGCCGAGAACGGGCAGCCCCAGGTGGACCGCCGCGGAGGCACCCACGAGGACGAGGTCATCGCCGTACTGCGCTGCCGCCTCCGCAATGAGTGCTCGGTGGCGACTCCGTCCGTTCGCAGCCGTCCACTCGTCCGCTCGCGCGTGGACGCCATGAGCGACTCGCTGCCAGCCGGGCTCGCGGTCCGGGCGGGTGGGAACGTCGTCGAGGTAGGGTGCGCGTCCGGACTGCGCGAGGAGGGGAACGGATGAGGTCTCCATGCGCTGAGCCTGCCGGGAGGCGGCGGGGGACGAGCGCTGGCACGGGCCGACTGAGGGCGGAGGGCTCACGGCGGGCCCTGTGGAGCCTGGCAGGTAGGTGCGTGCGGCGCTGACCCTGGTCACGGTGCGCAGCGCCGGGAGCGGCCGGTGCGTGCGTGGCGTACACGGCTCAGAGGCAGACATCCTCGGCAAACTGTGACGCCGTCGCCGTCACAGTTCGCCGAGGATGTCTGCCTTTGTGGGATGGGTGCGTGATGGGTGCGCGATGGGGGTGCTGGACGCGGAAGGGGCGGGTGCGCGCGGGACGCGGAGCGGAGCTCCCGGTCCGGCGGGGCCCGCTCAGCGGTGGCCGCGGCGGGCGAGACCCACCCAGCACGCTCCGAAGCACACGACGCCGATGGCGGCGAGCATCGTGGCGTCGAACCACCACTGGCTGGTCGTGTGGTCCCACAGGCCGTCGGCGCGGTCCGGGAGGATCGTGTTCATGTCGACCGTCGCGCTCGCCATCGCGTAGCCCCAGCGCGCCGGCAGCAGCCAGGAGAGCTGCTCGAAGCCCGGCCGCCCCTCGATCGGGATGACGCCGCCGGCCAGCACCAGCTGCGCCATGATGATGACGACGAGCACCGGCATCACCTGCTCGGAGCTCGACACGAAGGCGCTCACCGCCAGGCCCAGCAGCCCGGACACGAAGGCCACCGCCCAGCAGCACAGCGCCAGCTCGAGCCCGCCAAACCCGGCCCACAGGGCGTCGTCCGGCCCCGGGTTGAGGAGCAGCGCCACGCCCACCATGAGCGCCGTCTGCACCGTCACGATGAGCGCCAGCACCACGGTCTTGGCGACGAGGTAGGCGCCGTCTCGCAACCCCACCGCCTTCTCGCGCAGGAAGACGTCGCGCTCGCCGACGAGCTCGCGGATCGTCGCCGCCATGCCGGAGAACGCGGCGCCGGTGATGAGGATGACGAGCAGCTCGAGGGCCTGCATCTAGGGCAGCCTCGGCACCTCGCCCGGCTGGATGACCTGGACGGGTGGCGCGGAGAAGCCGTCGGGCCCCTCGATCGCCTTCGTGAGCACGCCCATGATGAGCGGCAGCACGAGCATGAAGGCCAGGTAGGACGGGTCGGCCGCCGCGATCCGCAGGTGACGGCGCACGAGCGTGGAGACCTGCCGCAGCGCCGACTGCTTCGGCTCCTGCTTCTCCGTCACCGGCCGGCTCGTGCGCACCTTCTGCCCGTTGCCGCGGCGCGTGGACGGGACCGTGGCCTCGAGGTGGGCGCGCAGCTCCTCGGTGTGGTTGCGGATGAGGGCGTACACGTCCGCGAAGCCCTCGATGGCCGGCGGGTCCGCGAAGCCGCCGCGCTCGGCGACGTGCTTGACGCGCCCCGCGGCCGCGAGCTCGCTGAGGCGCTCCTTGAAGGAGGGGAGGACCTGCGACGGCGCCCCGTAGTACACGGGCTTGCCGCCGGCGGCGAGGATGAGGACCTTGTCCGCCCGGTCGATGTGGTTCTCGTTGTGGGTGACCACCATGACGGTGCGGCCGGTGTCGCCGGGGCGGGTGCCGTGGGCGAGGGTGGCGAGCAGGTCCATGACGTCGCGGTCGAGCTGGGGGTCCAGGCCCGACGTCGGCTCGTCGAGGAACAGCAGGGACGGGCTGGTCAGCAGCTCGATCGCGGTGGAGACGCGCTTGCGCTGACCGCCGGAGAGCTTCTTGACGCGCTTGTCGACGTGGTCGGCGAGGTCGAGGTCCTCGAGGACCTGGTCGATGCGCTCGCGGCGCTCTGCGGCGGTGACGTCCTTGGCGAAGCGCAGCTCGGCGGCGTACTCGAGGGTCTGGCGGACCGTGAGGGCGGAGTGGACGACGTCGTTCTGGGGGACCACGCCGATCTTGTTGCGCATGACCGGGTAGTTCTCGTAGACGTCGAGGCCGTTGAAGAGAACCTGCCCCTCCTGCGCCTTCTGCTCGCCCGTGAGCGCCTTGAGAAGGGTGGACTTGCCGGCGCCCGAGGGGCCGACGACGGCGAGCAGCTCGTGCCCGGGCAACGAGAAGGAGATGCCGTCGAGCAGGCGCAGCCGGCCGTTGTTCACGGAGAAGGTGAGGTCGCGGCCCACGAGCTCTCCGCCGGCGTCGGCCACCTGGACCTCGCACAGGCCGTCCGGGCGGATCGAGACGAAGGTGGACCCCATGCCGATGACGGTCGGCTCGGTGACGAGGACGTCCTGAACCTTCCGGCCGGCGACGTACATGCCGTTCGTGGAGCGCAGGTCGGTGACGCGGATGCCCTGCGCGGTGAGGTCGACGCGGGCGTGGCGGCCCGACACGAGCGGGTCGGCGAGGACGAGGGCGTTGTCCGGATGGCGGCCGATCGTGCCCGAGGCGGTGATGCGCACGGAGCGGACGGTGCGGCGGGCGCCGGCTGGGAAGCCGCCGGTGGAGGCCGACGGCGCCGACTCCGCGAGCAGGGGGCGCGCGGACTCCGCGCTCGCGGCCGCCAGCGGGACCTGCTGGGTGGCCGGGACGGATGCGGACTGAGCCGGGACGGGTGCGGAGGGGGCCGACGGCGCTGCTGCGGACGCGCTCGACGGTGCCGAGGTGGGGCCGCTGCCGTAGGAAGCAGGAGCCGACGGCGTCGCACGGGCCACGGCGGAGGCGTGCGGCTGGGCCGCGGAGGGGACCGACGGCGCTGCTGCGGACGCGCTCGACGGTGCTTCGGATGCGGTGGCCGAGGACGGGGCGCCTCCGTACCCGGCGGCTGGCGCGCTCGGGGCACCGGGCGTGGTGCCGTAGGCCGCCGGGCGATGAGCCTGGGGCGCCTGCGGACCGGCCGCCTGGCGCTGCTCGCCGCCCGGCTGCGTGCCGCCTGGCTGGGGGTCGGGCGCCGTCGTCGTCATAACCGGCATGAGTGCGAGCCCCGGACCTGAGGCGTCGCCGAGCTGGACCCGGGTGCCCTCCGTGATGAGCGCCGAGCGCGTCGCCCGGCCGTTGACGAGCATCCCGTTGCGCCCCTGGCACTTGACCAGCCAGCCCTGCGGCCCCGGCGTCACGAGCAGGTGCCGGCGCGAGACGAGCGGGTGGACCACCTGCACGTCGCAGTCGGGCGTGCGCCCCACCGTGAACGGCGCAGTGAAGGTGCGCGGCTCAGCAGGGGAGTGGGCGGACAGTGACCGGACGACGAGGGAGGTCGGGGCACGGGGGTCCTTCCGGGAGGGGACACGGCCGAGGCCGAGTCGATCTCGTGGGGTGCTTCATGTCACCCTACCGGCGCCCGACCGGCCACCACCCCGCGCGCCCCGGTCACAGGATGGGGACAACTCCCACGTGCCGTAGTCTTGGCGCGCTCCCGACGCCCGAGGCGGCTGGGGCGCGCCTCCGTAGCTCAATGGATAGAGCATCGGCCTTCTAATCCGCAGGTTGCCGGTTCGAGTCCGGCCGGGGGCACCGACGCGCTCGCGGCAGGGCGGCTCCGGACAGTGCCAGGATGACCGGCATGAGCGCACCGTCCTCCGTCGCAGTCCTCGGCTCCTCCTACGCCGCCGGCCCCGGCGTCCCGCCCGTCGAGGACGTCGCCGCCATGCGCTCGGGCGCGAACTACGCGCACCTGCTCGCCGAGCGACTCGGCGCCCGCCTCACCGACCTCACCGTCTCCGGCGCCACCACCGGGGCGATCCTCGACACGCCCCAGACCACCTGGAACGGCGTGAGCATCCCGCCCCAGATCGACGGCCTGCCCGCCGACGCCGAGCTCGTCACCATCACCGCCGGCGGCAACGACCTCGGCTTCATCGGCGCGACCATGTCCGCCGCCGCGCGCGCCGCGGGGCCCGACTCGGAGGTCGCCGCGCTCCTCGCCGCCATGGCGGGAGGCTCGGCCGGCGACGCGGCCGGCGACACAGCCGAAGGCGGTGCAGCCGACGGCACGGACGGTCCCTCCGCCTCCGGTGACGGCACCGCATCCCGTGGATCCGACGCCGCTCCCGCGCTCCCGCCCGTCCCGGTCCCCACCGACGACGACGTCGAGCGCACCGCCGCCGGGCTCGCCCGCGTCGTCGACGCCGTTCGCGACCGCGCCCTGCGAGCCCGCGTCCTCCTCGTCGACTACCTCTCCCTCCTCGGCCCCGGCACGACGCCGGAGGCCGCCTCGGTCAGTGCCCCGGACCTCGACGCCCTCCGCACCGTCCAGGCCGCCCTCGAGTCCGCCTTCGCACGCGCCGCCGAACGCAGCGGCGTCGAGCTCGTCGCCGTCTCCGGGCTCAGCAGCGAGCACGCCCTCGGCTCGGCGGAGCCCTGGGTGACGGGCCTCGTCCCGACCCGCCGCGGCCTCGCCGGCTCCTACCACCCGAACGCCGTCGGCATGCGCGCCGTCGCCGACGCGCTCGCGGCCGTGCTCGGCTGATATGTAGGGGTTTCCTGTCAAGTGGCAGGGTGAAGAGGGGCATCCACTGGCCGGTGGGTGCCCCCTCTTCGGCGTTGGCCGGTGGGGTGGGGGTGGCGTGTCTGGTGTTGACGCGTGGTCAGTCTGATATGCGCGGGTCTGTGTGCCGCATGACGCTGGTTTCGGTGGGAGGAGCTGGCTTGTCTGAGGTCGAGCGTGCCCTTGGGGGTGCTCACAGTCGAATCGCCGGTGTCCTCCTCACGCTGCTTCCCCTCTGGGCCCTGGTGGTGCCGGTCAGCGCGGTCTGTGGGGGTTCTAGTGGTCCATGACGGCCAGGGACCAGCACCAGGCTGCGAGCTCCCGGGCGATGGCGGTGTTGGCGATCGTGTGACGTTTGTGGTGGCTGGCCAGGGTCTGCCAGCGCCTGTTCAGGCGCCTGTTGCCGGTGTCGGCCCGGGTGGCGACGTCCCCGGGGACCTTGGCCCATGCGGCTCGCAGGGCGGGGCCGGGGCGGTAGGGGCTCTTGTGCTGCCAGGCGGCTTCGGTCAGGAGACGTCGGGCGTGGGTGTTGCCGGTCTTGGTGATGCCGCCCTGGGTGCGGGTCTGGCCCGAGGAGTGCTCGCAGGGGACCAGTCCGAGGTAGGAGGCGATGGTCGCGCCGGTGAAGCGGTGCCAGTCGCCGATCTCGACGGCGAGGGCGAAGCCGGTCAGTGTGGAGATGCCTCTCAGGCAGGACAGGCGGGCGGTGACGGGGGTGAACTCACTGTCGGCGGCCAGGGCGGCGATGGCGGTATCGAGGCGGTCGCGTCGTGCCAGGGTGTGGGTGACGGTGTCGTAGGCGTCGTCGAAGGCCGCGGTGGCGCCGGCGCCCAGGGCGGGGACGTCCTCGCGGCGCAGTGCGCGCAGCCAAGCGTCGTGGGCGGGTCCCCAGGTGGTCTTGCCGGGGTAGACCCATCCGCGGCGCAGCAGCATCTTGGACAGGCGGTGGCGGGCGGCCATGAGGTCGGTGCGGGCGTCGTCGCGGGATCGCACCAGGTCGCGGGCGCCCTCCTGGGCCAGGGTAGGGATGCGCACGGGCGTGATCGTGCCGTTCAGGGCGCACTCGGCCAGGAACATCGCGTCGGTGCGGTCGGTCTTGACCCGCTGTCCGGCGGGGCGGGCCAGCTTCGAGGGTGCGGCGACCTGCACCCGGTGGCCCGCGGCGGTCAGCTCGCGGGCCAGTCCGAAGCCGGTGGGGCCTGCCTCGTAGGTGATCAGCAGTGGTCCGTGCTCGGCGGCCAGGCGTGAGGCCAGGTCGATGGTGTGGCTGTACTCGCCGTCCAGGCGGCGTTGGATCACCTCGCCGGTGAGGGTATCGATGGCGGCGGCGCTCACGCTGCGGGCGTGAACGTCCAGCCCCAGGCTTGTACGCTCAGTAATCACCAGGGTCTCCTATGCATGTCGGCACCCCGCAGCGGTCCCCTAACGACCGCCTCGGTGGTGATCCACGAAGGTTGCATACGCGAGGCCCTGGCCCACAAGACCACGACGGCCTCGCGCACCCCCATAGCGTCTGAGGGGCCCGCGCGGTCCCGCTGCTCACCACGAGGTCGCCCGTGGCCCCCGGTGCGAACCGGGAGTCACGGGCGACCTCCGCCCCAGCGCCGGCCGGCGCGGTACCGAGCCGTGCCGTCGGCCGTTCCTCGGGGCGTGGGACGCACCCCGCGAACCAATACCCGGGACCGTGACGACCCACTCCTAAGGTGGCCCCATGGCCCTCCCCGATCCCTCGAGCCCCGACGGCGACGCCCCCGTCACCGCGCTCAGCCGAGGCCGGCTCTCCGACGTCCTCAGCGACACCCTCACCTCCCTCCAGTCCCTCCGCCTCCCGCTCGCCACCGACGGCGTCGACGAGGCCCGCCGCCTGCGCGACCGCCTCACCGACCAGCTCCGCGACCAGGTGCTCCCGCGCCTCGCCGACGCCGACGCCCCCGCCGTCGTCGTCGTCGGCGGCTCCACCGGCGCCGGCAAGTCCACCCTCGTCAACTCGATCCTCGGCTCCGAGGTCTCCGAGGCGGGCATCCTGCGCCCCACCACGCGCACACCCGTGCTCGTCGCCAACCCCGAGGACGCCCCCGCCCTCGCCGAGCACCCCGTCGCCCAGGTCTGCCGCACCGTCGCCTCCGACGTCGTCCCCGCCGGCCTCGCCCTCGTCGACGCCTCCGACCTCGACTCCGTCCACGCCGGCAACCGCCGCCTGGCCGCCCGCCTCCTCGAGGCCGCCGACCTCTGGCTCTTCGTCACCACGGCCGCCCGCTACGGCGACCACACCCCCTGGGCCTCCCTCGAGGAGGCCGCCCGTCGCGGCACCCCGACCGGCGTCGTCCTCAACCGCGTCCCCGACGCCTCCCTCAAGGTCGTGCGCCGCGACCTCCTCGAGCGGCTCGAGGGCCTCGGGCTCGCGGACGCCCCCTTCTTCGTCGTGCCCGACGTCGGCCCCAACGAGGGCCTCCTCCCGGCTGAGCGCGTCGCCGAGCTGCGCGCCTGGCTGCGCGCCCTCGCCGGCCGGCACCGCGCCGCCGGGCTCCTCAGCCGCACCGGCCGCGGCGTGTGGACCACGATGCGCGCCGACCTCACCGCCCTCGCCGACGCAGTCGACGCCCAGACCGACGCCGCCGCCGCGCTCGACGCCTCCCTCACCGCCCTGCCCGAGCAGCGGCTCGTGGCCCTGCGCGAGGACCTCGACACCGGCCGCCTGGGGGAGGGCGCCCCCTCGACCCGCTGGGTCTCCCTCGCGTCCTCCGGCGGACCCCTGGCCTCCCTCGCTCAGGGGGAGCGGCTGCGCCGCGGGCTCCTCGGGCGCACGGAGAAGGCCCGCACCGGGGCCCTCGCCGCCGTCGCCGAGGAGGCGCGCGCCTCCCTCACCGCCCGGCTCGACGCCGCCGTCGTCACCCTCGCCACCGAGGCCGACCGCCTGCGCGCCGCCGCGACGAGCCCCGAGACCGACGCCGCTCCCGCCGACGCCGCTCGGGCCGATGACGCCCCGACGCCGGGCGACGCCGCGCCCACGAGCACCGGCGAGCCCGGCACGGCGCCGGCCGCCGCCGTCGACGAGACCGCCGCCCGCCGCGCCGTCGCCGCCTGGGCCGACGCCGTCACGGCGCTCCCCGCCCTCGCGCAGCCCCCTGCCGGCCTCTCGTCCGACGCCGCCCGCGACCTCGTCCTCGCCGCCGCCGTCGGCGTCGACGGCACCCGCGCCGCGGCGTCCCGTCTCGGCCTGGACGAGCCCCTCGCCGACGCCCGCACCGGCCTCGACGCCACGATCGACCGCGCCCTCGCCGACGCCGTCGAGTCCCCTGCCGCGGCGGACGTCGCCCGCACCGCCGGTGAGCCCGCCGCACCCGCCGAGGACGCCGCCCTCACCGCCCCCGACCCCTCGCTCGCCGCGGCCCTGCGCCTGCGCGCCGGCGAGCTCACGCCCCTGACCCGCCCCGGAGCCGCCGCATGACCACCGCCCCCACCACGTCCTCCACCAGCGCGCGCCCTGAGCCGGCCGCGCGCCCCGCCGGCCGCCACCGCGCCGAGTCCGAGTACTCCGCCCGCCTCTCGACGCGCCTCAGCACCCTGCGCGCCGCCCTCACCACCGCCGGCGACGAGGTCCCCGCCTGGCTCTCCGGCCCCGCCCGCGAGGGCCTCGACCGCGTCGAGGAGCGCCTCAAGCTCGGCGTCGACCACACCGTCGTCGCCCTCTTCGGCGGAACGGGCTCCGGCAAGTCCTCCCTCTTCAACGCCCTGACCCGCCTCGACTTCGCCGACGTCGGCGTGCGCCGCCCGACCACCGCCGTCGCCGCCGCCTGCTCCTGGGGCGACGACGCCGAGGCCCTCCTCGACTTCCTCGGCGTCGCGCCGAAGCGCCGCATCCGGCGCGAGTCCCTCCTCGACGCCCACGACGAGGACGAGCTCGCCGGCCTCGTCCTCCTCGACGTCCCCGACTACGACTCCGTCACCACCGACCACGCCCTCCAGGTGGACCGCCTCGTCCCCGTCGCCGACATCCTCCTGTGGGTCGTCGACCCGCAGAAGTACGCCGACGCCGCCCTCCACGAGGGGTACCTGCGCGAGCTCGGCGCCCGCCAGGAGGACATGCTCGTTCTTGTCAACCAGGTCGACACCGTCCCCGAGGCCGGCGTCCAGCCCCTCCTCGACGACGTCCACGCCCTCCTCGCCGCCGACGGCCTCACCGACGTCGAGGTCCTCCCCGTCTCCGCCGTGCGCGGCGACAACATGGCCCGCCTCCGCGAGATCCTGCGCGGCCGCCTCGGCATCGAGTCCAACGCCGCCCGCACCGCCGACGCCGAGCTCGACGCCATCACCGGCCGCCTGCGCGGGGCCGTCGCCCCCGAGCGCGTCGCCCACGACGCCGAGGTCGACGCCGCCGCCGCGAACGCCCTCATGCGCGCCAGCGGCGCCACCGCCGTCGCCGACTCCATCCGCACCGGACTCGCCCGGCTGCGCCCGCCGGCCCTCGCCCACCCCGGCTCGCCCGCCGTCTCCGAGGCCGAGGCCGTGCGCAGCTCCTGGCTCGCCCGCACGACGCCCGGCCTGCCCGAGCCCTGGGTGCGGGCCGTTGACGCCGCCGCCTCCCGCCCCGCGCCGCTCGCCTCCGCCGCCGGCGAGGCCGCCGCGGCCGTCGAGCTGCCGGCCGGTCGTCGCGCCGGGATCGAGATCGCCTGGTGGCTCGGCCTGCTCGCGCTCGTCGCCGGCGTCGCGTGGGGCGTCGTCGCCGCCGCGACCGGCGGAGCGATGGGCGGTGCCGGGGGAGCGGCGACGGCGGTCATCGCGCCGGCCGTGCTCGTCGTGCTCGGGATCGTCCTGCTCGTGTGGTCGCGGGCCGCACGCCGACGCCGCGCCGCCCGCGAGGCCGAGGCCTACGCCGCGCGCGTGCGAGAGCGCCTCGACGGCGTCGTCGCCGCCGAGCTGGCGACGCCCGCCGACAACGTCCTGCGCCGCCACGAGGTGCTCCAGGCCGCGCTGGGGCTCTGAGCCCGGCACCGGTCGAGCGGGCCGGAGCGTGACCGTCGCGTCGGGTCCGCTGCGTCGTCGCGCGCTCTTCCCGCGTGATGGCGCCCCTCCTCGGCATGCGCGGCCTGTCGCGCAATGACGGGTGCGCGACGTGAGGGGGTGGGACGTGAGGGTGTACGGCACCCCAGGGCGGCCTCCCCGGACCCGGGCCGCACAGGCGCCGCGGTGAGGGGCTGCTCCACAGACGTCGAACACGACCGAGCGGGTGCGGACGGCTCCGCGGAACGCTGGTCGAGGACCGGCGCAGAGGCCGGCCCGGCCGACGCAGCAGCCGGCCGCAGCACGCGTCCCGTAGGAGCACCACCATGACCCGCCAGCCCGAGCTCACCGTCCAGGCCGTCCTGGGCACCAACCCCGTCCTCAGCCACGTCGGCGAGGACAAGCGACCCTTCTGCCGATTCCGCGCCGCCACCACGCCGTCGGTCCGCACCTCCGACGGCGGCTGGCGCGACGGCGAGACCGTCTGGTTCACCGCCAAGGCCTGGGGCGCCCTCGCCGAGAACCTCGCCTTCTCCCTCCACAAGGGCGAGCCCGTCCTCCTCCACGGCCGCCTCGGCCAGGAGACCTGGACCGGCGAGCGCGGTGAGTCCACGAGCAACGTCCTCACCCTCATCACCGCCGGCCACGACCTCAGCCGCGGCTACAGCCGCTACACGCGCTCCGGCGACGCCGCCGCCTCGGGCTCCGCCCCGTCCGCCGCCTCCGCGGACGGGGCGTCGGGCGCCCCGGACGCCACGGGCGCCCAGGGCTCCTCGGGGCTCGCGCAGGAGCACTGGGAGACGGCCGTGCCCGGCACCGACGGTCCTGGCGCGGAGGAGCCCGCCGCGACGGACGGGACCGACGCCTCCGGCCTCGAGGGCGCCGCGAGCGAGCAGGACGCCCCGCCCTACCTCCTCGCCGACCTCGAGGAGGGCATCAGCCTGCCAGCGTGACGAGGTGGTCGAGGTCGGCCGGGTGCGACACCCGCAGGATCTCGATGAGCGCGCGCGTCACGGCCTCCGCCGCGGCGCCCGCCTCGGGCACGAGCCGGCGCAGGAGGTCCTCCTCGCGCGACCAGCCCAGCAGCCCCAGCTCGTCGCAGGCGTCCGCGCTCAGCAGCACCCGGCCGGCCGCGTCCAGCACGGGCGCGTCCACCTCGACGCCGTCCCCGCGCCGCAGCAGCACGAGGCCCGGCACCTCCGGGCTCGGCGTCCGCTTCGGCCCGCGCCGCAGCCACGAGCGCAGCCCGCCGCGCGTCGCCACCGACTCCTCGGTCACGACCGGCGCCGGCGCCGCCAGCAGGATCGTCGTCCCCACCGGCGCCTCCTCGAGGTACCGCGCCAGCGACGGGATGAAGGCCTGCCACGAGCCGCGGTCGACGACGTCGTCGAGCGGGGCAGGGGTGGTAGCGCCGTCGTCAGCAGGGTCAATGGGGGAGGAGGCCGTCATGCGGTCAGGGTATCGGGGTGGGCGCCACAGCACTCACCCGCGTGTCCGGCGCCCCGCCCCGCCCCGCCCTCGCTACGGTGACCGCGAACCGGGGTGCGCTCGCACCCGTCTCGGCCAGGAGAGCAGACATTCGATGATCCGATTCGACCACGTGTCCAAGGTCTACAAGCGGGGCGCCCGACCGGCCCTCGACGACGTGGACATCTCGATCGAGCGCGACGAGTTCGTCTTCCTCGTCGGCGCCTCCGGATCGGGCAAGTCCACCTTCCTGCGCCTCGTGCTGCGCGAGGAGCGCCCCACCTCGGGCCGCGTCCACGTGCTCGGCCGCGACCTCTCCCAGGTCTCCTCCTGGAAGGTGCCCCAGCTGCGCCGCGAGATGGGCTTCGTCTTCCAGGACTTCCGCCTCCTGGAGTCCAAGAACGTCATCGAGAACGTCGCCCTCGCCTCCCAGGTCATCGGCAAGCCCTCCCACTACGTCAAGACGGCCGTGCCCGAGGCCCTCGAGCTCGTCGGCCTGTCCGGCAAGGAGAAGCGCATGCCGCACGAGCTCTCCGGCGGTGAGCAGCAGCGCGTCGCCATCGCCCGCGCCATGGTCAACCGTCCCAAGATCCTCCTGGCCGACGAGCCCACCGGCAACCTCGACCCGTCCACCTCGGTCGGCATCATGCGGCTCCTGGACCGCATCAACCGCCAGGGCACGACCGTCGTCATGGCCACCCATGACGACGAGATCGTCGACCAGATGCGCAAGCGCGTCATCGAGCTCAAGGCCGGTGAGGTCGTCCGCGACCAGGCCAACGGCGTCTACGGCTCCGACCGCTGAGCCAAGGGAGCGAGCAGAACCATGCGATTCCGATACGTCCTCTCCGAGACCGGCAAGGGCCTCACCCGCAACCTCGCGATGACGGTCTCCGTCATCCTCGTCGCCTTCGTCTCCCTCCTCTTCGTCGGCGCCTCCGCGCTCCTCCAGGCGCAGATCTCCACGATGAAGGGCGACTGGTACGACAAGGTCGAGGTCAGCGTCTACATGTGCCCGCCCTCCTCCTCGTACCCGCAGTGCTCCGCGGGCGAGGCCACCCAGGCGCAGATCGACGCCGTCGAGGACCTCGTCAACTCGACGACCCTCGAGCCCTACGTCGCCTCCTACACGATCGAGTCGAAGGAGGCCGCCTACAAGAACTTCATGAAGGCCTACGGGAACTCCTCGATCGGCCGCAACGCCACCGAGGACATGATGCCGGTGTCCTTCCGCATCAAGCTCACCGACGCCGAGAAGTACCAGGTCGTCGCCGAGCAGTTCGAGGGCCGCGACGGCGTCGAGCGCGTCGTCGACCAGCGCGCCACCCTCGAGCCCCTCTTCCTCGTCATGAACCGCGCCTCGTGGATCACCGGCGGCCTCGCCGCCATCATGGCGCTCGCCGCGATCCTCCTCATCACGACGACGATCCGCCTGTCCGCCATGAGCCGCTCCCGGGAGACCGGCATCATGCGGCTCGTCGGCGCCTCCAACACCTTCATCCAGCTGCCCTTCGTCCTCGAGGGCGTCATCGCCGCCCTCATCGGAGGGCTGCTCGCCGTCGGGGCGCTCTTCGTCGGCGTCAAGTACGTCGTCACCGACTGGCTCGCCGGCTCCATCAAGTTCACCTCCGCCTTCATCGGCACCGGTGACGTCCTGCGCCTGTCGCCCTGGCTGCTGCTGGCGGCGGTCCTCATCGCCGCCCTCGCCTCGGCGCTGTCGCTGCGCAAGTACACGAGGGTCTGACCCGTGGGCTCCACGCACCGAGCCGCCCGGTCCGCCGCCGCGCGTCGTCGGCTCATCGCGACCCCCGCTGGCCGGCGCGGCCGCCTCGCCGTGGCGGTCGCCGTCGCCGTCGTCGTCATGGCCCCCATGAGCGCCGTCCAGGCCGACGAGCGCTCCGACGCCGCCGACCAGCAGTCCTCCGCGCAGCAGAAGGAGCAGCAGCTCACCGCCTCCCTCGAGGGCGTCTCCTCCGAGCTCGGCCAGGCCTACCTCGACCTGCAGAGCGCCACCCAGTCCCTCACGACCGCCGAGGGCGAGCTCTCCACCGCCGAGACCACGCTCGCCACCAAGGAGCGCGAGCAGCAGACCGCCTCCGACCAGCTCGAGGTCGCTCAGGCGGACCTCGACAAGTTCACCAAGGACGCCGAGTCCACCAAGAAGACCGCCGACGAGACCGAGTCCAGCGTCGGCCAGCTCGTCGTCTCCACCTACCAGGGCGACAACTCCCTCAGCTCCTGGTCCTACGTCCTGTCCTCCGACGACGTCGACGAGCTCACGGACCGCGCCGACACCATGGAGATCGCCTCCGGCGTCCAGGAGTCCGCCCTGCAGGCCGCCGAGACCCAGCGCGCCCAGGCCGCCAACCGCAAGGCCCGTCAGGACGCCACCACCGAGCGCGTCACCTCCCTCAAGGAGAAGGCCGACGAGGCCGAGAAGGCCGCCCAGACGGCCAAGGACGACGCCCAGGCCAAGCGCGACGAGGTCGCCTCCCTCAAGAAGGTGAAGGAGGACGCCGCCAAGACCCTTGAGGACCAGAAGGGCGACCTCGAGGCGCAGCTCAAGCAGGCCAGCGCCGACGAGGCCGCGGCCGCCGCCAAGATCGCCGAGATTGACGCCAAGAACCAGGCCTCCGCGGCCTACACGGGGACGAGCGGATCCGTCGACGCCTCCTCCCTCGGCTCCGGGGCCATCGGCCACCCGATCACCGGGACGCTCACGGTCGCCTCGCCCTATGGCTACCGCATCCACCCCATCACGGGCGAGCGCAGGCTCCACGCCGGCGTCGACCTCGTCGCCGCCGAGGGGCAGCCCCAGTACGCCGCGGTCTCGGGCACGGTCACCTACAACCAGAACTCCTCGTGCGGCAACGGGATCTACATCAACGGCGGCGTCATCAACGGCCAGTCGGTCGTCCTCGCCTACTGCCACCTCTCCTCCTACTCCGTGCCCGACGGCGCCACCGTCACCAAGGGCCAGCAGATCGGGCTCACCGGGCACACCGGCGGCGCCACCGGACCCCACTGCCACTTCGAGGTCCACATCAACGGGCAGACCATCGACCCGATGACCCTGCCCGGGTTCTGAGCCGGACGGTCCGGTCGTGCGCGCCGCGCCTTGACGTCTCGCGTAGGCTGAGCAACCGCGTCGGCCGGAGCGCCGTCGTCGCCGCCTCGAGCGGGAAGCAGGGAAGGAGACGCTCATGGCCAAGACGTCCGGCAAGAAGCCCGACAAGCCGCGCAAGCCCACGGCGGGGGAGCGCGCCAAGGTCGCCTCCGACGCCCACAAGACGATCGCCCGCAACATGAAGGCGACGCACGACTACTTCATCGAGGACCGATACGAGGCCGGCCTCTCCCTGACCGGAACCGAGGTGAAGGCCCTGCGCATGGGGCGCGCCTCCCTCACCGAGGCGTGGATCGAGATCGACCGCCACGGCGAGGCCTGGCTCCAGGGCGCGCACGTCCCCGAGTACCTCCAGGGAACCTGGAACAACCACTCCCCGCGGCGCAAGCGCAAGCTCCTCCTGCACCGCGCCGAGATCGACCGCCTCTCCCAGCGGGTCCAGGCCAAGGGCTACACGATCGTCCCGCTCGAGCTCTACTTCATCGGCGGACGCGTCAAGATCGAGATCGCCCTCGCCCGGGGAAAGCAGGACTGGGACAAGCGCCAGTCGCTGCGCGAGGCCCAGGACAAGCGCGAGGCCGCGCGCGCGATGTCGGCCGTCAATCGACGCCAGGGCTGAGCCGCCCGAACGGGGCGGGCACCGTCGCCGTCCTAGCAGCGCGGTCCTCGGGGCTCGCTCGGCCCTTCATCGTGGTCGGTTCTTGCGGGATCCCGCCGATTTCCTCCTTCACCCTTCGGGTGAATTCGGGTGTTCACCCTCCCTTGTGACCGCGGTCCCATCGGGCCCGCATGTGAGGATTGGCGCGGGTGAGATGCGGGTGAGTGACGGGTGAATGCCACGTCACCCGGCCGTGCCCCATCCGGCCCCCCAATCGGCTGGGACCTAAGTCTTGGTGCGCGAAACACCTGTGTCTCGGGCGAGTCACGGCGATGTCGCATTGCTGCAACGCACCGCAAGAAGGCTCGCCCGCCCTGCCCCTGGTGGAGGCCCGCTTGTACGGTCTACCCAGCGACAGGACCTGATGTTTGATGAATCCCCCAAAGAGGGGTCCCCAGTGAGCCCGTCCACGAACCGCCGCGCGACGTTGATCGCCCGCGCCGACGTCGCCGCCCGCGTCGTCGTCATCGCGTGCCTCTGCGTCGTGGCCCTGTGGCTGCTCAACGGCGCTCCCGCCGCCGCGCTGCGCGGCGCCACCCGGGCCCCGCTCGCCGAGACCTCCGACGCCGCCTGGGTCGGCTTCCTCGCCTCCACCCGCTGGGCCGTCACCTGGGCCGTCCTCGGCTCCAGCGTCGTCGCCGGCGCCCTCGCCGGCCGCGTCGGCGCCCTGCGCCGCCGCCTCGAGCGCGACGCCTGGGCCACCCCCGGCGCCACCCAGGCCGCCGACGGCGTCCTCGTCGCCGAGCGCGCACCCCTCGGCCTCCACCCCGGCGTCGGCGGCGCTCTCCTCTCCGACGGCGCCACCGAGCGCGACGTCGTCACCTCGATCGTCGAGCTCGCCTGCCGCGGCCACGTCCGCCTCGAGCAGGACTGCGTCGGCTCCGCCGTCGCCGACGTCGGCCGCCTCCGCGCCCTCACGATCCGCCTCACCGCGGGCGACGATGAGCCCAGCGACCTCGAGCGCGACATCCTCACCGCCCTCGCCGCCCACGGCGGCGCCGTGTCCCCTGCCCGCGACGCCCAGGTCTGGAACGACGTCGTCGCCGGCGGCGTCGACGCCATCGACCGCGCCGCCGTCGCCGAGGGCTACTACCGCCTCCCGCGCCGCGCCATGGTCTCCCGGATGCGCCTGGCCGGCTCCCTCATCGCCGTCGGCGCCCTCCTCATCGCGGCGCTCTTCGCCATGAACGGCCTGTCCGTGCTGTGGGCCGCCCCGGTCGCCGTCGCCGGCCTCGTCGTCGCCGAGCTCGGCCGCGTCGTCCCCGTCCTCACCCTCGCCGGCGCCACCACCGTCCACCAGCTCGAGGCGCACCGCGCCCACCTCCTGCGCAACTCCGCCGCCGACGCCGCCGACGACCTGCGCGAGGGCCGCGTCGCCTCCTCGCTGACCTGGGCCAACGCCTACGCCATCGCCGTCCCGGCCACCGAGGTCGACGGCCCGCTCGGCCGCGGCGAGGCCGCCGGTGTGCGCCGTGGTCACGACTGGCTCGCCCTCTGGCCCGCCTGGGCCCTGACCGGCACCGAGTCCATCGAGGGCACCGTCAACGCCATCGGGCGCGGCACCGCCGAGGAGATCCGCTTCGGCTCCGTCCTCCGGGGCCTGTCCGTGCTCGCCTGAGCGAGCACCCGAGAACTCGGAGCCCCGGTCCTGCCAGGAGGGCCGGGGCTCCTGCGCGTCCGGGCCCGGCTCGCGCGCTCTTCCAGCCCCCCCCCCCGTGGCCGACCGTCAATGCTCTGCTCGACCGCCTCATTTCCAGAAATCAGACGGTCGGCCGATGCATTGACGGTCGACGGTGGCGGGGTGGTGACTCGGGCGCGGGGCTCTGGTAGAGTGGGCAACCGCCCGCACGCGGGCACGTTCCCCGGCTCCGGTGCTCCGGCGCGGACCGGGTGACAACTCCACAGGGGATGATCGGTTTCGACGACGGTCGTGGGTTCAGGAGAAGCGGGTCGAGGATGCACAGTCATCTCGTCAACGCTCTGTGCGAACCAATAGGTGCCGATAACTCTCGCACCGACTTCGCCCTCGCCGCCTGAGCGAGCCTCGAAGTCCGTCAGCCCGGGGACTGCTTCCGCCCCGGTTCCTGGCGTCATCTAGGGAGCCACTGCTGAGGTCCCATGTCACGGGGGACTTCGGGACACTTACGTGACTGAGCCCGTCGGCGTCCTTGCTCGTGTGAGACGCCGGGGCTGAGAAAATCGCTAGCGAGCTGCACCCGGAGAAGTCCTGTTGCACCACCGTCGGACCGGGGTTCGATTCCCCGCATCTCCACCTGTGAACGGCCCGGCCGCCGCCCCGAGAGGGGAGGCGGCCGGGCCGTCGTCGTGCTCACCGGCGTCCTGGCGGGCTCGCCGACGGCGGCGGTGCCGGTCCTCCACCGGCTGTCCGACGACGACGTTCCGGGTGCTCCGCAGTGCCTCGCCGCCTCGCGCACGGAGCCCGCCCCGTCCGGCACGTCCGTGCAGTCCGTCCCGCGCCGCGAGCGCCAGTGCATGAGTATGCAGTCCGGGTACTACGCTGTATCCGCCGCGGCCGCACCCGCGACCCGACGGCCGCCCGCCGTCGGCACCCCAGCAGCAGCGCCGCACCGGCACCCCGGTGCGCGACGGCCCAGGCGACCGCCATGAACTCCCTCCACGCCCTCGACTACGTCGTCATCGTGGCCTACTTCGCCATCATGATCGGCATCGGCTTCTGGTCCGTGCGGCGCACCAAGAACCGCGAGGACTACCTCGTCGCCGGACGGCGCCTCCGCTTCCCCATGTTCTTCGGCTGCATGGCCGCCCTCGCCGTCGGCGGCGCCGTCACGGTCGGCGGCACCGGCAAGGGCTACGGCGAGGGCCTCGCCGGCATCTGGGTCGGTGGCTCGCTCGGCATGGGCCTCATCGCCCTGGGCATGCTCATCTCCTCCAAGCTCAACCGCCTTCGAGCGCTCAGCGTCAACGAGGTCATCGAGCGCAACTACGGGCCCGTCGCCCGCGTCTTCGGCGCCACCCTCACGATCATCTAGACGATCTCGCTGACCGTCGTGCAGATCATCTCCATGGGCGCCATCGTCTCCGGCCTCTTCAACCTCTCGAACACCGTCTCGATGGTCCTCGCCGGCTGCGTCGTCGTCTTCTACACCTTCCTCGGCGGCATGTGGTCCGTGACCATGACGGACATCGTCCAGTTCGTCGTCAAGACCCTCGGCATCGTCATCCTCGTGCCGATCTTCGTCCTCACCAGCCCCCGCATCGGCGGCCTGTCCGGGCTCATCGACAAGGTCCCCGCGCACCACTGGGACATGGGCGCCTACGGCTTCAGCGGCACCCTCTACTGGATCCTCCTCCACGTCCCCGGCCTCGTCATCGGCCAGGACATCTGGCAGCGCGTCTTCACCGCCCACGACGAGCACGTCGCCAAGCGCGGCACCATCCTCGCCGGCTTCTACTCGATCCTGTGCTCCCTGTGCGCCGTCTTCCTCGGCATCGCCGTCCTCGCCGCCGGCATCAAGCTCGACGACCCCTCCCTCGCCTTCGAGGCCGGCGTGAGCGCCTTCCTGCCCACCGGCGTCGCCGGGCTCCTCCTCGCCGCGGCCCTGGCCGCCTGCATGTCCGTCTCCTCAGGCACGATCCTCGCCTGCTCCACCACCGTCTGCAACGACGTCTACCTGCGCTTCGTGCGCGGCGAGAAGTCCTTCGACGGCGGCGCCCACGAGGTCGAGCACGACGCCGAGGGCAACGTCACCACCAGCCGCGACGTGTGGGTCAACCGCGGCATCGCGCTCAGCATCGGCGTCCTCACCATCGTCCTCGCCGTCGCCATCTCCGACATCTTCAAGGCCCTCGACCTCGCCTACGGCTTCCTGTCCGGCTGCGTCTTCGTGCCCGTCTTCTTCTCCTTCGTCCTGCGGCGGATCTCGCCGCGCGCCGGCCTCGTCTCCCTCGGCCTGTCCGCCCTCACGGTCGCCGGCACCATGGCCTACGGCGAGTCCACCGGCCAGGCGGACTTCGCCATCGGCGGCGACTGGCCCATCACCTTCGGCATCGTCGTCGGCCTGGTCCCGTACCTGCTCGTCACGGCGATCGACCACCACAAGGTCGTCCCCAACATCGAGATCGACGAGTCCGAGGCCGCCGCCCTCGACGCCTGAGCCCCGTCGGAGCCAGAGCCGCACCCGCCCTCACCACCCCGCCCCGGGAGGCCCACCGTGTCCACCAGCCCCGACGCCGACGGCGCCGCCGCGCCCCGCCGTCACTACGCCCGACGCGAGAGCGAGTTCCGGCCCTCGCCCGTGCGCGCCGTCTTCGAGCTCGCCCTCGACCCGCGCTACGTCTCACTCGCCGGCGGCAACCCGGGCACGGCGGACCTCCCGCACGAGGAGATCGCCGCGATCGCCGACCGACTCCTGCGCGAGCGCGGCGCCGAGGTCCTCCAGCACGGCTCCGGCGCCGGCGTCCACTCCCTCGAGCCCGTCATCGCCGCGCTCATGGCCCGCCAGGGTGCGAGCGTCGACGCCCGGAACCTCCTCATCACCACCGGCTCCCAGATGGGCGTCGACCTCGCCACCAAGCTCCTGTGCGACCCCGGCGACGTCCTCCTCGCCGAGGGCCCCACCTACGTCGGCGCCATGGGCGTCTTCGGCGCCTACGAGGCCGAGCTCCGCCAGGTCCCCGTGGACGCCGACGGCGTCGACCGCGAGGCCGTCGAGGAGGCGCTCGCCCGTGCCGAGCGCGAGGGGCGCCGCGTCGCCTACCTCTACGTCATCCCGCACCACCAGAACCCCTCCAGCACGACCCTCACCCTCGAGCGGCGCCGCCGCCTCGTCGAGGTCTGCGCCCGCCGCGGAGTCCTCATCGTCGAGGACGACCCCTACGCCTTCGTCGGCTTCCCCGGGAACGACCCGCTGCCCTCGCTCTTCTCACTCAACCCCGACGGCGGCATCCACCTGGGCTCCCTCTCCAAGACCTTCTCCCCGGGCATGCGCGTGGGCTGGATGGCCGCCCCGCCGGACGTGCGCGACCGCCTCCAGATCGCCGGCGAGAGCGTCGACATCCACCCCTCGGTCCTCTCCCAGGAGATCGTCGCCGCCTACGTCGGCACGCCGTCCTGGCGCGAGCACCTCGACGCCCTGCGCGCCGGCTACGCCCAGCGCTGCGAGGTGCTCCTGGACGCCCTGGCCGAGCAGGGGCTCGTCGGCGTGCGCTGGACGCGGCCCTCAGGCGGCTTCTTCACCTGGGTGACGATCGACGGCGTCGATCCGGACACGGACCTGCTCGCCGCCGCCATCGAGCACGATCTCATCGTCGTGCCCGGCAGCTCGTGCTTCGTGCAGGTGCCCGAGCGGGCCGCGGTGCGGCTCGCCTACTCCAACGGCTCGCCGGGGTCGCTGCGCGAGGGAGCGCGCCGCCTCGCCGAGGTCGTCCGGTCCCTGCGCGGCGAGTGAGGGGCCCGGGCCGTGCTCGGCGGCGGCCCGGCGGAGCCGGTGATCCGGTCGGGGTGCTGAGCCTCAGGCGCTCCGCAGGGCGTCTCTGCGGCCCCGCCAGCGCCCGTCAGGCGACGGCGGCCGCGAGCTGGCCGGCGTCGAGCCAGGCGCCGAAGAGGCGCCCGTCGGGGCGGAAGGGGCCTGCCTTCTCCTCGGGCACGGCCACGGCGTCGAAGCCGAGGCGGTCGACGAGCTCGCTCGCGGTCGCGAGCGCCACCGGATCGTCCGAGACGACGGCGAGGGCCCGGCGCGCCCCGCCCTGCTCGGGCGTGCGCGCGGAGCCGAGGAGCTCCTCGTAGGAGACGTGGTTGAGGGCGCGGGCCACGTGCAGGTCCAGGTCGTGCGCTGGATCGAGCGCAGGGGTGGTGTCAGGCACGCCGGCTCCGGCGTCCGCGGTCCCGGTGGCCTCCCAGGGGTTCGTCGCGTCGATGACCGTCCCGCGCGCGTGGGACAGGTCCAGGTCGGCGACGCCGGTGGCGGGCACGGCGAGGACGACGGCGTCGGCGCGCTCCTCGAGCTCGGCGAGGCGGTCCCAGTCGACGAGCTCGGCCTCGGGCAGGACCGACCCGACGATGACCGGGAGCATGGGGGAGGGCCGGGAGGTGATGAGGGTGCTGAGTCCCGCCGTGGCGGCGAGCCGCCCGATGGCCGTGCCCAGCTTGCCCGCTCCGATGATGCCCACGGTCCTGATCGTCATGCCGGGGCAACCCGGCGGCTCCGCTCCGGTATTCCGGGCCACGGCACCGGGACGCCGTCGTCATCGTCACGCCGCCGCACCCTCAGCGATTGAGAGTTCAACTGTTAGGGTCGCGGCATGACGACCGCACCCGAGCCCACGCGTCTCGACCCCGCCTCCCTGCACTTCGGCCTCGACACCTTCGGCGACCTCCAGGACGGCGACTTCGCCGCCACGCTCCGCAAGGTCGTCGACCAGGCGCGCCTCGCGGACCAGGTCGGCGTCCACGCCCTCAACCTCGGCGAGCACCACCGCGACGACTACGCGATCTCCGCCCCGGACACCGTCCTGTCCTACATCGCAGCCGCCACCGAGCGCCTCCACCTCGGAACCGCCGTCATCGTCCTGTCCTCCGACGACCCGGTCCGCGTCTACGAGCGCATCTCCACCCTCCACGCCCTGTCCGGCGGGCGCGCCGAGCTCACGGTCGGCCGCGGCTCCTTCACGGAGTCCTTCCCCCTCTTCGGCTACGACCTGGCCAAGTACGAGGGCCTGTTCGAGGAGAAGCTCGCCATGCTCGTCCAGCTGTGGCGCGAGCGCCCCGCCACCTGGGACGGTGAGCTCGCCCAGTCGCTCAGCAAGCAGGAGCTCTACCCTCCGCTCGACGCCGCCGGCTCCGTCCCGCCGCTGGCGGTCGCAGTCGGCGGCTCCCCGCAGTCCGTCGTCCGCGCCGCCTACCACGACCTCGACCTGCGCCTCGCCGTCATCGGCGGCGCGCCGGAGCGCTTCGCGCCCTTCGCCGACCTCTACCGCCGCGCGCAGGACGGGTTCGGGCACGTGCAGGACAACTCCGTCGGCTTCCACAGCCCCGGTCTCATCGCCGACACCGACGAGGAGGCCGCTGAGGCCTTCTTCCCGCAGTACGCCGCCAACAACAACCGCGTCGGCGCCGAGCGCGGCTGGCCCCGCATGACCCGCGCCCGCTTCGACGACGAGGTCACCCACGGCGCCCTCTTCGTCGGCTCGCCCGAGACCGTTGCCCGCAAGGTCGCCGACGCGATGCTCGCCCTCGGCGCGGACACCTTCGACCTCAAGATCGGCCTCGGCTCCCAGGAGGCGCAGCTGCGCTCCATCGAGCTCCTCGGCACGAAGGTCGCCCCCATGGTCCGCGACATGGTGGCCGACGCCGCCTGATCCCGTGGGCACGACGCCGGCCCGCTCCGTCACGGGCAGCGGGCCGGTGTCGTCGTGTGCGGGTGCGGCTCTCACATCTCCTGGTAGCGGGCCCGCAGGACCGAGTAAACGCCGTAGAGGATGAAGCCGACGCCCGCCGCCCCCAGCAGCACGCCGCCGGCCGGGAGCTGCGCCGCCCGCTCAGAGCCTGCCGACGGCGAGGCCATCGCGCCGCAGCTCCACCTCGATGCGCTCCAGCGTCCGGGTGTACGCGTCGAGCTCGTGCTGGGCGCCGTACGGGCCGCCCAGGAGGGCGGACCGGCCGTCCGAGGTCCGGTACACGATCGTGGTCCTCGCGCCCTCGGCGCCCTCGTCCGGCGACGGGCCCTCCCGCGTGAGCAGGAGGGTCTCGCGGACGTGGAAGGAGTCTCCGGCGTGAGCGCCGACGAGGAGGCTGCGCAGCCGGCTGCCGCGCTCGATCGTGAGGAGGGTCCCGCCCCCGGTGGTGGGCTCCTGCGCCGGCGCGGCGCGCCAGCCGGACGCCTCGACGGCGCGCAGGACCGCGGCGGTCACGCGCTCGAGCCCCGCGGAGGCGACGATGGTCGTCGTGACCGTCACGCGGCTTCCCCGTCGGCCACGATCTCGGTGAGCCGTCCGATGATCTCGAGCCGACGCTCCACCGCGGCGTCGGCGGGCACCTGGATCTTCACGGCGCGGTAGGCGTCCCGGCCCGCGGCGGCCGCGACGAACTCGCGAACGCGGTCGGCGGTGAGGAGCGAGGTGGGCTCGTCGACGTCCAGCGGCAGGTGCGCGTCGCCCCACGAGGGCCCGTACGGGGTCTCTGAGCCGCCGGCACCGGAGACCGCGATGCCCCCGAGGACCCCCGCCGAGGTCGCGGCGCGCACGTGGGCGACGGGGGTCGCCGGGTTGTGCGTCTCCACGACGCTGCGCCCCCAGTTGAGGGTGACCCGGGTCCCGGTCTCCGCGGCGACGCGCAGCTCGCTCGCGAGCGGGAGGAAGCGCTTCTCGCCCGGGACCGCGTCCGAGGCGGCGTCGCAGTGCTCCACCCAGACCGAGGGCAGGGCGGTGTCGGCGTCCGCGGCGAGGGCCTCGAGGGACGCGCGGAAGGCGTCCGCGTCGGCCCCTCCCGTCGGCGCGGAGTGGACGAGGAGGACACCGATCGACCGGCTCCCGAGAGCGTCGTTGACCGTGCCGCACGCGCGGCGCAGGTCGCGGACGAAGGCGAGGGCCCGGTCCCGGAGCACCTCGTCCGGCGAGGCGAGGCCCTCGCCGGGTGAGCCCGCCTGGCGGCCCATCGTCGAGGGGATGGCCGTGACGACGCTGTCGGGGAAGCGCCCGTCGAGGACCCGGGTCATGCGGCGCACGCCGTCGGCGCCGGCGAGGTGCGTGTCGGGGACCTCGAGCCCGGTCGCGCCGAGGCCGGCGAGGCCGTCGTAGAAGGCGTCCTGCGCCTCGAGCGCGGTGGGCAGGGCGGCGTAGGCGCCGATGACGAGCGGTGCGGTGGTGGGCATGTCCAGGGCTCCTCGGGTGGGTGGTGGCGGTGACGGGGTCAGTCGAGCTGCTCGAACTTGCGCGACCAGGCCGAGCGGATCGGGTTCGCGTCGGCGATCATCGCGTCGAAGCGCTCATCGGCGATGTCGACGACCTCGCCGATCGCGGTGCGCGCCTCGCGCACGGGGGAGGCCTCGACGCGCTTCCACCCGGCGGCCACGAGCTGCTCGCGGTCGGCGACCCGGGCGACGCACATGACGAGCGGACGGCCGAACTTCTCGTGGTACGCGTCGGTCAGGGCACGTAGCTCGACCTCCTCGGCGTCGTTCATCTCGCCCAGGGCGAGCGAGGCCGTGTCGAGCCGCGCCTGGCGGGCGGCGTCGTCGGCACCGCCTGCGGGGCCCGGCACGAGGAGGTCGACGACGTCCGAGTAGCCGCTGATGAGCGCCTCCTGCTCGGCCGGGGAGGCGGCGAGGACCTCGTCCTCGAAGGCCTCGCGCAGCGCCGCGGCGGAGGCGAAGGGGCGGTGCTCCCAGACGCGCTCGGCGGGCCACTGGGCGCCGGCGTGGAGGCGGGAGAAGGTGAAGACGAAGGCCTCGCGGTCCATGGCGTTGACGTCCTCGACGCTCACGGCGCGGCCGTTCACGAGGGCTACGTCGGCGCCCTCCTGGTGGCCCACGTGGAAGAAGAGGAGGTTGAGGATGACGGCGGTGAGGGCGCCGATGGTGACGCCGGAGCCGAAGATGATGGACAGCCACGACGGCACCATCGACGCGATCCCGGGCTGGAAGGTGACGAGCAGCGCCAGCCCGATCGAGGTCGAGACGATGACCTCGTTGCGGGTGTCGTGCATGTCGACCTTGCCGAGCGTCTGGATGCCGACGACGGCGACCGAGACGAACATGGCGAGCGAGGCCCCGCCGATGACCGGCGTCGGGATCGCGTCGACGACGGCGCCCGCCTTGGGCAGCAGGCCCAGGACGATCATGATCGCGCCGGCCACCGTGACGACCCAGCGCGAGCGCACGCGGGTCAGGCGCACCAGCCCGACGTTCTGGGCGAAGCAGGTGTACGGGAAGGAGTTGAGGACGCCGCCGAGCATCGTGGACAGGCCGTCGGCGCGCAGGGCGTTGGCGATGTGCCGCGGGGTGATGCGGCGGCCGACGACCTCGCCGGTGGCGAAGACGTCGCCCGTGGTCTCCACGGCGGTGACCGCCATGACGATGAGCATGGAGACGATGCCGGTGACGGGGAAGGTCGGCAGGCCGAAGAAGAAGGGCGTGGTCACCCCGAAGGCGTGGGCCTGGGAGACGCCGGAGAAGTCGGCGTCGCCGAGCGCCCAGGCGATGATCGTCATGGTGACGAGCGAGATGAGGACCGAGATGGTCGCCATGAAGCCCTTGAAGACGCGCTGGACCAGGACGATGAGGGCGATCGTGCCCATCGCGTAGGCGAGGCCCTTGAGGGTGAGCGCGGTGGCGTCCTGCCCGGCGGTCGCGTTCGTGCCCCAGGAGACGATGTCCGAGGCGGAGACGTTCATGAGGGTCGTGCCCATGACGGTGAGCAGCGTGCCCGTGACGACTGGCGGGAAGAAGCGCAGGAGGCGCGCGAACCACGGGGCGGCGATGAAGGTGGCCAGGCCCGCGGCGATGATCGAGCCGTACATGGCGGCCAGGCCCGCGGTGCCGCCGGAGCCGCCCGAGGCGGCCAGGCCGATCGCGATGAGCGGGGAGACGGCGGTGAAGGTGACGCCCTGGATGAGCGGCAGCCTCACGCCGATGCGCTTCCCGAGGCCCGCCGACTGGATGATCGAGGCGATGCCGCAGGTGAACAGGTCGGCGTTGATGAGGTGGACGGTCGTCGTCGTGTCCAGGTCGAGGCCGGAGGCGATGACGAGCGGGACGACGACGGCGCCGGCGTAGAAGGCCAGGACGTGCTGGACGCCGAGGACGGTGAGGCGGCCGATCGGGGGGACGGCGTCGACGGGGTCCTTGGGGCGGCGCGTCGTCGCGGTCGGGTCGCTGGGGGAGGGGGAGTGGGCGGCGTCTGCCGCCGAGGACGCGGCCGGGCCGCGGGTGTCCTGAGCCATGAAGTGGTGCTCCTGGGGTCCTGGGACGGATGGAGGGGACCAGAGCATTGTGCGCTCGTCGAGCGGGGCGCCACGAATCCCGGTCGCCCCGGCGCTCAGACCCGCTCGAGCACCGTGAGGAGCGGCGCGTAGTGCTCGCGCGTGGCGACCCGGTACGCCTCGACGTCGCCGGCCTCCGCCGCGGCGAGCATGGCTCCGTGGGCGTGCGCGGTGGTCGCGATGTCCTCGGCCGTCGGTGCTCCGAGCAGGGGCACGGTCTGCGTGTGGATCGCCCAGAAGGCCTCGGTGAGGTGCCCGAAGAGCTTGTTCTCGAGCGGTTCGAGGAGGCGGGAGTGGAACTCGCGGTCCTCGGCGGAGAAGGTCCGGCCCGCCGCGGCGAGGGACTCCATCCGGCGGACGAGGTCGTCGAGCTCAGCCGAGGTGCGGCCGCGCCAGGCGGCGGCGACCTCGGGGGCGAGGGCCTCGTCGAGCGTCATGCGCACCTGGACGACGTCGCGCAGGCCGCGGTAGTCGTCGCCGGGCTTGAGGAGCCCGCGGAAGACGAGCGACTCGACCATGGGGCGCATGGAGACGTCGCCCACGAACATGCCGTGCCCGTGGCGGACGGTGACGATGTCCAGGGCGACGAGCGTACGGACGGCCTCGCGGACGCTGGACCGGGACACCCCGAGGGCCTCGCACAGCTGCGACTCCGTGGGGAGCGGGTCGCCCGGCTGGAGGCGCTCCTTGAGGATGTAGTGCTTGATCGCCTCGATGGCGGTGGAGGACTGTGTCGCGCCCGCGCGCGGGCGGGGCCGGGGGTGGGAACTGGACTCGCTCATGACGGTCATTGTCATCGCGCTTTCGGTCGGATGGGGCACGGACGGGCTAGCCGTGCCTTCGAGCGTGCATGTGCAGGATAGGGAGATCGTCACCGAATTGCTGGCGGGACGTCGTCCTTGCTGCTACGGTCATCCTACCAACGTCAGACATAAGACGTCCGACTTCAGGAGACTTTCAATGGCGATCTCATCCTCTGGCGCGACGCGCCGCGACTTCATCCGCATCAGCTCCACCCTCGGCCTCGCGGCAGGCATCGCGGCGACGGTGGCCGCCTGCGGCGGCTCCGACTCCGGCTCGAGCTCCTCCGGCGCCTCGGCCGGCGCCAGCGGCGGCTCGACGGCCGCGGCGCCGATCAACACCGCCACGCCCAACGCCGACGGCGTCATCAAGGCCGGCATCTCGTACGAGCTCGGCACCAACGGCTACGACCCGTTGACAACGTCCGCGGCGCTCACGGTCGCCGCGAACTGGCACACGATGGAGGGCCTCACCGAGCTCCACCCCGTCACGCGCGAGGTCTACGCGGCGCTCGCCTCCGACCTGCCCACGAAGGTGGACGACAAGACCTATGAGGCCACGCTGCGCGACGGCGCGAAGTTCTCCGACGGGAGCGCCGTCACCATCGACGACGTCGTCTTCTCCTTCACGCGCGTGCTGGACGCGGCGAACGAGTCCACCTACGCCTCGTTCCTCCCCTTCCTCGACTCGGTCACCAAGAAGGACGACACGACCGTCACCTTCGCGCTGAAGTACCCCTTCACCCTCGTCGCCGAGCGGCTCTCGGTGGTCAAGATCGTCCCCAAGTCGATCGTGGAGAAGGACCAGACCGCCTTCGACCAGATGCCCACGGGCTCCGGGCCGTACAAGATGACCGACTCGGGCGCCGGCTCGCAGCAGATCGTCTTCGAGCGCAACGACTCCTACAATGGGCCGTACCCCGCCAAGGCCAAGTCCATGACCTGGCAGATCCTCCCGGACGACACGACCCGCACGAACTCCATCACCTCGGGCACGGTCCAGGCGATCGACGCCGTCCCGGCGTCCGACCTCGCCTCCATGACCTCCCCGCTCACGGTCGCGGCGGAGCAGAGCTTCGGCCTCCTCTTCGCGATGTTCAACGAGAAGTCGCTGTCGGACGTCAAGGCGCGCCAGGCGATCATGTACGCGATCGACTACGACAAGATCTGCAACACCGGCATGTCCGGTCTCGCCACCGCGGCCACCTGCTTCGTCCAGAAGGAGCACCCGGCCTACAAGAAGGCCAAGACGGTCTACGCCTACGACGCTGACAAGGCCAAGTCCCTCGCCAAGGAGGCGGGTCTCACCTCGGTCAAGCTCCTCGCCACGGACCACGGCTGGTTCTCCGCCGTCCGCCCGATCATCCGCGAGAACCTCGAGGCGATCGGTCTGACGGTCACGTACGACGAGAAGAAGTCCGCGGACGCGTACTCGCTCATCGACGCCGACACGGACGGCAAGCAGTGGGACGTCCTCATCGCCCCCGGCGACCCCTCCGTCTTCGGCAACGACGCGGACCTCCTCATGAGCTGGTGGTACGCGGCCGACACCTGGACCGACCAGCGCATGCACTGGAAGGGGACCGACTCGTACACGACCTTCCAGACCGGCCTGTCCAAGGCCGCCGAGCTCACGGGCGACGAGCAGCTCACGAAGTGGCACGAGCTCTTCGACACCCTCTCCGAGGAAGTCCCGCTCTACCCGATCTTCCACCGCAAGACCCCGACGGCCTACTCGCTGGAGACGCTCACGAACTTCCAGCCGATCGCGCTGACTGGCCTCGCCTTCCTCGAGGCCGGGTCGACGCAGGCCTGAGCCGGAGGAGCGCGACGCGCGGCGCCGGGTGCGACGAGGGGATCGCTGCACCCGGCGCCGCGCTCGTCCCGGTGGGGGACGGATCATCGGTGGGACGGCCGATCGCGCCACTTGCTATCTGACGTCAGACGTCCGACAATACGGGTGCGGTTCGACGACCGCCACCTGCACCGGCCCGCACCACGGGTGGGCCAGACACTGAAGCAAAGGAGCATCCCGGTGTCCAACCTTCTCCGCCTGATAGGCCGGCGCCTTCTCGCGCTGCCCGTCATGGTGCTGGGCGTGACGCTGCTCGTATTCATCGTCATGTCCTTCTCGTCCGCGGATCCTGCGCGCCTCGCGCTGGGGGAGTCCGCCTCGGCGCAGGCCCTCGAGCAGTACCGCGCGGCGCACCACCTCGACGACCCCCTCCTCGCCCGCTTCTGGAGCTACCTCGTCGGTCTGCTCCACGGCGACCTCGGCACCACCTTCACGGGCGTCAGGATCTCCGACCTGGTGGCCAGCGCGTTCCCCATCACCCTCCAGCTCACGTTCATCGGCATCTTCGTCGCCGTCATCCTGGCGACCGTGCTCGGCGTCGTGGCCGCCCTCTACCGCGACCGGTGGCCCGACCAGGCCATCCGCGTCCTGTCGATCATCTTCCTGGCCACGCCCTCCTTCTGGCTCGCTCTCCTCCTCATCCAGGCCTTCGGCGACATCCCGGGCGGCACGGGGACCTTCCCCGCCGTCGTCACCCAGTGGGTCCACCTCGGCGACGACCCCGGCGCCTACCTGCGCCAGATCGCCCTCCCCGCCCTCGCGATCGCCGTGCCGAACGCCGGCACGCTCACGCGCGTCGTGCGCACCGCGATGGTCGAGGAGCTCGACCGCGACTACGTCCGCACCGCGATCGGCGCCGGCATCCCCAAGCGCGTCGTCGTCGGACGCAACGTCCTGCGCAACGCCCTCATCACCCCGCTCACCGTCCTCGGCCTGCGCCTGGGCTACGCCATGGGCGGCGCCGTCGTCATCGAGATGATCTTCAACATCCAGGGCATGGGCCAGCTCATCTTCCAGGGCATCACCCGCAACGACGTCAACATCGTCCAGGGCGTCTCCATCACCGTCGCCCTGGCCTTCATCGTCATCAACATCGTCGTCGACATGCTCTACGTCCTCGTCAACCCGCGAATCAGGAGCGTCTGATGTCCCGCCGCAAGCAGAACCTCGCGAAGGCCTCGAAGCCCGGCCTGCGCTTCCAGGGCTGGCGCGCCATGCCCACGGGCTCCAAGATCGCGGTCGTCGTCCTCGTGCTCATCGCGCTCATGGCGATCCTCGCGCCGCTCGTCGCGCCCTACAGCCCGCGCGCCACCGGACTGGCCTCGACCACCACCGTCACCAACGTCAACGGCATCCAGGTCAACGTCACCGACTCGGCCGTCGCCCCCAGCACCGGCCACCTCTTCGGCACCGACGACGCCGGCCGCGATATCTTCTCCCGCGCCGTCTACGGCGCGCGCGTCTCCCTCGTCGTCGGCCTCAGCGCCACGGTCGTCGCGCTCCTGGCCGCCGCTGTCCTCGGCTCCATCGCGGCGACGAGCCGCAAGTGGGTCGGCGAGGTCGTCATGCGCGTCCTCGACGTCGTCATGTCCTTCCCCGGCATCGCCCTCGCCGCGGTGCTCGTCCTCGCGCTGTCCACCCGCATGCCGATGGTCCCCGTCATCATCCTGGCGACCGCCATCGTCTACACGCCCCAGCTCACCCGCGTCGTGCGCGCCAACATCATGAGCCAGTTCGGCGAGGACTACGTCGCCGCCTCCCGCGTCATGGGGGCGCGCGTGCCGTGGATCCTCATCAAGCACGTGATGCGCAACTGCATCGCGCCGATCATGGTCTACGCGACCGTCCTCGTCGCCGACGCGATCGTCTTCGAGGCCTCGCTGTCCTTCATCGGCGCGGGCATCAAGAGCGTCAACACCCCGACCTGGGGCAACATGCTCTCCGAGGGCAAGGCGCTGCTCCTGTCCGGTCACTGGTGGCCCACGTTCTTCCCGGGCCTCATGATCCTCATCACGACCCTGTGCCTCAACATCCTCTCGGAGGGCCTCACCGACGCCATGGCATCGCCGCGGATCCGCAGGCACGTCGACGTCGAGGCCGACGAGGCCGTCATGGCCGCCGCGGACACCGACCGGGCGTGGAAGGAGGCCGAGGAGTCCCTCGCCGCCAAGGGCGTCGTCCCCGCCGACCACGAGCTCGCGCCCGACGCCGGAGCCGAGGCGCCTGGCGCCGTCAACGAGACCTCCGTCGCCGACCGCCCCGGCGGCCCGGCCGTCGTCGCCGCCGCCACCGAGCAGGTCCCGCTCTCGGAGCGCCTCGCCTCGCTGCGGAGCGCCGAGCTCGCCCGCCGCGACCGGCTCGTCTACCCGACGCCGGAGGCCGAGCCCGTCCTCGAGGTCAAGAACCTGTCGATCGCCTTCCCGGCCCAGCACGGCGACGTCAACATCGTCGACAACGTCTCCTTCTCCGTGCGCCCCGGCGAGACCATGGGCCTCGTCGGCGAGTCCGGCTGCGGCAAGTCGATCACCTCGATGGCCGTCATGGGGCTCCTGCCCGACACCGCCCGCATCACCGGGGAGATCCTCTTCAAGGGGCGCAACCTCCTCGAGCTCTCGCCCGCGGAGCGCAACGCCCTGCGCGGCCACGAGATGAGCATGATCTACCAGGACGCGCTGTCGTCCCTCAACCCCTCCATGCTCATCAGCGCGCAGATGAAGCAGCTGACCCGGCGCGGCGGCACCCGCAGCGCCGAGGAGCTCCTCGAGCTCGTCGGCCTCGACCCGGTCCGCACCCTCAAGAGCTACCCCCACGAGCTCTCCGGCGGCCAGCGCCAGCGCGTCCTCATCGCCATGGCCCTCACCCGGGACCCGAGCCTCGTCATCGCCGACGAGCCGACGACGGCCCTCGACGTCACGGTCCAGAAGCAGGTCATCGACCTGCTCAACGACCTGCGCGAGAAGCTCGGCTTCGCGATGGTCTTCGTCAGCCACGACCTCGCCCTCGTCGCCAAGGTCGCGCACCGGATCACCGTCATGTACGCGGGGCAGGTCGTCGAGCAGGCGGGCACCACCGAGCTGCTGTCGAACCCCGTCCACGAGTACACCCGCGGCCTCCTCGGCGCGGTCCTGTCCATCGAGTCCGGGTCCAACAGGCTCCACCAGGTGCGCGGCACCGTGCCGAGCCCCTCGGAGTTCGTCAAGGGCGACCGCTTCGCCCCCCGCTCGGACCACCCGACCGTCGGGCTCGAGACCCGGCCCGTCCTCAAGCCCGTCGCCGGCTCGACGGAGCACTACTACGCCATCACGCCCGAGCTCGAGGCGATCCTGGGGGAGGAGTCCCACTCATGAACGCCAGCAGGAACGAGGGCTGGAACGCGGCGACCGATCCCGTCGTCGAGCTCCGCCACGCACACGTCATCCACAAGTCGCGCACGGGCAAGCTCTTCCGCCCGGACACGGTCCACGCCGTCAACGACGTGAGCCTGTCGGTCCGCCGCGGCGAGACCCTCGGCCTCGTCGGCGAGTCCGGCTGCGGGAAGTCGACCACCGCGCGCGTCATGGTCGGCCTCCAGGCGCTCACGAGCGGCGAGGTCCTCTTCAAGGGACGGCCGCTGTGCGGCTCCGCCGCGGACCGGCGAGAGCTCGGGCGCTCCGTCTCCGTGGTCTTCCAGGACCCCGCCACGGCGCTCAACCCGCGCATGATCGTGCACGACACCCTCATCGACCCGCTCAACGTCCACGGGATCGGCTCGCCGCGCGAGCGAGAGGCGCGGGTGAGGGACCTCCTCCACCTGGTCGGCCTGCCGGCCTCGACGCTGGACGTCCTGCCCCGACAGATCTCCGGAGGGCAGCGTCAGCGCGTGGCCATCGCGCGCGCCCTGGCCCTCGACCCGGACATCATCGTCGCCGACGAGCCCACGAGCGCGCTCGACGTCTCCGTGCGCGCCCAGGTCCTCAACCTCCTCCAGGACCTCAAGGCGACCCTCGGCCTCGGCCTGGTCTTCATCAGCCACGACATCAACACGGTCCGCTACGTCTCCGACCGCATCGCCGTCATGTACCTCGGCGAGATCCTCGAGACGAACACGACCGCCGAGATCTTCGCGCACCCCCAGCAGGAGTACACGCGCACCCTCCTGAGCGCCGTGCCCTCCCTGCTCGAGGTCTGACGCCCCGCCCCATCACCGCACCACGAAAGAAACAGCGAAGGACCACACTCCATGGACACTCGATTCACCGGCGTCATCCCCCCGGTCGTCACGCCCTTCAAGAACGGCGAGGTCGACTACGACTCCCTCGACCGCCTCATCGAGCTCCTCATCGAGGGCGGCGTCAACGGCCTGTTCCTCATGGGCTCCTCCGGCCAGACCGCCTACCTCACCGACGCCCAGCGCGACGCCATCATCGAGCGCACCGTCGCCAAGGTCGCGGGCCGCGTCCCGGTCCTCGCCGGTGCCATCGACACCACCGCCGCGCGCGTCATCGAGCAGGCCAAGCGCGCCCGGGCCCTCGGCGCCGACGCCATCGTGGCCTCCTGCCCCTTCTACGCCCTCAACGACATGGCGGAGATCGAGGACCACTTCCGCGCCATCCACGAGGCGGTCGACCTGCCCCTGTTCGCCTACGACGTCCCGGTCCGCCTCAACGGCAAGAAGCTCGACACCGCCATGCTCGTGCGCCTCGGCACCGAGGGCGTCCTCGCCGGCGTCAAGGACTCCTCCGGCGACGACGTCTCCTTCCGCCGCCTCGTCGCGGCCAACGAGAAGGCGGGCCACCCCCTCGCCGTGCTCACCGGCCACGAGTGCGTCGTCGACGGCATGCTGCTGCTCGGCGCCGACGGCTGCGTGCCCGGCTACGGCAACGTCGAGCCGCGCCCCTACGCCGACCTCTGGGAGGCCGCCCAGCGCGGCGACTGGGCCGAGGCCCGCCGCATCCAGGACGGCATCTGCGCCGGCTTCGAGATCGTCTTCGTGCCCGTGGGCCGCTCCGGCGACGCCGGCGGCATCGGCTCCTTCAAGACCGTCATGGAGGCCCAGGGCACCATCGCCTCCAACGAGATGCCCTTCCCGCTGCGCGCCCTCGAGGGCGAGGTCAAGGAGGGCGTCCTCGCCATCGCCCGCGAGCGCGGACTCATCTGAGACGACGCGCTGAGATGACGACGACGCAGCCCGCCCCCGCCGGGGCGGCGCGCGCCGACGAGCAGGCCGGGGACGCCCCCGGCCTGCTCGTCGGCGTCGACCTCGGCGGCACGAAGATCGCGGCGAGCCTCGTGACTCCCGCCGGCGAGCTCGTCGGCGAGGTCCGCGAGACGCCGACACCCGCCCACGACGGCCCCGAGGCGATGCTCGACGCCATCGCCGGCCTCGTCGCCGACGTCGCTCGGGCCGGCTCGACGGCCGACGGCGCGGGCCGTCCCGTGCACCCGCTCGCCGTCGGCATCGGGTCCGCCGGCGTCATCGACGAGCGCACCGGTGCGGTCCTGTCCTCTACGGACGCCATCACCGACTGGCCCGGTACCGACATCGCCGGGGGAGTGTCCGGCCGCCTCGAGCGCGCCGGTCTGACCTCGCCGGTCGGGCGGGCACCGCTCGTCCACGTCGACAACGACGTCAACGCCTACGCCGCCGGGGAGGCCTGGCTCGGTGCCGGCCGCGGCGCGTCGAGCGCCCTCGTCGTCGCCGTCGGCACCGGAGTGGGCGGCGCCGTCGTCATCGACGGACAGGTCCACCACGGCGCCCACCACCTCGCTGGCGAGATGGGGCACATGCCCTGCTCACTGGCCGAGGGCGAGCCCTGCACCTGCGGACGGCCCCGCCATCTCGAGGCCGTCGCCGGCGGGCCCCAGATCGCCCGTCGCTACCGCGAGGCCACCGCGAGGCAGGACGTCACCACGGCCCTGGCCGTCGAGCGGCTCGCCGAGGCCGGCGACCCCGTCGCCGCCCGCGTCTACGAGGAGGCCGCTGTGGCGCTCGGGCGCGCCATCGCCCAGGTCGTCACCGTCCTCGACCCGGAGGTCGTCATCATCTCCGGCGGGCTCGCCCGATCCGGCGGGCTGTGGTGGGGGCCGCTGCGCGCCACCGTGGCCGCCGAGCTCATCGACCTCGTCGCGGGCACGGAGCTGCGCCCCGCCGTCCTCGGCACGAGCGCCCCCATCGTTGGCGCCGCCCACGAGGCGTGGCTGAGACTGCGCGGCTGAGGCCCGACCACCCACGACCCACCGACCGCTCCACCACAGGGAGGAAAAGCCCATGACCCAGATCAGCCCCGTCCTCGAGCGCCTGCGCGGCGGCCTCATCGCCTCCGCCCAGGCCTACCCCGGTGAGCCCATGCGCGACCCGCGCACCATGGACGAGGTCGCCCAGGCCTGCGTGGCCGGCGGCGCCGTCGGCGTCCGCGCCCAGGGGCTGGCAGACCTGGCACTCATCACCCAGCACGTGGACGTGCCCGTCATCGGCCTGTGGAAGGACGGCCACGACGGCGTCTTCATCACCCCGACCCTCACGCACGCGATCGCCGTGGCCGCCACGGGCGTCGAGATCGTCGCCATCGACGCCACGCGCCGCCCGCGCCCGGACGGCCTCACCTTCGCCCAGACGGTCGCCGGCCTCAAGGAGGCCCGCCCCGGGATCCTCGTCATGGCCGACTGCGGCAGCCTCGAGGACGCCCGCACTGCTCAGGACGCCGGCGCCGACGTGCTGGGCACCACCCTCGCGGGCTACACCGGGGAGCGCCCCAAGACCGACGGCCCCGACGTCGAGCTCATCGACCAGGTGGCCGCGATCGCCCAGGTCCCGCTCGTCGTCGAGGGGCGCGTCCACACGCCCGCCCAGGCGGCGCTCGCCATCGAGCACGGTGCCTTCGCCGTCGTCGTCGGCACAGCGATCACCCACCCCACGACGATCACGTCCTGGTTCGTCGACGCCGTTCGCGGAGCGTGAGACGGCCCCGCGGCGAGTGCCTTCGGCCGTGCCCCGCGGGTACCGAGCACCGCCACCCGGCGCGGCACGCCGCGCCCGCACGCACTCCGGTGCGCGTGTGACAGGTGTGACTCACGGGGCGCCGGCCCGGGTGAAGACGACGCGCCACGCCGGAGAAATCGCCGTCATATCTGACAAAACGGCCCGCTTACGCATAGCGTTGCCGCCAGCGGCACCGAGCCAGAGGTGCCGACCCACGATCGAGAGGCAGATTCATGTCCGTCAACCGCACCGAGCTCATCGCCGCCATCGCCGAGAAGGCCGGCCTCACCAAGACCGACGCCGACGCCTTCCTCGGCGCCTTCCAGGACGTCCTCGTGGAGTCCGTCGCCAAGGGCGAGGCCGTCAAGATCACGGGCCTCATGGGCGTTGAGCGCGTCGAGCGCGCCGCTCGCACCGGTCGCAACCCCCGCACGGGCGAGGAGATCCAGATCCCGGCCGGCTACGGCGTCAAGCTGACCGTCGGCTCCGCCCTCAAGAAGGCTGTCTCCTCCAAGTGAGCCGGGGCTGAGGAGCTCATTCCTCAACCGCCACGAGGCGCGCCGTCCCACCCGGGACGGCGCGCCTCGTGCCGTTCCCCGCCCACCGCGCGGCAGCATCGGGCCCGTGACCACCCCCTCCGTCCCCGCCCCGGGGCGTCCCGTCGCCTCCCTGCGCCGCGTCGTCCTCGCCGTCGCCGCCGCCAACCTCCTCTACGGCCTCCTCGAGGCCGCCGTCGGCCTGCGCATCGGCTCCGTCTCCCTCCTCGCCGACGCCGCCGACTTCGGCGAGGACGCCGCGATCAACCTCCTCGTGGCCCTCGCCCTGGGCTGGAGCGCGCAGCGCCGACGCGCCACCGGGCGCGCCCTCGCGGTCATCGTCCTCGTCCCCGCCGCCGTCGCGGGCTGGGAGCTCCTCGGCAAGCTCGGCGACCCCGTCGCCCCGGCCGCGGGCGCCCTCACGCTCACCGCCGCCGGCGCCGCCCTCGTCAACCTCGGCTGCGCCCTCGCGCTCGTGCGCGTGCGCTCCCACGGCGGCTCCCTCACCCAGGCCGCCTGGTACGCCGCCCGCAACGACGTCCTCATCAACGTCCTCGTCATCGTCGTCGGCGCGCTCACCGCCGTCACCGGCTCCGTCCTGCCCGACGGCGTCGCCGGCGCCCTCATGATCCTGCTCGGCCTCCACGCCGCCTGGGAGGTCTGGGAGGCCGCCGAGGGCGAGGAGGACGACGATGCCGACGGCGGAGCCGGCGCCGGGGCGGCTCCGAGCGCCCGGGCCTGAGGCGCGCGTCTGCCGGCGCTCGGGACTCCGTCCGCGGCCCGACCCGCGGGCGTCCCGCACTCGTCCCCGGGGAGGAGGCGGCGCCGTGATCCGGCTCATAGTGTCGCGGCATGAGCGAGATCCCTCCCCGCCCTGACGCCGTCGCCCCGGGAACCACCGGCCCCGGCGCGCCCACCGGACCGGCCGGTGCCCCGGCCCTCCTCCTCACCCACCTGTGCAAGGCCTTCGGTCAGAAGGTCGCCGTCGACAACCTCAGCCTCGCCGTCCCCACCGGCGCCGTCTACGGCGTCGTCGGACCCAACGGCGCCGGGAAGACGACGACCCTGTCCATGGCGACCGGCCTCCTCGTCCCCGACGCCGGCACGGCCCTCGTCCACGGCGTCGACGTGTGGCGCGACCCGGGCCGGGCCAAGGCCCTCCTCGGCGTCCTGCCCGACGGCCTGCGCACCTTCGACCGCCTCAGCGGGCTCGACCTCGTCACCTACTCCGGGCTCCTGCGCGGCCTCGGCCGCGAGACCGTCATCCCGCGCGCCACCCAGCTCCTCCACGTCCTGGGACTGTGGGACGCCGGCACGACCCTCGTCGCCGACTACTCCGCCGGCATGCGCAAGAAGGTCCACCTCGCCTGCGCCCTCGTCCACTCGCCGAGCGTCCTCGTCCTCGACGAGCCCTTCGAGGCCGTCGACCCCGTCTCCGCCCAGACGATCCAGGGCATCCTGCACGACTTCGCCGCCGCCGGCGGCACCGTCATCATCTCGAGCCACGTCATGGCCACCGTGCAGCGCTTCTGCAGCCACGTCGCCATCATCGACCGCGGGATCGTCGTGGCCGCCGGCACGACGGCGCAGGTGGCCGACGGCGGCGACCTGGAGGACCGCTTCGCCCAGCTCGTGGGCGCCCCGACGACGAGGGAGGACCTGTCGTGGTTGCGACCCTCGTCCGACTGAGGTGGCGCCTCACCGTCAACGCCGTCACCCGCAGCCCGTGGATGATCATCGCCGCCGTCCTCGGCGGTCTTTACGGCGCCGCGTTCCTCGCGGGCCTCGTCTCCGGCGCCGCGACGCTCGGCGGACGAGCGTCGCTCGAGGTCATCGCCCCCGTGCTCGCCGCGACCGGCGCCCTCACCGTGCTCGGCTGGACGCTCCTGCCGCTGCTCCTCACCGGTCTCGACTCCACCCTGGACCCGCGCGCCATGGCCGCCTGGACGGCGCCCTCGCGCCGCCTCGCCCGGGCGCTGGCCGTCGGAGCCGGCGCGGGCCTGCCCGGGATCCTCACCGGGCTCGGGATGCTCCTGCCCCTCCTCACGTGGGGCCTCGCCGGACAGCCGGGGCCGGCGCTCCTCGCGGTGCTCATGGCGCCTGCGGCCCTGGCGACCTGCGTCCTGCTCAGCCGCGTCCTCGTCATCGGGGCGGGCCTGTCCGGCTCGAGGCGGGGACGCGACGGCGTCGCCGTCATCGGCGCCGTCCTCGTCCTCGCCTGCGCCGCGCTCCCGAGCCTCGTGTCGACCGCGGCCGGCTCGGGAGGGCTCGACGGCGCCCGCCTCGCCGCCGCGGGCCGCGTCGCCGGCCTCACTCCCTTCGGGTGGGCGCTCGCCGCGCCCGGCTACCTCGCCCTCGGACGGCCCGTGGCCGCCGCGCTCCTCGCCCTCGGCGCTCTCGCCCTGCCGGCCGTGCTGCTGCCCGTGTGGGAGCGCGTCGTCGCCCGGGTCATGACGGGGCCGGCCCGGGCGACCGGTGGCGCCCGGGCCTACGCGGCCCCCTCCGCCGACGACGCAGCGGCGGGCCGGGGGAGCGCGGTGGAGCGCGCGGTGCTGCCGTGGCACCGGCGCCTCTCGCGCCTCCTGCCCTCGCCCGCGGCCGCCGTCGCCGCCCGCTGCCTGCGCTACTGGCGCACCGATCCCCGCTACCTCACCCAGGCGCTCAGCCTCGTCGCCGTCGCCCTCGTCATCGCGGTCTCCACGGCGACCGGCTACGCCTCGAGCGAGGTGACGGACGCGGACGCCTCCGTGTCCGTCGGCCTGGGCGGCGGGCCTGGAGGGGTGGGCGGGGTCGTGCTCGTCGCGGTGCCCCTCATCGCCCTCGTCGCGGGGTGGGTCCTCCACGATGACCTCGGGATGGACTCCACGGCTCTGTGGACCCACGTGTTGGCGGGCCTGCGGGGCCGCGACGACCGCCTCGGACGCGTCGCCGCCGCGCTCGTCTGGCAGGTCCCTCTCGTCCTCGTCGTCGGACTGGTGGGTGCGGCGTGGTCGGGCTCGTGGTACGCCCTGCCGGCCGTGCTCGGCCTCATCGCGGCGCTGCTCGGGGCGGGCACCGCGTGGTCCAGCGTCATGAGCGTCCTCATGCCCTACGAGACGAACCCGCCCGGCGAGAGCCCGCTGCGCTCGCGCAGCTCCGGCGGCGTCTTCGTCGCGGCCTTCCTCCAGATGATCGGCCTCCTCGCCGTCGTGGTGGCCGCGGGTCCGGCGCTCGCCGGCCTCATCGTCATCGCCCTCGCCGGGTCCTGGTCCTGGGGGTGGGCGCTGCTGGTCGGCGGCCTCGTCTGGGGTGCCGCCCTGGGCGCCCTCGGCGTCGTGCAGGGCGGGCGCCTCCTCGACGCCCGGGGCGTGCGCGTGCTCGCCACGATCCGCACCTGGCCCGGTCATGAGGACGCCCCGTAGGCGGATGTGACGGAAGGTGGGTGAATGTCGCACAGAAGCGCTCTGATTGATCATGATGATGTAATCTGCTCGTATACCACTCACTGGGCGCAGAAAATTGCACGAGAGGTGGTGGGCCGCCTAAGTTCGGTGCGACCCGCTCGAGCGGGACCCGCCACCAGGAGGCCCACCATGGAGATCGTCGTCCTCGACACCCCCGAGACCATCGCCCGGCGCGCCGCCGACGCCGTCGAGGCCCTCCTCGCCGAGCGCCCCGACGCCGTCCTCGGCACGGCCACCGGATCCAGCCCCCTGCCCCTGTACGCCGAGCTCTCCCGCCGCTGCTCCGAGGACCGCCTCAGCCTCGCGCGCTCCATCGCCTTCATGCTCGACGAGTACGTCGGACTGCCCGACGGGCACCCCGAGCGCTACCACGCCTTCATGGAGCGCCACCTGCGCGCCGTCACGGACCTGCCGGCGGCGAGCCTCCACGGTCCCGAGGCCCCCGCCGGCGCCGACGACGCCGCGCTCGAGGAGGCGTGCCGCCGCTACGAGGACGCCATGGCCGCCGCCGGCTACTGCGACCTCCAGATCCTCGGCATCGGCTCCGACGGCCACATCGGCTTCAACGAGCCCGGGGGCCCGCTCGACTCGCGCACCCACGTCGGCGTCCTCGCCGAGTCCACCCGCCGGGACAACGCCCGCTTCTTCGACGGCGACCTCGACGCCGTCCCCACCCGCTGCCTCACCCAGGGCCTCGCCACCATCCTGGAGGCCCGCCGCCTCGTCCTCATCGCCACCGGCGAGGGCAAGGCCGACGCCGTCGCCGCCATGGTCGACGGCCCCCTGACCCCGGACCTGCCGGCCAGCGTCCTCCAGCGGCACGACGACGTCCTCGTCCTCCTGGACCCCGCCGCCGCGAGCAGCCTGCGAAGCCGCTGACCCGCCCGGCGCCCGGCTCCGACGGCCCCGCCGTCGTCCAGCGCGCCCGGCGAGATTCACCACAGGGGCCGCCCGGGGAGTCGCCCGCGCCGGGACCTACACTGGCGCCCATGAGCGATCCCCTCGAGCAGCCACAGGACAGCGCCGACCCCGGCACCCCCGGCGGCCCGAGCGAGCCGGGCAGCCCGCTCTCGGACCCGGCCACGGGCGCCTCCACCGGCACCGCGGTCCTCGAGCGCGAGGAGCTGCAGTCCACCGACGACGGCGACGCCGACCGCTTCGCCCACTACGTCCGCAAGGACAAGATCGCCGCCGCCGCGGCCACCGGACGCCCTGTCGTCGCCCTGTGCGGCAAGGTCTGGACCCCCGGGCGCGACCCGTCGAAGTACCCGGTCTGCCCCACCTGCAAGCAGATCTACAACGACATGCAGCCCGGCGGTGGTAACGGCGGCAAGGGCCCGCGCCGCCCCCGCTTCCCCTTCGGCCGAGGCGGTCAGTGAGCCCCGCACGAGGCTCCCAGGCGTCCAGCAACCCGCACCAGCCCTCCATCTTCGCCGCGGAGAACCTCTCCCCGGCGTACCCGCAGCGTGCCGCCTGGGGCACGTCGCGCCCGCTGCGCGCCTGGCAGGCCGCCGCCCTCGAGAAGTACCTGGCCGAGAGGCCGCAGGACTTCCTCGCCGTCGCCACCCCCGGGGCCGGCAAGACGACCTTCGCCCTGCGCGTCGCCACCGAGCTCCTCTCCGCCGGCGAGGTCCACAAGGTGACGATCGTCTGCCCCACCGAGCACCTCAAGTACCAGTGGGCCGAGGCCGCCGCCCGAGTCGGCATCCACATCGACCCCAGCTACACCAACAGCCAGGGGGCGCTCGGCACCCGCTTCGACGGCGTCGCCCTCACCTACGCGCAGGTCGCCGCCAACCCGAACCTCCACCGGGCCCGCACCGACCGCACCCGCACCCTCGTCATCCTCGACGAGATCCACCACGGCGGCGACGCCCTCTCCTGGGGCGACGCCATCCGCGAGGCCTTCACGCCCGCGCGCCGCCGCCTCGCCCTCACCGGCACGCCCTTCCGCTCGGACGCCTCGCCCATCCCCTTCGTCCGCTACGCGGAGGAGACCGGCGGCATCAAGCGCTCCAAGGCCGACTACTCCTACGGCTACTCCGACGCGCTGCGCGACGGCGTCGTCCGCCCCGTCATGTTCATGACCTACTCCGGCGAGATGCGCTGGCGCACCAAGGCCGGTGACGAGATCGCCGCCCGCCTCGGAGAGCCCCTCACCAAGGACCTCGAGGCCCAGGCCTGGCGCACCGCGCTGGACCCGACGGGGGAGTGGATCCCCGCCGTCCTCGCCGCCGCCGACCAGCGCCTCACCGAGGTCCGCCGCCAGGTCCCCGACGCCGGCGGCCTCGTCATCGCCACCGACCAGACCAGGGCCCGCGCCTACGCCAAGCAGCTGCGAGCCATCACCGGCGAGTCGCCCACCGTCGTCCTGTCCGACGACTCGGGCGCCTCCAGCCGCATCGAGACCTTCTCCGAGTCGACCGACCGCTGGATGGTGGCCGTGCGCATGGTCTCCGAGGGCGTCGACGTTCCCCGCCTCGCCGTCGGCGTCTACGCGACGAGCACCTCCACCCCGCTGTTCTTCGCCCAGGCCGTCGGGCGCTTTGTGCGCTCCCGCGCCCGCGGCGAGACCGCCAGCGTCTTCCTGCCCACGGTCACGCCCCTCCTGGGCCTGGCGAACGAGCTCGAGGTCGCCCGCGACCACGTCCTCGGCCGCCCCGCCTCCAACGAGGACGAGGTCTTCGGGTGGGCCGAGGACAGCCTCATCGAGCAGGCCAACAAGGAGGAGAAGGTCTCCGACGAGCTCCTGGGCGGCTACGAGTCCATGGGCTCCACCGCCGAGTTCGACCGCGTCCTGTTCGACGGCGGCGAGTTCGGCACCGGCGCCATGGTCGGGAGCGTCGAGGAGCAGGAGTACCTCGGACTGCCGGGCCTGCTCGAGCCCGAGCAGGTGACCGCCCTCCTGCGCCAGCGCCAGGACAAGCAGATCGCCTCCCAGAAGCGCGAGGCCGCAGCCGCCAAGCAGCGCCGGGCGAACTCCGGCGTCGACGACGCACGCCGCCGCCAGGCCGCCCGCAAGGAGCTCAGCCAGCTCGTCGCCGCCTGGGCCCGCCGGACCAACAAGCCGCACGGCGTCGTCCACAACGACCTGCGCCGCGTCTGCGGCGGGCCCGAGGTCGCCCAGGCCTCCACCGAGGAGATCGAGAAGCGCGTGCAGACCCTGCGCCGCTGGTTCGTCGGCAAGCGCTGAAGGTTTCTCCGACGCGAGGAGAGCGCCGGACCCACCACCGCACCGTCCACGGCCGCCGGTGCCTGAGCCGGTGCCGACCGAGCACGACGCCGCCCGGCTCCCCACCTGGGGAGCCGGGCGACGTCGTCGGTGTCGGGGAGGGGGCCGCCCGAGCGGGGGCGCGCCCTCGGAGGGGCCTCAGCCCTGGAGGGTCGTGCGGCCGTCGAGGTCGAGGTGGCGCGTCGGGACGGCCGGCTCGCCCTCGGACAGGCGCCACGCGTCGTAGGGGAGCTCGGCGCGCGAGACCTGGTGGCGCTCCGCGGCTTCCTTGAGGGCCTGCGGGCCGCGGTGCTCCTCGACGATCTCGCCGCCCCGCACGAGGTCCACCTGGAGCGGACGGGCGCCGGCGGCCTCGAGCGCGGCGAGGGCCTCGCCCTCCTCGCGGGCGGAGACGATGAGCTCCTCGACGGCGGTGCCCGCCGCGTCCAGGACGCGCCCGGCCCACTTGCGGCCGCCGACGGTGGCCTTCCCGCCCTCGGAGAACTTGGCGACCTCCTGCATGACGCCGTCGTCGTCGACGCGCTCGACGAGCTTGTAGACGAGGGCCGCCGTCGGGCGCCCCGAGCCGGTGACGAGCTTCGTGCCGACGCCGTAGGAGTCGACCGGCGCCGCACCGAGCGCCGCGATGGCGTACTCGTCGAGGTCGTTCGTCACCGTGATCCTCGTGGAGGTGGCGCCGAGGGCGTCGAGCTGGGCGCGGGCCTTGAAGGCCTCGGCGACGAGGTCTCCGGAGTCGAGCCGGATGGCGCCGAGCTCGCCGCCGCCGTCGCGCGCGGCCTGGACGGCGCGGGTGATGCCTCGCTCGATGTTGTAGGTGTCGACGAGGATCGTCGTGCCCGGGCCGAGTGACGCGACCTGCGCCGCGAAGGCCTCGGCCTCGGTGTCGTGCAGGAGCGTGAAGGAGTGGGCGGAGGTGCCCACGGTGGGGATGCCGTAGCGCATCCCGGCCTCGAGGTTCGAGGTCGAGGTGAAGCCACCGACGACGGCGGCGCGCGCGGCGGCCACGGCCGCCTGCTCCTCGGCGCGGCGGGCGCCGAAGTCCGCGCAGGGGCGGCCGTGCGCGGCGATCGTCATGCGGGAGGCCGCCGAGGCGACCGCGCAGTCGTAGTTGAAGATCGACAGCGCTACCGTCTCCAGGATGCAGGCCTCGGCGAAGGTGCCCTCGACGGTGAGGAGCGGGGACCCGGAGAAGTAGCACTCGCCCTCGGCGTAGCCGCGCACGTTTCCGCTGAACCGGTAGTCGCGCAGGTAGTCGAGCGTCGTGTCATCGACGACGCCGGTGCGGTGGAGGAAGTCGATCTGCTCGGGCGTGAAGGTGAAGGCCTCGATCGCGTCCAGGAGTCGGGCCGTGCCCGCGACGACGCCGAAGCGCCGCGAGGCCGGCAGGGAGCGGCCGAAGAGCTCGAAGACGCTGCGCCGCTCGGCGCGGCCCGAGCGCAGGGCGCCCTGGAGCATCGTGAGCTCGTACATGTCGGTGAGCAGGGCGGTGCTCGGTGACGGGGCGGACGGGGCGGGGGCCGTGCGGCTTGTCATGACAGTGACCCTAGCGTGTGGACGCCCGTGTGCGGGAGAGCGCGGGCCCGTTCGGCTGGTGCGGAGGCGGGCGCCCGGTGGCGCCGGCGTCGCTGGGGGTCCAGCGGCGCCGGTGGCGCTGATGGCGCGTCGCGGCGGCCGGCCGGTCCCGTCGCCCGCCCTCCCGGCCGGGCCGCTCGAGCCCCGGGCAGGCGCTGGTGTGCGCAGGACCACGCACCCGGGGCCCCAACACCGCCGAGGCCGAGGTCACGGCACCGTTGCCGTCCTGTGACCCGCGGGGACCGCACCGTCCGCCGTCGACGGCAAGGGCGCCGCTAGCCTTGCCCCATGTCTCCCCGGACCCCCGTCGCCGAGCCCGTCACCCAGCGGGAGGCGCGCCTCGACCCCGCGCGGGAGTGGTGCACCGTCGTCCACGACGACCCGGTCAACACCATGGACTACGTCGTGTGGGTCTTCCACAGCTACTTCGGCTACCCGCTGCCCCTCGCCGAGCGCCGCATGATGCAGGTGCACACGGCCGGCCGCGCCGTCGTCTCCCGCGGTGCCCGCGAACGCATGGAGGTCGACGTCACCGCCATGCACTCCTACGGCCTGCGCGCCACCATCGAGCCCGTCGCCGCGGAGGACGCGGCCGACGCGGCCGCCTGATGCGCGGCTTCCTCGCCGTCCCCGAGGGCTGGGCCTCCCGGCTGGAGGCCTGGGAGCGCGAGTTCATCGCCGGCCTGCTCGACCAGGTCGGAGGCGTCCTCGCGTCCGCCGAGACGTCCTCCGACAGGGCCGCGCGCGCCGAGCGCTCCCGCCGCGCGTCCGCCGGTGAGGACGGTGCCGGGGAGCACGGCGCGGCACGGCCCTCCCTCGCCGTCGTCCGCGACGGGGAGAGCGCCGAGGACGCGGCCGTCCTCGCCTCCCTCGACTTCACAGCCCCTGACCCCGAGGTCGACGGGCCCGCCGGGGGGCGCTCGATCGCCGACGGCGCCCCCGCCGCCCTCGCCCCCCTCATCGAGGCGCTCCTGCCGGACGCCTCGGAGGACCCCGACGTCGCCGTCGAGGTCGCCGGCATGACCCGCGGGCACCTGCGCGCCCTCAAGCACGAGCGGCTCGAGAGCGTCGTCGCCGAGCTCCTCGAGCCCACCGGCGAGGCCGGCTCCGTCCTCGTGCGCCGCGGTGAGGAGGGGCACTGGCTCGGCGCCCTCAACGACGCCCGCCTCGTCCTCGCCGAGCGCCTCGGCATCGAGGACTCCCAGGACGCCGACGACGTCCACGCCGTCGCCTACGAGGACGCCCCGGAGACCGAGGACGAGGACACCCGCTGGCGGCGCGGGCTCGCCCTCGCCTACGACATGATCACCTGGTGGCAGGAATCACTGGTGGCCGTCCTCCTCCACCCGGAGGCCCGCTCATAGTCTGGGGCGCGTGAATGACGCGCCCATCGGTATGTTCGACTCAGGAGTCGGCGGCCTGACGGTGGCGCGCGCGGTCATGGACCAGCTCCCCGGCGAGCAGATCCTCTACATCGGGGACACCGCCCACAGCCCCTACGGACCGCGCTCCATCTCCGACGTCCGCAGCCTCGCCCTCGGCATCATGGACGAGCTCGTCGACGCCGGCGTCAAGATGCTCGTCATCGCCTGCAACACCGCCTCCGCCGCCGTGCTGCACGACGCCCGCCGCCGCTACACCGAGGAGCGCGGCGTCCCCGTCATCGAGGTCATCCACCCCGCTGCACGCGCCGCCGCCCGTGTCACCCGCAACGGGCGCATCGGCCTCATCGCCACCCAGGGCACCGTCCGCTCGCGCGCCTACTCCGACGCCCTCGAGGCCGTCCCCGACGTCCAGCTCTTCTCCGAGGCCTGCCCGCGCTTCGTCGAGCTCGCCGAGCGCGGGATCACCACCGGCCCCGAGGTCATGGCCACCGCCGAGGAGTACCTGGCTCCCATGAGCGACTTCGACGTCGACACCCTCATCCTGGGGTGCACCCACTACCCGCTGCTCATCGGCCCCATCTCCTACGTCATGGGGGAGGACGTCACCCTCGTCACCTCCAGCGAGGAGACCGCCAAGGACGTCTACCGCGAGCTCGCCCGCCGCGACCTCCTGCGCGACCCCGAGGCGCCCGCGCCCCGCCACGAGTTCTGCTCCACCGGGGACCCCGAGTCCTTCGCGGTCCTCGCCCGCCGCTTCCTCGGCCCGGAGGTCGGGCGCGTCTCCCGCGCGGACCTCGTGCCCGGCTCGACCCACATGGTCTTCTCCTCCGACGTGCCCGCCCCGGCCCGCCTCGTCGCCGACCGCGACGGCGCGCTCGGCGGCGGCGCGCCCGCCGCGACGCCGTCGTCCGCCGACGGGCGGCAGACGGCGGACACCCCCTCGCTCCCCGACCCCGTTCCGCCCTCCTGATCCCCGAGGAGACCCCATGAAGCTCACCGTCATCGGCTGCACCGGCTCCATGTCCGGGCCCGAGTCCTCCGCGTCCAGCTACCTCGTGCAGGCGCGCGGGACCGACGCCGACGGCTCCGAGCGCACCTGGTCCGTCGTCCTCGACCTCGGCCCGGGCTCGATGGGGCAGATGCTGAACCACGTCGACCCGCGCGACCTCGACGCCCTGGCGATCTCCCACTGCCACGCCGACCACATGGTCGACCTCGTCGGCATGCACGTCTTCCGCCGCTGGTACCCCGAGGGCGCTCTCGGGCCGGTCCTCACCCTGGGCCCGTCCGAGCTGCTGCCCCGCCTCAACGGCGTCGACGGCACCCCGGCGTCGGAGACCTACTCGACCGAGTTCACCTTCCGCACCGCCGTGCCGGGGGAGAGCGTCCAGGTCGGTCCCATGACGATCACGCCCTTCGAGGCGGTCCACCCCGTCGAGGCCTACGGCTACCGCGTCGAGGGTCCCAGCGAGGAGGCCGGCGAGGACGGCTCACCGCGCACGGTGTCGCTGGCCTTCACCGGGGACACGGACCTGTGCCCCGGCATCGAGGCCATGGCCGACGGCGTCGACCTCCTCCTGGCGGAGGCGGCCTTCGTCGAGGGCCGCGACACCCTGCGCGGCATGCACCTCACCGGCAAGCGCGCCGGCGAGCTCGCCGCCGGCACGAGCGGCGAGGGCGGTCGCGCCCCCGCCGGCGCCCTCGTCCTCACCCACATCCAGCCCTGGACCGAGCACGACGTGCCGCTCGCCGAGGCCGCCCAGGTCTATGACGGCCCGCTCGAGGCCGCGACGGCCGGCGCCTCCTGGGAGATCTGAGGTCCCGGTTCACGGGGCGGCGGCGCTCGTAGGCTCAGCGCTGTGAAGGAGCCGATCAGCTGGACGCCCGCCGTGCCCGACGGGCCGGACCGCCCGTGGACGCGCGGGAGGCGGACGCGCTGGTGGCTCGTCGTGCCGGCCGACGTCGTCGCCGTCGTCCTGGTCGCGGTGCTCGTCGCCGCGTCGGGGCACGACATGTCCGTCGCCGGAGGTCTCGCACGGGACGGGCTGGGCTCGCTCGTGTGGGGCTGGCTCGCGGCCTGGGGCTTCACGCGGCGCGACGGCGACCACCTTGAGTCGCCCGCGCCGGAGGGTGTGGTGGTCCTCGTGGTCACGAGCGCGCTGTGGCTCGCGCGTCGGGCGTACGTGCTCGGCGCGGCGGTGGCGCTGCACGAGGCGGCCCCGCTCGTCGTCGGTGGAGCGATCGCGCTGCTCGGCTGGCGCTGGCTCTACGGCTTCGCAAAGGCGCAGGAGTCGATCACGCCCCGCGCCATCCAGCGCCGTCTCGACGAGCAGGCGCACAACGCCGAGATCGGGACATCTGAACCGCGAGATCGGGACATCTGAGCGCTGAGCCCAGCCGACGGAACGCCCCATCGCTCAGTTCGGTCGTACGGCGCGCTGAGCTCGGTCAGAAGGCGGGGCGGTCGGGCTGACCTCGCCGAACGCGTACCTTTCGCGCCGAGGTCGGTACTGCGAGCACCGCGATCGACGCGAAAGGTACGTGTTCGACGCGGGAGCCGGGGCCAGGCCGGCCAGGGTCGTGCGCCAGTCGCGCACGGCCCTGGCCCAGGGCTACTGCTCAGCGATCTCCCGGAGCGCGTCGACGTGCCCCTCGAAGGCGGCGAGGCCGACCGGTGTGAGCGACACCCAGACGACGTCCTTACCGCGCATCGACCCGTAGTCGCGGTGCCGCGCCACGTAGCCCGCCTCCTCGAGGGCGCTCAGCTGCTTGGACAGGGCCGAGTCCGAGAGCCCGACGGCGTCGCGCAGCGCGCTGAAGCGCATCTCACCGCCGTTGGGAAGCCGGCCACCGTCGCTCAGCGCGTGCACCGAGCGCAGGACCGCGCAGATCCGCAGCCGGTTGACGGGGTGGATGACGGGATCAAGCATCGGTGCCAGTCCGGGACCAGCGCAGGCAGAACCAGACGTGGACTGCCGCGATGAGGCCGGCAAGGCACGCGAGCACGGCCTTGTACGGCACCTCGAGGTTCATGAGCGTCGGAGCGATGAAGATCCACACGAAGTGGCTCTGCGAGAGCCACCGACGCGATCCGCTCGGCAGCTCCGCGAGGCGCCGCCGGGTCCCACGCGGACGGCCGAAGCGGATCTCGACGAGGACCTGCACCGGGACACCCACCAGCAGAACGAGGAGGAGGCCCCACCGGCTCGGCATGGCGAGTGCGGCCATGGTGAGGCCGTACACCGCGGGAGCGACGAGGGTGGTCCACACAGGAGGGCGCCAGTGGGCGTACCGGGCCTCGACCTCGTCGACGACGTCGAGGTCGGCGCGGGCCTGGGACGGCGTGGGGAGATCGCTCATCGTGAGTCACTCCCGTCGACGCCCGTCAAGGAGTAGAAGGCCTCGAGGCAGACGGTGAGGTGCGCGGCGACGAGGATACCCGTCACGACGGCGACGGCGGTGAGTGCGCCGCCGGTGAGGTGGAGCCCCTGAATGATCGGACCCAGGAGGCACCACAGTACGTAGCTGTTGACGATCCACCACCGCCGGTCCTGGAACTCGGCCTCCATGCGCCGCCGGGTGCCGCGCGACCGCAGGAACCGGGCGTCGATGACGAGGACGACGGGGACGAGGAGCACCAGGCCCACGAGGGCCCAGAGGAACCGCCCCACGACAACGAGGGCGAAGACGGAGCCCAGGGCGACGCTGATGAGGATGATGGGCCACCGGCGCCGTGGCTGTCGGGTGCGCGCCTCGGCCGCGTTGACGGTGTCGAGGGCGACGCGGGCCTCCTCCGGCGTGGGGCGCCCGTCAGCCGATGAGCGGTTCTGGCCCGATGAGGCGGTCTCAGGGGAGTGAGGATCAGCAGCGTTGATGAGCACAGTGACCACTGTCCTTTCAGACATGGAAAGTATGTGCTTTCCGTCGTGGAAAGTAAAGACGGCGCCGTCAACCGGGCAGGGCGGATGAACGCCGTCTAGCTCGTACCGTTCGCTGCGAGACCACCAGCAAGGATGATGGTCTCGAGACGAAAGGTACGAGCTCGACGTGAAGAGGACTCGGTGGGCGGGATGTCCTCGGGGCCTGCGGCCCCGGCCCAGCGCTGTCAGCGTGCGAGGAGCTCGGCGAGCACCGGGGCGAGGTCGCGGAAGGCCTGGCCGCGGTGCGAGATCGCGTTCTTCTCCTCCGCGCTCATCTGCGACGTCGTCCGGCCGGCCGCGCCCGGCTCGTCCTCCTGGACGGGCACGAAGATCGGGTCGTAGCCGAAGCCGCCATCGCCCAGCGGCGCCGTGAGCAGCCGCCCCTCCATGGAGCGCTCGATGACGGTCGGCTCCTCGGCTCCCGGCACGACGAGCACCGCGGCGCAGTTGAATCGCGCCGTACGGTGCGGGTCGGCGACGTCGGCGACCTGGTTCAGGAGCAGGTCGAGGTTCGCCTGGTCATCGCCGTGGTGCCCGCACCAGCGCGCCGAGAAGATCCCCGGCGCACCGCCGAGCACGTCGACGCACAGGCCCGAGTCGTCCGCGACGGAGGGCAGGCCGGTCGCCTCGGCGAGCGCGCGCGCCTTGATGAGGGCGTTCTCCGCGAAGGTGAGGCCGTCCTCGACCGGCTCGGGTGCGCCGAGCGTCGCGGCGGAGATGATCGACTCCGGGTCCAGCCCGGGCACGAGCCGCGTGAGGATGGCGCGCAGCTCGGCGAGCTTGCCGGGGTTGTGGGTCGCGAGGGCCAGGCGGGCGCCGTCGGGCACCGTGATCTGGGGGGCTGTGGTCGTGCTCATGGTGTTCTCCTCAGGCCAGGTCCGTGCTGCGGACGGTGACGGGCTGGCCCGACGGGCCGGCGAGGACTCGCTCCTGCAGCTCGGCGAGCTCGGCGTTGCCCTTGGTGGCGAGGTCGAGCAGCTGCCCGAGCTCGTCGCGGTCGAAGGGGGCGTGCTCGGCCGTGCCCTGGACCTCGATGAACTTCCCAGAGCCGGTCTGGATGACGTTCATGTCGGTCTGGGCGCGCACGTCCTCCTTGTAGGGCAGGTCGAGGCACGGGACGCCGTCGATGATGCCGACGCTGATCGCGGACAGGGAGTCGGACAGGACCGGCTTGCCGGCGCGCGGGGTGATGAGGCCCCGCTCGGTGCCCCAGGCGACGGCGTCGGCGAGGGCGACGTAGGCGCCGGTGACGGAGGCGGTGCGGGTGCCGCCGTCGGCCTGGAGGACGTCGCAGTCCAGGGCGATCGTGTTCTCGCCGAGCGCGGCGACGTCGATGATGCCGCGCAGGCCGCGGCCGATGAGGCGGGAGATCTCGTGCGTGCGGCCGCCGACCTTGCCGCGCACGGACTCGCGGCCGCTCCGCTCGGAGCCGGCGCGGGGGAGCATCGCGTACTCGGCGGTCACCCAGCCCTCGCCGCTGCCCTTGCGCCAGCGCGGCACGCCCTCGGTGAAGGAGGCGACGCACAGGACGCGCGTGCGGCCGAACTCGACGAGGACGCTGCCCTCGCCGTGCTCCTGCCAGCGGCGGGTGATGGTGACGGGGCGCATCTCGTCGACGGCGCGCCCGTCCTTGCGGGTGAACTCAGAAGCCATGCCCGCAGGGTACCCGGCGGTCGTGACACGATCCCGAGCGGGTTCAGCGACGGCTAGCCTGACTCCGGTCGCCGACGACGGCGCCCCGTCGTCGGCCCGCACCGCGCCGACGACGCCGCCACCACCGAGGAGACGCCCGTGTCCTTCGTCAACATCACCGCCCTCACCGCGCCCGAGGGCGCCGGCGCCGAGATCGAGAAGCGCTTCGCCGCGCGCGCCCACTCCACCGACGCCGCCCCGGGCTTCGAGGGCTTCGAGCTGCTGCGCCCCGTCTACGGCGAGTCGCGCTACTTCGTCATCACGCGCTGGGAGAGCCAGGAGGCCTTCCAGGCCTGGTCCGACGGGCGCCCGAAGGGGCGTCACGAGGGCGACAAGGCGCGCGGCATGAGCGTCGAGCTGCTCGGCTTCGAGGTCGTCCAGGACGAGCCCGCGGGGGAGTGAGGCGGCTGCGTGTCCGCGGGCCCTGCTCGCCCTGACCTGGGCTCGGCGCACGGACCGACCGGGCTCGCCATCGGGAGGCGGCGTAGACCGTGGCACGGTCAGGATGTCCCGATCTCGAGGTCAGGATGTCCCGATCTCGGCGACGGCGACGGCGACGGCGAAGGCGACGGAGGGGCGGCGGGGAGGACACGCGGCAGCGGTGCGCTTCAGCAAGCTCGACACAAACAACTGGAAGCCCCTACTCGCCTTCCGCAAGCGTCTCATTGCGGGTGAGGTGGCTCTGGAACCGAGCACGGCTAGCGTAGCGCCCACCGAGCAGGCGAGCGAGACCACGACGGCGGGTGTGTCCCTTAGCGTGGTGGCAATTCCCGCGGGGGCCGCTGGTCGAGGTGGCTGGGGGTCATCGCGGGTGTGATTCCGCCAAGAACCATCTGAAGGGACCCGCGATGACCCACCATCAGTCTGCCTTGTCCGCCTTGATCGGGGAACTCCTGGCCGACCCTGAGGCCTCACGCGACGAGATGTTCCGCCGTCTGCTGGCCGCCGGACTGCAGGACCTCATCGACGCCGAAGCCGAAGCGGTGATCGGCGCCTCCCGCTACGAGCGCACCCCGGATCGCATCACGCGCCGCAATGGGACGCGCTCCAAGACGGTGGCGACCACTGCCGGGGAGGTCGACCTGGCCATCCCCAAGCTGCGCCGGGGTTCCTTCTTCCCGTCCCTGCTGTCCCCGCGCAGGAGGGTCGACAAGGCCCTGTACGCGGTGATCGCCACCGCCTGGGTCGAGGGGGTCTCCACCCGCAAGGTCGATGACCTGGTCAAGGCCCTGGGCTGCGAGTCCGGCATCTCCAAGTCCCAGGTCTCACGGATCTGCGCCGACATCGACCAGACGGTCGGTGCCTTCCTGAACCGGCCTCTGGACCACACCTGGTTCCCCTACCTCTACCTGGACGCCACCTACCTCGACGTGCGCGTCGGACACCGCGTCGTCTCCCAGGCCACCGTCGTCGCGGTAGGGGTCTCCGCCGCCGGGCGCCGCGAGATCCTGGGCATGGCCGTGGGCGACAGCGAGTCCACCGACTTCTGGACCAGCTTCCTGCGCTCCCTGCGCGAGCGGGGCCTGGCCGTGTGCGGGCCCTCCCGGCCCGAGGGTGTCGCCCTGGTCGTGTCCGACTCCCACGCCGGCCTGAAGGCCGCCGTCAAGGCGATCCTGCCCGGCGCGGCCTGGCAGCGCTGCCGCGTGCACTTCGCCCGCAACATCACCTCCCGCCTGGGATCAGCACGCTCCAAGCCCGTCAACGCCCTCATCTCCACGGTGTTCGCCCAGACCAGCCCCCAGGCCGTGCGCGCCACCTACCACCAGGTCACCGACTCCCTGAGAGGCACCTTCCCGGACATCGCCGACATGCTCGAGGCCGCCGAGGCTGACCTGACCGCGTTCGCCGCCTTCCCCACCGAGCACTGGAAGAAGATCTGGTCCAACAACCCCATCGAACGCGTCAACGCCGAGATCAAGCGCCGCGCCGACGTCGTCCAGGTCTTCCCCAACCCAGACTCCGTGACCCGCCTCATCGGCGCCGTCCTGCTCGAGCAGCACGAGGAGTGGCAGTACGGCGAACGCCGCTACCTGTCCCAGACCTCCATGCAACGACTCACCCACACCCTCACCAACGACACCCAACCCCTGCCCCTGACCGCCTGAAAGAACACCACAACAAGGGACTTGACCACGACGGCTCGCCGCATCCGCAACACCAGCTGCCGTCCGATCAGCGCAGCCAAGAAGCAGCAGATCCTCGATCTGGCCCGCACGGGCATGTCTGTCGGCCAGATCGCTGCCGAGGTCGGCGTCGCAGAGACCACTGTCCGTGCCACCTGCCGACAGGCTACGCAGCCACCCCGCCGCAGGCGACGCTTCACCACTGATGACCTGCGGCGTGCCCAGCAGCTCCACGCCCAGGGGCGCACCTATATTGAGATCGGGCTGGAGCTCGGCTTCGGGCGGGACACGGTCAAGAAGCATCTGGCGACGCAGATGTGAGTATCCAGAACGGCACGACGATGTTGGTGCAACACCTCCAACGTCCAGCCGGTCTATTCACGCGCGGCATATCTTCTGCACCCACACTCTCCACACCGCCCATACGCCGTCATGCTCGGTGCGAGTCGCGTGCGGTGGCGCAGAGCATGCTGAGTGATGGCATGCCCGCAGGTGCACAGTGGCACTTGGGCCAGGCACTGTGGTGGCGGCTGGACTCGTGTCTTCTTGCCAAGCACGACGCTCCCGTCGCCGAGGAGGACGTATGGCACCAGGGGGAGTGGTCCGCCTGGCTGATCCTTCTCGATCCAGCTGTTGTACCGTTTGGTGATGCCTCGCCGGTTTTCGAGTTCGTAGTCAGGGAGTTCTCTATCGAGAGGAAGTGGCTGCGGCACGTGCAGTGCCAGGTGACGTCCCGGCTCGATAGTTTGGTCAATTGTCGCCCACACACTGCCCACTTCCTACAACAGCACCCCGACGTCACAGTCCTGGCGCACAGGCTACCTATGGGCAAGCACGACACGGAGTGCTACCTTTCCAAGTGTCCAGAATGATCTGCGGACCACCGAGCCCAGCGCGACGATGGAGACAGGCATGCGCTACCAAGCAGACATAGACGCTCTCAGGCGGCAGCAGCACCGGCAGCTGTCGCAGCCTGGCAGGCTACCTGCGCCTGCGTATCACCGACGCTACCCGCCTGCTACACACCGGATACCCCCACCTTGCGGTGTAGTAGATCGATATTACGAGCCAGTTGATTTTCGAATGCGTCCGCGGACTCGCTCTTCACACTGAAGTATTCTCACCAGACACCTGATGGCGAGCGAGCCAGTTTTGACACACCCAAGAATTCAAGAAAGGAAAAGAACGTGAAGGGCAGAACTCTTGTAGCAGGTGGCTTTTTGAGCGTCGCACTGCTGTCTTCGAGCATCAATGGCATTCCGCAGGCTGCAGCGATGGAAGATGCCCCCATACCCACTACGCCAGCAGCGACTTGTGCTGTGAGCGATCAGGCCGCCCCGGCGGAAGTCTCGCTCAACGAGATCGCCTGGACTTCAACCTCGGCTTCATTGGGCAATTTGTCGATTAGCGCGGTCTCGACCTTGTCGAAGCCGAACGTGACGAATAGCGCCCTTCCAATGCACACGAAGCGGGACTGCGATCGGGCATACGAGCGAGACAGTAAAAGGTGCAGGAAGGCTCCGGGTGGAGCGCGAGGGCGCGCCATCTGCTGGACTGCCATTGCCACCAAGTACGCTACTTGTTTGGCGGGAGCTAACGGGTAAAACAAGGGCTCAGACTCGGTCCGTGCTGCAGAGATATCCGCAGACATCTCTGCAGCACGGATTCTGACTGAAAGTTTTAAGTAAATGTCGCGAGCGCTTGGTTGCTATGACACCAAAATAAGTGTCTAAGACATTTCGCGCTACCTCAATCTCAGCGACAGTCTTGATATACCCCTAAAGATGAGTTATTGTAAATAACACCATAAAAGTGTCAGAGTCTACAAAGCGGAAGATTGTGTTCATAAGACGATATTCAACCAAAAACGGAAGGGATGTGAAGTTTTCTCTATCCCTGCCGTCGCCAGTGTCAGAGGATAATGACTCCGAGTGGCAGATTGAAATCCAATCGACAGGATTGAGGCCACCATTTGAGCAGACCGTGTACGGCGTTGACGCTATCCAGGCGCTTGAGGTGGCGCTCATGGTCTTGCAAACAGTCGAAGAGAAAGAACACCTTGAGCTCCCCGAAGATTAGCAGAGAGTCTCTATAAGCGCATGTGATGCCGCACTGAGGACGCCAACCACTACAACCACGCAGTCTCGGCAGTTAGCGCCACACCGCCTCACCTATCCCGAATTTCACGACGGAATGTTTGGTGGCTCTTCACGAACGAGGGTGTAGCGCGGGTCTGAACCCTCCGGCTTCGAGCAGGGATCTGGCGATGTAGTGGGTGAGGTTGCGGAAGCCGAGGGCGGAGCCGCGGAGGTGTTCGGGTCGCCCGTTGAATCTCCTATGTCTGTCAAGTCGTCTTGAGCTGGGCCCGGGCTGCGGTGTTGAGGTGTCGGTAGATCTCACGGGCGAGGTATCGCTTGAGGCAGCGACGAATCTCGCGGAGGCTGCGTCCTTCGGCGGTGCGGCGCTCGACGTAGGCGCGGGTGCGGGGGTCCATGCGCATGCGGGTGACGATGGCCATGTGGAGGGCGCGGTTCAGGCGTCGGTCACCGCCGCGGTTGATGCGGTGCCGGACGGTGTTGCCCGAGGACGCGGGGATCGGGCTGACACCGGCGAGGCTGGCGAACGCGGCCTCGGATCTGATGCGACCCAGATGCGACCAGGCGGTCAACGCGACGGCGGCGGTGACCGGCCCGATTCCGGGCTGGTCAAGGAGCGTGCCTGCAGGGCTCTGGCGGACGAGATCGGTGATCCGCTTGGTGATGTCCTTGAGTTCAGTGTCGAGTGCGGCGACGCGCTTGGCGAGACGGGTGGCTTCGCCTCGGGCTGTAGCGGTGGCGAGGTTTTCGTCGCGTGTTCTCCATGCCGCGATCGTGACGATCTGCGTCGCGGTGAGCGGGCGGCGGGCGTCGATTCCGAGGTCGACCACTCGCAGCAGCGCGGTGAGCGCGTTGATCGTCGCGGTGCGCTCGGTGCTCATGTGATCACGAGATGCCAGCAGCACCTTGACGGCGGCGCGGATACCGTCGTCAGCGCGCGGTTCGCGCAGCTGCGTGTCCTGGAGCGGGAGCGCTGCGGCGGCGATGCGGCGGGCGTCCAACGGGTCGGACTTGCCGATGCCGCGGTTCGCGCGGGCGTTCATGCGCGGGGCCTCGACGACCGCGTATCCAGCATCCGATGCGGCGCGCGCCAGGCGTGCCCCGTAGGTTCCGGTGCCCTCGATCACCCAGAGCACGCCGGCGTCGCCGCCGGTGCGTCGTCCGCCCCAGGACACGGCTCGTGACAGACCCGCTGCGGTGGCGGGGAACTGGGCCTCATCGACGATCTCACCGGTGGGGCAGGCCAGGATCGAGATGGCGTGGTTGCGGGCGTGGGTATCCACGCCGATGACGAACGGGCGGGCATGCGCGACGATAGCCATGGCGATCGACGCTCCTCTCTTCAAACCGACAGGGTCACGGTCGCTGAGCGGCCGGCACCGGTCCGGGAAGAGGTCACGTCGGGGCGAATCTGTGATGGGCCACGACCCCGCAGGGGTCGGGCAGTCTCCTGATGAGGCCACCGAGGTGGGCCGGACGGCGCCGGCCGCGCCGACCCGGGCGGACAATTCAACGGAAAGACACCGCAAGCGGGCCAATTGCTTCGAGAGTCACACCCCGGTCGACACGGCCGACATCCATCATGACCAGCCAGTCCCAGACCGGCCGATTCCAGACTCACAGATCGCCTCGGTCGGGCCGTTGCTGGTGCCGGGGCGGTCGAAGAACGCGAGCACGTCGATGGCCCGTTGCTTCATGGTCCGGCCGAGCTTGCGGACCTCGACGAGCGCCGCGGGAACGCCGCTGCTGATCGCAGCGATCACCTCCTGCATCATCGCCTTCGCTTTGTTCTTGTCGGGCTCCCGGTAGGCCGCGACGATGCGCTGGTAGATGCCCCAGGTCGCCTCGACCTCGACGTGCTCCTCGCTTGCGAACACTGCGTCCAGGCGTGCCCGCTGCCGGTCGGTGAGCAGGCTCGCCCCGGTGTGCAGGGTGCGGCGGGCTTTGTAGAGCGGGTCGCCCTTGAGCCCGCGGTGACCGGTGGTGTCTTGCTGGACCCGACGCCGGCAGACATCCAGCGCGTCGCCGGCGAGGCGGACCACGTGGAACGGGTCCATGACGGGGACGGCGTCGGGGAGTTCCTCGGCGGCAGCGGTCTTGAACCCGGCGAAGCCGTCCATCGCGACCACCTCGATCCGCTTCGCCCAGTCCGCAGGGCGGGCGGCGAGCCACTGCTTGAACACCGCCTTGGAGCGGCCCTCGACCATGTCCAGCAGCCTGGCCGGCCCGGTCTTGTTCCTCGCGGGCGTGAGGTCGATGATCACGGTGACGTACTTGCCGCCCAGCCTCGTGTGTCGCCAGACGTGCTCGTCGACACCGATCGTGGTGACCCCGTCGAACCGGGCGGGGTCGTCGACCAGGCGCCGCTTGCCTTCCGTGAGGACGGCGGCGTTCGCGGCACTCCAGGACACCCCGAGACCTGCGGCGACGCCGGTGACGGTGAGGTGGTCGATGACGATGCCCCCCAGCGCCCACTCCAGGCCGCCGCGGGAGATCTTCGCACGCGGCGCCGCTGCCCGCGTCATGTCCTGGCGCCACGTGCGCCGGCAGTGTCCGCACCGGTACCGGCGCACCCGCACCAGCAGGGTCGTCGGCCGGTGCCCGAACGGCTCGTGCGCCAGTCGACGCGTGACCGTGTCCCGCGGCACGCCCTCGACACCGCACTTCCGACACCACGGGTCGTCCTCGACGACGCGGCATTCGGGCTCTTCGTAATCAAGGGTGTAGGTGGGGTCTGAACCCTCCGGCTTCGAGCAGCGACCGAGCGATGTAGTGGGTGAGGTTGCGGAAGCCGAGGGCGGAGCCGCGGAGGTGTTCGGGTCGTCCGTTGAATCTCCTATGTCTGTCAAGTCGTCTTGAGCTGGGCCCGGGCTGCGGTGTTGAGGTGTCGGTAGATCTCACGGGCGAGGTATCGCTTGAGGCAGCGACGAATCTCGCGGAGGCTGCGTCCTTCGGCGGTGCGGCGCTCGACGTAGGCGCGGGTGCGGGGGTCCATGCGCATGCGGGTGACGATGGCCATGTGGAGGGCGCGGTTCAGGCGTCGGTCACCGCCGCGGTTGATGCGGTGCCGGACGGTGTTGCCCGAGGACGCGGGGATCGGGCTGACACCGGCGAGGCTGGCGAACGCGGCCTCGGATCTGATGCGACCCAGATGCGACCAGGCGGTCAACGCGACGGCGGCGGTGACCGGCCCGATTCCGGGCTGGTCAAGGAGCGTGCCTGCAGGGCTCTGGCGGACGAGATCGGTGATCCGCTTGGTGATGTCCTTGAGTTCAGTGTCGAGTGCGGCGACGCGCTTGGCGAGACGGGTGGCTTCGCCTCGGGCTGTAGCGGTGGCGAGGTTTTCGTCGCGTGTTCTCCATGCCGCGATCGTGACGATCTGCGTCGCGGTGAGCGGGCGGCGGGCGTCGATTCCGAGGTCGACCACTCGCAGCAGCGCGGTGAGCGCGTTGATCGTCGCGGTGCGCTCGGTGCTCATGTGATCACGAGATGCCAGCAGCACCTTGACGGCGGCGCGGATACCGTCGTCAGCGCGCGGTTCGCGCAGCTGCGTGTCCTGGAGCGGGAGCGCTGCGGCGGCGATGCGGCGGGCGTCCAACGGGTCGGACTTGCCGATGCCGCGGTTCGCGCGGGCGTTCATGCGCGGGGCCTCGACGACCGCGTATCCAGCATCCGATGCGGCGCGCGCCAGGCGTGCCCCGTAGGTTCCGGTGCCCTCGATCACCCAGAGCACGCCGGCGTCGCCGCCGGTGCGTCGTCCGCCCCAGGACACGGCTCGTGACAGACCCGCTGCGGTGGCGGGGAACTGGGCCTCATCGACGATCTCACCGGTGGGGCAGGCCAGGATCGAGATGGCGTGGTTGCGGGCGTGGGTATCCACGCCGATGACGAACGGGCGGGCATGCGCGACGATAGCCATGGCGATCGACGCTCCTCTCTTCAAACCGACAGGGTCACGGTCGCTGAGCGGCCGGCACCGGTCCGGGAAGAGGTCACGTCGGGGCGAATCTGTGATGGGCCACGACCCCGCAGGGGTCGGGCAGTCTCCTGATGAGGCCACCGAGGTGGGCCGGACGGCGCCGGCCGCGCCGACCCGGGCGGACAATTCAACGGAAAGACACCGCAAGCGGGCCAATTGCTTCGAGAGTCACACCCCGGTCGACACGGCCGACATCCATCATGACCAGCCAGTCCCAGACCGGCCGATTCCAGACTCACAGATCGCCTCCGTGGGACCGTTGCTGGTGCCGGGCCGGTCGAAGAACGCGAGCACGTCGATGGCCCGTTGCTTCAGTGTCCGGCCGAGCTTGCGCAGTTCGACAAGTCCGGCCGGGATACCGCTTGTGAGGGAGTCGATGAGTTGCTGCATGACGAACTTCCCGAGTCCCCGGTCAGCTTCCCGGTAGGCGGTGACCATCCGCTGATAGATGCCCCAGGTCGCCTCGACCTCGACATGCTGCTCGTCGGCGAACAGCTCCTCGAGGCGGGTCTGCTGCTTCTCGGTGAGCAGCCCGGCTCCGGTGTGCAGGGTGCGGCGGGCCTTGTAGAGCGGATCCTCCTTCCTTCCGCGGCGCCCGAATGCGTCACGCTGGACGCGGCGGCGGCACTCGTCGAGCGCGTCGCCAGCCAATCTCACGACGTGGAACGGGTCCATCACCGCGACCGCGTCGGGGAGTTCCTCGACGGCAGCGGTCTTGAACCCGGTGAACCCGTCCATCGCGACAACCTCGACACCATCGCGCCAGGCCTGGGCACGGGCGGCGAGCCAGGTCTTGAACACGCTCTTGGAACGCCCCTGGACCATGTCCAGCAACCGTGACGGTCCGGTCTTGTCCCGCACCGGGGTGAGGTCGATGATCACGGTCACGTACTTGTCGCCGCGGCGGGTGTGGCGCCAGACGTGCTCGTCGACGCCGATCACCGCGACGCCGCACGGACCGGGCTGGGTCATCGATCAGTGCCCGCTTGCCCTGGGCGAGGACCGCGGTGTTCGCCGTGTGCCAGGACACCCCCAAGCCCGCGGCTACACGCGAGACCGTGAGATGGTCGACCACGATGCCCTCCAGCGCCCACCGCATCCCGCGACGAGACAGCTTCGCTCGCGCGGGCGCCGCCGCGGTGAGGTCTTCGCGCCAGGAACGCCCGCAGCCGGAACACTTGTATCGGCGGATCCGGACCAGCAGCGTCGTCGGGCGGTGTCCGAACGGCTCGTGCGCGAGCAACCGCGTATCAGTCCCGCGACAAAGCCCCTGGCTGCCACAACCCCGACACCACGGATCCGGCTCCGCAACCCGGCACTCGATCACCGCCCGGTCCGACTGGGGACACTGCCCCACCGCGACCAGACCAAGCTCGTCCAGTCGGCAGAACACGGTCAGATCAGGGGTCGCAAAGGTAGCGTGGAGCACGTCGAGGTCTTCCGGCAGATGGTCAGTGTGAGAACTTCCATCATCGGCAGACCTCGACCCTCACCCCCGCAACGACGCGCTCAACCACCCACCCCCTCAACTGCGAAGAGCCTGATATGCGCGGGTCTGTGTGCCGCATGACGCTGGTTTCGGTGGGAGGAGCTGGCTTGTCTGAGGTCGAGCGTGCCCTTGGGGGTGCTCACAGTCGAATCGCCGGTGTCCTCCTCACGCTGCTTCCCCTCTGGGCCCTGGTGGTGCCGGTCAGCGCGGTCTGCGGGGGTTCTAGTGGTCCATGACGGCCAGGGACCAGCACCAGCCTGCGAGCTCCCGGGCGATGGCGGTGTTGGCGATCGTGTGACGTTTGTGGTGGCTGGCCAGGGTCTGCCAGCGCCTGTTCAGGCGCCTGTTGCCGGTGTCGGCCCGGGTGGCGACGTCCCCGGGGACCTTGGCCCATGCGGCTCGCAGGGCGGGGCCGGGGCGGTAGGGGCTCTTGTGCTGCCAGGCGGCTTCGGTCAGGAGACGTCGGGCGTGGGTGTTGCCGGTCTTGGTGATGCCGCCCTGGGTGCGGGTCTGGCCCGAGGAGTGCTCGCAGGGGACCAGTCCGAGGTAGGAGGCGATGGTCGCGCCGGTGAAGCGGTGCCAGTCGCCGATCTCGACGGCGAGGGCGAAGCCGGTCAGTGTGGAGATGCCTCTCAGGCAGGACAGGCGGGCGGTGACGGGGGTGAACTCACTGTCGGCGGCCAGGGCGGCGATGGCGGTATCGAGGCGGTCGCGTCGTGCCAGGGTGTGGGTGACGGTGTCGTAG